>CANMCD010000001.1 GCA_947496185.1 uncultured Tenacibaculum sp.
GAGGGCTGCAAAAAATTTTTGGTAACGATGTATTAGATAAATAAACGATAAGAAATTGGCAAGTAAAAAAGAACATAAAAAATTAAGAGATAAGCAAAAACGATTTTGCGAGGAATACCTTATCGATCTAAACGGAACACAAGCCGCAATACGTGCAGGTTATTCAAAAAAATCAGCAAACCGTATCGCTTCGGAGAACTTGTCAAAACCAGATATTCAAAACTATATATCAGAACTTCAAAAAGATATACAAGAAAGAAACAAAATAACAGTTGACGAATGTGTGTCTATACTAGCAAACATCGCCAGATTTGATATAGCAGAGATATACGACGAAGATGGACAGTTAAAACCGATTCGCGAAGTGCCAAAAAATATAAGACAAGCAATTGGAAGCATAGAAACTGAACAAACACTAAACGGAGACGGAGAAGTAAAAAAAGTAAAGACACTAAATAAAGAGGGGGCAATTGATAAACTAATGAAATACTTAGGTGGATATGAAGAACATAATAGACAGAAAGAGAAGAACAATGTTGTCATTTTTAATTTGCCTGATAATGGCCGTTAAGAATATATATCCACAAGATGGTTACCAAATGACCGCGCTAAGTTCGTCGGCGGATATAGTCATCGGAGGTGGAGCAGCAGGAGCAGGAAAAACATTTTCTTTACTGCTAGACCCTTTACGTGATATACACAATCCAGATTTCGGAGGTGTGATATTTCGAAGAACGACCCCACAGATAACAGCACAAGGCGGTTTGTGGGATGAGAGCAAAAAAATATATCCGTACGTAAACGCAAAACCAAACCAAACACTTTTAAGCTGGACTTTTCCAAAAGGCTCTAAAATTAAATTTAGTCATCTTGAGCATGAGAAAAACGTAACAGCTTGGCAAGGATCACAAATTACTTTTATTGGATTCGACGAATTAACGCATTTTTCAAAAGAAACGTTTTTTTATTTGTTGTCACGTAATAGATCAACGTGCGGGGTGAAGCCTTATGTTAGAGCCACCTGCAATCCCGACCCTGACAGTTGGGTATACGAACTTATAAATTGGTGGATCAGCGAAGACGGTTTTCCTATTCCAGAGCGACAAGGTGTTGTAAGATATTTTTGTAAGGATGGCGATTCGATGATTTGGGGGGACACAATTGAAGAGTGTATTAAAAAGGCTTCATATTATATAATACCATTATCTGAAAAAGCGGGTATAGCTCCAGAAAATTTTGTTAAGTCGTTAACCTTTGTTGGCGGCTCAGTTTATGAAAATAAAGAATTATTAAGTGTAAATCCTCAATACTTAGCAAACCTAGCATCACAGAGCGAAGACAATCGAAAAATGCTGCTCGATGGTAATTGGAAAGTATCAATCAACCCACAAGATATATATCAGTATAATTCATTTAAAGACGTTTTTACCAATGATTTTGTAAGTAGCGGAGACAAACGTATTACAGTCGACGTGGCTATGATGGGAAGCGATAAGTTGATTATAAATTACTTCGAGGGTCATCGCTGGATGGATATTAAAATCATAGATAAATCTAGCGGAAAGGATGTAATAGACGCAATTAAAGCAATGCAAAAAAAATACAACGTACCAAACAGAAAAGTAGCTTATGACGCAAACGGGGTAGGTGCGTTTATCGGAGGAAGTGAAAACGCTTTTATTCCCAATTCAATAGCGTTTGATAATGCTTCACAATTCATCAAAACGAAAGACGGACGAAAATTCAAAAATTTAAAAGCTCAATGTTATTATTTATCAGGTGAACGAGTAGGGAGAAATGAATTATTTATTTCTGAAAAAGTTGCCAGTACCATGTATAACGATAAAATGACGGTTAGACAACGTCTAATGTTCGAAAGAAAAGCAATAAAAAAAGCTAAGAAAATAGACGAAGAAGCGGAGAAACTAATAAGAAAGGACGAAATGAAACAAAAGTATTTGAATGGTGAAAGTCCTGATTTGTTGGATGGTCTTATGATTAACGAAATATTCGATTTGAAACCTAAAAAGAAATTTAGTGTTTATGTGTAGCGAGTTAAAAAATATATCAATAAAAGCCTTTTTCGCTTTAGAAGAGGGATTTGAAGAGTATCACAACGTGTTAAAATACTTAAACCCGAAACCAGTCTTAAAAGGCAACAGAGCGAAGAAAATTCAAAGTTTTTCTTATGGAGAAGTAAGGGCAATTATTGGAACTGTTCAAAGTCCAAATTTTGAAAGCATCATAGAAATGTTGTGCAAGGTTTTTAACCTAAAAAAAAGACAAGTGTATAGGATTTCCGTAGTTGATTTTTACCACGCCTTTAACTGGATCAAGCAAGAAATTAAAGTAATACTAAAAAAAGAACAGGTTTTAAATTCAAAACCAAACGGCAAATTAATTCAAGCGGGAATTAAAAAACTTAATGTATTTGGTGAGTTAAACACACTTATAGCGTTAGGTAAGCAATTCGGCAAGTCTCCAACAGAGGTGCAGCAGTGGAGTTATCGACTTGTATTTTCTATTCTGTACCATGAGAAAACAGTTAATGAAATTGACAAAAACTATAACAATCTAATAAGCAACAAATGAATCTAGTTGATAAATTAAGAGAAATAACAAAGGGTTTAGGTTGGCAGTTTTATTACGGTCGTCGAGACTTTCAAAACCTAATAGAAACAGAAAGCGAAAACGACAATACAAATTATTTCTTTCTTGATCCAGTGAGACGAAGTCCAGAATATTCAAATGATAGCGGTATGCCAACTGGTGAAATATATTACACTGGATACTTTATGGTACTTACTAAAAGTGATTTAGACCAGACTTATGATAATCAAGACAGTGACAAATGGACTAAGCACATTAAGCCAAAACTAGACAAAGCTTTTCAAGAATTTCAAAACAATCTTATTTGTGTTGATGAGTTGCAAATTGTTCGATTTGACGTAACCGATGCGATTAACGTGTTTAGTGAAAATTTTGATGGAATCCTAGTTAACTATAAAATCAAAGAGTATTTATGACAACGGATGATATTTTAAAAGCAGAATTTGAGATAATAAAAGAAGATTTGATAAAAAAACACAATGAGCTTGGTATGCGTGCTTCGGGAAACTGGGAAAAGTCATTGGAAATTAATCACACCCAATCAAGCGGGAAATCTAACACAAAGGTGATAGATGAAAAATATACAGAGTATTTAGTATATGGGAGAAAAGAAGGAAAGATGCCACCGATACAAGCCATTGAACAATGGATACAAGACAAAGGAATACAGCCGATTGAAAATAACTTAAAAGTTAGCACATTAGCTTTTTTGATAGCTCGTAAAATAGCTAGAGAGGGTACAAAGTATTATCAGCAAGGCGGAACGGATTTAGTGGAATCGGTAGTAACACCCGAAAGAATTCAAGGTATAATTGACCAAGTGAAAGAAATAAACTTAGAAGTATTTGTAAACGGAGTAATTGAACAACTTAAAATGGTAGCGTAATGATTTTTATAAATGACTTATCAAATAGCAAACCGCTAAACACCTACAACAATAATATTATTAAATATAAAGCGAGTAACACCACTAAAACATTAAGTCATTCGGAGATTTCTATTAATGGTATAAAAGATGAGTTAACGCCAAATTTAAACGATGAGTTTCGTTATAACTTTTTGCAAATCGCTAAAGCTCTAAATAACTTAAATAATTTTAATGATGAGTTAAACGACAGCAAATTAGTCTATCATGACACAAGTTTACACCATGAATTAAAAGCAGAAATAAAAATTATATTCACAGACGGAACAGAAGAAAAAGAAACTAAGGTATATAAGTTTTTAAAGTCAGTAGATCAGATCATCGAGCAAAAATATGAAGTTGATAACAAGTTGTATCCGTTAACAAAACATAACTTTCCCTATACCTATCTGACGTATTTTGAGGGCTACCCGTACGATCTTGCTTTTTATTCAGATACGAATAGAGAAATAAAAATTTACCACAAAAAGACACAGCACGAAATTAAGCTAAAAGCAAAAAAAGGCGTTAACCGTTTAATTGTTTCGAATGGAAAATCAAACATTTCATTAAATGATGTCTTACCGTTGTATATCGGTTATAATGAACTGGAGTTTAAGACAAACAACGAAGTGTTATTTACCATCATACTAAAAAAAGTTGATGCAAAAAGAGGTGTTTATTTAAAATGGTTTAATCAGTCGGGCGCATTTTCTTACTGGTTGTTTCCTGACCACGCGATGTATAATTTGAGCGATAAAATAATTACTAATCTTGAAAATAATTTTGAAAACTTACAAGATTCGCACGGTAATTTTTCAATCACAGGAAAAGCAGCTTCGCATGGCTTCACTATACTTTCACAACCATTGTCTAACATTGAATTTGATTATTTGAAAACCATCTTCCTAAGTCCTAAAGTTGAGATATTAAATGATTACAGGTATTTAACAGATATAAAAAAAGACTGGAAGACAGTAAAAATAACAAGTGGTAGAATTACAAAAAGACCCAAGCAAATAGGGCAGTATATACCTATAAAAATAACTCTTCCTAATTTATACACTCAAACGCTATGACGGAATTATATATTAACAAACATAGAATCGATCTAGGAAGAACTAGAATAACACAAGTGTTTCAAATTAACGATATAGGAGAGCCAAAAGACAGACAATTAAACTATTCGTATCCTTTTGAAATTCCGATAACTCCGAATAATTTAAAAGCGTTAGGTATGCTAGGAGTATCAAGTGTATCAACTACACCTTACAGACTTTTAAAAGGCAAGCTCGTTGAGAATGGCGTTGAGATTATTTCAGATGGTGTTGTCACAATAAAAGGGAAAGTTACTAAAAAAGGAAAGGAGTATTTCAAAGCATATTTGTATGGTGGAAACATCTACCTTTTTGATGTAATAGGCTCAAAAAAAATTAATGAATTAGATTTTAGCGATCTAAATCACCAAGTTACAAGGGAAAACTATATTAACTCTTTCAAAAATAAGGAGGGTTACATATATGCAGTTTCAGATTTCGGCAAGTTTAACGATAAAGAAATCGAAATCAATTATCAAGTACCCAGCGTTTTTGTACACACGCTTTGGAATAAGATATTCAAAGAATCGAATATTGAGTATTTCGGAGAAGTATTCCAATCTGAGAAGTTTAAGAACTTGTTAATTTCCATGAAGAGAGGGTACAATTCTGAAAAAGATACTCTAAATGACGGAGGTATTAAAGCAATTGGTAAAACTACTTATTTATCGAAAAATCAGCAATACCCCGTTAACGGAGGACACACAATTTCAGATATAAATACACTTTACGTTTTCGATAAAAAAGTTACAGGTAACAGAAACTTCATAACAATTAATAAAACAAAAAAATATCATTTAAAGGCAACAATAAAAGTTGTTGTAAAAAGTGATAAATATATCAGTTCAGATATAAGAGTAAGGAGTGTTTCAGGAGGCGGGGTAGGTAAAGTAATTTTTCAAGAAAAAGAAAACAGCAGAGACAGTTATGTTATACAAGGTGTTTTTGATCTTAAAAAAGGTGACAAGCTATATTTTAACCACCTCTTTATATACAAAAAAATTGTTTCAACACCAGAGTTCACAGACATAAGAGAAATGCAAATACAATTGTCTTCTGACGATGATTTATTAAATTTTAGATTTAATTCATTTATTGGAGAAATGCGGCAAATAGATTTTGTAAAAGATGTTATGCAGCATTTTGGTTTGATATTTCAAAAAAGAAGTAATAAGCTAGCTTATGACTTTATTCAGATAAAAAAATTAATAAAAGATAGAGGTGCCACAATTGACTGGAGTAAAAAGCTAGTCAATCAAAACGAAGAAAAGTATAAGCTAGACAAGTATGCGCAATCAAACATATTTGCATATAACTATCTTGAAAAAGATTCACAGCGGTTCGCAGACGGGTTTTTAAAGATAGATAACCAAACGTTACCAATTCAAAAAACACTAGTAACGCGTCCTTATAATGCTCCGACAATTTCGGAAAACTCACTATTAAAGCACTCTTTAACTTACACTCCTTTCTGGAAGCCAGAGCGTGACAAGGAGGGGAACATTACAAAATACAAGCCGTTCCAATCAAAAAACTATCTGGTTGAACTTAGCCATGTGAAGGGCTCAATTAAATACGGACTTATAAATGCTACAAAGGAAAATTTTACAGGAGATATACCAGTGTACAACTTTAGAAATCTATCATATAGACAGCTTCTAAATGAAAACTATTCGGAGTTAAAAAATACGTTAGATTTTAACAATGTAGTAAATGTAAACTTACTATTAAACGAGTGGGATATAAGAATATTAGATTTATTCAAAACTGTTTACCTAGAGCAGTTTGCAAGCGATTTTTATATCAATAAAATACGCTACACAAACAGCACTGTTTTAAGTCAAGTAGAACTTGTGAAAATCAAAAGAACACCATCGAAAAAAATCGTAATAACCGACCCTAAAATTGTAATCAAATCAAGCGCGTCAAAGCCCGGGACTGTTTTTTTTAATTGGCTAATATACACAGAGTATAACATCAAGGGAATAACTAATATCAATGCACAAATTGTTGCGAAAAAATTAAAGAAGAAAGACGGAGAGCCGTCGGGATATATAAAAATAGACACTATTAAAAGCAATAAAGGTGCTCATGTTTTTCATTTTCCATTGGTATTGGAAGAAAAACTAAAAGGGTGGTATCAGGTATACATTATACAAGATAAAATAACATCAAATACAGTACAGGTTAAGATAGGTTAAAAGCAGAAAGGTATGGCAGAAAAAATAGTAATAGCAGAACTTGAACTAAATACAAAAGCATTACAAGAAAGCAATACGAGGTTAATACAAGATATATCAAGGCTTCGTAATGAGCAAAAAGCACTAAAAAAAGAGACTGGTAATTTAGCCAATGCAACACAAGCGCAAGCGCAAAAGTATATTGAAAATGATGCGGCGTTAAAAAAACTGACTGGTGAGTATAACACCAATAAAAGAGTGTTAGCGGAAAACACCACAGGTATTAAGAACTTGAACAATGAACTTGCAAAAGAAATTTCTAATAAAACACAAGCGGCGGCAAATAACAAAAGCCTTGCAACAGCTCGTGACCAAATTACCAGCAAAACAAAAGCGGGTCGGGATGCTATAGCTGAAATAAATAAAAAAATTGATGAAAATAACGATTTTATAAAAGGCAATGTTTCTCAACTAGAGCAGCAAAAAATTGGTATAGGAAGCTACGAGGAGAGTGTTATAAGTGCCTTGAATAAAGTTAATTTGTTCGGTGTTGGACTTGGTGATCTTTACCAAAAAAGCGTTAAGCAAAAAGAAGAGTTAAAGAAAACAGCTATAGCCACTAAGTTAAACACTAAAGAAACAAACGATTTAACTTCAAAAAACAAAGCTTTTTCAAATGCTGTAAAATCAGGGAATAAGTCGTTAAAAACGTTTCGTATTGCTTTAGCGGCTACAGGTTTAGGGTTAGTTGTCATTGCCTTAGCGGCTTTAGCGGCTGGTTTTATTTCAACCCAAAAGGGAATTGACTATGTAAACCGCTCGTTAGCTCCATTAAAAGGAGCTTTTGAAGGGATTATTGGAGTGGTTCAAAAACTTTCCGTTAATGTATTTGGTCAACTCCGAGACAGATGGACTGTAATTAAAAATAAACTTTTAATTGGAATAACAGATTTACGTATAAAATGGAATGAGTTTACTGGTGATGATCAAGAAGCAAAAAGCCTAAAAGCGTATAAAACTCAATTGGAAAAAGAGTTAGTACCAGCTATCGAAAGGCTAAAGCAAAAAAATGAGGAGGTGTCTAAGATATGGAGCAATGCGAGTAAAGATATAAGAGAAGCAGCCAAAGCGCAACAGAAGATAGTGGAACTAGGTATACAAATTGAAGAGGTTGAAAATAGATTAATTGTAAAAAGATCAGAGCTAAATAGAGTAATTAAAGAGCAAAATAAAATTGCAGAAGACACAACTAAATCAAGTAAAGAAAGAGAAGCCGCGGCAATTAGATCAATAGAAGCATCTAAGCAATTAGTTAAAGAAGAGCAAAAAATACTTAATTTAAAAATTAAACAAAAAACAATTGAAAACTCTTTAAATGATACATCACGAGACGATCAAAAAGAATTAAATGAATTAGTCGCCCAAAGGAATGAAAAAGAAACACAAGGTTTAGAATTACAAACCACACAAACAAATAAATTAAATACTATTCGTCAAAGCGCGGAAGCAAAAAGGCAAAAAGCTATGGATAAAGCCTTAAAAGATAGTAAAATCTTATTAGATACTTTTATAGCTGAGCAAGGAGAGAGAGCAAGAACGTTAGAGCAAGAACTACAATTATTTGAAAAGATAAAGGAAAGAAAAATTAAAATATTAAACGACGAGTTACAAGCAAAGAAAATAACACAAAAAGAATTTAATTTATCTGTTTTAGAACTTGATAACGAACTGTTAAGTAAAAGAGTTGAATTAGCGATTGACAACGCATCAAGAGAATTACAAATTTTTAAAGACAATCACCAAGTTAAAATTGAGGCTAACACCTTTTTTACTGAAGAATTGCTAAACCAAGAAATTAACCGACTTGATTTAATTGCTGAAAAAGAACAAGAGTACCATCAAAAAAGACTAGAACAAGGCGTTATCAATCAACAAGAATATAACGACGCAATTAATGCGTTAAATAAAGAGAATACTATTGCAAAAGAAGACGCCGAAAACTTAAGAGAGGAAGCGAAAAAAGAAAAAGAAGCGATTGACCTAGATAACGAGAGGATAATTAGTGAAGAAAACTTTTTAAATGAGTTTGAAATTAAAGCACAACGGTTAGAGACACAAAGACAACAGGAGTTAAATGCAGCAGAAAAGAACGGAGCAGACACATTCAGGATTAATGAAAAGTTTGATAAAAGGGAACAAAAGCTAGAAGAAGCAAAGCAAAGCAATATAAGACAAGGTTACGCCAATACATTTGGTCAACTATCAAAATTATTAGGGGAAAGCAGCGCAGCAGGAAAAGCGTTCGCTATAGCACAAGCCACGATGCAAGGTTATGAAGCTGTCTTAAATGCTTACACTACCGCGCAAAAGTCTCCTATTACATTACTTAACCCAGCTTACCCCGCCATACAAGCTGGGCTTGCTGGTGTTTTCAGTGCTACACAAGTCGCAAATATTGCAGGAGTAAAATTTGAAAAAGGTGGATTACAGGAGGTAGGAGGCAAGCCTCACATCCAAGGAGGTACTAAGTTTATTGGTGAAGACGGAACAACCTTTGAAGCAGAACGAGGGGAATTAATTGGAGTAATGAACAAGAATGCGGCAAGGTTATTCATGGAATTTAACAATCAAAACTTAAATTATACATCTACTCCAAATACTTTTCAAAGCGGTTCATTTTTCAAAAAGCCGCAAAGTTCTAAAACCATAGATATAAATTATGATTTACTAGCTAGTAAAATTGGTCAACAAGTTTCAGAAGCAAACAAAAGCCTACCACCTAATACATTAAATTTTGAATATTTCAATGATGCTCAAAACGATTTAAACGAGGTGGTGTCTGGCGCAAATAGATAGATATATGAAGAAACTAAAAAACATTGTTAACGGTTGGAAATCGTATATAATTAACGATTCTGTTACGATAGATATAGCTAAGAAAAGAGCGAGTATATGTGCGGATTGCGATAAACCCGTCAAAGGAGGTTTTGAAATACTAATGCCTGATTTTTCCATTAAAGAAATTCAAGGTTTAAAATGTTCGGTTTGCGGCTGTCCGTTATCGACCGCCACAAGAAGTGAAAACTATAATTGTCCATTAAAAAAGTGGTAGTAATTAATGTACGAGAGCCTTAAAATATTAGAAGAAAATAACCTTTTTGATACTTTAGTTAAGCAAGGTATAATATCTATTACAATAGCTGGGCACAAGTATATTTATGAAACATTTTTAAAAGAAAAATCTAAGGGAATAGGAACAAGTCAGGCGGTTACAAATACTTCAATTGAGACGGCTACGCCTGAGAGTACAGTTTATAAAATTATTAGAAAGATGAAAAAATTATAGTCCTAGTTTTTGTTTAAATCTTTGTTCTTCAATCGTTAACCTTTTATCCATAGGAAGATCACCACCGCATTCATCGAGCCATTTAAGATATTGCTCGTAATCTTCATCGTTTTGGCGACGTAAAAGGTGGGCTTCGATATAAGGATTATCTATTATTTGTTGCTCTTCTTTTTTTTCTGCTCTTTTAATAAAAGGATTAAAAATTGCATACACAAATTTAACCCACAAGTAGGCAATTAAAGCGATAATAGCTATAGTTAAAATTATTGCAAAAACCATATTAACAAATATACAAAATACTGTCAAAAATGTGATAGTAAAGGAGCTGTAAATCAATATAATTTTGATTGTATGAAGACAGCACACGTGTACATATACGGTATCGTAGATTCAGAGCAAAATAAGAATGCTTCTGAGTACGGATATATCAATCTAAATATCGTTAAAGATCAGATTGACACACAAAAAGGATTTGAAGAAATCATGTTACACATACACTCTGTAGGCGGTGACGTCTCGGAGGGGTTTGCAATCTATGATTATTTGAAAAGTTTAGGTAAGCCAATCACTTCACAGATAGAGGGTAATTGTTATTCGATCGCAACGGTTATTGCGTTGGCTGGAAGCAAGCGCGTTATGACACCGCACGCCGAACTGTTAATACATAATCCTTGGGGAGGAGGAATCGAGGGGGAAAAGCAAGACTTTAAAAAGTACGCGGAGCAGCTGGAAAAAATAGAGCAAAAGATTGCAAATTTTTACGCCTCTAATACTAATCTAAACCAAAAACAAGCCTTGGACTTCATGAAAGTAGAAACAACTTTCACACCACAACAAGCCTTAGAGAATGGATTTATAACTGAGATTAAAGACGCTTTAAAAGTTGTCGCTCTTTATAAGCCAAAGAAGAATAAAATTAAAAACAAAACAGAAATGCCAAAAGAATTTTTAACCAAAAAGGAAGCTAAAAAGAGTTTCAAAAATATTACCGATTCTATCAACGGAATATTTAACATATTAAAAGGAGAAGCTCCTAAAAATTTATTAATACAAGACGCAAACGGCGTTGAGATTGATTTTTTTGAAATCGAAGCAGACGCCACGCCAAAAAAAGGAGATAAGGCAACTATTGACGGGGAGTCACCAAGCGGAGAATATGTTATGCCTAACGGTGAAACATATGTTTTTGAAGATGGTGTATTGATCGAAATTAAAACAGAGGAAGAAGAGGGAGGAGACGAAGATACGGAAGCGTTAAAGTTAGAAAACGAGCAGTTAAAAGCCGAGAATAAAAAAATGAAAAAAGATTTAAAAAAGGCTTCGAAAGAGATTCAAAATGTTGTAAATGAGGTTCAAGACTTGAAAAAAAATATTTCATCAACATTTAATTACAACCCACAAATTGATGATAAAAAAGGGAAAAAGAGCAGCAAAAAGCAAACCAGAAATTTATTCAAAGATAAAAACTAAACAATATGGCAGGAATATTTGAACTTAACGACTTATCGTTAAATATAGAAGAGAGGCAACAGGTTTCAGAGGCGATTTACGAGTATGTATTGGAAACTTCCGATATAGCTGAGCATCACGAGATACATACGGGTATCGAGTGGGATACGCAAATACCGTTTATTGGAACGCTCGGACTTGTAGGTAAAAAAATTATAAAATGTAAGCCAGATGCAAACGGTAATAAAATACCATTTTCTGAAAAAAAGTGGTCACCAAAATTAATCGGTGATCGTTTTGAGCATTGCTCAACAGACATGAACCCACTTTTAAAACTTTTTAAAAAGGTTAAGCGTATAAATCCAGATTTTTACGATAGGATAAATAGCGAGGAGCTTGGTATTGTCTTAATGAGACTAGCCGAAGCAATGAAAGAAATGATTACTCGTCTAGTTTGGTTTGGTGATGAAAACGCGAAAGAAATTTCTAACGGCGGATTATTAACAGATGGTACAGATGTGGAATTCTTCACCCCGTTTGATGGAATTTGGAAACAAATTTTTACGATAGATATTCCAACTACTTCAAAATACTATGTAAAAATAGAAGCAAACGCAGGAGAGACCTACGAAGAACAACAAGATTTAGATGATGATTTTGCTTTTAAACTATTTAGAAGCATGTGGAAAAAAGCCGACCCAAGACTAAAGCAGTTGATCCAAAAGGGTGAGATAGTTCCAGTAATTCACTGTACTAGTGCAATAGCTGAAAACTGGCAAGAGTTTAAAGAAAATAAGTCTTTAGGCTTCACTATATCTAATGTTGAAGACGGCGGACTAAAAGAAATGTTTAGAAGATTAAAAATTGAGACGCGTTACGATTGGGATGCCGTTATTCAAAATTACCAGAATAACAGAACTAAATACAATCTGCCTCATAGAGCACTATTAACTGAAAAAGGAAATATTCCTATAGGAACTGTGAATACTGCCGATTTGGACAAAATAGAGTCTTTTTACGATAAGTACCACGAAGTTAACGTAATGGATTTTAGATTAAAACTAGATACAAAATTTTTAGTTGATTATTTAGCCGTAGCAGCTTACTAACTTAAATAAATATATATATATATGGATTTTTGCGAAAAAATAAGTGAGGATATTTTAAGAAACTGTAATAATGTAGCTGTAAAAGGGATTAAACAGCGATTGATTTTAATTAATACGGATGATTTACCTTACACTGGAGTGTCTTTTGATCCAGCATTACCAAACTCTTTAATAACGCAATTACAGTTATTAGACGGTAAAAGAGGATATGAAATCAAAGGCATTAAGCAAATAATGAAATTTTCGAACTCTTTTGAAAATCCAGAAGACGCAGAAAGTGGTTTAGTGCACTCGCTGACTGGAATTCGAGTTAATGACCCTAGTGAAATTATTCGAAACGAGATCAATAAGTTTATAGGTGGAGCAAAAGTGTACGCCGTTTTAGAAAGAAAATGGAAAGGTGTTGAAAATAAACATGCGTTTTTATTTTTCGGTTTGAAGTTCGGATTAACATTGTCGGATTTTTCAGATGCTTCGGACGAAAACGATGGTACAATAGTAATGAGCTTGTCAACCCCGTCTGGGTATAAAGAACCTCATTTACCACATATATACCGAGATACAGACTACCCGACTAGTTTAACAGCGTTTAACAATAAGTTTTCAAACATGAAACCGTAATGCTGGATTGGACTAAATACAAGGCAGAAGAAGTTAAAACGGGAACTGACAAAAACGGTAACCGTTTAATTTCTGCTTTTGCACGTGACTACAAAAATACATTTAATCAGGATTTATGTCCATCATGCAAAGACTTTAAAGAGAAGTTTTTAAGACTAATTAAAGAAATCAAAAGAATGAAAAATACAGACACAAAAAAAAGCGGCTATTTACTTAAAAAAATGTACGAGAATATTCCGTTAAAATTCGGGAGCAGCATTTATGTAAATAACTCAAACATAACAGATGAGTATGCACTCGAATTAATTAACAACCATCCGCGAGGCTCAGAACTTTTTGAAATGACACCAAAGAAAGAAGAGAAAAAGACATCTAAAAAGCAAAAGGAAGAAACATCTAAAAAAGAAGAGAATACAAAATAAATGAAGGCAAAAGTTGTAGCAGCTAAACTAGTCGAACTGGCAAAAAAGTACATAAGTTTTAATAAGTCTTTAGGTATCTATGCAAATGGCGAAAATAACGACTATGCAGAGAGAACGGAAAGACTTATTAATAACTCTGCTACAGCTAAGCCAGCAACGAAGCTATTTAGGAAGTACATAGTAGGAAAAGGATTCGGCGATACTTTAAATAATTATATCGTAGACAAAGAGAACAATACCACGCTAAGAAAATTACTATTTAAAATAGCGCATTCATATGCTTATCACAACGGCGTTTTTATTCATGTTAACTATAACATGAATTATAATATTACGAGCTTAAGTGTACTACCATACAAGCATTGCTGTATTGGTAAAAAAGATGATAAAGACTGGAACGGTAAAATTTTGGTGTATGATAACTGGTTAGGTGAAAACGGTAAAGTTGACAAGAATAAAATTAATGTGATAGATGTATATAACCCTAATAAATCAGTTATACAGAGCCAAATTGAAAAAGCTGGAGGTATCGAAAACTACAAAGGGCAAGTTTTCTTCTATAATCCTGAGGATACAATATATCCTAGTACACATTTAGATAATGTTTTTGATGACGTTGATTCGGAGTACAGGACTAGCATTTTCAAAAACATTTCGTTAAGAAAGGGTTTTTTTGGAAAAACTATAATCGTCACACCTCCAATGATTGATGGCGAACTAAGAAAGTCAAGCAGTAAATTAAGCGAACAGGAACGAGAGGAAAAGAGAGAAGCAGAGACTCAGCGCGATAATTTTAGAAAGCAAATTTACGGCTTTTTAGGAGTTGAAAATATCGAGGGCGCGTTGCATATGGAGATGGATTTTGAAGGCGATAATATCGACAAGGTGATAAAGTTTATAAATATTGAAACCAACATAAATGATAAGTTATTCGCACACACGGAGAAATCTGTAAGCGACAACATTTTAGCTACTTTGGGAATACCGTCGATTTTACTTAAAAGCAATGATAAGTCGTTGTTTGGGAATTCAGGAGCTCTCCTGCAAAAAGCTAAAGAGTTTTACCAAGATAACACGGAAGAAGACCGCGAGAATATACAAAACGAAATTCTAATACCTTTACTATCAAATTTTAAAGATTTTCAAATGCCGCAAGAAGGATTGAAAATTCTAAAACTAATCAAAGTAAAAAATGAGACTAATAACGAAAAGTGATATATATAAGCATAGACAGATATCTAAATCTGTCAAAGAGATTATTATAAATCAATTTATTGATGACGCGCAAATATCAGATTTAAACCCGCTATTAGGTAATAAATTTTACTACTCAATATTAGCCGAACCAGAAAAATATAGCGAATTATTAAATGGATGCCAGTACGATTATGACGGTGTAACCATCTCAATGGTTGGATTAAAAAAAGTACTATCACTGTTTACGTATGCGAGATACATAATGCATGGCTCACAAATAGATACACCTTTTGGTTATGTTGAAAAACAAACACAGGATTCTACGCCAGTTAGCAGAACCAACAAAAAAGAGATTTATACTATGAGCCGCCAGACGGCAATGCAGTATTGGCAGCAAGTTAAAACCTACCTTAATATACATGCTAGTGATTATCCACATTGGAATTGTCTAGCGAGTAAAAGTAAAAGAACCTTTAAGTTAAATAAAATTAGCAAATGATAGCCCAGTTTCAAACAATAGACGACAACAACTTTAAAATAAACGGAACGCCGTATTTCAAAGTATTCATAGCTAAAAAAGTTGGTAATAATTCCGTTCAAGTAGTTTGTGCGTATGACAGTAAACTGGAACTGCTAAAACCTACACATTTTTCAGATGTAGAGGTAAATGGAATGGTTTATACTTCTGTGGATGAGCTTATATTGTATTTAAAAGATGTAGTGTTTAGAATGAGAGACGGAGCAGGAGGAGGGGATGGCGGGAATGGCGCCACTGATTTGAATTATATGGCTTTTCACGACAAAGGTATAGTGGTTTCTTCTACTGGTGCAGACGCGGTTATTCCGCTAGCAAACAATATTAATGCGGGATTATTGAAAGGGGGCTTTTTACAAGAAGATACTTGGATTCCAAAAATAAGAACAAGCCAAAATGCAGATGCTTATAATGTTGTTGTTTCTGGTGGCTCGTACAAAATAATAGGTAATGTTTTTCATTACAGAATAGCAATGAAGCATATTACCTCAAAAGCAAAAATTAATAGTTTTACTTATATCGACTTACCAGAAATCGGGAGAGAATTCGAAGAGTCAACTAATAGCACATTAGAGCAAATATTTTTAGGCTCAGGACAGAAGATTTTAAAAGTTCATTTAACCCCGCAAATCACTTTAGAGGATAGCAAAATGGTAATTTATTTTTCTGAGGCTGGAAGTTTAACTTTTTCCAAACTGCAATTTTCAAGCACCTCAGACAATAGTATATTAAGATTGTCGGGAACAATATTTTTAGAATAAACACCATGATCAAGCCTCTTATTTTATTCCTTTCAAATCACCTACTAATAATACATAAAGGTAGTGTATACGCTAAGTTAAAATCTAGTTTAACGCTAGCGCTTTCGGCTTCACCAGTAGTGTTATTGACTGAGAAGTTAAAAAATTGGGCTTATATGAACATAGAATTTTTTGTAATAATAGGGGTTGCCATAATTATAGATCACATAGTTGGCTCTTACCTCCATTTAAAAATAAGAGATTTTTCGTTACGAAAAAACACAGAGGGTTTGTTACGAAAAATGGCAATCACCGTCGCGGGCTACATACTTTTTGAAATGTTCAATTTCATTTTAAAAGACGCGGACTGGCTATCGAAATATTTCAAGGTAGTAACTAACCTAACTGTTTTTTTATATCCAGCTGGATCGGCATTTATGAATATTAGCGTGCTTACAAACGGAAAATTTCCACCTATAGGATGGATTAATAAAATCAAAACATTTCAATCAAACTTAGACTTAAAAGAACTTAATAAACAAACTTATGATAACAATAGAACTAGCACTTACACAAATCGGAACGAAAGAAATAGCGGGGAGATACGACAATCCCGAGATCACGAAATATTTTGATGAGATAGGTTACGACGGCACCAAACTAAAAGATGAAACAGCTTGGTGTAGTGCCTTTGCTAATTGGGTTTGCAAAAACGTAGGGCTGCCTTATACAGGCAAGTTAAACGCGCGTAGTTGGCTTAATGTAGGGGAACAAGTCTTTACCCCAGAAATTGGAGACGTTGTTGTGTTTTGGAGGGAAGACCCGCAAAGCTGGAAAGGTCATGTAGCCTTTTTTATAAGAGAAACCCAAGACTATATATATGTGCTTGGAGGGAATCAAAATAATCAGGTAAAAATTTCAGCCTATCCAAGACACAGATTATTAGAATATAGAAGATTATGAAAAATCTAATTATAATATTAATACTGTTCACTTCTTGCCGTTCTGTCAAAACCGTTTCAACATCAAAAAAAGAAACTACTAAAACAGAAAAAACAGAGAAAAAGCAAGACAGTATAAACATTATCAAGAAAAACGGAGCAATCAATGATCAATTGGTTACCTCCGTTTCATCTACAGGTAACAAGGAAATAGATAGGAAAATTGACGAAATACTATCTAAACTCAATACTCAGAAAAAAAGCGGCTCAAATGGCTATCGTCAATATTATGATCGCCAAACTAGGCGACTTGTAACTGATTTTATAGTAGCCTCCACAAAAAACCAAACGATTACAAAGAGTAAAGAAGAAACTAACGAAAAGTCTTTCGAAGAAAAAACCGATGAGTATTTTATGAAAAAGATTAAGCAAATTCCCTGGTGGGTTTATTTGGGTGTTTTATTTGTTGGGTATATCAAACTTACTGGTTAACTTGGTTTTACATGTTAGATAAAAACTTTTTTTTGTTAATGTTTTGAAAATTGTTTTAAAACTAGGTGTTTTGTTTGAAAAAAACATGTGTTTTATACCTGATTTGTCTACAAGTCTCAAATAAATACTCATTATTTTTATCGAAATTTACATTTAATGGATTCGAAATTGAAAATATATGTTGCAGAAGACCACCCTTTGACAAGAGAGGGGATATTTATATTGCTTAACGATCTTGATTGTGAAATCGTGGGTATTTCTGAAAACGGTCAGGACACAATTAATTGGTTTAAAAATAATGATGCTGATGTTTTAATATTAGATTTAGGACTGCCAGTATTAAACGGATTTGATGTTATGAAATTTTTAAATAAAAATCATAACAAAGTAAAAACATTAGTTTTGTCATCTGATATAGAATCTACAACCATTAAAGAAACATATAAACTAGGGGCAAAAGGATACATACTTAAAGTAGATAAAGACTATTGTTTAACAGAGGCAATAAACCTGATTGTTAGTGGTAAGTCGTATTATTCCGAAAGCGTAAACAAAGGATTTATTTTAGAAGCAGAAGACGAAATTCTTTTAAAAGAAAACATAAAGGAGTTGTCTGATAGAGAAAAGGAAGTAATGAATAATATTGCTAAAAGTAAAGATTTCTGCGCAAAGACTATTGCCGCCGATATAGGTGTTAACGCTAGTACCTTTAGAACGTATACTGAAAGAATACGCAAAAAATTAGGACTAAAAAGCAACATAAAATTAGTAAAAGTCGCCTTAAGTTTTTTTGAACGTAACTAAAGTAATTAGTCTATATTTATAGATCATTATTAGACTATAAATATTATGAAAAAATTACTTTTTACCTTATCTATCTTATCAATGCTATTTGTTTCATGTACAGATAGTAACGAAATAATCGAACAACAACAAAATGAAAAAAAAGAAACTCATTCAGTCAACAAAGGGTCAGACACAAACATCGGAGGGTCTGGAGTTGATATTGGAGACAATGAAGAATCCTAATATATTTAAAGATATACTACTTTATATACTATTTATATTTATTGGCATTTTGTTTTATTTACATGCTTTTATTCCAACCGACTCAAAAGAACTAATTGCCTTAAAAAAAGAACATATAAAAGCAAAACAAAAAAGAACAAAAGCATTAGATAAAATAAAGGAATACTCTAAAAACACAGCTATTTACCAAGAGTATTTAGTTGAAAAAGAAAACGCGAGATTAACGTGGGATAGATTAAAAGAAGAAGCGGAGAACCAAAAGGTTTTTGCGTTTAAATCAATTCAGCCTTTTATTGAAAGGTTCGGGCTTATACTATGTATATTTGTGTATGCTCTTTTTAATTTAGTAAGAAGCTTTTACAGAGAGCCTAAGGTTGTTTTTACTAAAATAACCCATTCTTTTATTTTGTCTATCTGCTTTTTTCACTTCTATTGGATTTTTCAAACTTTTCAAGATGTAAGTAAGCCTAGCTACATACTTATTACCTTATTTTCTGCGCTATTCATCTATCTAGCTGTCTACATTATAACAAAGAGAAAGAAATTATATGTAGATGAGATTAAAGACGATATGATTTTAATTGCTCAAAAAGCATTAGAAAACTCAAGACCTGAGAAAAAAGAAGAAATGATTAATCTTCTTGAAAAAATAGCAAAGAAAAATAAGTAATAGTAAATTGATTCACCCCCATGGAAATAATAAAATTAGAAAAGGACGGTAGGCAAATCTTAATATCTCAAAAAAAACTTAAAAAAGACGAAGTTTTAAAAGAGTTAGATGTTAAAGAGTTTAAAGGTAACTTAATAGAATCAGAAATTAAACATAGTCAAGATACCTATTACGAATATAAATTAATCAACCTTTTTTAAAGGTATATCAATATCAAAAGTTTCATTAACCGCCTCTTTAACTTCCTCGTCGGTAATTTGATAATATTGGTTTAAAGTTTTCATATCGTTGTGACCTGAGATTTCCGCAATAAGCTTGTCGCTTTTCCCTTTTCTTTTCATCATGGTAATAAAAGTTCGTCTAGCAGTATGTGAGCTTACACGCATGTAAAAAGGCATTACTTCTCGAATTACCTCTTTTCCTCTGGTAGAAGTTTTTTCGACCTTGTGAGTATAGCCAGCTTTTTGGAAAACTTCCTTAATGTAGTCGTTGTGTTTTTGATTTGCTATCAAAGGTAGATTGTACTTATACTTTCTAAGTAAAAAGTGTGCGATAGGGTTTAACGGTATTTCTCTAGTCTTTTTAGAACTCCCTTTTTCTTCCTTTAATAAAAGAACATCCCCAATAATATTATTTTTTGAAATAAATTTCAATTCACCAAATCTCATACCAGTTACACACGAAAAAATAAACACATCTTTAACACGCTCTAGTCTTTTTGATTCAAAATTGTGGTTTAAAAGTTTTTCCAAGTCTTCTTTTTTCAAAGCTATTTGATTTGTTATAACTTTTGGTTTTTTCTTGAAGTCTATAAAATCAGCTTTATACGTAAATCCTTTTTTTAAAGCCCAAAAAAGAAATGTTTTTAACAATCCAACATTACGAGTGAAAGTGTTGTTTATGTGCCCTAAATCACCCATGCAGTAGTCGGTGAATTCTGTATAAAATTCGTCTGTAATTCCGTTGAAAGTTAGTTTATACGACTTACTTTTTTCAAAATCTTTCAATATGTTTTTGATGTTCTCATATCTTTTTACCGTTGATTCTGACCACTCTTTATTTTTTATTTTATAGGTGGTAAATTCGTCGTAAACATCATAAAATTGACTTTTATTTATTGTTGCTTTTTTAAACTCGTTATCAAATTCTCTCCTTATTTTTTTGATAGTTATTTCTTGATCTGTGTTTTTATACAGGTCGGTAATATGTAAAAGAAAATTTGTATACCTATCTAATTGCATTTTTATAGAGCGGTGATTATTGGACTTACTTCCTCTACCTTTTAAGTTATTAGGCTGTCTGTTTTCAAAATCCCATTCACTTGGTTTAATTCTTTCACCAGTTGAATAAACAAATTTTTTCCTTTCATTTTTAAAAAAAGCTATAAAGTAAATCAATGTTTCTCCTTGCTTCTTCTTGTCTTTTAAGTTAAATGTACATCTCATTTTTTAGGTGTAAAAATAGGTGTAAGTTTAGGTGTAAGTAAAGTTACAAATAACTACTAAATTAACATAGTAAGGTGTATGTTAAAATTTATAAAAGTACCGTAAACACTAGGATTTATTAGGGTTTGATGTTAAATCATAGTAAAAGGTTAAATACTCGGCGTCTCCACTTATTAAAATCGTAATTAGCTTATTTATAGTTTTTTACGATTTTTTTCTTTTGATTTGCACAACTAATTCACAATAATTAAAAAAAAATAAATTATACTATACCTATTATTTAATAGGTGTTTAATATGGTTTCAGGAGGTGTGATTTGATCTAATCATGTAAAAAAAGAGACGAATTTTTTTCTTAATAATTGGTATATGAACCTTACATTTGAGGTAGATAACATTAACTGATAAATACTTTACAATTGGATTTATATCATTCAGAAATTACACGAAAAAGAATATGCAACTTTCTTCTCTTCTTTAAATTACTTTTTCAACGAGTCTAGAAGTGGATATTATGAGATACTTAAAGTCTATTTAATAAAATTAATTAACGAATTAAGCTATAAAAATAAAAAGAGTATTTTAAGGTAAGTTATTTATTTTTAGTTTATAAAATTGATGTTATCTAAAGGCTAAAGAAAAAAATGTGCTCTATCTACAATAAAAATTAACCAAATGATGAAAAAAATAACTATACTATTAGTAGTGATAGCTTATAACTCCCTTTCTTTTTCACAAAGTTTACAAGGTATAATAAAAGACAAAAATAACACTCCTATACCATACGTCGAAGTAATTCTAAAAGAAAATAAAAGTAAATACATTAAAAGTAATATTACTGATGAAAAAGGTCAATATTCATTTAAAAATTTAAAAAATAGTACTTATGTGCTTGAAATATATAGTTTTGGTGAAAAAATATTTCAAGAAGAATTATTAATAAATAAAGATATTAAGAAAGAAATTTCTATTAATAAATCTTTAGAATTAGATGAAGTTACTGTTGTAGCCAAAAAGAAATTAATAGACAATAAAGTAGATAGATTAGTTTTTAATGTTAAAAATTCAATGGCTTCTTCTGGTATGGATTTAACCGAAGCATTATCTATCACCCCTATGGTAATGGTGAATGATTTTGGCGTTTCTATTGTAGGTAAAAGTGGGGTTAGTGTAATGGTAAACAATAAAATGTTAAACATTAGCGGTTCTGAATTAGTTAATTATCTTAAATCTTTAAGGTCTGATAATGTTGAAAAAATAGAAGTAATAACCGCTCCACCAGCTAAGTATGAAGCAGAAGGTAATAGTGGAATTATTAATATAATTTTAAAGAAAAATCCAAAACTAGGTTGGAGTGGAAATGTATCAACAGCTCTTTCTTAAACTACTTACTTTGGGTATGCTAATAACGCCATACTTAATTATAAAACTAATAAAACGAATACATCTTTAAGATTACGTCAATATGATAGAAACTCAAAAGCAATTGAAGATATTGATGTTATTGGTAACAATTCTGTATTAAGTTTAGATACTAGAAAAGATATGTATAGTGGTGTAGGGGCAAACTTAAGTCTAGATTATAGTATTAATAAAAATAATACTATTGGCTTTATCTATGATGTTGGAAAAGTAGACCATAATATGGATATAGATAATAAAACAGGATATGAATCTTTAAGCGTTTTAGATTCTATTTTAACAACAGTATCGAAACATAGAAACCCTACTTTTACACAAACCCTAAATGCTTACTATGACACAAAGCTTGATGATAAAGGGAAAAAAATAAGTTTCATTGCTAATTATTTTGAAAATCTCCCTGAAACTACAGTAAATTTTAATACAACTTCTAATGTTAATCTATCAACAAATAACATAGTTAGAAATAAAAGTGACATTAATTATAACATATGGTCTGTTCAATCTGATTTAAATATACCTACTAAATTTATTAATATTGAAGTAGGAACTAAATATACCAAGTTTAATAATGAATCTGACGTGAAATATTTTGACTTTATTGCTAATAATTATGTGATAAATCAAAACAGAAGTAATGTTTTTGATTATGATGAGCAAAATATTGCTGGGTATTTAAGTGTTTCAAAAGATTTAAAAAAAGGATGGTCTTTTAAATCTGGTTTGCGATATGAATATTCAATCATTGAAGGTTTTACCAAAACTACAGGTGTAAGAAATAAAAACAAATACGGAAATTGGTTTCCTTCATTCTATTTATCATACAAACCTAATAATAAACATTTTTACACATTTAATTATTCGAAAAGAATAAACAGACCATCTTTTAAGGCTTTAAATCCATTTAGATGGTATTCTAACCCGTACACATATTACACTGGAAATCCAGTTTTACAACCATCTTTTAATCATAATATTGAATTTTCATACAGTTACAAACATATTTTTTCAGCAAGATTTTATAATCAATATTTAACAGATGGGTACGGCAGAACTTTTACCTTATTAAATAATACAGAAAGAGTTGTTGATTACGCTAATTATTTAACTAAAAATAATATCGGGTTTTCTGGTAGTTTATTTTTAAGTTTTTTTAACCGTTGGAGTAATTATATAAATGTAAATGCCTCTTATTCTAGTTCTCAATCTTCGCTATTAAATATCTTGCCTCAAAAAGGATACTCACTATATTACAGCTCAAATAATAGTTTTACTATAAATAAAGAAAAACAAATTAATTTATTAGCCAACTTCTGGCATTCATTACCTGCAAGAAGTGAAAACACAAAAAGTGAAAGCATATCTTCCCTGTCTTTAGGTATAAGATTTCCTTTGGTTAAAAATAAAATTCAAGTTAACTTAATTGCAAATGATGTATTTAAGAGTACTGTTAGTAAAGGGCAAATATTTTTCTCAGATTTTACACAGTTTTATAATAACTATTACGATGGTAAAAGGTTTACATTAAGTTTAACATACAATTTTGGTAACAGAAATGTACATGGTAATAATAAACGTATAAACTTCAATGAAAAATATAGAGGAAACTAAAAAGTAAATTTTATGAAAGTATTAAACAATTTGACAAAATGGATTGCGTAGTGGTTTCACTTGCAATGAAGTTACTATACCCCGTGCCGTATGAACTAAAATAGTATGTTTATTGATGATATTCTTTTGATTTAGTAGGTACAAATATATTTTGTTAATCAATGATAAGATGTGTAGGGGGTAAATAAAACGAGTTACAAAGTATACCTAAAAAATAGCGGACTACCCAATAAATTTCGTGTAAATTCTTAAAAACATATAAGACTATTAGACTTTCAAAACCATCCTGACAAAGACTATATATGTGTGAGGGGGATTGTTGTGATAAAGAAATCAAGGAAATACCCACCAACTCCAACGTCCATGTAAGCCGTCTTTATATCCCGTATAAGCAGGTTTTTTACGGTACGAACGATCATAAATGCAAGGCCAATCATCGGCATCTAAATAATCTTTAAACCAGCTGTCAGCATCACTAAATTGCCAGAAGGTTATACCGTGTTTAAGATGATTTGGAACGATTTTTTGATAAGCGTTGATAACGGTAAAATATTTGATTCGCTGAAGGTATAAAAGCCACCAATTAGCATGATTAAAGTTCTCTAATAAATTTAAGGATATATCGAGTTCTGAAATATGTACTTTATACCCTCTTTGGACTATTTTTTTTAAGTTTCGTTTAATGATTGGCGAAAAAGTGGCAAAAGCATATAAGTGACCTTGAAGTCCGACACCATCTACTTTAATTCCTTTCGCTCGAATATTGTCTAATAAATCTAATACTTTATCTAATTTTATCGGATTTGATAGTAAGTGATAATCATTGTAAAAGAATTCCATTTCGGTATCGTTGGTTGCCTCATTTGCATATTGAAAAGCTTTTTCAACCCAAGAAATTCCTAAATTATTATACCAAACTCCAGGACGATGCCCTAAACCGTGTTCATCAAATGCTTCATTTGCTACATCCCACGACTTAATATCTTTATGATATCTTTTCACTACGGTTGTAATATGGTTTTTAAGCAAACTATCATACGCTTTTTCTGTTCCTTCAAAATCATATAACCATTGAGGGTTTGGAGTAAAATCTGCGCGGTCCCAAGCCAAAACATGTCCATGAATTCTTTTGCCTTGTTTTTTGTAGTAAGCAACCATTTCATCCGCTTCAGACCAATTGTATTCTCCTTTTTTCGTTGATAAATGATCAAATTTCAATTCATTTTCTAAGGTAACACTCGAAAACTCTTTATTAAAAATATTCAGATACTGCTCACTTGATAGATTTGAATAGTTCATGGCAGTTCCGATATATGAATTGTTTATTTTTGAAAAAAGTTCACTATCAAAAATTTTTTGAGGGCTTTTAGCCGTTATTTGTTTTTTTGCTGAAAGGTAATCTACGTCTTTTAAAGCATTATAATTGTAATCTTTCTGCATTATAGTTTCAAAATTTTCTAATGAAGGAACTTCATACATTTCGGATAGTTCATTGGGACTATTGTTGTCTGAAGTAGTTGTACAAGATAAAAATAATGTTGTGTAAATAAAGAAATAGAAAACAGGTAGTTTTCCCTTTATTATGGTCGTGTCTTTCGTCATTGAATATTCGTTTTAAATTGCACCAATTAATTTTAAAAATGTTAAACAAACAGTTTTATTCATTTTTAGCCTAGATTAGGTTAAAAACAATTCAAGTTTGCAGTTTTGAAAAAATAACTGGTTTCTCCCCTGAAAAGCAGTACTTTGCTTTAGTGACCCATTATACATTTTTTTTACAATAAAAACAAATAAAATACTGTTTATTAGTGTTTTAGGTGTTTTTTTTAAGATGCTTAGTATTTTATTTTCTAGTATTCGTTGAAGCTAGGTTATCGTTGCTAATTTTCAAGATTTCTTCAAAAGTGATAGGTGTCTTGATTTTTTAGGAAAGATTTTAAGTTTAATAAATTGTATTTGAGTTAAATACTAAGGTGAAGAATGGTAGGGTGTTAGTTTTTTAATCAAGTTTGCGGAAAACTACATTTTAAGTTGCGGAAATCCCTTTCACTGGTCTTTAGTATGCCTATATCTTTGCTGCATCACTCATTACATTTGAGCGGATAATTTAAGGGGAAAATAAGAAAACTTTTAGGGTTACCTAGAAGTTTTTTTTGTTTTGCACTTAGAATAAGTCGATATAATATAGGAGCTTATATACCCTAAATAAGGAGTAATATGTCATAAAAAATGAGTTTGAAATAAAACTCATTTTTCACATTAAACCACAAATAAAGACTAAATAAATGTGTGTGTTGATAAACTAATATAAAATCCTCTTTAGTCCGGTCATTATATTTTTTTCTAAAACTTCGTATTTTCTATCAGATAGAAAAAGTGTTTTTATTTCATTAAATAATTGTTCTATCCTATCATAAGAATAATCTAATAAGTATAGCGTGTCTTTTATTTTTAGAAGGCTACTGTAATCATTATCTTGATTAAACTCTTTATGTATTTTAGTAAAAGTTTTATTACCTACTTTAGAAGTAATAAAATCCAACTCCTCTTCTGTTTCTTTAAAATCTGCATTCATACAATAAATAAATAGATAGGTAAAGAGTTCTTTTTGTGTCCAATTTGTTCTTATTGATATTTTCATACTGGTTGAATATTTATGATAAAATTAGAGTTTATAGAAATCAAAAAATATGATAAATGTCATATTTTAATACGGCTACTATTTGCCTGATGGAAATTTGAGTTTTTTTCTCTAAGTTACTCTTTGGTCTTGCCTAAATTTTCGATAGTCAACATGTGAAATATAGGGGGTATTAGGTCTTTTTATTTATATTTGATTAGGTTTCTCCAAAAAAAATAATAATGGACAAATGTGAACAATGCATCATTCGTCAGTTTAATTCTTTAAAAGCTTTGACTAGGGATGAGTTGGTCAGAATTTCTGATTGTAAAACTTTTAAAACGATAAAGAAAGGAGAGGTACTGTTTGAAGAAGGACAACGTATTGATGGGGTGTATTGTATTAAAAAAGGAGTGTGTAAGTTGTCAAAAATTAGTGATAATGGTAGAGATCAAATTGTACACCTTGTAAAAAGAGGTGATTTGTTGGGAGAACGGAGTCTTATTAATAATGAAGTTTCAAATTTAAAGGCTACAGCATTAAATGAAATGCAGGTATGTTTTATTCCTAAAGTGGAAATAATCAATGATTTGAAAAAGAATCCTAACTTTACTATGGACGTGCTAAAGAATATGGCTTTATCTTTAAAGGCATCAGATAATGTGATTGTTGATATGGCACAAAAAACAGTAAAGCAGCGATTAGCTTTAATGCTTTTGTATTTGGAAGAAAAGTTTCAATTTAGAGAGAATGGTTCCTTAAATATTTATCTTTCTAGAGAAGATGTAGCAAGTATTATTGGTACGGCAACAGAAAGTGCTATTCGCTTGTTGGCTGAGTTTAAAAAGAAGGAACTTATTAACTTGAAAGGGAAAGAAATTTTTTTACTTAATAAAACAAGCTTAAAACAAATATCTGAAGGATTGTAGCTAATTTGTTTTTAAGCATCAGCCTTATGGCTACAAATTATCAACTGCAAAATTATACCACATAAAAGGAGTAGTTAGAGAGGGGTATAAGCCAACATATTATGTGAATCCGTCGGGGATTGTCAAAGACGAGATAATGGAAAAAGGGCTTGAAATAGTGAATAAATTAGCAGAGTGAAAATTTTGTTGTCATATTATTAATGTGCAGAATATTAGTGTTTTGTGTTTTAATTGTCTTATATTGGTGGGTTATAATTTGTAAAATATCCTTATCATGAAAAGAAAATTATTTTTACTAATTTTTACCTTCATTATAGGTAATCATTACGCTCAAGATACATTTTCAATTGTTGCTGTAGATCCCGAAACTGGAGAGGTAGGAAGTGCAGGAGCATCTTGTGTAGATTTAAATCAATTATCTGGAGTTACTGATCATTTTTTAGGAGAATTATTTCCAGGGGTAGGAGCAATCAATACGCAAGCGTATTATGATGCGGGAAATCAGGCAAACGCAAGAAATAGAATGAACGCGGGGGATACCCCAAGCGAAATAATAACTTGGTTGAAAAATAACGATGTGCAATATTTTCCATCGTATAGGCAATACGGTATTGTGGCGCTTGTAAATGGAAATCCTGAGGCAGCTGCATATACAGGAGAGGCTACTCAAAATTATAAAGGTCATATCGTAGGTCAAAATTATGCAATACAAGGCAATATTCTAAAAGGAGAAGAAGTGTTACAAGCCATGGAACGCGGTTTTTTAAATACAGAAGGAAATTTAGCCTGTAAACTTATGGGAGCTATGCAAGGTGCAAATATGGTAGGTGCAGATGCTCGGTGTCAAGCTAATGGTACGTCATCTTTGTTTGCTTATATTAAAGTAGCAGCACCGAATGACGTTTTTGGAAGTCCCTCATTTTTGTTATCAACAAGAACTTCTATGGGAGATAATGTAGAACCAATAGATACTTTACAGACGTTGTTTGAAACAGCACAATCTTGTACAACTTTAGGCTTACATGATAATGTGAAGATACAAGAAGAGTTTTTTTTATACCCTAATCCAGTAAGAGATAAGTTAAAGATACACAGTGATAATTTATCAGGTTGTACTATTCGAATCATTAACGAACTTGGAGTAATACTTTATGATTATAAGTCTGAATTAGGAAAAACAAGTATAGATGTATCTCGTCTATCGAAAGGAGTATACTTTATTCAATTGAATTCGAAAAAAGGAAGTTTTACAAAAAAAATAATTAAAAAGTAAAAGAATAGCGTTTCTTATTTAAGAACGAAATTATTTGTTTTTTTATTTAATTTGTTGTTATTCAGTGTTTTAATTTATTTTTTTATATTGTGCCCGTTAGGATACTTAATAAACTGAAACAGGAGGAAAACAATTGAGTTTATTTTAAAGATAAATTCAAAAGATGCTATTTGTCATTAATGATAAATATATACAAGTATACTAAATAGTTGGTTTTTAACGTTTAATTATTTAGTAGTAAGTTTTTAACCTGTAAAACTGAAAGGATGAAGGGATATTTATTGATGGTAGTAACCTTATTTACTGTCGGACTACTAAACGCTCAAGAATGGGAAGTAAATTTTGATAAAGCAAAAGAAACTGCTTCCAAAGAAAACAAAAATATTGTTATGGTATTTCAAGGATCAGATTGGTGCTTTCCTTGTATGAAATTGGAAAGAAATATTTTTCATTCGGAAGAGTTTAAGGCATATGCCAAAGACAATTACGTAATGTTACGATTGGATTTTCCGAAAAGAAAGAAGAATGCGTTACCAGAAGATCAGGTAGCTCATAACAAGAAGTTAGCAGAAAAATACAACAAAGGAGGCTATTTTCCACTGGTGGTAGTCTTCGATAAAGAAGGAAATAAATTAGGGCAAACAGGCTATAAAAAAATAACTCCAAAGGAGTATATTAAAGTATTAGAAAGCATTATCGAACAGTAATGAAAAAAGCCTTTTTGTGGATTGTTGTTGCGTTTATATCTCATGTTATAAAGGCGCAGCAGCCCTATAAAAAAGCCTTAAAATTAATGGGATGTGACTTTGAAATTACCGTAGTTGCAACCAATGAGAATAAGGCAAACCAGTATATAGACCTTGCAGTTAATGAAATTAGGAGAATAGAAAAACTAATTTCGTCTTGGGATGTTACCTCTCAAACCTCTGAGGTAAACAGAAATTCAGGAAAAAAGCCTGTTAAGGTTGACAAAGAACTTTTTAACCTAATAAATCGATCAGTACATATTTCAAAATTAACGGATGGAGCTTTTGATATAAGCTATGCATCCATGGATAAGGTATGGAAGTTTGACGGATCGATGACCGAAATGCCATCCGAAAGTGTAATTAAAAAATCGGTAGCAAAGGTGGGATATCAAAACATCATAGTAAATAAAGAAAAGCAAACCATATTTCTGACCAAAAAGGGGATGAAAATCGCTTTTGGTGCCATTGGTAAGGGGTATGCTGCTGATAAGGCTAAAGCGTTATTAATAAAACACGGGGTAACTTCGGGGATTATTAATGCTTCGGGTGATTTGAGCACATGGGGAGTAAAACCTAATGGAGACCAGTGGAAAGTAGCCATTACCAATCCCATGGATAAAAACAAGTCATTCGCTTTGTTACCTGTTTTTAATGTTGCAGTGGTAACTTCAGGTAATTATGAAAAATTTGTCAAGTTTAATGGTAAAAGATATGCTCATATTATTAACCCTAAGACAGGATACCCTGCTACAGGAATTATAAGTGTTAGTGTATTTGCTCCTAAAGCAGAGTTGGCGGATGCTTTAGCAACTTCAATTTTTGTGATGGGAATTGAGGTCGGTTTGGATCGAATTAATCAACTACCTCAGGTTGAATGTATAATTATAAATGATAAAGGTAGTATTATAACTTCTGATAATATTAAAATTAATAAGAAATGATAAAAAAAGGAGTAATTCTAGTAGTATTAATTTTAGTACTTAGCTCATGTACTGTAGTAAAAGAGTATGAGAAAATGAATTTGAATGATCCAGAAATGGTGTTAGCAGATAAAAAATCAAGTAAGTATATAAAAATATTTCATTCCTATCGAGAAAGTGCTGTTGGTGCAAATGGAGGAAAATCAGGTGGTGGATGTGGTTGTAATTAAAAGACGTAAAAGATGAAAAAAATAAGTGTGGTATTTTTTTTATTACTGTGTTCAGGGGTTTATGCTCAGGTAAACACAGGTCAAGAAAACACAGGTCAAGAAAACACCGATCAAGAACTATATAAAAAACGTGTTTTAGAATCTGCTGAAATTGATTTTTTAGGAAGTTACTATGCACAAGATGGAAACAATGCTTCTGTGTCTGGAGGTATTGGTAGTGAAGAGTTAACCGATTATGTAGGCGATATTGTTGTGTCTATTCCTTTAAATGATGATGATGTATTAACAGTGAATGTAGGAATTTCAGCGTATACTTCCGCTTCTTCAAGTAACTTAAACCCTTTTGACGGAGCTCAGCCTGCTGATCCTTTTGTTGCGAGTTCGGGGGAGTCAAGAAGTGACAACCTTATTAGTTTTTCAGGAGCTTATACGCATAGTTCAGACGATAGAAATACGATTTGGGGACTTACTTTGTCTGCTTCAAGTGAATATGATTATTCCTCTTTAGGGTTTGGAGCAAACCTTACTAAACTGTTTAACGAAAAGAATACAGAACTAAGTGTTAATGTAAATGTTTATATAGATCAATGGAATGTTTTGTATCCTTATGAATTAGGAGGAGATGCAGACGATGATGAAGGGCCATTTAATATCAATAATTATACAGTAACAGGAAATCAAAACTACCAGCCTAAATTTGTGCCTTATGATCAAACTAATAGGAATTCGTTTACAGTAGGATTAGGTTTTTCACAAATAGTATCCGAAAATGCACAAATGTCACTATTAGTCGATTTAACAAGGCAAGAAGGGTTATTAGCAAACCATATGCAAAGAGTCTATTTTAGTGACTATTTAAATACATTTATAGAAAACTTTCATCTAGCGGATGATGTGGAAAGATTACCTAATTCACGTTTTAAAACAGCTATAGGGTTACGATTTAATTATTATTTAAATGAACGCCTTACTTTACGATCTTTTTATAGGTATTATTTTGATGATTGGGATATTAATTCTCACACGATCAGTTTTGAGTTGCCTTTTAAAATAGATGATAAGTTTACGGTATACCCATCCTATCGTTTTTATAATCAATCGGCAGCAAAATATTTTGCACCTTACGATCAACATTTGTCTACGAATCAGTACTATACTTCTGACTTTGATTTGTCAAAATACAATGCAAATCAGTACGGAATGGGGTTTTCTTATACGAATCCATTTTCTAAGTTTAGATTATATAAGTTTGCTTTTAAAAGTTTTGATGTGCGTTATGATTACTATAAACGAAATACTGGACTTACTGCTGGAATTATAACAGGGGGTATTAAGTTTACTTTTGAATAAGGAACGATTAGTTTGTCTTTAATAAAAAATTATACGTGTTTCTAAAAAATAGTAAGAGACTGCCGTAAGTAGTAGGCAGCCTCCCTTCATTCTAATTTTAAACCCCTTTAAAATTGTATAGGTTAAACAAGTAAAAAAGTAAAAACCCTACCTAAAAAGAGTAAAAAAATACTTAAAAAAGGATGTTTTTTCTAAGATGTTTTATTAGGTTCTGATTATTAGAGTTTTATTGTTTTTTTTAAGTGGTTAGGTATTTCTTAAAAATAGAAAGAGGCTGCCGTAAGTAGTAGGCAACCTCGTTTTACTCTAATTTTAAACCCCTCTAAAATTGTATAGGTTAAACAAGTAAAAAAGTAAAAACCCTACCTAAAAGAGTAAAAAAAATACTTAAAAATTGTAGTGTTTTGTATTTTGTTTTCTTAAGTGTTGATTATTAGTGTTTTGTTTTTTGTTGAAAATTTTAGATGTTTTTGAAAAATAGTAAGAGGCTGCCGTAAGTAGTAGACAACCTCCCTTCACTCTAATTTTAAACCCCTCTAAAATTGTATATATTAAACAAGCAAAAAAGTAAAAACCCTACCTAAATAGAGTAAAAAAAATACTTAAAAAAAGGGGATTCTCTATTGTGTTTTCTTACGTATTGGTTATTAGTGTTTTATTTTTTTTAGATATAAGTATATCTTCGAAAAATAATTAGAAATTTCCATAGGAAGTAGGATGTTTGCGCTCATTTTAATTTCAAACTTCCTTATAGGTTCATATAATTTATAACTAGTGAAAAGTAAATATACTGCTTAAAATATGGTTTTTCATAGTACAGTATTTTTACCATTTTTTACGTGTTATGTTAGAAGTTAGTTAATTTATGTGTGAGCAATTTTATAGACAAAAAAAAGAGGTTGCCATTGTGTAGTAGGTATGGCAACCTCCCTTTCATTACTTACTGTTTAATAATCCCCTTCATAGTATATATATATTAAACAATTGAAAAAGTAAAAACCCTACCTAAAAAAGTAAAAAACAAGTGTTAACATGTTTTTTTATTTTGAATATTTTGTTTTTTGTTTGTTTATAATTAAAAAAGTTAGGCGTTTAAGAGGGGGAATCTATATAAATAATCGTGTAAGTTATGTAAATTGTAGGTGTATAATTATTGCTATTATTTTTTATAGATGTAACTGTTAAAAAACTAGTTGAACTACTAAGATGAGAATTCAAGTAATTTAAGGTGTTTTCTAGGGTTAAAAACTACTTTTTATTGTAAAAAAACAATGTTGTGTTATCCATTTGTGATACAGTGTTTTACTTTTTTTGTAAAAAAAATGAAGGTGAAAATTAATATTTTTTTCGGTGCTTTTCTATGAAAAACCTAGGGAAAACCCTAATAAAAGTCTAGGGTAAGTGGGTATTGTGTTAAATAAATATTACCAGTATGTTTGAAGTGTAGCAAAAGAGATGTGCAATAAGCTATTATTTTTAAAAAACAAAATCTTTGATCACAGCTGATAATTGAACATTTTGAGTGATTAATGGGGGTGTTTTTTAAACGTTAAAGTTGCATTAATTTAGAATTAAAAAGGAATAGAAAAATGAAAAACAAAAAAGGTTATTTATGGTCAAAGATAAAAATAGAGACCCAAGAACAAAAAGCTAAAAATAAATATAAGTTAAGGTGTTTGACGTATGAGTTTTTAGGAAGTATTTTGATTTATGCTAGTGGAGTGCTGCCTTTTTCCCATGTTTTTATAGAGGATGTATTGTTGAAAGATGAGTTTTTTGGTTATTCTAGTATCCATGATTTTATGCTTAATATGGAGATCCGTCTAAGTATTATTTTACTAGTCATAGGTTTTTTAATTCTTATTTCAATTTTTCAAGAGGATAATTTGGAAGCGTATAAAGAGAATTTAAAATTAGCATTGTTATCCCCTTTTATATCAACAATATTTTTTATGACTTGGGTTTTTATACCTGGCATAAATTTTAATATACTGGCCTATGTGTTTATTGGAGCAACCGTTTGTGCAATAGTAGTCTTCTCAACTTTGAAGGTAAAACAGTATATCCAATTGTTCAATTTAATAAGCCTTTATGAAAAGAAATATTAAATAAAGCTTATACTAAATGTGCACAGAAAAATTATACAAAAAATAACCATAAAAACAAGCCAGCTAAAACATGAGGAGTCTTAACTGGCTTGGTTGGAACCTAACAAATCAAACAGTATTCTATTTCAAATAAGGGGTAAAGGGGGTAAGCAAACCTATGGGGGGAGGTTTATTCTAATCGTCTAATAAATCAATAGTAGACTTAATTTTGTTTTTAATGTTTTGTGCTACATCATTGTTGCCGTCTGGATCATTTGGGCTAATTTCAATGACTCCATCTCCATTGCCATCACTAACGGTTGATAAATCAATACCAGTACTCAAGTCAAATACTTGGTTAATATCGAATACAACGGTAATATCATTACCTGATTCTGAAATTTCAAAGTCAACTTGTGTGTCCTCGAAGTCAACTTCTACTTCTTCTTTAAAGTTGTGCCAGAAAACAAATGGGGTACCGTTTATATTACCTTCAATTAATATAGATTTTTCAAATAAGACACTGGTGGTATCAGTACTAGGGGCAAACTTAAATTCTAACTCCTCAAAAGTTCCAGTAGGTAAGGCAGCATCTAAAAAAGTAACTTTCCCTGATAATAGATCAATTTCAAAAGGTCCGGCAAGTTCAAGTTCATCATCAGCATCTAACGCTCCATCATCATCCCAACTATCATCATTTTCATTATCAGTGTCGGTATCCGAATCCGTATCGTTATCAACTTCCAATTCTAATTCTTTAATGTTTAAAAGAAGTTTAGTAATTTCAAGATCATTTACTGATACTTTGTTTACAGTATTACTTTTTCCACTTGTATTAGTGTACGTACTCTTGGCACTAATTCGTAATTGACCTTTGTTGTCGGAATAAGGAGTGTCATTATTATCCGAACAACTTACTAGAAAAAGGAGGGCACAAATCGTTAGTGCTATTGCAATGTTTAAACGTTTGTTTATTTCTTTGGTATTCATGGGTATAAAATATTAAATGGTTATAGTATTTATTTGTAAAGTTGGTAGTTGATCTAATCTCTAGGTTCAAAAACAAGTTTGTCATCACCTTTTCTTAAATCTAATTCGTCGTCTTGGGTATTGAATTTTATTTCATTAACATTCCAAGTATCATTAAATATAGGAAGCTCAGGAATGTCTATTGCTAGAACCATGTCATTTCCAGTACCGGTGCTTTCCCAAGTTCCTTCTTTAGAGAAAACTCCTCGGTTTACGATTACAGTACCGTCTAAATTAAAAGAGAAAGTGTAAATTTTATATTCATACTTAATATCATCACCATTACGTTCAAAACAATCGACTTTTAACCTAGGGTGGCTCTCAAAAAATGTTTTTAAACGATCTGTATCACAATTATCACAATCATCATCATTATAGTCATAGTCATCATCTTCATCACAAGCGTCTTTTGCAGTGGCAATAGCTTCTCTTAAATCAGTAACAGTTTCAACGGTAATGGAAGCTCCATTGGCCAATATGAGTTTAATAGGAAAACGAAGGGTAACTTTTACATTTTTGGTAATGCGTTTAACAAAGCGGTATAAGTCTCGGTCACTTGAAATGGTAATTGACTCAATTAACTCGTTATCTTCATCAAATATAGAGGCCTCAATAGGGTATTCAAAATCAATACATTCAATATCGTCATCTTCCTCATTTTCTCCTTTACAATTTCGGGCTAACTCTTTTAATTCTTCATGGGTATTAACAGTTATAGTTGTATAGTCTTCCAAAATTATGGTCACTGGAAATATAATGGTAACGGTATCATTATCATCGTCAAATTCATCAAAAATCTCCTCAATTTCAACATATCCTTCTTCATTTTCAATTATTATTTCATTACCATTGGCAACTACGGTAACAGGTAATTCAATACTTAAACAATTAGCACGGTCGATGATATTGTCTGTTGATCCATCCTTTAGTGCAGTTTTACTCATTAAATCTGCAACTAAAGAATTAGATTCAACAGTTTCTGAAGTCGGGGGATCTATAGTTAGGGTTTCTTCAGTTCTACAAGAAGAAAATACTAATAGGGTGCATGTTAGTAATAAATAAAAGTTTTTACATGTTCTCATAAAATGGTATTTATAATTTAGTCTATTTTGGGGGATAAAAAACCAACACTATTGTTGGTCGTTTTCATATATAAAACAACTCATAAATTAAATGTCCCGAAAATTTTTTAATTTTTTTTAAAAATGTATAAATTTACTTGTTAGAAACCAACACTTAAAGCCTTGTAGATTGGACGAGCAGTTACATAAAAATGTGTGTGATAAATTTGTTTTTTCAAGAGTATATGAGAAATATGCACAAAATTTAAGTGATATATTTTATTATAAATACGGAGCACTTTTAAATCCAACTGATAAGGTTCAAGATGCTTTTATAAAGCTTTGGGAGAATTGTAAAAAAGTGACGCCTCAAACAGCAAAGGCATATGTGTATACCATTGCAAACAATCTAATGCTAAATGCCGCCAAACACCAAAAGGTAGTGTTGAACTATAGTAAGGTGAGTCCGAAAGATTATACGAATGAGTCTCCTGAGTTTTTACTGAGAAAGAAACAGTTTTTAAAGCAATACGAAAGTGTGTTAAGTGGTTTGAAGCCAGAACAAAGAGAGGCTTTTTTGTTAAATAAGGTTGAGGGGAAAACTCATAAAGAGATTGCCGAGATGATTGGCGTTACTAAAAAGGTAATAGAGCATCGAATTTATGCAGCATTTTCTATTTTAAAAGACAAACTAGAAGACTTTAAATTAAAATAACTTGGGATTTTTTGGAAGTAAGTTGTTTTAATTATATAAAACCAATGATAATTATGAAATGAAATTTAGTAAGTATTTTTTATTGATAATAATATTTTATAATTAACTTGATGTAAAACCTTACATACCATGGATAGAAATTACTTAATAAAGAAGTGGTTACATAATGAACTTTCACCTCGAGAAAAACAAGCTTTTGAGGCATTGGAAGATAGTGCTTTTTTGCAGGAGATTATACAAGAAAGTAAAAGGTTTAAAAGACAAACAACCAATCAGGTAGAAAGCTTTGAAAGTCTATACAAAAGACTTCCCACTAAAAAAGAATCAACAAGGTCAAGTTGGATACTTACTTTGTCTAAGATAGCGGCTATTTTTGTAATAGGGTTAGGTGTTTATTTTTATATGAATAATGAAAAAATAATGACCTATACTACCCAATTAGCACAAAAAGAAGTAATTCATTTACCCGATAATTCTAGTGTTACGTTACATGAAAACTCTTCTTTAGAATACAATAAAAATACTTGGGATTATCATAAAAAAATACAGTTAAAGGGACAAGCGTTTTTTGATGTAGCGAAAGGTAAGCGTTTTGATGTTGAAACTCCACATGGAACAATAACTGTTTTAGGAACAGAGTTTAATGTAGTATCTAGAGGTACTGTTTTTCATGTAGTGTGTTTTGAAGGATTGGTACAAGTAAGATATAAAGATACATTAATAAAGTTGCCTGTAGGAAAAGCATTTAAAGCAGTTGATGGAAAAACAGCAACCTTTCAAGTAGTTACAAGTCAGCCCGAATGGTTGCAGAACATGAGTGTTTTTGAAGACGTTAAAATAATTGACGTATTAAAAAACTTAGAGAAACAATATAAAGTTACTATCAAATACGATAGTATTGATCAAAATATATTATTCACAGGAGCTTTTGAGCATGAAAATTTAGAAAAGGCACTGAAGGCAGTAACTAAATCATTACAAATGACCTACGAAATCAAAGAAAATAACTTGGTGTTAATTAAGAATGCTAAAAAATAAATTTTTTTATACGACAGTAATCACAAATATTTTTTCAATAATTGTTTGCTTTGGTCAAGTTACACGGCAAAAAATTCCTGTCAAAGAACTTTTAGAATCGTTAAAAAAAAATCACTCCGTTCAGTTTAACTATCGGAGTGATTTGTTGAATGATATTGTAGTTTTTCCGTTTAAGAAGGGATCTTTAGAGGAACAAATAAAAAGTATAGAAAAACAAACATCTTTGCGCTTTTTTAAAGTTAGTCAGCAAATAATTACCGTAACTAAAGCAATTTCTGTTTGTGGTTACGTCAAGGATGATACTACTAACCAACCTCTTGTGGGGGCAACAGTTCTTACTACCGATAATCACACGTTAACGGATGATAAAGGGTACTTTATGTTGTCGGATGTAAGAGAGGATGATACGATTAGTATTCGTTACTTAGGCTTTAGATCATATAATGAAATCGCATCTTCTTTTTTAGTGGGTTCATGTCTTAAAATAATGATGTCAGAACATATTGAAGGGATAGCCCCAGTAGTAATTGAAGGGTATTTAGTAGAGGGTATTGATAAAAGTGAAGAGGGGAGTACTGTGATTAATTTTTCAAAATTTTCTACCGTACCAGGTCTCATCGAATCGGATGTATTGCAAACTATTCAAGCTTTACCCGGAATATTAAGTACAGATGAAACGGTTTCGAATATTAATATTCGAGGAGGTTCACATGATCAAAATTTAATTCTTTGGGATGGGATTAAAATGTATCAAACGGGTCATTTTTTTGGACTCATATCTGGATTTCATCCTCAAATAACAAAGAGAGTCTCTGTAACTTCCAATGGAACGGATGCTTCTTATACTGATGGGGTATCAGGGACGATTCGAATGCAAACAGATAATAATATTCAGACGAGGTTTAAAGGTAATGTGAGTATTAATTTTATCAGTACAGATGCCTTTTTTGATATCCCTATAAGTGAAAAATCATCGTTTCAAATAGCAGGGAGAAAATCAATTAATAGATGGGTAAGAACTCCTACTTATAATACCTATTTCGATAGGGTTATACAACTTACCGAAATTGAGAATAATATTGATAATGTGGTTAATTCTGATCAAGATTTTGATTTTTATGATACTTCATTACGATGGTTGTATAACCCTACTGGAAAAGATGCATTTCGAGTCAATTTTATTTTCATTAATAATAATTTGTCTTTTAATGAGACTGCTTTAGTGTCGAATGTTTTTGAAACTCGTGAAAGTACTTTGTCACAACAAAATATTGCTGGAGGTATTCATTATACTAGAAAATGGAATAGAAAGTTTTCTACAGAACTTTCTATTTATGAAACAGACTATAAATTAGATGCTGTAAATGCAAATGTTGTTGAACAACAACGATTTTTACAAGAAAACATTGTTTCTGAGACAGGGGCAAAATTACAAGGAAATTATTTGGTGAACGATTTGGATGTTGGAATAGGGTATCAATTTATAGAGTCAAAAGTGATCAATAAAAATGATGTGGATTCTCCTCCGTTTTTACGACTTATTTCAGAAGTAATTCGAGAGCATGCTTTTTTTACACAAGTAAATTATCATAATAAAGAGAATAACTTTTACATCAAACCAGGAATACGATTGAATTATATAGAAAAGTTTTCTAAGTTTTTGATAGAACCTAGAGTAAGTTTAAGAAAACAATTTAATGAACATTTTCAAGTAGAAATTTTAGGAGAGTTAAAACATCAAAACACCACTAAAGTAGTTAATTTTCAAACAGACTTTTTAGGTATAGAAAAAAGGAGGTGGCAGTTAGCTAACGATGAGGATATCCCTATTTTGACTAGCCAACAATTATCTTCAGGAGTTTCTTATGTAAATAAAGGTTGGTTAGTAGACCTGAAAGGATACTATAAAAAAGTGCAAGGAATAACAGCACAAAGTCAGGGGTTTACTAGTAAATATGAGTTTTCAAAAGTAATAGGAGATTATAAGACAGTAGGTTTTGATATATTATTACGTAAGCGTATTAAAAAACTTCGTACTTGGTTAAGTTATTCTTTTATGGATAATGACTATGTGTTTGATACTTTGGAGGAAAAACAGTTTCCAAGTAATTTTGATAATACACATTCTTTGACTTTTGGTACTACTTATTCAAACGATAATTTACGGATGTCTGTAGGGTTTAATTATCGGACAGGAAAACCCACAACGATTCCAGTTGAAGGGAACGAGGTTGTAAATGATGTAGTGAATTTTGGAGTGGCTAATAGTAGTCGATTAGAAGATTATATAAGAGCAGATGCCTCTACAACGTATAATTTTAAATTAACTGAAAATTTAGGAGCTGAGGTAGGTGTTTCTGTTTGGAACTTGTTAAATAAAAAAAACAAAATCAATAATTTTTATCGTGTAAACGAAAATCAACTAAATGCTTCATCAAGATATTCATTAGGGACTACCTTTAATGCTGTTTTTAGGGTACATTTTTAAGGTGCTATTCAAAATCAACTTGGATATTTTCAGTAGAAGGAATACTTTGACAGCTTAAAATATATCCTTGTTTTATCTCTTTTTCAGATAGACTTAGGTTTTTTTTCATGAATACTTTCCCTTTTCGAAGTATACATTTACAAGTGGCACAAACCCCTCCTTCACAAGAAAAGGGCGGATTGTAGTTGGTTCTAAGTAAGCTTCGTAAAACAGTTTCTCCTTTTAGCATATTGATGGTAATTTGTTGGTTATCCAGCTTTACCTTTACTGTTGGGTTTTCTATGAATACGTGTTCATTTTTTTGTTCAGATTCACCAAAACTTTCTGTAAAGATTTTAGAAATAGGTACTTCTAAAGTGAGTAGGGTATCAACGGTACTATTCATCATTTTTTCTGGACCGCAAATATAATATTCGGTATTTTGTGCGTAAGGGGGGTAGGTATCTATAAACCATTTTACTCTTGCTTGATCGATTCTACCTTTTTCAAAATGGAGTCTGGAGGGTTTCCCCCATTGTGACCACGATGAAAGCGGTTTGCTTAAACAATGTACGAGTGTGAAACGTTTGGGGTATGCTTTTTGTAATTTTTTTAACTCGTTTTTAAATATAATGGTTTGTTGGTTAGAGTTACCGAAAATTAAATATACTTGACTGTATTTTTCTATTTTTAATACAGATTGTGCAATGGAAAGAATTGGAGTGATACCACTTCCTGCAGCAAAAAGATAATAGCTTTTGTAACTCGTTACAGTGATGTTGGCATAAAAACGTCCCCTAGGAGGTAGTAGGTTAACTTTAGTGCCTTCGGTGAGGTTATCGTTGATAAAGTTAGAAACAATTCCCTTTTTAACCCGTTTTACGCAAAACTTTAAATAGTTGTCGGTAAAAGGAGAACTGTAGAGTGAATAAGCTCTACGATACGAAGTTCCTTTAATAGTAAATTGAAAAGTAAGGTATTGTCCTGCTTTATAGGCAAAGATGTTTTGAAGTTGTTTAGGAACTTCTAGCCAAAATGAGTTTGCAGCTTTGGTTTCTTTTTTCGTTTTAATGATAGGTAGAGAATATAAAGTATCCATTTGTAAACTTTTAATTTTGTTTTTAGCCTTATATAGTTGCACCGTGTGCAAGCATCCATTTTTTGACTTCTTCCTGAAACCGAACAATTGCATACTCTCCTTTTTTGGCCCTTGCACCAATGCTAAAAAAAGGAGAGGTTAATGATTTCTGTTGTTGTTCGCAGGCGTATATATCTTCTTCCATAAAATCACCAGAACTTAAAGGGTCTGTTTTTGATTGTTGATATTTTCCCTTACCCCCATATTTCTGCCATATGGGACTTTTAAGTGATTTGGCATATTGTTTACGATACTCCCAATCACTTTTGTTAGCTAATTTTGTACGAATGACAACGCTAGTTTTGTTGGGACTAATTGGTGTTATATGGAAAGTATTCCATTGCGCTTCTCCTTCAGTGATTCCGATATTGGGGAATAACCAAGGAACATAAGCACCGATTTCTTCTCTAGGAACACTTTCAATTAAAGGAAATTGAGCTGCCTGATCAACTTCTGATAAATAATCAGCAACCAATGGTTCATAAAACCAATAATGACAACCTTTCCAACCAAAAGTAGCTTTTTCATGGTCATACATGTTTAAGGTACCTTGGTGTAGGTGTGATAAATGGTAATGATCGATATAGTTTTCAACAATGATTTTCCAATTGGCATTAATCTCTTTACGGTAAAAAGGGCTTCCCTCTTTTTCGGTATATTCGATTAATTCTTCTACAATATGTGGGCCGAGGTAAGGCTGAACTTCACCAAAAAACTCCATGATATTGGGAGCATTATTTTGAGGATGTACAAAAAGCATTCCTTTAAAAATATCTACAGATGCTTGGTGTAGGTTTAAGCCACATTCGTGTAGATTATTATGACATAAACTTGGGAACTCTTCTTCTCTTTTGGGTACACTAATTAATTTCCCTTCAAGATTATAGGTCCAATCGTGATAGGGACAAGTAATAGCCGTTTGTTGTTTTCCTACAGCTCTTAATAGTTGGGTGCCGCGATGCCTACATATGTTATGAAATGCACGTAAACGATGGTCTTTTCCTTTGATAATAAAAATATTATTCAATCCAGCTTGTACGGTGATATAATCTCCTGGGTTTGGTACATCTTCTACCAGTCCTGCAAATTGCCATGTAGTGCTAAAGAGTGTTTTCATCTCTAGATCAAACCATTTTTGAGAAGTGTAGGCTTCTACTGGTAATATGTGCATCATTTTTTTAGTCATAGATTTCTTTCATTTTAGGTTTAACAAACGAATTCAAAAAACCGAGAAGGAACAGCATATGTCTTTCCAATTGATGATTGAAAGTGTATAGGATACCAATATATCTCTAGAGCTATATTGAAAAGAGCAACCTAGCATAGTGCTTGCACGTGAGGTGATCATAAAGATACTAAAAATATGATTAACGTATTTGAGTGAAGCTTATCATGTAATCTGAAATGAAGAAAGAGTAGAGGCAATACATAAAAAAACCTCATTAACAAAAAAAGAAAATGAGGCTTTTGAATATAGTAAATAATACTTTTAAAATTGAAAACGAACAGCAAGACCGAAGTCAGAATTTAGTCCGTCGTATGCACCGCTAAAACCAAATTCAGGTCTGTAGTCTAAGGCAATCATTAAAGGGATATCAAAGCTATATTCGATACCTATAACACCCGCTGCAAAAATAGAAGTACTAGATTCATCAGTTACCTTATTTTTCCAGTTACCTAAACCACCACCTGCACCAGCATACCAATTAAATCCATTTTGAATTGGCCAAACCCATTCATAAAGACCCGTAGCTTTGAAAGAACTGGAAGAGTTGTTACTTCTAATTCCTAGATTAGCTTCTAAACGATTTGCCGAACTAAGTTTGCGTTGGTAAGAAAGCTCACCACCTAATCCGTCGTTATCTCCAAAGCGTATACCTATGGCGTTTTCTGAAATTTCTTGGGCTGTAGCAATACCAGTAGATAGTGTTAAAAAACCTATGATTAAAAAAAGTTTTTTCATAATAAAAAATTAAAATATTCTCGGTTATACATGTCAAATAAGATGCCAAATATATTTATTATTCTTTAATGATTACTCTTTTTCCTTCTGAATGACTGCTAAATTCAGGAGCGTACATGTTTTGTATAGAGGTGATTCCATTACTGAAGCTACCAGCATTGTTGGCTCTCAAAGTATATTCAAAAACATATACTCCCTTTGGCAAACGGTCAAAAAAGAAATTTGTTGCTGCGTCTTTTGTGCTTTGATAATACCCCAAACCGTCTTGCCACTTGTATTTAGAAATAACATTCACAGGTTCAAATCCACTAGCTCTCATATCCTTCATATGAATAAACTCCATACTTCTGTCAACACGTAATTCGATACGAATGGTTATTAAATCTCCTACTTGTACTGCATTATTTTCTTTAATCTCAATTAGTTTTTTACCACTGTCTGTATTAATTTTTTTAAATATTTTTTTATTGAGCTGTAAAGGAGTTTTTGCAGTTGTTATCTTATCTAGGTTTTCAAAATATTGCCAATACAAACCACCCCATGAGATTGTTTTTCCTTTTGCGTTAATAGAAACCTTACCCATAGTAGGAGTAATTTCTCCACCTTTCCATGAGGTTTTAAAATAACCTGTTCCTGCTTCTACTTTAACATTAGGTAAGTTAGCGGGATCTATCTTTTTATTTCCTACGGATATATTTACCATATCAGTAACCGAAATCCAATCACTGCCTTGAAGTAATAAGGCATAAATGGCTTCAGTAGTTGCTTTGGTGGTTTTCCATCGGTTAACTTGTTTGTGTTTTAGTAACCAGATTTTTAAATTATCAATAACTTCAGTATTATTTTCTATTTCAGCAAAGGCTTCGATTAATAATGCTTGTGTTTCAATAGGTGCTTGGTGCCAAAACCAGCCTGTAGTATTTTCTTTCCAATACATTCCTAATTCTTCTGAAACGATACTAGTTTCTTTAAGCGAGGCCAAAATTTTAGTGGCTACTGCCTTATTCCCTGTCCTGTGATGTATTAAAGCAATTTGTCCTTTTCCAGATAAGTTAAAACTATTCCAGTAGGTAACAGATTGCTTTTTATAATATGCTATGGCTTTTTGTGTGCTGTTTTTAATTGGTAGATTTTGATAAAAGCTACGCATGTACAAGTACTGTAGTGTAAAATAACTAATATGCTTTTGATCTAGGTATTTTTGATAAGCGATTTGCCCCTTTTTTTCTTTAATCTTATGAGCTTCTTTTAATAATTTGTTATAGATGTCAACAATTTCATTGTCTAAGAAGTTTATGGCTTTATTGATGATATTTTGCGTTTTATTATCAAAGTTTACGATACCTAATTGTTTAAGGTGCCCGAATCCACTTGCGATATGCTGTGTAATAAAAACATTTGGATAAATATTTCCCTTAAACCATGGGAAGGCACCATTGCTTAATTGTAGTTGTGCTAGTTTTTGAATGGCAACTTCTTGTTCTTGTGAAAGTTTATTGATTTCGAAAAGTAAAGCAATTCGCTTTTTTTGGTCTGTTTCAGATTGTGCATCACGTAACCATGGAGTCTCTTGGATGATTAATGATTTTAACTCTTGATTTTTTTCCAAGTTACTCAATAAAGCAGCTGAAGATCTCCATTGGTTAAAGACCTCTTGAATCCTTGGGTTTGAATTTGCAATATAGCTCGCTAAGGTATTTGCATAATAACGAGCAAAAATTTGTTCACTACATTCATATTGTGACTCCATTAGGTATGGGAGCGCTTGAACAGCGTACCAAGCTGGATTTGAAGTGACTTCTAGTGTTAGTCTATGGTTTTTTAAAGTAGTGGACTTATTTTCAATAAGTTTTTTTAAATTAAATGTTTTCGTTTGTTTGCTTCGAACCCACAAAGGAAGTGTTTCCGTAACTAGCATTCTATTAGATAAAATAGGAAGAGCACTTTGTTCTCCGTCTGAAAAATTATCAGCTTTAGCAACAATTTTATATTGCACAGCATCTAAGGTTTCAGGAATGCTAAGTTTCCAACTAACTTGTGTATTTTTATTTTTTTCTACTGAAAAACCTAATTGTTTACGGGTGTTCTTAAATACATCAATTTCTTTTCCCGTAATAGGGTTTGTTAATATTAATGCTGCTGTTCCGTTAAGGTTTTTACCTGAAAGATTGGAGATTTTGGTGCTGATAATAATCTCATCACCATGACGAAGAAAACGTGGGGCATTTGGGGTTACCATTAATTTTTTTTGTGTCACAGTTTCTAGGGTTTTAATCCTAGTATGTAAATTTTTAGTATGTCCTAATAATTGAAGTTTCCACTTTGTGAGTGCTTCAGGAGCGGTAAAACTGAAGGATATATTCCCTTTTGTGTCTGTTGTTAAGTGAGGATAGAAAAAGGCCGTTTCTTGTAAGTTTTTACGTACAGCAATGTTCTTTAGAGATTTTTTTTGAGGTGATTTTTTAACTGCTTTGGCTTGTTGGCTATTTACACCTTGACTTTCATCATGAACTACAACTTCTTCAAGACCTGCACTACTTTGCTCCATTCTTGCAGCTCTTCTTCCACTAGGAGCCATTGAATACATGATTTCTTCTCCACCACCAAACCTTCGGCGTGAAGGATACCCACTAAATCGAAAGCCATACCAATTGAACTGAGCCCTGTTGCTTAGAAATGAATTAGTAGGCTGCGTAATGTTTGAAGTTGGGATTCTGATTTTAAAGCTTTCATTACCAAAACTAACATCACCATCAGCACTATTGTAAATTTGATATAAAGGCTGTTTTATAGGAGAAAACCCCCATTTATGCTCTTTATAAGCATCTAATGAAGCATCGTACATACCTGCTAACATTTCGGCAGCTACTTGGTCCTTTTTGGTACCTGTGATGGTAAAACTCCACGTTTGTTTTGAATTAGGTACTATTTTATCTCTGAAAGTCTTGGTAATAATCTGTAATTCGGTAGTGGGGTAGGGGACGCTTATAACCATACTGCCTTTTTCGAAACTATTGTACTGTGTATAGTACCATTTGATACCAAAACCACCTAAGTCTTTATCGGTAACAGGAATGGTGATTTTTTTATTGTTTTTATTAAGATGAATATAATGTTTTGCAATCGTTTTTTGCTGTTTTTCAATAAATAATACTACGCTAATATCGGTAGCGTTTGAAGCAACGGTGATTACAGCTTTTTCTCCTGCTTTATAAGAGTCTTTATCTGTTGTAACACTGAGTAATTTATTGTCGGGAGGTAGATTATCGGCATTTGATATAACGGAGAAATAATGTTTAGCTTCTACTGCTTGTCCGTACTTATCCTTGGTATTTAGAATAGCTACATATTTTCCAGATTCCCATTTTTTGATACTAGAAACTATTATCTCATTTTGATTTGCAGTGTTAAATGTAGTGTCAAATACTTCTTTACTTTTTTTCCAATGAATAAATTTATCTTCATTGGTATAAGCGTCATGTGGGAATTTTTTGATAAACTCAGCTTTTGGGATACTTTGGTAATCGGGAAAACCCCATGGGCGTTTACGTAAAATTCTCTTAGGAGGAGCTAACTTACATATTTGTATTGTCCCTTTGCTGTTTACCGTCTCATTGTTTAAGTTTTTCGTATGAATTTTAATGAGGTGTGTCTTCTTTTGTTTCTCTAGTATTTCGGGCATATCAATCTCTGCAAGTAGCGTATGATATCCAATTTTAATGGTTGTTGTGGTACTTCTAGTTTCTCCATTAATATCTGTTACATCTGCACTAACCTCGTAAGTAAAAATAGGCTGTTGTTTTTTGTTAATACTTTCGTCAGGTAATGCTTTAAACTCTATCGTGTAATTTCCTTGGTCGTCTGTGGTAGTTTCACCATTTGTTATTTCTTGAGGGTGAGAAATAAATTGTGGTCTATACCAATACCACCATTTTGGATATTGAACCTTACGATGTACTCGATATACTACTTTTGCATTCGAAACTGTTGCACCAGAATAACTTTTAGCAAAACCTTTAATTTTAACTAAGTCGTTAAGTTTATTACTTGTTTTTATAGGGATGAAGTCTGTTTCAAATTTTGGACGTTTGTATTCTTCTACTGATAGGTAGCTGTAATAATTTTGCCCTTGAATGGATGTTTCAATGGTAAATTGTCCAGTTAATCCTTTGCTGGGTAAAATAAATTTCGATGAAAAAGAACCGAATTCATTGGTTTTTAACGTAACCTCTTTAAGAGTTTGGAAATTCACATCTTTTAATCGTACGATTACTGATTTGTTAGCAGTTACTTTGGCACTACTTTGAGAAGGTTTTAGAGCAATTCCTTTAAAGTGAATGGTTTGTCCTGGCCTGTAGATGCTTCGGTCAGTAAAAATGTAGGTTCTTATAGGATAGTTAGGGCTGTAATTTGTGGGTTCATGTACCGGGTTAATGTAGAAGTTTCCAAAAACAGCTTTTTCATTTTTATAAGTAATTGTTGCAATAACATTCGCAAAGTATGCTTTTTGGGGAGCGTATGTGAATTCGCCTTGTTCATTGCTGGTGAAATTTTTATCTATCTTCTTTCCGTAATGAGTAGTTACTGAATTTGAAAGATTAACGCGCGCGCCCTCTATAGGTTTTCCTGTTTTTCTATCAATTACTTGATAATTTTTTGAGACTTCATTGTTTCGGATAAAAGCAAGGTTTGTTGCTTGTAGGGTTGCATAGGCGAAAGTTGGTTTTTCAATATTTATTTTTTTGGGGCTAGCAAATAACACAAATTGACCATTTGGTAGTTTAGGGATAACCACTTCAGTTGCATGTGTTTGATAGTCTTTTTCATTTTTTAAGTTGGAAGACCATGATTTTATATCGTTGAGGTTTTTAATAAAATCAAATTGCTTTTTATCATTATGAATATTGTTAAGCTGTCTTATTTGTTCTGGAGATACTTTGTAAATTGTGAAATTTAAATGATCTAAATTTCTATACGTAATTAACATTCTAGAAAACTCATTTGTGGGGATGTTTTTTTCTGTTAATATTGATAAAGATACCGCGGTGATTTTTTGTTGCAGAGATAGACATTTTTTAGCACCAATACTTTTCGGATATTTAGCTAATACATCTTTACAAATTACGAGTGCTTCTTGGTTTTTAAAACGAAAAACTTGTTTGTTCTTAGGGGCAAACTTTTTTGCTTGTTTATGATATATCTTTGCTATTTCATAGGCATAAAGTCCTGAAGATTTATGCTGTGAAAATTTTTTTCTGGCAGTTTGTAATGCATGTAATAGTTTGGCTTCTTTATTACTAAAAGTACCGTGTTTTTCGACAAAAGCCAGTCGTTGAAGATCTACAGTAGCCAAAGCTGTTAAATGTTTCTTTTTTAGATGGAAACTAAGTAATTCTTGATAAATTTTTAGAGCATTAAATTGTAGTGATAACGTGTCTTTTGTAGCTAGTTTTATTTTGGAAAAACTACTGTTGTCTCCTAATAGATTGGAGTCGTTTAATTTAAATTGATAGCTGGGTTTGGTTATAGCTGTTTCTGATGTTTTGTAGAAATCAAGTGAATTGTGCGCGAGAAAATCAAATAGCGTCGGTTGGTAGGTTTTGGTTTCTTCAGTTAGATGTAGAATATCTGTAAAGGATTTGATATCTTTTTTTTGTAATTCATTTTTATGAGTTAATGATGCTTGGTAGTGAGTGTGAATTTCATTGAAGAGTGTAGTTAGGTCCCAAGTTCTAAAATCATTGATGTCTATTTTTACTTGTGTTTGAGTTCTGTTATAAAACTTCCATTTATTTTGATTAAAATATTGCCAATATAGATTTGCTAATATATTTTGCAATATGTTTTTGGTAGGACTTTTATGAGCTTCTATTTGTTTTTTAAATTGTTGTACGATATGAAATTTTGCTTCCTCTTCAAGTGTGAGTGCATATTTACTTTTAAAAAACATGGCTTTGATTACTTGAGGAGAATTTTCTGCTTTTTGGGCTTTTTTGTAGATATCTTCCACAATTTTTAATGCAGATTTAGGTAGGTTGTCTTTTTCAAGCTCATCAACTTTTTTCCATAGAAGCGAAAAGTCCTCTTGCGCATTAGTCATAGTGGAAAATAAAAATATAATTAATAAAAAAGGCGTTATTTTTTTCATGTCTCAAGTTTTTTCAAATGAATGTTAATAGTGAGTTTTTTACCTTTAGCGGGTTTGAAAAATGAATCAGCAAAGTAAGAAATTAATTTTTTTGCTTGCTTGATTATTTGGTTTAGTTTTGTTAATAGCGGTGGATTTATGATTTATTTTTGATAAAAATAGCATGAGTGATTTGTTTTGTTGTGTTTTTTCTAAAACAAAAAGCGAGCCAATATTGACTCGCTTCTTAAAAAAGATGTTGTTTTTTCGGGCAGTTAGTATACTCTTTTGACAACAAATTCACATCTTCTATTAATTTCGTGTTGTTCTTCAGAACAAGCTTCTTCAGTTTTACATTTAATAATAGGTTTGGATTCACCGTATCCAACAGCAGTAACTCTACCGCCTTCGATTCCCTGATCGATTAGGTAGAAACGAACAGAATTGGCTCTTTTTTGCGATAATTCTTGGTTGTATTTTTTGTGTCCTCTCATATCGGAATGTGTACCTATTTCGACAATCATTTCGGGGTACTTTTTCATTAAGTCTATTACAACTTGAATGGCTTTTTTAGCATCCCTTCTTAAGTACCAAAGATTGTAATCGAAGTTGATTTCTTCAGTTTTGATTACAGTTTGTTTTTTATCAGCTACTAGGTTTTTTTCTTTGGCAATAGTCTTTTTGATTTTAAGCTTTTTTTCAGCTATTAATTCTAGCGCTTTTTTCTCTCTTAGTTCGTGTTCTTTTCTCTGTTGTAAGGCTATCGCTTCTTTCTTTTCTCTTTCAAGTTGTAGTAGAGATTTGAGTTCCATAGAAGCGTCGTTATTCTTTTTTCGCTCTTTTTTTAGCGTGAGCCTTCGCTGTTCTTTACTGTACTTATCTTTAGAAGCTTTTACGATGTATTGTTGATCGCATTTGACATCAAATAGAAAGCGTCCTTCTATATTGGTAATACTTTTTGCAAGTAATTCGTTTTGTGAGTTTTCTAGGGTGACTAATGCGCCTTTTAAGGGTTTTTTAGTATCAATATCAGAAATTATTCCAAGAATAAATTGATTGCATTCTTCTATAAGTAGTGGTTTTAACTCTTTAATTCGGTAAATGTCATCATTTCCTTTTCCTGAAGTTCTATTAGAAGAGAAGTATCCTTGTTTTTTTGAATTAATTATAAAAGAAAAATCGTCATAACCTGAGTTGATAGGAAGTCCTAGATTGTCAGGTTTTGTATAGGTGTCCTCCTTTATCGAGCTGATAAATACATCTAAAGATCCAAAACCAGGGTGTCCGTTAGAGGCAAAATAAAGTTTGTTATTTTGGCTAATAAATGGGAATTGCTCTTTTTTAGATGTATTGATTGTTGCCCCAAGGTTTTTGGGTACTCCATAGTTGCCATTAGCAAGTATGTCTACATAATACAAGTCGAAAGAACCAAATCCGTTGGGCATGTCTGAGGCAAAATATAACTTTTTTTCATCGGGACTCAAGGCGGGGTGTTCTGTAGAGTAATTCGTGTTATTAAAAGGTAAGGGAGTGATGTTTTTCCAAGTACCTTCTATAAGTTGTGCTTTGAATATTTGTACATGAGTTATATTCTTTTTGTCTTTTAGCCTTTTTCCTTTAACAAAGTTGTTTCTAGTAAAATAAGCAGTTTTACCATCTTTGGTAAAAATGATATTTGCCTCATGGAGTTTGGAATTGATGTTTTGTGATAGAGGAATAGCAATGCTATCTCCTAAGTGAATTTTGTCGGTAGGAACTTTGTATAAATCCAAATAATTTGAGCCAGTCCATCCATAGGTTTTATTGGTGCCGTCTTTCTGTTTTTTAGGAGCAGCAAATACGAGTTGGTCTTCATATAGCGTTGCTCCAAATTCTGATCCACTAGTATTGATCGCTAAGTTCTCTATATGATAACGTTCCCCCATTGCTTTTACATTTTCAAGATAGTGAATTGTTTTATTGAGGCTGTCCAATTTTTTGGGGTTATTTTTCTCGTAATAAGAACGTAAGATCTTATAGGCTGTTTTGTGTTTGTTTTTAGCTTTTAAAGTAGTTGCATACCTAGTATGAATTAGTTGGGTAGTACGCTTTTTATAGAATTTAAGGAGTAACCTATAGTAGCCATTGGCTTTTTCTAAATTGTTAGTATAAAAATAGGCATCTGCTATTTTGTTAAGAGCTTCAAAACTATACTCTTCTTTTAACGCTTTTTCATAAAGTGGAATGGCTTGACTATAAAACGCTCTTTCAAAGTATTTATTAGCTCGTTTAAGATGCTTTCCTTGTTGTTGTGCATAGGTTGCACAAGTATATATAGAAATAAAAATAAGTATGATTGCTTTTTTCATGATGAGATTTTTTTAAAAAAACCTAGGAGATTTATCAAATCCTTTTTTAAGTCCGATGGTGTCAAAATCAAATAAAACAAATACTTCATGTGTGCCCGAGCTAAAGTCGCTAAGGTTTGAAGTGGTATAATCAAAGGCATATCCAATTCTAAGGCTCTGAGTTGCTTTTAAATTGAACATCGCATTAAACGAGTCATTAATTCTATAAGATAGCCCTGCTTCAAATCTGTTGTTAAAAAGTACATTTAAAGAGGTGTCAAGTACTAAAGGAGCACCTTTAACGGCTTTAAGTAAGAAAGAGGGTTTTAGTTTTAGAAAACTACTAATTTTATAAACATACCCACCATTTACAAACAAATGCATGGATTCTCCACCAATGCTTTTGAGACCATTTTTTTCTTCAATATGGGTTGCATTGATAAGATTAGGTACAGCGACTCCGAGATAATATTTATTGGTGAAATAAAAAGCTCCAAAGCCAAAGTTAGGTAATGTTTTGTTTTGATTGACAAAAGCATCATCAACAGGGGCAACACCGTTTACTTCATCAGGAAATCTAAAACTATCAAAATTAGTGTTTAGTGTTGTAAATCCTGCTTTGAGTCCTAAGGAAATTTTATGGTCTTGGTTAATAGGAACAATATAAGCGGCATCTGCATAAATATTGGTTTCTTTCATGGTGCCATCTCCAATATTATCACTGATTAAAGAAGCTCCAATTTCCCATTTAGTAGAAAGAGGTGTATGAACGAAAAAAGTGTAGGTTTTAGGAGCACCAATGACATTCGTCCATTGCGTTCTGTGCATGAACCCAAAGTTGATGATTCCGAGATCATCCGTAGCGTAGGCCGGATTAAATACACTTTGATTGTACATATATTGTGTGTACTGTGGATCTTGTTGGGCTATAACAGAAAGTATACAGCTTTTGATAAGAAGAATCGAGAGTATTATTTTTTTCATAAAGCTATTATTTGCTTAAAAATATTCTTCCTTGTTTAGAAGTTTTTTTACTAGCGTCTTTGTATAAGATGTAAAAATATACACCACTTGTAGATTTATTGCCTGTTGAAGCATTAGTACCGTCCCATTTTGGATTATTCTTGTTTCCTGTAAATAACAATTGACCATATCTGTTAACTATTTCATAGCTGTAATCAGGATAGAAATACGTTATGTTAGGTATGAAATAAAGGTCATTAACACCATCACCGTTAGGAGAAAAACCATCTGGGATAAAAAAGTCATAATCATCCGTATTACAATTGTTTAGTGAAAAAGTAAGCGGTAGTCGCAAGCTTTCACAATTTTGTGTAGCTTCAGTAAAAGTGGCATAATAAGTAATGCCCTCTTCTATTAGGTCGGAAGAATTAAGTGTGTTTCCTCCGGAATCACTGTCATACCATACGAGTTGATAGTTATTAGTGTTAGGTATTTCATTTTCTATATCAGATAATAAAGGCTCGTCTAGTTTACATAAATCTGTGCTTCCATTAAACTGTGGCGTAGGAACTTCAACAATGTTGGCGGTATAAGGAAGTCTTGTTCCTTCGCAACCATTAATGTTTTCAACAGCGTAATACATACCCCCATTTGTTAACGGAGTTTCAGTTGTTAAGATATTTCCTCCATTTGCACTATCGTACCAGACAACAGTTCCTGTTGTAGGAGTAGCTTCAAGATTTGCTAGTGTAGGGTTTTCGATATTACAAAATATAGGAGTAGTGTTTGAACTAGTAATCGTTTGAGGATTTAAAAAAGATACAACTACGGATGCTCTTTCAGAGTCTTGACAATTACCTCCTAGGTTGGTAGCACTTACAAAATAGTCTTCACCATCCGTTAATGGTGTGATTAATGGTAGCGGTGTATTAGAAGCCTCAGATTCATACCAAACTAAATTTTCTCCTGAGTTTACTAAAATATCTGATATCGTTGGGGTGTTAGGAAGATATGCAGGCAGACAAAAAGATTGATTAGGGTCAAGTTGAGGTTTATCTGGTGTATTCCCAATAGAGAAGGTTTCTGAAACTTCAAAGTCAAAAATAGTTCTACAAGGAGTTGCAGTGTCGTTTTGTGTACTACTAAGTATCGCTTCATATGATCCTTGCGGTAAGTTAGATAAATCTGAAGAAACGTTTGAAGTTCCTCCAGCAGAAACGATGTTTTGTTGAATAGGAGTCTCTTGAGTATCTGTGTTTACGATGCTATAAGTAATGGTATATTGTCCATTAGTTAAGTCTGGAGCCTCTATTTGGAATTCTACATTGGAAGCATTACATGAACTGTTTACATCGATATTTAAACTGATGTCATCAGGTACTCTTCTTATAGTGATTGGGGTATCAAGACAATCTAAACCACCATCAGTGCTAGAAAAGATGTTGATACTATAATCATTATTTTGTTTTGGGAATGATGAGAAATCAATTGGAAGTAGTCCTGTACCGTTAGAGAAGTTGATGTCTTCATTAGTAACGGTTATTTGTTCAGCGCTAGTAGTGTCTGTTACGGTATAATCGATGGTTATATTTCCGTTAAAAGGGTTGCCTTGACTGTCAATAACATCACTTATTGTTGCGTTGATAATGTTTGTAGTGTAACAAGTGTCAGGGATATCAATTTGAGGGTTATAAATGATAAAGTCTGTTTCACTAACTTCAAAGGCATCACACATGATATTCATATTAGCAATAGAAGAAGATCTTATTGTATAAATTCCAGAAGCGAGGGTGTTCGCAGGAATTACTATTTGATAGGTGGTAGTGTTGTCGTTACGAGGTATTTCAATGTTTGTTACGCTATCGGTGTGAGCAACAGTATTGTCAGATTTATCGATAATTTCATAGGTTAAATCATAAGAAATAGTAACGCCATCAGAAACATTATGATTAATATCGATGCTGACGTCATTGCCATTACAAACATTTTGACTCGAAAAATTAGCCGTTACTTCGGGTATCTGTACTGTTAAAATCATCTCTTCTTCAGGACAAATACCATGAGAAGGGAACACGGTATAAGAATACATATATTCGCCTGTACCAAAATTATTATACACTTCTTGAATATTGATGATAGCATCATTTGGTGCGGTTATTTGGCCAGTACCATTTAAATCTTCCCATATTCCATTAGGATCTTCTCCAACTAAATAATCAAAAAGATTAACGTTTGTAAGTGAAGATAGATCGTTGGTGCCACATACAATGATATTGTTAGCGAAGCCTGCATAAGGAGCTCTATGTACTTCAAGTAAAATTGTAGAAAATCTTTCAGGGCACGTACCGACTGCATCGACAGTATAAACGAGGTTGTAGATGCCAGGGCCTGCTGCTTGTGCGTTGAAAAAATTTTCAGTTATAAATCCAGTAGGTGTACCCGTTCCAGCACTCCAAGTTCCATTTGTGTCGCTATTTAAGTCTCCTAGATTATTGTCTAGGTAATTAAATAAATCAACAGCTGAATTGTTGCTACATGCGTTTGCTCCTCCATCAGTATTGTCTTCTCCAGGATATCCTCCTAAAGCAATTGTTACCATGGCACTTTCATTACAAGCATTGTTTGTGTACGTGAAAGAATGATTACCAAATCGTGTTATTTCCCAAAGATTTAAAATACCTGTGGAAGTATTAAGAGCAAAGTTGTTCCTGGGGTCATCTGCCGACCAAGTTCCTCCAGTGGTTGGAGTTCCTCCTAATTGACTAAAAAGATCAAAAGTTTGGTAGTTAGTGTCTGTTTCTTTGTCACAAATAGTAACTGTATTGTTAGTTCCTGCACATTGTGTATAAATTTCTTTAGACGACATGAAGAGACAACAAAATAAAAAGAAAGTAAACCTGAGTTTGTTTTTAATTTTAAGAGGTAGACTCATTGGTTTTTGGAATTAATAATTTTGAAACTATGCAAATAACGTAAAAAATAGCTAACTGTTAAATCTATATTTTTATGTTATTTTATTGTAGGAAAGTAGCAGAATACAACTAAATGTATGAAAATAACTTTAAAAATAAAAATTTAAGATAAAATTAAACTGAATGAAGATTTTTATAGAGCGCTAATACTTCATTATATTTACAAAAAAATAGGGTATTAATGAGAATACATTTCATAGCGATTGGTGGAAGTGCCATGCACAATTTGGCAATAGCATTACATGCTGAGGGACATAATATAACAGGTAGCGATGATGCTATATATAATCCTTCTAAATCAAAGTTAGCCAAGTATGGTTTATTACCAGAAGAGTATGGTTGGTTTCCTGAAAGGGTAACGGAAGGAATAGATGTTATAATTTTGGGAATGCATGCTAAAGAAGGTAATGTTGAACTAAAAAAAGCACAAGAGCTTGGAATTAAGATATATTCGTATCCTGAGTTTATTTTTGAGCATTCAAAACACAAAACAAGAGTGGTCATTGGTGGGTCTCATGGTAAAACTACGATAACTTCTATGATACTTCATGTGTTACATTATCATGAAAAAGAAGTTGATTACATGGTAGGGGCACAATTAGAAGGGTTTGAAACGATGGTTCGTTTGACAGCGGAAAATGACTTTATCATTTTAGAAGGAGATGAGTATTTAAGCTCTCCGATTGACAGGCGTCCAAAATTTCATTTGTACAAACCCAATATAGCATTAATAAGTGGTATTGCTTGGGATCATATTAATGTTTTCCCGACGTTTGAAAACTATGTAGAGCAGTTTTCTACTTTTATTACTTCTTTGACCAATGGTGGAATTTTAGTGTACAATGAAGAAGATGAGGTGTTGAATGAATTAGTAAATAAAACAGAACATTCCATAAAAAAATACCCTTATCAAACTCCAGAATTTACGATTGAAGATGGGGTTACTTACATTGATACATCTGATGGAGACATGCCTTTAGAGGTGTTCGGGAAGCATAATTTGCAAAACTTAATAGGAGCGAAATGGATTTGTCAGCATATTGGCGTTGATGAGGACGATTTTTATGAGGCTATTGCAAGCTTTAAGGGAGCGAGCAAGCGTCTAGAGAAAATAGCAGAAAATAATCGAACAGTTATCTTTAAAGATTTTGCTCATAGTCCAAGTAAGGTAGCAGCAACTACAAAGGCTGTTAAGGATCAATATAAAGACAGAGACTTATTGGCTTGTTTAGAATTGCATACCTATAGTAGTTTGAATGCTGAATTTTTATCCGAATATGAAGGTGCTTTGCAAAAAGCAGATAAAGCAGTGGTATTTTATTCGCCAGATGCAGTCGAAATAAAAGGACTTGAACAATTGTCAAAAGAAGAAATAAAAAAAGCTTTTAACAGAGATGAGTTAATTATTTATACCGAACCTAAGGAATTTGAAGAATTTTTATTTAATGAACAATTAGAGGAAAAGACGTTGTTGTTAATGAGTTCAGGTAATTATGGTGGGTTAGATTTTGATAAAGTAAAAGATTTAATATAGGTATGTTTCGTGAACGAATGGAGCTTCGAGAAGGAGATTTTTATGTAAATGAGCAAGGCTACAAGGTTTTTACTAAGCAATTTCACCTAAGAAGAGGCTATTGTTGTAAAAGTGGTTGTAAGCATTGTCCTTATGGATACGATAAAAAGACAGATAGTTTTGTTAAAAAGTGACTTTGGTAAGGTTTATGTTTCTTATGTGAATGTAACGACGAATAGCGTATAAGAAATAAGTATAAAAACTACTATGATGAAGTTTTTAGTGTAAAATGCGCAGAACCTTGTTTAAAAATTAAAATAATATCTAAAAAACCTAGAGATAATGACAGTGAGAAAAATAATAGTATTGTTTTTAAGTATGCAGCTTTTGAGTTGTTCTGAATTGCAAAAAGTAGTAAATCAACTTCCTATAGGGGGGGCATTGACTCAAGAACAGATTGGAAATGGTCTACGTCAAGCTTTGGATAATGGTATTAAAAATCAAGTTTCAAAACTTACAGCAAAAGATGGTTTTTATAGAAATGAATTAGTTAAAATATTATTGCCTGAAGAATTACAAGTTGTAGATAAAGGCTTACGAAAAATAGGATTAAGTTCATTAGCAGATGAAGGGTTACGAGCTATAAATAGAACTGCTGAAGATGCAGTTAAGACAGCTACTCCTATTTTTATAAATGCGGTTAAAGAGATTACGTTCAACGATGCAAAAAATATTTTATTAGGAGAACAAAATCAAGCAACACTTTATTTGGAGTCAAAAACAGAAAAAGCATTGTATGGTCAATTTAACCCAGTAATAAAAAAGTCCTTTTCAAAAGTTGGTGCTGATAAAATTTGGACAAACTTGATTTCAAAATACAATAGTATTCCTTTTGTTAAAAAGGTGAATCCAGATTTAACGGATTATGTAACGTCAGAAGCTTTAAAAGGCGTGTATACCATGATTGCTGTAGAAGAAAAGGGGATACGAGAAAAAGTAGGGTTACGTAATACAGATTTATTGAGAAAGGTTTTTGCATTGCAGGATAATAATAAATAACCAGTACTTTCTATAGTGAACACAGACAGTTTGTTTTGATTTTCTAAGTCGAGGGATGTCTTGGTGAGTGCTTACCGTAGTTTAAAAAGTAGAGCGTGTACCTATATCGAATTTTGGTTGTGTGTTTTTTTTAGTTATTTGTTATTGAGTGTTTTAGTGTTTAAAATATTTGTATCTTTATAAGACCGTTTGAATTAAGAGGGAAAATGATACGCAAAGATCAGCTATATAGATACAAGAAACATCTAGAGAAGAGATATAGAGAATTGGTTGATAGGGCAAGTGATTATAAGTATATAGATGAATGTAAAAGTGACCGATCTGCATTTAAAGCTATGAGGATACTGGAAAAGCTAAGTAGAATAAAGTATTTAGATAAAGAAATTTCAAATTCTACTTTGTAATCTTTTAAAATAATCAAAGGCTTTCAATAGTCGGCTTCCATACCAAGAAAACATTTCGCCATCTACAAAAATAGTTTTGGCATGATGGGTATGTCTTCCAATTTCAAAAGCATGCTCTTCTTTGAAAGGGTATGGTTCAGAGGATAATAGTACTAAGTCAGGGTCGCCTTCTAGTCTTATTTTTTTCAATACTATTTCGGGATAACGACTTTTGTCCTCGTATATATTATGGAAATTGTTTAAGGTTAATAAATGGTTTATGAATGTGTCTTTTCCTGCAACCATCCATGGGTTTCTCCAGATAAAATAAGCTACTTTTTTAGAAGGTTTATTCGTTATATAGTTCTTAAAATCATTCAATTTAAAATTGATCTTTTCTGTTATATGTGTAGCTTCTGTTCTGCACGAAAACAGCTCGGCATATTGTTGAATCAGTTCCATAACATCATTTATGTCACGGATATTTGAGACATGGGTAGGAGCTATTTTTTCACATTGCTCTACTATTTCTTTAGTGTTCTCTTCTTTGTTACAAAGAATTATGTCTGGTTTTAGGCTAGCTATTTTTTTTAGTTTGATTGTTTTGGTACCACCTACTATGGTTTTAATTTTGTTGATGCCCAATGGGTGGACGCAAAATTTTGTAATACCGACAATGGATGATTCGAGCCCTAAGTCAACTAGTAGTTCTGTTTGACTGGGTACTAGCGATACGATTCTCTTCGGTGTATCTTTTAAGCTAATTGTTCGATTAATTTGGTCAATCAATTTATACGATCTATTTGTAAGCAAAAGTACGAATAGTTGGTCTTTTTCAGAAGAAATCTTCTAGGTGAAAAAGAAATAGATAAAGTTAGAGTTTATTTAACTCCCATGATTTTTTGAAACCCTTTTTTGTATCCTTTACTTATTCTAAAAGTCTTATTATCACTTATTTTAACATCAGTTTCTCCATAATTTGAGGTGATTACTTCATCGATAAAATTTGAATTAATTACCGTAGAACGGTGGATTCTTACAAATTCATTAGAATTCAAGCGTTTGATAATGCTAGAAAGAGATTCTCTTAGTAAGAATTTACGACTGTCAGAAGTGAATATTTCTACATAATATCCAGAAGCTGATATGTATTTTATCGAGTTGAGGTCTAAAAAGATTATTTTATTTCCAGACTTAATATTGATTTTTCTACCAATTAAAGGGTTTTTATTATTGGGGGTTTTATTTTCTTGAAACATATTGAGTATGTTTTCAAGACTATGGTTAAAGTTTGCGAGTTCGTTTTTCTTTTTGAATTCAATAATATTATTAATTGTCTTTGAAAAACGTTTTTTGTCTAACGGTTTTAATAGGTAGTCGAAAATAAAATAGTCAAAAGCCTTTGCAGCATATTCCCCCGAATTTGCTATAAAAATAAATAGCGGTTTTTTACTGAGGGTTGTACTATCAATAATTTCAAAACCATTTGTTCCGTTGATTTTTGTATCAAGGAAAACAACGTCTGGTTTGAGTTTGTTTATGTTATCAATAGCGGTATGACCATCATCGTAATCTCCTAAGATAGTTACGATTTCGGTTTGTTCTAATAAGGTCTTTGTTCTTGTTCTAGTCAATTTGTCATCATCAACCACTATAGCCGAAAATATCACCATTCACTTTGCTTTTCAGTTTTTTTAACAAATTTATAATGATATCCCGAGGAAAATAATGATCAAAAAGTACTTGAATTCAGAGTATATTCATGAAAAGAAGAACTAAAAAATCATTTAGCTAATATAGAAGGGGGTTTTCATCATCAATCCGATAAAACTAATTATTGTAAGCGAAAATAAAGAATAAAATGTTTCTATAAAAGTTAAAATTAGGTATGAGTGTTAAAAATAATGCGTTTTTTAATAAAATTTTTGAAGAAAATTATAGGTCAAACGTTAACATCATTACTTGTGTTTTTTATATCATAATATTGGTTAAATATTAGTTAAATATGTTTGTTTATGGTGTTTTATGTTTTTTTAATAATGAAAAAAGGGGGGTTTACATCAAAAAATGAGTGTTTCAAATCAAATAACTGTTAATAAAATGTTGCTAGCCATAGATTTACAGCTTGTTAATAATAAATTAATAGTTAAAAATGAAAACAAAGTTAAATGGAATTTTAACGCTACTACTGGCGTTTTTTGTGCAAGTTACATTTGCACAAGACCGTGTAATTTCAGGAGTTGTTTCAGATGAGGCCGGTCCATTACCGGGGGTTACTGTTATGATAAAAAACACTACCCAAGGTACTGAGACTGATTTTGATGGAAACTACACGTTAAGGGTTTCTGAAGGAGATGTGCTTGTTTTTAGTTTTGTGGGTATGAAAACCCTAGAACAAATTGTAGGAGCTTCTGATGAAATGAGTGTTTTGCTTGAGAATGATAACCTTCTAGAAGAGGTAATTGTTGTTGGGTATGGTAAAGCATCAAAAGAGTCCTATACAGGTACAGCTAAGGTAGTTGAAGTTGAAAAAATGGAGGCTAAAGCAGTTGCCAATGTGTCGCAAGCTTTGGTTGGAGAAGTTTCAGGTGTGAATGTAATCAATACTTCTGGACAACCAGGAACTGTTGCTACTATTCGTATAAGGGGTTTTGGGTCAGTGAATGGAAATAGAGATCCACTTTATGTTGTAGACGGAGTGCCATTGTCAGGAGCTGTAAATTCTCAATTTTCTTCTGATAGAGAAGATACTTCTGACTCTAACATGGGTACGATTAATTCGATAAATCCATCTGATATAGAGTCGTTAACTGTTTTAAAGGATGCTACCGCTACTGCAATTTATGGTTCAAGAGGAGCAAATGGTGTGGTTTTAATTACGACTAAATCAGGTAAGGCAGGTACTTCATCAATGGAAGTTGATATTAAAACAGGAGTGAATTTTCAGGCGTTACCAAGGTATGAGGTGATTACTTCTGCGGATGAATATTTAGAGCTTTCTTGGCATGCAATGTCTAACCGTAGAGATTTTGATACAAATACTACTTTGGATGCTGTATCTTACGCTAACCAAAATTTGTTTTCATCTTTAGGAATAGATCCAAGATATAATTACTTTAATACAAGTAATGTTTCTGAAATTATAGATCCTGTGACGGGAAAAGTACGCGAAAATCTTTCTAGAAAATATACTCCAGAAAATTGGGGAGATCATGCTTTTCAGGCTTCTATTAGGACTGAGGCAAACCTAAAAATGAGTGGAGGTAATGAAACGACAAATTACTTTAGTTCTTTCGGATATCTTGATGATGTAGGCTACTCTGTGAATTCATCGTTTAAAAGATATTCTACAAGATTAAATATTTCACATAAACCTAAAGAGTGGCTTACAGCGAAAGCCAATATCGGTTATACCTTAGGGAAAAGGGTTAGAAATGGACAATCTGAAGATTCGGGAAGTGTTTTTTGGGTGGTAGATAACGTACCATCGATATACCCTCTTTTTTTAAGGGATGCACAAGGCAATAAAGTTGAAGATACTAAGTATGGTGGGTATCAATACGATTATGGTGCAGGAAGGCATTTTGCTTTTGGTACAAATTCTATTGGAAACGCTAATTATAACTTTTTGGGTGATGATAGGCATTCTTTAAATGGGAATTTTTCATTTAAAGTTGACTTGACGGATTGGTTAGAATTTGAAACGCTCTATGGAGCTCAGTATTATAACCAGGTTTCAAATGATTATCAAAATCCTTTTTATGGATTTGCTAGGGGACAAAGAGGAAGTTTGACAAAGGATACATACTCTTTCTTGAGTCAAAATCTTTTGAATATTTTTAGAGTTAATAAGAGTTTCGAAGACCATAGTTTTTCAGCATTTTTAGCATATGAAACGAATAGTACCGAATACTCGGTAAATAGTATATCTAAAAATAAGATTGTTAATTTATCAAACGGACTTTTTGAACCAAATAATTATGTAGTTAACAGTTTTCCTGCAAGTGGTTATAGTACAAAGAAGTCTTTAGAAAGTTTTTTTGGACAAGTTTCTTATGACTATCTTAATAAATATTATTTATCAGGGTCTTTACGAAGGGATGGTTCTTCTAGGTTTGCTAACGATAAATGGGGAACTTTTGGTTCTATTGGAGGATCTTGGATTGTGTCTAAAGAGGATTTCTTAGTACAATCGGACTTCTTAAACTTTTTAAAGTTAAAAGCAAGTTTTGGTGTTATGGGAGATCAAGAAGGTGTTGATTTATTCTCTGGTGTAAATGCTTATGATATAGCTAATTTGGGAGATGAAATCTCGCTTACTCCAAGAACTGCTGAAAACCCAAATCTTACATGGGAAACATCAAAAATGTACCAAGCTGGTTTGGAATTTGGTTTGTTTGGTGATAAAATTGAAGGAAGTGTAGATTATTATCTTAAAAGAACCAATAATTTAATATTTAAAAGAGGAGAGGCATTGTCTACGGGTAATGAATTTTTTAATGTTAACGATGGTTATTTGAAAAATTCAGGATTTGAATTTGATATTACGGCTCACTTGATAGATAAAGAAAATTATAGTTTAGATTTTGGTATTAATGGAGAGGTGATTGATGTAGTGCTTGAAGAAATGCCTATTGATCCTAGTACTGGAGATCCTAAAGTAATTGATATAGATGATGATATATATGGGCGTTCAAAAGGAAGAGGTTTGTATGATTTTTATCTAAGAGATTGGGCTGGGGTAAATCCTCAAAACGGGAGTCCGATGTGGTATCAATATTATCATGATCAAAACAATAATGGAATCGTAGATGAAGGAGAGTCAATTAGTAGTTTATATGAATATCAAGTAGAGAATCCTAATAATAAGGTGAGTAGGGTGACAACTGATAAATATAGTGATGCTACTCAAAAGTATATAGGTAAATCCATAGTACCTAAAGTAAGAGGGGCTTTTAGATTAAATGCAAGATTACATGACTTTACGATATCGACTTTGTTTGGGTATAGTTTAGGAGGGCATGCGTATGATGATTCTTATGCTAGCCTAATGTCTACAAGGAAGATAGGATCTGATAATTGGCATGTTGACATAAAGAATAGTTGGAAATCAAATAACGATCAGACGGACGTACCTAGGTTGGTAAGTAATGAGTATAGGGATGGGAATAGGTTTTCTTCTCGATTTGTAACTTCAACGGATTATTTATCATTAAACAATGTTAGAATAGGGTATAATGTTCCAAGTAGTTTTATGGGAGATTCTGGGATCAGTAATTTGAATTTCTGGGTTTCTGGAGATAACCTATTTGTGATTAGTGAGAGAAAAGGATTTAACCCTATGTTCTCAGAAACAGGTAGATCTAGTGTGTATCGTTACGCGCCTTTATCAACACTTACCTTAGGAGTAAAAGTCAAATTTTAAGATTGAAGAATATGATTATTAAACGAAAATATAGAATAATAGTACAAGCAGTTCTGGTGGTGTTATTTTCTTGGGGATGTAAAGAAGATTTTTTAGAAACTTCACCAACAGAATATATTTCCACTGCTGATTTTGAAGAGAGTAAAGAGGTTTATCCTGATTTAGGAGCAGGGGTTAATCGAGGGCTCTATGATTTGATGGTAAAAGTGTTCTCAGGAGGAACAGAGAATCATGAGGATTTTGGTCAGAAAGGTTACGATATTATAACTGATATCTTGTCTGGAGATGTTGCCTTAATTAAAAACTCTTTTGGGAGGTATGATAGATTGGCACAACTGCAGGAGACAGTAGATTTTACGAATGAAAGACCTAATGCTATGGCGTGGTTTTATTATTATAAAATTATCAATGCCAGTAATATGATAATTCAATCTTTAGGAGATGAAGGAGCTTTGACTAACGAGGAAAAACCTTTGTTGGGGCAAGCTTTGGCAATGCGATCGTATGCGTATTTTTATTTGTCTCAGTTGTATATTGAAGATTATAATTTAGATTCAAAGGTACTACCAATTTATGAAGCTCCGAACTCATTAGCGAAGGCACAGAGTACTAATCAAGAGGTGTATGATTTTATGATAGCTGATTTAACAAAGGCAATTGATTTACTACAAGGGTATGCAAGGTCAAATGCTTATGAAATAAATCAAAATGTCGCTAGAGGTCTTTTGGCTTATGTGTATGCTTCTATGGAAACTAGTGAAGGTAATCTTAAAGCCAAAGAATTGGCAGATCAAGTGATTGAAAGTGGAGAATTCCCTGTTACAACAAAAGAACAAACCATTGGTGGGTTTAATAATGTGAAAGAAAACCCTAGTTGGATGTGGGGTATGGATTTGACTTCAGATTACGGTTTGGCTTTAGTCTCTTGGTGGGGACAGATGGATTATTATACTTTTAGTTATCAGGTGTTTGGTGATGTAAAAGGAATAGATGAATCTTTGTATAATCAGATTAGAGATGCGGACGTTAGAAAAAAACAATTTCTTAATGATCCTACACAAGCAAGTCAGCATATGACAGGATATATGAAGTTTTATCATAAAGATAGGGAGCCTAAGGGGGAAAGAATCGTTACTTCTGATTATTTGTTTATGAGGGTCGATGAAATGTATATGTTGTCTGCGGAAATGGCAGCAAAAGAAGGATTAGATTTTGATGCAGTAAACAGGTTAAAAGAGGTTTTAGCACACAGGTTTGATAACGAAGCAGATTATTCTTACGTAGATGGATTGAGTGGGCAGGCTTTAATTGATGAAATATATCTTCAAACTCGTATTGAATTTTGGGCAGAAGGTAAAACCTATTTAGCGCTTAAAAGAAATGACGCTACAGTCGTAAGAGGAGATAACCACGAATTTTTAAGTGGTGAATCGATACCTCATGATGATGATAGATTGACGCTAGAAGTTCCGCAAAAAGAAATAATTAACAATCCTTTTATTAATAATAACTAATACGAGGTTTTAATATACACGATAAGGCGGGATATATTCCCGCTTTATTTTTTTATATTATTGTATCGTCAATTTTTTTATTTTACACACCGACTACTTCCTGAAAATCTTTTTTATAACTTCTACTAACTCTGAAGGTCTTACCATCATTAATTTTAACGTCTGTCTCTCCGTAATTCGAAATGATTACTTCATCAATTAAGTTTGAGTTTATAATCGTTGAACGGTGTATTCTGATAAATAAATTTGAGTTTAATCTATTGATAATGTTGCTTAAGGATTCTCTAAGTAAAAACTTTTTGTCTTCGGTAGTGTAAATTTCGATGTAATATCCTGAAGATGAGATGTATTTTATGGATTCGATATTGAGGAAAATTATTTTATTTCTAGATTTAATGGTTAGCTTTTTGCCATGTAATGGATTTCCTGTTTTGGTTTTTTGTCGGTTTACTATACCCAAGAAATTGTCTAAGTTGTGTTGAATGGTATATAAGTTCTCTTTTTCTTTATATTGAATAGCTCTGTCTAGGCAGGTGAAAAAACGCTCCTTTTTGAAGGAGTCTAAAAGAAAATCAAAGGCAAAATGATCAAAGGCCTTTAAGGCAAACTCTCTCTCCTTGGTTATAAAGATAAAAAGAGTTTTTGGGGATACTTTGGTTTTTTTGATAATATCAAAACTAGAGGTATTATTAATAATTACATCTAAAAAAATAATGTCAGGCTTAAGGGTGTTTATTTTTTGAATAATATCCTTGTCGTTATTTATCGTTTCAATAATGTTTAGCTTGCCATGTTCTTTGATGAGTTTTGTGATTTTTTTTGTAGTTGTAGTGTCTTCATTAATGATTAGGCTGTTGTATATAGTAGTCAGTTTATTGTTTGTCATATGTTATTTTTCTTTACATATATAACAGTTTTGGGAGTGTATTCCCTAATAATTTAACATATAATTAATGTTTGATTTGTTGTGTTTAGTTATTTGGTTATTGAAGTTTAATTTTTATTTATTGATATATAGTTGTTTATGTTTTTTTGTAGGTGCTAAGAAAGTGATGTTAAGTTTTAGTTAGTTGTTTATAGATAAATGGTAGTAGAGTTATGATACTTCCTATTTTTAGGACAGTTTTAAGTTAAAAATTAATTTTTAAGAAGCTATACTTTTTATATAAAACCTTTGGTCTGGGGTTATTTTACCTATTTAAGTATGTCTTCTTTTAGTGTTATAAAACTCAATATATTCCTTTACTTTTTGATACAGATCAAGTCCACCATTAGGAGGGTTCAAATATATCTTTCCATATTTTAGGGATCTCCAAAACCTTTCTATATAGATGTTATCTAAAACTCTACCTTTTCCGTCCATGGATATGCTTATGTTATTTTTCTTTAAAATATCGATATAAATATCACTAGTATATTGTGATCCTTGATCAGAGTTATGTATTTGTGGAGCTCCAAACTGTTCGATGGTGTCTTTTAATAGCTCCATACATCATTGGGCGTTCATTGAATTAGAGGTACTCTAATTTAATATTTTTCTACTATAGACATCTATAATAGTCGCCATATACATAAAACCTCTAAACATTTGAATATAGGTGATATCTGTTTGATAAACTTGATTGAGTGAAGTTATTTTTATATTCTTTAATAGATAAGAATACTTATAGTTCATAGGATTTTTAATAGTTGTTTTAGGCTTAACATAAATGGTTCTCAATCTCATTAACTTATATTAACTTCCTAACTCTTTTTATATTAACACAATACCCCAAATCATAATTGAGATAATTGGTCATTCGTTCAATATCATAGTATGGGTGTTTCATAAAGTATTTATCTATTTCTTTCATTAATTGTAAGTTTAAGAAATTTTCTCCCTTAGGCTTATAATATAATCCTGAACGGTGAATCCTTAAAATAGTACATTGTTGAGAAAGGTTTAGTCTTGGATGAGATTTAATCACTTGTTGCCTTTTTTGAGTGCTACTCATTTGTCCAAGACTTTTCTTAAAAAATCATTTTCTACTTGAAATTGACCTATTTTATTATAAAGTTGACTTTTCTCTTTGTCTTCTGTATCCTTTTTTGATTTCGAATCAAAAGCTTTTGATGAATTTTCTATGAACTCACGTTTCCATGTAGAAAATTGAGTTGGATGAACTTCATATTTTGATGCAATCTCTTGTAGGGTTAAACGTTCTTTTATTGCTTCTAAAGCAACCTTAGCTTTAAAAGATGAACTAAATTTTCTTCTAGATTTTCTCATAATTACAGTGTTAAATTTACAATTTAATACACTGTCTTAAAAATGGGGAGTACTATAAATGAGTGAGGAGGTGTAAATTTATTAAACCGTTAAAGAAAGATTGATTATTGTGTGTGTTGTTTACGTCATAATAATGGTTGTTTGTATTGTTATTGTGTGTGTATATATCATTTAAGAGTTAATGAGTTGTTAATAATACTAAGTTTATTTCCTGAAACTATAATCAAAATTTTACAGATGAAGATTAAACTTAAGAAGTTTTTAACACTTTTGTTAGTGTTATTGTCGGGGTTTTCCTTTGCACAAAATCAAACTATTACAGGAGCTGTCTCAGATAGCTCAGGGCCTTTACCAGGGGTAACAATACAAAAAAAGGGTTCTTCTATTGGAGTCGAAACCGATTTCGATGGGAAGTATTCTATAAAAGCTAATAAAGGGGACGTATTAGTTTTTAGTTTTGTAGGAATGTTGGAGCAACAAAAGGTTGTTGGAGAAAGTACTACAATTAACGTAGTAATGCAAGAAGATAATGCATTAGATGAAGTAATCGTTACTGGGTATACTGCAATGAATAAGTCAGAAATTACAGGAGCAGCAGTAAATGTTAAGGCAGAAAGTATAAAAGAACTTGCTACGGCTAACGTTGGTAATGCGTTACAAGGAAAAATTTCAGGTGTAGCAGTATCTGGTAACTCAGGAACGCCAGGGGCTGTAGCTACAATTAGAATTCGTGGAGGAAGTTCTATTAATGCAAGTAATGATCCTTTATATGTGATAGACGGTGTACCAGTTAATAATTCTGACGTTTCGGGAAGCTCATCAAGTTCTTCATTATCTGCAATTGCTGCAATAGATTCAAATAATATTGAGTCGATGACTATTTTAAAAGATGCAGCAGCAACGGCTAAGTACGGGGCAAGAGGTTCAAATGGGGTTATCTTAATAACAACCAAATCTGGAAAGAGCGGAAAAACTAGATTCACATTTAGTTCTAGCTTTGCAATACAAAACGATGCTGTTACAGGGCCTGTGCCATTGACGGTTGAACAAAGATTAATGTTACATGCAGAAGCTTTATTTAACGATGGGAAGCATAGTAGCATAGAAAAAGCAGAAGCAGCTTTATTAGCGGGTACTTTTAAGGATTGGAATGAAGCAGGAAGAAGAGAGGCACGTTGGGATCAAGTACTAATGAATAAAAATGCGCCAATGCAAAACTATAATTTTTCTGCTTCAGGAGGAGGAGAAGATCATACGTTCTTTGCATCTTTAGGGTATTTAAAACAAGAAGGTACGGTAATAGGTGTTGACTTCGAGAGAGTAAATGGAGCGGTTAACTTTTCTAAAAATTTATCAGAAAAAATGACTTTTTCTTCTAATAATATCGCTTCACATATTAAACAAGATGCTTTTTTAGAGAAGAGTGCTTTTTTTGGTAGTCCAAGGACGGCGAGGTTCTTTTTATCTCCTCTTACCTATCCATATAACGAAGATGGTACGCCAGCTGAAATAACGGGAAGTATTCCTAACCCATTGATTACGACAGATAAGGATACCAATAAAACATTGTTTACAAGGATTTTATCAAATAACAATTTTGAATGGAATGTGCTTGAAGGATTGACTTTTGGGTCAAGATTAAATATTGATTATCAAATAAGAAATAGAAGAAGATATTCAAATAAGGAGTACGGGCCTGCTGTACCCAATAATGGAGAGTCTACTCAAAGTTATACTAATGAGGTAACCTATTTACTACAGAACTATGTAGATTATATTTGGAAAATTGATGATTCACACGAAATAGATTTTAAACTTTTACATGAATACCAAACCAATAGGAGGTATTTTATGAGTGCAACTGGGCAGAACTTTGCTGATGATAATCTGCCGAATCTGATTAGTGCAGGTAAACCTACAGATATAAGATCTTCTTTCTCAGACTGGTATATGTCAGCTTATTTGGCTACAGTACATTATGCAGGGTTTAATGGAAAGTATGTAGCAGATTTTACGTTAAGGAGAGAAGGAAATTCTAGATTTCACAAAGATCATAGATGGGGGAACTTTTGGTCGATTGGAGGAGCATGGAATATTCATAAAGAAGATTTCTTTTCTAATGTAGATTTTATTAATAATTTAAAATTAAGAGCTTCTTACGGTGTAACGGGTAATTCTGGTATTCAACTTAACGAATATCAATCTTTGTTAGGTACTTTTAATAATGATGGAGTAAAGTTTTCATATAACCAAAATGGTTCATTGGCATTAAGTACTTTTGGAAATAATCAGTTGTCGTGGGAAACATTAAACTCTGTTGATTTAGCTTTAGAATTTGGAGTTTTAAATAATAGAATTTCAGGTACTTTTGGTTATTTTAATAAAACTACCAATGATTTATTATTAAGAGTACCCCTTTCAAGAACGACTGGATTCACAAGTCAATTTATGAATATAGGTAGTTTAGTTAATCATGGGTTTGAAGCAGATATAAATTTTTCAATAGTGGAGTCTGAAGATTTCAATTTACATCTAGGAGGGAATATAGCTACTTTACGTAATGAAGTTACAAAACTAGCAAAGGATGCTGAAGGAGAGGAAATAAATCCTACAACTAACCACACAAGAATTGAGACAGGACAACAACAAAGAGAGTTTTATATGGCTACTTGGGCAGGTGTTAACCCTCAAACAGGTTTGGAAGAATGGTATGTAAACGGAAAAGATGGAGAAAGAACTTCAGATTTTGGAAAGGCAAAAAGAGTATTTCAAGGAGCTAATGAATTGCCTACATTAACGGCAGGGATGAATTTACATGTTGATTATAAAGGAGTATATTTAGATGTATCTGGATACTATGCTGGAGGACATAAAATATATGAAGGCTGGCATAGATATTTAAATGAGACAAATGGTTTTGCTATCAATACCTTTAATGGCTTTTCTAGCTTGTTGGATCGCTGGCAAAAGCCAGGTGATCAGGGTGTAAGAAATTCTAAGGTGACAACAAAAGGGAATCCCTGGCAGTCACATTCTAAATTTTTACATGAAGGAGATTTCTTTAGATTGCGTGCTGTAACATTGGGATATGACTTGCCAAGTGAAGTAGTTGAAAAAGCAGGGTTATCAGGAGTTAAGTTATATCTAAGAGGAAATAACTTGTATACTTGGCAAAGAGCGAAGCATTTTCTTTATGACCCAGAAGCTACTGTTGCTTATGATCCAAACACAACAAGTAATTCTAGTGGACAAACAGGTTTAGAAACTCCAGCAACAAAAACAGTTTCTTTAGGATTAACCATAAACTTTTAAAAAAATGAAAGAAAAAACTATATATAAGGTATTATTTTTATTCGTGTCTTTAACTTTTTTTCATAACTGTAGTACAGATGATTTAGAACCAACATTAAAGCAAGATAGAGATTATAAAGGTACGTTAGAAACAATTAATGACTTTAGAAGTGTATTAGGAGGGCTTCATAATGTATTAACTGATTATAGGTATTATGGTAGAAATGTCATAATTTATAACGAGGTAAGATCAGATAACTGTTTTTCAAACGGTCATACAGGTAGGTTTGTAAATATTGCTGAGTTTGCTTACCATGATGGAATAGCAGGTGATCATTCTTGGTTTCAATCTTATAGAGCAATTGCTAATGCAAACATCATTATTAATACAGATATTGAAAAGCAAGGGATTAAAGAAAAAGACGAAGCCCAGTATATTCAAGGTCAGGCTTTAATGTTAAGAGCTTTGGCTCATTATGATTTGTTGCGTTTTTTTGGGCAACAACACGCTTCAGGTAGTATAGGGGTTCCTATTGTTTTAACATTTAAAGAGGGTGATTTATATCCTAAGAGAAATACTGTTAACGAAGTTAAGGAGCAAGTGTATAAGGATCTAGAGGAAGCTTATAGATTGATGGGAGATAATGAAACCATTAATAAGGTTTTGCCATCTAAATTTGCTGTTAAAGCATTGGAATCTAGAGTAGCTATTTATTTTGGTGACTGGGATAGAGCTCGAGATGCTGCTAAATTAGTTATCGATAGTGGAAAATATTCAATAATTGATAAAGACAGCTATGTTTCTAGTTGGAAAAAGAAGGAAAATATAAATTCTATTTTTGAATTGGCATTTTCTGCAGATGATAATCAAAATCCAGATTCTTTGGCTTTTATTTATAGGTATCCAAGTGATGCTAAAGGAGGGTATGGAGATGTAGTGGTAAATGATGAAGTTAAAGAATTATACGAAAAAGAAGATGTTCGATCAGGTATTTTAGGGACTCAAGAAAAAGGAGAAACCTTGAGAAACATGGGTAAATATCCCGATACAGCAAATCATGCAGACAATATTCCTTTAATTAGGTATGAAGAAGTAATATTGAATTATGCTGAGGCCTTATTGGAAACAGGAAATTTATCAGTAGCAAAAGATTATTTGAATAAAATTCCAACGAATAGAGGTGCATCAATTTATGATGAAATAACAAAGGATAATATAATCAAAGAAAGAAGAAAGGAGTTGATTTTTGAAGGTTTTAGGTTTGACGATCTAATGCGTACAAAGAAAGCAATTAAAGTAGATGATAAAACAACATTAAATTATCCAAATAAATTATTTGCTTTATTAATTCCAGATTCAGAAATGAATGCTAATTCTAACATGGTTCAGAATGATAGGTAAATAATAATATTTTTAAATTACCTCAAGAAAGGTGTTTGATACGTCAAACACCTTTTTTAATTCTTATTATATAAGGAGTTATACTAATTTATTGGTAGTATTTACTTATTGAGCATTATGGCTTAAAGAAAAAAATGTTGAAGTCCTTTTTTTAGTTATGTAATAACTAAAAACTTAAATGTAAATAAGGAAGGCTGGTTTAAGTTTGAAAAATGATTTACTATAGTTGTAAACTTTGTGTTATTTGTTTCATAAAAAGCAGTTTTTTAAAGTGGAGACTTGAATTGTGTTTTTGCTATTCATTACCTGAAAGATGTAAAATAATGAAAACATAACAATAGTTAATCAGAGGATTGGGGTGTTAGTCAATCGAATATCAATGTGATTTATTTGAATGAGTCTTTCAGTATGAAATTAAACTGATCTATTTGATATGATTAAAAAAATTCAAAGGGCAAAATTGTTTTTAGTAGTAAGATTAAGATAGTATTAGAAATAGTTACTGTGGTTCTTTAGTATATTAATAAAATTTATAGGATTGAAACATCAATAATGTTAAAATATGTGTGATGTAAGATAGATATAGAGTAAAATATGACACTTCAATAATGTTGTTAGTATCATTTTATAGGGTGTTTGTATCATGATTTCGTTTGTTCAAATCAAATAAGCATTGGTTAACTGTTACTAGTTATAGCTTTATACCTCACTAATTTCAATTCAATGATTTAAAATGAAAACAAAGTTAAAAGGAATTCTAACACTATTGATGGTGTTGTTTGTGCAATTTTCTTTTGCACAAGACAAGACAATTTCAGGGGTGGTTGCTGATGAAACAGGCCCCTTACCTGGAGTTACAGTATTAAAAAAGGGGACAGCCCAGGGGGCTGAAACTGATTTTGATGGGAAGTATGCTATAAATGCTAAATCAGGGGATATTCTTGTTTTTAGTTTTGTAGGGATGAAGACCGTTGAAAAAAAAATTGGTTTATCGGCAACTATTAATGTTGTACTAGAAAACGATAACGTTTTAGATGAAGTTGTAGTAACTTCACTGGGTATTAAAAGAGCTAAGAAAAGTTTAGGGTATTCTTCTCAAGAGGTTGGAGGTAAAGATGTCTCAACAGTAAAGCTTGATAATGTTGTGAATTCTCTAAGTGGAAAAGTAAGTGGGGTTCAAATTAAAGCAAACAACAATTTTGGAGGTTCTGCTAACTTTTTAATTAGAGGGGTAAGTTCATTGACAGGAAATAACCAACCGTTATTTGTTATAGATGGTATTCCTATCTCAAATAGGCTTAATAATACTGCAAATCAAGAACGTGGACAAAAGGGATATGATTATGGGAATGCAGCCTCTGATTTAAATCCAGACGATGTTGAGTCGATTAATATTTTAAAAGGAGCGGCAGCATCTGCTATTTATGGATCTCGTGGAGCCAACGGAGTAGTGGTAATCACTACTAAAAAAGGTAAGTTAGGAGCATCTAAAATTTCAATTAACTCGAGTAGTACTATAGGAACCATGGATAGAAGTACTTTTGTTAAGTATCAAGATAAGTATGGAGCTGGATATGGAAGAACTAGGACTAACGGGACTGCTTTTTATCAGTTTGATGTAAATGGTGATGGTGTAGATGATTTAGTAGCTCCTACAGCTGATGATGCTTCTTATGGAGATCCTCTAAATGGACAATTGGTATATCAATGGGATGCATTTGTGCCTGAACATAGAAATTATTTGAAAGCAACACCTTATGTTGCTCCTAATTCGAATCCTGTTGATTTTTTCGAACCAACTTTTCAATATAACAATTCAGTGTCTTTTTCAGGTGGAAATGAAAAAATGACTTACAGAATGGCTTATACTAATTTTGATTCTAGTGGAATGTTACCTAATTCAAAATTGAATAAGAATACTTTCAACTTTAACGGAACTTTGAAGGTCACTGATAAATTTAATGTAGGAGCAAATACTACTTTTATAGCTCAAAGAACTACGGGTAGAAACTCAACGGGTTATGGGGATAATTTAATGAGTGCCTTTAGACAGTGGTGGATAGGAAGTACAGATATTGATGAACAAAGAAAAATATTCGAGAAAACAGGTAAAAATTATTCTTGGAATCATTCTGCAGGAGGAGAAGGAGGAACAGCGTTAGATCCAAAATATTTTGATAACCCTTATTGGACACGATATAAAAACTTTCAGTCAGATAGAAGAAATCGCTTTATAGGAAATGTTTTTGCTAATTATTCAATAAACGACTGGTTGACTGCAACAGTTAAAGCGTCAGTAGATACATATTCAGAATTAAGAGAGGAAAGAAGAGCTGTAGGGTCTGTTGCGACAAGATTTGGAATTCTAAATCAAGAAGAAAAATCAGGTTATGATAGAGTAGATATTAGGGCTACTGAGCATAATTATGATTTTATGTTGAATTTTGATAAAGATTTGACAGAAGATTTAAGTTTATCAGGTATTACAGGTGTTAACATAAGAAGAGAGAGGTATGATTATTTAAGGCAATCAACTGCAGGAGGGTTGATTGTACCTGAGTTATATTCATTAGCAAATTCAGTAAACCATAATCCAAAGCCAATAGAGACGTTGAGATTAAAGCAAGTAAACGGTTATTATATTCAGGCTACGTTGGGATATAAAAATTTAGCTTACTTAGATTTTACAGATAGGTATGATGTATCTTCTGCTTTACCAGAAAAAAACAATGGATATAACTATTATGCTATAAGTTCAAGTATAATTTTTTCGGAATTTTTAAAAGAAACGGAGTGGTTAAGTTTTGGTAAGGTTAGAGCAGGGTATGCTGAGGTAGGAAGTGACTTACCTGCAAATAATGTTCATGATACATTTTTTATAGAAAATGGTTTTGGTTCAGCTGTGAGATATACTTTTCCAGGTACAAAACAAAATTCAGATTTACTGCCAGAAAGAACTAAAGAGATAGAATTAGGTTTGGAAACTAGATTGTTTAATAATAGAGTTGGATTTGACTTTACTTGGTATAAAAAACGAACACAAAACCAGTTAATGGATGTTGTTACTACTGCTGCAACAGGGTTTAGTAGGAAGTGGATAAATGCAGGAACGATCCAAAATAAAGGTTTTGAGGTAGGTGTTAATGCTTCACCTATTTCTACTGATAACTTTAAATGGGACGTTGTAATCAATTGGTCTAGAAATAGAAATTTAGTTGAAGAATTATCTGGTGATCAGGAAAATCTCGTTATTAGTAGACCTAAAGGAGGAATTACTATTAATGCAACTGTAGGACAACCTTATGGTACGATTAGAGGAACGGGTTTTAAATATCATGAAAATGGTCAAAAAATAGTAAATGATAAAGGGTATTATGTTGCGGTACCTGATCAAGTAATAGGTAATGCCAACCCAGACTGGACAGGAGGTGTTACAAATACATTTTCATATAAAGACTTTTCATTGAGTTTCTTGATAGATGTTCAAAAAGGAGGCGATGTTTTTTCACTAGATCAACATTATGGACAAGCAACGGGTGTTCCTCATTATACAGCGGGATTAAATGATTTAGGAAATCCTTTGAGAAACTCAATAGCTAATGGAGGGGGAGTTATTAATCCTGGTGTTCTTGCCGATGGTAGCCCAAATACAATTCGTGCAGCTGCGGATTCTTTTAGTGGTGTTTTCTATTGGGGGTCTAATAGTAGAAATCCTAGGGCTATAAATGTATACGATGCATCCTATGTTAAATTGAGAGAATTAGCCTTAACGTATAAATTACCAGTTGAAAAACTGTTTAAAGGAGCAATAAGTAAAGCGAATCTTTCTTTAGTAGGGAGAAATTTATGGATAATACATAAAAATGTTCCTTTTGCTGATCCTGAATCAGGGTTAGGTGCAGGAAATGCTCAAGGATATTTATCAGGTTCTTTCCCAACTTTTAGGACTGTAGGTTTAAACTTTAATTTTGAATTCTAAAAAATTAATCAAATGAAAAAATATTTTGTAAAAATTATTTGTTTTTTCGTAATTCTGTCTTCGTGTGATGTGAACGAAAATTTAAATATTGATAAGAAACGACCAACTAAAGTGGAAGCGGAAGGTTTATTTACTCACGGTGTAGCAGAGCTTTCAGAGTTAATGAATTCTACTCATGGTTATGTAAATGCATTTAGGTTATATGCACAGTATTTTGCTGAAGTACAGTATATTGATGTGGGTAGGTATAATCAGGTTAATAATAATTTAGGAGGAGCTATTTGGACTAGAATCTATCGAAATGTTTTAAAAAACTTAGCAGGAGCAAAAGAGATATTAAATGAAATGCCCTCTAATCAGGAAACTAAAAATAAAATAGCTGTTCTAAATTTTTTAGAAATATACTCGTATTCAATTTTGGTAGATACTTTTGGTGATGTTCCTTACACAGAAGCTATAGACCATACCAATCCTACACCAAAGTATGATGATGGTGAAACTGTTTATAAAAAACTATTTACAAGGTTAAATGAAGCCATAGCTAATATGGGGACAGGTAAAGGTTTTTCTGAAATACAAGATATTGTTTATAAGGGTGATATGGTTAAATGGAAAAAAGCTGCGAATTCTCTAAAGTTAAGAATGGCAATGCGAATTGCAGGTGCTAACCCTGATTTGTCAAAGAAATATGCAGAGGAGGCGATAAGTTCAGGGTTAATTCTTCAAAACTCTGATAATTTTGGTGTAGAGTATTTAACAACAGCACCTAATACAAATCCTTTATGGGAGTCTTTGGTGCAAAGCGGTAGAAGAGATTTTGTTGCAGCCAATACGATCGTAGATATAATGAATCCTATTAAGGATCCTAGATTAAGTTCTTATTTTAAAGAATTAGATGGAAAGTTTGTAGGAGGTATATATGGAAGTGCAAATTCAGTTGATGCAGCTTCAGATCTCTCAGATTTAATGAAAAAACCAGATTTACCTGGGTATATGATTACTGCTGCTGAAGTTAATTTTTTGTTAGCTGAAGCTTCAGAAAGAGGGTATAAGGTTTCAAGTACTACAGAAAGCTATTATAATGAAGGAATCACCGCTTCAATTTTGGAGTGGGGTAAAACAGTGGATGATGTTGCAGCATATTTGTCACAGCCTTCCGTAGCGTATACTACAGCACAAGGTACTTGGAAACAAAAAATAGCAATGCAAAAGTGGATAGCTTTGTTTAATAATGGATTTGAAGGATGGACTACTTGGAGAATTTTTGATTATCCAGTGTTGAATCCTCCAAGCGGTATGACATTGAAAGATATACCAACTCGTTTTCTTTATCCTCAGACTGAGTTGCAGTTAAACGGAACGAACCATGCAAGCGCAGCGTCTGCTATAGGAGGTGATGAAAAAACAACAAAATTATTTTGGGATAAAAATTAATGGAATTAAAAATGAAAAATTTAGTTTATAAAGTATTATTAGGAGCTTCAATGACAGTTATTTTAGGAGCTTGTAATGATGAAGATTCAGGGCCTGATTTTGTTGATTTAGGCGCTAATGTATTGCTTCAGAATGGTAGTATTACTCCTCTGGATAGAAACGAAGATATAAAATTAAAAATTTTTAGTAAGACAGGAGTAAAAGTTGAGGGAATCGAGATTCATAAAGATGCTAAAAAAGTGTCTGATGCAAAGATCGTATCAGAAGAATTAGCAACATTTAATGCATCGACTTTAGCACCTTACGACCAATTTGGTGATAAAAAAGATCAAAAATACGGTACTTTTAACGTGTCTTTGGTGTCTAAATTATCTAATGGAAAAACTATTAACAATAAATTTCCGTTGAAGGTAATCAGTACAATTTCTTTTACTAATACAATAGAGAGTTTAGAGTATAAGAATCCATATACTAAGCTTGATAAAGATAAGAAAGAAGTTACTAAAAATATCGTTTTTAAGAGTAATGCTTTAACTACCTTAGATGAGGTAACAGTAGCATGGAAAAAGAATAAAAATGGTACTTATGCACCTACCAAAGAAAATTATTTTACTAAAAAGGATGGTAATTATACTATAAATTTAAAAACATTAAATTATTTAAACGAGTATAATTTAAATGCTGGAGATACTTTATACTATAGAGTTACTGCTAAAAAAGGAAACTTGACGGATTCATCAGAAACAAAAGTAGCAATAGTTACCCAAGCGATGAGTGCTGCCAAAAGTTTTACTTTTTCTGAAGGGAATAAATCACTTGGTTTTTTAGATGCTGATAAAGTAGATGTTGAATACGGATCAGAAACAATTACATCTACGGGGGGACTTAAGTTTTTTAAGGTAACTAAGACAGGGGATGATTTAGAAAAATATTTTACTGACGGAGATTTATTTAATGCAAGAGTTGATTTTGATGATAATACAAGTACTACATCAATATCTAACTTTGAGTTGAATGATGTATATCTTTATAAGACAAAAAGAGATGATAAAGTTTCTTATGGTCTAATAAAAATTACTGAAGTCTTAGTAGTTAACGGCGTACAAAAAAACGTTAAAATTGATTATAAAGAAGGAGTAATTTATGAGTAGAGATAAATTTACTTTTTTTTAGTGTAGAAAAGAAGAGAGGAGGCATGTTATGCTTCCTCTTTTTTTATATTAATATAACAAACAAACAAACAAGCAAACAATGAAAAAACTAATTTTTACATTTTGGTTAATATCTTTTCCTCTTTTTTCTCAAAGAATAGGAATACAACGTACAAATGGCATTTTTAATAACAATCTAGAACATTTTGCATTAGCAAAAATAAAAACGAAAACCAATAATGAAGTTTCTTCTAAGAATTTGGGTAGGTATTATGTAAAGTCTACATGGACGAAATGTACTATTCAAGGGGTAGATGAAAAAATACACCATTTTAAGTCTTGTAATTATAATGTGTTTGACAAAAGAATGGAGTTATTGTTTGATGATGAAATTGTCATTTTAGATAGTAATTCTTTTACAAAGATAAAGCTAGAGAAAGATGTTTTTAAACCTTTTAAATTTGATAGTACTAATGATAATAATTATTTTCAAGAGTTGTTTTCAGACGAGAATATTTCTTTAATTAAGCTATACCGTCTGAAGAAAAAAAGTATTCCTTCGACCCAGTCTTTAGGGATGTTTAAACAAAAAGTGAAGGTTATGTCTGAAAATTATTTCGTGATTAAAGGTAAGATAATTAAGGTGCCTCGTTCTATGAAGAAAATTTTAAAGATTTTAAACAAACAAAATTTAAAAGGAAACTTTAAAGGTTTAAACCCAAGAAAAGATTCAGATTTGATAAAAATAGTAAAGGCTTAGTTTTTTGAATCGGACTAAAAAATCTGTTATATTTTTTACAGCAGTATATTGTTGTTTAGATCAAAAAAAAAGCTGTTCAAATCAAATGGAAGTATAGTGAAACCACAATTAAATACTTTTGTTTCGATATACCATTTCACTTTGTTCTCATTGGTATATTGTTTGAATTAATTATTTGGTCAGGGCGTCATTAACCCTGACTTTTTTTATTTAATAAATGTTTCCATTTCTTTTTGGAGTGCTATGGCTTTAATGGCTGCTTCATTAGCAAAATCCTTTCCGTTACCAGCATAAATAATACCTCTAGAAGAATTGATTAGTAAGCCTATTTGATCATTCAAACCATATTTACATACTTCTTCCAAACTTCCTCCTTGTGCACCAACACCAGGAACTAACAAGAAACTATCAGGAACAATATTTCTAATATCAGCTAAATATTCAGCTTTAGTTGCCCCAACAACATACATCAAATTATGACTATTCTGCCAAGAAGTAGAAGTTTTTAAAACCTCTTTGTATATTTCTTTACTTATATCCAGTTTTTTGGTTTGAAAGTCAAAGGCTCCTTGATTTGAAGTTAACGCCAACAATATGGTGTGTTTGTTTTCAAAAGCTAAAAAAGGTTCAACCGAATCTTTTCCCATATACGGAGCAACGGTAACACTATCAAAAGATAAGTCGTCAAAAAAGGCTTTAGCATACATACTAGAAGTGTTACCTATATCACCACGTTTGGCATCGGCAATCGTGAAAATTTCTGGGTGTTTTTCATTGAGGTAGCGAATAGTCTTTTCTAATGCTTTCCAACCTTTTAATCCATAAGCCTCATAAAAAGCAGTATTGGGTTTATAAGCTACACATAAATGATGCGTAGCATCAATAATAGCCTTGTTAAAGGCAAAAATAGGATCCTCTTCCGATAATAAATGTTGTGGTATTTTGGTCAAATCAACATCTAAACCAATACATAAAAAGGATTTTTTTCTCTTTATTTCCGATACAAGTTGTTCTGTAGTCATAAGCTATTATAAATGTGAGGCAAAAGTAAGTAATTTAAGAGTTTATTTTATCTTTGTTTTTCATGTTTAGATACACCTTACATAAAATTTTTTACGGGTTTTTAACATTATTTGGAGTTGTAACAGTTATTTTTCTGTTGTTTAGTGTATTACCTGGAGATCCAGCACGTATGATGTTAGACCAACGAGAGGATACCGAACAATTAACTATTATTCGAAAGAAATATGGTTTTGATCAACCTATTTTTAAACAATACCTTTATTATCTAAATGACGTATCACCCATTTCTTTTCATAGTCATAACGTTGAAAATTACACGTATTTAGGGCAAAGAAAATATACGTATCGAAAATTGTTTTTTTTAGGAGAAACCATGGTGGTTTTAAAATATCCCTATTTAAGACAGTCTTTTCAAAAAAATGGTAAGCAAGTGTCAGAAGTAATTATTGAAACCCTACCCAATACCTTTGTTCTAGCAGTTTCATCAATAACGATAGCCATTATTTTAGGAATATTTTTTGGAATATTGACAGCATTGTATAAAGATACATTTTTTGATCGATTGATGGCGATTGTCAGTACACTAGGAATGAGTGTGCCCTCTTTTTTCTCAGCCATATTATTTGCTTGGTTATTTGGCTTTATGCTTCATGAATACACACATTTGGAAATGACAGGAAGTTTATGGGTAGTTGATGACTTTGGAGAAGGAAAATACATTCAATTGAAGAATTTACTGCTACCTTCCATTGTTTTAGGGATACGCCCATTAGCAGTTATTATACAATTGACACGTAATTCCTTACTTGAAACCTTGCAACAAGATTATATTAGAACGGCAAAAGCAAAAGGATTAAGGCCATATCAGGTAATAAAAACACATGCTTTAAAAAATTCTTTAAATCCTGTTATTACAGCAGTTTCAGGATGGTTTGCTTCTATGTTGGCTGGAGCTGTTTTTGTAGAGTATATATTTAATTGGAATGGTTTGGGTAAAGAAGTAGTAAATGCTTTAAATACTTTAGACTTACCTGTGATTATGGGTAGTGTTTTAGTAATAGCTAGTCTTTTTATTGTGATTAATATCTTTGTAGATATTTTATACAGTTGGCTTGACCCACGTGTAAGGCTCCGTTAGGTGTATAATAAAGGTAAATTACTCACGTTTTTTTACTAAATGCTTACGTTTTATTAAGAAATTAAAATTAGTTACTGATGAAGTTTTTCCCATATATAGTGACGTTTATATTGTTAACGAGTTGTGCTATTTTCCACCCACAAAAGTTTGAAAATAATTCATTGAATGAAAAAATACTTGATATTAATGGAGATACACTGACTTTGAAGACAATTCTTAGTGAGGCAGGAGAAAAAAAAACATTCATACAGGTATATGCTAGTTATTGTCCTTTTAGCCAAGACAGCTTTGAAGATGTTTTGGCATTACAGAAAAAAAGAAATGATATCCATTATATTTTTTTATCCGTAGACCATTCATATCAAGATTGGAAAAGAGGTTTGGATGATTTGAAAATGAAAGGGAAGTATTATTACGTACCTAAAAAAGGAAAGGGGGCGCTAGGTAAGTTCTTAAAGCTAAAAACAATTCCTAGATTTTTATTGCTACAGCCAGAAGGGAAAATTAACGTTTATAAAACTTCGAAAGTAGCTACAATAGAAAAAAAAATATAAGGTGATGTAAACCCAGATTTTAGTGTTAGCATGATATCATCAGGAAAATCAAATTCTAACCTATAAATTGGGTTAAACCCTATGATAACTAGTTGTTAGCTTAAAAAAATGATGTATTTTTGTGCTCTTTAAACTCAAAATTATGTTTTAGAGTTTTATTATGAAGTGGTTAGCCAAATGATATCATATGTTATATTGAATGATCATGATTAGCTATAATATTTATTAGAGAGTTTAGCTTTAAGGCGATATCGCTTCATAATAAGTTTTTAATGCATATTAGGGGAATATTAATTAAAACATAAAGTAATACTAACCGAAAAAACAATAACGTGAGAAAAAATATTATCGCAGGTAACTGGAAGATGAACAAAGACCTTAATGAAGCAAAAGAGTTAATTAAGGGAATTAGAAAAGGTGTAAAGAAAAAAAAGGTAGGCAAGAATAAAAGGGTAATTATTGCTCCAAGTTTCGTTAACTTGAATACCGCAGTCAAAAGAACCAAAAAATCGGTTGTTGAAGTCGCTGCTCAAAACATTCATGAGGAAGTAAATGGTGCTTATACAGGAGAAGTAGCAGCGAATATGTTGACGGGTATTGGTGTAGAACTAGTAATTATCGGTCATTCAGAAAGAAGAACTTATTTTGGTGAAACGAATGAAGTATTAGCGAAAAAAGTAGACACAGCTTTACGTAACAAGTTGGAAGTTATTTTTTGCTTTGGAGAACAGTTATCTGATAGAAAATCAGAAAAACACTTCGAGGTAGTTGAAAGCCAATTAAAAGAATCTTTATTTCATCTGCCTAAGGAAGATTATTCAAAAATAGTATTGGCCTACGAACCGGTTTGGGCAATAGGAACAGGGGAAACAGCTACACCAGAACAAGCACAAGATATGCATGCTTTTATAAGAGGAGTATTAGAAAAACAATACGATAAGGAAATGGCGGATGGCGTTTCTATCTTATATGGAGGAAGTGTTAAGCCAGCCAATGCAAAAGAGATATTTTCTAAGCCTGATGTTGATGGAGGATTAATAGGAGGAGCATCTTTAAAGAAGGATGACTTTTTAGCAATTGTAGAAGCAGTATAAGTGAAAAAAACTTGGCAAGAAAGATACAATAGTGATAAACCTGAAAAAGTCAAGATTTTAGAAAAGCGGTTTGCTGATCTTCCTGAAGGAACAAAAATGTTTATTGCAACTCCTAGGATTATTGACGATTATATCCGAGATATTCCTTATGGAGTACATGTAGATTTAAAAACAATGCGAAAGGATATTGCTTTGGTTTTTCACGCAGATAATAGTTGTCCGGTAACTACTGGAATATTTTTAAGAATTGTTGCCGAGTTTGCTTATGAAAAATATAAAAAAGGAGATTCAATAGATCAAATCACACCATTTTGGAGAGTTGTTTCTACTAAAATGCCTATTGTAGAAAAATTACAATGTGGTGTGGATTTTGTTATAAAACAAAGAAAAAAAGAAGGTATTATATAATGGATGCTACTTATATAGAATATGATTTTGTAGTTGAACCTAGAGATCCAGCAACAGAAATTATTGTGGCTGAGCTAGGAAGTAGAGGGTTTGAAAGTTTTGTTGAAAACGAATCAGGAGTTACGGCGTATATCCAAAAACAAGATTGGAAAGATAATTTGTTAGAGGATATACATATACTAAATACCCCTGAATTTTCTATCACCTATTCAAAACAAGAAGTCAAACAAACGAATTGGAATAAAGAATGGGAGAAAAATTTTCAACCTATAGAAGTAGATGGAAAAGTAAGTATACGAGCACCTTTTCATCAAGATGTAGCTTTACCTTATACAATAGTAATAGAACCCAAAATGAGTTTTGGTACGGGACATCATGAAACTACCTATATGATGATTCAACATTTGTTAGCGATTGATATTAAAAATAAAAGTGTGTTAGATATGGGGTGTGGAACGGGTATTTTGGCTATTTTTTCAGAAATGAGAGGAGCTGCTAATATCGATGCCATTGATATTGATACTTGGTGTTATGAAAACTCTTTAGAAAATGTTCAAAAGAATGGTTGTGAAAATATTAAAGTTTATGAAGGAGATGCAACCTTACTAGGAGAAAAAAAATACGATTTAATTATAGCTAATATTAATAGGAATATTTTACTTAACGATATGAAAACTTATACGAATTGCCTTAATGATAAAGGTGATTTATTGTTAAGTGGATTTTATGAAGAAGATATTTTATTAATTAATGAAGAAGTTTCAAAATATGGTTTATCTTTATGCGAAACAATTAAGAAGAATAAATGGGTGGCTTTACGATATCAAAAATAAAAGAAAAATGAGTACAATTGAAAAGATTCAAGAAGAACTAGATCTTTTAACGAAAGAAACCAAAAAACATGAAATCGTTTTGTATAACGATGATGTAAATACGTTTGATTTTGTAATTGATAGCTTGATTAGTGTTTGTGAGCACACACCAGAACAAGCAGAACAATGTACTATATTAGTTCATTATAAAGGTAAGTGTAGTGTCAAAACAGGAGAGTATAAAGAGCTAGAGCCCAAATGTTCTAAATTGTTAGATTTAGGACTTTCTGCTGAAATTGTTTAAAATGGAGAATATTCTCAAGTATTATGAGTTTTCTGATTTTTTTCAAGATAAATCAGAGACTTTTTTAGAAGGCGATATATGTTTTTCAGAATTAAATGAACAACATTTTTTAATTTTTGAAAGAAAAATAAAAGAAAAAGAAACGTATAATTTATATGTATCAAAGTATGCATCGAAAAAAAGCATTGGAAAAACTCCCCCAGAAATTTTAGAAAAGTTAGTTGATGACTATGATAAGTCATTAGCAGAACATCGAATTATTTTAAGAAAGTATATGTATTAGAATTTTTTTTTAAAAAAAATGTAATTTTTTTTAAAAAAGAGTGACCAAATAAAATAATAGGTGTCTTAAGAATACAAAGCAAAATAAAAATAGTTTACATTAAGATAACATTTGATTTGTTTTTATTTGAATTTATTTCATAGCTTTGTATCCGCAAATATTAAGTTTAATATTGTGACTTTAAACTTTTTAACTATATTTGCCAAAACAAAAGAGAGCTTAACGTCTCATAGAACTGATTAAGTGTTGAAGTTCGATTAAAGTGAGACCATAAAAATATATACAATAGTAGTAGTTAGTTTTTATACTAAGTTTGGTTAGACGAAAAGGCCTTGGACATCTGTCCGAGGTCTTTTTAATTTAACATTATTATAAATGTTGTACTGGTTATAGGATTGATGACGCTATAGTTTTTTATCAAGCTTAATGAACAGTATAAAGTATAAAACATCTAAAATTAATTATAATGAAAAACTATTGAGCGTATTAAATAAGCTAGATTTAGAAAGTAGATACTTATATCGGGTATCAATAAACTTTATTTGATTTTCTATAAATTTTACTTCTCTGTAATTAATTAAGAACAAAGAGCCTTCACCTAATTCAAATTTTCGTTCTTCACTTTTAACTAGTTGCTGGTAGTCTTTCACTAGTTTTTCCATTAATCCCTGTTGTTTTTCATAAGATGAAATCTCGGTAATTGTTTCTTTAATCTTGTTTTTAATAATTATTTTAGTTGAACTTATATCAAAGTCAGTTTCCTTTATTTTTAACTTGGTAAGTTTCAAATCTGCACGTTCTTTCCTTAAAAAAATAGGAAAGCTAACTTGTAAGAAGTTTTTGTAATTAGCGGTATTGAAGTTACCTAGCTCCCTGTAATTAGTATTAAGGAAATTGTATTGAAAATCAATTTGAGGTAATAGGTTATTTAATTTTAATTTTTTATCAAGGATAAAATGTTGTTTTTTAAGTTCAAGTTCTTTGATCTTAGGGTGATTTTCAACACTAAAGTCAAGCGCATTACTTAGTGAGCTTTTTAGCGTAGTATCTATTTTGTGGACTGTATTTGTATCAGGAATCGTACTATCAGTAACTTCCAATGGAATATTATTGGCTAACCATAAGTAGTTTGAAAGTTTAAGAATAGATTTTCGATATCCTAATTTGGCTTTCTCTAAATCTAAAATTCTACTTTTCAAATTTATAGAAGCTTCTAAAGTGTCAACAGCTGGCTTGTCTCCTGCTTCATAACTTTTTTTAACGTTTTGCAATCTAGTTTCTGCATTGATTACATAATTATTATATATGTCAAGTGTTTGGTAGTTCTTTAGCCATAAAAAGTAAGTGTTTACAGCTTTGAAAACTATTTTATTTATTAATAAACGTTGCTTTTGAGCAGCTTGTTTGGTGTATAATTTAGCTTGTTTTAGGGTGGCCATTCTCTCGTTGATGAGCAGTCCCTTTGCTAAAGACAATGAAATACCAGCACTATACAGACCTTCTTCAGGAGTGTTTGATTCCGGATTTAAATATATGCCATCATTATTTTCGTAATTAGCTTTAAGTTCAATGCCATACCAAGTGGGTATTTTAAATGTAGCGTTGATCTTATCATAGTATTCTTTGTTCTTGAAATTTTTACGACTATAGTCTCCCGCTATTTTAGGATCAAAAGCTCCTCTAGCTTTTAGTAGTTTAGACTCCCCTTCACTAGAAACCAATCTAGCTTGTTTTACTACTGGGTGGAACTTTTTTACAAAACCAATATACTCTTCTAATGTTAATACACTGTCAATTTTTTCTTGGCAAAAAGCTATTTGCGTACTTATAAAAAGTAAAAAAAGGAGGTGTTTTTTCATTATTTCTTCTTATTAGTGGTTGTCTTTTTATTTGCAGGTTGATAAAAGTTAGGAGGGAAGCTATTTATTTGTCTCCATAACTCGAACCAAATAGGAACGTTTTCTAATAAAGCTATAGTTCGAGCTCCCGAACCTACTCTAATTGCTTTAGGCCATTTTTCAGTATTTTCATTCGGAGCTAATAAAACTCGATACATTCCGTTGTCACTAATGAAGTTTTCAATAGCGATTATTTTAGCTCCATATGTTCCGTAACTTACGTTAGGCCATCCGCTAAAAATAATTGCAGGCCATCCATCAAACTGTACACGTACTTTTTCTCCTATATGTATCAGCGGTAAGTCAATAGGTCTTACATACATTTCTACTGCTAGCTCATAGTTAGCAGGCATAATTCTTACTAAATGCTCTCCTTCTTTAAAAGTCTCTCCAATCCCTGATTTGATAGCTTTATTGATGTACCCATCTTGTGGAGCAGTAACATAGAGTAGACTACTTCGTTTTTTGTAATTGGCAAGGCTAGTTTCTAACTTCGATACCTGTGCTTCACCATTGAAAGCGTTAGATTGTGCTGTAAACAAATTACTTTGTGCTTTGGCAATTTTATCCGAATAGGTCGCTTTTAGCGTACTAATCTGTAACTCTGCATTGGTGGCGTTGTTTTTGGCGGTTAACAACTTGTTTTGTAAAGAAATCAGTTTTGCATTGGTCTCTTGAAGTTTTGCTCTTTTTTCTTCTACATCTTTTACCGCTTTTAATCCTTCTTTTTGCAAAGAAACAGTTCGTTCAAATTGTGTTTTAGCAATATTGCTTTTAATTTTAATCGCTTCTAGATTAATACTATCACTTGTAACCTTTAGTAGTGCTTGTATTTGTTTGTTTTTAGCTTGAGCAAGTTTTAATTTGCGTTCTTTTTGAAGTGCAATAATTTGACTTTCTAGTGCTTTAACCTTGTTCTTATAGGCAATTACCGAAGATGATTTTGCTTGAAGTTGGTTGTCTGTTCGATCTGCCAACTTACTGTCAAAATAGTCACTTTTAATTTCTGATATACGTAAAATCGTATCCCCTTTTTTGACTAAATCCCCTTCTTTAACATACCACTCTTCAATACGTCCTGGTATTTGAGATTGAAGGGTTTGTGGACGTTGACTAGGTTGTAAGGTTGTCACATTACCTTTGCTTTGAATATTTTGTGTCCATGGTAAAAACAAAATGATAATCAAAAACAATGTGAAAAAAAGTAAAAATTTTCGAAACCTTTTATGGTATTGCTTAGAGAAAATCTCTCTTCCTGACTTAAAGGAAGTAACATCTATGTATTGGGTAATTTTATTGTGTGATATATTTAACATAGCCTACGATCTTAAATTCATTATACGTCCTTGTTCTAGTGTAATATGTTTATTACAAGTGTCTTTCCATGATTGGTTGTTGCTAACAACAACAAGGCTCCAAGGTTGGGAAGCATCGGTTAAAAAACGTATGATATTTTGTGTCTCTTCTTTGTTGAATTGGTCTAAAGGATCTTCTAGAATTAATACTTTTGGTTTTTTAGCAATAGCTCGCGCTAGTACAATCTTTTTAGATACTGTATAAGGAATTTGTTTTCCTTCAGGCTTTAAAATAGTATTTAGTCCCTTAGGTTGTTGTTTTATAAAATTAGAAAGACCAACATTGTGTAATACTTTGTAAATTTCATCATCGGTGATATTGTTACTTCCAAAATTAATATTTTCACGAATAGTCCCCTCAAAAGGTGTTTCTTCTGACAGAGATAACCCTAAATTTGCACGGTATTTATTAATGAATAAGCTACAGATAGATAGGTCATTTGCATAGATATATCCAGAAGTGGGGGCAATAACACCAGAAATTAATTGTAATAAGCTAGATTTTCCACTACCACTTTCCCCTTCAATAAATATTCTATCTTTTGGATGAATAGTTAACGTAATGTTTTCAAGTATAGGGGTAGTTCTTTCTTGTACCTTGTAGGTAGCATTTTGAAACTGGATGGTAAGACCAGAAGAAGTATTGATCAGTTCACCTTCTTGTGATTCAAGAGGTTTGTCTATAATCTGACCTAGCTTTTCAATGGAAGTAAGTACATCGTAAAAAGACTCTAATCCTACAATTAATTTTTCTACAGAATTTATAATTAAAAGTATAATGATTTCAGCCGCAACAAATTGTCCAATATTCATTTGCTGGTTTAATACAAGAAATCCACCCATTAAAAGAAGTCCAGCAGTTACAATCACCTTAAAACCAATCATTTGTATGAATTGTATGATGAGTATTCTAAAATGATTTTCTCTAGATTCTAAGTAATTTCCTACTAAAGCATCACTTTTTTGTAAAGCTAAACTAGTATTACCAGAAAGTTTGAAGCTTGTAACAGTTCTTGCAATTTCCTGTAGCCAATGTACAACTTTGTATTTGTCTTTAGATTCTTTTAAGCTAGTATCCAACCCTTTTTGTGCTGTAAATTTGAAAACAATATAAATTAAGAAAATCAATAGCAGACCAAATACAATAAAAAATGGATTGTAAAATGATAGTAATACAAGCGCAAATATAATTTGTAAAATGGCAGAAGGAACGTCAATTAATAACTTAGATAAGCCTTTTTGTATGGTAAGGGTATCAAAAAATCGATTGGCTAGTTCTGGTAAATAATAGTTTCTTAGTTCGCTCATTTTAATTTTAGGAAAGCGGTAACTCAACTCTAAAGAGGCTTTTGTAAACACTCGTTGTTGAATAGTTTCAATAATACGCATTTGCATTAATTTTAAGATACCAGCAAAAGCAACTCCACATGTTACTAAAATGATTAAGATAATCCAAGAAGCTGAAACTTGAGCTCCATGTAATAAGTTGATAATAGCTTGAATTCCTAAAGGAAGAGAAAGGGCAACAATTCCTTCAAAAATGGCATAATATGCGATTTGAAGTATGTCTTTTCGCTCTAATTCCAATAAACCTACTAATCGTTTCCAAGGAGAAAGCGTTTGTTTAGTCATTTGCTAATGTGTTAAGAGTTAAATTGATAAAAAAATCAGTAACGGTGTTTTTGTGATTAAAATTGGTTATTGATGTAAAATGTGATTTTACAAAGTGCTGATGTAAGGCGCTTTCAATAATTGTACTTGCCAAACTTAGCGGATATTGATAGTTAGCCTTATATTCAGAAATTATTGAAGCAAGACGTTTAACCACACGTTTAAAGGGCATAAAGTATCCTTCTTTATTTTCGATGTCAACATCTTTCGTTAGGTATGATTTAGAATTTTCGTTAATAACAATTCTATTGAGTAATACTTCATTGATATGTCCATAATTACTGTCTTGCTCAGTTGTTCTGGTTATCACTTTTACAGCAGTTATAAGTTTTTCTTTGGCTTCTTTGATACTGTGAGTTTCAATGATTAATTGATATTCCAACCATCCCCAATACCATGAGGTAAGATATATGAGTAATTTATGTTTACTCTCAAAATATCGGTAGATAGAACTCTCATTGGAACCTATTTTTTGACCTAGTTTTTTAAAGTTAAAATTTTCAAAACCTATTTCTTCTATGAGTATAATACTGTGCTCAACGATACGTTTGCCTAGATCTGAGGACTCGGGGTTCTTGATATAGACGCTTTCAGGGATCGTTATTTTGATATTAGAAAATAAATTAGTGTCCATTTATTTTTACGGGTGTTTGGGTATTAGACTTTTAGTTTTAAAATATTGGTTTTGTATCTGTTAATAATTTCGCTTACAAAGCTAATAGTAATACTTTTAATATTGAGAGTGTAAATGTTAAAATAATTTAAATATTTTGTTAAGATCTATTATCGGTCCTAGTGTCCCAAAAAAAGAGATTGAGAAGTTTTAAAATGTAGATATGCTTTTGAATAAGCTATTTCCTTTAGCTTTTTGATTATTTAAATTTGAATAAAAATTGTAAATTCGCAGACCAAGAAAAGATATAATGCTAGATAAATTACAAATAGTTAGGCAACGTTTTGATGAAGTTTCAGATTTGATTATCCAACCCGATGTGATTTCTGATCAGAAACGTTATGTTAAGCTAAATAAAGAGTACAAAGACCTAGGTAAGGTTGTAAAAAAAGCAGATGAATATCAGAGTTTGCTCAATACCATGGAAGAAGCAAAGGAAATTATTGCAGATGGAAGCGATGCTGAAATGGTAGAAATGGCAAAAATGGAAATGGATGAAGCAAAAGAACGGATTCCTGTTTTAGAGGAAGAAATAAAATTTTTGCTAATTCCGAAAGATCCTGAAGATGCAAAAAATGCAGTAGTAGAATTACGTGCAGGAACAGGTGGGGATGAAGCAAGTATTTTTGCTGGGGATTTGTTTAGGATGTACTCGAAGTATTGTGAAAATAAAGGATGGAATGTTTCTGTTGTAGATTATAGTGAGGGGACCAATGGAGGTTTTAAAGAAATTCAATTTGAAGTAAGTGGTGAAGATGTTTACGGTACATTAAAGTTTGAAGCTGGGGTGCATCGTGTACAACGTGTACCACAAACAGAAACCCAAGGACGCGTTCATACATCCGCAGCAACTTGTATGGTGTTTCCAGAAGCAGAGGAGTTTGATGTTGCAATTGATCCAAAGGATGTACGTATTGATTATTTCTGTTCTTCAGGGCCAGGTGGGCAATCTGTTAATACGACTTATTCGGCTGTTCGTTTAACACATATACCAACAGGTTTGGTAGCGCAATGTCAAGATCAAAAATCACAACATAAAAATAAAGAAAAGGCATTTAAGGTTTTACGTTCACGATTATACGATTTAGAGTTGGCGAAGAAACAAGAGGCAGATGCTGCAAAGCGCGGTTCGATGGTTACTTCAGGAGACCGTTCTGCAAAAATTAGAACGTATAATTACCCGCAAGGAAGGGTGACCGATCATAGAATAGGGTTGACACTTTATGATTTACAGAATATCGTTAATGGGGATGTTCAAAAAATCATTGATGAATTAATGTTGGCAGAGAATACTTCAAAACTAAAAGAATTAGGAGAGACTATTTAGTTAAAATAAATACTATATATAAAAAAGATGTTTAGAAATTTCTAAACATCTTTTTTATGTGTTATTATTTGATAAATAACTTGTTTTATGAAAACAAATTACTCATTTTTTCGCGTTCTTCAGCAGCTAGTGCAGCATCAACTAGGATACGTCCACTGTGCTCATCGATAGTTATTTTCTTACGATTGGCAATTTCAAGTTGAATTTGAGGTGGAATAGTAAAGAAAGAACCTCCTGCAGCACCACGTTCAATAGAAACTACAGCTAAACCATTTTTAACCTTGTTTCTTATTCTTTTATAGGCAGTTAGTAGATGGTCATCGATAGATTGAGAAAATTCTTCAGACTTTTCTTTAAGTAATTGTTCTTCCTTCTCTGTTTCTTTCAAAATAGCATCCAACTCATTTTTTTTATGTGTTAAATGGCTCTCTTGTTTGTTAAGCTTATTTTTAGTCTTGCTTATTACCTCGTTTTTTTGAGAGATTTTAACTTTGTATTCTTTGATTCTTTTCTCTGCTAATTGGATTTCCAGCTCTTGAAATTCAATTTCTTTACTTAAAGAGTCAAATTCTCTATTGTTTCTTACGTTCTTTTGTTGTTCTTGGTATTTAGTAATCGAAGCCTTTGCATCAGTAATAGCTTGTTTTTTATTACCGATTTCGTTTTCAAAATTATTAACGTCATTTGCTAAGTTCGCAAGTCGGGTGTTTAATCCAGCAACTTCATCCTCCAAATCTTCTACTTCTAAAGGTAATTCACCGCGAACGTTCTTGATTTCATCAATTCTAGAATCGATCAATTGTAAGTCGTATAACGCTCTTAATTTTTCTTCTACCGTTACTTCTTTTTTTGCCATCGTTATATATAGTATATTGGATTGGTACTTTCTTCGCTCAAAATAATGGCAAAAGTACTAAATTTTTTGCTAAGATACTCAACTAGTATGTTTTTTGTAAACTGCTCACTTTCATAATGTCCAATGTCAGCTAATAAGATTTTATTTTCTGCTTGGAAAAATTCATGATACTTAAAATCAGCACTAAGGTAGGCGTCTGCTTTTTCTCGAATAGCGTTTTTAATAGCGAAGCTTCCAGAGCCTCCTAATACAGCTACTTTTTTAATGGGTTTGTCAAGCAATTCAGAGTGACGAATACAAGGAGTGTTAAATGTTTTTTTGACTTTTAAAAGAAAGTCTTTTTCATTCATAGGTTCATTTAGTTCACCGATCATTCCCATACCGACAAGTTGGTAACTATTTTCTAACGTGATAACTTCGTAGGCGACCTCTTCATATGGGTGATACGCAAATAAAGCTTGTAAGATATTTTTTTCAACCGTACTATCAAAAGTAATGTTAATACAAGTTTCGTTTTCAAAGATAAGCTCCCCTTTTTTTCCGTTGGTCGGATTCGAATTTTCTTTTCCACGATAACTTCCAACTCCAGGTGAATTAAAAGAATAACTATCGTAATTACCAATATTTCCAGCGCCAGCTTCAAAGAGTTTTGTTCTTAGAGTGTCAGCATCTTTTGTGGGTACGTACGTGGTAAGCTTTTTAATGATGCCTTTTTTAGGGATCAATATATTGGTGTTTTTTAATCCTAATACTTCACACATTTTTGCAGAAACCCCATTGTTTACATTGTCCAATGCCGTATGGATGGCATAAATAGCAATATCATGTTTGATAGCTTTTAAAACAACTCTTTCCACATAGTTGTTCCCATTTATTTTTTTGAGTCCACTAAAGATTATTGGATGAAAACTAACAATTAAATTACATTTTTTATCGATAGCTTCATCAACTGTTTTTTCTAGGGTGTCAAGCGTAACAAGTACTCCTGTAACCTCTGCTTGGTAGCTGCCAATTAAGAGTCCTACATTATCAAAACCTTCAGCGTATGAAAGTGGTGCTAATTGCTCTATATAATTCGTAATATCCCTTACTAACATAAAAATACTTTATTGATTAAACCCTACTTATGCATCAATCAATCATCTCTTCTATGGCTTATTTTTCTTTGAGATCAAAATGCGTAATGAGATTCTTTTACTTGATTATAGTAGTATTGAAACTAAGAAAACATTTGGTTTTATGTAAACGATTGAACTTGATAACAAAGTTGTAATGTATAATTCGGGTTAAAGCATCCAAAGTTAAGATTTTTAATTACTTTCGTTGCAATGAAAGTAATTCGATTTTTACTATTTCCATTTGCACTGATCTATGATTTGGTTACTACTGTTCGTAACCGATTGTTTGATTATGGGATATTTAAACAATACGGTTTTCAGATACCTGTTATTGCTGTTGGAAACTTAAGTGTAGGAGGAACAGGAAAAACTCCTCAAATAGAGTATATCATTCGTTTGCTTAAAAATAAGTATAAAGTTGCTACGTTAAGTAGGGGGTATAAGAGGAAAACTAAAGGTTATCAAGAAGTTACTTCGAGTAGTTTGGTGACAGATGTGGGAGATGAGCCTTTACAGTTTTATAAAAAGTACGGTAAAGAAATCAAGGTGTCAGTTGATGCAGATAGGGTGAATGGCGTAAAAAAACTATTATCCGAAACAATAAAACCCTCGGTAGTTTTATTAGATGATGCTTTTCAACATAGGAAAATTAAAGCGAGTTTCTACATAGTACTCACTAAGTATGATGACCTATATGTTAATGATTTTCTCTTACCAACGGGTAATTTACGAGAAAGTAAGAGAGGAGTTAAAAGAGCCGATGTAATTATTGTCACGAAATGTCCTGAAGACTTATCTAGTATAGAAAAAAAGAATCTTCGAAAGGAAATAAATTTAGTAAAGGGGCAACGATTATTCTTTTCATATATTAAATATCATGATGTTTTAGAAGGTCAAGAAGCGTTAGGTTTAGAAACTTTAATTGGAGAAGAAATATTAGTGGTTACGGGTATTGCAAGTCCTAAGCCGTTTTTACAATTTTTAAAAGAAAAAGGAATTTTATATCAGCACCTTTCTTTTTCAGATCACCATCACTTTTCAGAGGAAGATATTCAGCGGATAGTTTCTGTTTATGAAAAAATAACATCGTCTAAAAAAATAATATTGACAACAGAAAAAGATTATGTTCGTTTAGAACAAAAAATAACTAATTTGTACTATTTGCCGATACAAAGTGCTTTTTTAGAGGGATCAAAAGAATTTGATTCTTTAATCAACGAGCATATTGCGTATTTTTATGAATAATATGGCATTGTTTTTGGCAGTGATAGTATTAAAATGATATTATTGATTATGAGAGTAATACTTTTTTGTTTTATGATTTTTTTATTTGGTTCACACGTTGTTGTGTCTCAAAGCCAAATACCAGTGAATGAAGTGCATAAAATAAATTTGAAATGGGAATCTTCTTATAAAAACGCCGTAAAGAGGGCAAAGAAAGAAAATAAGCCTATTTTGATATATTTTTCAGGTTCGGACTGGTGTGGAGTATGTATTAATTTGGAAAAAAACTTATTTCATACGGCTAAATTTAAAACGTATTCAGATAAAAAATTAGTATTGTATTTGGCAGATTTTCCTAGGAATAAAAATTTAGTAAGTAGGGAAGTGGCAGTACAAAATAATAAGCTAGCTAAGAAGTACAGAAACTCATTTCCAATGGTTTTGTTAGTTAATAAAAAAGGAAAGGTATTAGGTGAAAGAAGGGGTAAATATTTAATTGATTCGTATTTTCCTTTTTTTGAATCTGTTGTAAAAAAGTACCGTTAAAATAGTTATTTCAATTAACTATATACTGTAGAAAATTAATGGATAAAATGTGTGCTAAAAAGTAGGAAAGTGTAGGGGTTTGGTTTAAATTTAGTGTGTTAGACTACTTTCTCACCGAAAATTTCCTTAGCTTGGGCTGCTATTTGTTTGATATCTTGCTCATCTTGTTTAGGACAAATTAAAAGCACATCGTCTTTCTCTACGATAATAAAATTTTCTAACCCTTGGATAATTACTTTTTTTCCATTTTGAGTACGGATCATATTTCCATTCGAATCTCTGAAAATCGTTTGTGCACCAACAATAGCATTTTCTTGTTTGTCTTTTGACAGTTTATTGTATAATGAGCCCCAAGTACCTAAATCATTCCATCCAAAGTTTACAGGTAAAACATGAACATTTTTTGCATGCTCCATAATTCCGAAATCTATAGAAATGTTATCACATGACGCATAATAATCATTGATAAACTGTTCTTCTTTGTCTGTATTGAAAACCTTGCTGTCTTTGTTTAGTATGGAAACCATATTGGGTAAAAACACTTCAAAAGCCTTAAGAATACTCTTCACAGACCAAATAAAGATTCCAGCATTCCAAAGATATTCCCCACTAGCCAAAAACTGCTTTGCCGTTTCTAGATCTGGTTTTTCAGTAAAATTTTTGACTTTTTTTACAGGAGCATTATTTTTTTCAAACTGTATGTAGCCGTATCCTGTATTTGGGTAATCAGGCTGTATACCCAAGGTCATTAAAATATCATTTGCGGCACAAGCTTCAAAAGAAGTTTTAATATTGTTTAAAAACATTTCTTCATTTTCTATCCAATGATCAGAAGGAGCTACTAGCATTACTGCATCAGGATTTTGTTGGTGTATTTTTAGCGCAGCATATAGAATACATGGAGCAGTATTACGCATTGCAGGCTCCAATAACATTTGTTGGTGTTTGATTTTTGGGAGTTGGTGAAAAACTAAATCCTCATAACGTTTGTTTGTAGCAATTAAAATATTTTTAGAGGGAATTAAGTTGTTAATTCTGTTAAATGTTTTTTGAATTAACGATTCACCAGTACCTAGCATATCGTGGAATTGTTTCGGGTATTGCTGCGTGCTTACAGGCCAAAATCTCGAGCCTACACCACCCGCCATGATCACTGCATAAAAATTTTTACTCATAATTATATCATTTTTGCTCTTCAACCAAGCATACTTCCGCATTTTGATTAAAGAGGTAAACTCTTCTGTTATATAAATTTAAGCATTCATATCGAGTTCTCCTCTTTTTTCCTCTTTTATATAATAAATTTTTATATTCAAAAACACTTCCGTAAGGAATTTCAAAGATAAAACTCTTTCCTGACGTAGCCTTTCCTCCTTTTAAAGCTAACGATAAGTTAACATCGGTGTCTGTACTAGCTTTGGGATTTTTTAAATAATTAGCTAGGTGGGGTAAAATGGTTGGAGGAAAAATATCGGGCTGTAAAAAAGGTAACATCAAGTGACGAAAAATAGTTTTCCATTCGATTCCATGAGGTTGAACCCTGCCAAATTTTTGATAGGTAACATGATGTGCTATTTCATGAACTAAAGTGAGTAAAAATTGATACGGATTTAAATTGTTGTTAACCGTTATTTGGGTTTTTCCATTAGGTAAACGTCTAAAATCTCCGTGTTTCGATTGCCGCTCATTAACAATACTCAAGTTTACTTGATACTTGTCGATTAAATGGATAACTAAAGGGAATGATTTTTCTGGAATGTATTTTTGTATTGCCAAATAATATATTTATTAAGGAGTGGTACTTGAAACTTGCAATACTTTTCCATTGTAATATTTATGCCCGTGTAAAGAAAAATCGAAAATATAGTTTGCCATCTCCTTTGCTGAGGTTGGTGCTATATAGCCTGGGAATGCTTCTTCCAACATTTCTGTTTGGACCGCTCCGAGGGCTAACACATTAAAAGCTATTTTTTGTTCTTTATATTCTTCTGCCAAAAGTTCTGATAATGTTATTACAGCTCCTTTAGCCGAACTGTAGGCGGCCAACCCAGGGAATTTAAGACTTCCTTGAATTCCCCCCATGCTACTGATAGTGACAACATGCCCACCTTCTGTAATGTAGGGGAGCATGTTTTTAGTTAGTTCAGCAACGGCAAATACATTAACACGATATACTTGTTCGAAATCTATTGTTGTTAGTTCTGAAAAAGGTTTGTTTATGAGCTTACCAGCATTATGTATTAAAATATCTACTTTTTTCCAATTGTTGTTGACGTAATTTATCGCTTTAGTAATATCCTCATTTGAAGATAGGTTAACAGATAAACTAGTTATGTTTTGGATATTCTCAGCATCTAACGGAGCAGTATTTCTAGACAATGCCAATACTTGATGCCCTTCTTTTGCAAATTGTTTAGCTAGTTCAAAGCCGATACCTCTACTAGTTCCTGTTATTACGATATTTTTTGTCATGCTTTTATATAAAGTTCAAATCGGCTGCTAAATTAAATCAAAATCTAGAAAATCTGAAACACTTTCTCCAGTAGTATCATCATATTGGTCATATGATACTTGTTGGATTTCGTCAAAATCAAAGCCCTCTTCTATTTCAAGGAATCTAAAAACAAAAGAAAAAGTTCTAATGATAACTAGAGGATAAGCGATACCAAAAGTTAAAAAAACCAAGAAGAAATTGATGATTACTAATTCAAAAACGTCACCAACTCTGGCATTTAATTTAAAAGGAATTTTTCTGCCATTTTGAGTTATTTCTGTATTGTCAGCGTAGAATGCCCAAAGGTTTTTGGTATACCAAAAAGAATAAATTCCAAAAGTTAGAATTGATAAAAAGAAACCTTTTACATGAATCCAAAACAGGTTTTCTCCTTTTCCTTTAAAATCAAAAGATAAGTTTCCGAATCGCAAATGACTGATGACGTATTTTCGTATTTCTACTTGAAACCAAGAACCATAAATTCCTAATGTCAGTAAGGTTAATAATAGGCCAATAATAAATTTCCATAGTAATTCTACTCTATCTCCTAAATACTTAAAAGTAATGCCTTTCCATGAGCTTCTTGAAGCCCTGTAGCGCATAGATCCATGGATGGCAAAGGGAATTAAGAGAAATATAATTAGATAATATGATATAATACTTATGAAAACTATAGCTGCATTTTGAGATTCGACCCCTATAGTATAGAGTATTGAGAAGGCAATAAAGAGTAGGTATACTTTAATGTATCCTTTGAAAACTTCTTTGCCTGTTCCATTGAACGAGAATCGCGTGTTATCTAACTCACTTGATTGGTAATGGTATTTGAGAATTTCAATTTTAGCCCAAGGATAATAGAGTCCTAATGTAATTATTGTTAAGAAGATATTTTTAAAAAACATTAGGAAAAATTCTCCTCCTTTTCCTGAATAATTGAATGTTTTTTTTTCGGATTTTAAACCTGCTATTTTATTCATCGTTTAGCTATTTTTCATTTCCTCAAAAATGCAATTTTAATTTTGTTTGAGCAAGTAATATTAATGTAATGATGGGATCGATAATTTTGTTTTTTTGTTTAAACAGTGTTTTGTTAAAAAGATAATTGAGTCTTACTTGTCATTTTTAGGTGAAATATTGAAGTGAATGTGTGATGTTTTTTGTGTTTTTGTAATTTATAATTGGTGCTAAAGCCTTAAATTTACAAGGTTGAAGATATAAAACATAAGGGAAATGAAAAAAACAATTTTATTGTTCGGTTTGGTATTGTTTATAACACAAGGATGGGGGCAAAAAACATACCTACTATGTGGGGAGATATTGGATGTAGAGAAGGGAGTAGTAAATAAAAAACAAACAGTTATCGTAGAAAGTAACAAAGTTGTTTCCGTGTTAAAGGGATATATACTACCTAAAAACAAAACGGATGTGGTAATTGATTTAAAAGAAAAAGTAGTTTTACCTGGTTTGATAGATATGCATGTTCATATTGAAAATGAGTTTGGGCCAAAAAATAGACTCAAACGTTATGTGTTGAATGATGCAGATGTTGCCTTCAATAGTGTGAATTTTGCTAAGGCAACTTTATTCAGTGGATTTACTACAGTCCGAGATTTGGGCGGTACAGGAGTCAATATTTCTGTAAAAAAAGCAATTAATAAACAAAAAATTATTGGGCCAAGGGTTTTAACGGCAGGTAAAGCACTGGCAACAACGGGGGGGCATGCAGATCCAACGAACGGAAGTAGAAGAACATTGATTGGAGATCCAGGACCCAAAGAAGGCGTTGTTAATAGTGTAGAGGATGCTAAAAAGGCAGTGAGACAACGGTATAAAAATGGTGCTGATTGTATAAAAATTACCGCTACAGGTGGTGTTTTAAGTGTTGCGAAAAGTGGTGATAATCCACAGTTTACAGTAGAAGAAATCAAGGCGATTTGTGATACGGCCAGAGACTACGGAATGCATGTTGCTGCCCATGCACACGGTGACGAAGGAATGCAAAGAGCTATCATTGGTGGAGTGAAAACGATAGAACATGGTACTTATATGAGTGATAAAACGATGGAGCTAATGAAAAAACACGATGTGTATTTAGTACCTACAATTACAGCAGGTAAGGAGGTAGAAGAAAAGGCAAAAGTAAAAGGATTTTATCCTGATATTGTAGTGCCAAAAGCCTTAAAAGTTGGCCCTCAAATACAAAGTACTTTTGGAAAAGCTTACAAAAAGGGAGTTAATATCGCCTTTGGAACAGATGCAGGTGTGTTTAAGCATGGTAAAAACGGAAAGGAATTTGGGTATATGGTGGAAGCAGGAATGCCAGCTATTGAAGCGATACAGTCTGCTACGATTACTAATGCTAAAATTTTAAAAATGGAAAATGAGATAGGTCAAATTAAAAAAGGATACTTCGCAGACATTATTGCGGTCGATAAAAACCCATTGAAAGAAATTTCAACCATGGAAAAGGTACGTTTTGTGATGAAAGATGGAAAAGTTTTTTTAAACCAATAAAAAATGGCTTTTAGTGAAAAGCTAAAAGCCAACGTATAATTACTTTAGGAAAGTGTCAAATCTTTCAAAGTGACAGGTATATCCATCTGGGTTTTTAACTAAATAGTCTTGGTGATACTCTTCAGCTGCCCAAAATTTGCTACAAGGTTCTAGGGTGGTGGCTACTTTTCCAGACCACCTTTCAGATGCGTCAACAATTTTAATGATTGCTTCAGCAAGCTGCTTTTCCTCTTCATTTTGATAAAAAATGGCAGAACGATAACTTTCTCCAATATCGTTTCCTTGTCTATTTAGTGTTGTTGGATTGTGAATCCTAAAAAAATAATCTAATATTTTCTCGAAATTAGTTTCGGCTGGATCGTAAGTGAGTTCAATTCCTTCCGCATGCCCGGGATGATTTTTGTAGGTAGGGTGGTCGTTGGTACCACCAATATATCCAACTTCAGTATCTTTAATTCCTTTTTGTTTTCTAAATAGTTCTTCCATTCCCCAAAAACATCCACCTGCGATGTAAGCTTTTTTATAGTTTGTCATAATGTAGTGTTGCTATATTACTGTTTTAATTTTTTTCTAAGGTTATTGAAACTGCATTGATACAGTATCTTAATCCACTTGGTTCAGGACCATCAGGAAATACATGTCCCAGATGCGCATCACAAGCATTACACATTACCTCGACGCGTATCATTCCAAATGAACTGTCTTTTTCGTACTTGATGGCGTTTTTTTGAATGGGTTGGGTAAAACTTGGCCAGCCTGAACCTGAATCGTATTTTATTGTAGCATCAAAAAGAGGAGTGTTGCAGCAAATACAATTATAAATACCTTCTTCAAATACAGTACAAGAATCTCCTGAGTAGGGAGCTTCTGTCCCTTTAAGTCGTGTTATTTTATATTGCTCATCACTAAGAAGTGCCTTCCATTGATCGGGTGTTTTCTCAATGCGCTGATTCGGATCAGGAGACCCGTTCACTGCAAAATAAATGATGTCTTTCCATGTGAGTATGGTATTGCTCATAGTATATCCTTTTTGAAGCTATAAAGATACTTAAGAATTTTATATTATAGGCTGGTATTAGTTTGTTGGTGAAAAAAGATACATATTTTTAACAAATAGTTTTTTGTTAAATTTTAATTTAAATATTGGATAAATAAAAAAAGGTTGTATATTTGCAACCGCAAATCGCGGGATAGAGCAGTAGGTAGCTCGTCGGGCTCATAACCCGAAGGTCACAGGTTCGAGTCCTGTTCCCGCTACTAAAATTGAAAAACGAATTGTTTAAAACAGTTCGTTTTTTTTATGTCAAAATTTTATGTTTTTCGTAATAATATTTAAATTTTATATATTTTCGCCGCCATTAAAAATTAAATTTTACAATAAAAAAAATATTATTAGTTGCTATGATCGCTATGGGAATGGCTGTGAATGCACAAGAAGTTGAAAAACCGACATCAAAAGGAAAATTTGTTATTGAAGCAAATACGGGTTCAGGTGGGACTAGTGGCACACATCTTTCTCTATATTCAACTGATGGTCATACTGGTTGGTCGCTAGGTTTAAATGGGGGATATTTTGTAATAGACAACTTAGCAATAAAGACTGGATTGGGTTATTCAGGATATAGACATAGGTTTAATGGAAGAGAAATATATCGTAATTCATTTGTTTATGCGATCGGTGCAGAATATTATTTTATAGATAAGATTCCTGTAAGTATTGATTATTCAGGTAATGATAATGGTATTAATAATCTTTTAGGGCTTCAAGCAGGGTATGTTTGGTTTTTAGCAGAGAATATGAGCGTAAAGCCTATACTTAGGTATAATATAGGATTGGGAGAAAGAAGCTCAAATTCATTTCAAGGTTTAATTGGGTTTGCTTTGTATTTCTAAAGTATTTCCTAATGATACAACGAGGTCGTCTAAAAAGAAATTTTTAGGCGATTTTCTTTTAGAAAATTTTTAGTGAATTTTAGAGATTCACTTTGACGTAAAGTTATTAAAAAGTAGTTAAAATTAAAACAAGCGTACCGTTTTTACCAAATAATACTACCTTAATTTCTTCTCATATAAATTATTTACAGAGAGAGGAAGTTCTTTTGTTCCTACTTTTTCGAAACCTAACTTTTCATAGTAGCCGCATAACCGAGTATTTTTTGCATCTGAGTCTAACCTTAAGTATTTGTAATTAATTTTTCTAGCTTCGTTTTCTATTTTTTCAATGACTTTTGCGCCAAGTCCCAATCCGTTATAAGCATCTTCAATAACCAAAGAATGAATATATTTTGCCTTTTCTGGCTGTTGTCCCCAATATAAGAGGTCTTCATTTAAAATTCGTACCATTCCCATTGTCTTTTTGTCTGAGGTTTTGATAAAAAAGAATTCGTTATTAAGAATGCCTTCTTCCACCCATTTTATTTTTTCAATCGGTGGGTTTTTCCAATACTGCCAATGATCAACTTTCATTTTACTAATTTTTTCGGCTGCATTTTTAAATAAAGATAATACTACCTGTTTATCCTTATTTTTGATTTGTTCAAATAGGATGTCCATAAAATAAGTCTTTTAATAGAGAAAATTAGATGTAGCCAGAATCAAAATCAATGAAATTACCTGAAATAGATACGTTAAAAGCCTTTGCTAAAATCCCCTATATAAAGATAGTGTTATTTTAGGCTAAAAACAAGGTAAACTATAGGTTCTGTAAAACTTAAATTTTACGTTCAACGACGTAATCAATCATTTTTAGTAAGGATCCTTTATAAGGAGAATCAGGGTATTTATTAAGAATGTTTATGGCATTATTCTTATAATCATGCATTTTTTTAACGGTATATTCCAGTCCACCATTTTCTTTGACGAATGCAATCACCTCTTTAACCCTCTTTTTATCCTTATTATATTTCTTAACCGAATTGATCAGCCATGACTTTTTCTCTTTAGAACAAGTATTTAACGTATAAATAAGAGGAAGCGTCATTTTTTGCTCTTTGATGTCAATACCTGTAGGTTTACCAATCTTATGTTCCGTGTAATCGAATAAGTCATCTTTAATTTGAAAAGCAATTCCGATGCACTCTCCAAATTTTCGCATTTCTTCGATTGTCTCTTTTGAAGCATTCATTGAAGCAGCACCAATTGCACAACAAGCAGCAATTAAAGTCGCTGTTTTTTGACGGATTATTTCAAAATATACCTCCTCAGTAATATCTAATTTTCGGGCTTTTTCAATTTGTAAAAGTTCCCCTTCGCTCATTTCTCGTACAGCAGTAGAGATCAATTTTAAAATATCAAAATCTTCATTGTCAATAGAGAGTAGTAACCCTTTAGAAAGTAAATAGTCACCTACTAAAACAGCAATTTTATTTTTCCATAAGGCATTAATAGAAAAAAAACCTCTACGTTGGTTGCTATCATCTACTACATCATCATGTACTAAGGTTGCTGTATGAATAAGCTCTACAATAGATGCCCCTCGATATGTGCGTTCATCAAAACCGCCATCAGAAACCATTTTGGCTACTAAAAACACAAACATCGGACGCATTTGTTTTCCCTTTCTTCTTACGATATAGTACGTTATACGGTTTAATAAGGGAACTTTAGAAAGCATGGATTCTTTGAATTTTGTTTCAAAGAGCTCCATTTCTTTAGTGATAGGTAATTTTATTTGCTCTACGGGCTTCATATTAGCAAACAAAAGTAATAATAAATTAGAAAATTAAAGTAGAATATTAATCTAGATATGGTATGTTTTTTTGGTGTCAAATCGACATCTCAGTATATTGGAACAAAACCGAATCATGTATTAGAAAGCTTATCGTGTTATGAATGTAATTCCCAAATGAAAGATATTTCTTAGGAGGTTACATTTGGGAGGTAAAACGCCATCACAAAATCCTTTCTAATACACAGTTCGGGATAAACGGTTATTTTTTTAAAGTTTTTACAAAAGTTTCTTTTGATCTATCAGATGTTAAAAGATAGGGAATCATAATACCCGCAATAATAAATAATAATAAAACTGACGAAATTTGTACGTTATAATCTTCAGTGCTTTTTGTAAGATGTTTATATGTAAACATATACGTGATATAAAAAGTAAAGGATATGCCTAAAAACAGTGAGTGTACCCTTGGGAAAGTACTTCTTCTTTTGAAGAATAAGATTATAGCCAACGGGTAATAAACTAGGTATAATACATTAAAGATTAATCCACAAGTTAATAAAACACTAAATGTTAAGTTTACTTCTTTTTGACTAATAAAAACTAACCAATTGCCCGTGTTAAAATGGTTGTCAAGAAATAGTTCTATTATTTTGAATATTAGGGTTGTAACTAAAGAGAGCCCTATGATAATTAACCAGCCACCAATTTTTTTATTTGGCTCGTAATAACTGTGGATGGTAGGTGTTATATCATATGAATATATTTTAACTGCCAACCAAATAAAAAGAAACGCCAGGACTATATATATCATTATACCAATGATTTTTATCCCATTCAAAGAAGAGGTTAAGGCAGTTGGGTTTTCATTTTTTATTAAGCTATAAGTTATTTTTTTTTTCAGTTTTGTTAGGTTGGTATAAAAATCAGAAAACTCTTTTATTGGAACATGATCATTTTGTGATGTATAGGTGTGTTCAATAGTTAATAATTTAGATTTTTTATTGAAAAAAGAATTTTTATCATAAAAAAAATGATCTGAATTGATGTAAAAATTTTCCTGTTCCAAATTCCAATTCTCATCAGTTACCTTGATAAGGATTTTATGTCTTCTAGTTGCTGGGTATACAAGATTATAAGGTGTTTCTCTTTCTAAATTTTCTGGCATTGAAAGAAGGTTGCTGATAGAATAAGGGGTAAATTCGGCGACTAATTCTCCTTTTCTAATTGAAGAGGGAGACCATATATCGTCAATCCTATATTCCTCATAGATTGTAAAAATATTACTTCTCAAATTATCAACATGTTTAAGAGGTTTATTGCTCTTTATTAGTTTGTATTTTGAAGAATAATAGCTTTTATATTTTTTTTGTAATGAAGTAGTACTATTGTTTTTAAAAATCACCCGAATATAATCGGCTTCAGAACCATAGTATTTTGTTATAACTTTTAAGTAAGCCCCTTTTCCATTTTGATCAAGAGTGATAATATCAATGGTTTCAATGTCACTATGATTAAAAGGGTAAATTTCCTCTAGTGAAGAATTTCCTTTTTTTAACACTAATCCATATCTATAATCAGGAAAAGAAGTAGAGCTAGATTTACCTCCTTGGTTGGTAATAGTTGGGTCGTACCAACGTATATTTTTCTTTTTATCTATAACTTTAACAACACAATGATTAAAGTTTGATGCGCTGGGGAGTAATTCATTTACTGTTTTTTTAAGGTATGTATTAACCAATACAGGATAAGCTTCGATACCCATTTTATTTAACATCGTAACAAGTAAAAGGCTTTTATCCTTGCAATCACCATAGCGTTGATTGAAAACTTTATTTGGAGAAAAAGGTTTGTAAGCACCAATACCATTTTCTAGTCCGAGGTACCGTATTTTGTTTTGTACAAAGTTAAGTGTGGCCTTTATTTTACCTCCTTGGCTTTTATATTTATGGTTCAGGTCACTAATTTTTTTATTTAATTCTAACGATAATTCGTCATTTACTTTATAAAGGTCAACTCCCCAATCTACAACATTTTTCCAAGTACGGTAATTGCTTATGTTCACTAATCCAGAAGAAATATACCAAATTGGAGTTGCTTCTTCAAATTCATGAGGAGGGATATTTTCTTGAGAAAGTCTATAAATATTATTTCCTCCTTTTCTTATTGAATTAAAACGAAGATCGGTATGGAAATATTTTATATCAAGCGGTGTAGACGAAACAAATTTTAAAAACATTTTACCTATTGGTTCAGATGTTTCAATATTAAACGTAGTAGCATATTTTTTTTTGTGTATAGGATTGAATCCTTTTATAGTATAACTATATTCAACGATATCATTTGTCCGAACATCACTTAAATTAGTGAATGCAGTTATGCTTCCGTCATAAATATAGTTCTCTGCTTCAGCTTCTTTTCTTAATGTTTGGAAATCAGAAGAGTTTAGTTTGTTAATGACTTTGTCGTCTCTGATGACTTTAAGTGAATGAATGACCAAACTTTGATAGGTAGGGTCAAAAGTAATTGTAACGTTTGATGCAGGCTGAATACCTACATTTTCAGTTATTTTAGTTGCACAACGAAAATAGGATTCTTATGTTCTTAAGTTAACTTGATTGTCATATATGAGTACAAAATTTCCTTGATTAATTTCATTAAGGTTAATTTTAGGATTTTTTTCATAATTGTTTTTTCTATCCAATTAGGAAGTTTAGGTAACTTTTTTAGTTGAGAAAAAGATTTTGAAAAAAACAGACATATAACAACTTTTATTAAAAAATTCTTATTCATAATTAAAATTCAATTTTTCTAAATAGATTTTTGCGCTGTAAATCTAAGAATTAAAAGTATATTAGATTGACAGTCAATAGGATTTTTTATTTAAAAAACAAAAGGAGGGGAGTCCAAATAATTATGAACTTTATTTAGTAATTTCTGTTACGATTTATTCGCCAACTGACCACAAGCGGCATCAATATCTTTTCCTCTAGATCTTCGAACATTAACTACAATATCATTGTTCTCTAAATTGGAAATATAATTATTAAGTGCAGTTTCTGAAGCTTGTTGATAGATACCGTCATCGATGGGGTTGTATTCAATCAAATTGACTTTACAGGGTACGTGTTTGCAAAATTCAACAAGAGCTCTAACATCTTCTTTCCGATCATTAATGCCTTTCCAAACCACATATTCATAGGTGATTTTGCGTTTGGTTTTTTCATACCAATACTCCAATGATTCCTTTAAATCATTTAGCGGAAATCTATTATTAAAAGGCATAATAGTAGTCCTTACTTCATCGATAGCAGAATGTAATGAAACAGCGAGGTTAAAACGTACATTGTCATCTGCTAATTTTTTGATCATCCTAGGTACACCAGAAGTAGAAAGCGTTATTCTTTTAGCGGCCATACCAAGTCCTTCTGGAGAAGTGATTTTGTCAATAGCCTTAATCACATTGTTATAGTTCATCAAGGGTTCTCCCATTCCCATAAAAACAATATTAGATAGTTTATGATGATGATAAAGCCTACTTTGTTTATCTATGGCCACCACTTGATCATAAATTTCATCCGCATTTAAGTTACGCATCCGTTTCAATTTTGCAGTAGCACAAAATTTACAGTCCAAACTACAACCAACTTGACTAGAAACACATGCGGTTGTTCTTTTTTCTGTAGGGATAAGTACCGATTCAACGATCAACCCATCATGTAGCTTGATAGCATTTTTTATCGTGCCATCATTACTTCGTTGCATAGCATCAACTTCGATATGATTAATAACAAAATTTTCGTCCAACATTTCACGTGTAGCTTTTGAAAGGTTGGTCATATCATCAAATGAATGGGCAGCTTTGCTCCATAACCATTCGTAAACTTGGTTACCTCTAAAAGCTTTATCATTATTGCCGACAAAAAAATCGCGTAACTGTTCTTTGCTTAAGGCACGTATGTCTTTTTTAGTCTTCAAGGGTATGGCTATTGAAAATTTTGATGTTGCAAAGTTACTATAAAAAAAACTGGTAATCACGACAGACTACCAGTTTATACTTTTGTTATGCTATAAAGTGAATGCTATTATAAAATTAACATAGCATCACCATAAGAATAAAATTTATATTTTTCTTTGATGGCTTCGTTATATGCTTCCATTAGAAAATCATGACCTGCAAAAGCAGAAATCATCATTAATAAAGTTGATTTTGGTGTATGGAAGTTTGTAACCATACAATTTGCAATGCTAAAATCATAAGGAGGAAAGATAAACTTATTAGTCCATCCACTATAAGTGTTTAGTCTTTTGTTAGCAGAAACAGAAGACTCTACAGTACGCATTACGGTAGTACCAATGGCACAAACTTTACGTTTGTTACCCAAAGCATTGTTTACGATTTGTGCACTTTCATCTGGTATCACAATCTGTTCTGAATCCATTTTATGTTTAGATAAATCTTCAACTTCAACAGGGTTGAATGTACCTAATCCAACATGTAATGTCATTTCAGCAAAATCTACACCTTTAATCTCTAAACGTTTCATCAAATGCTTTGAGAAATGCAAGCCCGCAGTTGGAGCAGCTACAGCACCTTCATGTTTCGCAAAGATTGTTTGATAACGTTCTTCGTCTTCAGGTTCTACTTCACGTTTGATATATTTAGGTAACGGAGTTTCCCCCAATTCAACTAATTTTTGACGAAACTCTTCATAAGAACCGTCAAATAAAAAGCGTAACGTTCTACCTCTAGAAGTAGTGTTGTCAATAACTTCAGCTACTAAGCTGTCATCATTACCAAAAAATAATTTATTTCCAATTCTGATTTTACGAGCAGGATCTACTAATACATCCCATAAACGATTTTCTGCGTTTAGTTCACGTAATAAAAACACCTCAATACGAGCACCTGTTTTTTCTTTATTCCCGTACATACGGGCAGGAAAAACTTTCGTATTGTTTAACATCATCACATCTCCTTCATCAAAATAGTTAATTAAATCTTTGAATAATTTATGTTCTATTTTTTGAGTGTCACGATGTAGCACCATTAAACGAGCCTCATCTCTGTGCTCTGAAGGGTACTCTGCCAATAACTCTTTAGGCAGTTCAAAATCAAAATTCGATAATTTCATTTGTAAAATTTTCTAAACGTGGGCAAATATACAATAACACAATATGCGTTGTCAAGCTATTGGAGTTTTATTTTGAAGTTCTTGAATTTCAAACCCTATTTTCTTCATGTCGTTCCAAAAGTTTCTATATGATTTAGTTACTACGTCAGCATCCAAAATTTCGATACTTGTTTTAAGAGCCAATGGGGCAAAAGCCATGGCCATGCGATGATCGTTATAAGTTTCGATAGCGATATTTGGTTTAATTGTTGTAGCGGGAGCAAGATGCAAGCTATCATTAGTAACTGAGATGATAGCGCCAAGCTTTCCTAATTCGTTCTTCAATGCCTCCAAACGATCCGTTTCTTTAATTTTAAGCGTATGCAGACCTGATAAATCACAAGCAATTCCGAGTCCGAAGCAAGTCACCGCAATAGTTTGTGCAATATCTGGTGCATTTTTTAAATCCTGTACCAGTGTATCGGTTTTGTGGGATTGCTGTTTTGTCAATATGATTTGATGTTCTTTATAACTAGTTGAAACGCCAAAATGTTCGTATATAGAAGCTAAAACATGATCACCTTGCAAACTATCTTGTTTAAAAGCAGTCAATGTAACAGTCGAATTAACATTGCTAAGCGCAATTAAGGAATAAAAATAAGAAGCAGAACTCCAGTCAGACTCTACAATAATTTCCTTTGTAAGTACACTTGATTGAGGCTGTATTTGAATGGTTTGTTCAGAAAAAGAAGCCTGAATCTCTAGCTCATGTAATAATGATAACGTCATTTTGATATAGGGGATAGAGGTAACCTCACCCAATAATTCAATGGTAAGTCCGTTTTTTAAACTCGGTGCAATAAGCATCAAGGCAGAAATATATTGACTACTAACGTTTCCATTGATTTTTACATGACTTTGCGTCAATTTTTTTCCTGTTATTTTTAGTGGAGGATATCCTTCTTTCTCTAAGTAGGAAATGTCTGCCCCCAAAGAGGTTAAAGCATCCACTAAAATTTGGATAGGGCGATTATGCATTCTTTCAGAACCTTGCAATACTTTTACTTGATTTTCTTGTGTAGTAAAAAAAGCAGTTAAAAATCGCATAGCTGTTCCAGCATGACCGATATCTGCTACTTCATTTTTAGGAACCAGCGCTTCTTGAAGATGATGTGTATCATCAGAGTCAGAAAGGTTTTTAATGCTTATGTTAGAAAACAACTGTTGTAATATCAACAACCTATTTGATTCACTTTTTGAACCTGAGATGGTAATTTCTTCTTGTAAAGTTTGTGTGTTAGTTCGTAGTTGTAAATTCATGATTTTACCATTTTTTTGTAAGTTATCCATACTCCGTATAAGAAGCTAATGATTAATTTGGTACTCCAAAAGCGTATCCACTTACCTTCTGAAAAGTTGGTTTGATTTACCGCCTCAAAGTCTCCAGAAAAAATATTTCGACCACTGTTAAAAAAGAGTGATATTAGGGTAACGAAGATAAAAAAAGGAATGGCTATTTTGGCTGTATTTTTCCAGAAATCAGGTTGTTTTATTGTTTTTAGAAAGCTCATTTATCTTAATTTTTCGTTAGAATGATGACGATTGTGATCTCTTTTTGTTTTTAGGTCTAACTTTTTATCAAAAGCTTCTTGTAAGTTGATTCCGGTTTGATTTGCCAAACACAATACCACAAAAACTACATCTGCAAGTTCTTCTCCTAAATCTTTCTCTTTGTCACTAGGTTTTTCGCTTTGTTCTCCATATCGACGAGCAATAATTCTAGCAACTTCACCTACTTCCTCTGTTAATTGAGCCATATTGGTTAATTCATTAAAGTAACGAACGCCATGGTTTTTAATCCAATTATCCACTTCTTTTTGTGCGTCTTGTATGTTCATATAAGTAAACTTTGTTTTCCGTTCTCTCTGATCTTTTCAAAGATAAAGTTTCTAAGTAGGAATCATTACTATTTATAAATTAAAATTTTATATATAAGACCATGGCTGTTCAATACGAGATCAAACAGCCATTTCTATTTTTTATATGTTATTGTTATTACCCTTTATTTCCAGAATAACGAATAGGAGATTTCTCCCTTAGTTGATTTGTCTCTCTTTTTAACAACCGTATCAGTATTAATAAGAAAAACATACCCGCCATTGAAAGAACAATTATAGTATTCCAAGTTTGCGTAAAACCATATGTGTCTACCAATTGTAATCCAGAGTTATGCGCAAAAACATGAGCAATAGAAAAACTAATACTATAGTATGCCATATATTCTCCTTGATTTCCTTTTTTAGATCGTTCGAGTGCGAAGGAGTTTGAAAAAGGAAACATAATCATTTCCCCAATTGTCATTAAAACGATACCGATGACAAGTATACCCGACCAATGAGAAATATTTAAAACCAAAAAGCTTAATCCTAATAGAAATGTACCAAATAACATCAAACTTTCTTTAGAAAACTTACTATCCTCTAGCCATTTGATTAGTGGCATTTCTAACAGGAAAATAATAAAACCATTGATGCCTATCAATATCCCTATTTGGGATTCTGATAATAAATGTTCGTCTTTATAGTAAAGTGGTACGGTTGAAAAATATTGCAGAAACATAAAACCGAAAATTAACATGGCAATAAAGAAAGCCCAAAAAGGTTTGTCAGAAAATACAGATACGGGATTTTTAACCTTAATATCGTCTGTAATTTCTGTATTTTTAGGATTCAATACTTTTATTAGAAGTAAGGTTGCCATAAAACAAGTTATACCATCAATCCAAAATAAACTTTGATAACCTACGGTTGCAATAAGTAAACCACCTATGGCAGGCCCAACCGAAAATCCAAGATTAATAGCCAAACGAATCAGTGTAATAGAACGTGTTTTGTTTTCGGGTTTGCTATAGGCATTTAAGGCTACAAACACCGCAGGTCTAAAACTATCCGCTACCAACATTACAAAAAATATTCCAGTACAGAATCCTAAAAAAGAAGTAATAAATTGCATTGCAATAAAAAATAGACCTGTAAGTAACAGGCTGATTTTCATGACATGATAAAACCCGATCTTATCGGTTAGCTTCCCCCCAACCCAAGTGCCAATCACAGATCCCAGTCCCCAGCAACTCATAATAATACCTACTTCTTTTAAAGAAAAGCCCAAACTTTTGGTCAAATAAAGCGAAAGGAATGGGATAACCATTGTCCCTGCTCTATTAATAAGTGTTATTAAAGATAACCACCATATTTCTTTTGATAGTCCTTTAAATGTACTTAGATAATTTTGATAAAGTTTTTTCATAGTTTCTATATTTAAACCCCCGTTGTAACTTCAAATCCCCTTAATAAAATACCTTTTACTTTAGCATAAAAAAAAACCGTAGCTACGGCCATGCTTTAACTTTCTTCTTTGTAAAAAGAAAAAATATTGATTTTCTTTTACAGTAATTTCAAATTACAACGGGGATAAGTTTTTGACAAGGCAAAAGTACAAACAGTGGTTTTTAAAGCCTATATTTTGTCATAGTTTTAGTTTATGCTGAAATAATTTTTGTGAATTATAGGCCAAGGGGTGAAAGTATAACCAATATTTTTTTGAGAAGAAATAAAGCAATATACATTTGATGTGATTTATTGTATATTGCTTTAAGAAAAAATAGTTTATCCCCTCAGATGTCTTTTTTAGCAATTAGTATACTCTTTCTTTTTCATTAACCATTAAGTTTTACTGTTTTTAGTTGTTGGTTACAAATATCAAGAAATCAGCTCAAGAAAAATATATCACGCTATATCACGAATATTTCTAATATTAAATTTAGAATACGTCATATTGAAATAATTTTTGTGAATTATAGAAGAAGTTGTAAAAAAGATAATCACTGTTTTTTAAAGAGAAAAAGCAACAAACAATCGAGAAAATTCATTGTATGCCGCTTTAAGGAAAGTTAGTATACTACAAAAGGTATTGTAGGAATTGTAGTTATTCTATAGTTTGTACTGTTTTTAATATGTTTATTATCTACGACAAATATGATACGTTTAATTCATAAAAAATATATCACCTTATATCACGTATCTTTTTTAAGATTATATTTTGATATTGATGTGAATTACCGTTTTGATAAAGAGATTCAGAGGTATAGGTTATACGGTTAGTGTGTTTTAAAACGGTTAAGGGAAAAAAGTATACCATTTATCGATAGGAAAAGACTAGTTATCTGATTTTGAAAAAAATACTACAACGATATAGTAACTTTGAAGTGTAAGTGAAACATAAAGTAAACTTCGCCAAACAGATAGAGGTCCCTAAAAAGAAACATTTACATTCAAAACTTGAAAAAAGAAAAATACTTGAATTCGCTAAAAAATATTAAAGAAAATACGCTAAGAAATAAGAATGATGGGTATAATAATTTTCTGTAAACTAACAGAAAACAAAAAAGGGAAATAATTTTTCCCTTTTTGGGTATCTTTTTTTCTCTTTGAACACTTATTATTCAAATATATAGTCAATCAATTCCTTTTACCTTTTTATTTTTGCGTCAAAATATATGATAATGCAAAAAGTAAAATTGTCTAGTAATTTTAAAATTCAAGTTTTTAAAACGATCTTTTTAGTCATTCTTTTTATAATAACGTATTCATTATTGTTCTTATCTACCATTGGACTTATCATCGGGTCTTTTTATGCAGCATACTACATGCTTGATATTCTTGTGAACTTTCTAACAATAATACTGAGTATTGGTTCAATTGGTGTAGGACTGTTAATATTTGTTTTTCTAATAAAGTTTGTGTTTCATCTAAAAAAAACTCCAACAGGGCATCTTATTAAAATTGAAAGAAAAGATCAACCAAAATTATTCGATTTACTTGATGAATTAGCAGCAGAAATAAATGTTAGTTTTCCAAAAAACGTCTATTTAACTCCAGATGTCAATGCTTCCGTATTTTATACGTCTAGTTTTTGGAGCATGTTTTTGCCCAATAGTAAAAATCTTACTATAGGGTTGGGGTTGGTGAATTCCAGTACAGAGACAGAATTTAAAGCGGTTTTAGCACACGAATTCGGACATTTTAGTGATAAAAATATGCGAATAATAAGTTATGTCTTTAATATAAATAAAATTATTTACAATATGCTTTATGTAAATGATGCTTATGAAGAAGTAACCTCAGGTTGGAAGGATTGGGATAGTCTTTTATCTAGCTTTGTAGTACTTTCTAGTGAAGTAGTTAAGGGAATACAATGGGTTGTAGATAAAATTTATTTATCCATGAATAAAGCTTACCTCGGCTTGAGGCGAGAGCAAGAATTTTATGCTGACGAAATTGCTGTAAATATTACGGGGTATAGACCTTTTAAAAATGCTTTGTTGAAAACAGTTATAGCAGGTGAAGCTTTTAGTACTACAATATCATTTTATAGATCGAAAGCTTTACATGATATCATACCTAAAAATATCTATCTTGATCATGCTTTTATGATAAAATTTTTGGAGAGAAAAAATGAGATTCCAATTGAGGATGGGGTGCCTAAGATTGTATTTTCGGATATTATAAAGTATAATAAATCAAAATTACATATAGAAGATCAATGGAGTTCCCACCCAACAATAGCAGAAAGAATAGAAAGTTTAGAAAAAACAAAATTGGAGACTAAGGAATATAATACAAATACTTCTTGGAATTTTTTTGAGAATGTGAAGGGAATTCAAGAAGAGATGACCCGATTTTTTTTTACTGACATAAGATATAAAGAGTCTGCTGAGTTTAATACGTTAGAAAATTTTAAAGAAGTCGTAAAAGAAGAATTTTCTAGAATTAGTTTTCCTAAAGTATATAAGGGATTTTACCAGCTCAAAAACCCTGTGGTGTTTGATTTAGACCAAAATTTAGTGTCAGAAAGCGAGTTAATTAGTATAGAGGAGTTGTTTAATAAACAAACAGTAAATGAAACCTTCATTTTAGCATCGTTAAAAGAAGATATTGATACAATAAAGCATATCCAGTCTGGAATTCCTCAGGTTAAAAGTTTTGATTATAACGGAAAGAAATACAATGTGAAATCAGCATCAGCATTGTTGAAAAAACTCTTAGTTGAATTGCAATTAAAAGAAGAAAAAGAACGAGAAAATGACAAATTGATCTACTCTTTTTTCTATAAAAAATCAAGAGAAAAAGGAAAAGAAAAAAAGCTTGTTGATGCGTATGAAAAATATTTTTATCATCACAAAGAATATGATAATAGAATGCAGGTTTATGAGCGTTTGATAGTAGATACTCAGTTTATTAACGATGTGGTTCCTTATGAAGAAATTAATGCAAAACTTTCGAAAATTAAACCTATAGAAGATAAACTTAAAGAAAATATTAAAGAAATTTTGTACAATCCTGATTTTAAAGAAGCCTTTGGTAAGCATGTAAAAAAAGATTTGGAGTCGTATTTATCTAAGCAGTGGGAGTATTTTTCTGGAGAAAACTATATAGAAGATAGTTTAGAAATATTTTTTACAGCATTAGATTGTTATCAATACCTTGTTGCTGAGGTGTGTTTCTTATCTAAAAAGCGCTTACTAGATTTTAAAGCTTCTTTGATTTAAGTTATGAAAAATAGTTATTTACGTTTTAAAGCGTAAAAGATACCACTTATCGATAGTAAACCCCAGTTAAACTTATAATAACCAAAAGCATTAGATATCTGGAGTATCTTTGAAGTGTAAATGAAACATAAAGTAAACTTTACCAAACAGCATAAAAAGTCCCTAAAAAGAAACATTTACATAAAAAGAAAAACAGCTAACTAAAAGAAAATTTCGCCGTCTATCGATGTGGGAAAATGCTAGTAATTATGATAAAGTTTATTATCAATCGCTAATTGATAATTTCGTATAAAATTGGTTTGCTTGGAGAAGCATCATTTTCAAAAGGAGCTATCATAAGATTGAGAAAGTAGAGACCATCTTTTATATGGTTTGGAACGTATATAAATTCAGTAATCGTTGCATACAAACGAATATTGTCTTTCGTATTCCAAAAGGCATTATGAGCAAGTAATTTTCCTTGATCTTTTTCTTTATCTACTGATGGTAGGTCTATCAGTAGATGTTGGATGCCTTTTTCTCTCAAATATATAGCCGCTGCTGACGACAAATAGGGTGGATTTGTATTTGAATATCTTGCCGACTTTTTAGTATTGTTATTTGGTAATGTTCTAATTACCAACGCCTCACACGTTGAGTATTCTATGAGTTTTTTAATTGCTTCTTTTGTAATAATCCAGTCCGTTTGATTATGTTTTTCAGGAGTAACACTAATTACTTCCGTTAAAAAGAAAAATTGAACTAAGTTTTTATTTACAGAATGCACTTCTTTAGTAATATGCCCAACACATTCTGTATGTGTAATGTGAGAATGTGGATTAAAATGAATATTATGAAAGTTGACCACAGCTCCTGCCGCCACACTACCAGTCCAATCATCTAAGACTACAGGAGATATTTTTGGATCGTCAATATACCAAGCATTTACATTCTCTTTGGAAGGATCAATCGCTATAGAAATGTCTAGCGGTTTTTTTAAGTCAATAGTATACTGTTTTGAAAGGTGTTCGATTGTGGCTATCATACCGTAAAATTACTTAAATTATAAATAAATCACTAGCCAATCCATCTGCTAAAAATTTTCCTTTATGCGTGGTTTTTAAAACAGTAGTTTTCTCTTGCTGTACAGGGTAGGTTTGATTAGGTTTGTATTGAAATAGCTCAGCCGTATTTTTTGTGTCTAAAAAAAGCAGTTCTTGGGCTATGAATTTCTCTGCAGAAGACAACAGTTTGTTTTTGTATTGCATGCCAAAATCTGTTGCTATTTTATCAAGAGATACCCCCCATATAGTTCGAAGCCCTGTCATTAAATATTCATTGAATCGATCATTTTTACTCAGTACTTCTATTTCGTTAGGCAATTTATTTTGTTGGATTGCCTTTATATATTTTGCATTATTAGCAACATTCCAGCTACGATGTGCATGGTTAAAAGAATGGGCAGAAGGGCCAACTCCTACATATTTTTTATGAAACCAATAACTCGTATTATGCCTAGAAAAGTAAGAAGGTTTTCCAAAGTTTGATATTTCATAATGAATGAAACCCTGTTTGGCAGTTTCCGCAGTTAATATCTCAAAATGCCCTCTTGCCGTAGCTTCTTTCACATCAGGAAATTGCTTTCTTTCAATAAACCGATGCAAGGCAGTTTTCGGTTCGACTGTTAACGCATAAGAAGATATATGACGAATGCCAAAATCAAAAGCGATCTGTAAATTTTCTCTCCACTGATCCTTACTCATATTCGGAATTCCATATATCAAATCAATCGAAATATTATCAAAATGTTTGGAGGCAAAGGAGAGAGACTCTTTAGCTTCTTGTGCATTGTGAGCACGATTCATCATCGTCAAATCACTTTCAATAAAAGATTGAATTCCAATACTTAACCTGTTTATTTTACTGGTGGCGAGTTTGGTAATCGTGTCTTTTGATAAGTCATCAGGATTTGCCTCTAAGGTAATTTCAGGAGTGTCAGAAACCCTATAATACCTAAAAATGGTAGTTAACAAATCGTCAATTTCTTTTTGCGAGAGTAGGCTAGGGGTTCCTCCACCAAAATAAATAGTTTCTACTGTTTCATCCTTTAGTTCTATTGCCCGTAATTCGAGTTCTTTTTGCAAGCAAACCACCAATTCATCTTTCTTTTTGATAGACGTAGAAAAATGAAAATCACAATAGTGACACGCTTGTTTACAAAATGGAATATGTAGATAAATACCAGCCAAGAGATTTATTTAAAAGAGATTAGGTATATGTTTATTTTTTAATTCTTTTTTCGTTTTGTTTGACAAAAGAAGCCCATCCCGTATAGTTTTTACCGCCAACTTTTTGCCCTGAATTATAAAAGTGACAAACCGCAGCCGCCAACCCATCAGTGGCATCCAAGTTTTTTGGTAATTCTTTTAGGTTCAGTAAAGACTTTAGCATTAAAGCTACTTGTTCTTTACTGGCGTTACCATTTCCAGTAATTGCCATTTTTATTTTTTTAGGCAAGTATTCTGTTACAGGGATGTCACGAGATAATCCAGCAGCCATGGCAACCCCTTGAGCACGCCCAAGTTTTAGCATCGATTGTACATTTTTACCAAAAAATGGCGCTTCCAAAGCAATTTCATCAGGATGATAAGTTTCGATTAGCTGTATAGTACGTTCAAAAATCAATTTGAGTTTTATATACGGATCCTCATATTTTTTCAACAACAATTCATTCATTTGAATGAACTCCATCTTTTTACCAATTATCTTAATTACTCCAAACCCCATGATGGTCGTTCCCGGGTCAACCCCTAATATGATCTTTTCGGTTTTCAAACTTTTGATGCTAATTTTAATCAATTTAGCCTATTAAATAATAATGTTTAGCTAGAAAAACACCTATCTGTATCTTTTTGATCCTAACCTTACTATCTAGAAGACTTCTCTGTAGATAATTTATATTAAACTTAGATTATTACAAAAGTACATTTTTCCATTGGTTTGGAGGAGACTTATTTTATTTCAACCGAAGTAAACTGAAATGTATTTCCATCAAACAAACCTTTATCAGACAACTTTAAAGAAGGGATAACCAATAGCGCCATAAAAGAAAGTGTCATATACGGGGCACGCAACGTACTGCCCATTTCTTTAGCCAAGGCGTCTAGTTTGGCATAAGCTTCTCCAACTTCTGTAGCCGTTTTATCACTCATAATTCCAGCGACGGGTAATGGCAATACTTCGGATGTGTTTTCTGTTACGGCACAAATTCCTCCTTTATTTTTAATAAGAAGGTTTACCGCTTTACAAATCATTTTGTCAGAAGTACCAACCGCAATGATATTATGTGAATCGTGTCCTACAGAGCTCGCTATAGCTCCTGTTTTGAGTCCAAAGTTTTTTATAAAAGCGAGGGAAGGTACTGCGTTTTGGTAACGATTGACGACTGTCATTTTTAGAATATCTTCGTTCGTATTAGAGATAAGGTTACCATTTTTTTCTAGTGCATTCGCTTCAATTTCGTTGGTTACCAGCTCGCCATCAAGTGCTTCGATTACCCTGATTTTTTCAGCAGAAGAATAATATTCAAAGTCTTCAATTGATTTTTTTTCTGTAGTAAAGTTGTTAAGTATTTCAAAAGGTACAGTAGAAATAAAAGCGCTACCATTTTTAGCTATTTGTTGTCCATTAATAAACGTTTCTAAGACATCAAAGTCTTTTAAATCTTTGACAATGATAAAATCAGCAGGATCTCCTTTCTGCAACAAACCAACATCTAAATTATAATGTTTTACAGGGTTAATACAAGCCACTTGCAATACTTTAAATAGGTCGAGCCCCTTTGCTACAGCACGTTTACATAAGTGATTGATATGACCTAGCAAAAGATCGTCAGGGTGTTTGTCATCAGAGCAAAACATCATATTTTCATAATGATTGGGAAGTAAATCGATCAGTGCTTCAAAATTTTTAGCAGCACTTCCTTCCCTAATGATTACTTTCATCCCCTTTTGTAGTTTTTCCAACCCTTCTTCGAAGGTAAAACACTCATGATCTGTTGTAATTCCCGCAGCAATATAGCGCGTCAAATCGGCTCCTCTTACAGCAGGTGCATGACCGTCTATGGGCTTGTTATAGTGTTTTGCCCAAGCGATTTTTTGATGTACTTCCTTGTCATTATGAATGACCCCTGGGTAATTCATAACTTCCGCTAAATATTTAATATCAGGATTTTTCATCAATTGCTTTATGTCATTAGCATCGATGACGGCACCCGCACTTTCAAAGGATGTGGCAGGTACACAAGAAGGAGCGCCAAAATTGAATTTAAAAGGTGTTTTTTTGCCATTTTCTATCATAAAATCAACACCTTTAACGCCCAATACATTGGCAATTTCATGGGGGTCAGAAACCGTAGCAACCGTACCATGTATTACTGCGGCCTTAGCAAATTCAGCAGGAACAAGCATCGAGCTTTCAATATGAATATGTGCATCTACAAAACCGGGTAAGATATAGCTGTCGTTATCGTGTAAAACCTTACGTACGCTATGGATCTTCCCATTTTTGATTTCGATTTCTCCTTTAAAAATGCTTCTATTGAGTATGTTAACAATATTTCCTTGAATAACCATGAAAATCTTTTTTGCTAAAGTAGGGCTACTTTAGCAAAAAAAAAAGCATCCAATTTTGGATGCTTTTTTACCTTTACTTTTCAATGATTGGAGGCCCGCCAGCCAAAATTTCTTCGTTGGCGAACGCTGCAAACTTTTTGAAATTCTCTCTAAAAGAATCAGCTAATTTGTGAGCTGTGATATAATATTCTTTATCGTTATTCCATGCTTGACGTTGACTTAGTAATTCAGAAGGTACCCCTGGGCACTTTCTAGGTTGCGCTAAACCAAATACCGAATGGATGTGGTAATTTTCATAAGTAATTTCTCCCAATTCACCGTTCAATGCAGCATTGATCATAGCACGTGTGTATTTCAGCTTCATTCGGTTTCCAACTCCATAAGGACCGGCAAACCAACCTGTATTTACAAGCCAAACATTCACGCCTGTTTCTTTCATTTTACTACTTAGCATTTCTGCATATTTGGTAGGGTGTAAAGGCATAAAAGGAGCACCAAAACAAGCAGAAAAACTTGGTAAAGGTTCATTTACACCTGCCTCAGTACCTGCCACCTTAGCTGTATAACCAGAAATAAAATGATATGCTGCTTGCCCCGGAGTAAGTTTTGAAATCGGAGGCAATACACCAAATGCATCGGCAGTTAAGAAAAATATATTTTTTGGATTGTTTCCTGTAGAAGGAACTCGGATATTTTCGATATGATGGATCGGGTAACTTACACGCGTATTTTGTGTAATAGAAGTATTTGCAAAATCTACTTCACCATTTCCATTCGTAACAATATTTTCAAGTATTGCTCCTCGTTTAATAGCCCCGTATATTTCAGGTTCTTTTTCTTGAGATAGGTCAATTACCTTAGCATAACAACCTCCTTCAAAATTAAAAACGCTGTTTTCTGAAGTCCAACCATGCTCATCATCTCCAATAAGGCTTCGATTTGGATCGGTAGATAATGTTGTTTTTCCAGTACCTGACAGTCCAAAGAAAATAGCAGTATCCCCCTCTTTACCAACATTAGCAGAACAGTGCATTGGTAAGGTGTTTTTGTATACTGGTAAAATGAAATTTAAAGCAGAAAAAATTCCTTTTTTAATTTCACCTGTGTATCCAGTACCTCCAATAAGTGCTATTTTTCTAGAAAAATTTAAGATTGCAAAATTATGTTGACGTGTTCCATCAACTTCAGGGTTTGCCATAAAGCCTGGAGCATTGATAACCGTCCATTCAGGAGCGAAGTTTTCTAATTCTTCTTTAGAAGGACGTAAAAACATGTTATATGCAAACATATTACTCCAAGGATACTCGTTAACTACTCTGATATTCAGTTTGTAGTTATCATCCGCACAAGCATAACTATCTCTTACGAAAACTTCTTTACCAGAAAGATACTCCGTAACTTTATTGTATAAGTTATCAAACTTAGCTGCGTCAAAAGGGATGTTTATTTTTCCCCACCAGACCTTGTCTTCAGTGATTTCGTCTTTAACAATAAAACGATCCATGGGAGAGCGTCCTGTAAATTCACCAGTCTTAACTGCCAACGCACCAAAACTAGTTTCTTCACCCTGTCCTTTTTCAATGGTAATATTATGTAACTCGTCTGAAGTTAATTGATAACGAACCGTAGCATCTTTAATACCTAAATTATCTATCGAAATCGTTTTCGCATCAAGATTTGTCATCTTAAAATATTTTAGTTGTGTTTTATTTTCGACAAAAATAGTTCTTTTTGTTAAAACTGATTCACGAAGTAGGAATTTTATCAATTATAATTTGTTAGATTTCTTTTTAAAAAAATAAAACGCTGTTAATAACCAACTTAAAGTTAATAATAATCCGCCAATTGGCGTAATAAACCAGACAAAATTTACAGGAATTTTTAATAAATAAATTCCATAGATAGAACCAGAGAATAAAAATATGCCTAAAACAATAAGCCAAGTCATTTTATTTCTAAAAGAATTTGAAGTAGCAGAGTGCGTATTTATAAATAAAAGTAAAAAAACATGAAAGAGTTGGTATCGCACAGCCGTTTCAAAGCTGTTCATCGCTGCTGCTGATAGGCTGTTTTTTAGTGCATGGGCTCCCATAGCACCTAGTGTTACTGCGATAGCGCCTAAAAGACAGGTAATTGTTATATTTTTATTCATTTTAAAGTTTTTTGTTTGAAAATAAACTTTTTTAACGATATTGCTAAGGTAAAATCAACGATCGAATGTCCTTTGAATTTCCTATGGAATACCCTAAAAAAGATGTTTTGATTTCTATGATTTTATATGTAAACGATTCAAAACACAAAAGTAAGCCATATAGATGAGAAACATATTAATTATAGGAGCAGGAAAATCGAGTTCTTCTCTTATAAAATACCTACTAGATAAAGCGGTTGCAGAAAATTTTCATGTAACTATTGCCGATATGTCTGTCGAAAATGCCTTGACAAAAACAAAGGGACACCCACAGGCAACAGCTATTGCCTTAGATGTGTTCAATTCGGAAGCAAGAGAGGAAGCGATTAAAAAAGCGACCGTGGTAATTTCGATGCTCCCTGCTCGTTTTCATATACAAGTGGCCAAAGATTGTGTTACATTCGGAAAACACTTGGTAACGGCTTCATATATTTCAAAAGAAATGGAAGCTTTACACGAGCAAGTTGTAGCCAAAGGACTTGTCTTTATGAACGAGATAGGTTTAGACCCGGGTATCGACCACATGAGTGCCATGCAAGTAATTGATCGGATAAAAGAGGAAGGGGGGAAAATGGTACTTTTTGAATCGTTCTGTGGAGGACTAGTAGCCCCTGAGAGCGATACCAACTTGTGGAACTATAAATTTACTTGGAATCCTAGAAATGTTGTGTTAGCAGGGCAAGGAGGTGCTTCAATGTTTATTCAAGAAGGCACCTATAAATACATTCCTTACCATAAATTGTTTCGAAGAACAGAGTTTTTAGCCGTCAACGGACATGGTAAATTTGAAGCCTATGCCAATAGAGATTCTTTGAAATATAGAAGTATCTATGGTTTGGAAACTATAAAAACCATGTATAGAGGTACGATACGAAAGATAGGGTTTTCTCGTGCATGGAATGTCTTTGTACAATTAGGAATGACGGATGATTCGTATACGGTAGAAAATTCAGAAAATTTAAGTTACCGTGATTTTACCAACTTGTTTTTGGCGTATTCTCCTAGTGATTCGGTAGAATTAAAATTTCGTTCGTACTTAAAGATCGATCAAGACGATATTATGTGGGATAAGTTTGTCGAGTTACAACTTTTTGATGCGACTAAAAAAGTGGGGTTAAAAAACGCTAGTCCTGCACAAATATTACAGAAAATATTAATGGATTCTTGGACCCTAGCTGCAGAAGATAAAGATATGATTGTCATGCATCACAAGTTTGGTTACGAAAAGAAAGGGAAAACAAAACAAATAGAGAGTAGCATGGTTATTGAAGGCGAAGATCAAACATATACCGCCATGGCAAAAACGGTAGGCCTTCCTGTTGCGATGGCAACACTGCGTATACTTACAGGTAAAATAACAACTCCGGGAGTGCAACTTCCGATTGCTAAAGAAGTTTACGAACCTATTTTGAACGAATTAACAGAATACGGAATCCACTTTAAAGAAAAAGAAGTACCGTATTTGGGTTACAATCCTGACGGAATAAAAGGGTAATGTTTATATTGAAATCAAGTTTATAAATAAAAATCGTTGGTAAGTGCTTTGTAAGCATCCGTATATTGATGTCTAGCTACTTCAATAACAAGTGTTTCTTCTTTAACAGCTGTTTCAACGAAAGAAAACTCTAATAAACTCCTTCTGATTTTTGAGGAAGGAGTTCCTTGTACATGACATACTCGGTTCAAATACAAATTGTATTCCTGCGCTAGGGCTATAAAATGTGTTTCTTCCTCAAAAGGAATAATCACGGCAAAAGTTCCTTTAGTAGCTAAAATTTCACGGGTGTGTCTAATCAGGGCTTCAAAAGGCAATGCATCAGTATTTCTTGCGGTGTTTCGTGCAGCATCGGTATCGGAATGTGAACCCCTAAAAAAAGGAGGGTTACTAACGATAAGATCGTAGGTTTCTTCTTCCTCCTCGATTTCATTAGCGAATTCTTCAAAACTAGCATGGTAACAAAACAAACGATCTCCCCAATCCGATTGTTCAAAATTAGCGACAGCTTCTTCGTAAGCAGCCTCATCAATTTCAACCGCATCAATAGTTTCTGCATCACTTCTTTGTGCCAGCATGAGCGATATAACCCCCGTTCCTGCACCAATGTCTAAAATCGTATCAGGGTAGGTATCTAATGAGCACCACGCTCCTAAAAGCACAGCATCTGTGCCAATTTTCATGGCGGCTTTTTTTTGATGTACGGTAAATTCTTTAAAACGAAATGGCTTCATAGCGTATTTTTTATTGGGTATTCATAAACATTTTAAGAAATTTTTCTGCATTAAACCACAGAAAAATAACAATGAAAAGTAAAATAATCAAGAACAATCCTTTTTTAGGATTGGCTTTTTTTCTTGCTCCAAATCTACGTTCAAACTTCATGATCTATCTTTATTTTTTAATTGCTCTCAACATTTCTCTTTTGCCGGGAGGGCCAGGTAATCGTTCTACCAAAAAGCCAACGGCTTGCATGGCCCTGCGTACACTACCTTTAGCGGAGTAGGTAACGAGTATTCCGTCATTTTTTAAAGCACGGTACATTTTGTCAAAAATTGTTTCCGTCCATAATTCGGGTTGAACCCTAGCGCCAAAAGCGTCAAAATAAATCAAATCATAAAGATCGGAATCGTTGATTTCTGAAAAGAGCTTTTGTTGTTTTGTTAGTACAAAATTAGGACTTATCGTATGTGCTTCCTCCCAAGAAGCCGAATGAATTTTGTCAAAAATAGCCTTTTTGTCACCTGCTCCCAACATTTTTGGATAGTTTAATTGTGCGATTTCTGCTGTACCAACAGGATACGCTTCTATCCCTGTATATACCACAGGTGTTTTTGCCTCTAAGAGTGTAATAAAACAATTCAGTCCCGTACCAAAACCAATTTCAAGAAGGTATATAGGGTTTTTGGAACAGGCTCGCAATCCGTGTGTGATAAACACGTGCTGAGCTTCTTGAACAGCCCCGTGTTTTGAATGGTACTGCTCGTTCCATTCAGGAATGTGTATGGTTTTAGAACCGTCCGATGTAACTATAATCTCTCTTTTCAAGGTGGTCGGGTTGATTTGATTTATTGCGTATTGCGAATTAATACACCATCTGCTTCAAAAGCTAAGGTGTTTTTTGGTGTGGTAATTTTTGCAATTTGTTCTTGCGATTTACCAGCATCTTCAGCATAATGTCGTAATTCTTCTACAGAAGTTGTTTTGATATAAGCTTTGCCGTTTACAATAACGTGCTTTCTTTCTGAGTCTAAAGGAACAAAAAATCCATAGTCTTTAAAACGTACCATGGCTTCTTTATTTTGTCCTAAATCTAAGGTCATCCAACACCCTTTTTTCTGACAAACTCGTTTGGTAAACGATTTAAAGGTAACTTCAAGTGTATCCTTGGGTGTCAACTGATTAAATTTTTCCAACATTGCTTCGCTACTTAAAGCATTGGCTGCTGTGATTTTTTTGCCAAAAGAAGCAAAATCACTTTTTGTAGTATTTTCTGTTGTTTTTGTGTCTTTTTTGGTGTTCATGCACGACATAAACACGATTAGGAAAGACAAAGTTGCGGTTAGTACATGTTTCATATGATAAAGTTCTGATATAAGATTCGTCTAGTTTCGCAAACAAAGGTAGCCATATTTGTTTGATTCTTGTATCTTATGCAAATGGTTTGGCTTGTTTTCGTAAATTTGTCACATTACAAAACCTTGTACTTTTTTATGGAAATAAAAATTCAATCAACTGAGAACTCTAAAATAGCCAATGTAGATTTTAATAATCTGTCATTCGGAAGCATATTTACCGATCACATGTTTGTATGTGATTTTGAAGACGGCGCTTGGAAAAACCCGTCTATTGTTCCATACGGGCCTATAGCATTTGAACCTTCAGCAAGGGTTTTTCATTACGGTCAAGCTGTTTTTGAAGGAATGAAAGCCTATAAAGACGATCAAGACGATATCTTTTTGTTTCGTCCTGATGAAAGCGTCAAGCGTTTGAATACTTCGGCAGCAAGATTGGCAATTCCTGTTTTACCAGAAGAAATTTTTCATGAAGGACTAAAAAAACTACTTCAAGTTGATACGGAGTGGATTAAAAAAGGTTTTGGTAATTCACTGTATATCCGTCCTTTTATCATTGCTACGGACGGAGCGATTGCAGCTTCTCCAGCGATCAAATACAAGTTTATCATTATTTGTTCTCCAGCCCAATCTTATTATGCGGGAGAGGTAAGAGTCATTGTAGCTGAAAAATACAGTAGATCGGCAAATGGAGGAGTAGGGTATGCGAAAGCAGCAGGAAATTATGCCGCACAGTTTTACCCAACAAGTTTGGCAAACAAAGAAGGGTATCAGCAAGTTATTTGGACTGATGCCGATACGCACGAATACCTTGAAGAAGCGGGTACAATGAACGTATTTTTTAGAATAGGAGACAAGTTAGTAACTGCCCCTACCAGCGATCGAATTTTGGACGGTATTACGCGAAAGTCTATTATACAATTGGCCAAAGATCATAATGTTACCGTTGAGGTAAGAGATGTTTCGGTAAAAGAAATCAAGGAAGCCGCCAGTAATGGTAGCTTGAAAGAGATTTTTGGTTCGGGTACAGCTGCGGTAATTAATCCGATAAAAGGGTTTAAACACCAAGATTTTGTATATGAATTGCCTGAAGTAGCAGATGCTTATGCAACCTTCTTTAAAGATAAATTGTTGAACATTCAGTACAACAAAGAAGTAGACCTTCACAATTGGAGGGTAAAAGTATCGTAAATTAAAATAAATTTCCTACATTTATTATAGGATTACAATAATTGTATACCGTTTTTAAGGGGAGTTTCTACATAAAAAAAGAGTTTTTTGAGTAGTAACTTCACTTTACAAGTGGTATGGTACGTAAGTTATGTAAATAAAGTCACCATAAGGGGATGAGAAATCTAATTTTTGCTTTATTATCAGCGGTCATTTTTTTTGTGATAACGGTATACGGAGTCGGTGCTATGTTGTCTAATGACCCCCAAGAAACAGCTGATAAAAAAGATTTATCAGTAGAAAAAAAAGCCTCAGAAGAAGCTGCACCTACCATTGCCGAGTTTTTAGCGAGTTATGACGATTGGTATTCGTATTCCAAAAAGAATATTGACCTGATGTCTACGTTTCAAGCTTTGGATGAAAATGGTGGAAATATCGGAAGAGGAATCTTTTTAAATTTATTAAGAACAGGTGCTTATGCTCCTAAAAAAGAGGAGCGAGCGGGTGATATTTTGTATCGATTAGTTCCGATTCACAAAACGGCAGACAAAAAGATTAAAGACTCGATACGAAGTTTAGCCAAAAACGCCTACCATTATTTCAAAATCGAAGGAAAAAAAATGCCAGCTTATGATTTTGTAGATTTGAATGGGGTAGCGTACAATCAAGAAGATACCGAAGGTAAAATATTGGTCTTAAAATGTTGGTTTATTCGCTGTAAAGTTTGTGTGGAAGAATTTCCTGAACTCAACAAACTCGTAGCTAAATACCAAAACAAAAATGTAGCTTTTGTGAGTTTGGCTTTTGATGAAAAAGACAAATTGGATACTTTCTTAAAAAGCAAAACGTTTAGTTACGCCACAATACCATCACAGAAAGAATACATGGCGAAAAAACTGAAAGTAAAACAATATCCCACTCATATTATAGTAGACGAGGACGGCACGATTCTCAAAATGGTTAATAATGTGCATACGCTTGCCTCTGAATTGGCAAGGGTAGTGCGGAACAAACGTTAGTTCTTTGGACTACATCAGCACATGGTATGTTTTGTGACAAGCAGTGCTTGGTATAAAACACCCACCTGTTGGTTGCTACGTAAGTGAAATTGATATATGTGTAGGTCTTACGCTGACAGTTAACAGGGGGTATGGTGTTATTCTTGTAGTATTTTTTCAATGTCAGGCTTAAAGTAATGAGGACCTTTCAATACTTTTCCGTCTTCGCGATAAATAGGTTTACCATCTGGCCCTAATTTGCTCATGTTACTTCGTTGTATTTCGTTGAATACCTCTTCAATTTTGTGTTGCATTCCGTGCTCAATGATCGTTCCGCATAAGATATACAACATGTCTCCTAAAGCATCCGCTACCTCAACCAAATCGTTATTTTGAGCCGCTTCTAGATACTCTTCATTCTCTTCTTTCATCAAATTGTAACGTAACAGGATACGTTTTTTTTCAATACCTGCAATAGGCGCATTTTTAATGCCCAAACCAAATGCCGTGTGAAATTCGTGTACGGCAGCTATCTTGTCTTTCATCTAAATTGAATTATGATTTTAATTAAGTAACTTTGCTAAAAATACAACTTTATGTTCACTACGGGTCGGATAATTTTTGCAAGTTTATTTGTAATTGCATTTGTAACAGCCATGATTTTTAGTTATAAAAAAGATGCCAAAAGAAATCAAAAACATTATCAAAATGGCGCAAAATATGTGGGTATTGCTATTGTAACGACTATTTTGTTGCTGTTCTTTTTTAAGTATGTGAGCAAACACCTTTAAATTCAAAATTATTTTTCAAGATCACTAAGTTTGTCATGGTCAAGTAGGGTAAATCCTGCTTCGTTAAACGAGGAAGACGGACTGTATTTTACGTCGGTCTCTATGGTGCGAAAATCATATGAAGTGGCTTGGTAGACATGCTGTCCAAAAGATTCTTCATGGTATTTTAACAAAATATACAGTTTGGCGTCTAGGTCTTTTAAGGCAGTGTTGTGGTAGTTTTTAAGCGGACTTTTGTCATCTATTTCGTGTACAATAGTCCAAACTGTGGGCAAATACATGATTTTGTCTCTTTCTAAGGTAAGACGATAATAGTTACGTTTGTAATGACCGTTTTCATCCGCTTCGTTTACAGATAAGGTTACTGAGATTTCGGGTTCGATCATGATGGTTTTTCGGCTATTCATTAGGCGAAACATCAAGGCACGGCCGTCTTTAAAATCTCGTACGATAAAATTGTTGCTAAACCGAATGGCTGCTTTGGGTTTTGAAAAACGCCCGTACAAGAGCCCTGTTATAAAAGCAAAACAGAGCAAACCAATAAGAGCTTCAAAAGCAGCTATAAGGTTGGCAGTAATGCCTTGCGGAGCGATACCACCGTAGCCAACAGTGGTAAGGGTTTGTGCACTAAAAAAGAATCCGTTTAAAAAGTCATCAAAAAAGCTGCCTGTAGTGGGAGTAATTTCTTCAATACCAATGGCGGTATACACCAAGCCAAAGCAAATATTAAGCAAGGTATAGCCAATAAGGACTAAAAAGAAAAATTGATACCACGAAATTTCAATAAAAAAGGTATAAAGGTCGTTGGTGTTAAACTTTTTGTTTAAGTGAATGACATTGGACGTTCCGTCTTCGTTGATGATTCCGCGTATGTTTTTTTGGGAGTGGTGCCCAAACCCCGGGTCTTTTACTTTTTTGGTCATGTTTCTGTTAAATTGGTAGGCTTCTTTTTCGATTTACAAGGCTTAGTAAAAGTACAAATCACTCGTTATTTGGTCAAATGTTTTTTTATATTTGTCTTTAGCTGTAGGCTGCTTTTTTGGAAGGTAGTTACAGCCAAACTAAGTTCTGAACCCGAATTTGGAGAGCTGTGAATGATCTTAAATTATGTTAAAATGTGATCCGTCACAGGCTTAAATTTTCAAAGCCGAAGCCGTTAAGTGTTGTGAATGGGTTTCAAATTGGGACATTGGTATTAGCTAACCACACCTTTTTAATCAGTATCTTACACTAGATTCTTAGGCAAAAGTAAAATCTTTTTCGTGAAAAATTCGTAAAAAAAACCTAAAAATCTAAAAGACTTAGGTTCTTCAAAGTCCATTTGAAAACAACGAATTCTTCTTAAAAACAAAAGCTGTTTTTTGTTTTTCAATTTTGATACTGCCCGTAAATCACAAAGTGTAATTTGCATTTTCAATATATTATAAATAATCTACTTTGACATATTACAGGGTTTCAATCTCAACCTCCAAAAAACCTAATTTCTCTTTAAATGTTAAAATATTTTTAATTTTATATTGTTTGTATTTGTTAAAAAAGTATATTTACTGCAATATCAATAACTGAATATTTTTTTTCTCTTTAAATGATTGTTAATTTTTAATAAAGTTGCGCGCTTAAATTTCTTTCATGCTAACCAAACGAAAAACCATCCAGTTGTTTCGATAATAAGTATCCTATTAAAACTATTTTTAATAGAAAAAAGATGTAAAAAATTAACCAAAACTACAACTTAAAAAATCTATGTCATTACTTGCTAGTACCCATTTTACCCCTGTGGTCGGTCTCGACACCCATTTTACCACGCTACCACCTTTTAATCCCTTTCAACCCTTTATTGGACTGGTTTTTGATCCGATGGACTATATCCCTTTTATTGGAACTAACGTATACATTAACGGTGCTAAACGAGCAGTTTCCGATACCAGTGGTGTATTGATTACCATGTTTCACATACCCATTGCTAGTCCTTTTGCTCTAGCACCCATTATTGGACACGAAAGCATGAATTTCTTTGCTAGTCAAACCGTATTTGCTGATGGTACACGCCTTAGTCCTAAAGGACATATGGTAATGACCTGTAATGATATTGGGATTCCTTTATCAATTCAGCCTGGTAAAAACAAACCCAAGAAAAACTTTATCTCATTATTTGCACCCACCTCTTTTTCCGCATCCATTCCAACGGGCCCTCCTGTTTTTGTAGGAGGCCCCTACATTCCAGATGTTGCAGGGATAGTACAAGGCATGGCTATGAGTTATGGATTTGGTGCTGTACTACGAAAACTAGGAAAAACAGCCAATAAAATAGCAAACAAGATAGCCAAAAAACAAGGCAAGGGCTCTAATAAGGTCAGCCGTTGGCTTTGTAAATTAGGCTTTGAACCTATTAACCTTGTAACAGGGGCAGTTACCTATGAAGGACTTGATTTTGAATTGCACGGGGTGATTCCCTTTACTTGGGAACGCGTATGGGATTCTGATTCCGATTTTGTAGGCATGCTAGGACATGGGGTGAGCTGCAAGTACGATCGTTCGGTTGATATTTTTGAAGAAGAAGAAGTTGTAGGACTTCGTTTTGACGATGGTAGGATGCTATCGTTTCCCTTGCTAGATCGTGGAGAAAGCTATTATTTACGTCAAGAGAAAACGACCCTTACCCGCAGTCCCAAAGGACATTTTATCGCCTATGATCATACCGAAGAGTATTATTATCACTTTGAAATGCAAAGTGTCAACTTTTCTGAAACTCCACGATATCAACTTTCCAAAATAGAAGACCTTCGCGGGTTTACCATAGCCTTTGAATATTACTTTGATAAACTGGTTAAAATCGTTGATACGGCAAAGCGTACCTTACTATTGGAATACAATGCCCAAGGTTTTGTGGCAAAGGTAAATCAAGAGACCATTATAGGAGAACAAACCTTGGTAAGTTATACCTATGATACACTAGGAAACATGACAGGCATTACTGATGCCTTGGAGCAAACCACCGTTATGGAGTACCAAGAGCATTTGATGGTAAAGAAAACCGATCGTAACGGACAGACTTTTTATTGGGAATATGAGGGAAGTGGTATTGATGCCAAGTGTGTTCATACATGGGGAGATGGTGGTTGGCAAGAGGGTTGGATGGAATACCACCCCGAAGAGGGCTATAACAAGATAACCGATGCAAATCGTATTGATACCTATTACTATTACACCCCTGAGGGATTGGTAACTGAGATAAAAAACGGAGAGGGCGATAGTAGCTTTACCGAGTATACTAAGCACAAGGAGGTCTATCGTGAGATTGATGCCGAAGACAATGTTACAGGCTATACCTATGACGATAAAGGAAATCAAACAAGTATTGTATATCCTGACGGGACGATTTCGTATTTTATGTATAACGACCATGGGCGTTTAGCCTTGGTGATAGATCCCGAAGGAAACAAACGAAATTATACCTACAAAAAAGAACACCCGCACTTGATCAACAGTATTATGGAGCCTGATAATAGTATGACGGTATTGCAATACAACGATCTACAACTGGTTAGTGAGGTGCGTAATGGGGAAAGAAAAAGTACACTTACCTATGATAAAGCGCATAACTTAAACAGCTTAACAGACCAAGATGGCGAGGTAACAGGTTGGTACTACGATCATATGGGTAGGGTTGCCAATACCAGTACCAACGGAAAAGTACAGGAAAGTTATAGTTACGATCGTTTGGGACGTGTTACTCATATTTATACAGGCGAAGGAGGGGTTACTATCCTGAAATATAATGCCTATGATGAAGTAATAGAGGCTGCTGGGAATCATACCTCCAAGGTATTGTTTAGTTATACCCCCATGGGGAGTCTAAAAATGCGTCAAGAACAAGATACCAAAGTACATTTTATCTATGATAAGATGGAACAGTTGACTAGTATTAAAAACGAACATGGAGAAACCTATCGTTTTACGCGTAATAAAAATGGTGAGATTGTAAAGGAAACGGGTTTTGATGCCTTGACAAAGGTCTATAGAAGAGACCGAGCAGGCAAGGTAATAAAGGTAGAGCGTCCCGATAATCAGTTTACCGAATACGAATACGATGCTTTGGGAAAAATAGTGCGTGCTGAGTATAGTGATGGTACGTGGGAGACCTTTAATTACAATAAAAACGGACAACTTATCGATGCGCATAACCAAAACTGTGCGGTGTATTTATCACGGGATGCGATGGGACGAGTAGTGGAAGAAAGACAAACCACAGGTATTCCCAGTGATCAGGGATATAGCATCACTAGTGAGTATACCAAAAATGGTTACCGCAGTCATATCCGTTCTTGTTTGGGAGCACATATTGAGCATCATTACAATCTAAAGGGACAATGTACAAGTACCCATGCACAACAAGGGGATAGCACGCAGTACCAAGCACAAATGCAGTACAGCCCTTTAGGACAAGAGATAGAGCGTTTGGTTAGTGGTGGCATTCGTAGCAAGCGTTCTTATAACGATTTTGGCATGCAGGCAACCCACCAAGTACAAGGCAGGGGGCGTGATTATCGCAATACCCGATATTCTTGGACTCCCAGTCTTCAATTGAATTATATACTAGACATTCCCCAATGTATTGGTACTAAGTTTACCTATAATGAATTGGGAAGTTTGGCTAGTGCGCAATATTGGAATAATACGTATGATTATAAGTTACCTGACGAGGTTGGAAACCTTTATAAAACCAAGGAAAAGGACGACCGAAAATACGGTGCTGGTGGTAGGTTGTTAGAAGACAAAGAGTGGCATTACCTCTATGACAAGGAAGGTAACCTTATTAAAAAGACCAAAAACAATAGTGAGGCAATCATTGCAGCCTTTAAAAAAGAGCAGCAAGGCAAGCCGCCTAAGAAGCTGTATTGGATTGATAGGGTCTTTGGGTATACAGGTGAGCCTGACGAGCCTGATTTAGCTCCTAAAACCGATCCTGAGCAATGGAAATATGGGGAATGGCAGTACACATGGCAAGCCAATGGGATGTTAAGAAGTGTAAAAGACCCTAAGGGAAAGGTAACGGCTTTTGAATACGATGCACTGGGCAGGCGAACCGTTAAAATAAACCTTGCACAAAAAGAAATACACCGTTATATTTACGATGGCAACGTTCTTTTACATGAGTTTAGTTATCCTTTAGGAGACAGGCCCAAGGCGGTAGCGGATGATATAGGTAGGTTGTTTCTTGAAAAAAAGGAGGATACCTCCAATCTAGTGACTTGGGTGTTTGATGAGGGTACTTTTATCCCCCAAGCTAAAATAGTTGGGGATAAGACCTATTCCATCATATCGGATTACCTAGGCACGCCTATTTTATCATTTGATCAAGAGGGGAACAAGGTATGGGAGCGAGAATTGGATATTTACGGAAAACCCCGTAGAGGTGATAATACGTTTATACCGTTTTTATACCAAGGGCAGTATTATGATCAGGAAACAGGATTAGCGTATAACAGGTTTAGGTATTATGATCCTGATACGGGGACGTATATTTCTAAAGACCCAATAGGGCTTTTAGGGAATAATCCGAATTTGTATGCATATGTACACGATTCTAATGGGTGGATTGATCCGTTTGGGTTGGATTGTGCTAAGTTTGATAAGCTAGTAGGGAGTAAAAAATTCAAAGATCATTTTATTAGACATAAAAAATTAATAGAAGAGTACACAGGGAAGAAATACAAATGGAAAACGGATCAACAAGAGTTTTTAACCGATATTAAGAAATTAATTGATGATGATGTTTTTAAACATGTTGGACAAGGAACACTTAAGAAAAATCAACCAATAATGGAAATTTTTAAAAGTAATAAAGTCACAACTGCCATCAAGGATTTAGGAGATGGTGTTGGAGAATGGGCAACTTCGATAGAAAAAGGAAAGGGAATGGATTTGGCTATACAGTTTTTATAAATATGATTACTTCTTTAATTAATAAATGTATCGAAGATATTGTTTTATCAGGATACACAGAATTGGAAGAAATAGCTCACTTTTCACCTATGATGTGGTGGGTTTATCTAAAATTGGAAGATAATAGTTATATTCTTTTATCATCAAATGATGGAAGTATCTCTATTGAAAACAAAGAGTATATAGAATGCAATTTTGATATAGAAGAAGAAGATTTGTTTACAATCTCATCTTACTCAAAATCAGAATATGGTACAATTTCTAAAGTGGATTTGTTTTATGATAGCAATTCAAATTTAATATCTCTAGGAATTGAGATTAATAAAAGCAAGTATTTGTTATTCGATTCTTTAGATTTTGATGGTTTTAAAATTAAAGAAGATGTTAATAGAGATGATATAAGAAAGAATATTTTATTTAAAACTATAAAGACTATTAATGGGAAATAAACTTGTTTTTATAAATCATTACTATTACCTAGAAAAGAGTAACAAAAATAAAAAGCATAACTTATAAATAGATAATAATATAAAGCTACGCTTAACAGCTAAAGCAGTTACCTATATGTGTGACTGCTTTTTTATTGATAGGCTTGTTTGGTTTTAAAATCTCTCAAACACATATCAATAAGGTTTAAGATAAAATGAAAGCCAAGCGCGAGTGGAAGCGAAAAATCTTAAACCCCGAAAAATCCATCCGTTTATACAAGGTACAAGACATTGTGATGTTTGAAATGGCAAAATACTTAGTGAAGCACCATCTTAATGAAAATATAGATACCAATCTAGAAGATTGGTCGTTACAACGTATTCGGTTTGAAGATGAGAAAACTGAAGCGCATCAAGAAGCATCACAATCACTCAAAAACGTATTGGATATTCCAATTCGTATTTCCATGAAATCACAGGGTATACTGGTAAAAGCAGAAGTGCCGCTAAAACAATACGGCAAGGTACGCGCTTTGTTATACCATAAAAGAGCTTCAGAATTCTTAAAATACCTACGTCACTACGATGTAGAAGAAATAACCTACGCGCAGTTAAAGGAAATCGTAGCGTGGCTTAACGGAGAATACGATAAAAACTCCCCATTTTCAGTAGACGAGGCAGGAACTTTAGAAATTTATGGAGAAGACGCGTTTAAAAAATTTTTAGCACTAGAAAAACATGCTTTGGAAAAAGGATACACACCTAAAAATCCAAAAAAAGGACATTTTAATTTTAAAGAAGGAATGCTAGAACTAGCCAAAGTTTCTGAGGTTGAAGATCATGTTGTGGAGAAAATAATTCAATATAGAAATATGTGTTCGCATGGAGGTTTTATATTTGAAAGTAAAAAGAATTTGTTTCATCCCAACGAAGCATTAAAGTCAGCGTCCCCTTTTGAAATAGTAGAAGACATTACAAAGCAAATCGTAGAAGCGAATAAGTTGCTAACGGAAAAAGGAGAAGTGTATGTGTGAGTTTTTTATAGACAATGACGGGGAGCTTATTGCGGCTTTGGTAGCGGTGGGATTGTTTTTTTTAGGAGGGAATCAATGGAGAAAGCAACGGAATAAGGAGTTGACTGTTAAAACCAAAGAAGAACTCAATAGTAAAAAATTAGAGGCATTAATGGCGGTTTGGTCTTTGTTAAAATTTATGACTTTAAAGGACAACGGATATAATATTTATGTAAATATCCCCGAGGATAGTTTTAAAAATAAACATCAATGTGTGCAACGCAGTCAGTTGTTTTTTGAAAGTGTTTCCAAGTTGTTTTATGACGACGGTCACGGTTTGTATATTTCGCAATACTATCGTGAAATTCGTAATCATTTGTTTGATTGTAGAAGGCATTACAAATTTCATTACGATAAAGGAATGCTGAATGCGAAAAAAGGAGAGCAGCCGAGTTTTATAAGATTAGATAAAAAAGGAATAAAAAGAGCCCAATTAAATTATGATAGGATGAATTCTTTGTTGAAAAATGCCATGAAAGAGTTTGAAAAGGCATTGGAGGTGTAATAAGATATTTATAAATCGCTGGACTGCTTTTTTGGAAGGTAGTCACAGCTACGTTGTTTAGATGTGCTATATATTTTTGGCTGCGAAGGGCCTCAGTTTGGAAGGTAGTCACAGCCTAGTTTTTAAAAAGTCCAGTGTTTATAGGGATGCTGGGCTTTTTTTTAGCGAAATAGGAATAAAAAAATGACCTTTTTCGGGGTGGTATGCTCCGAAAAAGGTCATTTTTTCAATCCTAGCTTAGGGTCAGTTTTATTATTTGTTCGCTAATGGTTTTTGTAAGGTTTTTTAGCTAGTTTTATTATTTGTTCGCTAATGGCTACCGCTAGCTTTTTTAGCTAGTGGCGATTATTAGTAAGAAAAAAAAATACGCTGGCAAGAATTTTAAAAATCCGTACCAACGTATCTATATAACGTGATTAAAATACTAGAAATTAGTTTTTAGTAGGTAAAAAACTATAATTTTTAGCATAGAAATACATTTGCTCTTCAAACGTATTGGGTTGTGTAAGTTTTATGTCAGTAATGTTTCCAGCTGCATCCTTTACAGGCGTTAAAACTGGATTTACAAATCCACTATAAGGAGCTGATTTGAATTGCGCATTACGATCCAAGACCTCTTTGTGAAGTGTTTGATCTACTTTTACACCATACCCTTCAACCAAGGCTTTGGCAGCTTCAAAATCACCTTCCGACTTAATTCGTTGCGTTTCTTTTAACAAGCGACCAAAAATCTCACGTAACTTCACATAATCCTTGATTTCGAAATAAGTTTTACCATTTTTCGTCACTTTTTCAATAACATTGTCTTTTTTACCTTGTTCAAAAGACCAACCCGATACCCATTGACGGTTCACCATGTGATCTTCTTCGATATCGTCTCCTAAGTTGATACGGATTAACTGCGTCATCAATCCATTTCTGATATAGTTATTATAAGCAGCTTTTCCTAATTGTTGAATGTCATCCACCAAACCAAGCTCTTGAATTTTAGGATCCATTAAATAATACAACCCTACCAAATCTGCTCTACCTTCTTCCATGGTAGAAGCATAGTTTTTAAGGGTTTCTTTAGGTTGTCCAACCCCCTCATTAATTTGACCAGAGGCATGTCCGATTACTTCGTGTAAGGCCGTAAGTAATTTGCTAGATAATTTTCCGTACTTGATGGCAAGTGCGATTTCCTCTTCGTCATGTGCAAACTCTTTAAGTCTGCCCGTGCCTCCCGCATTGTTGTACGAACCGATAAGATTTCCAAGAGAAACCGATTTAGAACCGTGGTGTTGACGAATCCAGTTGTTGTTAGGTAAGTTAACTCCAATTGGCGTACTAGGCGAAGCATCACCAGCCTCTCCTGCAACATTGACTGTTTTGTACGAAACGCCTACTACATTTTTCTTTTTGTGATTCGGATCTAAAGGTGAATTGTCTTCAAACCATTGCGCATTGTCAGAAAGTACTTTCATCTTTTTTGACATATCAAAGTCTTTGATCTGAATGATGCTTTCATAAGAACCGCGGTAACCTTTAGGGTCGTTATAAACTTCGATAAAACCGTTAATCCAATCGATATTTCCTTCGGTAGCACTTACCCAAGAAATAGCATACTGATCCCAAACATCCAAATCTCCCGTTTGATAATATTTGATTAATAAAGCTAAGGTGTTGGCTTGTTTTTCATTTTCAGCTACTCCTTTGGCTTTTTCTAACCAATAGATAACCTTATCGATAGCTTGTCCGTAAAGTCCTCCTGATTTCCATACCTTTTCAACCAATTTTCCATTTTCACGTACCAATTTAGAATTTAATCCTGCTTCGATCGGCTGGTTTTTAGGGCCTTTATATGCTTTTGCATAAAAATCTTCGACTTCTTTACTAGTGATATCAGGGTCGTAAAAATTAATGGCAGAAGCCAATACGTTATCAACGCCTGCTTTTTTATTTACTTTTTTAGCATCCTTATCGTTAAAAATAACCTCCAAAGCCTCAGGAGAAAGTGTTGTATTGGTCTCTTTTAAAAGGCCTTCAAGATAGGCTTTTGAAAAAGCAGGCTTTAATTTATCATTTGAATAATGGTGGTGAATTCCGTTAGAAAACCAAACACGTTTCAAATACGTTTTGAACTCTTTAAAATCAGTCGTTTCCTTATCGCCTTTAAAATCCGAATTTACTTTCTCTAAAGCCTTTCTGATTTCTAGGTTAAAACGATAATTTTGATCCCACATAATATCTCTTCCAGAAAGACCGGCCTGTGTTAGATAGTATACAAGTTGTTTTTCTTTAAGTGATAAGTTTTCAAAACCAGGAATTTGGTAACGTAGTACCTTCACATCGGCAAATTGTTCTACCACATAAGAGAATTCCTTATTGTTGTCTTTTTTAGTAGTCGTTACTTTCTCTTTAGAGTCTACACCACAAGAAGATAGTATTCCGGCAGCGACGGTTAAAGAAAGCATTTTTCTTAGTTTCATTTTTGCTGTATTTAATGTTGATATTGCGGCTTATTTTGAATTTTGACAGTTATAAAACACTTGTCAATCCGAAATAAGTACATTGTTTGTCTGTTCAAAATTACGAAAATTAAACTTCGTGGTATCGAAAACAATCCGTTGTATGATCATTAACCATGCCAGTAGCTTGCATGTGAGCATATATAACCGTGGTACCCACAAACTTAAACCCTCTTTTTTTTAGATCTTTTGAAATTTTATCGGAAAGCGCAGTATTGGCAGGAACCTCGTCTTTGCTTTTGAAGTGGTTTTTAACAGGTGTACCCGCGACAAATCCCCAAATGTATTTCGAAAACGTTCCGAATTCTTCTTGAATTTTGATAAACGCTTGTGCATTACTGATTGCTGCTTTAATTTTTAATTTGTTACGAATAATTTTCTCATTAGTAATGAGTTCGTTGTATTTTTTATCATCATAATTTGCGATTTTTTTGTAATCAAAATTGTCAAAAGCTTTTCTGAAATTAGTTCTTTTTTTTAATACCGTAATCCAGCTAAGTCCTGCTTGAAAAGTTTCCAATATTAGAAATTCAAACAATGTAGCATCGTCATATACAGGAACGCCCCATTCGTTATCATGGTATGCGATATATAACGGATCGTCGGTTACCCAATGGCATCTTTTTTTCATGGTCAATAAATTTTCGAGGTAAACTTACCTTCTTTTTTATAAAGAAACTGTTAACCTTGTAGGATTTAGTTTTAATAAGTCTAACGAAAGAAAAGAATCATGGAAAGGAATATCTAAATTTAATCAATAAAAAAGAAATAACACTTTTTTAATAAAGAAATTCAAAAAAAAGTAAGAACTTTAAAAAGTAATATGACCCTAGTCAGTATCGCTATTTATGTAGGTAATGAGAAAAATTAAAAATTTATTAGCAGTAATGATCATTGGAAGCTTTGTGTACGCCTGTGGAACGACGAAAACATACAATGAGCCTCAGAAGGAAGCCCCCGTGGTAATTGCTAATGACAGTTTGGAATACGAAATCATCATCATTGATATAGGGTTTAATCAATACTTAAACACGATTGCAAGGCCTGTAGGATACTACTCTCAGGTATATATGGAAACTCGAAACCGTTTGTATGTTTCTGTATGGAATTACAGAGCGAGCAATCCAAATGTGTTTAACCCTAGTATTTATGAGAATATCATAGATTATGACCCAAATATTAATTATGGTTATGATGTTAACTATAAATTGTTTAATTATTTTGAATTTGCCCAACGGAAATATAGGATGCGATTAAGGTAATTCTATTTGTCTAAAACTGTATATTTGTTATCTTGAAAAATGCTTTTTTATGAAGTTCTTTAGAAATTTAGTAGCCTCGATTTTAGGTTTTTTTATATCAATTTTTTTAATTTTTATTTTTTTTGCTTTGATAGCCGCCTTGGTTAGTTCACCCGAAAAAATAATTGTCAAGCCCAATTCTGTCTTGGCCTTAGACTTGTCCTCTGAAATGAAGGATTATATAGCCAAAGGAGAAAATCCTATAGAGAAAGCTTTGGGTATTGAAGACAAACGGTTGTCTTTAGAGCAGGTTATCAATGCGATTGAGAATGCAAAAACGGATGAAAATATCGAAGGAATAAGTATTTATTCTCCCGCAGTTAGTGGTGGAATGGCTCAGACCCAAGAAATACGAAATAAGTTGAAAGAATTCAAAGAAAGCGGAAAGTTTGTATATGCATACAACGATCAATACGATCAAAAAAGTTACTATTTGAGTTCTGTCGCAGACAGTGTTTTTGTGAACCCTTATGGGATGGTTGATTTTAGAGGTCTTACTAGAGAGATCCTTTACTATAAGGATTTTGAAGATAAATACGGGGTAAAAATGGAGGTTATTAGGCATGGGAAATACAAAAGTGCCGTAGAACCCTATTTGTTTAATAAAATGAGTGATGCCAACAGAGAACAAATATTGTCTTATATGACCTCAATATGGCAACAAGTTAAAGAAGATGTAGGCGTAGCAAGAAGTATTTCTGGAGATACATTAACATTGATTGCTGACGAGTCTCTAGGAAGAAATGCCACTTTGGCAAAAGAAAATAAATTGGTGGACGCTGTGGTTTATCAAGACCAATACGAAGACAAATTATTACAAGTTGTTGGAGGAGATAGTCATCTGGTAAGTATTCAGGATTATATTTCATCGGGTAAAGGAAGATTACGCAGTACTGCTAAAAATAAAATAGCGGTTATTTATGCCGAAGGGGAAATCATGTATGGTGAAGGAGATGAAAATGTTATAGGAAATGAGTCTATGAGTAAAACAATCCAAAAGATCAAAAAAGATAAGCGAATAAAAGCGGTTGTTTTACGAGTGAATTCTCCGGGAGGTAGTGCTTTGGCTTCAGAGTTGATTTGGCGTGAATTATCTTTGTTAAAGCAGGAGAAGCCATTGGTAGTATCCATGGGAAATGTTGCTGCATCAGGAGGCTATTATATAGCTTGTAATGCCAATAGTATAGTAGCCGAACCAACAACAATAACAGGCTCGATCGGGGTTTTTGGTGTCTTACCGAATATCAATAAACTAGCAGAAAGAATAGGGATAAACGCAGAACAAGTGTCTACGAACAAAGGAGCTAGTTATAGTCCGTTTGAACCCATGAGTAAGAAATTTTATGACGTTACAAAAGAAGGTGTTGAACAAGTGTACGAAACCTTTGTTAATAGAGTTTCTCAAGGAAGAGGGTTGCCATACGAAACGGCAGAATCCGTAGCACAAGGAAGAGTCTGGACGGGTGCTGAGGCACAAGAAAAAGGATTGGTAGATGCCCTAGGTACGTTGGAAGATGCCATTTGTATCGCTGCTAATTTAGCAGAGTTATCAACATACAAAATACGAAATTACCCTAACTATGAGGTTGATTTAGAAGATGTCTTTAACCTGTCAAACTTGCCTTTTTCAATTAATTCTAAAGAAACTATTTTGAAAGAATATTTAGGAGAAGAAGGGTTCCGGGTCTATGGATTACTAAACAGCATCAAAAAGATGAAAGGGATTCAAGCAAGAATCCCTTATGAGTTAGAAATAAAATAATAAAAATTAGTCAGTAGTTAATGTGCATTGATTATAACGATAAAGCCTTTTCTGACAGTTTAGGCCTAGTAATTTTGTTCAGTAGTAGCAAGAATATAAGTTTCAGAATTGTTGATTACTAAAGCGGGAGAAATAAAAGTAACCTGAGCCCCTTTTTTTTGAGAAAAGTTTATCTGAGGTATAAGTGTATTGATAAAGGTCGTTCTCAACGATTAGAATAAAATATTTAGGACTCAGGTTGGTTTATAGCTATTAGGCTAGAAAATGTTTTTTACTAATATACCTGTTCCTCCTTATCCAAGCGAAACCTTTTTGCCAGTTGGAAATTCTCTGACAAAGTATAAAAATAAAAAAGAAGAAGTTGTAAATATTTAGAAGAGTTGTCCACTTTTTTATTGTGGCTTGAAATTAAAAATTAAAAGCCTAGCGATGGATAGGAAAGTATAAATTTTTGCTTCATGTGTTCTTTTTGGTTTTCTTTGTTTAATTGTTTGTGAATAAGTTGTTTGATGCTTCTAAGTTAGGTTATTTTTATCATCGTATTTGCAATTATTCAAATATTAAGTTTTTTTTATGACATATTTAAGATTTCTTTAACATAATTATTTGGTTTACAGGAAGTTGTTTTTTGAGGAGACTGCAAAAATAGCACAAAAAAAAGAAGCATTTTTAACAAATCAAATGCTTCTTATAAAAAACTAACCAAACTTCTAAAAAAAACGAATAAACAATACTTAAAACTAGTTTAAATATAAGTCTATCAATTGTTTATGTTTTGTTTGAATAGTTTAAAATAGCGTTTCTGTAGATGAGTTGTATGTTGCTGACTGATGAATGAATATAAAAAGGTATACAAAGGGTATAAACGAAAAGAACCTATTGACAAATTGTCAATAGGTTCTCATTTTCTAACCAAACATTGTTACACTTTAAGCTGATTCAATTATATAAAGACAAAAAATAACAACATATACTCCTTTTATAAGAAAAAAAATAAAAAAATATAAGATACCCCTATTTCGCTTACGGAAAATACCTGTAGGGGAAATTAGTAAGTAATTATTTTTGTAAGTAATTGATACGGTGTTTCTTGTGTTTTTTAGGGGTTTCATTGTTATAAAAAGTCTATAAATCATTTCGCTTTTTGCACTAGGGGTATTAGGTATAGGGACTAGGGATAGTGAGGGGTGAATTTCTAGTGATTTTACTTATTTGTAGATAGCGGAGTGTTTAGTAATTTGCACTCAGCAAAATCATAGCTAAGTTTGATTAGGTTTTGTATTATAGTAGTAAAAGGAGGCTGTCTTTTGAGACAGTCTTTTTTTATATCTTTGAGCGGAAATTAAATTAGAACCATGCTTACAAAAAAAATTCCAGTTACAATAATTACCGGTTTTTTAGGATCAGGTAAAACCACATTAATACATCAAATTGCAAAAAATGCAAATGGAAGACGACTAGCTATTATCGTAAATGAGTTTGGAGAACTAGGAATGGATGGCGAAATTTTGAAAGGGAACGACTGTGGATGTGAAGAAGAAAACATACTCGAATTGAGTAATGGATGTTTGTGTTGCACCGTTCAAGAAGAATTTTTGCCCACCATGTTAGAACTCATGGAAAGAAAAGATCAAATAGATCATATTATTATAGAAACATCAGGTTTAGCATTGCCCAAACCCTTGGTTAGGGCTTTTAATTGGCCAGATCTTAAGCCTCAAATTACAGTAGACGCTGTAGTAACTGTGGTTGATTGTGTAGGACAAGCAACAGGAGAAATATGTGATAGAGAACGTGTACAAGCACAGAGATTGGAAGATGATAGTTTGGATCATGAATCTTCTATCGAAGAATTGTTTGAAGACCAATTGTCTTGTGCAGACCTTATTATTATGACGAAGTCTGATTTAATAGACCAAGCAGCATATGAAGATGTAAACAGTATTATTCAGAAAAAAGTAGGAGCAGAAATCAAATTGATACAAGCGGTAAAAGGCGATATTTCGGTAGATGTATTGTTAGGTTTGGATGCTAAGTCAGAAGATTTTATAGAAGAAAAGCATTCACATCACGAAACTCATCACCATCATCATCATGATCACGACCACGACCATGATCATCCACATGACCACGATCATGATGATACTATTAATTCGGTTGTGGTAGGAGTAAATGTTCCTCATCAGCCAAAAGATTTAATTCGTGTATTAGAAGAACTCGTAGCGGAGTTTGAGATATACAGAATCAAAGGAATCATTCATGTACCTAACAAACCGATGCGAATGATTGTACAAGGAGTAGCCAATAGATTTGAAAACTATTTTGATAGAAAATGGAAAGAAGGAGAACTACAAGCCACTCGATTGGTGATTATTGGAGAGAAGTTGGAAGAAAAAACACTTCAAGAAGCCATCGAAAATAAGTTAACAGTAAATGTATAAAACCAAAAGCCCTTCGGGGCTTTTATAGTATAACAGCCATGAAAATATATACCAGAAAAGGCGATACCGGAAAAACAGGGGTGTTTGGAGGAAAACGCGTGTATAAGAATTCACCAAGAATTGAATGTATCGGTACATTAGACGAGGTAAATTCAACCATTGGATTGTTGCGAGCAAAATTAGGGGACGAACATCCTTGGCAACAAAACTTACATCGTATTCAGAAAGATATGATGGATATGATGTCGCATTTGGCAAGGCCTTCGGATTCTAAAAAGACCAATACCAATCCAAAACCCGAAGACGGTGCAACATTTTGTGAAGAATGGCTGGATGAATTGGAAGCCAATATCAGCTCGCCTTCCGATTACTTTATACTTCCCGGAGGAAACGAAATATCGGCCTTATGTCATGTTTGTCGAACACAAGTTCGTAGAGGAGAACGTGCTTTAGTAACCCTCTTTCAAGACGATCCAGAGAGTGTAGAAGAGTATATATTGGCATATGTAAACAGGCTATCGGATTTGTTTTTTACCATGGCACGTGCTGAGATGGATAAAAAAGGCGTAGCGGAAGAAAAGTGGCAGTTATTTCTTTACAAACGAAAGAAGAAAAAAACAAAAGAGTAGTTGCAGATGGTGTATGGAGTAGCAGTTGGACCGGGTGATCCCGAATTACTTACTATAAAAGCACTTCGAGTGCTTAAAGAATCGGATGTTATTTTTTATCCTGGGTCTTTGTTTCGTGAAAAAAAGAAAAGTTTTGTATACCCTCTTTTGGAATACCATAAGCTTATCGACAAAGATATTCGAGGGTTCTATTTAGCGATGTCAGATGATAGAGCACAGGCTGTAACTATATATGAGGAGACTGCTACAGCGATAAAAAAACTTTTTTTAGCAGGAAAAAAAGTTTCTGTAGTCTGTGAGGGAGACCTAAGTTTATATGCTTCCTTTTCTTATGTTTTGGAAAACCTAAAGAGCTTAGCTGTTCCCGTGGAATTAATACCCGGAATAAACTCATTCAGTTTAGGAGCTGCCAAACAACAGGTTCCATTAGCCTTATTAAATGATAAAATAGCCATTGTTCCTAGAGTTAAAACTTTAGAGGAAATAGAAGCCTATCTTACAACGTTTGAGACATTGGTGCTGATGAAGGTAAAAACAAGTTGGCAACATTTTTATAAAGACCTATCGCAAAAAACATGGCACTTTTATTACTGTGAGCGTTTAGGGACCTCCCAAGAATATATCACCACGAATATTGAAGAAATAGCAGCGCGGAAAATACCCTATTTTTCGTTATTAATAATAAAAAAGACATTAGATGATTAAAGTTGTCGGACTGGGTCCTGGACACAAAGATTATATCATACCAATGGCAACAGAGGCAGTTAAGCAAGCCAGTGTTGTTATCGGTTATCATTATTATTTTCAATTTATTGCGCACTTAGTGCATCCCGATGCTTTGTGTATAGGAAAAGAGCTAAGTGAAGAAGAAAGAAGAGCAGATATTGCTATAGAGCACGCATTAAAAGGAGAAAGTGTAGTCGTTATTGGCTCAGGAGATGCAAGTGTGTATGCGATGGCTTCGATTGTATACCAAAAGGTAGCAGCACAAAAATTAAACTTAGTAGTAGAAACAGTACCGGGAATATCGGCTTTTATTACTGCGGGTAGTAAATTGGGAGCGATTTTAGGTCATGATTTTTGTTGTATTTCCTTGTCGGATTTAATGACGCCTTGGACAACGATTGAAAATAGAATCAAAGCGGCTGCTATGGGCGATTTTGTGACAGGGTTGTACAATCCTAAAAGCAAAAAAAGATACTGGCAGTTGCAAGCCTTAAAAAATATATACCTACAATACAGAGACGGAAAAACACCCGTTGCGATTTGCAAGCAACTAGGGAGGCCTGAAGAAGCCATTACGATTACTACCTTGGCTGCCCTAGATGTTGAAGAAGTAGACATGTTTAGTGTAGTGATGATTGGTAATAGTCAGACCTTTACGTATCAGAATAACCTAATTACACCAAGAGGGTATCTAAATAGAAAACCTCATACGGGGCAAGAAATACAAGAGGCTAGTTTTAAAGAGATACTAGACAATATCCCCAAAAATAATTTAGCAACAGATACGCTTTGGGCTGCCATACGATGTATTCATACCTCGGGAGATTTCGATTATATTAACTATATTGAAGCTTCGGATAATGCTTTTACCCAATGGCATGAATATTTGAAAAATGGTGGAACGATTGTTACTGATGTAACCATGGTGCAATCAGGAATCACCAGAGCTTATACACAAAAGTATGGGACAAAAGTGGTGTGTTTGTTGAACGATGAAGAAGCCTTGGAAATCGCTAAGAATGAAAATTTGACCCGATCACAGGCAGGAATAAAATTAGCAGCAAAAAAATATCCGAAGGCACTATTTGTTATAGGAAATGCGCCTACAGCTTTGATTGAAATTGTTGACCAAGTATACGAAGGAACATTGCAGCCAGCAGGAATTATAGGAGCCCCCGTTGGTTTTATCAATGTTATAGAGTCTAAAGAACGATTACGCATGTTGAAAGACACCCCGTATGCATTGATTAAAGAAAGGAGAGGGGGAAGTAATTTTGCTGCGGCACTAGTAAATGCAGCATTTACACTAAACGAAGTAAGACAACTAACGCTATAAATTTATGGATGGTACTATTCAAAATCGAACATTTAATGAGGAAGAACAACGATTGTTGGAAGAAATTCTAACAAGTAGAAGAGATGTACGTGGCAATCGTTTTTTACCAAAAGAGATAGACGAGCCAACGATAAAAAGAATTATTAAAGCAGGACTTTCTGCACCGTCTGTTGGGTATTCACAGCCATGGGAGTTTGTCGTGATTCAGGATGCTACCGTTAAAACAGCTATTAAAAAATCATTTACTGAAGAAAATGAAAAAGGAGCAAAACAATTCAAAGACAAAAAAAATGAATTGTATAACCAGCTTAAATTAGAAGGTATTGAAGAAGCGCCACTTAATATTGCTGTCTTTTATACCCCAAAAAATACCCCAGTATTAGGGCAAACGAGTATGCCCAATATGGGAAGATACAGTGTGGTTTGTGCCATCCAAAATATTTGGTTGATGGCCCGTTCTTTGAATATAGGCATGGGATGGGTAAGTATTTTAGATCCCGAAAAAGTGAAAACGATTTTGAATGCCCCCAAAACATACGAACTGATAGGGTACTTATGTTTGGGATATACGGATCTATTTTATGATAAACCAGAATTGGAACTAAAAAAATGGGATACGAGAAAGCCTTACGAGCAAGTCGTGATTGAAAATACATATAAATGACCTTTTACATTCTAGGAATTCCGAATAAAATACCATCGTTTACCGAAACGGAATTTCAATTACTAAAAAACCATCGGATTTTCAGTGGGGGGCAACGTCATTATGAATTGGTAAAATCTTTTTTACCTCAAAACCATGAGTGGATTTTTATAAAAGCTCCCATGCAAGCACTATATGCTGCCTATGAAGCAGCTCAAGAACCTATTGTTGTATTTGCCTCAGGAAACCCGTTGTTTTATGGAATGGCAAATACATTGCAGCGAAAATTTCCAAAGGCTTCTTTTACGGTACTCCCTTACTTTAGTTCGATTCAGGTATTAGCGAATAAGGCAATGGTTAATAGTAATGATTTAAGAACTGTTAGTGTACATGGAAGAACATGGAAGGCCTTAGATGAAGCCATGATACAACAACTTCCATTAATAGGGGTTTTGACCGATACTAAGAAAAATCCTAAAGAAATTGCCCAACGTTTATTGATGTATGGTTATTGTAATTATCAAATAATTGTTGGGGAAAATTTAGAAGGAACCAAAGAAAAAATATACAAAATGAGTTTGGAGGAAGCAGCAGCAGCAACGTTTGCTTCCTTGAATTGTATTTTATTGCATAAGGTAAAGGAAAGAAAAATTCTTTTTGGTATTCCTAATGCACAATTTGAAGGTTTACAAGGGAGGCCTAATATGATTACCAAAATGCCGATTCGATTGACGACCTTACATTTTTTAGAAATTCAACAACGGAAGGTGTTGTGGGATATTGGTTTTTGTACAGGTTCTGTAAGTATTGAAGCCAAATTAAGAAATCCTCGTTTGGAGGTTATAGCTTTTGAAAAAAGAGAAGAATGTGCCCAAATCATGCATGCAAATTGCAAACGTTTTGGCGTGTTTGAGATCACAAGTGTTATGGGAGATTTTTTTGAAAAAGAATTGTCTAAGTATCCATTGCCCGATACTGTTTTTATCGGTGGGCATGGGGGAAAGTTGGCACTACTTATAGAAAAAGTAAGCTTATTGGTCGCTAAAAATACCTGTTTGGTGATCAATACGGTAAAAAGGGAAAGCCTTGAAGTTTTTGAAGAAGCTTGTAAAAAGTATGGATTTCATATTTCGGAGAAAACGAATATTGTAGTAGATTCGCACAATCCAATACATATAATCAAAGCAGTTAAAAGTTAAGTATAGTTTATGGTAGAAAATGTACCCAAGGTAGCCATAGTAAGTTTTACAGATGATGGATTGTCTGTAGCCAAAACGTTACAAAGTGAGTTTTATAGAAGTAAAGTTTTTTCTACAAGAATAATCACTGAAACTAAAGAATGTAAACCCATCACTTCGGTAAAAGCATTGATGGAAAAAAGCTTCTCGTATTATGATGTATGGATTTTTATAGGGGCTTTAGGGATTTGTGTACGAAGTATTGCAACACATATACAAGATAAAACTACAGATCCGGCCGTAATAAATGTAGACGATCAAGGGAAGTTTGCTCAGGCTGTTTTGAGTGGACATATAGGACGCGCAAATGAATTTACGGCACAAATTAGCCGAATTTTACAAGCCCAACCCGTAATTACTACCTCAAGTGATTTACAAAACTTATGGAGTTTGGATGTGTTGGCAACAAAGTATGCTTGGAAAGAAAAGACATCTATTGCAAAGAATGAATTGATTTCATTATTTGTCAATAAAAAACCTACAGCATTGGTCTTAAAGGTACAAGACAAAGGAACGGCATATTTAGAAAAAACACTGCCAGATTTTGTAGACGTGTTTTATGATCTTTCAGCGGTGACAGCAGAAAACTACGAGTTGTTATTGTATGTGGGGTATGAAACGCTAACGAGTACTGTGCCTACTTGGTCGTATTATCCGCCTTGTATCGCTTTGGGTACAGGTTGTGCAAAAGATATTGATTCTAAATTGTTGGAAGAAAACATGGTAGCGTCCTTACATAAAGAAGGAATAGCCATAGAAAGTATCGCTATGTTTGCTTCTGCAGACATTAAAGAAAAAGAACAAGCCTATTTAGATTTTTCAAAAAAATACAAACTCCCTTTTTCAACCTATACAGGAGAAGCACTTAATACCATTACGGTACCCAATCCGTCAGATGTAGTAAAGAGAAAAGTAGGCGTATACGGAGTGGCAGAAGCTTCAGCAGCCTTATTGGCTAACCATCAAGAATGGTTGGTAGAGAAAACTAAAATCACCACTTCTTCTGGTAAGAAATTTACCTTTTCGGTTTCTTTAATTGCTACCTATCAACGAAAAGCAAGTATTGCTATCGTGGGGGCAGGTTCAGGAGATCCTGCACTATTGACGCTAAAAGGGAAATTACTTTTGGAAGACGCAGATTGTATTTTGTATGCAGGAAGCTTAGTGCCTGAGGAATTAACCCACATGGCAAAAGAAGGTGCATTGGTAAGAAACTCGGCTTCTATGACTTTGGAAGAACAAATGGAAATTATCGATTCTTTTTATACACAAGGAAAGAAAATTGTTCGATTACATTCGGGAGATCCGTCGATTTACGGAGCTATTCAAGAGCAGATGACTATTTTTGATGAAAAAGGACAGGATTATTTTATCGTTCCGGGGATTTCTTCTTTTCAAGCGGCAGCGGCTTATTTAAAATCAGAATTTACCATTCCAGAAATAGCACAGACGATTATTCTCACCAGAGGCGAAGGAAATACGCCAACCCCTGAGCATGAAAAAATAGTTGATATGGCAAAGTTACAAGCAACCATGTGTATATTTTTAAGCGCGGGAATTGCTAAAAAAATCCAAGCGGAATTGTTAGTGCATTATCCGCCTTCAACACCTTTGGCAGTGTTATATCGCGTAAGCTGGAAGGATGAGCAAGTTTGGACAGGAACCTTAGAAGAGCTCAGTAAGATTATCAAAGAAAACAAATTGACACGTACGGTGTTAATTGTTGTAGGGGATGCTATTGGTGCACGAAAAAATAGGTCTTGGTTGTACGATGATAAATGGCATCATATCTTTAGAAAGCGACAAAAAGCAATTAAATAAGAATAATGATTTTAGTTTTTGGGGGAACAACAGAAGGAAAATTGGTGTCGTCTATTTTGGAGGCACATTCCGTCTTGTATACGTATTCGACCAAAACCAAGGTGGCTTTTTCAGGAAAAGGCCGCTATATTTCTGGGGTAATGACAAAAACGTCTATAGAAGATTTTTGTAGGCTTCATGGGGTAACACATATCATTAATGCAGCGCATCCTTTTGCAGAAAATTTACACCAAACAATTGCTTCTATAAGTGTAAATATTCCATTAATACGTTTCGAAAGAGCTTTTCCTATAAGGGTGTCTCATGAGTTGGTGACCTACGTAAATAGTTTTGAAGAAGCAATTGATTTTTTTGAAGCGCAACAATACAAAACATTACTTTCATTATCGGGTGTACAAACCATCGAAAAGTTAGCGCGGTATTGGAAGCAAAACAAAACATGGTTTCGTATTTTAGATAGAACTACCTCAAGGAGTATTGCCGAAAAAGCAGGATTTCCAAAAAGCCAATTAGTATTTGGTTTTCCACAAGAAGAAAAAGAAGAAATCAAATTATTTAAGCGTTATAAGCCTTCTGTAATATTGACCAAAGAAAGTGGTGCTAACGGAAAATTATCCGAAAAAATAAATGCTGCGATAAAGGTCCAAACCCCGATAGTGATCTTAAAAAAACCAATTCTTTCAAATCTGTATATTTGTACTCGAACAAAAGAGGAACTTTTAAAATATATTCAATAGATAACGGTGGGAGAGTTACAAGATATACCCGATAAACCTTTGCGTAGAGGGTACACTACTGGTGCTTGTGCTACAGCAGCTACAAAAGCCTCCTTATTAGCCTTAATTACACAAAAAAAAGTTACGCATGTAACAATCACGTTACCCATAGGTGAAGTGGTAACATTTCCTATCATTCAAAGCACCAATGGAGATGGTTGGTATCGTTGTTCGGTAATCAAAGACGCAGGAGATGATCCTGATGTGACCAATAAAGCACAAATTTCTGCCAAAGTACATTTAAATTCCCAAGGAAACATTGTGTTCAAGGGGGGGGAGGGGGTAGGTATGGTGACCCTACCAGGCCTCGAAATACCTGTTGGAGAACCTGCGATTAATCCAGTACCTCGTCAAATGATGGAAACTGTATGTAAAAAATTACTTTCAGATCACCAATTAGAAAAAAAAGGTGTTACGATTGAAATCGCTGTTAAGGACGGAGCGACGTTGGCAAAAAGAACACTCAACAGTCGTTTAGGAATTATTGGAGGGATTTCGATTTTGGGTACTACAGGAATTGTTACTCCTTTTTCAGCAGCTTCTTACATAGCAAGTATTGAGCAAGGTATTGATGTGGCCGTAGCGAATGGCAATACAACCCTTTTGATAAATTCAGGAGGAAGAAGTGAGAAGGCCTTAAAAAAAATATTTCCAAAGGTAACAGAAACGACTTGTATCCACTATGGAAATTGGATCGGAGAAACCTTTGAGAAAATTAATAAAACACCCGAAATAAGAAAAGTATCTATGGGAATTATGTTGGGGAAAGCCTCAAAATTGGCACAAGGTAATACCAACACGCATAGTAATAAAACAACATGGAATAAAGAGTTTATACAAAAAATAGCAGAAGAAGCAGGGTATAGTAAAGAAACATCCGAAAAGGTTTTAGCATTAAATATGGCGGGTAGATTACGAGAAATTTTTACATTTGCCCCCGATGAACCTTTTTATCAACGACTACTCCAAGAATGCTACAAACAATGTCATAATATAGCTCCCAATGTCACCCTGAATATGTATTTAATTAGTAATGACAATCAAATTATTCAACATAGAAAATAGATGGACATATTTAATTTATTAAGACCTTTAATAGCAGGGGTTTTACATTCGTTTGAGCCGGATCATATATCGGCAGTTTCTGTATTAGCAGCGGAAAACGCAATAAAAAAGCAAAAAGTAACTTTTAAAACGGTATTCAAGGCTTCACAATGGGCTTTTGGACATTCGGTAACGTTGCTGTTATTTGGCGGTATTGCGTTGATGTTTCGCGAAGTATTGCATACTTTTATTGAAGACATTTCCTTTTTTGCAGAATTGGCCGTTGGTCCCATTATGATTTGGTTAGGTGTTACAGCCATTCGAAGAAATCACAAATTAAAATCGCTTATCGAGGATCACAAGGTTATTGAAGATCACGATCATGACGGTAGTAATTTGATCCATCTTCATGGTAAATCAGGAGAAGAAATAGCCATGAACCCTCTGAATCGTTCTTTTTGGATAGGAATGTTACACGGTTTAGCAGGAACAGGTGGCGCCTTGACGTCTGCATTAGTTATTGGTGCAGATACAGTTATGCAAGCAGTTTGGATTTTAATTATTGAATCTATTGGTGTAATCATGGCGATGGCGGTATATAGTTATGTACTTATTTTTACCATGAGCCGTTTTATTGAACGTAATATGGCTATATTTAAATGGCTAAACGCATTCATCGGAATTATTTCTATTATAGTGGGTGTGGTATGGCTTTATAACATGTTAACGACGATGTAATCTTATGAATATAATACAATTTCCTTTTTCGGCGATTGAAGGACAAGACGATTTTAAATTGTGTCTCGTATTAAATGTAATAGACCCTGCCATTGCAGGAGTCTTAGCGACAGGAGACAAAGGAACGGGAAAAACAACCACAGTTAGGGCTTTAAGTCAGTTAATGGGAACAGACTTTCCGTTTGTTAATTTGCCTATCGGAGCCACCGAAGATCGCGTATTAGGAAGTGTAAATTTGGATGTCTTATTACGAGAAAAAAGAACCCAAGTTGACAAAGGGATCTTAGCCAAGGCACACCATGGTTTTTTATACGTTGATGAAATTAATTTACTCAATGAATATTTAATGGATGTATTGTTGGATGCTTCTGCTTCAGGTGGTTATTACCTAGAGCGAGAAGGAGTTTCTCAATGGTTGGCAAGCCGATTTTGCTTGGTCGGTACGATGAATCCAGAAGAAGGAGCACTCAGACCGCAATTATTAGACAGGTTTGGGTTGCATGTGGTTATTAAGACACCAAAAGATATAACATTACGAAAGAAAATAGCAACGTATCGTCTCGATTTTGATATGGATCCTGAAGGGTTTTTACATGCCTTTCAGGAAAAAGAAAAAGCCTTAAAAGAAAAGATACTACTTGCGAAAAATAACCTTACTAAGGTTGTTCTTCCTGAAGAAGTAAAGGAGTTCTGTGCAAACATTACCTTGCAAAATCAAGTAGAAGGAATGCGAGCGGATATACTATTGTTAAAAACAGCGAGGGCTTACGCCGCATTTTTAGGAGAAGAAGCGGTGACAACAGCAATGGTTTCATTGATCGCTCCTTTTGTGTTACAACACAGGGCTAAAGACTACCAACCGCCGTCAAATAACGATACTCCTAATGATCAAGCACCGTCTGAGAAGGATACAGATATGACGGAAAAAGAAGAAAACACACAGGCCTCTAGTTTACAGTTTCAATTACCTGAAGCCGTTACCAATGAATTGAAGTTTACAGTGAATACTGTAAAAAAAAAAGAAGTTGAGTTAAAGGAAACTAAAGGATTACAACAAGAATTCGTTCCTAATGATAATGAGAAGTCGCTTGCAATTTTTAAAACCATAAAAGCACATATCATTACAGGGAAAGGAACACCTGTATATAAATATAATGCTTCTAAAAGAACGCTTCATATAGTGTTTTTAGTAGATACCAGTGCTTCGATGGCACCAGGGAAACAAATGGGGTATTTAAAAGGCGTTATTTTAAATACCATGAAAAAGAACCCTTTAAAAAAGATAAAATACGCAATTGTGGCTTTATACCAGAATTCTGCAAAAATAATGCAACCTTTTACGACCAACACACAAGCAATTACAGAAAAAAGTTATGAATTAAAAACGGTAGGAAAAACCAATTTGAAAGAAGCTTTTTTAAAGGTTTCTTCTTTGTTAAAACCTGTACATAAAAAAACGGTACAACTGTTTGTCTTTACCGACGGAAGAATCAATACAGGAGGGGCACACCCTTTCGAAGAAGCCGTACATACTTATAAATCGTATTTAGGAAGTTTGCAAAACACGATGATCGTCGATACCGAAGCTGGATTTGTAAAGTTGGGGCGAGCCAAGCGCTTAGCAGATGCATTACAGGTAAATTATCAAAAACTACTTCCTACGTTTTAAGTAACCGTTATGAAAAATTCATTTTTAATAGCTGCGCCGTCAAGTAATTCAGGAAAAACAACCGTTACTTTGGGGTTATTACGGTATTTTCGAAATAAAGGACTCAAGGTACAACCTTTTAAATGTGGTCCTGATTACATCGATACCATACATCATACGAATGCTGCTCGTAAAGAAAGTATCAATTTAGACCTCATTATGATGTCGGAAACACACGTGAAAGAAGTGTTCTCTACCTACAGCGATTCAGCAGATATTAGTATTATTGAAGGTGTGATGGGCCTTTTTGATGGAGCAGTGAAAGATAAAGGAAGTTCAGCTCATGTAGCTAAAACCTTAGGAGTTCCTGTTATATTAGTGATCAATGCAAAAGCCATGGCGTATTCTGTAGCTCCTATTTTATACGGTTTGAAGCATTTTGATCCAGCGGTTACTATTGCGGGTGTCATCTTTAATTTTGTGCGTACCGAATCGCATTATGCTTTTTTAAAAGAGGCATGTGCCGAAGTAGGGGTTTCAAGTTTGGGGTATATACCACCAAATGATCAAATAGAAATTCCTTCGAGACATTTGGGATTGCATATTGATGCAGATTTTGAGGAAATGTTCGAAAAAGCAGCTTCCCATGTGAGTGCCCATGTAGCTATAGAAAAGTTAGTGCAGCTTTCTAAAAGAAGTACTAAAGGAACTATTCAAAACAAACCCTTAATCAAATCTTCATTAAAAAAGATCGCAGTTGCCAAAGACGCTGCTTTTACCTTTACTTATGCAGAAAATTTACGGTACTTAGAAAGCATAGGAGAAGTTGTTTATTTTAGTCCGTTACAGGACGATCAATTGCCAGATGTAGATATGATTTATTTAGCAGGAGGGTATCCTGAATTGTATCTAAGCAAGTTGTCAGCAAACAAAAGCATGTTGGCTTCTATTAAAAAGGCGGCGGATGATGGAGTGCAAATATTAGCAGAATGTGGAGGCATGATGTATTTAGGAAAAAATATTCTAGCTGAAGAAGGAACGGTATACGAAATGGCAAATGTATTTCCTTATAGTACCTCTATGGAACAGAAAAAATTACGGTTAGGATACCGAAAAGTAGTCTTTGATTCGTATGAATTATGGGGGCATGAATTTCATTATTCTAAGGTGTTAAATGATACAACAATTGCCACCAAATACAAAGTATATACTGCTAGAGAAAAAGAAATAGATACCAAACTATATACCTACAAAAATGTACTTTCGAGTTATATCCATTTTTATTGGGGCGAAGGACTTTTTTCATGGTTGTATAACAAATTACCAAACCTAAATAACTAAAAGATGCATTTAATAGCGACCATTCCCGGAGGTTGGAATCCTGATGATGATGGAGTTTTTTATATAGAACAAACTGCAGGAGATATTGTTTTTCTCAGTGCTAGTGATACCGAAATTCATACGATGAATGAAGCGTATAAATCACTTCATGAAAATACCAATGGAGCAATTCCGAGTTTACGAATGACCAATTTGGTGTATTTAAAACAAGAATTGACGATTGATACTTATGTAGAGGAGGTACTAGAAAAGGCCAAAGTAATCGTGTGTAGTTTGTTAGGAGGGATGAGTTATTATCAGTATTTGGTCACCTCGCTTATGGAAATGCAAGAAAAAACAAATAGTGTCTTGCTTTTTATCCCCTCTCATGAGCCTGATTATGAGTTAATGAAAAGGTCGTCAGAAACGATTGAAGTAGTCCACAATTGCAGGCAATATTTACAAGAAGGAGGCAAGGATAATAGTCGTTATTTACTAGAATATCTTTATAGACACTTTTTTAATATAGCGGTTGAGGTATCTCCACCTACCTCTTTTGAAAATATCTTTTTATATGTAGCCAATCAAGGAATTGTTGCACAAGACGAATTGGAAAACTTTCTGGATAAAAAGAAAGACAATGCCGTTATACTTGCTTATAGAGCACATTATCTTGCAAATAATTTAGATCCGATTAATGAATTAAGTAAAAGCCTATCAAATCAGGGATTTGCTCCTTTTGTACTGTTTGCACACAACTTAAGAGATCAACAAGTATTGGCTGCGATTCAAAAGCTAATGACCAATGCGGGGAAGCGAAAAGTATCGGTTATCTTAAATACTACAGGATTTACGACAAAGTCCATGGATAGTGATGACTTTATCTTTGAAAACCTGAAAGTTCCCGTGTTGCAAACCATTTTTTCGACGAGTAACAAAGAGGTCTGGCAAGAAGGTTTGTTTGGTTTGCCGCCAACTGATATTGCTATGAATATTGCCCTGCCCGAAATCGATGGTAGAATTATAGGCCGTGCCGTTTCTTTTAAAAAGGAAATAGCCAAAGATCGTTTGACGGACAGTGCCATTATAAAATACGAAGCTTATGTACCTGCTTGTGAATATTCTGCTCAACTAGCAAGGAACTGGGTAAAGCTACAGCACCTAAAAAATGAAGAAAAGAAAATAGCGGTGATATTACCCAATTATCCCAATAAGGACAGTCGTTTGGCCAATGGAGTAGGGTTAGATACTCCAGAAAGTTGTATCGTTTTGTTACAAGCCTTACAAAAGGAAGGCTATGATGTGGGAGCACAGCTACCGCAAAGCGGTACAGCATTGATACATTGGTTGACACAATTAGCAACCAACGATATACAGACCACCGTTACACGTCCGCATGCCTTAACCTATGAAAAAGAGCGATTTGATACAAGGTTTAAAGCCTTGTCAAATACCTTGCAAGAAAAAATCAAAACGCAATGGGGAAGTATGGAAGAAGATCCGTTTTTTACGGGAGATTCTTTTATTGTTCCTGGATTTTTATTAGGAAATATCTTTGTGAGTATTCAGTCTTCTAGAGGATACAATCAAGATCCACAAGCAATTTATCACTCGCCTGATTTGCCACCAACGTACCAGTATTTAGCGTATTATTTTTGGTTGGAAGATCATTTTGGAGCCCAAGGGGTAATTCATCTGGGGAAACATGGAAATTTGGAGTGGTTACCCGGAAAAAGTGTTTCGTTGGATACAGCTTCTTGTTTTCCTGCGGCAGTTTTTGGGGCGTTACCGCATTTTTACCCGTTTATTATTAACGATCCCGGAGAAGGAACACAAGCCAAAAGACGTACACAAGCCGTGATTATAGACCATTTGATTCCGCCCATGACGCGTGCAGAAAATCACGGAAACCTATTGAAGTTAGAGCACTTGGTAGACGAATACTACGAAGCATCTACTTTAGATACGAGGCGGTCTAAATTATTAGAAAAGGAAATTGCGGCGTTGGTAAAAAAAGCCCAATTAACCGTTGATTTAGGGATCAAATCGGATGATTTAGATGAATTATTAGTGAAGTTAGACGGCTATTTATGTGAGTTGAAAGAAGCCCAAATCCGAGACGGTTTACACATCTTTGGCGTGGCGCCAAAAGACGAACAACTCATAGATTTATTAATCGCCTTGCATCGTTCAGGATCGTATCAAACAAAAGGAATTATTCAGGCATTGGCAGAAGATCATGGAATAAAAGAACAACTATTGTCTTTAGAGTATTCCGAAGTTATGAATAGTACGATTAACCAACAACCTTGTAGAACGGTAGGGCAAGCCATTGCTGCTTTGGAAACCTTAAGTAAAGAACTATTGATCCAATTTTTAACGCATGGAACTATTCATGAGGCCTATCCAAATTGTAACGAAGTTTTATACAACATAAAAAACAAGACCTTAATAGACGTACAACATACGACGGATGAGGTGTCAAATTTAATACAAGGGTTAAACGGTCAGTATGTGCCCTCGGGACCTTCAGGGGCGCCTACACGTGGACGAATTGATTTGTTGCCTACAGGGAGAAATTTCTATTCAGTAGATGTTCGAACCATTCCTACTGAAACTGCCTATCGTTTGGGAGAAAAAAGCGCACAACTTATTATAGAGCGTTACCTACAAGAACATGGTGATTATCCTGAGACCATTGGAATATCGGTTTGGGGAACAGCAACTATGCGAACGGGAGGAGATGATATAGCGCAGGCTTTTGCATTAATGGGAGTACGCCCTATATGGAAAAGTATGAACAGACGAGTGAGTGACTTTGAAGTGATTCCGATAGTAAAACTTGGAAGACCAAGAGTGGATGTTACCCTTCGGATATCAGGTTTTTTTAGGGATGCTTTTCCAGATGTCATTAACTTGTTTAATGCAGCAGTAAAGAAAGTAGCGATGCAAGAAGAGCCTGAAGAAGACAATCCGATTCGTAAACGTTTTTTAGAAGAAAAGGAACATTGGCAACAACAAGGCTTGCCAGTACAAAATAGTGAACAAAGAGCTTTATACCGTGTTTTTGGTTCAAAACCGGGGTCTTATGGAGCAGGGTTACAAGGGGTGATTGATGAAAAAAATTGGAAGACGAGAGAAGATTTAGCAAAAGTCTATATGAATTGGAGTGGCTATGCTTACGGAAGTTCTAAACAAGGTGTATCTGCACATGAATCGTTTGAAAACCGATTAAAAGCGATGCAGATTGTAATGCAAAATCAAGATAATAGAGAGCATGATATTTTAGATAGTGATGATTATTATCAATTTCAAGGAGGTTTGGCAAATGCTGTTACTACCTTGAGTGATACTCCTCCTGAGATTTATTTTGGAGATCATGCGCGCCCAGAAACACCCAAGGTTAAGACCTTAAAAGAAGAGTTATTAAAAGTATATCGATCACGGGTGATTAATCCGAAGTGGATTGCTGGTGTGCAGCGACATGGCTACAAAGGAGCTTTTGAAATGTCTGCTACCTTAGATTATTTATTTGCTTATGATGCGACTACGGATTTGGTAGACGATTTTATGTACGAAGGTATTACGGAAGCCTACTTGCTAGACGAGCAAAATAAAGCATTCATTAAACAGCACAATCCATGGGCCTTAAAAGATATGAGTGAACGCTTGTTAGAAGCCATGCAACGTGGTATGTGGAAAAATCCTTCGGAAGAAATAAAAGAACAATTAGAAGAGCTCTTTATAGAAGGTGAAGGTGTGGTAGAGTAGTAGTATGCAAAAAAAAGAAGAGAGAAACCAGATTCGATATCATACGTTTCTCTCTAATAATCCCCTAAAAAAAATACACTAAATATATAGTTACATCGGTATAAAGTGATGATAATTTTTGGAACAAATAATACGGCTTTATACCGATGTGATTATTGTGGTTTGGGCGGGTAATTTGTCATAATCTTATTGACAAACTCTTTAATTCTTTCTTTTTTACGTTTTACGTTTTCCAAATTTAATGCCCCAGTTCCTATTCCTTGCCATACGAGTTCTTTGTTACTTGCATCTAGCAAATCAACAAATAATGTGCCTTCTGTGTACCTCGAAACCGTTACGGGGTTTGGCCCATAATACCATGGATACCAAAAACCACCAAACCAATTATCGTTAACATTGATACGTTCTCGAGATTTGGTAAAGAGACTCACTAAAATATCAGGAGAAGAAGATTTGGTCATTCCTTTTTCGATCAATGCTCCTTCTATGGCTCTCATGATACGTTTTTTGTCTAAATCAGAAATGGGTGCTTTATCAATGCCTGTTTTATAAAAAGCGAATGTTTTATATTTTGAGAAATCAACTTGAGTATCATAGTCAGCAGCTACTCTAACAGAACTACAGGCACTTAGTAGTAGCACAAAAAATGGTATAAAAAGTACTTTGAAAATTTTCATTTTTATTTTAATTTTTAAACTTCAGAAATACACACTAATCACAGAAAAATTGGTGTAGTTTTCTGAACATGGTTTTACACTATAAAATAATCATTTACCCCCGTTTTTTAAAACTTATTAGTTTTTTATGTAGTCTATTATCCTTTATAACTTGATGACCGTAATAAAATACCTTTATCTTTCTGTTTACGTATAAAATAGAACCCTTAGAGTTTTTAGTTTTCTTATATAAAAAGAAAAGATCTTCATTTGCTTTTATGGTAATTTCAAATTACAACTGATTTGTTGTTACAATAATTTGTAAATGATAGATATATTTAGTATGTATCAATAAATGTGCCAAGAATTTTATCTATAAATAGTAGTAAAGTCCTTGTTGTAGCGTTACAGTAACATGGATTTAAATACCTAGCATATTTTTAATTTTAGCCGTAATAGTGTTGTTGTTTTCTCCGGGTTTTTCATCTTCTTCAAATAGAATTCCTTTTACATTCAAGTGGTGTCCTATTTGTTCCTTTCCTTGATCTTGTTCAAAGCCAACAATTTGCTTTCGATATTTACATAGTTGGCAGTTCATATTGGCAATGCCATCTTTGGCTTCTTGCAAGCGTTCATCAAAAGCTTTTAAGATAAGTTCATCCGTTCCAAAAGGATCGGTATATACGTATTCACCAGTAGAAAGTTCATTTCTTTTGGTAACCGAAGTATAAATACGTTCTAATAATACACCTGTAAAGAAGAAAAAAGGAATAACGATGGTTCTTTTAAAACCTAATTTTTCTACCATGGCTAAAGATTCATCTACCGTAGGATATGCAGTACCACTATATCCTGTTGTTGCAAAACCAAAGCCCATCCCATCCCATAACATACTGGTTAGTTTGGCAACATCACTATTCGCATCCGAATCGGTAGTCCCTCTTCCAACGACCACCAAACAGGTATCTTTTCGGGCTATATTTGGTAGTTTTTGTTCCGTTTCTTCAATACGTTTTACGGCAAGATCTAATAAAAAAGAACTAACACCAATGTGTTTTCCCATCGCGATGGTCAAATCATCATGGTAGGTTTGTATAGTATTTAGCTCGTACGGAATGTCGTTTTTTGCATGCGACCCTGCAAATAAAATAATGGGAAGTGCATATATTTTTCGTATGCCCTTTTCGTACATTCTTTCAACGGCTGCTTCATAAGTAGGGTGGTTAAACTCTAGAAAACCATAGTCTACTTCGTAATTGTTTTGATATCTTTCTTTTAAAATAGTAACCAAGCTTTTAAAAGCTTGTACAGCATTGGTTCGTCTACTCCCGTGGCCACATAATAATATTCCTTCTTTCATGATTTTCTAAAAATAAACTATTTAATAAGTTGTAAAGGGTCTGGATGTTGGTATGAAAAATTGAGTAATGATTTACTTTTTTCGTTAGAAACCTTTTTAAAATCAGGAGTCAAATCTTGCTTGTCAAAAGACGGAGGATTTAATCCTATTTTTTCTGCGGCTAAGGTATAAAACACTTCTCTTAAAGGATGTTCATCCGCACAACCGTTGATGATTTCTCCCCAACAATCTTGCTCGATAATTGCTGATATAAGCTCAATACAATCATCACGATGGATGATGTTTACAGGAGACTTTCCGTTTTTTAAATTGGTTTTGTTGGCCAAAAATCGACCCGGTAACCTGTCATATCCTACCAAACCCGCAAAACGAATAGTGGTGCTTTTTTTTACAGATTTTCGTATGATATTTTCAGCATGTAAAACAGCTTTTCCTGAAGGTTTTTCGGGAGTTACCTCCATGTTTTCTGTTACCCAATCGTTATTATTTTGATAAACAGAAGTAGAGCTTACAAAAATTACTTTTTGATCACTTTGTGTTGCTGTTATAATTTCTTGAACTTGATTTGGATATACAGATTCAATAGCTGTAATTTTTCTTTTAGGAGGAAAACAAATAACAATAATATCGCTTCCTTTGAGGAAGTTTTGTATGACTTCTTTATTTGTACTATCACCTAACTTAAAAAGAAAAGGCTTCATTCCTTTGTTTGTTAACAAAGGAATTTTTTCTTTGGTAGTGGTAGAACAATGAATGTTATATCCTTGTGACAAAAGGTGTTCACCCAAAGGGGTTCCTAACCAACCAGATCCTACAATGCTTATTTGCTTATGCTTCATTAATTACTCTTGGGTTATTGGTGTCCATATCAAGATAGATCTCCAATACATAATGCCAAAGATCAGTATTTTCTTTTGGAATGAAAAAAGTAATAAGATGTTTTCCTTTTCTGTTTTTTAGTTGAATTGCTCCCCTATATTTAGAATTGTTTTGATACCAAACTACGTTCGAAACCCCAATTTTACGATCTAAAATTTCGCTAGGAGTATCTTTTTCAATGGCTTTGGAAATAGGACCAATAGCAAATGTGAGGTTTATTTCATCTCCCTGAACAGTGATATCAAAGATATCGGTATAAGATACGGTGTGTGCTGTTTTGATAGTGTAGGTTTTATCAGTGAAAAGCACCTCAAATTGATTGTGTTTTTCAAAAAAAGTTTTGAAAAGGGGGTATAAGTATTGGTCAGAAGGAGAGGCGCTTGCCATTAAAACTTGTCCAAACACATCATGGTTTTTAGGTTTAAATATGGGACGCGTTACTTTTCTTTCTTTTTCAGAATTCATTTGAGCATTGCCCTCTTTAAACAGTAAGTAGGCTTCGATTGGGTGTTGTTCTTTGGTATGTGCATTGGCTATTTCAATAGCTTTTTCAGGACTTACGTTTTTATACCAAAAATTACCAGGTTGTACGATCCAAGTAGGCGCATCTTCACACCGACCATTACAACGTGTTCTCATGGTATGTGTAGTGTCCCATAAATTTTCATTGCGTAAAAAAGCCCTAGCTTCTCTAACAGCTTGTTCGCTATGTGCTCTTTTGCAAGAGCCACCATCGCAAAATTGAAATGTAGTAGTTACTTTAGTTAAATCTTTTCCCATTCGTTTTGAGAGTATTGTTTAGTTTCGTAAAATGTAAAAAATGTAGGTTTAATACATTTTTGTAATACTCGGGTGGTACTCCAAATAAATTTTAAAATGCTATATATCACGCTATATAGGATTTTAAAATTTATGTGGTGTAGGAAAAGAAAAAGTAAAACGACTATTTTCCAACCCTTTACCCGAGAGTTATACCGCCAGTTCATGAATAATCATTGAAACTGTATGGCGTGAAATATATTACATGGCAGGTCTCCTGACTTAACTTAACACTTGTTTACCTTCCCATAGTTTTACTACAGTGGTGTTTATTAACAAGGCTTCTTTGAAGTATTACAGTTGCGGGAACAGTTTTGGATTTACACCAAATTCCCTTTTAATTTTTGTAAAACAAAAAACCATTTAATGAACTCATCTAGACTTTTTCTATTTCCTAAAAAATAGCTGAAATTCGCCCATATTTTGTTACTTTTTTTATTCGTAGCGCTGCTATGACTTTCAAAAAGTGCCTCATCTGGTCAAATTTCAATTCATTTTCGGTTAAAAACAAAAAGTCAAGATGAGTTCAATTTAAAAAAGGTGTTTTAGACAATAATGTCAGTTAAATTTTCGACACCTAATTTACGCTTCAGGGCACTAATATACTTCTATTTTATAGGATCGATATACTATGTGCCTTATTTTATGATTTATTTTTTTTGCGTTTTTTTTGTTTTCGTTTGATAAACTTATAGCCCATAACCGTTCCTGTAACACAAACAACCGTTCCACCAAGGAGTAAAAAGATTACAACAATGTCCCATAAAGGTCTATTTGAGGTTAAAAAAGAAAAATCAAAACTATGAAGCCCATTGTATAACCAACGACTAATTTTGTTATTAGTAGAAGTTTTAAGCACTACTTTGTTGGTAATAGGATTTACATAGTAGGTAATATCATTTGTCGTTGAAAATTTTATGACAGGGAGTGCTTTGGTATTCTTCCTACTGTAGTAATAGGTATCATATTCATTAAGAATTTCTGTTTTAATAACCTTATTTGTATCAGAAAAAGAATTGATGATATCTCTATAGGTGTTGGTTTTTGGAAGGTAGTCGCCTACACTAATAGAAGAGTCATAACGGGTAGTTTTGGTATGTGCATAGGTGAAAATTTCTCCATCAAAAAGAGAAAATTCAATTTCTTGATACGGATAACCTTCTTTATATGCTAAAAAGTAATTCCAAGTTTTGTTATTGAATTTAGCAATATTGAAATCTCCTTTTTGCCATGTCAAAACTTCTGATTCACTGAGTTGTGTACTAGGCGTCCAATCGAAAGGATGCATGCTCATAAAGCCGCTAAAAACCCACGTACAGATAAAAGTACCAAAGATCAGTCCGAAGTAGTAATGGAAGTTGTACCATTTATTTTTAAAACGTGTGAACCTCTTTTTGGTTTTTCTTTTAAAGCGGACGATTCCCGTGATAACTCCTGTAATAACCATGACAAATCCTAGTCCTGATAGCCACAGAATTAATTGATACCAAAAGTAGCTATGCACACGGATGTCTCTAAAATAAATCCAGTGAGGAATGGCTCCGACCCATGACCAAGCTCGTTCACTAAAGGTGTTTTTTGCAAGTATTTCTCCCGTAATAGAAGAAACATAAGTATAGGTTTTAGCCTTATCCTTAAAGGATATTTTGTATATAGGCATATGTTTTAAAAACTTTCCTTTGGGTATCCATTGGTCAAGTTCTGTTATTTTATCAATACTTGCTTTTTCAGTAATCCCTACATTTTCTCTAGCAATATCTAAGGCTTGTGCTTCGTTAATAGTGACGTTTTCTCCTGTATCTGCATATTTTGAGATAAATTTTCCTTTGTTGGTTATGAGATGAAAAACAGGTCTGTTTAACTGATGATTAAGCGTTAGTTTACGGATAGGAGTAAGGGTGTCATTCGGAAATATTTTTGAAGGAGGTTGTAATTTGTGATCCAGTATGTTAGGTAGCATGGCGATTTTTCCCTTTTTATATAAATAAGGAAAGCCCTGATACATCATAACAAAGCCTGATAAAAACCAGATCAAAAATAAAACACTAAAAAATGTGCCTAGCCAGTGATGAAGAGAGATTATTTTTTTCATAAAAACTTTTGATTAGAATACCTTGGTGTTTCTCGAAGTCACACCAAGGTAGTATATGGTAGTTTAAAACTTATAACCAAGACTTACACTATAGTTTCGTTCTTGTCCAAAGAAAAATTGATTTTGATAAATGGCATCTGTAGCATAAATCTCATTGGTAAGATTGTTTGCGTTAAAGGCCAACCTAATATTTTTTATTTGGTAAGATACACTAGCATCAAGGATGGTATATGCTGGTAATTCGTACTTGTTAGCAGAACTTGTATAGTTATTACCTACATGATTTCCTCCAAACCCTAGGCCAAGTCCTTTGAGAGCACTGTTTTGTAGCTCATAACTTATCCATAGATTCGTTAAATGTTTGGTAGCAAAAGGTAGGCGGTTTCCTGCTATACTGTTTTCAACCGTAACGCCAGGGTCTTTTATTGAGGCATCTGTATAGGCATATCCGTACTTGATATAAAAGCCGTCAAAAGGTTCTGATTCAATATCAAATTCAAAACCACGAGATCTAGCAGATCCAATTTGTCTGATATCTGAACTACTAATTCTTTCAAGAAGGTTGTTTTTTAATATGTAGAAGCTAGAAAGTGTAGCGATTAACTTATTGCTTTTTTGAAATTTAATTCCGCTTTCAAATTGATAACCATTTTCTGGGTCAAAAACTTTACCCTCTGGTGATAGACGTCTAGTAGGTCTAAAATAATTGGAGTAGGATCCAAAAATGCTTAGTACTTCTTTAATTGGTTGGTAAACAACACCTCCTCGATAAGTGAAAATTCGTGCTGGGGTATTTCTTTCTTCAGTGTTTTCGATAAAGTTTCGTTGTGCATCAATTTTGTCATTAAAATAGCTGCCATTAAATATATCATAGCGCATACCAAATAATGCCTTGATTTTTTCGGTAATATCTATTTGATTTTGTAGGAAAAAGGCACTGGTAAGTTCTTTTCTTCTAAAAACTTTATTTTCTGTTACTCCAATAGGTCCTTGGTCTAGTGTTGGATTTTTAATTGAGATCATAGCATATTTTCCCGTACCTTCTATTTCTCCACGATAGCTTTTCCAGTTAACTGAACTTATTGAATTTCCAACTAATAAATTATTTTTGACAGTACCAATATTGAATTTATAACTTACATCAATTTGATTTTGTAAAGTTTTCGATTGGTGGTTAAAATAAAATGGATAAGCTCTTTTTAATGAGTCTTTTGTGTCGTTTACTTCTAGCAATTCAGTAGAAAAATAATCAATGTCATCATCATAATAAGATAACGTATTGGTTAGTTTTAGGCGCGAAGAAAAGTTTCGGGTATACTTTAATTGGAAATCAGATCGTTTATGTTTTAAATAATCGCGAGGGTCATTGTATCTTGTTTCAATGTCCATTCCTCCGATTAAAGAATTGTCATCGTTTACTGGAATTCCTGTATCGGTATCGTATTTGTCACTATTTATTTGTACAAATAATTCTAATTTATCTTTTGGGCTAGGGGTATACTCAAGCATTAAAGAGCCATTATTTGTACGCTCACCGAAATTTCTCCATCCTTGCGAACGCGTTAAACCGAAATCTACGCGATACCTTAATTGATCTGATATTGGGCCTCCAAAACCAGCAATGGCTGTGTAAGAGTCAAAACTTCCGTAAGAAATATTTGCATTCCCCTTTAGTTTAAAGGTAGGTTTTTTTCTAACCATATTAATAACACCTCCTAAAGCTGAATGGCCAAATAATACACTAGCAGGGCCTTTTAGAACCTCCAACCTTTCAACATTGGCGATGTTTGATGACGGTGCACTTGTAGTCATATTATGACGCTCGTCTCTAACGCCGTCGATAAGCAATACGAAATTATTAAAACCACGTATTCTAAAAGTTTGAAAGCCTCCATAGCGATTGATGGGACGTACTCCCGTAGCACTTTTTAAGGCATCTCCAAGGTCTGTAACATTTCGTTGTTCGATAAGTTTGCTACTAACACTGTTGGTAACCATAGGGGCGTCAATGTTTTTGACTCCTAGCTTATTTAGCGAGTAAGTTTGTTGGATACTGTGTTTCTTATTGGAATTGATAACTACCTCAGAAAGTTCAGTCGCACTTTTTCGTAGGTTGATGTGTATTACTTTATTTTTTCTACGTTTTGTGATTTTTTTGGTTCTCGTTTCATAGCCAATAGAAGAGAAACTTATTGTAATCGGAAATTGTGTAACTTTTAATGAATAATTTCCGTTTTCATCCGAGACGGTTCCTAGGTTTGTGCTAAGGATTTTAATGGCAACATCCGGAATCCCTTTGCCAGTTTCAGCGTCTTTAATGACGCCATTTAGTATATTGTTAGTTTGTGCTTTGACTACAAAAGACAAAACAAACAACATACTGCATAATAATACTTTTTTCATTAGAAATAATTAAGCAGGCAAGCTGTAGAAAAACATACTCGTAGTAGTATTTTTCAACTCTTTACCCGAGAGTTAATAAATAAATTTGTAAAATGGCAGGTCTCCTGACTTAACTCAACGCTTACTAACCTTCCCATGAAAAAATATCACAGTGGTTTTATTATAGAGCTATTACAAGTATTACAGTTGCGGGAACAGTTTCGGATTTTCACCAAATTCCCTTTTAATTTTTGCAAAAGCAAAAAACCATTTTAGTTTCAGCGCGCGAATATAGAGCTTAAATTTGATAGCTAATCTTTTTTTAACGAATAGAAAAAGTCAAGATGAGTTCATATAGAAAAAAGAAAGAAGTGTTTTTATTAATAAAGAGCTAACTAACGTGATGTGATTGGTGAAGAAATCCCCTTGTTGTACAAGAAACCACAGTGGGGGATATGATTTCAGGAAAACTAAATTCAAAAAAAACTAACGAAACAAAAGTCATTATATTATAAGTTAAAGAAAAAGAAAAAAATGATATTTAACATATTTTTAAGAAAATGATTGAAGTCGTACTATTTTAAAAATAAAATGAAAAAGCTTGTTTTTTAGAAGGTTGATCTATTCGTATCCCTTGATTTTGTTGAGTTTTGTAGAGATTTTATATGTTAAGTGTTTGTATGTGTAATATTTGTAATTCTATATAAAATACAAAAAAAATGTTAATATTTTATGTTAAAAAATTTTTCATTTAAGAAATATTTAAGATTTTTGCTGGCAGTTAATTCAAATGATTTTTATAATGAGAGCAAAGCTTAATGGTTTCATAGCGCTGCTATTGGCGCTATTTGTGCACCCCTCTTTTGCACAAGACAGGACTATTTATGGTACTGTTGAGGATGAGTCAGGGCCGTTGCCGGGTGTTACAGTATTAATTAAAGGTACTACCTTGGGTACCGAAACTGATTTCGATGGAAATTATACATTGACCGCAAAAACAGGAGATGTCCTTGTCTTTAGTTATGTGGGTTTAAAAACAGTGAAAGTTGAAGTTGATAAGATAGATCAAATAAACGTTTCATTACTAGGTGATGAATTGCTAGAAGAAGTAGTAGTAGTAGGGTATGGTACGACCACTAAAAAATCGTATACAGGTACTGCTGCAAAAATTGCCGTAGAAAATATTGAATCTAAATCTTTTTCTAATATTTCTCAAGCCTTGGCAGGAGAGGTTGCAGGGGTATCGGTATTTAATACTTCTGGGCAACCCGGAACAGTAAGTACCGTTCGTATTAGAGGATATGGATCACCTAATGGTAACCGTAGCCCTTTGTATGTGGTTGATGGAGTTCCTTATACTGCAGGTTCGTTAAACGCTGTAAACCCAAATGATATAGAGGGTATTACATTGTTGAAAGATGCAACTGCGACAGCAATTTATGGATCTCGTGGTGCAAACGGAGTGATTTTAATAACGACTAAAAAAGGTACGTTAGGAGAAGAAGATTTTGTTGAAGTAGATGTTAGATCAGGTTTAAATACTCAGATGATCCCTAGATATGATGTGGTAACATCGCCAGAAAAATATGTAGGGTATGTTTGGGAAGGTATTTATAATGCAGGTACTTTAGCAGGCGAAGCTGACCCTGTTGGTTATGCCAATGGAAGATTGCTTACAGGTAATGGTATAGGTACAGGATATAATATGTGGAATGCTGCCGATGCAGCAGCCTTAATAGATCCAGCTACTAGAACCGTACGTGCTGGAGTTGAGCGTTTATTTACGCCAGAACGTTATGCAGATATTGCCTTTAATACGGGGTTTGTAACCGAAACTAATGTCCGTTTTGGAGGTGGAAATGTTAAGAATAAATATTATGTTTCTGTTGGGTATTTAAATGATGAAGGATATTCAATAAATTCAGATTATAAAAGATACACTACTCGTTTAAATCTTGATTCTAAGGTGAAAAAGTGGCTTAAATTGTCAGGTAATATTGGATATACACATTCTCAGAGTACTAATAATGGGCAAACATCAGGTTCGGAGAACGTATTCGAATTTGCTGATAAAATGGCGCCAATTTATCCTGTGTATGCTAGGCATCCTGATACTGGAGAGTTGATTCCAGACCAAGTCTTTGGAGGGAATCAATACGATTACGGTTCTCCAACGGCAGATGCTAATGGATTTACTAGAGACCGCCCGAATGCAAATCAATTGAATCCAATTGCTTCTGCTGTATTGGATTATGATGGTTCTGATATGCATGGTATTAATGGTAATTATGAAATGCATGCTTCGTTATTAGATGGACTGAGTCTAGAAATGAGACTTGGAGGTCAATACTCTTTTTTTAGAAGATATAATGCTAAAAATCATGTGTATGGAATTGCAGCTAATTCGGGAGGTAGTCTTTCCGTTACGGATTCAGAGTATTGGAGTCATAACTTCCTTCAATTACTTCGTTATAAAAAAGACTTCGGACAAAATTCATTGGAAGCATTGTTAGCACATGAAACTACGGAAAATGGTTTCCACCGTTCTGCTCAAACAAAGGAAACGGTTGTGCAACCCGGGGTTTATGTGTTGTCAAATTATAAAACCTTTCCTATAGAGCCTTCAGGGTATAAGAATTTTTACGGATTAGAATCTTATTTTGGACAGGTGAATTACGATTATTCGGATAAATATTTTTTCACAGCTTCTTTAAGAACCGATGGTTCTTCTCGTTTTATTAACGATAAATGGGGAGTATTTGGTTCTGTTGGAGGTGCTTGGGTAATAAGCGAAGAAGATTTTATGTCGGATAGTTTCTTTTCCTATTTAAAGGCTAAAATGTCTTGGGGAGTTACGGGTGATCAAGATGGTGTAGGTACGACAGAGGCTTTTACTACCATTGATAGAAATTATGTGGATGGTTTGGCTTTGCCAGAAAGAAGACCCGGAAACCCTGATTTAACATGGGAGACTTCTCGAATGTTTCAAGCAGGACTGGAAATGAGTTTGGGTGAATACGTTGATGCTAATTTTGATTACTATAGAAAAAATACGGATAATCTATTTTTTAATCAATTTAGAGGTAGTTCGGTAGGTTTTCTTTCTATAAAAACAAATGATGGAGAGGTACAATACGATGGTGTTGAGTTTGATGTTACGGGACACCTAATTAATACAGAAGATTTTAAGTTAGATGTATCTCTTAATGGAGAGTTTTTATCGAATCAAATGACAGCCATGCCTATAGATGTTAGCTCAGGTCAGGCTAAGATTATTGATACTTCACCCGGCTATTATGCCTATTCTGAAGGTCGTAGTATTTTTGATTTTTATGCAAGAGAATGGGCAGGTGTTGATTCGGCTGACGGAATGCCGATGTGGTACCAGTATTATGATGATAAAAACGACAACGGTGTATTAGATGCTGGAGAAGAAGGTTTTGTTATTGATGATGGTAACGGAAACAATACAAATGGTACGGGATCTATGGTAGAATACCTTCAAAAGGTTGAAGGTGCGAATATCAAGAAAACGGAAACTAAAGATTATGAAGATGCAACAGAAGTTTATATAAATAAAGGTCTTATTCCTGATGTTAGGGGGGCGTTTAGAATTTCTGGTAAAATAAAGAGTTTTGATTTTTCAACTCAGTTTACTTATAGTTTAGGAGGGTATGCTTATGATGGGCAATATGCTGAATTGATGAGTGATACTCGTGGAGCAGCCAGTACCAATTTTCATAACGATATTGCTAATAGATGGCAAAATCCAGGAGATGTAACGGATGTTCCTATGTTATCAGACGGAACTGTTTCTAATGTGGCATCTTTTTCCTCTCGTTTTATAACTAGTACCGATTATTTAGCATTAAATAATGCAAGAATAGGGTATACAGTTCCTAGTTCATTTATGTCTAATTCAGGTATTGATTACTTAAATTTTAGGGTCTCTGGTGATAATCTTTTTATAAATACAGCTAGAGAAGGTTTCAACCCGACTGTTAGAGAGACAGGAAATTCAGTAAGAAGGATTTATGCTCCTGCTTCTACAGTTACGTTAGGGGTAAAGCTTAAGTTTTAATTAAAAAGAGTAAACATGAAACGAAATATAACATATAAATTTTTTATAGCTATAGGTATGGCTGTTGTATGCAGTTGTAGCGATGATTTGTTAGATAATGATGGAATAGCGGGTAAAAGTCAACCAATAAGTTCATTGACTTCAGTAGCAGCTGAGGATGCGGCTTTGACTAATGAAGACGTACCTGTTGCTTTTGTTAACGGAATTTATTCTCTGATGATTCAAACTAGAACAGGAGGAAGTAGAGGGCATGATGATTTTGGTCATAAAGCATACGATTTGTTTAGCGACTTCTTATCTGGAGATATGGCGCTTAGTGTAAGTACTTATGGTTGGTACAGATCGAGTATTACAGAATTTCAAACGCCACAAGATTTTACTTTTTATGATAATGAACAGGTATGGAGGTATTATTATAGGATTGTTAGGTCTGCTAATAACGTGATTGAAAATCTGGGAGGTAACGATGTTGTTCCGCCTTTGGAAAATAACAAATATGCCATGGGACAAGCAAAAGCTATGAGGGCGCATTCTTATTTTTATTTGGCACAGTACTTTCAAAAAGAGTACGTTGGATCAGAGCCTATTTTGCCTTTGTATATTGATCCTATAACTAAGAATTTAGCCAAGTCAACAGCAGAAGAGGTATATGCTCAGATGGAAAAAGATTTGACAGAGGCAATATCATTACTTGAGGGCTTTAATAGAACTGCTAAGAATCAGGTGAACCAAGATGTAGCAAAAATGATGTTGGCATATGTTTTAGGTGCAAAAGGAGGAAGAGACGTGGCTGTAGCCCAATATACACAAGAAGTCATTGATGCAGGAAATCATACGGTATTGCCTTCAACGGAGGTTACCAACGGTTTTAACGATGTTAATGTGTCAAGCTGGGTATGGGGTATTGATATTACTGAAAATAATAGTTTAGGGCTTGTTTCTTGGTGGGGACAAGTCGATGCCAGATCGTATAGTTATGGATGGTTTGGTGATTATAAAGTTATCGATCAATCGTTGTTTGATGCTATTCCGTCTGATGACGTAAGGAAAGCTCAGTTTTATGATAGTTCATCAAGTGGGAGGCACTTGCAGCCATTTTATAAGTTTTATGGAAGTGAAACTTGGGGTGGTGAATCTTCTGTTACTACCGCTGATTATGTGTATATGCGTATTGAAGAGGCATATTTGTTAAATGCTGAGTCTAACGCTAGAGCAGGTAATGAGGTAGCAGCCAGAATGAGTCTGAAAGCGTTGGTAGAAAATAGAGTGCCAGATGCTTCGTATATAGATGGTTTGAGTGGACAAGCATTACTGGATGAGATTTATTTACAAACGAGAATCGAGCTCTGGGGTGAAGGAAAAAGTTATTTAGCGATGAAGCGTAATAAAGCTACCATCACAAGAGGTAGTAATCACTTGTCTTTTGTAGGAGTGCCAATTCCTTATAATGATGAAAGATTGACTTTTGAAATTTCACAAAATGAACTTCAGAATAATCCGTTTATAAACGGTCAAAATCAATAAAACATAAAAAGAAAATATCTTTATAAAGAGAGGTTGTCAGAAAAGTCAAGACAGCCTCTTTTTTATTTTAAAAAAAATAGATAATTGGGAAGCCAATTATAAGGTTTACGGTTTCGATACATAAAAAGTGTCTTATAGATATGGTAAAAGAGCCCAAAAGTATTTTGTTTAAATAAAGACGTTGACTATCATCATCAGTAAAAAGTTTATCTAAATCAATTGAATTATCTTTTTTATTCAAGGAAATCATTTTCGGTTAAAAACAAAAAGTCAAGATGAGTTCAAAACAAAAAAATAAAGTATAGCTGCTGTTATGTTTTCTTTTTTTAACGAAGAAAAATGAGGAAAGAAACTATTTATATGCGAAATTTTAATTTATAAATAGTATTACATTTGCATCATGGAAGAAAATACATTGATTTTTGGTATAAGAGCTGTAATTGAGGCTATTGAAAGTGGTTCGTCGATAAATAAGATCTATCTTCAAAAAGGCTTAAGAGGGGATTTATTTTTTCAGTTAGATAAATTAATCAGAAAAAATAAATTATCTACTAGTGTGGTGCCATTAGAGAAATTGAATAGGTTATCAAAGCACAACAATCATCAAGGAGTGGTTGCGAAAACTTCTCCGATTGAATTTCATGATTTGGAATTGTTGATTGATAAAACGCTACAGCAAGAAACGGCTCCATTATTTTTATTGTTAGATCAGTTATCAGATGTTCGAAATTTTGGGGCGATTATAAGAACGGCAGAGTGTACAGGAGTTCATGGTATTATTATTCCTAAAAGCGGTAGCGCTCCTGTGAATGCTGAAACGATAAAGACGTCAGCTGGCGCGGCATTTAAAGTGCCAATATGTAAAGTTGATCATGTAAAAGATGCCATTTTTCAGTTAAAAGCCAATGATATAAAGTTGGTTTCGGCTACCGAAAAAACAACGGACTCTGTTTATGATGTTGATTTCAATCAGCCGATAGCTATTGTAATGGGTTCTGAGCATAAAGGGGTTAGTAGTTCTGTTTTAAAAATGTCAGATTATAAAGCGACATTGCCTTTGTTAGGTGAAATTGAATCGTTGAATGTGTCCGTTGCTTGTGGGGCATTTCTTTATGAAGCTGTTAGGCAACGATTATAAGATATAATAACATGTTTTTATGTAAAGAGGAGTACTAAGGTGTCACTCCTCTTTGTCTTTATAAATATATCGGTATGTAATTTCTTTAAACGGAGGAGTTTCTTCCTCATCTTCTTTTTCGGTTTCAATAGGAGGTGTGTAGTTACCATTTTCATCAAACATGTCGTCGAATTCCGTTTTAGAAAATTCAAACTTTTCTTTTACAATGCCAATGTCTTTATATAGATAAGAAAAAACACTTCCCATAATGAACCCTGATAGGTGTCCTTCCCATGACATACCTTCTTTAATAGGAAATACATACCAAACCATACTTCCGTATAAGAATATGACAACTAAGGATACCGCAATTAATCGGTAATGTTTCTTTAAAATACCACTAAAAAAAGTAAAACTAAAGAGTAAGTATACCACGCCACTAGCGCCAATGTGATAGGATTCTCTAGCAAAGCTCCAAGTTAGTAGTCCTGTAAGTAACCCACCTACAATCAGTACCCTATAAGCTACTTTTTTGTAAAAAAATAACAAGACACTCATGAGTACAAAAAGTGGAATAGAGTTGTTGAAGAGGTGTTTTGTGTCGCTGTGGATGAACGGAGAAAACAAAACGCCTCTGAGTCCTTTAAACGTTCGTGGAAAAACACCAAACCTATTGAAGTTAAAACCAAATTTAATTTCAATCCAATAAATAAACCATATCGCAAAAATGATACTTAATGGAATTAGATAGGTTTTATGTGAAAAATGTAGTTTATTTTCAGTATTCATGTTTTTAAGATAACAAAAACATGTCCAAAATCTTAAAACTGAAATAATGGCAGGGTATCTTTACTTTTCGATTGTATAATTGGAGGTAGAAGGATACAAGGTATTTCAGTAACTTTGAAATTGTGATATATAAATAGGTAAAAAGATGAGTCAACCATTAGCAGAACGTATTCGGCCTAGAACTTTAGAAGACTATTTAAGTCAAAAACACTTAGTGGGTAAAGAAGGTATTTTGACCAATCATATAAAACAAGGAATTATTCCTTCGTTAATCTTATGGGGGCCTCCAGGAACGGGTAAGACCACATTGGCAACCATTATTGCAGAAGAATCTAAAAGACCTTTTTATACTTTAAGCGCTATAAATTCTGGAGTTAAAGATGTTCGAGAAGTAATAGAGAAAGCGAAAAAAAGTAACGGACTCTTCACGCAAAAAAATCCTATTTTGTTTATTGATGAAATTCATCGGTTTAGCAAATCGCAACAAGACTCTTTATTAGGAGCGGTTGAAAAAGGATGGGTGACATTAATTGGGGCAACGACTGAAAATCCGAGCTTTGAAGTAATTCCTGCCTTGTTGTCTAGGTGTCAGGTGTATATTTTAAATGCTTTTGATAAGCAGGATTTGGTTGACTTATTGCACAGGGCAATGGAAAAGGACGAAGTACTTTCGTCTAAAAAAATTGTATTAAAAGAAACGGATGCTTTGTTGCAAATGTCAGGAGGTGACGGACGAAAGCTATTGAATATTTTTGAATTAATTGTAGGGGCGGAAGATACTTTGACCATCGATAATGCACTCGTATTAAAAAAGGTTCAAAAAAATACGGTTAGGTATGATAAGACAGGAGAGCAGCATTATGATATTGTATCGGCTTTTATTAAGTCAATTCGGGGAAGTGATCCTAATGCAGCAGTGTATTGGTTGGCAAGAATGATTGAAGGTGGAGAGGATGTAAAGTTTATTGCTAGAAGACTCTTAATACTTGCTTCAGAAGATATAGGAAATGCCAATCCAACGGCATTGATACTTGCTAATAATACTTTTCAAGCAGTGTCGGTTATTGGGTATCCTGAGTCGCGTATTATATTGAGTCAGTGTGCTGTGTATTTGGCGAATTCTCCTAAAAGTAATGCTTCATACGAAGCTATAGGAAAAGCGCAAGGATTGGTTAGAACAACAGGGGATTTATCGGTTCCTTTGCACCTAAGAAATGCCCCAACGAAGCTTATGAAAGATTTAAATTATGGTAAGGATTACCAGTATGCACATAGCTATCAGAGGAACTTTGTTGAGCAAGAGTTTTTACCTGATGAGATTAAAAACACCAAGCTTTACGAACCCGGAAATAACGCTAGAGAAAATCAGTTTCGAGAGTTTTTAAAACAACGTTGGAAGAAGAAGTATGGGTATTAAATATGTTGTTTTTTAATAGAAAAAATAAGAATACCGCTTTTTTTTGTGTGTGATTTGATGTTGTTTTTCATTAGTGTCTGATAAAAAATCCCTCAAAAATTAAGTTTTAAAGAACGGAAAAAACCAAGGAGATAAGTTCTGTGAAAAAATATTGAAGGAAGACAAGCAGGTAATATCTCTATTTAGTTCATATACAAATGAGATGCTAGCTGAATAAGGTATTGATTTGAAAGGGAGAAATCTAAAGAATATTCGCGTTCACGAGTAAGAAAAAAGTAAATTATCTGGATAATAACTTTTGAGGTAGTTTTTCAACTTTGATCAGTTGTTGTTGCTATTAGTCAAGAGGCGATTAATGTCCGTTTCGTAATAAAAATTTTTGTAAGTTCAGACGGATTGAAGTATCTTGGTCAAGGACTATTGGACATGGCAGAAATGGGAAGTCCAACGAGTTCGAGAGTTAGCTAGAGAAGCACTTAAAGAAATGGGAGAGTCTTTAAGACCTCCCAAAAATATGATTTTAGACGATTAGAAAATAAAGTCTCCTAATAGCTCTTGATACTACTGGTGTGGTTTTATTAAAACTTAATAGTAAGGATACTACTCTTTTTTGTGTTACCCTCGTAAAATTCAACTATCCAATGATTGTTTGATTTGTACAAAACTCCATTTTTATTTTTTAAAATAAACAGCTCTTGGTTATTCGTTTTTAGAATTTCAAATACTTTTTCAGGCTTGTTATTCACGAGTTGATAGCCATTTTCGATGGGTTGTGCGTACAAAATCGACGCATTATTATTAGTTATTTTAGTGCTTACAGGCAGTTTGTGTGTTTTAACTACTTCTTGTTGATCGGTGCCTTTGTATGTATAGCTAAGTCCTTTAATGGTAATAAAAGCTTCGCGGATGGCTTGATGATAGGCTTTTTTATACTCTTTAGATTTACTTCTTCCAATTTTTGAAGTAAAAATAAGCTTATTGTTGCAGTCTCGAAGCTCGATATAGTTTTTAACGGTAAACATATTAGAGTCATCTTTAACAATTCCTGTAAGGGCTAGGCACCTATTAAGAGATAGGTCATCGGGTAATTTTTCATTTTCTAAATAGGCATTAAAACCATACTTTTTAAACAAAAATTTTGTTAATGCGCTAGTTTGATATTGATCGTTTTTTGATAAAAAATCAAATTTTACAGGAACAACAACGTACTTGTACTGACTTACATTGGTTTGAGCAAAAGACAGGGAAGTAATAAAAATCGTGAGTAGTAAAAAAGTTTTTTTCATAATTATTTAAATAACAGATTAATGCCAAAATGTACAGAAGCATTATTAGCATTTGCAATATCAGGAATTTCAAATAAATTATCAACGGTACAAACAAGATTAACGATTCCGAGTTTAGCCGACAACCCCAATCCAATGTTTGTATACGAAAAATCATCTATGGTATACGTGACTTTACTATTTAAACTCTCAGAAATTCTTCCCTCATAAAATCCAGTTAATGCAAATCTAGGGCCAATAGGCCTTATGATCGAGAATAGTTGTGCACCAATTGCATTGTTATAGTATTTTTTATACGTCATATCATAACAAGTTTCTTCGTTTCTTGACCTTCCCCAGCTGTATTTAATGGCACTGTTAAATTTAATTGGTCGTAAAACAGTATAAGATTCATTATTTTCTCCATGGGGTATGTTGGCTTCAAGGTCGTTTTGTAAATCATTCCAGTAGTCGGGGTTTGACCCGTCATATAGAAAATCGATTCCGGAAAGCGCATAATCTCCCTGAACGGTATAATTCCTTATTTTATTAGAATAGCTTATAAAACCAACATCTAATAAACTAGCACTAGCTTCTGTTTGTTTGTCAATTTTATAGGTAAATCCAATGTCAAAACCAAGTCCCATATTAGAACCCAAGAAAGCATTTCCTCTTAGATCTTCATCATTAATATCTATTTGCCCATTTTCGTTATATAAACCAGAAGAGTATACAGTGGCATGTAAACTATTAAGATAATGTGTGTAGATACTATTTTGTCCAAGTCGTGTACTAAAACTACCCGAATTTCCTGTAGAAGTGACGTTCATCATTCCTGAATAGATTTTTAGACGTGCACCTGCAGTGAGTTTGTCGTTTATTTTTCTAGATACACCTGCATGTAATACTCCTAAAGCATCGGCTTTTATATTTGTTTCTGTAAGTAGAAAGCTCCTGTTTAAATGTGCTGCATTCCCTTCGCTAAGTAATACCAACATATCCTTTGGGATATTGGCAAAAACATCAACTTCTGTGTAAAAACCAGCAGATAAATAGGTCTTTTCATTGAGTTTGTAACCACCATTAATAATATCTATTTGGGTATGAAGTTGTAGGTAATCATTGGCAGTTAGGTTTTGAATAGCGTTCAGAACTTTAGAAGTGAAGTCAACGCCATCACTTCTAAACAAATCGGCAGCGGTAACTCCAGTGATTCCAGCGTCAACCGATATGCCAGACAGTGCTGGTATACCAACATGATATTTGTAATCTACTTCGGCCCCGGGGTTGAGCAATAATGTTTGTGGGGTCTTGTCAAACCCAAAAAGTACCTGTTTATTTTGACCAATAATAGCCACTGACACTCCCAATAGGAGTATCACAATCATATGTAATTTTTTCATTTTTTCGTACTTAAGTATATCGTTCCTGCTGAGTGAAATATGAAAGTTTTGGGTTCGTTGATGTCGATTATTGAACCATCTGAACTAGGAAGTAATGTGACGGTTACCTCCACCTTATTCGAATTGTATATCGGACTATTAGCTGTTAGTGGTATTTCTTCGGTAAATTTAAAAGCTGTCGCATTTGCTGGAACGGAAATTTGTGAAATACTATGGGTTACCGTTGTATTGTTAAGAAAATTAAAATCAATTAAAAATTGTCTGTTAAACGGGTTAGTGAACTCAAAATTCAAATCAATTTTTGTTACGTGACTATCATTGTTGAAAAAATTGATAGTACTTTCGTCTTTAAATTGATACGTTTCATTTCCATTGGGGGAAACAAAAAAAGTTTGTTGAAGTTCTGCATTGACTAATGATACTACAAATGTTGGTGTAAGATCCAAATCATTTGCTTGATCAAAATCTAGATTTTTCACACAGGAAGCTAGCAAGAGGAGGAGTACTAGTCCTAAAAACCTTTTTGTTGTTTTTGTTTTCATAATCATCTGGGAGTAGGTATATTTTCAACGTTTATTTTTTAAAGATATTGTTTTAAATTGGACAAAGAGTTAATGCTTATGTTGTTGTTGTCTGTTTTGTTATCTGTTAAATGTATGGTATTCATACCGATGTTTATAGCGCCTTCAATATCTGCTTCATAACTATCACCTATCATTACGGATTCTTCTGGTAATGCTTTTGCTTTTGATAATGCATGTTGAAAAATTTCGGGGTTTGGTTTTTTTATTCCTAAACATTCAGATGTTACCACTACATTGAAGTATTTTGATAAACCAGACTTTTCAATTTTTAACTTTTGAACTTCCTCAAAACCATTGGTTATTATATGTAACTCATAAGAGTTCTTTAAATAATCAAGTGTTTCAATGGCTCCTTCTAGTAAATTATTGAAATGTGGTAGGTAGTTGATATAATCGACGGCAATTTCATTAATTAAATTGTCTGATATTTCGTAATTTATTTTATCAAAAGTATCTTTTAACCTAGAATAGCGTAAATTTGGTTTGGTTATTTTTTCATTTCTGAATAATTTCCAGTAGGTAAGATTTATAGGTATATAGGTTTCTATAAATTCAGTGAAATTAACGGAAATATTCTTTTCTTGAAAAATACGCTTAAAAGTAAGTTGGGAGTTTTTTTCAAAATCCCACAAGGTATGATCGAGATCAAAGAAAAGATGTTTGATATTTGTCATGGGTCAAAAATAAATAGATTTTTAGGTTAAAAACATTTTTAAGTTAAAAAATATTTGCAAAACTTGATTAATAATAAGTTACATATTCTTTTTTTATGTGGCTGGTACCCTTCAAGAGTATTACCAGCCAATGGCGATTTTATTCAACGTCATGCTGAAGCCGTTGCAACAAAACATAAGGTGTCAGTACTACATATTATCTCTGATAGTTCGTTAACACAATCTAGAGAATTATCTACGAATACTCTTCATAATGTAACTACGCATATAGCTTATGTGAAACCAAGTAATAACCCGTTAGTAAAAATGGCACGGTTTTTTAGCGCTTTTAAAGTGTTACTTTCGAAAATTGATTCCTATGATATTGTACACGTGAATAAGCTATTCCCTTTTGGGATTTTTGCTATTTTTTTAAAAAAGTTTAGAAAAGTGCCTTATATTATTTCTGAACACTGGACGGGGTATCATTTTCCACAAGCAAATACAATTTCAAGGATGGAAGTTTTCTTGTCAAAAAAAATAGCAAAGCACGCTAGTTTTGTGTGTCCCGTATCGAGAGATTTACAAGGAGCAATGGAAAATATAGGGTTAAAAGGGAATTATGAAATAGTACCCAATGTTGTCGCTGTTGAAAAGTTTAAACCTTTTTATGAAACATCAAGAGGGGTTTTTACGATGGTTCATATATCCAATATGTTGGATGTTCATAAAAATGTATCAGGTATTCTTCAAACGATAGCACTTTTAAAGAATAAAATACCTGATTTTAGGTTGTATTTGATAGGTGAAAACTCGTTAAAATATAAAGGACTTACGACAACTCTAAATGTAGAAGATAAAGTGGTTTTTGTGGATCATGTGTCTCACGATAAGGTTGTCGCGTATTTACAAAAAGCCGATCTATTGGTAATGTTTAGTAATTATGAGAACTTACCTTGTATTATCTTAGAAAGTTTTGCTTGTGGAACTCCTGTTGTCAGTACAGATGTAGGTGGTATCTCAGAGTTTTTCCCAAAGGATTTTGGTTTTCTAGTTTCGCCAAAAGACACGGATCAGTTATTAGAATCTCTTTTAAAAGTGTATTATCAACCTATAAATCAAAAAGAAAAAATGCATCAATATGCTATAGAAAATTTTAGTAAAGAAAGTATTGTAGATATATTTACTAGATTGTATATAAAGTCGTTAGTTTGAAATTTATTGTAAACTATATTTCAGGTTTTTTGAATCGTTCCGGAGGTTATGTTTTTTTGGCAACTGTTTTTGCAAGGGTTGTATCCTTTTTAACTTCGTGGATGGTATTACAGTTACTTCCGAATAAAGCATTAGGAGAAGTTTTGTATGCATGGAATATCATTTCGTTTTTAATGCCATTCGTAGGTTTTGGGTTATATCAGAGTTATATACGTTACGGGGCTTTGTTGGGTAGTAAAGAAGAGAAAGAAATTATGGTAACCTATGTAATCAAGTATGGGGTGCTTACTTCTGGAATATTGACATTGTTGGTAGGCGTTACCTCGTTGCTTTTTCCTTTTGCTTTGGAAAATGTATCCGTATTTTTGGGAATGTTGTCGTTAGTGTTTATTCCGTTTTTTTTATTAGAAGTTATCAAAGCTAAGGCCCGTTTATATCACAAAAATAAAAAAGTAGCGGGTATTGAGGTAGTATATACCCTGTTGTTGTTCGTAATGGTTGGCCTTGGAAGTTATTTTTTTAAAGAAAAAGGGTATGCTTTGACGCTTGTAATTGTACCTTTAATGACTGTTGTGCTTTATGGGAGTGATATCAATATTAATTGGTTTGAAAGAAGACGAATTTCATCAATCAATAGTGCATTTTGGAAGTATGGGATGTGGGGAGGATTAAATAATGTTGCTACAATGCTGCTTTTTGCTATTGATATTTTATTCATAGGAAACTTACTGCAGTTACCAGAAAAAGTAACCGCTTATAAGTATATTTCAATGCTGCCCATGAGTATTTTATTCCTACCAAGAGTTTTTATGACAACTGATTTTGTAACGATGACTGAAAACATTTCTAGTAAAAGTTATGTGTATACCTATATAAAAAGTTATATGACTTTATTTGGTGTAATAAGTTTTTTTTATGTGTTACTTTTCTACCTTTTTGATAGGCAGGTGTTGCTTTTTTTTGATTCTACATTTGTGGAGTACCAAGAAAGTTTTTTCATATTAAACATTGGGATTTGTGGAATTTTAATATTTAGAGGGCTTTTTGGGAATTTGCTATCATCGATTGGTAGAATGAAAACGAATTATTATATAATGTTTGTTGCATTGGGGATTAATATATTTTCTAATAATTATTTAATTCCTGTAATGGGAGTAAAAGGAGCGGCTATCACTTCTGCTAGTCTTATGTGGTTTACAGGATTGAGTACTTGTATGATGTTTTTTTATTATTATCGTAATACGAATATCAACTAAAAGGAGGTGTTTAATTTACGATTTAAAAAACTTTAAAGGTTTGGGCAGGTTGTTATAATATAAATACGGATATCTTTCGTCTGTAGCTCCAAAGCTCTTATAATACTTAGCGATGTCTTTCATCGAAGAGCCTCCAAAATCAAAAGTTTTAAAATTTCTTTGATATTTAAAAATAGCCCGATCATTCATAAAAGTATTAGCTCCGTTTTTTCTGTTTTTCAAATCACTAGCACATACCAACTCCGTTATTCTGTCTTGATGTTTTAGAAAAAAAGCACCTGCTACCAACTGATTGTTTTGATCATAAATGGTTAGTAGTTCTCCTTTTTTCTTTTCAATACACACTTCTAAAAGTTGTAATAAATTGTCGTAATCTTTGTTGTTGATTTTTTTTACCCGTTTGCCAATATTTTTTTGAAACAATTCAATTAGTTTTATTGGGGGGTCATTCCAACGTTCCGTTAGGTCGTGAGTTATTGCTTTTTTAAGTTCTCTTTTTCGGTTTCTATTGTAGTTTTTATAAATAGTTTCATAATTGTTTTTTAATGATAAAACCTGTACCTCTTTTGTTTTTTGATAATCAAGAAACATACTAAAGGAATTGTAACTGTTTAGACGTAACTCTATAAAATTATATGTGCCAAATAATTCTATTAAAAATTCATTTTCATCTTCAATTACTTCAGAGTAAATACCTAACCTTATAAGCCATAAAGGGGGGTGAACATAAGGGATAAAAAGTTTTTTTCTGTAAGGAATGGGCATTACAGCTTCATAGTCATTGAGTACAAGGGCTTCCCATTGGTCTGTAACAATATCTAAGTACCATGAATAACCAAAAATATTTGATTGCATGGCATTTGTAATACAGTGGTTGTATTTTTCAATATTGAGTGCTGATCTTTTAATAAATGAAATCATCAGGATTTTACCATTTTTAACATCGAACTATAAAGTCTTCCCCAACCTCGCCAACGTTGGTATTCACTTAAACTTTCATTATGAAATAGTGTAATAAAAACACCGTTGACTTTTTTGACTTGATTTTTTAAATCCCTTATTTTTCCTAAGGCCTGTTTTGGCGTCAATTTCATATAGTCGTTTAGGGTCGTGTCCATTAGTGCAAAAGGGAAAATTTTAAGTGGCGTTTGAATTTCAAAATTAATATCATAGAAATAAAAGGGAGTGCAGGTACTTGCTCTAAACCCAGCATGACTAGCGTATCCCATAGAATAATCTTCTTCAATTTCAAGATCAATAAGTTTTTGATAGGTATTGGGTATTGAAAATCTTAAGTAGTGTTGTCTTGATCTTTTGATAGGGAGATTGGTGATTGCTTCTAAGCGCTCTTTTTCCTTTTTTAACAAAGAAGCATTGTTCATTGTATAATAGGAAGGGTGTAATGCAACTCTAGCGTAGTCAACCATGTCTTTGATGAGAAGCCTAAACTTACTGTTAGCTGAAGAAACATTGGTGTCATAACTGGTATAATCACCAATTAAGAAGAAGAAAAGAGTTCGTGTGTTGTGTGTTTTTTTTAGATCAATGATATGTTGAAAAGTATTAAAAGGATCTTTTTTTAGATTAAAAATAACGGCAAAACGGTCCCAGACATTAAAGATGTTGAGATAATAGATATCTTTTAAAAAACCTCCTATAGTTCTCATAAAGCTTTTGTGTTTATAAGCAAAAGCATTATCTACATCAATGGTTGAAACATATTCGTAGGTTCTTTCTGTGTAATTGTAATTAGGAAAACGTTTTTTTAATTCCTCTAAAAAATTATAACTCCAAATATCAATTACGGGTTTCTCTAAAAAACCATTTTTAAAAGCAAGGCTGATATAGGCTTCAAATCGTCCGTGTTGATCTTTAATATGTGGTAGGTACTCTTCGTATCGTGTTATAAGAAAGAAGCTGGCGGCAAAAATATCAAATGGAACGTCCGATCTGCCCTGAAAAGGAAAGAAACACGGTGTTCCATTCCAATCTTTAATGGTGATATCGACATCTTTTATTCCTTGTTGAAAAAGTAATTCGTGGCTTTTAATAAAAAACTCTTTACCTAATGCGACTTTAGTGTATGAAAACTTAGGGCCATTATGCGCTACGAATTCTTCTACTTTTGTAGTAAAATTAATAGGTATCTGTAAAATACGTGTAAGTACATGTTTGAATATATACCGTATTCTGGGTGTGATCTTATGTGTATAAATTAAAAGCATTCGACTAGTAGATGCATGTTTTGTATTACCAATTTAATTATAAAAGGTTAAAGTATGCCTTCATCGGCAAAGCTAAAATACGTTTTTCCACTAATAATAACATGATCTAACAGTTTTAAATCTAAGGTAGAAGCTGCTAGTTTAATTTTATTGGTAAGTTCAATGTCTGCTTTACTGGGTTTGAGTTTACCAGAAGGATGGTTATGGCAAAGTATTAATCCTACTGAAGAAAGCTCGATAGCTTTTTTAACCACCAAACGAATATCAACAAGGGTAGCGGTGATCCCTCCTTTGCTTAGTTGATATTTTAAGATGAGTTTGTTGGCATTGTTTAGGTATAATACCCAAAACTCCTCATGAGGAAGATATCCGATAGCGTTTATCATTAGTTCACTTGCTTTTTTTGAACTCGTAATTTCATCAAGTTTAGCGGGTTTTTCAAACAGTTTTCTTTTACCAAACTCAAGAGCGGTAATTATTTTTATGGCTTTAACTTTACCAATACCTTTAAATTTGGTTAAATCGCAGATGGGAAGTTTGGATAGTTTGGTTAAATTATTGTCGACAGAAATGAGTAGTCTTTTAGCGAGACTCACAGCACTTTCATTACTGTTTCCTGAACCGATTAATATGGCTATTAATTCGGCATTAGTCAGTGTTTCTTTTCCTCTAAACTCTAATTTTTCTCGAGGCCTGTCTTCTTCAGCCCAAGCTTTGATACCTGATTTCTTTTTCATTTAACAATTTTTATCCCTATAAAGATAGCATATTTTCTATATAATGGATGGGATATTAAATGTTTGTGTAGATAATCTATGAAGATTTTATTTCGTTGTATTCATTGTAATGAAATTGACTGTTTTCTGGTAATAAGAAGTATGTGTGTGAAAATAAATGATGTTTATGTAATGTTTTGTGTTTTTGTTCTTATTTGTTTTTTGAAGTGATAATCTGTTTAGGTAAATGCATCATATATTTTTTGCACAACCAAAACAAGCACAGTATCTTTGTGACTTATCTTTTTTAGTTTTATATATGAAGATTATTATAGCCGGGGCTGGAGACGTGGGTTTTCATTTGGCTAAGTTGTTATCTTATGAATCACAAGATACGTACGTTATAGATTTTGATGGAGATAAACTCAATTACATTAATAATTATTTGGATGTAATAACCAAAAAGGGCGACGCTACATCAATCGAGCTTTTAAAAGAAATAGGAATAAGTTCTGCGGATCTATTGTTGGCAGTAACAGAAAGTCAAAATACAAACTTTACCATTTCAGTTATAGGGAAAGCACTTGGTGTTAAAAAGACCATTGCTAGGATTAATAATCCTGAATTTTTAAAAAATGATGTGATTGACTTTCAAAAATATGGAGTAGACTTCATGATTTCTCCAGAAGAGTTAGCAGCTGAAGAAATTAAAATGTTGCTTAATCAATCTTCATTTAATGATACGGTAGCTTTTGAAAACGGGCTTTTTAATATCATGGGAACTACGTTAGGATATAAGTCTCCGATACTAGACCTCACTGTAAAAGAAGCCAAAGATAAGTTTTGCCTTGTAGACTTTATTACAATTGCGATAAAACGTGAAGGCGTTAGTCAAACAATCATTCCTAGAGGAGATACTACCTATAAATTAAATGATCAGGTTTATTTTTCAGTGCCAAGTTATAGTATTGATAAACTGTATCCGATCATCGGTAAAGAGCATGTGGACATTAAAAATGTGATGATTCTTGGTGGAAGTAGTATTGGTAAAAAAACAGCAAGAAACCTTTGTAATGATAACTTTAAAGTAAAACTGGTCGAGCGCAAAAAAGAAAAGGCGTTAGAGCTTGCTGAAGATTTAACTAATACTTTAGTAATCTTTGGAGATGGAAGAGATCTTGAATTATTAGAAGAAGAGAACATACGAGAAATGGATGCGTTTGTAGCTGTTACTGGTGACTCTGAGACTAATATAATGTCATGTTTAGTAGCCAAGTCTAAAGGAGTGAAAAAGACCATTGCATTGGTTGAAAACATGGACTATATCAACATATCACAAACAATTGGAATTGACACCTTAATTAATAAAAAATTAATTGCAGCAAGTAATATTTTTAGACATATTCGAAAAGGAGAAATATTGGCCTTGGCGAATTTGCATAATATTGATGCAGAAGTTTTTGAGTTTGAGGTACAACCCAATGCAAGAGTAACCAAAAAAGTAATCAAAGAGTTACGTTTCCCTAGAGAAGCAATAATAGGTGGTGTTATTAGAGATGGTAAAGCAATGATGTCTTTTGGAGATTTTCAATTAAGAAGTGGTGATAAGGCAATAGTCTTTTGTTTACCAGAAGCCATATCAATAGTAGAAGATTTATTTAACTAATGGAAAATCTTAATTTTAAACTCATTGGTCGATTTTTAGGCCTTACCGCTATTTTGAACGGATTGTTTATGTGGTTAACAATTCCTGTTAGTTTGTTTTTTAAAGAAGATACCTTTATGGGGGTATTAAATGCAGGAGCAATTACTATTACGAGCGGAGTATTACTGTTTTTTTTTAATAAACCTACGATAAAAAAGCTTCAAAAAAAAGAAGGCTATTTAATTGTTACCCTTGGTTGGTTGATGTTAACGGTGACTGGGATGTTACCTTATTTATTAACAGGAACCATTTCAAATATATCCGATGCTTTTTTTGAAACCATATCAGGATATTCAACAACAGGTTCTTCTATTTTGACTGATATTGAAGCAATGCCTAAAGGAGTATTGTTTTGGAGAAGTGCTACACATTGGATAGGCGGAATGGGAATCATTGTATTAACGATTGCTATTTTACCTTTATTAGGTATAGGAGGGATGCAGTTGTTTATGGCGGAAGCACCAGGACCTTCTGCAGATAAATTACATCCTAGAATTACCCAAACAGCTAAATTATTATGGCTGATATACGTTTTGTTGACTTTTGCAGAGTTTGTACTGCTTAAAATAGCAGGGATGACATGGTTTGACGCGATTAACCATGCTATGGCGACCATTAGTACAGGGGGATTTTCAACTAAAAATGCTAGTATTGCTTTTTGGAATAATCAACCTATCATACAGTATATTATACTTTTCTTTATGTTCATTGCAGGTACAAATTTTGTAATGACTTATTTTGCACTAAAAGGAGAAGTTCAAAAAATTATAAAAAACGAAGAGTTTCGTTACTATTTACTAAGTGTAATTGGTATTTCCACGATAGTTTTTATTATGATTATTTGTTTTCAAAACCCCGAGTTGAAAACAACAGTTGATCATCCTATGGTGTATGGTAAAATTGAGAGTTCGATCCGTCATTCTTTATTTTCTGTGGTTTCTGTCATGACCACTACAGGGTTTGTTTCAGCAGATTTTACGATGTGGAGTTATTTGGTTACGGCTATTTTTTTCGCATTATTTTTTTTAGGAGGATCGGCAGGTTCAACTTCTGGAGGAGTTAAAATTGTGCGACATATTATTATGTTGAAAAATAGTTTTTTAGAGTTTAAAAAGTCACTTCACCCGAATGCTATTATACCCGTTAGGTATGATGGTAAGCCTGTAAGTCAAGCCATTGTTTTTAATATACTGTCCTTTTTTGTTCTTTATATGTTGATATTTATTGTAGGGGCGGTAGTATTGGCATTTTTAGGTTTAGATTTGAAATCGGCCTTAGGTGCATGCGCTTCTTCTTTGGGGAATATTGGTCCAGCGATCGGAAGTGTAAGTCCTGTCGACAATTTTGCGCATTTATCTTCTGGAGCAAAATGGTTTTGTTCTTTTTTAATGTTAATTGGTCGTTTGGAGTTGTTTACTGTTTTAATATTGTTAACTCCTTTTTTCTGGAGGAAAAACTAAATGCGTAGATTATTAAGAATGTTTTTGAAGACTGTTACATTACTTTAATTAACCGATATAGATAGTCTGTATTTAATTTAGGATAAGTTAGGTAGGAAGACCGTAAAATAGTGATATGAATATGGGTATTGTCCTATTTTTAATGTAAACTGTTTATCTATAGTTTATTGGGTAAAATGTCAGTTTATCGATAAAATAGCTTCATTTATCTACATTCATATATCGTTTAAACCAAAAACAACCTTTATAGCTTAGTGTCTTAAGTATCTTTATTATAGTGTTTTACAAGTTGAAAGTTTAACACATTTAATTTTTCTAACCTTAAACTCACAAAGTTATGATTACTGATTTTACACTTAAAAACTTAAGCTTTGAATATGTCGCTTATGACAAACTACTGAATGGTATCCATTATAACTACCTTCATCCGACAAAGGGAGAGTTTATAGCATTAATGCCTGATAAAGATTCAAAAATAGAGATTGATTCAGTTGATTATACAGTAAACCTAGTTTTTGATAGTCTTTCTGAATTAAAAAAATGGATTGAAGGAGATTCTTGGGTTTAAAGAGGTACGTATTGATAGGCTCCTAAATCGATACTGTTGTTTCTGTTTGTACCAAGAATATCTTCCGATACTGACGAAGGAATCCCTTTGTTTATAGCTTCACTATCCCTACCAATGGTAAAGTTGTTGTTTGAGGGATCTTTAAAATCTGAAAGATTATTTAAAAAGATGTTTTGATAGTGGTTAGTATCATTAAAATCTAGCTCAACTACATCAGGATAGGCGTTGCTAATATCGTCGAATTTAAGTAAACAATTTTTTATTTGATAGTTAAATGTACTTCCATCTACTTTATCAAGAAAAAATTCTACATTATTATTACCATCAACAATACTGTTTGTAAAGTTTGCAGCAATAAGATCACTTACTTCAGTAATTTTTTCTCCATTTTGATTTTCGTAGGTAATATTGTTGCTAATAATTACTGCAGGAAGTTCACGGAAACTATTATTCCAGAAGTTTCCTATAGTGATATGTGTAAAATTATAGCTTCCACCATAAATACATGCTAAGGAAGATAATCCACTATTACCTATGACTAAATTTTCAGCGTTGATGGAAGTATTTCTTCCTAAAACCCCATATGCTGAGTTATTGTATACTTCCGTATTTTTTATGGATAGAGTAGGGCTGGTATTACTTCCTATACTATCGGCAATAATACCAACGGTAGCATTTTTAATCAATGTATGATTGAATATGTTGTCTTTACTTCCCGCTCGTAACCATAAGGTACCCCATTGTCCCGAAACATTTTCAAAACTATGTTCAAGCCTATCGCCTTCTAAAATAATTTTCTCTTCTTTAGTACCGTTAGCTTTGATACTTCCTTTTTTATCGACGATGATTCCTGAGTTTTTGTGGAAATGAATTTCAGTACCCGCTTCAATTGTAAGGGTTTTGTCTGAAGGAACGGCAGCATAACCATAAATAACGTATGGTTTTTCTTTGGTGAAAGTTAATTCACTATCGGTTAGATAACGTCCTTGAATACCCAGGTCTACACCATCTAATACAAGTGTTTCGATACCCATTTCATTCTTAGCAGGAAATATAAAATGAGCGTCTTTTACCAAGGTAACCAACTCAACTTCTTGTTGGTTCGTTCCATTATTAAATAAAATTTTATCTGTATAAAGAGGATCAGTAACTGTATTGAAATTGATGGTAGTTTCAATAAAAATATACAAGCTATCTTTCGCAAGTAAATTAATATCCGTAAACGTTTTACCAGGAGCTCCATCAACATTCAAACGATAATTTGAAGCACTACCGTTATTGAGTTTAATTTCTGGAATTGTAATATTTTGATTACTTCTGTTGTATACTTTTAAGTGATAGGTAGCGGAACCCACATTGCTGAAAATTGTATCTAAAAAAACAGTGTCTTTTGAGAATTCTAACGAGCCATAATTAGTGGTAAGATCGAAGTCTTTTCTACAAGATTGACCGATGGTTAAAAGTAAAACAATAATTATTGCAAAAGAAGTTCTCATTATGACATAGAATATGTTACAGTGCTTTCATAAAATGTTAACACAAAAAAATACGGTTTATTATTTAATAATTTCTATTTCGAATAATTTACCCCAGTGTTTTCCTGTGACAAATAAACGATTATTCTTGGCATCGAAAGCAATTCCATTGAGTACATCGTCTAATGGTTCAATAGATTGGTCTTTCATTACGATGTCACGTAACCCATTTAAGTTGAGTACTCCTTCAACAGCACCACTTGTAGGGTTGATAATTACAATAGAGTTTTGTTGCCATTTATTGGCATAGATTTTACCGTTGATTAATTCGAGTTCATTTAGTTTATCAACGGAGTATTTATTAGTATAGGTTTGTATATATCGTTTTTCTTTAAGGTTTTTGGGGTTAAGAAACCATATTTTATTTGTGCCATCAGATTTGATTAACTCTTTTTCATTGTGGGTTAATCCCCATCCTTCATTACTGTTGTTATAGGAGAATTCACCAACTTTTTCAAAAGAATCTAGTTTGTAGATAAAACCTTTTCTTGCTTGCCAAGTTAACCAGTAAATTTTATCCTCAAAAATGGTCATCCCTTCGCCAAAATACTCATTACTTAAGTCGATTTTTTGTACTATTTTTCCACTGTTTATTTCTACTTTTCGTAAAGTAGATTTTCCTTTTTTTCCAGTAGTTTCATATAAGTATCCATCATAATACTCCAAGCCTTGCGTGTAAGCATCTTTATCGTGTGGAAACGTGTTTATTATTTTATAAGAATAGACCACAGGAGCATTACTTGCCAAAATTTCGATTGAGTTATTGATTTTTTTAGATTTATTGGGATAAAAAGCGATGGCGGTAATTGCATGTTTACCTACACCAAAGTCACTAGTATTAAAGGTAACTTGCTTTTCATTGGTGTTTACTCGTTTTTTGTCAACATACAAATGAACAGAATCTATTTTGTTACCTTCTAATTGTTCGAACTTGATAGCGGCCTTTTTCCCTAATGTAACTTTTTTGGTATTATCAAGTTTAAATTTATAATTAGTTTCACTACAAGATAGTAAACTGATTGCTGTTATCAAGGAAAGCGTAACATTCCTATAGTGATGGATGGTTTTGAACATTTGGTTTCAGTTTAATGTATTCGTTATACAAATTAAAACATTTTATCGTATGAAAATAAAAAAAAAGGGTTAAATTTGCACCCGAAAAAAGCCATTGCAGGTTTTTTATGTTTACTGAATACGTTTAAAAATTTACCAACTTTAAACAATTCAATAATAATTTTAAAGTAATTACAAGATGAAAAAAGGTATCCATCCAGAGAATTATAGATTGGTAGCATTCAAAGATATGTCTAACGGAGATGTATTTCTTAACCGTTCAACAGCAAATACTAAAGAAACTTTAGAAGTTGAAGGTGTAGAGTACCCATTAGTTAAGTTGGAAATCTCAAGAACTTCACACCCTTTCTATACAGGTAAGTCTAAGTTAGTAGATACAGCTGGACGTATTGACAAGTTTAAAAACAAATATGCAAAATTCAAAAAGTAATTTTGTATTCATAATATATCAAAAAGCTCTGAGAAATCAGAGCTTTTTTTGTGTGTAAAAACTTGTATTTTAGCACTTAAAATAATCATAGCATGAGAGATACTATTTTAGCAATAGTCGTTATTGTGAATGTTTTATGTGGGATTTTGGTTTATTTTTTACCAGATATAGGTAATTACATACTATTAGGTATTGCATCAATAGGTACCATGTTAGCAATTTATGATGCATTTATTCAAAAAAAGCATTCCTTGATGCGAGCTTTTCCAATTGTAGCTAGGTTACGTTGGATTTTTGAGGAAGAAAGAGAAAAAATTCAACAATATTTTATAGAAGATGATTTAAACGGTACTCCTATCAATAGAGAAAAAAGGAGTATTGTGTACCAGCGATCAAAAAGAGAAATAGAAACAATTCCGTTCGGCACGCAACACAATCTATATGGGAAAGGGTATGAGTTTGTAAAACACTCTTTATTCCCTAAAAACCATCATCATATTAAAGGAGAACGAGTTGTTGTTGGATCCGACAAATGCTCTCAGAAATATGATGCTTCCATTATTAATATTTCTGCTATGTCTTTTGGTTCATTGAGTAAAAATGCCATTATGGCTTTAAATCAAGGAGCAAAAATGGGAGCTTTTGCACATAATACAGGAGAAGGAGGTATTTCTCCTTATCATTTACAAGGAGGAGATTTAATTTTTCAAGTAGGGACGGGGTATTTCGGTGCAGGAAAAACCATTGAAGGAAAAAGAGTGTTTGATGAAGAAATTTTTCGATTAAACGCGATGAGGCCTGAAGTGAAAATGATTGAAATTAAGTTTTCACAAGGAGCAAAACCCGGTCATGGTGGTATACTACCTGCAAAGAAAAATACGGAAGAAATTGCAAAAATAAGAGCGGTAACTCCTTTTACAAGAGTTGATTCTCCACCTAATCATGCAGCATTTTCTAACTTTGATGAAATGATAGCGTTTTTACAGAAAGTACGTGATTTGTGTGATGGAAAGCCAATAGGTATAAAATTGTGTGTGGGAAACAATGAAGAGATAGAAGCGATGATCAAAGCTTTTGCAAAAGTTAATAATTATCCTGATTTTATAGCTGTTGATGGAGCTGAAGGGGGGACAGGTTCAGCGCCTTTGGAATTTACTAACTATATAGGAACTCCTTTGATAGAAGGGTTGATCTTTATAGACAAAATGTTAAAAAAACATGGATTAAGAAAGGAAATAAAAATTATAGCAAGTGGAAAAGCAGTAGACGCCTTTGATGTGGTAAAATATTTAGCATTAGGAGCAGATATTATTGGCATGGCTCGAAGTTTTATGTTAAGTTTGGGCTGTATACAAGCTCGTGAATGCAATTTAGACAGTTGTCCTGTAGGAGTCGCGACTCAAGATGAAGATTTGGTGGGAGCATTGGTAGTTGAAGATAAAAATGTTCGTGTAAAAAACTATCATGATAAAACTATTGAGGCGGTTAAAGAAGTTGTTGCAGCTATGGGTATCGATACTATTTCAGATGTTAGTACCGAGCATATATACAGAAGAGATTCAAATAATGAAATTATTACATTGAAAAAACTCTATTATTAACCAATAATATTTAAACCTTTTTAGTTTTGAAAAAAATTGTAAAAATTTGGGATTATTTAAAACAACCGTCAAATAGTATTCCCGTATTACTAGTCATAGTAGTTGCTTTTATACCTTTAGTACTTCGTCTTCATGTTGAGGATAAAAGTATTTATTCAACCGCTTACAGAGAGTTTTTATATACTAATTTTAGATTTGACATATTCCATTATTACAAGGGAGTAGTCTTAATTTTAGTTTCCTTTTTATTACTGCTAAGTATTATTGTAAAGAAAAAACTTAAACTTCAAAGATGGAATATTCTGTTGGTTATAATATGCTTTTTTGTGCTTTTTTCTTCGATATTATCACCTTATAAAGGGTATACTATTATGGGAGGCTCAAAATCTTTTCAAGGTGTTTTTGTTTGGTTATCATACTTATTCCTGATTTTTGCTGCTAGTCAGGTTAAAGAACTTAAGCATTTTAAATTAATAGCTTACACAGCAATTGTTACGGGAGTTATTTTAGGAGTTTTCGGAATTTTCCAGTTAATAGGTTTTGACCTAAGATTTTACCTTGAAGGGTTAATTTACCACTCAGGGTATAAAATGAAAGTAAGTAATAAGTTTATAGGATTAACTAATTCCCTTTCTTTCAATACAAATTATTACGGGGTATTTATGTTGTTGTTAACAATACTAAGTAGTACATTGTTTTTTTATTTCCAAAAAAGGAAATGGGAAGTCATTTCACTAGTGGCTTATCTATTTATTTTTTCAAACTTAGTAGGATCTTATTCTAGAGCTTCAAACTATACATATTTTGTATGTGTTTTAATTATATTTTTCTTACTTAGAAATAAAGGAAAGCAATTTTTTAAAAAAGCAGGTGTATATGTTGTACTCTCCGTATTGGTTTTTTTCATCGTAAGTTCTTTTTTAAATAGAACCAATAAGCTTATCAATCCAAATGTAATGGGGGCTAAATTTTCAGGGACATCATTAAAAGATATTAAGGTAACGGATAGTTTGATGGCGATTTTTCCCTATGAAAATAAACCATTATATATAGGAGTTAGTAAAAGAGGAGGATTGAACTTTGCTGCTGATAAGAGTTTTAAAAACGTATTAAAGGTTACTAAAGGTGATACCCTAACTTTTAAAAATACAGCTTACAAACATTATAAGTTTTATTTTTCAAAAACAAACTATTATAATCCGATAAACTTAGTGTATGATAATGCTTTTACGATTCCTATTGTTGTTGATAAAGGAGGTTTTTATGTATATGTCAAAGGGAAATTACGTCCTTTTATAAATCCAGAAAAATGGGAATACTTTCATAAGAACAATCGTATAGTTTCGAGTAGAGGGATGATATGGGCATTAAGTGGTCCAATATTAAAGAAAACAATGGTACTAGGTTATGGAGCAGATGCTTTTCCGTTAGCTTATCCTAATGAAGATTATGTGAGTCGAATAAAAACCTATGGTAACATAACGAATTCATATGTGGCAGCATCGCACTCGTTGTACTTTCAAATAGGAATTGAGTTTGGAGTAATTGCCTTATTATTATTTATCGTTTTGGTAGGTTGGTATTTGTTATCCTCTATAAAAACATTAGTGAAATCGTCTTTTGATCACTGGATGCATTACTTTAATATGGCCTGTTTCTTAATGGTACTTTCTTTTATGATAACAGGGCTTACTAATTCAAGTGTGCTCTCTTCATCTACCAATTTTTGGGTGTTTTTGGGACTTGGTTTTGCAGTAAATAATTACTTAAGGGAAAAGTCAATCAGTTAGATATAGAAAAAAATAATATGGATTTAGAAGGAGTAAAATTGACTCGTTATCCTGTCACACAAGATAAATCGTTGCGAGCGTGGAGTTCGGCTGAATTATTAGCAACAGATTATATAAAGGATTGTTCAGTAGAAAAGATACATTTGTTTAACGATCGTTTTGGTGTTTGGAATACGTTATTATCCGAAAAAGAATTAACAACAATATGGACGTATGCTAGTCAAAAAAAAGCCATATCATTAAACTTAACGAATAATAGACTACCTGCTCAAGTAATTTATAAAACACCTTTAGATAGTTTAGGGAACGTTGATTTGGCATTACTTAAAATTCCAAAGTCAATAGAGCTTTTTGAGTTGTTTTTACAGCAAATTTATCAGGCATCCAATTCAACTACTGAGGTAGTTTGTTGTTTTATGACAAAGTATTTTACAGCCAATATACTAAAGGTTGCCGAATTATATTTTGAAGAAGTTAGGCAAACCAAAGCATGGAAAAAAGCAAGGCTATTATTATTAAAGAAACCTAAATTAACGATTGTAAATAAAGACTTTATAAACTCTTTTACCTATAATAATAGGGTATATCATCAGTATTACGGAGTTTTTTCCTCCAATAAAATTGACATTGGAACTCAATTCTTATTACAGAACTTACATATTGATGATAGCGAACAAGAGGTCTTAGATTTGGCTTGTGGAAATGGAGTAATAGCTAAAGAAGTATCACAGTTTAAATCGAATATTAGGTTTACTTTGATTGACGATTTTAACTTGGCAATAGCTTCGTCAAAATTAAATTTGGAAAATGAAAATGCTATTTTTTATTGTGAAGATTCATTAAAAACTATAAAGAAACGTTTTTTTGACTTAATAATTACCAATCCACCATTTCATTTTGAACATGAAAACAATATTGAGGTAAGCCTAAATTTGTTTAAAGAAGTCGCTCTATGTCTTAAGAAGAAAGGAAGGTTTGTACTTGTCGCAAATCGACATTTGAATTATAAAACCCATTTAGCCAAGCTTTTTATGAGTGTTACACTTCTTGCCCAGAATTTAAAATTTGAGGTGTATGAATGTAAACAACCTAATTTGTAGCGTTAGTGATACAAATAATTAGGGGTTAATTTTCTTCAAATAGTAATTTCTGGAGAGAAATTTTATTGGATAATTAATAATTAAACGGTTATTGTTTTTACTCTATTTTTCCAAGCATTGTCTCGATATGCTTTTGCTTTTTTTCCACCATCAATATGATTCCATCCCGGAGACATGAATAAATATTTGATCTTATCTGATAATTTTGGTGTATTTTTGACATCGATCCATAACTCTTTCCACATTAAAAACTGTACATTCCAAAAACTAGTGCGTTTCAACTTATCATGCATGATTCCATACTGTATTTTTTCATCAAGTAATTCTGTTTGATAGGTTTTAAAAATTCTATCCCAGAAACTAAATGTTTCGCCATAGTTTCGATCTAAATAAATATGGTTTTTTGCATGATGAACTCTATGTACCGATGGAGTAACAAAAACTTTTTCTAACCATTTCTGTTTACCTACCATTTTTTTATTTATATGGGGGTATGTGGCATATAATCTTGCTACAGGTTCAATACAAAAAATCATTAAAGGTTCGAATCCGAGGATAGGCAACCATATAAAGTTATTAGGTGTAAAGAATACATCAAATATAGACCCTCTGGCTACTACGGTTAAATTCATTTCTTGTGCTGTATGTATGATGTACGCCATGAAAACATCATAAAATACGAACTTTATGGCCTAATAAGTGAATAAAAAACACCATAAAATCATATATTAAATAAGCAATGATCCATACATACCATTCGTATCCTAAATCGAATAATCGGTATTGGTGTAACCAAAACATAACACCCACAATCATGATTTTTGCTAGCAAGAAGTAAGGAATATTTTGTATTAGATATGATAAAATACTAACTAGCCCTTCTTTTTTATTTTCAATAATACTAGTAATAATTAATGTTCCCCATTCAATAAGCATAATGATTAATACAATTAGGCTAGTATATTGTGTGCTTTCAGCAAAGTGTTGAATTGATGTAATGTTCATAGTATGAGTAGTTGTTAAAGTTAGTTTTTAATTTTTGTAATTTTTAAGAATGGTGTTTATTATTCCAGGCTTCTTTTCTATATTCTCTTGCCTTTTTACCACCATCAATATGATTCCAACCAGGATGTTTAAATATATATTTCACCTTATCTTTCATATTAGGTGCACTTTTGATATCATTCCATAGATGTCTCCATAAAAGAGTTTGTACATCTAGTAAGTTTTTAGAGTTCATTTTGTCATGCATAATACCATATTCAATCTTTTCATCAAGTTCTGTTTGAAATGTTCCAAAAATACGGTCCCATATAGAGAAGGTTTCTCCATAGTTTCTATCGAGGTAAATGTGGTTTTTTGAATGATGAACACGATGAATAGAAGGGGTGATAAATATTTTTTCAATCCATCCGTTTTTTGCCGGAATGATATTTTCGTTAAAATGTTCGAATAGCCCATACATTCTTGCTACTCCATCAACAATAAGTACCATAAAAGGGTCGAAACCTAATAAAGGTAGCCATATGATGTTGTGAGGAGTTAAAATAATATCTATAAAAGACCCTCTAACGGCTACAGAAAGTTTCATTTCTTCTGCTGTGTGATGAACTCCATGAATACACCAAAACAATCTTACTTTATGTCCTAAAAGATGAATGATGTAAAAAAAGAAAATCATAAAGTAAGTAACAAGCAGCCCAGACATACCATTCATATCCAAGGTCGAATATTTTATATTGGTATATCCATATCATAAACCCAATTATGAAGGCATTTAAAAAATGTAAGGTATTATCTCAATAAAATAAGAGAGAAGGTTGATAAGCCCATTTTTGTTACTTTTAATTTTTTTTGAGGCAATTAATATGCCCCATTCTAACAAGACGGAGACCACAAAAATTATTGTAAATTTTCCATCCAAATTTTCTAGTAGGTTTTGAATATTCATTTATTTAGATTTAATAAAAATACAAAAATAATTTAACTAGCCCAGATAACAAGTGAAGTTTAGTGATGTAGCGTAGAATTATTTATATTGTTTTAAATTAACATTAGTTTTTTTTTAGATCAAAAAAGTAGTATAAAAACTGTTTATTTTTAGTTGATTCTGTTTAATTATTGCTTAATTATTTGCTTGTTGGATGTGTTTTTGTTTTTTTTTAACAGAGAAAAATATCAGAAACTTGAATAAAGGCTGTTATATTAATCGGCTTACTTCTTAATTGTACAATAGTTAATTATTTGTGAAATTTTACCTTGTTTAACGTGTTGGAATATTTGATTTAGTATTTTAACGCCAGATTATTAGTTAACTATATTAATATTTAACCCTCTTTTTACATAGATCGATTTTCATTTTTAAGTTAGAGTTTTGTTTGTAGTCATGTACAAACATATTAGATCAAAAAATCAATAACTATATATACTTAAATTATGAAAAAAATATTTTTTCTTACATTGTTTACCCTCATTCATTTAAAACTACTAAGTCAAAAAATAAAACTTCAGGGAGGTATTTATAATGAATATGATATACCTATAGAAAATGCATTAGTTAATGTGTTGGGAACCAGTGATGAGTCTAAAACAGATGCTGCTGGTTTTTTTTCAATAGAAACAAATATTCATGCTATTTATAAACTAAAAATAGTACATCCATTATTCAATAATAGAGTAGTAACTATCAAAGAACCAATAAAAATTGATAAGATAAAAATTAAATTATTTTCATCGCTCAATATGCTTGATGAAGTTGTTGTAACTGCTTCAAAGACGAAAGAGAGGAGTATTGAAGCACCTGTGATTGTATATAAAATGAGTGCTTTAGAAATGAAAAATAGTGGAGGTATTAATCACTATGATGCTATTTCTAAAATGAGAGGATTACAAAGTTTATCCTCAAGTATTTTTTTGCCCTCATATAATACTAGAGGATTTTCAGATGCAGCTAATTTTAGATTTAAACAAATGTTAGATGGGTATGATACACAGTCTACTATAGGATTGTCAGTAGGAAATAGTCTCGGGGTTTCAGATCTGGATATCGTATCTGCTGAATTAATACATGGAGCCTCAAGTTCTATATACGGTTCTGACGCTTTTAATGGATTGTTAAGTATGTATTCTAAAAATCCTTTTGATTATCCGGGGTTAAGTTTTCAATCAAAATTTGGAACTACAGTTCAAAACGCTGCAGGTGTCAACCCTTATTTCGAACAAGATTTAAGAATAGCACATCCTTTCAACGATAAGCTAGCGATTAAAATTGATGTGAATTATCGCAAAGCTCATGATTGGATTGGAACAGATTATAATCACCGAGTTCCAAACGGACAATGGGATAATAGGGCCTATTTTCAATCCTTAGATATTAATAACCCAGATGGATATTTGTTTCATGATGCATTGCATCGTCTGGGAGATGAATACAGTAATGGTGTTGGAAATATTCGTTCGGTGACAACGTTAAGGCATAAAGACGGTAGTTCTTTACAATTTGCTCCAGGGACGTTGACTAGAACAGGAATTTCTGAAAAAGATCTTTTTACGCTTTCAGACGTTTTCAATAATGAGATGAAAAGCTTTAGAGGTAACTTTAGCCTTTTTTATCGACCTAATAAAGATTGGGAGTTAGAGTTGCTTTATAAGTATTCATTTAGTGATTGGTTGATCAGGAGCAGTTCTACCTTCCCTCAGTTTGATTATTTACAACGTTTTTATCTATTTAGAGTAAATAGAAATGAACAGTTAAAATTTAGAGCTTATCATTTAAAATTAGATAATTATAAGGGTAGTTGGTCAGCAGTAAGTGCTGCAAACGCAATTCAAAAATCGTTAAGATCTGACGAAGATTGGGCAAATGATTTTGCTAATAACTATTATGAAACAGGGTCTTTAAGAGAAGCAAGGTTGTTTGCTGATAGATTTATGCCAGGTGGAGCTGAATTTAATATAGAAAACTTTGACGCAGCTTTAGCAGCAACAACTCAGAATACTTCATTTGTAAATTCGGGAGATGGGATTATAGCTGGTTCACAGGCAGTAGATTTTTCTAGTTACACCAATTTTGATTTTGAATATAATTTTAAAGATGAATTACCTTTTCAACTTAACATGGGACTAAATTATAGAAATTATCATATAAATAGTGAGGGTGCTTTTTATAACGACGGGGAATTGGGGTTTGGAAAACCCATATCTTTAGATCAATTTTCAGCAAACATTATAGCACAAGATACCTACTTTGATGATAACTTACGACTTTCTTTGGCTTTTCGAGTAGATAAACAAAGTGATTATAAAGTAAACTCTTCTCCAAGAATAAGTGCAGTTTATCTTTTTGGTAAGAATAAAAATAACTCTATAAGAGCTTCTTATCAAACAGGATATAGAAATCCGAGCGTTCAAGAAGGGTATTTTAGGTTACAGTTAACTTCAGTATATACTATAGTTGGAGCTGCAAAAAGTTCATTAGAGAACTTTATATATCAAGGAAATTCAGGGAATACCTATACAATGCAAGAAATATTGCAAGAAATAGCTCCTACATTTGAACCGATTCAACCTGAAAGAAACTCAAGTTTAGAGTTTGGGTTTAATTCTTTAATAAACAATCGTCTAAAGTTTAATTTGAACGGCTATTATACTAGGTACAAAAACTTTATTAATAGGCCTAACATATTTTTTAGACCAGGTACACCTGATTTTCAGATTTTTGCCATAAGGCAGAATAGAAATGAGACTATATTTAGTTACGGAGCTGGATTAGGAATAGACTATTTATTTTCAGATCATATCAAAGCAAGTATGTCATATGATTGGAATTCATACGGAACCAATGATTTTCTTCCTACCGATAATAGTTTAGATGATAATGTTGAAAAAGAAGCTTTTTTAAGAAGCTTACAGTTTAATGCACCAAATCATAGAGGAAGTATTACGATTCAAGGAAATGATTTAGGAGCTAAAGAACGTTTAGGGTTTTCTTGGACAACCTATTTTAGTGATTCATATAATTATTATAGTAATCTAGGAGAAACTCTAGTGCCTTCTTATAGTACGACGGATGTTTCGTTGTTTTATGACTTTCCAAATATTTTTACAAATTTAAAAATAGGTGGGACTAATATTTTTAAGAAAGAATATGCACCAATTTATGGAGCTCCGGGTACAGGTAGTTTGTATTATTTAGCAGTACGATATGAACCATAATAAACTTGATTACTAGATTTTTGTATAAGACAGGATTGGTTTTTATTAAAAAATTATCCTGTTTTTATATAGATATGTGTATCCTTATGGGTTTGTATTTAGTCATTAAATACTATGCCATTCATTTAATGACATCATAATCGATTCTAAGAGTTTTTTTGTTATACATTTTTTCAAAAGGGAGGAATTTATATATTGCTCATATGATGAGTAGTAATTAAAATCAGCTTACAGCTTTTTTGAATTGTAAAACCTAATTATTACTTAATTTTTTTATAAACTAGGGTAGCTTTTATTTTTTTAATAAAGAAAAATGCCCGTAACTTGAATAAACGTTATTTGATTGGTCGGTTAACACTAAATGAAACCAATAATCATTTGAGGGGAGTATTTTGCCATTATAGTGTCCGTCCCACCCCCAGTTTTTAGTTATTTTTCGTTTTATTAAAACCCTTCCAAAACGATTGCAAATTGTTATTTCAGCTTTTAGGAAAAATTTATTGTTTATTCCTTGGATATTCCACGTGTCATTGTATCCGTCATTATTGGGAGTAAAGAAAGAAGGAGCCTTAACCAAAACGACCTGTTTTTGAGTTGTGCCACAGTCATAGTCATCTCTTATAATAACGGTATATATACCTCCTTCTAAGTTGTTAAATACGGGCTCTTTTTGAAATGATGTTTGTTCGCCGTTACTGTCAATCAATGCAAACTTGTAATTGCTAATATTTTTGTGATTAACTTTTATACTATAGTTTTCGTTTCTTTTATTGTTAGTTTCATCAATAGTAATAATTGAATTAAGAAGAGAATTGTCTTCGAAGTCAGGAATCGGCTTTACTTCAATGGTTACTAATACTTCATTATTAACGCAATTTGAATCATTACTTTTAACCTTAACATAGACGGGTTCTTTAAAAGGAGTTTTATTTGTATACGGAGTATTTTTGTCAATCAGGTCAATATTTTCCTCCGACTTAGCTCCGTTTAAAGAACTATGGTAAGAGATAGTGTATTTCTTAGGAGAAAGGTTGCCTAGTATTTCAGCATCCTTATTTGCTAAGATAATACCGTCACTGATGCCGTCTGTATTACTCCCGCTTTTCATATCATCACAAATATAATAGCTTGTAGGAGTGTTGATTTTAGGTTTTTGAGTAGGTGAAATAACAAATGAAGTGATAGAATAACACTGATGAGCTAAACGGTTATGATAAATTCGAGCATATATTTTTTGTTGTTTATTTACCATAACCTTAATTTTTGCATTTGGAATAATGTTAAGGTTAGATTGTGCATTTTCGTGACTAGTGAAATAAGAAACGTTTACGTCAGTTGTTTTTTGTTTTTTTAGTATTTTTTGAGTTACTATTGAAGAAAGATCGAACGTATAAGATTTTTGATTTGATGGGATGCATTCAATGACATTCTTAATTTGTGTAGTAACAATTTTTGGAAGGTATTCAATAGTAATAGTATCCTGCCATGTGTTTTTACCATCTGAGATTTTGACTTTATATGTACCAGATATATTGTCTTTAATAATAAGTATTGGGTTTGTTTTTCCTTTAATTGCAACATCCCCATTACCCTTGTCAAGAAACCATTGGTAGGTCAATGTTTTCTCGCCATAAGAAGTGGCATCCAAACGATATTGAGTACCTTCACATAGTATTTGGTCTTCACCAAGTAGTGATACAATACTGCAATCTGTTGAAGCTCTAGCCGTATTGTCTTTTGAAGGAGTAGAAGTCATTTTGATGGTACCAGCTTCTTTTTTGTAATTGGTTATAAGTATGATATAATACTCTCCTTTTTTTGCCTTAGGTACGGTTAAGAATTCTATAGCGTCCTTTTCAAAACTACAATCTATAATTTTGTGTTCTTTTAGTAATTCTTCTTGTTTATTGTTTTTTTTAATATCGATAATGTCCTTTTTTGTATAGGGACCCCAAGTGATAAAATCAACATCAATAGGTGTTTTACTTTTGTTTTCTTGCTCAATGGTTAAGGCTAATTTTCCTGATGCATCAATTTTAATATAAAACCAAGAGGGGTAAGGGCGTTGTTGTAAACAACCATAATTTATATTTTTAGGCGCTTTTTTAACAACAGACGTATTCTCATGGTATAACGAGTTTTTAAATTCAATACCAGTATCAGAACAGAATGGAGCCATACCCGATATTTTATCATTATTAATGATTTCTTTAACTTCTACTTGTGTAAAAATAGGTTTTGATATAAGGAGGAAATAGATGAGTAGTGGAAATATAGTAGTAGTTTTCATAGTTTCAAATGTTATGAAACCAATCTATCTATATATATCGATTACAAAAAATAATTAACACCTACCAAAGGTGAATTTAACTTTTATATAGGATATTTGTTTGTTTATTCTTAATAAAAGTTGTTTTTTATTGGCAGCTTAGTAAGTTTGTCTGTCCAGTGTGAAGTTTTTAGAAAGGAAATTATTATTTTTTTATTAATGAAAAATAACCTGATTTTACTAACTTTTTATTGTTCTTATCTTTTAAAATTAAATGGTACCAGTAATCATTTGAGGGGAGTATTTTGCCATTATAGTGTCCATCCCACCCCCAGTTTTCTTTTATTGTTTTTCGTATTAAGAGTTTCCCCATTCGATTAAATATACGAAGTTCCGCTTGTGGATAAAAGGAATTATTGATACCTCTAATAACCCAAGTATCATTGTGCCCATCATTATTAGGTGTAAAAAAGTTGGCTACATTAACCACTACAAGTTGTTTTTTTATACGTTGACAGGTCATATCATTTCTTATAACTAACAAGGTATATACACCACCAGTTAAGTTTTCAAATAACGGGGATTCTTGATATTCGGTTTGGTTTCCATTTTGGTCAACTAAAGCAAATTTATGTCCTTCAATATTTGGATGATTAATTTTGATATTACACCGGATATTTTGATGGGTGTTAATGTCATCTGTCACTGTAATTGAGGATAATATTTCATGATTAGGAATGAGTTTTACTTCTATTTGGAATGAAATTGTATTATTAATACAGCCTGTTATTTGATTGGTGACTTTTACAAAAATGGTTTCGATATGAGGAGTCGTATTAGTGTATGGGATGTTTTTATTTATTAGGTCAATTTCCTCATTTGATTGCGTACCTTTCAAGGATCGATGGTAGGAAACAATGTAATCATCAGGAGGTAAATTACCTAAAATTTCATCATCTTTAATAGCAAGGTTTATATTCGTTGCTTTTCCATCCGAATTACTACCACTTTCAATATCATCACATACAAGGTAGTTATTGGGTTGAAGTATAGTAGGGAGCTGATTTACTTTCACTATAAAGGAAGTAGTATCAAAGCAATTATTGGGATATCTAGTATCGTAAATTCGTGCAAAAACTTCGATTTCTTGATTGATAGAAACTTCTAATTTATTGTCAAAGAGTGGGGTTGTGTTTTTAATAGCACTTTCTAAATTAGTAAAGTAGCTTACTTTGATGGTACTTCCTTTTTGTTCTTTTTGTATTTGGGGCGTAGTTAACCTATGAAGGTCAAAAGTATATGATTTTAGATCATTAGAAATACATTCGTTAATGTCATCGATGGGATAAGCTTTCGAATTAGGAACAAAGGTAACTTGAATATCATCATAAACATTAATAATATCATTAGAAACTTTTAGCCTGTATATTCCTGAAGTATTGTTATTGATCAGAAGTGTTGGCCCTGTTTCATTTTCGATGACTTCAAAGTGATCCCCTATTTTAATAAACCATTGGTAGGTGTTATTATAATTGTTGTCAGAAGGTACCTCTAATACAACAGGTGTTCCGTTACATACAATTTTATCTTCTCCTAACGAAGGAACCACACTACAATCAGTTGTTGCCGTAGCAGTATTGGTATTATCATCAGTTTGAGTACTAATCATCTCTATAGTACCGGGTCTTCCATCAAAATTGGTTATAAGGATAACATAATATTCATTCTCTTTTACATCAGAAACCCATAATTGCTCGGTTGAAGCAGATGAATAACTACAATCTTTCAAGGATCTAGTATCTAGTAGTTGAATATTTCCTTGTTTTATATTTTTAATATGATCTCGATTAAAAGGTCCCCAGATAGCAAAATCTACATCAATAGGGGAGCCTTCATTGCTTGTTTGTTCTATATGAAGGTTTAAATTACCTGCTTGATCTACTTTAATGAAAAACCATGATGGATGTGGTTGGCTAGCTAAACAATCGTAGTAAGGACCAACAGGAGCATTATTGGTTATTGCTCCAAAGGTATCTGAACTTGAGTTTTTGAATACAATACCCGTATCGGAACAAAAGGGTGCCATATTCGCTACTTTATCATTATTTATGTTATGAGTAGCTTGTGCAAAAGTTTTTGTGAGAAAAATTATGAGTAAAAAGAAATATATGAATATGGGGTGTTTCATTTAGGGGGATGTTGGGGGTAAATAACTGGTCGCAAATATCGTTATATTTTGGAGCAAAAAAAAGACTGCCAGTTAATTAGACAGTCTCTTATTTGTTTTTATGTTTTTTTTAAGATTAAGCTTCGGCATCCATATAATCTTCGATAGGGTTACATGAACAAATCAAGTTTCTATCTCCAAAGGCATCATCAACTCTTCTTACAGATGGCCAAAATTTATTCTCAGCAATATACGCAAGCGGAAAAGCAGCTTCTTTACGAGAATAAGGCAGATCCCATTGGTCAGCCGTTAACATTTCTTGTGTATGAGGTGCATTCTTTAGTACATTATTAGTGTCTTCTTTTGTTGCAGCGTCAATTTCTTTACGAATAGAAATTAATGCATCACAAAAACGATCTAATTCAGATAAACCTTCACTTTCAGTAGGCTCAACCATTATCGTTCCAGCCACAGGGAAAGATACTGTTGGAGCATGGAATCCATAATCCATTAAACGTTTTGCAATATCAACTACCTCAATACCGTGTTGTTTAAAGGCCCTACAATCTAAAATCATTTCATGTGCAGCACGACCCATTTCTCCAGTATATAAGGTTTCAAAATGCCCTTGCAAGCGTTCTTTCATATAGTTTGCATTTAAGATGGCGTTTTTGGTTGAATTTGTCAAACCATCAGCTCCTAACATTGTAATGTAACCATAAGAAATTAAACAAGCCAATGCAGATCCCCAAGGAGCAGCTGAAATAGCCGTAATGGCATTATCACCTCCTGTAGCGATTACTGGATTTGTTGGTAAATAAGGTACAAGCTGTGGTGCAACACAAATTGGACCAACACCAGGGCCACCGCCTCCGTGTGGAATAGCAAATGTTTTGTGTAGGTTTAAGTGACAAACGTCCGCTCCGATAGTTGCAGGGTTGGTTAACCCTACCTGAGCATTCATATTAGCACCGTCCATGTATACTTGCCCACCATTATCGTGGATTATTTGTGTGATTTCTTTAATCGCTTTTTCATATACTCCGTGTGTAGAAGGATACGTAACCATTAAAGCAGCCAAATTATCTTTGTGTAATTCTGCTTTCGTACGTAGGTCTTCTACATCTATATTTCCCTTTTCATCCGTTTTAGTAACTACTACCTTCATTCCTGCCATTACTGCTGAAGCAGGGTTTGTTCCGTGAGCAGAAGCAGGAATCAAACAGATGTTTCTGTTATTATCTCCATTTGCTTGGTGGTAAGCACGTATCACCATTAAACCAGCAAATTCTCCTTGTGCTCCAGAGTTGGGTTGTAAGGAAGTTCCAGCAAAACCAGTAACTACGTTTAGTTGATGTTCTAAGTTTTTAAGAACTTCTTGATACCCTTGTACTTGGTCTAATGGAGCAAAGGGATGAATGTTCCCCCATTGCGGATTACTTAAAGGCAACATTTCTGATGCAGCATTAAGTTTCATAGTACAAGAACCTAAAGAAATCATTGAATGATTTAATGCAAGGTCTTTACGTTCTAATTTTTTGATATAACGCATCATATCTGTTTCTGATTGATACGTATTGAAAACATCATTGTCTAAAAAAGAAGTGTTTCTAAGTACATTTTCAGGTAATATACTTTTAGTATCAAATTCATTAACAGTAATATCTTGAACATTGAACGCTTGTTCAAAACAATTGATAATTGCGTTAATCTCAGGTAAACCTACTGTTTCATTTAATGAAATAGCAACATGGTTTTCGTCAACATAATGGAAATTGATATTGTTTTTCTCTGCAACTTCACGAAGTTTAGCTGCTTCTACTTCAATTAATAAAGTGTCAAAATAAGCACTATTTTTTTGCGTAAAACCTAAACCGTTTAAGGCTTCGGCCAAAGTAATCGTTGCTTGATGTACGTTATTAGCAATGTAAGCTAATCCGTCTTTACCATGATATACAGCATACATACCTGCCATCACTGCTAGTAATACTTGTGCAGTACAAATATTAGAAGTAGCTCTTTCACGTTTTATATGTTGTTCACGTGTTTGCAGAGCCATACGTAAAGCACGACCTCCGTTTTTATCTTTAGTAACCCCAATAATACGCCCAGGGATACTTCTTTTATATGCTTCTTTGGTAGCAAAATAACCTGCATGAGGGCCACCATATCCTAAAGGAATTCCGAAACGTTGTGTGGTACCTACAACTACATCAACACCAAATTCAGCAGGAGCTTTTAGTTTTACTAACGATAAAATATCAGCAGCTACAGCTACTTTGATATTATTTTGATTAGCTTTTGCAGTAAAATCTGTATAATCATATACCTGTCCGTGTTTTCCAGGATATTGTAAAATAGCACCAAAAAATGCTTCTGAAAAGTCAAATTCTTCGTGGTTACCAACTACCAATTCGATACCAATTGGAATCGCTCTAGTTTGTAACACAGATAGTGTTTGTGGTAATATTTCATTCGAAACAAAAAATTTATTTGCTCCAGCCTTTTTCTTAGCTCTTTCACGAACATCAAATAACAATGCCATTGCTTCAGCAGCAGCTGTACCTTCATCTAATAAAGAAGCATTTGCCAATTCCATACCTGTCAAATCACATACCATAGTTTGGTAGTTCAATAAGGCTTCTAAACGACCTTGAGCAATTTCGGCTTGATAGGGTGTATAAGCTGTATACCATCCTGGGTTTTCCAAGATGTTACGTTGGATTACACTTGGGACAATTGCTTCGTGATATCCTAAACCGATATAACTCTTATAAACTTTATTCTTAGCACCCAAGGCACTGATATGATTAAGATACTCATACTCACTCATAGCAGGAGCTAAGTCTAAGTTATCTTGCAATCTAATATCATCGGGTATTGTTTCATAAATTAATTGATCCAATGAATCAACACCAATAGCACCTAGCATTTTTTCTTGATCCTTTACTCTTGGGCCTATATGTCTTAGTTGAAATGAATTTGTGTTCATTTTGGTTGTTTGTTTTAAAGTGCTACAAAATTAATTAAAATTGCCGATTTTAAATAGTGATTTTTTATTCGAAACCGTTAAATCATTACCTCGATACTAAATTATACACAGATATGTTATTTTTGTTTAATGAGCTATCTAAAAAAAATACTAAAACTTTATATAAACACTAGCCTACACGTTGCATTATCGGTATATGCACTGACAAGAATAACAGAGTGGTATTTGGGGCTTTCATATAATGAACCTTTAGACTATTTTATATTTTACGGAACAATCACGGGATATAATTTTGTTAAATACGCAGGCCTGGCTAAATTACATCACAGAAGTTTGACACATAACTTACGTTTTATACAAGCTTTTTCGTTCATTTGTTTTTTATTGATGTGTTATTACGGAACTCAAATTTCAATAAAAACATGGTTTGTAATTCTTCCAATGGCTTTGTTAACTTTTTTGTATGCAGTGCCTTTATTAGGAGGTTTTCAAAAAAATTTACGAAGTATAAGTTATCTAAAAATTCTCATAGTAGGAATTATATGGGCAGGAACGACAGTACTTTTACCAATATATGATGCAGGAATGGTTCTAGATATGAAAGGGTGGGGTATGTTCATTCAGAGATTGTTGTTTGTAATGATTCTTATTTTACCTTTTGATATTAGAGATGTGAAATTTGATGCTATTTCATTGCAAACAATTCCTAAAAAAATTGGAATTCTTAATACCAAAAAATTAGGAGTAGTCATGTTGTTAATTTGTTTAGGATTGGAATTTTCTATAGGAGGACTTCCAGTTTTTCAGATGGCATATGTCTCAATTTCAATATTGTTGCTGTGGGTACTTCTAAAATCATCTGTCAAACAACCCGAATATTTTAGCTCTTTTTGGGTAGAATCCATACCAATAGTTTGGTTGATTTTTTTAATGATTTTTGGGTATATCTTATAATTAACTACCTTTTTTAGTTAAAAATATAAAAAAAATAAAATGTTATGTTTTTGTGATACTTTTTTAAGGAAACCTTTGTAATTTGCAGACTAACAATACAATTAACAGACCATGAACACCACAACTACTATGAAAAGAAATTACATCTTTGATTTTGATAGTACTTTAACAAGGGTAGAAGCTTTAGACGTGTTAGCTGAGATTACACTTGCTAATAATCCTCAAAAGAATGAAATAATTGAGGGAATAGTAAATATTACCAATCTTGGAATTGATGGTGAAATTTCTTTTCCCGAGTCCTTGGAAAGACGTATAAAATTGTTAGATGCAAAAAGGTCCGATTTGACGCTTTTAATTCAAGAGTTGCGTAAAAAAGTTTCGAAATCTATTGAAAGTAATAAGGAGTTTTTTGAAAAATTTTCAGAAGATATATATGTTATTTCAGCTGGATTTAAGGAGTTTATTGATCCGATTGTAGCGGAATACAACATCCCTTCGGAAAGAGTTTTTGCGAATACATTCGAATTTGATACGGAGAACAATATCGTAGGTTTCGATAAAGAGAATGTGTTGTCAACTCATAATGGAAAAATTCAATGTATTAAAGATTTAAAACTAGAAGGAGAGATTCAAATGATAGGGGATGGGTATAGTGATTATGTTACCAAAGAAGCAGGAGTCGCAGATAAGTTTTTTGCCTATACCGAAAATGTATCCAGAGATAAAACCGTTGCCAATGCGGATCATATTGCCCCAAACTTAGATGAATTTTTATACGTAAACGATTTGCCAAGAAATATTTCCTATCCCAAAAACAGAATAAAAATAGTACTATTGGAAAACATCCATATAGATGCTAATTATAAATTATCAGAAGATGGTTTTACCGTAGAAACCTTATCAGGAAGTTTGCCAGAGGAGGAGCTTATAGAGAAATTAAAAGGCATACATGTTTTAGGAGTACGATCAAAAACACAAGTAACGAGGAAGGTTATTGAGTCTGCGGAAAAACTTATGGTGGTTTCTGCTTTTTGTATTGGTACGAAGCAAATTGATCTAGAAGCTTGTAAAGAACATGGAATAGTGGTGTTTAATGCACCGTATAGCAATACAAGATCGGTGGTAGAATTGGCCATTGGTGAAATCATTATGTTGATGCGAAGTGTTTTTCAACGAAGTACGGAGATTCATCAAGGGCAATGGAATAAAACGGCTCAAGGTTCTAAAGAGGTTCGAGGAAAAAAACTCGGAATCGTTGGGTATGGTAATATTGGAAAACAATTATCTGTTTTGGCAGAAGCCTTAGGAATGGATGTGTATTATTATGATGTGGAAGATAAATTGGCATTAGGAAATGCTACGAAAGTCTCGAAATTAGAAGATTTGTTGGGTATTTCGGATGTGGTTACTTTGCATGTGGATGATAATGCTAATAATAGAAACTTTATAGGAGCGAAGGAGATTGCCCTGATGAAAGATGGAGCACATTTGGTGAATCTTTCAAGAGGTTTTGTGGTAGATATTAAAGCATTGGTTTCAGCTTTGAAATCTGGAAAAATAGCAGGAGCTGCAATTGATGTGTATCCTGAAGAACCTAGAAAAAATGGCGAATTCTTTTCTGAGTTGATAGGACTTGATAATGTAATTTTAACTCCGCATGTAGGAGGTAGTACGGAAGAGGCACAAAGAGATATCGCTGATTTTGTCCCTAATAAAATTATGGCTTATATTAATTCGGGTAATACCGTCGACGCTGTGAATTTTCCAAATATTCGATTGCCAAAGCATAAAGACGCACACCGTTTTTTACATATACATAAGAATGTGCCAGGTATTATGGCTAAGATTAATAAGGTGTTGGCAGCTTATGAACTTAATATTACAGGGCAATATCTTTCTACGGATGAAAAAGTAGGATATGTAATTACAGATGTTAATAAAAAATACAATCAAGAAGTAATTTCTGAGTTGAAGAAAGTTACGGGTACGATTAAGTTTAGAGTATTGTACTAGTATGCCTTGTAACCTTACTTGACTATGTATTTATTTCATATATAGTTTATCAGGTGTAAAAAATAGTGAGGCTGCCTATTTCATTTAGGCAGCCTCAAGTATTATATAGCTTCTAGTTCTTTAAGAGAGATGTTCTCTATTTCTTGAATGACAACACTTTTTAGTTGATTTGTTAACGTTGGAATAAAATTTCCCTTCGAAGTTTCTGTAAGCCAAGGATCCATGGTTGTGGATATTAAAAAGGTAACAGGAGTGTCGTTCTCTATGGAAACACCCAACCTTGATTTGAAGTTATCTACCAATACTTTTCCATAACTATCAACTGAAAATTGAGATTGTGTAACCATTAATGGAACCTCTTCTACGTTATCATGATCAGGAGCCAAGCTTAATTTTTTGAAAATATTAAGGTTTAATTGATTCATTTTCACTACATCATTATTAAGAGTTCCATCTGAATTCTTGAAATTAAAAGCATATGTAATGATAATTTGATCACTTCCTAACTCAGGCAATAAATCCACAGCTTTAGGGTTACTCATAATTTCAGCATTTGTCTTTGGAACAATTTCGTGTTTAATAAACTCATATTGCTCTTTAATTTCTTCTGGAGTTCCTCCATTTTTTTGGGAGGGTAAACGTTGAAATGGTACAATAATAAAAGGGTCATTTTCTTCTGCCATAGTAATAAAAGCACTGTACAATCGCTTGCTATTGAACAAGCATTTACCTAGTATTTTTCCATATCCAGTTTGGTCTAATGGGATAACTTGATGGCTTAAGTAAACTCCAGCAGGAGCTGCCCCAGGTTTAGACCCTTCAAGCCCATAAACCCCAACCGTAGGATCAATTCCACCATGATAAACAACAGGTGCTGTAAAGGCTACCATGTTTCGCATAGCTCCATTTCTATAACATAAACCACCTGCAGGGTATTGTACGTAGCCAGCTTTATGTGGGTCAATGGTTATAGAATCAGAATATTGCATATATTCGTATTGTTCTGTAACATATTTGTTCATTACCAAAGCAGGAGTATATTCAACCTTTTCTTTTCTACTTTGTTGTTTTGGAGCTCTTAAAATAGAGGCAAAATAACCACCCCAAGCGGCATCACAATGCACTACGAAGTCGATATTTTGTTTGTTATATTCTTTTCTTAGGTCGATAATTTTTTTTAATGGGTCAACAGCGCTTTCCTCCGTACTCCCCATAACGGCAACCGTCATGATAATGGGTTGTTTTTTAGCTACAGCATTATCGATAGCTTTTTTTAACTCATTAATCTCCATTCGAGCGTCTAAATCAACATAAACTTTCTTAACATTATTAGCACCAATACCTATAACTGCTGCCGATTTTGGCCAACTATAATGCATGTCTGAGGGGGCTAATACAACGGGTTCGTCTATATCGTTGTCTAAAAATTTTTTGATGCCAGAGAGACCAATATTCTGAATACTATAGTTGTTCATTATTTCGGTAAGGTCTTCTGAGGTTATATCTGGACATAGTTTTAAAATATTTTCTGAAATGCCCAGAATCTCATCGACGCCTAGGTTAAGTTGTTCCCAGCTGGTTAAATCAAGAAGTTTTTTATTTTCTCCATTCGGTTGCGTTATCAAAAGTTCTTTAGCATTGACCAAGCTAGGTTCATTTTTAATAGCTTCAACCATGCTAACAGGGTAAAACTTTAAATTTCTTGCAGCCCACATCGCCTCGTTATTTGCAATAGAACCATCACAAGTAATATGTCCCCAAGCTTTTGGTAGTTTATTTCCTTCTTGAATGTTATATCCAAGCATTTCTGAAAGTTCATTGCCAACTTTCATTTCTAATACCGTAGTTACAGGAGACGCTTCTGCTGCTACATTATTAGGGTTATATAACATGGTGCCTAAATACCCAACCATACCGGGCAATGTGGTGTCCCAGTTCATATGCGATTGCCATCGATAGCTCCAAAAAGGAACGGAGCCCTTTAATTGGTCGAAAAGAGCATTGGCCTTTTCCTCTAAAACTTCTACGGTAGACTTATAATCTTCAGAATTTTTAATTTCTTCAGTTACATAAATTGGGTCTTCAGGATATAATTCAATTCTATCTTGAATATGCTTATCCAGTGCTTGATTGATTAATTTTTTTAATAAATCAGCATTTTCAGCTTTTGGTCCCAAAAACCATCCTGCAAGGGAATTGGTACCTATGTCGTCAACTTTTAATTTTTTGAATATTTTTTCAGTTTGACTGTTTAATAAGTTTGCATAATTTTTCTGTAGATCGTTTTTTTTCATGATGACTTGTTTTTAAGTTTAGTATATGAGAGTATACTTAATAGGTTTTAAAAGAGAATGTGGGCTAGACTATACTTTTTGTATTTGGAGTTTTGTTTGGTATTTTGTCACTAAAAAAGATGTTTCGATAAATATGGATATCGAAACTGGTATCCGTTTGTCCTTCATACATCACATTATAGGATGTGGCTGTTAAAGGTGATTGATTGGCGTCTTTAGTGTCAGAAAGTCCTATAAAATTAATATCAACTCCCATTTTTAACTGCTCTGATTGTAACCAAAGAGGAGGGCTTTTAAGTTGAATATCTTGCATGAAGTCGGGTTGTTTGGTCAAATAATGTGAAAGGAACGCTTCATTTTCGTTGCCAAATAATACATAGGTGAGGTTTTCAGGGTATTTTTGATTAAAATCAAAATGTCTGATTCGAATAAGTTGTTTGAATTTTACAGTGATGTTATGAATCAGCGGGGTGTCTTTATTAGGGTCTTCTGGAAGACCTCTAAAAATATCCGCTTGAAATGTGGTAGTTTCTCCTATAGCAACAGAGGGCAGCGTGAATTTATCATTTTCTAAGTTGCCTAAAATATAAAAACTCTCAGGATGCGCTTCTTGATCTTTAGAATATTGTTGCCTTGCTGTCTCGGGAATGGTTATTTCCGCGATAAGTTGATACATGTGGTTTTGCATGTAAAACATAGGGAGGTGGTCAATATATAATTGATCCGTTCCCATTAAGACAAATCCGTGTTGGTCAGGGGTGTTGTTAATGGAATTTTTCATGGATAATTTAAGTTAAAATGAATTTGTTTTTCATTTATCAAGTTATAAATATCCAAGAGACTTATGCGGTAAATTCCCCTAAGCGTATGAAAAAAGGGAAAGAGAGTTTTTTGTTCTTTTTTACTCCTTTGGTTATCTGAAAAAAATAAACCGATTGAGAAAAGATGTTAATTGAGAAGTAATTTTCAATACGAACACTTGAAAAAAGAGAAGGCTACCTAAAAATTCAAGATAGCCTTCTCTTTTTTTATAAGCTACTGGTTATTGCTCCATAATTTCTTTTAATTCAGTAACCTTCCAATCGGGTTTATCTCTAATAAAAAGTTCAAACATAGCAGCGTGGCTTGATCCAACTAAAACCATGACTTTTTCATTGGGTTTCGTCGTGTTTTTTTCAACAAAAGACCACATATAAAGATTACGTTTATACCATTCAGCGGTTAAATAAACACCATTAAAATCATCGGGAGCTCCTGCTTTTACCATTAGATTGTTATGAAAATTATTTGAAAAAGTTCTCACCTTTTCTGAGTTTTCCCAATAGGTTAATTCTTTAAGAGAGGCGTTATTATCGATCATTTTATTAAATTCGGAAGAAAATGCAGAAATGTCGTTTTCAATTTTCTTTTGAAGTGCGACTTGTTTGTTTCTTATGATATCTTGCATGACTTTTTCGTAGGGAAATTCCGTATCATAGTCAATGGCATATACTTTTTTATGGTTGTTAGCTTTAGCAATACGAAAAGCTAACTGAAATGTTTCATCTTTTAGATAAAAGTTAGAAAGTTTTTTATTGGTAAAATACGTTCCTTCCTTATATAAATTGTACAGAGAGTCTAACTCCTTTTATTCTTGATAAGGCCACTCAACAAAAATTTTTGTAGGGTTATATTGTTTTATTTTGGCGGTCATCTCTTTTAATTCCAATTGTGCTTTTTCACTAAGAATATCGAATGATTTAAATTTTGCAATATCGGCTCTTGGGTTGTTATAGTGAAACGTTCCTACGAGAAGTACTTCTTTTTGATCTGGAGAAATTGGTTTGCTTTGCTGTGTTTGTGGTTTCTTTGTGCAACTTAGTAATAAGCTAAAAAATATAGTAGCTAGTATTGTTGTCTTTTTCATATTTAATATGTTTTATGAGGGATAAAAAAAGCCCTCCATAATGGAGGGCACAATTATGAAATTATTTTTTTGTGTTTGCTAATTGTTTAACCAAGGCTTTTAATTCGTTGATTTCGTTTTGTTGTTTTTCTAACAATTCAATTTTTTTAGCTTGAGAAGTTAATTTTTTCTCTTGTGCAATCGTATACAAGGTCAATTCTTCAATTTTTTGAAGTAGTTTAGCGTTCATTTCTCCTAGGAAAATTCCGTTTTTTGCGACTTCTTTAGCACTGGGAATATCTTTTAAATGCCCATTAGCTTTGATGTGATTTTCTACCTCTGTTAGTGTAGGTAATTTATAATCTTCGTAAAAAACAAAATCAGCCCACCCCGTTTCAACTTTGATTTCTTTTGCTCTTACTTTTCCGTTTACAGCTAGTCTCCATGCTCCAGGGTTATTTGTTCCAATACCCACGTTTCCATGTTGATTAATTCTCATTCTTTCAGCTCTGATTCCATAAGTTGTGTAGAATCTGAGATCTTGTTGATCTAATCCTCCCGTAGCATGAGCTTCAATACCCGACCAAGCATTAAAATTATCATACCCACTTCCAAATCTTAGTCCACCAATTATTTGATTAGAGGTATGTTTTTCAATTGAAATTATAGCCCCATTAGAATTATTAGTCTTAATATTAAGAATACTTCTAGGGGTATTAGTCCCTATTCCGATATTCCCATTTTTATTAACGAAATTAAGATCATTAACCCCTTCTAGATTAATGATTTTTTGTGCAGAAATAGGCAAGTTAAGTACAGCAAATGCAAGAATGGTAATTTTATAAAATGATTTCATAATTTTTATAATTGTTATTTATTTTCTAATTTTTCAAGTCGATTTTTAATTTTTAAAAGTTCAGAGTTTATAGATTTTAAAAGAATATTTTGTTTCTCTAGGCTTTTAATTTTATCATTTTCTTTTTCTAACAATTCAATTTTTTTAGCTTGGGAAGTTAATTTTTTCTCTTGTGCAATCGTATATAAGGTTAATTCTTCAATTTTTTGAAGTAGTTTAGCGTTCATTTCTCCAAGGAAAATTCCGTTTTCTGCGACTTCCTTAGCACTGGGAATATCTTTTAAATGCCCTTTAGCTTTGATATGGTTTTCTACTTCTGTTAGTGTAGGTAATTTATAATCTTTGTAGAAAACAAAATCAGCCCACCCCGTTTCTACTTTTATTTCTTTTGCTCTTACTTTTCCGTTTACAGCTAGTCTCCATGCCCCAGGGTTAACTGTTCCAATACCAACATTACCGTTCTCACTAATTCTTAACTTGGTATTTTGATCTGAGTTTGCAATTTGATTTGAAGTTACATGTCCATTTTTTCCAAAGAAATCAATTTGTCCATTATCACCTAACTTGATTCCAGAAAACCCTTTAGTAGTTGTTTTACCAACTCTAGCAATCTTATTGTCATCTTCATTAAGATATCTTGTATATATGTTTTTTCCGAATATTAATCCACCATCAGAGCGCGTTGAACCAACAGAAGAATATCCTTTTCCACCACCAAGCGTAATCAATCCATTTTGAGTACCGCTACCAATTTGAAGGTTTCCTTCAGGGTTTAAGGTTCCAATTCCAACTTTTCCATAACTATTAATTCTTAGTTTAATGTTTTGATCTGAATTCGCAATTTGATTTGAAGTTACATATCCATTTTTTCCAAAGAAATCAATTTGTCCATTATTTCCTAACTTGATTCCAGAAAACCCATAAGTGTCTGTTTTACCAACTCTGGCAAATCCATTGTCTTTTTCGTCATTATCATAACTTGCATAGATGTTTTTTCCTAAGACTAATCCACTATCAGAACGCGTTGAACCAATAGAGGAATATCCTTTTCCACCGCCAAGTGTAATCAATCCATTTTGAGTGCCGCTACCAATTTGAAGGTTTCCTTCAGGATGTAAGGTTCCAATACCAATCTTTCCATTTTTATTAACGAAATTAGGGTCATTGACGCCTTCTAAATTGATGACTTTTTGCGCTGAAACAGATAGACTAAATACTGTAAGAGCTAGAATAGTAACTTTGGAATATGTTTCCATAATAATTAAAGTTTTTTATTTTAAATGTTATAAAGTGTATACAACATAGTTGTACACATTAATCTCAATAGTTTAATTCCAGATAAAAAAATGAAATCGCATTTTTTTTTTGCAAAGTTATTTAAACTTTAAACACATCTAACAATTATTTTTAGAATTAGAAATAGGAGTTATTAGGAATCTAGTATTTTTCTATAATTTTTTAGTAAAACAATATAAAATAGCTAGAGATGAGTACATTTTAATTAAATACATAAAAGTGATTCAATGTTGAATGAAAATTAAACTTAAAAAACTATTTTTAGGGTTCAAACTAGATCAAACGAAAAATTTGATATGCATAAAACAACATTACAATACGCCAAAGTACTGGACAAAGAAGATCCATTAGCCTATGTAAGAGAACAATTTCACATTCCCACAGATCAAGAAGGTAAAGAATGGTTGTATTTTACAGGAAATTCTCTAGGCTTACAGCCCAAAAGGACTCAGCAATATATCAATCAAGAGTTGCAAGATTGGGCTAAATACGGAGTAGAAGGACACTTTGAAGGAGAAACACCTTGGTTACCTTATCATGAGTTTCTTACGGATAAAATGGCAAATATTGTTGGAGCTAAACCCATAGAAGTTGTGGTAATGAATACACTAACAACAAACTTACATTTGTTGATGGTGTCATTTTATCAACCAACCAAAAATAAATATAAAATTCTTATTGAAAGCGATGCCTTTCCATCTGATAGGTATGCGGTAGCATCACAATTAAAGTTTCACGGATTCGACCCAAGAGAAGCCTTAATAGAATGGAAACCCAGAGAAGGAGAGGAATTATTAAGGATAGAAGACCTAGAAGAATTACTGAACCATCAAGGAGATGAAATAGCTTTGTTATTAATTGGAGGCGTTAATTATTATACAGGGCAGTTTTTGGATATTAAGAGCATAGCCACTTTAGGGCATGCCAAAGGTTGTAAGGTTGGAATAGATCTAGCACATGGAGCAGGAAATGTACAACCCGATTTACATGACAGTGGTGTAGATTTTGCAGCTTGGTGTACCTATAAATATTTGAATTCAGGGCCAGGAAGTTTATCAGGCGTATTTGTACATGAAAAACATGCATATAACAAAGAACTCCCTCGATTTGCAGGTTGGTGGAACCATAATAAAAAAACACGTTTTAACATGCGACAATCGTTTGATGTGATGCAGGGGGCAGAAGGTTGGCAATTGAGTAATCCGCCTATTTTGTCCATGGCAGCAATTAGAGCATCTTTAGATATGTTTGCAGAAGTTGGTATGGAAGCACTGCGTAATAAATCTGAAAAACTAACAGGGTATTTTGAGTTTTTAATTCAACAAATTGATACGGATGATATAAAAATAATTACGCCCGAGAACCCAGTAGAAAGAGGCTGTCAATTATCCATTCAAGTTAAAAATGCAGACAAAAGTTTACATCATAAATTAACGGAACAAAATGTAATCACAGATTGGAGAGAACCCGATGTTATACGATGTGCGCCCGTACCGATGTATAACAGTTATCAAGATGTATTTATGATGGTTGAAATTCTAAAAAGCCTATTATGAAACAACAAAGAAGTGTAATGGTCATTGGAGCAGGGCTGTGTGGAAGTTTACTAGCGTTACGATTGGCCCAAAGAGGATATCAGGTTATCGTATTTGAAAGTAGACCTGACGGAAGGGAGGTAGACATATCAGCAGGAAGGTCTATTAATTTGGCTTTATCTGATAGAGGTTTTAAAGCCTTAAGGCTAGTAGGAGTCGAAGAAGAGGTTCGTAACATCTGTATTCCGATGTACGGAAGGTTGATTCACGATCTAGCTGGAAATACCTTTGCTTCGAATTATTCAGGTAGGGAAAAAGAATATATCAATTCCGTATCGAGAAGTGCATTAAATGCAGTATTGTTGACGGAAGCTGAAAAACACGATAATGTGACGATTCGTTTTAATACCAAATGTACTTCCGTTGATATTGAGAAAAGTACGGCGTACTTTCAATGTTATCAGACAAATACGGAGTTTTCTAAAGAAGCTGATGTAATTTTTGGAACAGACGGAGCCGGGTCGGCCTTGCGAAAAAGTTACTATTTGTCAAAGAAGTTTTTGTTTAGTTACAGTCAAGATTTTTTGACACATGGTTATAAAGAATTAGAAATTCCTGCCGACAAAAATGGTCACCATCAAATAAGTAAAGATCATCTACATATTTGGCCAAGAGGAGCCTATATGCTTATTGCATTGCCTAATTTAGACGGTAGTTTTACGGTAACGTTATTCTTAGGCTACAAGGAAGGAACGTATAATTTTAAGGAATTAGATACTGAGGAAAAAATTAAAGCTTTTTTTCAAAAACAATTTCCAGATGCTTTAGCCTTAATTCCGAATATAGTCGAGGAATTTGCGAATAACCCTACAGGGGTTTTAGGAACGGTAAAGTGTACCCCATGGTATTATAAAGGAAATACACTTTTAATGGGAGATGCAGCACATGCCATTGTGCCTTTTTATGGACAAGGAATGAATGCTTCTTTTGAAGATGTGTTGGTGTTAGACTCCGTGTTAGATAGCCACGAGGGGAATTGGGAGCAACTTTTTAAAGTGTATCAAGAAGTTCGAAAAAAGGATGTAGATGCCATTGCAGATTTGGCAATAGAAAATTATTACGAAATGAGAGATCATGTGGCAAATCCAATATTTAAAGAAAAGAGAAGTCTTGAAATGTCTTTGGAAAAAAATTTTCCATCAGAATACTTTTCTAAATATTCAATGGTCACATTTAATGAAAATATAGGATATCATGAAGCCATGGTCAAAGGAAGGGCACAAGATAAAGCCTTATTGAATATGATTTCGGATAAAGAAGTTGAGATAACTAAAGAAATGGACAAGGAAGAACTTTATGAAGTACTAACAAAAGTAGTAGCAGCTACAAACGAAATTATAGAAGAAGATAATATAGCAGGATTGACCGAATGAAAACCTATATAGTTTTATTGAGAGGGATTAACGTATCTGGAAAAAATAAACTTCCAATGCAAGAATTAAGAAAGCTCCTAAATGAGCTAAATTTTCAGGAAGTGAAAACATACATTCAAAGTGGAAACATTGTACTGAACTCACTTGAGAATAAAACTATGATAACGAGTCAAATAAAAGAAACCCTTAGAAAAAATTTTGGTTATGAAATTTCGGTAATTGTAAAAACCATCAAAGAATGGGAAACAGTGATTAGGGACAATCCGTTTAAAAGCAAAGAAGAAAAACAACAGTATTTTACATTTTTACAAGAAGTGCCAGATTTACTAGAGTTCCAATTTCAAAAGGAGAAAGATGATTATAAAATACAAGGAGATGTGGTATATGTGTATGTTGTCGAAGGTTATGGAAAAACAAAACTGAATAACAATTTTTTTGAAAAAAAATTAAAAGTTTCGGCAACTACTCGTAACTTTAAAACAACTAAAAAGTTATTAGAACTAGCAAAAGAAAGTGATACGACTAGTAATATCAAGCTCTTGTAAAGGAAAAGGGAAAAGGAGTATTTTATTGTGACTATTTCAAATAACAACGTATATTATAGTAACTAAAAATTAACAAACGAAACATGGAAAGTAAAGTCATAAAAGGAAAAGCAGTGCCAAGAGGAAAGTTTCCCCATGTGAAGCGAGCAGGAGACTTTATCTATGTATCAGGTACGAGTTCAAGAAAGCCAGATAATACATTTGAAGGAGTTATTGTAGACGAATTTGGAACGACCAATTTGGATATAAAAAAGCAAACCAAGGCCGTTATTGAAAATATAAAAGACATTCTTAATGAAGTAGGAGCCGATTTGAAGGATATTGTTGATGTAACTTCCTTTTTGGTTAATATGAATGATTTTGGAGGCTATAATGAAGTATATGCTGAGTATTTTGATCATAGCGGTCCTACAAGAACTACGGTTGCAGTACACCAACTTCCTCATCCACATTTATTGATAGAAATAAAAGTAGTGGCGTTTAAGCCTGTTTAGTGATCACAATGTTTACAATTAAAAATTATATTGACGGTACGTTTGTAGATCCAATTTCAAAAGATTGGATTCCAAATTACAATCCGTCTGTAGGACAAGTCTATGCAGAGACACCTAACTCCAGTAAAGAAGATGTAGAAATTGCGTATAAAGCAGCTCAAAAAGCCTTTCCTTCTTGGTCAAATACCCCCTTAGAAGAAAGAAGTAAGATTTTAGGAAACATAGCCAAAAGTATTCAAGATAAATTATCCACCTTGGCAGTTGCGGAGGCAAAGGATACGGGAAAACCGTTGCATTTGGCGACTAAAGTGGATATTCCTAGAGCATCGGCTAATTTTCAGTTTTTTGCAGATGCTATAACGCAATTTTCCTCAGAATCTCATGAGAGTGTGGGGCAAAATGCGGTAAACTTTACATTGAGAGAACCTTTAGGGGTAGTAGCGTGTATTTCTCCATGGAATTTACCCTTGTACTTGTTTACTTGGAAAATAGCTCCAGCCATTGCTGCAGGTAATTGTGTTATCGCAAAACCTAGCGAAGTAACGCCAATGACTGCCTATTTATTGGGAGAAATCTGTATTGAAGCAGGCTTGCCTTCAGGAGTACTTAACATTGTTCATGGTTTAGGAAGTACTACAGGGCAAGCAATTGTAGCACATCCAGCCATAAAAGCAGTATCTTTTACAGGAGGAACAAAAACAGGGGCACATATTGCTAAAATAGCTGCTCCGATGTTTAAAAAACTTTCCTTAGAATTAGGAGGAAAAAATCCGAATATCATTTTTGCAGATTGTAATTATGAAAAAATGTTAGCAACAACGATTCGTTCTTCTTTTGCAAATCAAGGACAAATTTGTTTATGTGGCAGTCGAATTTTTGTAGAAGAAACCATTTATGAGAAATTTAAAAACGATTTTATAAATAAAGTAGCGACATTGAAAGTAGGAAATCCTTTTGAAGAGGGGACTAATCTAGGCGCTTTAGTATCTAAGCCGCATTTAGAAAAAGTACTTTCTTATATTGATCGAGCTTCAGAAGAAAAAGCTACCTTACTATTTGGTGGTAAACAAGTAATCGTAAAAGGATGTGAACAAGGATATTATCTTCAACCGACAATTATTGAGTTAGCGGATAATAATTGTGTATTAAATCAGGAAGAAATTTTTGGCCCAGTGGTCACGTTATTACCTTTTAAAACAGAAACAGAAGTGTTGAAAATGGCAAATGATGTGAAATACGGATTATCTGCGACATTGTGGACGAATAACTTGGCTAGAACCATGAGAATGACTAAGAAACTCGAAGTAGGGATTGTATGGGTTAACACATGGTTGATGCGTGATTTACGTACTCCTTTTGGAGGTAAAAAGGCAAGTGGAATGGGTAGAGAAGGAGGACTTGAAGCCTTACGTTTTTTTACCGAACCCAAAAATATTTGTATTCAATACGATGAAAATTGATAAAAAAAGTGAATAGCATAAATAATACGAAATGAACCTACAATTAGAAAATAAAAACGCTTTGGTATGTGGAAGTACACAAGGTATAGGAAAAGCTACTGCTATGCTTTTAGCGCAAGAAGGAGCTAACGTAACGTTGTTGGCACGTAATGAAGAAAAATTAAAAGCGGTATTGAGCGAGCTACCCAACAATAAGCAACGCCATACGTATTTGGTAGCAGATTTTTCCAATCCGAAAGCATTGAAAGATAGTGTGCAAGCTTCTTCTATACACTATCATATTTTGATCAATAATACAGGAGGGCCTGCTGGAGGCGCAATTTTTGATGCACAAATAGATGAATTTGAAAAAGCATTTACCCAACACCTAAAATGCAATCATATCTTGACCCAATTATTGGTGCCTTTTATGAAAAAAGAAGGGTATGGTAGGATTATAAATATTATTTCTACCTCTGTAAAACAACCTTTAGATGGATTGGGAGTTTCAAATACCATTCGAGGAGCCGTAGCGAGTTGGGCAAAAACGATGGCAAATGAGTTAGGAGCTTATGGCATTACGGTAAATAATGTTTTACCCGGTGCGACTAATACTGAACGATTGCATGAAATTATTAATAACAAAGCCAAAAAAACGGGTACGTCCAAGGAGGAAGTTGCTCAGTCAATGAAAAATGCATCACCAGCCAAACGATTTGCAAAACCTGAAGAAGTAGGGTATGCAGCGGTTTTTTTAGCCAGTCAACAAGCAGCGTTTATTAACGGTATAAATGTTCCCGTTGATGGAGGACGAACCAAAAGTCTGTAAACTTTATTTGGTTTGTGTTATTTTCCAAATAGGATATTTTGACTATATTAAGTTGTTAAATCAAATGGTATTTGATAAGAACCCAAGTAATTTTTTTGATTTGTTCAGAAAGAACAAGACCTCATACCATTTGTAATTTGAAATTACGGCAAAACAAAATAAAGTTTTTTCTTTGGATGTAGAAGAAAATTAAATGAACTCATCTTGACTTTTTGTTTTTAACCGAAAATGAGTTAAAATTTGACCAGATGAGGCACTTTTTGAAAGTCATAGCAACGCTACGAATAAAAAAAGTAACAAAATATGGGCTAATTTCAGCTATTTTTTAGGGAATAGAAAAAGTCAAGATGAGTTCAATAGGTACTAATTAGTATAATATAAACAAACAAACATGAGCAAACTAGTAAAGCCTTTAAATTTTAAAAAATGGATTGATGAACATCGCCATTTGCTCAAGCCTCCTGTAGGAAATAAGCAAGTATGGAAAGACGGAGAGTATATTGTTATGGTAGTGGGTGGCCCTAACAATCGTAAGGATTATCATTACAATGAAACACCCGAATTCTTTTATCAAGTTGAAGGGGATATGGTACTGAAAATTATTGATGAGCAAGGAAAAATGGTAGATGTAGCAATAAATGAAGGAGACATTTATCTATTACCAAGTAAAGTACCACATTCACCACAACGTAAAGAAAATACCGTCGGGTTGGTAATTGAATATCCGAGACCTAATGGTGTAAAGGATGCCTTGGAATGGTATTGTGAAAATTGTGGTAATCAGTTATACAGAGAAGAATTTGCTTTGGATAATATAGAAACAGATATGCCAGTTATTTTCGATAAATATTATTCAAATAAAGAGAAATGTACCTGTAGTAAGTGTGGTACAATCATGGAAGCTCCCTCAAAAAAACAATAGAAATCAACAAATCTAACATGAAAAACAAAAAACTTCGCATTAACGGACATTCGCATTTATTGCCCTATCCAGAGCAGATTCCACAGTTTATGAAAGACAAAGGTATTTTTTGGGTGGACAAAGACAAAAAGTTTATGTTGCAAAAAGATTGGAGAAGACCCGTAACAGACTCTAGTTTTTTCTTGAATGAGAAGTTAGCTTGGATGGACCATTTTAAAATAGATCATGCCGTGGTTTTAAACCTTTCACAGTTATACGGGAATGGTTTGCGTCTGGAAGAAATGAAACAGGCTTTGCGTTTTCAAAATGATTACAATGCTCGTATTCAGCAGGATCATCCAAATAAATTTACTTGTGGATTTGTGGTACATCCGGGGTTCGTTAGAGGGGCTTGTTGGGAGATTGAACGTTGCGTAGAACAATTAGGAATGCGATTACTTTGTTTACCCACCCATTATATGGATACTATCGGCACATGGCGTTGTATTTTTGATGATGAAAATGAACCGATTTTTGAATTAGCAAATAAATATAACTTAGCCATAGAAGTGCACCCCTATGATGGAGAAAAGTTTATAAAACTCGAAAATACCAGCTGGCGTTTTCACCTGATATGGATGTTGGCGCAATGTGCTGATGCCTATCATTTTTTAACCTTGAATGGGTACTATGAAAAATATCCGAATATGCGTGTGTGTTTTGCTCATGGTGGACAATTAGCACAGATGAATTTGGGTAGAAGAATTCAAGGCTTTGATGGAAGACCCGATTTATTTGAAGGTAAAGTACACCCAAGAAAAGCGGTAGGACATAAAAACATATTTTTTGATACATTGGTACACGATACAGGGTCTTTGGATTTGTTGATTAAAAATCAAGGGGTTAATCAGGTTTTGATTGGCTTGGACGATCCCTATCCACTAGGAGAGATGGAAAGTGATAAACAGTCTTCTTATCCAGGGAAAATTCTCGACTTAGCGATTAAGAGAGAAATAATAAATGAAGATCAAAGAGATGAAATGTGGCAAGACAATGTATTACAATGGTTGTTTGGTGAAGATCAACAGTCTAAAGATGATTTAGTTAAAAAGATTGTTACTTAATGATGGAAATCTGTAGGTAAAATGCAACGGTACCCTAAAAGATATGTTAAGCTGTAATATGGCAGTATGGATTAACGTATTAATCCTTATTTTTACTTTTCCATATTACCGCTACTATGTCTGAAGTTACTGAATTTCATAATTTATCACATATTTTCATATCGCTTATAGGTTCCGTATTACTTTTGGCGATCTATTATAATATTAGAAAACGATTTTATAAAGTACTAGAAGAAGGCACAACTGTCAAAAGAGTAGACAGAGGGTTGTTGTATTTTAGTGCAGGTATGTTGGTTTGGGTTTTTTCAGGTACTTGGGCTTTACTAGCCAATTATTATCAATTTCAGCAAAGTTTGACATATCAAGTAGGGGTAAATTTATTTTCTACATTCAATAACCTTTTTTGGTTACTGGCTTTGTATTATGTATATGATGCTCCTAACTTTATTTATAGAAATGAAAAAACCGTTAAGCGAATTATTGGTCTAATTCTTTTGACTGCTTCCCTAACATTAGTTTTACCTACAATGATGGGTAAGGAAACCTATTTTGGCGTCAAAATAATGGTTATTCCTGATTTTTTATTGACTTCTTTTCTTTGCTTAATGATGGGGATTTCTTTTTTCAAAACATTTAGACATCGTGATTTAAAACTGGTTGCTTTTATAGCCGTTTTAGTCGTGTTTTTATTGTTTATTTCACAATTATCCGATGTTTTTACGTTTTTTTCGAATGATTTTTTAAATCAACTAATTCGAGTGATTGCCAAAACATCTTTGGTTGCTGTTTTTCTGGTTTTAGCGACCAGTTGGGTCATTCAATTAGCCCATACACCCAAAACGGATGAAATAAAAATTCACTTTTTAGATTGGTCATTAATTGAATTGACGATTCCTTCAAAGGGGATTATTTCTCAAAAAATAGATTTCGGATCAAAAACTACTCAGTACAAAAACTTATTAAATTTTGCCTACAAAAGGAAATATAACGAAGCAGACGATCAATCCATTTTAGTTAGTTATGGAGGAGAAATTAAAAGCCAAACCTATGTAACCAGAATAATTGATAACATCAATTCAATACTTCAATTAACGGATGAAAATAAACTGGAGAGAAAAGACCTAATCACTTTTATCGGAGAAAGTAAATATCGATTGCGAATTATTCCAAATAATATTTTGATTGATGCTGCTTTATTAGAAGAATTTAAAAATAAAACCGCTTAATAACTCCTTTTCTTGTAATCTAATTTTAAGTTAACTGTTTGTTTTTTAGGGTTACAAAAACTTACAAGTATTTATTTTTTATCACAGTTTACTACAATCATTTGAAAGGATTAATGACTCCTATACTTTCGTAAAAACAACTATATTTTATGAAAAATTATACACCTACAAACGATGTGTTGGGACATCCAAGGGGATTATTTTATTTATTTTTTGCAGAACTGTGGGAGCGATTTTCTTTTTACGGAATGCGCGCATTGTTGGTTTTATATATGACGAAGCAACTCCTTTTTTCAGATGAAATGTCATTCGGAGTTTATGCGGCTTATATGTCTTTAGTATATGTGACACCAATGATCGGAGGTATGTTAGCAGATAAAATTTTAGGATTTAGAAAATCGATTATGTTGGGAGGGATTCTGATGGCATTGGGGCATTTCTTTTTAACTTTTGAACTTCCTGTATTTTTTTATGGATCCTTGGCATTACTCATTGTAGGCAATGGTTTTTTTAAACCCAATATTTCTTCGTTTGTAGGTGATTTATATAAAGAAGGAGATACAAGACGTGATGCAGGATTTACCATTTTTTACATGGGTATTAATATTGGTGGTGCCGTAGCTCCGTTACTGTGTGCATGGGTGGCCGAATTATACGGATGGCATTTTGGATTTGTGTTAGCAGGTATTGGAATGCTTTTGGGGTTGTTGGTGTTTAAACGTGGACTTACCAAGGAGGTTTTTGAAGATAAAGGCAACATACCAGATGAAGCGATATATTACAGTCAAAAAATGGGGGTGAAAACAGGTAATTGGGTCACTATTGGTGCTTTTTTATCTGTTCCCATTTTTGCCTTAATTATATATTTATACCAATTTGAACACTATTTGGTTTGGGTCATTTCTTTATTTCTTGTTGTATATGTAGCTAGTATATTAAAAAAGGTAACCAAACAAGAACGAGATAAATTATTGGTTGCTGTGTATTTTACAATACTATATACCTTGTTTTCTGCCATATTCGAACAAGCAGGAAGTTCATTGACTTTATTTGCGGATCGTAATGTTAATTTAGTAGGTATGAATGCAGCACAAACTAATAGCATAAACTCTGGATTCATAATTCTATTAGCGATTCCTTTTTCTGTATTATGGACGTATTTAGGTACTATAAATAAAAATCCGAATTCGGTCATTAAGTTTGGTATAGGTTTGGTATTATTAGGGGCTGGATTTGTCATTTTTGGAATGTCTGCTTATCAAGTAGATGAATTGGCTAAAATTCCGATGATATATTTGATATTAGGGTATTTGGTACTCACTATTGGAGAACTATTTTTATCACCAATTGGTTTGTCAAAAATTACAGAGTTATCACCTTTAAAGTATTTAGCCTTTATCATGGGGGTTTGGTTTTCAGCTAACTTTTACGGACATTTTTTTGCAGGTAAAATAGCCAAATTAACAGCGGTGAAAGAAGGAGATTTAGGGGTGTTTTCAAATGGTTTTTTAGGAGATATTACCTACTGGGTTACCGGATTATCAAAAGAATTTGTAGTGTCAAAAGGAACAGTGTTTCATCAATTATATACCTATGTCTCAGTATATGCTGGTTTTGGTGTATTTACAGTGACCATAGGGCTTTTAGTCATTTTGTTTTTTAAACCTATAAAAAAATTAATGTACTCGATTCATTAGTTTTAAAAGGAATGTTATATTATTTGTAATTAGAAATAACCAGCATAAAAACAGGTTTTTTTACAGTAATTTCATATTACAATTGGTGTAACCAGATAGATTTGAGGTAATATATGCTTCCTAAAAAATGTTTTATGTTTTTTCGGAAGCATATTTTTAATCTATGTTCTAACATTGTTAGATAGTAGTATTAATTTATTCAAACTTGGTAATAGCATGCAGGTCAACTTCACTCCAAGTCTTTGTAATTCCATCAGCTCCCATATGTAGATACTTACAAACTACATTTAATGAATCAAGAGCTTCTTGTGAATCCCAATCTAAAAGGTCTATTTTACCATTTAAATTAAAAGTTTTTTCATCAATTGTATACTTAAAAGCTACCCTATTTGTCAATTCATTCATGGTTAGGTCTACGTATCCGATCGAATCATTATGTATCATTAATTTACCAGAAATAAAGTCAGTATCATTCATAATTCCAAAGAAAAAGTCTTTAATTCTATTGTCTCTAATTGCCAGAGAAGAAAAAATACTTTCAACAGGAACGGTAAATTCAGTATTATCTATGGCTTCTTTCATACTATTTCCTTTATAGTCTTTATTAAAAATAATTTTTTTAAATATACCGTTTACAGGGATTTTTTCAGTGGCTTTATAAGCAGTCCACCCAAGAGTTGTATTCGCTTTTTTTAATGAATATTTTGCTGTTGTTGTGCTATCATTATCTTGAGTAACCTCCACATCATCAATTTGGGAAAGCTCTTCTTCATTTACGTTTAGTTCAATATTATTTTTACAAGATCCTAGATTAAAAAATAGAATGCCTAATAATGAGAAGTATAATTTTTTCATTTTATTTAGATTAAATTTAAAAAATAAAATTATTTACTTTTCATCTAGGTAATATTGTTAATAGTCAGAAAAAAAATATTCTTATTTCGATAAATGCTATTTGATTTCATTTTAAATTTTAAAGAATAACTGTAAAATACTAGGAGAATCCCATCTATTACATAAATACAACCTGTCATAACATCCAAAGGATTGTAAGACTTATTAGCGACCTACTTTTATTTAAATATTCATTTAAAAGTAGTAGGTAAATATGAGTAACAATCAAGAAAATTTAAACAAGGTATTAGATATAAAGGTTAATACGAATACAGACAATATTAAGAAAATGCCAATTTTGGATGTAAAGGAATCTGTAAAAGATGTATATGCAGGGGCACAAGAGGGAGAAGTTTACGTTCGGTTATCTAAAGCTGTGGTTAAAGTAGTAAAAAATACAGATAATAGCCTTACAATAAAGGAAGAGAGTAGGATAAATACTATCAAAGGAGAAAGTATATTAATGTATGATAACAAGATACATTATGTTTCAAAGAGTAAAAATTGGTTGCTGACAGTAGGAAATAATCAACATGCTTTTGATCAAATTAAAAATGATATCAATGATAGTGTTCGTATAAAACCTGACGAAAACGGAGGTATTCATATAATCGATTGGTCAGCTTCTCCTAAAATTAAATACCAACGTTATGAAAAAGACGATTTGAATTTAATTCGATCAAATAATGGAAATACTGTTTTTATTAGAGATAAGGAAGGCTATATTCCTAATGATAACCAAATTAGTTATTTTTTTAATAAAACATCAAGTAATTATGAGAAATATGATAATGCCTTAAAAACATGGAGCCAAGTAGATAAAAGTAATATTGTTGATTTTACTATTCAAGATAATACAGGAGTTTTTTATTCAATAGAAGATACTAAATATAATTTTTATAGCTCGTATAAACTTTCTAATGAAAAGTTAAGAGATGTACAACGTTTTAATGCCAATTCAATAAAACCTAACTTGGTTATTGAAGGTAATACAGCGGGAATATCGGTTGAAACAATCATATATTTTCCCTTATTAAATAAGGATAGAGAAATTAAACTTCCGGCAATGGTTGATGATTTCAAAACCAAAGGCAATAATGTTTATGTGTTAGCAGGTGGGTATTTTTATATTTATGAAAAATTTAGTCATAGGCTTGTAAGTCAATACCCAAAATCAGCAGCAACTAAGACGAATTCAACCAGTTTTGTCAATTATCAAAACAGTATATTTCTTATTTCTCCTGAAGGACTAAAAAGGGTGAATTTATTCGATAAAGAAAATATTGTAAGTGATTTTGAAACTGTAAATATATCAGGGGAATTATTAAGATTATTTGAAGGAGTTATTTATTATGCAAGCGGGAATAAATTGTCATTTATTCAGGTAAGTGATATAACAAATTTATTTCTGATAAATGCCAATGTAGGGATAAGAACCAATACCCCAAGAGGTGCTCTTGATGTTAAGGGAGATTTATATTTGAATCTTAAAAATGGGAACTTAAAAGTTGATGATAACGGTAAGGTTGTATTGGCCGAAGATATTGATAAATCAAATAAAGGGCTTAACGACTTGTATGATCAATATTTTAATCAATTAATTCCAACGTTCAATAATCTTTTAGGAGAAAACATAATTAGGTGGTCTGAGAATACAGGGCTAACTATTGATGATATTGCAGCAAAATCTCCTTATGTTACAGGAATAGTATTTGGTTTAATAAGAGGGCTTATGACAGTTTATCAGCCTTTTGATAATGACGTTTCAACAGTAGGTAAAATATGTCAAGCAATTAGACAATCAATTGATGGGATAGGTTTACCAGCGGCTCAGCAACTTTATAGAAGGAAGTTTAAGTTCTCAGATTATGTTAAAAAAGTTTCAGAACCTACCAGACAGCTGCGAATAATAATTCAAGAAATGGAAGCATATGCAAATGAAATAGGGGATGATCAACTATTTGAAATGTTAAAAACATTATTTGCTTCTCTTGACGTAATATTTACGAATGCAGGTATTGGTGCAAATTCGTATAACATAAAGACTAATAAAAACTCCATAAATGATATTAATAATAGTATAGGTTTAGATGATAAAAGAAAAGTTAGTTTATTAGGGGAATCTGGACATTTAAACAGTGTTTCCATTGGTAAAGATACAACTGCTCAGGGGGTAAAAGCTGTGGTAATTGGTAGTGGTTTTAGTAAAAATAAAAGACTTAAAGGAAGCCAATCTCATGTAGTATTAGGGTCAGAGTCAAATAGAGCGTCGATAACAATTAATCCTGGAGGGGAAAATAGAGCAGGGAGTGTTGCTTTAGGAGACAATGTTGAGGTAGTTATTGGAGCAAAATCAAGTACAGCCATTGGTAAAAATGTTGGGGTAATTACTAATAATAGTCTTGTGATAGGTAGTGGTGTTGATGGTCATAACAAGCTTTTAGGAAAAGAAAACAGTGTAGTATTAGGGGCAAATTCAACTCATGCATCCCTAACAATTAATCCTGGAGTACAGAATAGAGCAGGAGCAGTTTCAATAGCAGGAAAAATAAAGGGAAATATCTTACCCGAAGGTTTTAATATGCATTCGTTAGGAGATCCTGTAAATAGATGGAAGCATGGTTATTTTGGTGCAAATAGCTTATACATAGGTACCGAGAAAAGTGAAGGGATTGTTAGTTTTGATACCAAAACAAATCAATTAAAACTATCGGGTCCTAATGGTGTAAAACTAGAGGATATTGAGGTACTAAATGAGGTTAAATTAACAAATCTTAAAAGCGATGGGCCGTCATTTTTAAAATTGTACCCAAATGCTGGTCGTTATGTTCGTTATACAGCAGATATTGCAAAAATTATTTTTACGATCCTTAATAATCCAATTAGTTCTACCAAACAAGAACCTGTTATAATTAGAGAATGGCTTGAAGGGAAAGGGCAATTGAATGGCGAAGATTTTCTTGAAGTAAAAAAAGAAGTAAATGATCTTATTTCTAATAAAAAAATAGCTTGGGGACAAGCTGATAAATTTAGTGGTATTCTTGATAAAAGTGAAACGTTAAAAAAGTTAGTTGATCAGCAAGAAGCACTAATTAGAGCGGGAGTAATTATTGGGGCTGCAAAAACATTGGCTGATTTTGGAAAAAAACTATCAGAAAACACTAAGGTTGTGGATAGTATCAGTAAAAAAGTTTTAGAAACATCTTTAATAAGTAAATCAGGGAGTGCTGAAGTTGTAAAAATAAAAACTGCAGGAAATGCTGAAGTAGTCAAAATTAAAACGGCTCAAACAGGAGCAGCTACAGCGATCGGAGCAGCAGCAACAGAAGGAGTTGCAGCCGTAGAAGCTTCAAAAGTTAGCTCAATAGCTGAAGTTACTGCCACTGGTGCAACAGCTGTAGCCGCAGTAACTGCTGCAGGTCTTGCGCATAAATACAAAGGAGATAAGGGAGACAAAGGGGCAAAAGGAGAAAAAGGTTCTAAAGGAGAAAAAGGTTCTAAAGGAGAAAAAGGAGATCAAGGTATAGCAGGACTTGCAGGTTCAAGAATTTTAATGATAACTGGTTTACCAAATGCTTCTGAAGGAAATGACGGTGATGTATCGATTGATAAACTAAGTAATAAATTTTATTCAAAATCATCAGGTAAATGGATCGAACAAGGAAATATCAAAGGAGCTAAGGGAGATCAAGGTATAGCAGGGCTAGCAGGTTCAAGAATTTTAATGACAACTGGTTTACCAAGTGCTTCTGAAGGAAATGACGGTGATGTATCGATTGATAAACTAAGTAATAAATTTTATTTAAAATCATCAGGTCAATGGTCAGAACAGGGGGATTTAAAAGGTGCTAAAGGAGATCGAGGACTACAAGGATCAAAAGGAGAAAAAGGGGATCGAGGTTTACAAGGACCCAAAGGAGAAAAAGGAGATTCTGTTTCTCATTTATTACAAAATGTAGTAACAGGTAAATATGAAAAACCAAAGGTAGGAGCTACTTATATTTCACCTGAACAACATGGAGGTTTTTATGGAAAAGTATTTCGAAAATATATAAATGAAACGTTTAAAAATGGTGATGTTATAGATAAATTACCCACAGGAGAGTTGATTGATTCGAAAATTCTATCATCTATTGATAATAGTCAATTTGTTTCTGATTATAGGCCATCTGATAATCTATATACAGCAAGATTCTTATTACATAATTTTGGGAATCTGGAACTTCAAATAGGAACAGGATATAAATTAAGAGGAGGTTGGGTTGATTATGCTAAGAAAGAACTTTTCGTTGCTTACAAAAGAGGTTCTTGGATTTCTATTGTTAAAGGTGGTACTAATGAAATCTCTGATATTGTGCACATAGGAAATAATTCTATTCATGGGATAGAAGTGGATTCAATACAAAAGAAACTATACTGGAGTGAGTACAATCAAACTTCAAAAAAAGGATTGATTAAGCGAGTAAATTTGGATGGTAGCGAAATAGAAAATGTTTTAGATGTGGGGCTTACCCAAGGTTTGGTAATTAATCCGATTACACAAAAAATGTATTGGTGTGATTGGAGCTTTTGGAATACTAATAAAGGGAAAGGAATTCTTTTTAGTGCAAATTTAGATGGAACTAATAAGAGAGTGATTTATTCAAATGAAGTGCACTTGGGAAATACGAGACATTTAAGTTTGGATTTAAAAAACGAAAAGATTTATTGGGTTGATATGGGAGATGCCAACCGTATCTATCGTGCTAATTTGGATGGTACAGGATTTGAAGAAATTAATGTAATTACGGGAAGCTCTCCTTCTTGTGTTGCTATAGATACAATTAATGATAAGTTGTATTGGACTAGTTATTATGGTTCATCAGGAAGAAGTGGAGATGGAAGTATAAACAGAGCGAACTTAGACGGTTCTAATGTAGAAGTGTTAATTGAAACCCCAAATGTAAACATGCCAGAACATATTGAGTTAGATGTATTAGAAAATTACATATATTTTATCGATGAAAATGGCTCTTCTTTAAAACGAGCAAATTTAGATGGCTCTAATATCGAAGCACTTTCTAATTCATCACCTGGAACCTACTTTAGTTTATTTAGGAAGCCTGTTGAATAGAAAAAAGGCATTATCCTAAAAGTGTATTGTAATAGTATCCTAAAAATCATGTTTTAAATTACATTTTTTTTTAGGATACTTAATACCAAAAAGTATTATTTAAAGCTAGTAGTAACTTGAAGAGCTACGTCGTTCCATGTTTTAGAAACACCGTCAGCACCTTTATGTAGTTCTTTACAAATCGTATTAAGAGAATCCAACGCTTTTTCAGCTTTCCAAGCCAATACATCCATCTTACCTATAAGGTTAAACGATTTACCGTTTAAAGTATAATTAAAAGGAACTTTATTGGTTAGTCCATTCATTGTTAAATTTACGTGACCAATAGAATCGTTTTCAAGAACCAGTTTACCTGATAATAGGTCGGTGTTGTCCATAGCTCCAAAGAAAAACTTTCTAATTTTAAAATCGCGTCCTGAGTCTGCGGTAAAAATACTACTCACAGGAATAGAAAATTCCGCATTATTAATAGCCTCCTTAGCCGTATTTCCTTCTCCGCTATTAAGAATGTTTATTTTTTTAAATTGTCCTTTTACAGGAACTTTTTCCGTAGTTTTATAAGCAATCCACTGAATACTATGTGTTGCATTTTGTAAAGAAAATGCAGCTTGTTTTTTAGGAGCTTCTGTTGTGGCTTTATCACCTTCTTTTTTGACTTCTTTTTTACAAGATACTATTGATAAAGTAAGAAGACATAACAATAAAGGAATGATATGTTTTTTCATAATTGATTAATTCTAGGTTAAATAATTGGTTATGTATGTTTATACGGTAAAAATACAGCTCATTTGATAAATAACCGCATTTATATTAATTTATAATTGACTTTACAAGCTTAATATATTCCTCTTTAGCTTTGTTGGGAGCCATACCTCTTAATTGAATCCAAGCATTAAATTTAAAGGCATTTCTGAGCCCTTTTGTGTCAGTATTATATGAAAAATGATCCCCTTCTTTAGCTTGCTTGTAATAAGCATATAATTTAAGCATAACGTCAGGTGGCAGTTTTTTTTTCAAGTTAGAAGCAAGGGTATAGGCTTCTTGAAACTCTTTTTCTAAATTGCTTTTCATATTGGGAATATTTTGATTTACATTTAATTATATCAAAAAATGAAGATACAAATATACAAAAGGAGCAAGAAAAATTAAACTATCTAATCGATCAAGAAGTCCGCCATGACCGGGCATTATACTTCCACTATCTTTTACTCCAGCTTGTCTTTTAAATTTAGACTCAACCAAATCTCCATAGGTTCCAAAAACACTAACAATTATCGAGATGATAATCCAGTCGGTTAGGGTAAATAGGATAGTATTATATCCAATAATAAAACCAGCGACCATTGAAAAAATCATACCGCCTATAAAACCATTGATGGTTTTTTTAGGTGATATTCGTTCAAAAAGTTTCTTTTTTCCAAACTTTTTACCTGTTAAATAAGCAAAACTATCATTTGTCCAAATAAGAATCAGTATATAAATAATAAGCCATGGCTCATATTTACCATTGATTATTGGAACTAATAATAGGAAGATAAAAGGTAATATGATATAACGAATACCAATATCTAATTTCTCAATAAAAAGTTTAGGGTACTTTGTTTCTTTAGCATATAAGTGATAAAGTAATCGTATGGAACATAAAATAGTAATGACTAATAAAACCAATAAGACAGTTTGATTTGCAAATAATATAGTGCTTATTATGACTGCTGGTAGCAGTAAAAACAATAGACTGTTTTTAAATTGTACCATTTTAGAATATTCCCATAAGCATATAGCTGAAAAAATACTTATTAAGGCAATATAAGATGCTAGAGAAAAATATATAGCAGTAATAAATAATACGGCATAAACAAGTGCAGATATACTTCTTGTTACTAGAGTTTGCATGTTTTATAAATCTTCAAAAAGGAGTAAATACAGATTTTTTGAGTTATTATTTCCATAATTCAAAAAATCATCACTACTCTTTTGTATTGTATAATTTGTAATTGAACAGATATTGGTAGGAATGTTTCCACTAAAATTTGTTTTAATCCCAGTGAGTCCTTCACTTGTATTTTTAACTAGCTGACTAGTGGTTGCATATACAATGAAGTTATCTGGTAATTCTGAAAGTTTATGGCTTCCTAATTGATTGGAAGAAAACAATAAGTCTCCATTTTTCGCAATCAAGTGTTCACAAGAGGTGAAAAAAGGAGAAACATTTTCTAGTTGTTTTTGAGTTTTGATCTTAGCTTTTCGTGTCAGTGCTAACAAATCAAAATCAATACACGTTAGGTGCTTCCAATTATTCTCTGCTAAAATATTTTCTAAGTTAAGTGTAACTTCTTTAATACTAGTGGAGTAAAGAAATTTACCTCCCTTGTTTATGAAATTATGTACAAACAAATCATCTAAAGAAAGATCAACGGGTTGACGGTTGATCTTTTCTTTAGATGGCTTATTATATGAGTTGAATAACTTTTTAAAAAAATTCATTAATTCGAAAAAACTTACTCTTCTTTAATTGTCTTTTTAATTTCTTCTTGGGGATTATTTTTTTCAAAAGGTCTACTTCCAAAGATTTTTACCAAATCATCTTTAAATATAACCTCTTTTTCTAGTAACCTTTCGGCAAGTAATGTAAGTTTGTCTTTGTGTACTTTTAATATTTCAATAGCTCTTTGAAATTGACCTTCAATTATTTTAGAAATTTCTTGGTCAATAGTTTTCGCTGTATCATCACTATAAGGTTTTACAAAAGAATCATTACCTGTAGAATCATAATAGGTGATATTTCCTACCTTGTCATTTAATCCATATATGGTTACCATTGCTCTAGCTTGACGGGTAACTTTTTCAAGGTCACTTAAGGCACCCGTTGAAATTTTATCAAAAATCAACCTTTCAGCAGCCCTACCACCCATAGTAGCACACATTTCGTCTAGCATTTGTTCCGTTTGAACAATTTTTCTTTCTTCAGGCAAATACCAAGCAGCTCCTAACGATTGTCCTCTAGGTACAATAGTCACCTTAACCAAAGGAGCAGCATGTTCTAGCATCCAACTAACAGTTGCATGACCTGCTTCGTGAAAAGCAATAACTTCCTTTTCTTTTGGAGTAATTACTTTATTTTTCTTTTCTAAACCTCCTACGATTCGATCAACAGCATCTAAAAAATCTTGATGATGGATCGAATTTTTATTATTTCTAGCAGCGATCAATGCAGCTTCATTACACAAGTTTGCAATATCGGCTCCTGAAAATCCAGGTGTTTGTTGTGCTAAAAACTCCAAATCTACATCTACAGCCAACTTCAAAGGTTTAATATGTACTTCAAAAATTTCTCTACGCTCATGTAAATCAGGTAAATCTACATAGATTTGACGATCAAATCTACCTGCACGCATTAATGCTTTATCCAATACATCTGCACGGTTGGTAGCTGCCAAAACAATAACGTTGGTGTCTGTACCGAAACCATCCATTTCAGTAAGAAGTTGGTTTAAGGTGTTTTCTCTTTCGTCATTACCACCTGTCATGCTATTTTTACCTCTCGCTCTACCAATAGCGTCAATTTCATCAATAAAAATAATCGAAGGAGATTTTTGCTGTGCTTGTTTAAACAAATCTCTTACACGAGAAGCACCTACTCCTACAAACATTTCAACGAAATCCGATCCTGATAAAGAAAAGAATGGTACTCCAGCTTCACCAGCTACAGCTTTTGCTAATAACGTTTTACCAGTACCAGGAGGGCCTACTAATAAAGCTCCTTTCGGAATTTTTCCTCCTAGTTTCGTATATTTTTCAGGACTTTTTAAGAAATCAACAATTTCTTGTACCTCTTCTTTAGCCCCTTCAAGACCTGCTACATTTTTAAAAGTAGTTTTTACTTTAGTGTCTTGATCAAACAATTTTGCTCTTGACTTTCCAATATTAAAGATCTGACCACCAGCACCACCAGCTCCACCAGCGCCTGACATTCTTCGCATAAAGAACAACCAAATAACTATCAATAATATAAAAGGCAAGAAACTGATAACACTATCAAGTAAACTAGTTTTGGTATCGTTGTTTTTATCAAAACTTAATTGATAGCTCGATTTAGCCTCCTTTAACTCCTTTTCGAAATTTTGTAAATCACCAAAGTTGTATGTATATAAAGGAGCTCCTTTTCTATAAAAAGGAGAGTTAGCAAACTTCTTATGTGCTTCTTTATTGGTTGCCTTTTCTTTAATATAGATCTCGGCATAAGATTTATTAACTATAAGTATGTTTGAAATATCATTTTCTTTTAAGATATCAAAAAACTCGTTTTCAGAAAGTTTTTTAGATCCGATATTTCCTGAGTTAAAAAAACTTAAACCAATAAACAACAAAGCTATTGGTATATATATCCACAAGGAGTTAAAACTCAACTTAGGGGTGTTTTTTTTCTTATCAATCATACTGTTATAAATTCGTTTTTTTAATATTTAAGCTGGATTTATTTGGGTAATTTTTGCGTCTCCCCAAAGACTTTCGATATCGTAAAAATCTCGTACCTGTTTTTGAAAAATATGAACTACCACGTTTACATAATCCATTAATACCCATTCAGCATTTGACTGTCCTTCGACATGCCAAGGTTTGTCTTTTAATTCTTTACTAACAGCCTTTTGTACGGATCCTGATATTGCATTAACCTGAGTATTAGAGCTACCCGAACAAATTACAAAATAATCACATACCGTGTTATCAATACTTCTTAAATCTAGTAGTTGGATGTTTTCTCCTTTTACATCGTCAATTCCTTTAATAATTACAGCTAATAAATCGTCTGTACTGGCTTGTTTTTTTATCATTAAAAAATTAAGTTTTAGCAAAGTTATTATTTTTTTGTGAGTAAATTGTGTATTATTGGAACTAGTTTACTCTAAAAAATATATATGAAATTAATCAAACTTGATACCATTGATTCAACCAACTCATTTTTGAAAGAAATGTCAGGGAACATGTCAGTCGAAAATTTTACAGTGGTGATGGCCCAACAGCAAACAGCTGGACGTGGACAGATGAATACACAATGGGATTCTGAAGTGGGTAAAAACCTGACTTTTAGTGTTTTTTTTGGGTTTGGAGACTTGTCAATAACGAATCAAAAGTTTTTGAATTTTTCGATAGCTTTAGGAATATATCAGTTCTTAAAACGTATAGGAATATCAAATTTGGCAATCAAATGGCCTAACGACATTTTGGCAGAAGGTAAGAAGATTTGTGGTGTTTTGATCGAGAATTCTTTGAAAGGTACTAAGATTGTTTCTTCTGTTATAGGGATAGGTGTTAATGTACATCAGGATTTTAAAAATAATGAGAATGTCAATGCAGTTTCTATAAAAGATATACTGAATAAAGAATTCGACTTAGAAAACCTTTTGAATCAACTAATAGACCAAATTAAATTTTATATAAATCAACTAGAAGAAAAAAAGTATTCAGTATTAGAAAAAAGTTATTTGGAGGTTTTATACAAAAAAGGACTTCCTAGTATGTTTAAAACTTCAAATGATACGTTATTTATGGGGAAAATAATAGGAGTATCGTCCCAAGGAAAGTTACAAATTGAAACAGACGACGAACGAATACATGAATTTGGTATAAAAGAGGTAAGTTTTGCTTAAACTTGAGCTTTATGTCTATGCATGTATTAATAAGCCTGAAGTAAATATCTTTTTATAAAGATATTCAAATACCAACATGTTGGTATTTGAATATTATAATTTTGAAATATTTTCCGTTAACGTGTCTATAAATTTAGTTAACGGTTTTTTAACCATCATTGCCATCATTGGATTAAAGTTACCTTTAAAAGTTAAAGATACTTCTGAGTTGTTTTCTGAAAATTCATGAATATTTGACGTCAACGAAAAGTCGAGTTTCCCTTCGACAGCACCAAGTGTAATTTCAGAGTATGGAGTTTTATCTTTAATAGCTAATTGTACTTCAGGCATGCCGCTTAATCGAAATGTAAAGCTATTTTCTTTTACTACAAATTGCTCGATACTACTTGGCATCAATTGTTCATAGTTTTCAGGTTTACTGAAAAAATCAAAAATTTCTTTAGCTGATTTTTTTACATTAACTTTTTGTCCTTCTATATTCATGAGGTCTCTAGGTTTTTTTCTATTATTTATTCCATTTACTAGGATTCTTTCTCCAGTCTTCCAGCATTCTTAATTCTTCAGTAGTGATATATTCACTTTCTAAAGCTTGCTCTAGTAAAAAGTCATAATTGCTTAGGGTTGTTAATTCGATATTGTCCTTTTCAAAGTTGTCTTTTGCAATGTCAAATCCATAAGAAAAGATGGCTACCATACCTTTTACAGAAACATTAGCTTCTTTTAAGGCTTTTACCGCATTAAGGCTGCTTTTTCCAGTACTAATCAAATCTTCAATCACAACAACATTTTGTCCGCTTTCGATATAACCTTCAATTTGGTTTTTCCTTCCGTGTTTTTTTGCTTCTGGGCGTACATAAACAAAAGGAACCCCTAATTCTTGAGCTATTAAAACACCAATAGCAATAGCACCTGTAGCAACTCCAGCAATAACATCAGGTTTACCATGCTTGTCTTCTACTATTTTTGCAATATTTTCTTTTAAGAAATTACGAATAGAAGGAAAAGACAAGGTAATTCTATTGTCACAGTATATGGGAGAATTCCATCCTGAAGCCCAGGTAAACGGTTCTTGGGGGCTCAACTTTATTGCCTTTATTTGTAAAAGGAGTTCAGCAGTTTTTTTTGCCGTATCTTTGTTAAAATCCATGTCGCAAATGTATAAAGTTTTTGTCAATGACAAGCCAATAATACTTACAACTTCTTTAAAAAAAGAAGAAAATTTCCCAACGTTTACCTTCAAAAATATTGTTTTAGAAGACTTCATTACTGAGTTATCTCAAAATGATTTGAAAGGAGCCTATTTGTATTCAACAGATCTTGAAAATGATTGGCAGAAATTTAAAAAAATATACCAGCCTGTAGTTGCAGGTGGTGGGTTGGTCATAAATGATCGTAACGAAATACTGTTTATATATAGGTGGAATAAATGGGATTTACCTAAAGGAAGAGTAGAAGAAGGGGAGGCCATTGATGAGGCTTCGATAAGAGAGGTAGAAGAGGAGTGTGGTATAAAAAATGTAAGTATCAAGAGTTTTTTGACATACACCTTTCACTTATATGTAGAAGACGGAATCAATAAAATGAAAGAAACGCATTGGTACTTGATGGCGTCCAATTATCAAGGGAAATTAACTCCTCAAGAAGAAGAAGATATTACGGAAGTTTGCTTTAAAAATGAAGCAGCAGCAACAAAAGCCCTCCAAAACACCTATGCAAACATAAAGTTGGTATACGATTGTTACCTTCATGTCGTTAAAAATGACACTATGTCATTATAAAAAGACGATTTGTACCCAAATACTGCCAAAACTTATAAGATTATTCAATGGCATACAGTTTGACTGTTTCTGTGTGTAAAACTTGAATAAAAATTTAAACTGTAAATAAAATTATGAGTAAAATTATAGGTATAGATTTAGGTACTACAAATTCGTGTGTGTCTGTGATGGAAGGGAATGAACCTGTGGTAATACCTAATTCAGAAGGAAAAAGAACGACACCATCTGTTGTTGCATTTGTTGAAGGAGGAGAACGTAAAGTTGGAGATCCAGCAAAGCGTCAAGCAGTAACTAACCCTACAAAAACAGTTTATTCGATTAAGCGTTTTATGGGGAATAAATTTTCTGAGTCAACTAGAGAAGCAGAAAGAGTACCTTATGAAGTAGTAAAAGGAGATAATGATACACCAAGAGTAAAAATTGACGATCGTTTATATACCCCGCAAGAAATATCAGCAATGGTTTTACAGAAAATGAAAAAAACCGCTGAAGATTACTTAGGGCAATCTGTTGGAGAGGCTGTTATTACAGTACCAGCGTATTTTAACGATGCACAACGTCAAGCTACTAAAGAAGCAGGAGAGATTGCTGGGTTAAAAGTACGTCGTATCATTAACGAGCCTACCGCAGCAGCATTAGCATATGGTTTGGACAAGTCTAATGACGATAAAAAGATTGTTGTATTTGACTTTGGAGGAGGTACACATGATGTATCTGTATTAGAGTTAGGTGATGGTGTTTTTGAAGTATTAGCTACAGACGGAGATACGCACTTAGGAGGAGATGATGTAGACGAAAAAATTATTAACTGGTTAGCGGAAGAGTTTATAGCTGAGGAAAGCATGGATTTGCGTAAAGATCCGATGGCATTACAACGTTTAAAAGAAGCGGCAGAAAAGGCAAAAATCGAATTGTCAAGTACTACTTCTACAGAAATAAACTTACCTTATATCACAGCTACAGCTTCAGGGCCTAAGCACTTAGTAAGAACATTAAGTAGGGCTAAATTTGAGCAACTTATTGATGATTTAGTAAAAAGAACTATTGAGCCATGTAGAACGGCATTAAAGAATGCTGATTTATCAACATCAGAAATTGATGAGATTATATTAGTAGGTGGATCAACTCGTATTCCTGCAATTCAAGAAGCAGTAGAAAAATTCTTTGGAAAAGCGCCAAGTAAAGGAGTAAACCCTGATGAGGTAGTATCTTTAGGAGCAGCAATCCAAGGTGGTGTATTGACAGGAGATGTAAAAGACGTATTATTATTAGATGTTACGCCATTGTCATTAGGTATCGAAACAATGGGGAATGTATTTACAAAGTTAATTGACGCAAATACAACCATTCCTACGAAGAAGTCACAAGTATTCTCTACGGCTGTAGATAATCAACCATCGGTAGATATTCACGTATTACAAGGTGAAAGAGCTATGGCAGCTGACAACAAGACAATCGGACGCTTCCAATTAACCGATATTCCACCAGCACCAAGAGGTACACCTCAGATTGAAGTAACTTTTGATATTGATGCAAATGGTATTATCAATGTTTCTGCAGCGGATAAAGCTACAGGAAAGTCACAAAACATCCGTATTGAAGCTTCTTCTGGATTAACAGATGAGGAAATTCAAAAAATGAAAGCGGATGCAGAGGCTAATGCTGAAGCAGATAAGTTGGCTAAAGAAACTGCTGATAAAGTTAACGGAGCAGATGCTATGATTTTCCAAACAGAAAGTCAATTAAAAGAGTTTGGAGATAAATTATCAGATGATAAGAAGCAACCAATCGAAGCTGCTTTAGAGGAATTAAAGAAAGCACATGAATCGAAAGATTTAGCTCAGATTGATGCGGCAATGGAAAAAATCAATGAGGCATGGAAAGTAGCTTCAGAAGAAATGTATGCAGCGCAGCAACAACAGCAACAAGCTGGAGGAGCAGGAGCAGGAGCACAACAAGCACAATCAGAATCAAACAATTCTCAAGGAGATAATGTTGAAGATGTAGATTTTGAAGAAGTAAAGTAATAAGCTCAAAAGGTATATATCAAAAAGCTCATTAGTGTTAACTAATGAGCTTTTTTAAATTAATAATTTGTTTTTTATTGACTTTCGTATTTTTTAGTATAGCGCTTCCATAGTTTGGTTTGATGCGTTTCAAGGCTTATTTTTCTACCTTGAATAAAAGCCTCCGAAAGTATGTTACCTCTCATATCAAGGGCATCTCCTTCCGAAACAAACAAAGTAGCATCTTTACCTACTTCTAATGTTCCTGTAAAGCTATCGATGCCTAGAATTTTGGCATTATTTTCAGTAATTAATTGCAAGGCTTCTTCCTTTGATAGCCCATAAGCAGCATACGTTCCTGCATAAAAAGGTAAATTTCTAGCACTCATACGTTCCATATCTCCCGTAACACCTAGGCCAACCAACAAACCAGCATCCGTTAATACTTTAGCTGATCGATAAGGAAAGTCGTAATCTTCATCTTCACTAGCAGGTAAGCGATGTGCTCTGTTTAGTACCACAGGAATACGCAAGCTTTTAAGTAAATTAGCAATCTTTTGCGCATCATGTCCACCAACAATGACCATATTTTTAATACCTAACTTTTTAAAAGTATTGATTGCGTCAGTCATTCTTTTTTCACCATCTACATGAATAAAAACCTTTTTGGTTCCTTTGAAAACATTGGATAAAGCTTCATAGGACAAGTTTTTACTGCTTTTGTCATTGTCTAAATAGTTTTTGGCATTTTCAAAAAAAGTTCGAATCTTATCAACTTGCTTGGTATAATTTTTATTAGGAGTTAATTTACCTCTATGTCCTCTCCAATGAGGGCGATTAAAACTACGAGGCCAATTCAAATGAATCGCATCATCAGTTTTTATAGCAGCATCTTCCCAGTTCCAAGCATCAAACTGAACCACGGATGAAGTTCCAGAAATTACACCCCCTCTAGGGGTAATCTGCCCCATAAAAACACCGTTAGGTCGCATGGTTTCAATTACTTTACTTTCTGTGTTATAGGCAATAATACTTCTGATATGAGGAAGCATTGTTCCTGTTTCATTAACATCTCTAGTAGCCCTTACAGCATCAATTTCTGCCAGTCCCAAAGATGTATTAGCAACAATAAAGCCAGGGTAGACATGTTTTCCCTTGGCATTAATAATAGTGCCTTGTCTTGCTATTTTAACACGATTGCTTCCTACAAAAGTAATTTTTCCTTTAGAGAACATAATTAAAGAATTCTCTATAACTTTTCCATTTCCTAAATGGGCAGTAGCCCCTTCTATAGAATAGTCAGTGGTTTGTTTAGCAGCAGGTGTTTGTTGCGCTGTCAGTGAGCTTATAAAAAGAAAGCCAACGATATAATATATAATATTTTTATTCATAATTTCTATTCTTAACATTTATTCAGTATCACAATGAAATAATTTTCGTGCTTTTTTTACAGGAGCTTTTGTCTTAGCTCCTTTCATTTTTTCTTTGAGCATTAAGCCTATGAGTTTTGCACGTTCTGCTTTCATTTCTTTTCGTTTTTGAAGATCTTTATCAATGTCAAAATAAATGGCACCATCAATAATGGTTTTTTCTACTTTTGAATAAATTGACATAGGATTTCCGCTCCATAATACAACGTCAGCATCCTTCCCTTTCTTTAAACTTCCTGTTCTATTGTCTAAATGAAGTAGCTTTGCTGGATTGATGGTTACTGTACGCCAGGCCTCTTGTTCACTCATGCCCCCATATTTAACAGCTTTCGCAGCCTCTTGATTTAGTCTTCTTGACATTTCAGCATCATCAGAATTAATAGCAACAGTTACCCCTTGATTATGCATGATTGCAGCATTATAAGGGATTGCATCATTTACTTCGTATTTATAGGCCCACCAATCAGAAAAAGTTGAGCCACCTACACCATGTTTTTTCATTTTATCAGCCACTTTGTACCCTTCAAGGATATGCGTAAATGTATTTATATTGAAGTTAAACTTCTCTGCAACTTTCATCAACATATTTATCTCAGATTGCACATATGAGTGACAAGAGATAAAACGTTCTTTATTTAATATTTCAGCCAACGTTTCGAGTTCAATATCTTTACGATAAGGTTGGCCGCTTTTCTTTTTGGCATCATATTCTTTAGCTCTTTGGAAATAATCTAAGTATACTTGTTCTACGCCCATTCTTGTCTGAGGAAATCTTACGGTTTGTGCGTCTCCCCAGTTAGATTGTTTTACATTTTCACCCAAGGCAAACTTGATGAATTTTGGTGAATTATCGTAAATAAGTCCTGCAGCATTTTCTCCCCATTTTAATTTTAAAATAGCAGACCTTCCACCTATAGGGTTTGCAGACCCATGAAGTATTTGAATTGAGGTAACACCACCAGCAATATTTCTATAAATATTGATGTCACTTGGATTCACGACATCTTCAATGCTAACTTCTGCGGTAGAATTGTGTCCTGCTTCATTAATGGCAGTTGCGGCAATATGCGAATGCTCATCTACAATTCCAGCCGTTACATATTTCCCTGTACCGTCTATAACAGTAGCCTTCCTAGATTTGAGGTTTTTACCAATTCCTGCTATTTTTCCATCGGTTATTAAAATATCCGAATTGTTGAGTACTTCTTCATTTTCGGAAGTCCAAATAGTTGCATTTTTGATTAAAATAGTTTTAGGTTTAGGAAGGGAATGGTTACCGTATCCTATGTTAGGAAAACTAACCGATACTATTTCTGGAGTCTTTTCAGTTTCTTTCTTTTTAACCTCTTTTTTCGATTTTTTTGATTTTTGAGAAGCTGACCAAGTAATCTCATTTCCGTTAGCGTCGATACCAGTTCCTTGCATGAGGTTTGACGGGTTGATTATTTGTCCAGATAGTCTTGTGAACTTATTAGTATCATTAAGGGTAATTTGAATCCAATCGTCTTTAAATGAAAATTTTGATTTGATTTCGGTTTCTCCTTTTTTGATTTTAGCAGTTTGTTTTGCATCTTTTCCAGAAACAACCATGGTGTAATTCTGGTTATTTATACTTAAGAAATATTCGCCAGTAATATCCTTAATATCTCTGGTGTTTATTACATTTTTTTCTCCAAGAACCCAGTTTTCATAAATAACAGTTTCTTTGTCAAAAATTTCACCTGAAGTGATTAAAAAATTGGCATAGCTTCCAGTTTGGAGGTTTCCAATTTTTGTGTTTTTTAGTATTTTTGAAGGGACTGTAGTTAGTGCCTCTAAGGCAACTGTTTTACTTAAGCCGTAGTCAATTGCTTTTTTAAGATTGGTAGAAAAATCTTTAATAGACTTTACTTTGTATGTAGTTAGCGCAAAAGGAATATTGTTTTTGGCTAGAATACTTGGGTTAGTAGGTTCTTGATTCCATTTTCGTAAATCACCTAAACTTATTTGATTAGCTAGTTCAATATTACTAACATCGTAAGGTTTTTTGAAGTTGATAGGGATAATATAAGTAGCATTTGTTTTTTTGATATCATGAATACGTTCAAACTCATCACCCCCTCCGACGATGGTATATTGAATGTTAAATTCATCTCCTACTTTATCTGCTCTAAGATTGTTTAACCAGTCTCCAGCTCTAAAGATTTGAGGGAGTGATTGATTTTTATTAAGAGCTTCTAATGCAAGGTCTTTTTTCTTCGCATGTCCGTTTTTATACCATATTGCATCTAAGTATGCCTGTCTTAATAGCGCCATGGCTCCCATACGAGAAGTAGGATACATTTGATGAGTTTTTTTACTTCTAGAAAAGGATAAGAAATTTGCAGATTTTTTTGAAAGTATTCTTTGTGCATCGGTGTCAGTATTGTTTAAAGCAACCAATACTCCCGTACCTTGCATGATACCATCATCTACGTATGAATTTAATAAGCCAAAACCAGCTTTTATGTACTCTTTTGCTTTTTTGTTATTGTAATTAAAGCTTTCATAAGCATTAACTTCTGGACGAATATGGTCATTCCAATAATAGCCCTTTCTACCAGCATCATATTGCACTATTGGATAAAAACCTTTCTTGGCTTTTTCATTAAAAACGGGTGTTCCAAAATTAGTGTAAATGTCTATAAATGATGGGTAAATGGTCTTTTGATGTGTGTCAATTATCTTCGCATTTTTAGGAATCTTAATTGATTTGCCAACATTGACTATTTTTCCATCCTGAATAAGTAGTGTTCCTTTTTTAATTACTTTATGAGGTGTTAGATAGATCGTTGCTCCTGTAAAAGCAATTAAATTGTTTTCTGTTTTTTTAACCCCTCTATTGGTAGGAAAATATTCTTGTGTGAATCCTTTGGTAAAGAGTATAAGCAGAAAAAAAACAAGTATTTTTTTCATGATAACTTTTATTAATTAATGTTTAAAGTGTTTGATATGTAAATTTAAGGAGGTTTTGTGATAATTTGAGGGGGCTAAATAATCATTAAGCGATTACTTATTAGAAATAAATGTAACAAAAATTATAATAATAGGAAAGAAAGAGCTTGTATTTTACTTTCAAAAATTTCTGTAATTTTTTCTGATCAGAAAAAGAACTAGTTGTGTTAAACATTTATGGTGTAAAAAATACAATGTATATTGTGGTTTAAGAAAGGTTTTTAGTGGTGTAAAGTACCTATTTTAGTGTTAGTTTTCCTACTTTTCCGTTTCCGGATAACCATGCTGTGGTAGGGGTAATAAATTGAATAGCATAAAAATCATCATCACTTATTTTTTTCCAATTCAAACCATTATTACGTGATATTGAAATACCCGTTTTACCAACAGCAATCATTTTTGCTGCATTAGAATTGGGAATGTATTGGACACAGCTTTTATAATTAGGTTCTTGGTTGTCAGCAATAAGTTTCCAAGTTCTTCCTCCGTCAGTAGTTGTGGCTTTATTAGCACAATTATCTTCAGGTTTTGTATAATCTCCTCCTACCATTACACCATTAAGCTCGTCATAGAAGTCTACAGAGTATATTCCTTGACTTTCTTTTCCTTGAACGATAGGTGTTGGATATACTTCCCAAGACACTCCCATGTCTGTAGATTTTAAGACACGTGCTTTTTTTCCTCCAGAGACAATCCAGGCTGTGTTGTTAATGATTTTTATATTGGTGTTGCTAGCAGCAAAAAACGCCTCTCCCTTTTCAAATTTAGGAAGGTCAGAACAGGCAATTTTACACCAAGTATTACCTCCATCTTTGGTAACAATAATAGAAGGACAATCTTCGGTAGGGTCTCCGATAGCGATACCATGTTTATTATCTGGGAAAAAACTAAGAGCGTCGTAGAATACATTGGCATGTTCCTCCTTATATACAATATCAGATTTTTCGTTATACACCTTATATAGTAAGGCGGGATTAGCAATAGATAATGCAAAAATGGTGTCTTTGTTGATAGCGATACTTCTAAAGTGTGGTGAGACAGAATCGTTATATATTACTTTTGTATACTGCCATGTTTTTCCTCCATCGATAGTTTTTCCAATTCTTCCTTTTGAATCCGCAAAAATTAACGTATTTTCATTAACAGCTTTAATTGCTCTAATACTAGAATCGTTTATTTTAAATGTTTGAAGACTATAAGTCGAAGCGCTATTATTTGTTTCTTTTTTACAAGAAAAAAATAGTACAGTTAACGTAAGGAGTAGTGTAAAAAAACGATTCATTATTTAGGTGTATTTTATTGCTATATTGGTGTTAACTAAATTAAACAAAATTAATGAAAAAAGCGTTGGTTATTTCTGGAGGGGGTAGTAAAGGAGCATTTGCTGGAGGTGTTGCTGAATATTTAATGCATATCAAAAATAAAGAATATGATATGTTCTTAGGTACGTCTACAGGAAGTTTAATGGTTTCTCATTTGGCTTTAAAAATGGTAGAGGAACTTAAAGATATTTATACCAATGTAAAGCAATCTACTATTTTTAGTAATAGTCCTTTTAGAATTAGAAAAGTTCACGGAGAAAAAGTAATTTCTATTAAGCATACTAATACGTTATGGAATTATATAATGGGAAGAAAAACCTTTGGAGAAAGTAAAAATTTACGTCGATTAATAAAGAGAAATATTACCCGACAAATGTATGATGAGATTAATAGAAATCAAAAAGAAGTAGTAGTTACAGTTTCGAATTTGACCACTAGTAAAATTGAATACAAGTCAATCTTAGAGTGTACTTATGAAGATTTTTGTGATTGGATATGGGGTTCGTGTAATTATGTACCCTTTATGAGTTTGTTAGAAAAGAACCATTGTCAATATGCTGATGGTGGATTTGGGTGTTTAGTTCCTGTAAGGGAGGCTATTTTAAGAGGAGCAAAAGAAATTGATGCTATAATATTAGAAACGGAAGTCTCGAAGATGAATAAAATACCCTCACAAAATCCTTTTTCTTTGTTGTTTGACGTTTTTGATTTTATGTTAGAGCATGTAGAAAAACACAATGTAACAATAGGAAAACTGTCAGCAAAACACAATGATGTAAAGCTAAATCTATATTATACACCAACGGTTTTGACAACTAATTCTTTAATTTTTGATAAAAAGTTAATGACTCAATGGTGGAAACAAGGTTTTGAGCATGCAAAATTTAAAGATGACAATTTTATGACTGACTTTAGAGCAGAGTTAGTGGATAAGTAAAAGAGTTCAATTATTTTAAAAGTCTAAAAAGAGATAAGGTATATAAAAAGCGGTAAAATCAATTTTACCGCTTTTTGTTTGTATTGTTTATTCCTTTCGATCATTAAAAATCAACATACATTCTATTATAATTAGGAGTGTTCATTTCTGAATCACCAATATGTATGGGCGAAAGGTTGTCTATTTGATTAATATTCGTTAATTTTCCGCTAGTACCTGTTATGAGTTGAATAGCTCTGGCTAGTAAAGGTTCACTAGGGTCTCCTAGTGGGGTTAAAGAACCAAGGCTTTCTTCTATTTCGTTGTTAGCGTCAGGGGTAATACCTTCTTTTTGATTTTCGTCATCCTTATTAACAATTTCCAAGACTATAGGCTGCATTGCCCATGTATGATTTGGATTCACATTGTTTTTTGAGTAATCTTCTGAATCATATAAAGTAACTGACCCTGCATATTTTCCATTGGTAGTTGTTCCGATAGTGATTACATTAATATAAGCATCAAGCCCATTTATGACCAATTCAGAAGCAGAAGCAGAGGAATTAGTGGTGATTATATAAACATCACTCAAGTTTAAACTGTTGATGGTTTCTGAGTTTCCAAGTTTATCTACAAAACGATTAATTAGTCTTTCACTATTGGTACTATTCATATACTTTTGATTCCAGCGTTGTTTCGCAAACACTTCTCCGTTAAATTGACCTGTTATCATACTTGCTAGATAAATAGCTGTAGATACTGCACCTCCAGGGTTATAACGTAAATCTAACACTAAATCAGTAACACCATCAGCTTTAAATTGCCCAAAAGCTTGGTTCAATTGTGAATCAAAATTAGACGTAAAACCATTGTATAATAAATACCCGATTTTTTTTCCGTTTATATCTAAAGTTTTAGAAATATGAACTGGGTTTTCAGTATACTTTCCTTTTTCTAAAGTAATAGAATTGCCGTTAGTAACAGGGTTTCCTGAGTTATGATCAGCTAAATTAATAGTATAATTTGTGTCATCTGAAAATAGCAAATCTTTATAATTACTTTTCGTTATTTGCGTTCCATTAATTTCAGAAAATATCATTCCTCTAGTAACTCCTTTATTTTCGGCTTCAGAATTAGGTACAACATATCGAACGTAACCATAGACATTATTTAAAAAGCTACGATATTTTACTAAGCCAAATTTCATTCCATTACTTAAGGTGGTTCCTTGAAATGCTTCTTCAAGAGCAACATAATCATCTACAATCCACGACCATTTATCAACAGTTCCTTTTTGGTATAGCAGGCTATTGAAAAATTCTTCGGGGCTTCCTTGTTGAGAAAGAAAAGAATGTAATTGTTGGTCAGATGAAAACTCTCTATCAGATAAATTTTTAATCTTATCTTGCCATAAATAATAGGCATTGAGTCCTTTCCAAGTAAATTTTTGTACCTCAATTTCACTTGGTGTATTATCGTCTTTACTACAAGAAAGAGTTAGTAAAAGTATTGATACAAAAAATAGTCTTAAAAATTTCATAGGCGGTAGCTTAGTAATTAGTGTAATAGCTGTAATTATGAACGCAATTTAATAAATAATATTGTTTTTTTGCAAATTAAAGTAACAAATATAAAGGTGTATCGTCGTAGAGATGTAAACCTGTTAGAATACAAGATATAAGTTAAAATTATAAACAGGAATACGAGTAAAATTAACCAAGCAAATGAAACAGTCAGACTTTTTAAAAGTTGTGTTACCCTTTAAAGACAAAGTCTTTCGTTTAGCTAAAAGGCTTTTGGTTTCTACGGAAGAAGCAGAAGATGCCACGCAGGAGCTGTTTTTGAAATTATGGAAAAACAAAACCAAGCTAGTCGAATACAAAAATGTGGAAGCATTTGCTATGACGATGACCAAGAACTATTGTTTTGATAGACTAAAATCTAAGCAAGCCAATAACATTACATTAGTTCATAGTAATTATAAACAAAAAGACACTTTATTAGAAAATAAAGTAGAGAACCAAGATGCAGTAAACCAAGTATATCAGCTGATAGAGAAGCTACCCGAACAGCAAAAGGTAATTATTCAGTTAAGAGACATTGAGCAATATGATTTTGAAGAAATATGTAAAATGTTAGATATGAAACCCACGGCCGTTAGAGTAGCGCTTTCGAGAGCTAGAAAAACCATAAGATTAGGATTAATAAAACGACATAAATATGGAGTTAGTTAAGATAGAAAAGTTGTTAGAGAAGTATTTAGATGCTCAAACGACTATAGCAGAAGAAAAAGAATTAAGAACATTTTTTTGTTCTGATAAAGTACCTGACCATTTGCAAGAATATCGTTTGATGTTCGGGTATTTTAAAGAGAATAGTAATGAAAGTTATACCCAAACCATTCTGTTAAAACCTAGGAGAAAAACAAATAAGAACAGAAAATGGTTGTCGGTCGCAGCTTCAGTAGCCATTTTAACGAGTGCTTTTGTAGGGAAACAAGCGTATGATAGACACCTTCAAGAAAAACAATTTATGCAAGTAAAAGAAGCGTTACAAATGGTTTCTATCAATCTAAACAAAGGACAAGATGCTATTTATGCGGTTTCTGATAATATAAACAAAGCAAAAGAAGCTATCACGTATTTGAATACCTATGAGAATACCGTAAACAAAGCAATCAATACCATTAACCAATAATGGACAATAAAAAATTAATAAAACAAAGTAGATTAAAATTTAAGTAAGTCATGAAGAAAATAGTATTTGTATTGACGTTTATTTTATCATCAGGAATAACATTTGGACAGTCAATATTTGATAAGTTAGAAGATTTAGAACAAGTTTCATCAGTAATTATAACCAAAGATGCTTTTGAATTAATTAAAAAGTTTCCAGATGCTAAGTCTGAGGATATGGAAATCTTTAACGCTGTAAAGGGCTTAAATGAATTAAAGGTCTTTTCTACTGAAGAAGACGGGGTAGCTTCGAAAATGGAAGGAATGGTAAATTCAGCTATAAAAAAATCAAGTTTAACACAGTTGATGCGAGTAAAAGACAAAGGTTCTAGGGTTAAAATTTATGTAAAATCGACAAAGAATAAAGATATTGTTAGTGAAGTTTTGATGTTTGTAAAAGCTTCAGGAGATAATAAAGGTAAGAAGAGTTCGACGATTATTTCGTTAACGGGTGATATTGATGTTAATAAGTTGTCGAAGATAGCTAATAAGTACTCTGAAAAGTAGCATAACCCAATTTGTTATCGAGTGGTTATTATGATTGATATAATGAAATAATATAGAAATGAAATATTTAAATAGAAAGCCCTTTTACTTAGTAATCTTACTAGTAGTATCTGTATGCTTTTCATGTAAAAATGAATCGGTACAATCATACATCGTAGCTAGTCAAGAAAAAGAAGGATTTGTAAATGTCGACATTCCAGCAAGTATTATAAAGATAAATAAGAACATCTTGAATCAAGATGATCGTGAAGCCTATGAGAGTATTCGTAAAATAAATATTGTAGGACTTCCTTATAAAAATAGCGACAAACAAACATACGAATCTGAAAAAACCAAAATAAAAGGAATCTTAAAAAAGTCTTCTTATAAAAAACTAGTAGGTTTTAAAAATGAAGGGGTATCAATATCAGTATACTATTTAGGAGAATCTGATGCTGTAAAAGAGATCATTGCCTTAGGATACGGTGAAGAGTTTGGAGTAGGGTTAGCACGTGTTTTAGGAGAAAATATGAATCCTTCTAAGATTGTCAGTATGATTAAAAACGCAGATCTAGATGAAGACCAATCAAGTTTTCACCAGCTAAAAAAAATGTTTTCTAAACATTAGAAAAAGTTAAATAATTTATACACCATAAACAACAGGAGGTAGTTAAAGACTACTTCCTGTTTTTTTAATAGATAATTCGATATAAATTCCTTATATGATAGTTGTATTAAGAAAAATTAACTATCATTAATCATATAATTTTTATGTATGAAATTTTTTCAAAAAGAAATCAGATTGCCAGCCTATGAAAGAGGGTATCATTTGATAACTTCTGTGATAGAAGACGCTTTGCCAGAAATCAAAAAAATAGGAACAGGGCAATTACAAGTATTTATAAAGCATACTTCAGCTAGTGTAACAATTAATGAAAATGCAGACCCTACTGTAAGGAAGGATTTTGAAGTACATATGAATAAAATAGTGCCAGAAAACATGCCATATTATACACATATTTATGAAGGAGCAGACGATATGCCTGCACACATTAAGGCTTCTCTTTTAGGGTGTCAAGTGGTAATTCCAATAACCAATGGTAAACTTAATTTAGGAACTTGGCAAGGGGTTTATTTAGGCGAGCACAGAAATTATGGAGGAAAAAGAACACTTGTTTTGACGGTAATAGGTGATTAATAAATTGTTTGTTTTTTAACTAAAATTAAATATTTGTTTTTTTAGTAACAGGGTGTTTAAAATACAAAACAAATTAAGTTGTGTTTTTAAATGTTTTGTGTTAAAAAATGTTAAAAAAATTATGATTTATAATTAGATAATGTGAATTTTATGTTAATTATAATAATTAAGCATATTGTATTTAAATGATTGAATTTTATAATTTGTCAAAAAGGAAAATGTGTTTAATTATAATGGTTTTATGTTCAATAGTGAGATTCAAAATGTAACGTAATCTTATTTGTTGTCATATAAATCACTGTAAATCAGTATTGTATGTTGTTTTTGTGTTCGGTTTAAGCTAAGGTTTTTTGTAAATTGATATCCTAATAACCTTAAATAGAGTAACATGGAGAAGCAATGTTTACTTGTCATATTATTGTTGGTATGGCAAGTTTCTATTTCTCAAAACAACAAGCAAAAAGAACTCACAGTAATCAAGGAACATTTTAATAACTTAAAGAAGAAAAGTAAAATGGCTTCACTTGATTATGCTGAATGGAAAATTACTAGTACAGCTCCTTCTTTAAAGAAAGGGTTGACACATTATTATTTGACACAGTATTATAAAGGTATTCCTATAGTGAATGGAACGTATAATATGTCAATTGTTGATAATAAAGTGAATTATAGTATAAATCAATTTATTACAAACCTTACATTTAAAGCTGCTAAAACGAAGTCAAATACTATCACTACAGAAGAACAAGCTGTATTAACAGTTGTTAATGCTCATAATTTACCCACTGCTAAATTAGTTCGATCTAAGGAGAGAATCCGAGGTGAATCCGTTACGAATTATAAGAATACAGGAGTGACTGAGGATAATGAACCAATTTTGGTTAAAAAAGTTTATTTTTTTACGAAGAAAAATTACGCTTATGTTGGAATGTAAACCTTTATGAGAAAGGAGGTAAAAATTGGTGGAATAGTTACGTCGATGTTTCTACTAATAAAATTTTGCACGAAGATAATTGGGCGGTTACTTGTGATTTCGGAACAAATGAGCACTACGAATCTCATGAACACGAAAGTAAAAATACGGGAGTGTTTTTGTCTCAAAATGAATCAGAGAATATCAATTATGTTGAAAAACCCAGCGCATTAGCTACAAATGCATACAAGGTGTATGCGATGCCTTTGATTGATCCAAAAAATGGAGGAAGAACCATTGTGACGAATCCTGCAGATAATAAAGCTTCGCCTTATGGTTGGCACGATATCAATGGTAAAAGAGGAGCAGAATTTACCATTACAAAAGGGAATAATGTATGGGCACAAGAAGACATAAATGGGAATAATGGTACTGGAAATTCGCCCAACGGAGGACGGAATTTAGTATTTAATAATTCTTTGAACTTAAGTAATGATCCAAGTAAATATACGAGTGCAGCAGCTACAAACTTATTTTATTGGAATAATATTATGCATGATGTTTGGTATCATTATGGCTTTGATGAAGCCTCAGGAAACTTTCAAGATAATAATTATGGAAGAGGGGGGACAGGAAGTGACGGTGTTTTAGCAGATGTGCAAGACGGATCAAGAACAAATAATGCCAATTTTATTACTCCAACAGACGGTAGAAATCCAAGAATGCAAATGTTTATATGGACAAGAACCAAACCCAATCGAGATAGTTCATTTGATAATACCATTATAGCACACGAATACGGGCATGGTATTTCCTATAGATTAGTAGGAGGACGGAATAGAAATGTTTTAGGAGGAACAGAACAAATGGGAGAAGGCTGGTCAGATTGGTTCGGGTTAATGCTCACTATAAAATCAGGAGATAAAGGGACTGATAAACGGGGTATGGGTACCTATGTTGTCGGACACTCAAGAAGTGGTAGAGGTATTAGACCAACTGTGTATTCAACCGATAGGAGTGCAAATAATGCAACGTATGCAGATATAGATAAGTTATGAATTCCACATGGTGTGGGGTATGTTTTTGCTACAATATTATGGGATATGACTTGGCTATTAATAGAAAAAGAAGGGTTTGACCCTGACTTTTATAGAGGTAAAGGAGGTAATAATATAGCTATGACATTAGTCATTGAAGGTTTAAAGAATACAGCTAGTAATCCAGGTTTTGTTTCAGGTAGAAACGGTATTTTACAAGCCGATAAAGATTTATACGGAGGAAAATACAAATGTCTTATCTGGAAGGCATTTGCAAGTAGAGGAGTTGGTATAAATGCAGTTGAGAATAAAAATGGAGGAACAAATTCAAATGACGATCAAGTTGTTTCATATAAAAACCCTTGTAGTGAAGACGATCATACCCCAACTCCAATTCAGTGTGCAAATACTGTGACTTCCTTTCCGTATAAAGAAAGCTTTGAGTCTGGATTTGGATTGTGGAAAAACAGCAGGCAAGGAGATCAATTAGATTTTACAAGAAATACAGGGAGAACTCCGTCAAATGGTACAGGGCCTACTCAAGCGGCCAATGGTAGGTATTATGTTTATGTTGAAGCATCAGGTAATGCGACTCCAAGTAAAAAAGCAATGTTGACATCACCATGTTTTAATTTTAGCTCTTTGTCCAGTCCAACACTCTCATTTAATTATCATATGTATGGAACCAATATTGCTAGCTTAATTATTGAGGCTAAAGGTAGAAACGGAAGTTGGTCGAAAGTTTTTGAAAGGCAGGGAAATAAGGGAGATAAATGGTTTACGGGCAAAGTCGATTTAAGAGCGTATGCTAGGCAAGCCAACGTACAAATACGTATGAATGTAGTAACAGGTACTGGAACTAATGGTTGGAGAAGTGATATTGCCATTGACAATATTACGATAACGAATAATGTTAGCTCTGGAGGCGGTGGTTGTAAGGCTATAAACTTTAATAACCATAGGGTTTCATCATTTGCAGATCAAGATACAAACGGAAGGTACTATATAAGGAATAGTGGTCTGTCTTTGGTTTTGAATAATAATACATGGAAGTCTATACCAATGAACTATAGAGTCACGCAAAATACTGTGATTGAATTTGAATTTAGTAGTACTTCTCAGGGAGAAATTCATGGTATTGGTTTTGAAAATGATAATATAGCGACACCTAATAGATATTTTAAAATAGATGGTACCCAAAACTATGGTATTACAAATTATGATAATTATCGAAGTGGTATTAAAAAGTATTTTATTAGAGTAGGAAGATCATATACTGGAAACATGAATAGATTGGTATTTATAAATGATAAGGACAATGGAAGTGGTGGCAACAACTCTACCTTTAACAATGTTAAGGTGTATGAAGGGAGTTGTGGAGGAGTGTCTTATTTGTTAACGGAAAATACAGAAAAGCATGTTGATATTATAGGAAATGAAAATGAAGCTATTTTTACTACAGTTTCATTAGTTCCGAATCCTGTAAATAGCGGAGGTAGATTACTTTTACGTAGTTCCAGTGGTATTTTAAAAGATACCTCATATAGGGTGCTAAACATGTTGGGGCAAGTAATGCAGGTTGGAAAACTTACAGGTAACGTAATTGATGTTGGTAAGCTTAAAGCTGGCGTGTATATATTGAGTTTTGAAAATCAGTATACCAACGGATATAAACGATTTGTAATTAAATAAAACTAAAAACTGGTTTTTATTTTAATGGATTAAATAATGTTGAGAGACTGTCTAAAATGGCAGTCTTTCTTTATATTTATTGAGAAAGTTGTCTTGTAGAGTGGTTTGTTATAAACCGTATAAAATAAGTCTAAATGTTTTTTTTCTGTTGTTTTACATTTGTTTTGAATGATTCAAAATAAATGTGTTTAAATGTTAACAAATTATGATTTAATCTTAAATATTTAACTCTTTTTTTATAATTTTATAAGAAATAAACCCTTCAAAATCATAATTATGAAAAAACAAAGCTTGTTTGTCATACTGTTGTTGGTATGCCAAGCTACTTTTTCTCAAAACAACAACCCCAATGATTTTTCTGTAATTAAACAACATTTTAAGGAGTTAACAAAAGAAAGTAAAAATGCTTCTCTTGATTATTCCGAATGGAAAATTACCAGTACAGCCCCTTCCTTAAAAAAAGGATTAACACATTATTATTTGACACAATATTATAAAGGGATTCCTATAGTAAATGGGACGTATAATATGTCAGTAGTTAATGGTAAGGTTAATTATTCAAAGAACCAGTTTATCACAGATCTAGCTTCTCAGACTTCGCGAATACGTTCAAATGCTAGTATCACAGAAGAACAAGCGGTATCTGCAGTAACCAAATCTCATAACTTATCTTCTGCAAGGTTGGTTCGAACGACTGCCAGTATGCGTGGAGAAGCGATTGTGAGCTATAAGAACTCGGGTATTACCGAAAACAACGAGCCTATTTTGGTGAAAAAAGTGTATTTTTTTCACGAAGGAGAGTTGCGATTGTGTTGGAATGTAAACCTCTATGAAAAAGGAGGAAGTAACTGGTGGAATAGCTTCGTAGATGCTTCTTCGAGTAAGATATTATTTGAAGATAATTGGGTTATTACCTGTAATTTTGGGGAAAGTGCAGATCATAAAGCACATAAACACCCCGTTACAAATACTACCGAATTTTTCTCCAACTCAATCGGACAAAAAACGGAGCGACTGACAGAAAAAGCCCCACTAGCGGCAAATTCTTATAATGTTTACCCAGTACCTTTAGTAGATCCAGAGGATGGAAGTCGTGCTATTATCACGAACCCAGCAGACGTACAAGCTTCACCTTATGGATGGCATGATACCAATGGTAGTGCAGGTGCAGAATATACGATTACCAGAGGTAACAATGTATGGGCGCAGGAAGATGCTAATGGAAATAACGGAACAGGAGTTTCACCTGACGGTGGAAGAAATTTAGAATTTAATTATCCCGTAGATTTGAACGGAGCCCCTAGTAATTATACAAGTGCTTCTACTACTAATTTGTTTTATTGGAATAATATAATGCATGATGTATGGTATCATTACGGGTTTGATGAAGCTTCAGGAAATTTCCAAGAGAATAATTACGGAAAAGGAGGAACTGGTGGTGATGCAGTGTATGCAGATGCACAAGATGGTAGAGGAACCAATAATGCTAATTTTGCGACACCACCAGATGGAAGAAAGCCTAGAATGCAAATGTATTTGTGGACAAGAACACAGCCAGGAAGAGATGGGTCTTTTGATAACAATATCATTGCACATGAATACGGTCATGGAATTTCTATCCGATTAGTTGGAGGGAGAAACCGAAACGTTTTAGGAGGAAGTGAGCAAATGGGAGAAGGATGGTCTGATTGGTTTGGACTGATGCTTACTATGAAAGCGGGTGATAAAGGGACTGATAAAAGAGGTGTAGGAACTTATGTATTAGGACAAGGGCGTACAGGTAACGGTATTCGACCTACTCCATATTCTACAGATAGAGGAATTAATAATACGGATTATGCTGATATAGGTAGTCTGCGTGTACCTCATGGAGTTGGATATGCATTTGCAACGATATTGTGGGATATGACTTGGTTATTAATAGAAAAAGAAGGATTTGACCCTGACTTATATAAAGGGAAAGGTGGGAATAATGTTGCTATGGCCCTAGTTATAGAAGGACTTAAAAATACGGCTAGTAATCCTGGTTTTGTGTCAGGAAGAGATGGTATTTTACAGGCAGATAGAGATTTGTATGGAGGAAAGTACAAGTGTCTTATTTGGAAAGCTTTTGCAGGTAGAGGTGTTGGAAAAGATGCTGTAGAGGATAATAATGGCGGATTCAACTCAAATAATGATCAAACAGTTTCTTTTGTAGATCCATGCGGTGGTGGAGGTGACCCTGATCCAACCCCTGATAATTGTAAAGGAGATGTAGCCTCTTTTCCATTTAAAGAAAGTTTTGAAACTGGGTTAGGAAAATGGGAAGATGCTAAACAAGGAGACGAATTAAATTTTACCAGAAAAACGGGAGGGACTCCCTCAATAGGAACAGGACCTTCTGGCGCTGCTGAGGGAAGTTATTACGTGTACGTAGAAGCTTCGGGTAGTGGACATCCAAGTAAAAGAGCGATTTTGAAATCTCCATGCTTAAACTTTAGTTCACTAACGACTCCGTCACTATCTTTTAAGTATCATATGTATGGAACGAATGTCGCTACCTTGACTGTTGAAGTAAGACAAGATAACAAAGGCACTTGGTCAAAGGTGTTTGAAAAAAAGGGTGATCAAGGTAATCAATGGATAGACGCAAAGGTAGATTTAAAAGCATATGCAAAACAAGCCAGTGTACAAATACGATTCAATGTGGTGACAGGTGCTGGAACCAACGGTTGGAGAAGTGATATTGCTATTGACGCGATTTCTGTTAATAAAGGTGGGGGTGGAACACCTCCAGGAGGAGATTGCAAGGTGATAAACTTTAATCAACAAACCATTTCGTCATTTGCAACGCAAGATAGAAAGGGAGATTATGCAATAGGAGATGCAGGAAAATCGCTGACATTAGAAAATAATACCTGGAAATTTATTCCAATGAAATATAATGTAACTCAAAATACTGTAATTGAGTTTGAATTTAGTAGTACTTCTGAAGGAGAAATTCATGGGATTGGTTTTGAGGATGATAACTATTTAACAGCAAATAGATACTTTAAAGTATATGGAACACAAAACTTTGGTATAACTAATTATGACGATTATACAGGAGGAACTAAAAAGTATAAAATAGCTGTTGGTAGCTCATATACAGGAACAATGGACAGGCTTGTATTTATCAATGATAAAGATGCAGGGGGAGCTATGGGTAATAATTCCACCTTTAAGAACGTTAAGATATATGAAGGAAGTTGTGGACAGTCTTCTAATGTGGTATTAGTAGAAAGTTTAGGAGATCGTATAGATGTTATAGGAGATGAAGATGAAGACGCTTTTGCAAATGTTTCTTTAGCTCCAAATCCGATTATTAGAGGAGATAAATTACGTTTGAGAGCAACAGAAGAAACCTTAAAAGATACTTCATATAAGGTAATAAATACCTTAGGGCAAGTATTACAAAAAGGAATCTTGAAAGGAAAAACTATTCCTGTAGGAAAATTAAAATCAGGAGTATATATTTTAAGCTTAGAAAATAATTACACCCAAAGTAATAAACGATTTGTCGTTGAGTAAGTCTATATTTTAGATGACTTAAGCCTTTTGAAATGAGAGTTTCAGAAGGCTTTTTTGTGTTAAATAGGTCTTGAAGAAATTACTTCAAAGCGTTTTTTCCAACGTAAAAAAGGAGTTTCGAGGAATTGATAAGAAATAATTGAGATCAAAACCGTAAAGAAAAAAGAGCAGACAAAAGAAAAAAGTTGGGTATGGTTTTCAATATTAAAAAACGTAGCAGTTTGCCAACCTATCCAATTGCCTAATAAATGGTATAAATACAGTCCGTAAGAACGTTTTCCTAGATAAACACATATTTTTGAAGCGCATATTTTTTTGAGGGAGGTGCTTTTTAAAACTGCCAAAAGAGAAAAAGAGGTAGCAATTCCAATAAGCAAATAATTAAAGAATAATGTATGAGAAATGTTTGTTATATTGGGTAAGATACATAGGGCGATAAAGGCTACGATGCACAATAATAAAATAAAAAAAGTATTCAATTTTTTGATAATAAAATCCATTCCTCCAAAGCCAATAACAATTCCTAAAGTGATAGCTTCGAAATGTGTAAAAGGAAGTACCCAAACTGCTGGATGAGGTACTTGTTTCGCTATTAAATAAGCTCTAATTAGACAGAAAATAACAAAAACGGCTAATAAAACAACTTTTCTTTTCTGAGGAGTTAACCGAATTAATAGTAAAATAATTAAAGGGGTGAGTATGTAAAACTGTTCCTCGTAGGCTATTGTCCAAAGATGGGGAACAAACGGAATAGGGTTATAACCATCCAAGGCAGTCATTATATTATCAGTAAATGTAAATAAGCCAATTATACGAGTAAAAATAGTATCCGTTATATTGCTATTATTCAAAAATAAAAGAATACAAAATAGCGTAAAGACAAAATAAACAGGCCAAATTCTAAAAAGCCTTCGAATATAGAATTTTTTGAAACTGATAGTGTTTGTCTTTTGATATTCAGCTATTAATAGCTTTGTAAACAGAAAAGCAGACAAACAAAAAAATAAGTCAACACCAATCCAGCCACGTGTATGTAAATACGATACATAAGGAATTTCAGACAACAATGGATGATGGTGAAGGAACACTAATAAAAAGGCAAAAAAGCGCAATCCATCAAGTTCTGGCAAATAAAATCTTTTTTGAGTCATAAGGTATAGTAGTTAAATATTTGTAAGCGTCAAACTTAACAAGTTTTTTTTAACTCGAATTGTGTGTGGCAATTTTAAAATGAAGAATAGGCAATTTAATTGTGGAATTACAGTCTAAATAATAAAGAAGGCCGTCGTGTTTTTGGGTTGAAAAGAATGTGTTTAAAAAGTAGCTAATACTACTTGATTATGAATTTGAAAAAATAGTAAGTTTTTAAGAAAAATAAATTTAGAAAAACGAAATAAAAAGAGGGGTATTTTGTAAATTTGGTACAGATTAGATTTTGTAAAATATGAATATACCTCAAACCAGTTTCCCACGCGTGGTTATAGTGGGTGGAGGATTTGCAGGATTGGCTGTTGCTAGAGGATTAGAAGCGCAAGAACTTCAAGTTGTATTATTAGATAAACACAATTATCACACATTTCAACCTTTATTATATCAAGTTGCTACAGGAGGTTTAGAGCCTGATAGTATTGCTTTTCCTTTGCGGAAAAGGTTTAACGATATTAAGAACTATTATTTTAGATTGGCTGAGGTAATAAGGGTAGATTCAGAAAAAAAAGACTTAGAGACTTCTATCGGTCCAATAGCGTATGATTTTCTTGTGATAGCAACAGGATCCACCACCAATTTTTTTGGGAATTCTACGATCAAGAAACACGCAATGGAAATGAAATTCGTGCCTCAGGCGTTAAACATACGCAGTTTAATATTAGAAAATTTTGAAGCTGCCTTATTGGAAACAGATTTGGATAAGCGACGTGCGCTTATGAACTTTGTTATAGTGGGAGGTGGTCCAACTGGTGTAGAATTAGCAGGGGCGCTGGCAGAAATGAAAAAAGGGATTTTACCGAAAGATTATCCTGATTTGGATATTCGTCAAATGAAAATTAATTTAATTCAAGGGGCGGATAAAATTCTTAAGGGAATGAGTGAACAAGCCTCTCAAAAATCAGAAGATTTTTTGGTGAAATTAGGGGTAGATGTTTGGAAGGACGTACGTGTGTTGAATTATGATGGAGAAACCGTTACAACCGATAGTGAAGATCATTTTAAAGCGCAAACGGTTATTTGGGCCGCAGGTGTAAAAGGAAATATCGTACAAGGACTAGATAATATGTGTGTAGTGCCACAGACCAGTCGAATTAAAGTTGATGCGTATAACAAAGTAGTTGGGTACGATGCTGTTTTTGCTATAGGAGATGTGGCTTGTATGAAGACAAAAGTATACGAACACGGACATCCTATGATGGCACAACCAGCGATTCAACAAGGAAAGCTATTGGCTCAAAATATTATTGCTTCATTGAAAGAGAAAAAATTAAAACCATTTACCTACAATGATAAAGGATCTATGGCAACCATAGGGAGGAATAAGGCAGTGGTTGATTTACCTAAATTTAGATTTCAAGGAGTGTTTGCTTGGTTTGTATGGATGTTTGTACATCTTTTTTCATTAATAGGTTTTAGAAATAAAGCAGTAGTTTTTATGAATTGGGTATATAATTACATCTTTTTTGATCGAGAAACTAGGTTGATAATTCGACCCTATAAAAACAAAAATAAATATTCATTTGAAGAAGAACATGTATAAAACAATTTCCAATATTAAGTGTAATGACTGTGGAGTGTTTACTCAAAATGCAGATTATTGTAAAAACTGTGGTGCTATAATATCCTACAAAGTACAGCAAGAACTAAAAGAAGAAGCTTTTAAAAAGCAACAAATAGCGGAGGTGATTAGAGAAAGAGAAAATCCTAGCTTACCTGTTAGGCTCATGAAACACCCTTTTTTCTTATACAAAGTTGTGGGTTGGATACTACATTCGGTATTTTTAGTGATTAGTGCGATAGGTGCTTTTTTAGCTTGGTTTATAGCAATGGTAGCTGCTGGGTAGTAATGGGGTTTTTAAAAAGAGAGATAAAGGGTGATAAAATATTGTATAGCTATTTTGTCTTGTCCTGTTGTATAGGAGCAATAGTTTATTTAGCAGCGCAACAGGAATATGATTTGCCTAGGTATATTCGGTTTTATCTCAACGATTTTTTAATTATTCCTATTGTACTTACTATTTGCCTATTTTCAATACGGTTTTTAAAGAAAGATGAACGATTTACAATAGCAAAAGTTTATATCCTATACCTATGTGTATGTTATGCTATTTTTTTTGAATGGTACATGCCAAAACATACAGAGAGATATACACAAGATCTTGTAGATGTATTGTTGTATTTTTCAGGTGGTACTGTATATTATCTATTACAAAGAAACACGAATAATAAATGAGCCTTTAAAAATAAGGGCTCATTTATTGGTTTGTTTTTAGTTCAAAAATTTTGGTTTAGAGGCTTAGTCTAAAATTATCTATAGCTTTTTTAGCATCTTCATGAATTTCTGTGCCATCTTCCGTAAACCAAGAATGGGTGTCACCAATATAGTCCATTCCAAGATAATCTGCACTAGCTATAAAAGGCATTGTAAATCCATTTTTTAAATCGTTAATCCCCGAATTACTAATCATGCCTAGCTTTTTACCTCTAAGCTTTCTTCCTAATTCCTTCCTACAATGCAATAAATCCGATAAACGATCAAAAAAATCTTTCATAATCCCACTCATACTATACCAATAAACGGGGGTAGCAAAGATCAACGTATCATATTTTTCTATGATTTCTTCCATTAGCGGAAGAAAATCATCATCAGCATGTTTGAATTCATAGTCAAACGGGCCAATGGTTTTTGTTTTTAGGTCGATTACATCGAATTGATTGTTTTTATTAAGGTAGCTAATTACTTTATAGGTATTTCCATGACTTTTAGAACTTCCTTGTATGATAACTGTTTTACTCATTATTATTTGACTGTTAGGTAATGACATATTTTACATGCGATAATAGCAGTAAAAAGACATTTAAATTTAGTTAATATGTGAAAAATGGTAAACAAAATTGAAAAAAAAATGAAGATGTAAAGATTAATTCCGATCAAATAATTTGATAAATCGCAAGAAAAAATCAATCGTAAAATCCATTAAATTTATTACTTTTATCCTTAGAAGATATATTTTATCTTAGTTGCTAAGATGATCACTATTGAACTCTTTTTTGCGTGTAGGTAAGAAAGGTAGCACATTAAGAGGGAAATTTCAAACGTTTCGAAGGGTAAAAGTCAAGCAGAAGCACTTATTGTATAGCCGTAAAAAGGTAGGGTGCGTGTTTTCAATAGTGTAGTATAAGCTACGTAAATTAGAAAAAATAATTAAATAACGAATAATAAAAAGAAATAGTAACGTAACAGTAACTCTTTTTTTCATCATTTTATAAATGGAATTAAACTTAACAAAACCAATAGTATTTTTTGATTTAGAAACCACAGGAATCAATATAGCAACTGACAGGGTTGTAGAATTATCTATTTTGAAAATTTACCCCAATGGGAATAAAGAAAGTAAAACATGGTTAGTAAATCCAGAAATCGAAATACCCGCTGAGGCCACTGCCGTTCACGGAATAACCAATGAAAAAGTTGTAAATGAACCTACATTTAAAGAGTTAGCGACAAAGATAAACGATATGATTGCTGATGCAGACTTAGCAGGGTTTAACTCGAATCGTTTTGACATCCCTTTATTGGCAGAAGAATTGTTACGGGCAAATATTGACTTTGATATGGAAAATAGAAAAGCTATTGACGTACAAGTTATATTCCATAAAAAAGAGCAACGAACGCTAAGTGCAGGGTACAAATTTTACTGTGGTAAAGATTTAGAAGGAGCACATTCGGCAGAAGCTGATACGATGGCAACTTACGAAATATTAAAGGCACAATTAGATAAATATGAAGATATAGAAAACTCAGTAGACGCCTTAAGTGAGTTTTCATCACATTCGCAACGAGCTGATTTTGCAGGTTTTATTTTGTTTAATGAAGATAAACAAGAAATTTTTTCTTTTGGAAAATACAAAGGGCGTACTGTACAAGAAGTGTTGAAAGAAAACCCAGGATATTACTCATGGATTCAAAATGCTGACTTCCCATTATATACCAAGAAAGTATTACGTCAGATAAAAGAAAAATTAAACAAGCCTAAAAAAGTAATGTCAGATGACGAAAAATTAAAAGCTTTACAGGCAAAGTTTAATGCGAAATTGTAGTAAATTTATCACAATAAAATACTAATTAAAAGGAGCTTATGTTTACGGAATATACAAAATTACCTGATACTTCACGAATATGGATTTATCAATCAGAAAGAGAATTTAATGAAAAAGAAATAAACCATATAAACGAAAAAGCAACCCTATTTATTGAAAACTGGACGCGACATGGGGAAGACCTAAAAGGATCTTTTGACATTAAGTACCAACAATTTTTAGTACTAGCAGTAGATGAAGGGTTTAATAACGTATCTGGGTGTTCCATTGATGCCTCCGTACGTTTTGTTCAAGAATTAGAAAAGGAATTAAAACTTGATCTAATGGACAAAATGAACATCTCTTTCAAAGATCACGATCGTATTAATATTGTAAAGCTAGCGGATTTCCAAAAATATGCGAAAGAACAAAAAATAACATCAGAGACGATTGTATTTAATAATATGATAAGTACTAAAGCAGAAATGAAAACCAAATGGGAAGTGCCTGCTAGTGAAAGTTGGCACAAAAGATTTTTGGTATAAGAATTGCATTTAACTTAATAACAATCAGTATTGTTTATGATGAAAAATTTGTTTTTATGGGTAATCGGAGCTTTTGTAGGAGTGTTACAAGCACAGGAGACAACCACCGTTTTAGATAAAAAAAACGTTACAAAGAATCTTTGGGTAGATAGTATCATGAAATCCATGACTATTGAAGAGAAAATAGGGCAACTGTTTATGTTGCAAGCCTATTCGAATAAAGATAAAGAGCATGAAAATTTTGTAGTAAACATGATTGAAAAATATCATGTAGGTAACTTAATTTTTATGAAAGGGAGCCCCAAAAAACAAGTGTTATTAACCAATAAGTACCAAGGTAAGGCGAAAGTACCTCTTATGATTGGTTTTGATGGTGAGTGGGGGTTAAGCATGCGATTAAAAAATACCTATAAATTCCCTTGGAATATGACCCTTGGAGCGGTTACAGACAATACACTGATTGAAGAGACAGGCAAAAGAATTGGAGAACATTGTAAAAGAGTTGGTATACATATGAACTTTGCTCCTGTAGTAGATATAAATACCAATCCTAAAAATCCTATTATAGGGAATAGATCTTTTGGCGAGAGTAGGACTAATGTAACTGAAAAAGCCATTGCTTTTACGAAAGGAATGGAGAGTGTAGGTGTATTGGGTAGTGCAAAACATTTTCCTGGGCATGGCGATACAGCTGCAGATTCCCATCATACATTACCTGTTGTTGATTTTTCTCAAGAACGTTTAGACTCTATCGAATTATATCCTTATAAAAAAATGATAAAGGAAGGAATAGCGAGTATTATGGTTGCTCATTTGAGTATTCCACAGCTAGAACCCAATAAGCAATTGCCCTCTTCTTTATCTAAAAACATCATTACGGATTTATTACAAACTAAATTAGGATACAAAGGTTTGGTGATTACGGATGGGCTAAATATGAAGGGAGCGGCTAACTATAGTACCTCTTCAGCAATAAATTTAGCGGCATTCAAAGCAGGTAACGACATACTATTAATTCCGCAAGATATACCAAATACAGTGGCATTGTTTAAGGAATCTATAGCAAGCGGAGATATAACGGAAGAGCGTATTGATCGTTCTGTACGAAAAATTTTAAATGCAAAATATCGAGTAGGATTGCATAATTATAGTCCTATAGTGCTTGATAACTTGCATAATGATTTACATCGTGTAGAAGATGATCTTTTACATAGAAAACTAATAAAAAACGCTTTAACAGTAGTAAAGGATGAAAAAAAGAACTTGCCAATTAAAAAATTAGAAGAAAAAAAGATAGCTTATGTGTCTCTTGGGAATGCCAGTGGTAAGCATTTTTTGGCAATGCTTTCAAATTACACTAAAGTAACTAAAGTAGCTGACAAAAAATTAGCTGTTTTAAATGAAAAATTAAAAAAATACAACACTGTTATTGTAGGTTTTCATAAGTCAAACAAGAATCCTTGGAAAAGTTATAAGTTTACGAATAAAGAAATCACTTGGTTACGAGAAATAGCTAAAAAACATAATGTAATACTAGTGGCTTTTGCAAGTCCATATAGTTTATTGCAACTAAAGAATTTTACGAATATTGAAACCATCTTAATGGCATATCAAAACAGTAAATTATCTCAAGAATTAACAGCCCAAGCCTTGTTTGGAGCTTTTGAAATAAAGGGTAAGTTACCCGTGACTATTACGGAAGAATATCCTGTAGGGTACGGTTTGAAGACTAGTAAGTTAGATGTGTTATCTTACACCATTCCAGAAGAAGTAGGAGTTTCTTCAGAAAAATTATACCGAGTTGATCAACGGATTGATACGATTCTACAAAAAAAAATGGCGCCGGGAGGTCAAATTTTAATTGCAAGAAACGGAAAGGTTTTTTACCATAAAAGTTTTGGATATCATACATTTTCTAGAAAAAAGAAAGTAAAAAAAACGGACATTTATGACCTAGCTTCTTTGACTAAGATATTAGCTTCCTTACCTGTTTTTATGAAAGCAGAGGAAGATAAAAAAGTAAGTTTATACTCGAGTTTAGGAGATGTTTTGCCTAGGTATCATGACACCAATAAAGACACCTTAATGATGAAAGAAATCTTATCTCATTACGGAAGATTACGTGCATGGATTCCTTTCTATAAAAATACAAAAGATGAAGAAACAGGTGCGTATTCTGAACTCTATTATAGAAAAAAAAGATCCAAGAAATTTCCAATAAAAGTAGCTAAAAACTTGTACTTGTCTAAAAGTTATAAAGACACTATATACAAACATATAGTAGAATCAGAGCAAAGAGAAAGATTGGGGTATAAATACAGTGATTTAGGTTATTACATGATCAAGGAAATATTAGAAAAAAAATATAAAAAACCATTAGATAAATTAGCAGAAGAAATGTTTTATAAACCTTTAGGAGCGAATCGTACAACGTATCTTCCGTTAAGAAAAATTGAAGCGAGCGAAATAGTTCCTACAGAGCGTGATACCTATTTTAGATATCAATTATTACGCGGCTATGTTCATGATATGGGAGCAGCCATGTTAGGAGGTGTTGGCGGACATGCGGGCTTATTTGCCAATGCAAATGATGTCGCTAAGATTATGCAAATGTTCTTACAAAAAGGAAGCTTTGGGGGGAAAAAATATTTCAATATCGAAACGATAGATAAATTTAATAAACGCTATTATGCAGAGAAGAAAGTAAGAAGAGGACTTGGTTTTGATAAGCCTCAAATACGAAAAGAAGAGAAGCCAACTTGTGGTTGTGTGTCAGAAGAAAGTTTTGGGCATAGCGGCTTTACAGGAACCTACACATGGGCGGATCCAGCTAGTGGTATTTTATACGTTTTTTTATCGAATAGGGTCTATCCTAATATGGGTAACAGAGGTTTAATTAAAAGCAATATGAGAACTAAAATTCAAGAAGATATTCAAAATGCTATCATGATTAATTAAGAAGCTTTTTTATTTGAGTAGGGTTAATTCTTAAAAGCATATTCAATAATATTAGCCCCCATTTTTAACGCTTTTTCTCTTACTTCTTTTGGATTGTTATGAACAGCAGCATCTTCCCAACCATCACTAAGGTCACTTTCGAAATCGTAAAAAACAACCAATCTTCCTTCATGAAATATACCGAGCCCTTGAGGAGGCCTTTTGTCGTGTTCATGAATTTTTGGCAACCCTTTAGGGAAAGAAAAACTTTGATGATAAATAGGGTGGTTGCTAGGAATTAGTTGAAGCTCTTTGTTAGGAAATACTTTTTTAAGCTCCTGTCGGATGTATTTATCAAGTCCATAATTATCAGAAATATGAATAAAACCACCAGAAGTTAGGTATTTGCGTAATACTTCACTATGATCATCACTAAAATATACATTACCATGCCCTGTCATAAAAATAATTGGATAATTGAAAATAGCATGGTCGCTTAAGGTTACAGTCTGAGGTTCGAAATCAATAGCGGTATTTGTAAAAGTATTGGTAAATCGAATTAAATTAGGTAAAGCAGTCGGATTTGCATACCAGTCACCACCACCTTCATACTGTAATACAGCGACTTGTTGTGCTGATAGGGTCAAAAAAGAAAAAACGTACAGTATGACTAAAATTGATTTCATGATATGAACTTCTTATAAATTAATGTAAAAGGCTAGATCAAAAATACATTTTTTTACAAGACTTATGCTAGTTGTTATTTGAAATTACTGTAAAAGAAAAAACAAAAGTATAGTTCTAGTTTAGGTTTCTTTTTATGTTGAAAAAGAAAGGGAAAAAGGACGCTTAATTACAGTAATTTCAAATTATAAAGGTTTTATAGGTGAATAAAACTTACATGTTGTACACAAGTAATACCCGCTGTTTCTGTTCTTAAACGATTTTTTCCTAAGCTAATAGGGGAAAAATCATTGTCCAAAGCTTGTTTGATTTCTTCAGGAGAAAAATCTCCCTCAGGGCCTATAAGAATCGTGTATTTACGATTAGGGGTAATTAACTTATCAAGTGTTTTTCTCTCGATAGCCTCCTCACAATGCGCAATAAATAATTGATCATTTTTGTGTTTATTGACAAAATCATAGTATTTGATAGGTGGATTTAGTACAGGTAAATGAAATTGTAAGGATTGTTTCATTCCTCCCTGAATGATTTTTTGAAGGCGGTCTATTTTTACGATTTTTCGTTCAGAGTTTTTACAAACAATCGGGGTAATTTCATCAACCCCTATTTCTGTAGCTTTTTCTAAAAACCATTCAAAACGGCCAATGTTTTTAGTAGGAGCAATGGCCATATGTAAATAATAACTTCTTGATCGTTCTTTTTTTTCTTTTTTTAAAAACTGAGCAATACATTTTTTTTGATTAGAAATAAGAATTTCAACTTCGAATAGTGTTCCGTTCCCATCCGTAATATAGAGTAGGTCTCCTTCTTTTTTTCTAAGTACTTTAACAATATGCCTGCTTTCTTCTTTATCAAAAATAATTTGATCGTTATTTTCTGAAATTATAGGACTATAAAATAATTGCATTACAAATTGATTCTATAAGTTCTTCTTCTTTTATGTGTTGTAGCGTTAAAACCTTTCCAAAGCTGATGGATAGCTATATTGTCTTCTAATTCAGGGGTTCTAAAGCAATTTTGTATCTTTTTTTGATTAAAAGTAATTGCATACTCTTTAAATAATACTGCAGTTACTCCTTTATTTTGATAAGAAGGGTCTACACCGATTAAGTAAAACGTAACGTCTTTGCAGTTTTTTCTAGCATTTAATAGATGAAAGATACCAAAAGGGAAGAGTTTACCGTTCGCTTTTTGTAATGCCTTAGAGAAAGAAGGCATAACGATGGCAAAAGCGATGATTTTTTTATTTTCATCCAATACAAATTTGATGTATTCAGGATTGATAAAACTAATATACTTTTCTTTGAAATAGGCTATTTGATTATCCGAAATAGGAACAAAAGTAGATAGTTTAGAATAGCTTCTACTAAATATTTCAAACATTTCATCTACATAGGGCATAATCTCTTTTGAAGACGAAAAGTTTAAAGAAGTAAGGTTATATCTTTTTTCAATTATAGCTCCAGCCCTAATATATTTTCGGGTATAGTCGATGTCAAATTTAAATTTGTTTTCTAAGTACTCTTTTTCCTTCTTAAACCCGAGTTTTTCTAGGTGATCTTTGTAATAGGGATGGTTATACCAAGTGATCATTGTACCCATATGATCAAATCCATCAATAAGAACACCAGTTTTGTCTAAATTGTTAAATCCGACTGGACCCTCCACGTATTCTAAATTATTCTGGCGTCCAATTTCTTTAACTTTATTAATTAATGCTTCACTAACTTCGATGTCATCGATTACGTCAAACCAACCAAAACGCATTTTTTTAATTCCTTGTTTTTTGGTTTCATAAGTATTGATGATAGCCACAATTCGTCCGACTATTTGATCATTTTTAAATGCTAGGAAAAAACGAGCAGTAGCGTGTTCAAAAACAGGGTTTTTTGTAGTGTCAAAGCTGGCTATTTCATCCTTAATTATGGGAGGTACCCAATAAGGATTGTCTTTATAAAGGGAAAAAGGAAACGTAACAAATTGTTTCATTTCCTTTTTAGTACTTATTTCTCTTATGTTAATCATTAAAAGTTTTTATAATTAATCATCATCTTTCTTTTGTTCTTCTTCTTCCTCTTCTATTTCTTTTTCAAGTTCTTTGATTTCTTTTTCTAATTTAAGCCGTTCCTTCTCCTTCTCTTTAGCTTCTTTTTCGATACGTTTTCTTTCTTCTTCAGCCTCTTCTTCATGACGTTTCCTTTCATCTTCCAATTGTTTTTCGAGGCGTTTTCGTTCTTTTTCGGCTTCTTTTTCGAGGCGTTTTCGCTCTTTTTCAGCTTCTTTTTCAGCACGTTTTCGTTCTTTTTCTGCATCTTTTACGGCCTTTCTAGCGGCTTTTTCTTTTTCCTTTGCAGCCTTTCTAATAGCTTTTTCTTCTGCTTTTGTTGCTTTTTTCTTTAATTTCGTATCATCTTTCTCGATCTCTTCAATTAATGACTTCTCTCGCTTTCTGGTAGGTCTTTCTGTTCTAACCTGCGTACTATCTGTAGCAAACTCAGGATCAACAGTAGTATCCGATTTACGTTTCTTCTTGAAAATTTTGCCTAATTTACTGAATATTTTCCCAAAGAAACTTCTGTTTTCATCATATTTTACGGGTTTATCATCTTCAATTCGATTTCCGAATTCATCTAGCTCAACATACTCATCTACATGTCTATTAATTCTATAGGAAACGCCAACTCCAGCAGTAACGCCCATAGTACTGTTTTCGAGATTGGCTCGAATACAAGCATTAAACTGTAGGTTTTCGCTGAATAAGTAAGCAGCACCTCCTCCTATATTTGTTTTTTTCTCATAAGGAGCAAAAATTGTTTGAATTTCCGCAAAACCAGACCAGTAATCATTAAAATTATAGGTTCCCGTAACAATACAAGAAATTTCTTTAGACTCCGCACCTATATTATCATAAAAAACGTTTGTGATAACATTTAGCTTGTTTGAAAATTCATTTTGGAGTAAGAGCCCCACACGTGGGGTAATACCACCTTTATCATTAAATTCAGTAACAAGAGGGCCAAAATTACCACCGACATAAATACCTACGTGTGGTATCCACCTTCTCCAATCAAAAGAATGTCTTGCTTTCCAGCTTCTTATTTCTTTAGATTTATCCTTGTATTTAGGAGCAAAAACAAAATATTTTGCAGCCAAAGTAAACCTTTGAAGTCCTGTATGAGTATACGAGGATTCAAATATATTTTTAAAGGCAATTCTCTCGTTAGCGAGTGCCGTATGGAAATTAAATTCTAGATTTTCACTTAAAAAACTAGTTCTAAAAAGTAAATCCAACCCCAATGAACGAGGGTTAGAGAATGTTTCAGAAACGGGGACTTTTCTGTAAAAAAGCGTAGATTCCAATTGATAAATTCCTGACCCAACACTATAGGGGCTTTCTGAGTAGCCAGGTCGGTTCGAATTGATAACAGTAGTGTACTGTCCTTGAACCAATAAGCTCGCAGAAAAAAACAAAAACAAACAAATCTTCCTAATCATAATTTTACCGAGATGGATTTTAAGGGTAAACGCAAAAATACAGTAAAAATATCAATTACTCTATTTCGATAAGTTTTATAAACTCTTAACGCTACCTTTGACATCAAATTGTTATTTTTGATTAATTTTTTTAGAAGTATTTTTATTTCATGATAATAAATCAAGCAGGACCTATGAGTTTTTTACGTACCTTACTAGTAATTATATTAATATATTATGGCTTTAAATTCCTAGTGCGCATATTTGCTCCTTACCTCCTAAAAAAAGCAGTTGACAATGTACAAAGAAAATCTCAGCAGCACCATACAAATTCGACAGAATCTAAGGTTGCTGAGGGTAAAACGGTAATCGATAAAAAACCAAATCAACAAAAACAGAGTAACAATTCGGTTGGTGAGTATGTTGACTTTGAGGAAATAGATTAGTCATGAAGTATAAACAATATCTACCCTACCTAATTGCGATTGTTGTATTTGTAATAGCATCATTAGCTTACTTTAATCCACTTTTAAGTGGTAAAGAAATAAAACAAGGTGACATTACTCAGTTTAAGGGGATGTCAAGAGAAACACAAGCATTTCGAGCAGAAAAGGGAGAAGAACCTTATTGGATAGGGAATGCTTTTTCTGGAATGCCAGCGTATCAAGTAGGAACTTATTTTCCTAACGATTTTATTCGTTATGTAGACAAAGCGATTCGTTTTTTACCCAGACCAGCGGATTATCTATTCCTATATTTTTTAAGTTTCTTTATTTTATTAGGAGCACTTAAAGTAGATTGGAAATTGGCAATTTTGGGAAGTTTGTCCTTTGGATTTTCAACGTATTTAATAATAATTTTTGGCGCAGGGCACAATGCCAAAGCTCATGCTATCGGTTATATGCCTTTGGTATTAGCAGGGGTCGTCTATATGTTTAGACAACGATATGTTCTCGGAACACTAATTACTTCTTTGGGGATGGCATTAGAAGTACATGCGAACCACCCTCAGATGACTTATTACTTAGGCTTTTCGATGCTTATATTAGGTATTGTAGAGCTTATTGAAGCATATAAAACCAAAAAACTACCACTTTTTGCCAAGCAGGCAGGCATGCTTATCATAAGTTTATTATTAGGTATTAGCGTCAATGCAACGAGATTATTAGCAACGAAAGAATACGCATCACATAGTACACGTGGAGCTTCGGATTTAACAATTAACGCTGATGGTACACCTAAAGAAAAATCTACAGGATTAGACAAAGCTTATATAACGGAGTATAGCTATGGAATTGCAGAGACTTTCAACTTGCTTATTCCTAGATTTATGGGAGGAGGAACCGTAGAACAGTTGGGTGAAAATTCTCGTTTTTACCAAACGATAAAAGCAAATGCAAATTCCAGAGCAGCAAGAGAATATTCAAAACAAGTATTAACGTATTGGGGAAAACAACCTATCGTTGAAGCTCCCGCCTATATTGGCGCAGTTGTTATCTTTTTATTCTTTTTAGGGATATTTTTGGTTAAAGATAAATTAAAATATTGGTTGACAGGAGTAACTGTGTTTTCCATTATGATGAGTTGGGGTAAAAATTTCCCTGTTTTGACAAACTTATTTATCGATTATGTACCGCTGTATAATAAATTTAGAGCTGTATCTTCGATACAAGTAATAGCAGAGCTAAGTATTCCGATATTAGGAGTTTTAGCATTGAAGGAATTTTTCTCGAAAGACGTTGTAAAAGAAACGAAAGAAAATGCCTTAAAAAAAGCCTTATATATTGTAGGAGGAATGGCTCTATTGTTCTTGGTACTGGGTGCCAGTTTGTTTAGTTTTGAAGGACTACGAGATGCGCAATACGAACAGCTTTTACCTGAGTTGGTCGATGCTTTGATCGCTGATCGAAAATCTATGTTATTTAATGATAGTATTCGTACACTAGTGATGATTCTAGGAGTTTCAGCTGCATTGTGGTTTTATTTAAAAAACAAATTCAAAAAAGATTGGACGATACTTGTAATATCATTGGTGATCATAGCAGATTTGATTAGTGTCGATATAAATTATGTGAATAAAGAAGATTTTGTTGCCACAAGAAAAGTGCACAAACCTTTTTCTCCCACACCAGCAGATCAAGAAATTTTAAGAGACAAAAGTTATTATCGAGTAGCGAATTTTGGCGGTAATCCTTTAAATGAGGCTAGAACGTCCTACTTCCACAATTCTATAGGAGGGTATCATGCAGCAAAAATGAGACGTTATCAAGAATTATTTGACTACCAAATAGTTAATAATAATTTTGAGGTGCTTAATATGTTGAATACTAAGTACTTTATTATGGGGGAAGATAAGGTAGAAACCAATAATAATGCCAATGGAAGTGCATGGTTTGTTTCGGGTCTAAAACTGGTAGATACTGCTAATGAAGAAATAAAGGCCTTAGATAGTTTAAAAACAAAGGAAAAGGCAGTAATAAATAGAAAAGAATTTGCGACATTTATTAATTCATTAGAAAATACCACTTTTGCAAACGATAGTAGTGCTACTATACGTATAAAAGAGTATGACGTAAATAAATTGGTGTATGAGACTACTGCCACAAAAGAGCAGCTCGCAGTTTTTTCAGAAATTTATTATAAGGAAGGGTGGAATGCCTATGTTGATGGAAAAAAAGTACCTCATGCAAGGGTGAATTACGTATTGAGAGCTCTTAAAATTCCTTCAGGCATGCATACTATTACCTTTAAATTTGAACCTAATATAATCACTAAAGGAAAAACCATAGCTGGTATATCGTATGTGTTACTCTTATTACTTCCATTAGGAATATATTTCTTGGAAAAACGGAGAAAAAATCCATAAAAGAATCGAGGGTATTTACTCCGACTCACAATAAAAAATACATTATAATTTTTGTGCTTTAGATTTGAAGAAACACGATGTGTTTATGATTATCTAAAGCATTTTTTGTTTCACCTTATTTAAACTAGAAAAACAAATGATACTACTTGTAGATAAAAGCCCCGTATAAATCAACGGAATTATTATTCAAGGCAAAAAATAAAACATAGCCATAAGTACGGTTCTTTTTTTAGGGAATAGAAAAAGTCAAGATAAGTGCTATGTGTACAATACCACTAAGCAAGCCTTTTTTTGAATTATCCAATAGACTACGTTGTGTTTTAAATTCGTCATTTTATTTATTATTATTCGAAATACCACATTGAAAGAATAAAATTTATAAAATCAAGTCGAAAAGAGATTTTTTTATAAGGTGTTGTTTTTTAGTTTTTTGTAAGTGTGAATTTATAAATGTGGGGAAAGAGGGTTAGGATTAAGCGAAATTACTTTCTAGGTTTGCAGAAAATAAAAAGAGCGATATGAACGAAGTATAAAGTTATGTGATAAAGAAAAAGTATGTATGATAAGGAAGTGAAAAAAGCCATGAGAAAGTATAAAATTGTAAAAAGGAAAAATTAGTAGGAAGTCGGATTATTGTTATGATTTAGGAATATTGCTATGACGGTTGCTTGCTATGAAAATGAAATGTTATGAGGGAGAATAGGCTATGTGGTTTTTAAAAAGAGGTGTGATGTGAAGATTGCTCCTCTTTTTTATGTACGATACTTTAGTTTTTGCAAAAGTTGCATAATTCGGAGGAATGTAAATTTTAAAAAGCATTATATTGAAAGGATACCCTGTATTTCAAATTCGTCTTATCTATATTTGTGGTTTTAGAATTATTAAAAGAGATCGAATGAATATTGGAATGTTATTAAATGGTAATTATCCTAATGATATAAGAGTAAGAAAAGAAGCAGAGTCATTAGCAAAAGAACATTCGGTATTCATATTATGCAAGAAAGAAAAAGGAGCGCAACCGTTTGAAGTTTGTAACGGAGTTACTATTCATAGATGTATAAGTTATAAAAACATACAGCATGAGGGAATTATTGATGTATTTACGGCTATAAACTTTATACATCCCTATTTTAAAAAAGAATTACCTCAGTTTATAGAAAAGAATAACATTCAAGCATTACATATACACGATCTTCCTTTAGCAAAGACAGCATACATTATTGGGAAAAAATACAAGTTGTCACTCGTTTTAGATTTACATGAGAATTATCCAGAAGCGTTGAAAACTTGGTTTTCGTGGAGAAAAAATCCAGTTATTCGCTTGAAAAACGCTCTTTTTTTTAATTATAAACGATGGAAAAAATACGAGGCAACCATCATACACAAATTTGATTATGTCGTTGCTGTGGTAGATGAAATGAGGAATAGGTTGATCCAAGAGCATAAGATCACTAAGGATAAGATCATTGTAGTACCCAATTCGGAAAAAAAAGAGTTTGCAATAAATTTTGAACAACAAAATACAAGTTACTTTACAGAAGAAGAAAAACAAAAATTTATCATATCTTATGTAGGTGGTTTTGGTCCACATCGAGGATTACATACAGCCATAGCGGCAATGACTGAAATAAAAAAAGTAATTCCTAATGTGTTATTAATTTTGGTTGGCCCTGCAAATAAAGATGTAACAGTACATTTAACATCAATTATTGAAGCGAATCAGCTGCAGGATTATGTACAATTACGAAAAAGAGAACCTTTTAGCAAAGTGGTTACTATAATGAAAGAATCGGATATAAATATTATTCCTCATGTGTCGAATGATCATACGGAAAGTGCTGTGCCTCACAAGTTTTATCAAATATTAATGTCAGGAAAACCCTTGTTAACATCAGACTGTAGACCGATGAAAAGGCTTATTGACGCGTATGATATAGGTACCTATTTCGAAGCAGAAAAACCCAAAGCATTTGGAGCTGCAGTTAAAGAAATATACGAAGGAAACGAGAAGGCAACTGAAAAAGCACAAAGAGGAAAAACATTAGCCATTAAAGGTTCCTTGAATTGGGAAACAACTTCGAAAGAATTAAGTAATCTTTATAATAGTTTGTAAATTGAAGGTGCTAATTATTACATATTATTGGGTTCCATCAGGAGGTTCTGGAGTTCAGAGGTGGTTAAAATTTGTAAAATACTTACGTGATTTTGGTATTGAACCGATCATCTACACTGTTGAAAATCCTAGCTATCCAATTCTTGACGATTCTTTACGTAAGGATATACCCAAAAACCTTGAAGTAATAAAAGGAAAAATATGGGAGCCAAATGCTTTATTATCTAAAATAAAGAAAAACCAAACCAAAACTAGTGCAGGTTTCTTGAATAGTAACCCAACACGATTGGGAAAAATCCTACAATATATTCGAGCGAATTATTTTATTCCGGATGCAAGAAAGTTTTGGATAAAACCTTCAGTACAAAAACTTAAAAAATACCTGAAAGATAATCCTGTAGATCTTATGATAACAACAGGGCCACCACACAGTGTTCATGTAATAGGTTATGAATTAAAAAAAATAACAAACACTAAGTGGATGGCTGATTTTAGAGATCCTTGGACGAATATTGACTATTTTCATCAATTACCGTTGACCAAAAAGGCCTTAAAAAAACACCAAGCTTTAGAAGAAAAAGTACTAAAAAATGCAGATGAAGTGTTGGTTATTGGTGAAACCATGCAAAAAGACTTTCAAAAAATTACCCCTAAAGTAACCGTAATCACAAATGGCTACGACACTCCAAAAAGTATTTCTAACATCAAGTTAGACAAGAAGTTTACCATCACGCATATAGGATTGATGAATGCCGATCGGAATCCAAAAATACTTTGGGAAGTATTAGCAGAGCTATCGCAGGAAAACGAAGCCTTTTCAAAGGATTTTGAGGTTAAATTGATTGGAAAAGTTGCCAATGAAGTCATACAAGATATAAAAAGGCACGCGATTACAAATGTTTGTTTGATTGATTATGTACCACATGATGAGGTAATGCAATATCAAACCGCGTCACAAGTATTACTTTTGTCGGTAAATAAGGTGCCAAGTGCTAAAGGAATCATAACTGGAAAAATATTTGAATATTTACAAGTAAAAAGACCTATTTTAGCCATTGGGCCTAAAGACGGTGATTTGGCGGCAATTCTAGATAAAACAACAGCAGGAGTCATTGTAGATTTTGAGGATAAAGTATCATTGAAAGCACAAATCATTACTTGGTATCAAAAATACCAACAAGGTAAACTAAACGTTTTATCATCGGGAATTACCCAATTTCATAGAAAAGAATTAACGAGAAAATTATCACAAATTATAAAAGAAGTTTCGAAGAATTGAAAAAAGTAGTAACGATTGTAGGGGCACGTCCTCAGTTTATTAAAGGAGCAGTATTAAGTAGAATTATTCTTCGTAAAAAAGAAATAAAAGAAATTATTGTACATACAGGACAGCATTTTGATCAAAATATGAGTGCTGTTTTTTTTGAAGAAATGCAGATTCCTGCTCCTACCTATAATTTAAACATTAACGGGTTACATCACGGAGCAATGACGGGACAAATGCTAGAAAAGATCGAAGAAGTATTGTTGCTCGAAAAGCCAGATGCTGTCGTAGTATATGGTGATACAAATTCGACATTGGCAGGGGCCATGGCCGCTAAAAAATTACATATAAAAGTAATTCATATCGAAGCAGGTTTGCGTTCATTCAACATGCTAATGCCCGAAGAAATTAATAGAATCGTTACAGATAGGTTATCAGATTTGTTAAGCTGTCCAACCGATACTGCGATACGTAATTTACGTTCAGAAGGATTTGATACATTTCCTGCAAATGTTGAAAAACATGGAGATATTATGAAAGATGCCGTGTTGTTCTATGCAGCACTAGCAGAAAATAAAGCAACCGTTATACAAGATCTAGCGTTAGAAAAAAATAAGTTTGTATTGGCAACCATTCATCGTCAAGAAAACACTGATGAAAAAGAAGTTTTACAAAATATTATGCAAGCCTTAGATGACATCCATGCCCATATTCCAGTGGTACTTCCATTACATCCAAGAACAGCAAAAAGACTAAAAGAGTTTGGTATAAATACCAATGTTAACGTAATACCGCCCCAAGGATATTTTGATATGCTCATGCTTTTAAAATATTGCAAGGTGGTAATAACGGATAGTGGTGGTCTACAAAAAGAAGCTTTTTTCAATAAGAAATGCTGTATTGTGGTTAGAGAACAAACCGAGTGGGTAGAATTAGTCGATGCAGGCTATGCTAGTATCGTAGGATCAGATAAAATAAAAATAAAAGAAGAATTTAACCGATATTTAACACAAGAAACATCTTTTGATGCTACCTTGTACGGAACAGATGTTGGTGAAAAAATTTATGAATCTATCAAAAAACTAATAGTATAAGCATTGGGAATAGTTTTTAAGCAATCGTTCAAAAATACCTTAATAATTTATTTAGGCTTTTTAATAGGAGGTATCAACACCATATTTTTATATACGCGTATTTTAAAAGACGATTATTATGGATTAGTTACGTTTGTATTGTCTTCCTCAAATTTAATTATGCCCATAACGGCTTTTGGTGTTCATTTTACTGTTGTTAAGTTCTTTTCAAGTTATAAAACAAAACAAGAGAAAGATACTTTTTTATCTTTTGCCCTCTTATTGCCCTTGTTTTTTGCTTTACTGATTGGTCTAACTTGGGACCATTTCCATACTTGGATTATGAGTTTTGTAGCCAAAGAAAACCAACTAGTAGAAAGCTATACGCCCTATATTTATATCGTAGCTGTATGCTGTGCCTATTTTGAGGTTTTCTATTCGTGGGCAAAAGTGCAAATGCAATCTGTATTCGGAAACTTACTAAAAGAATTATATAACAGGGCAATGGTAATGATCCTACTAGTAGCCGTGTTTTTTAACTGGATTACCAAACAAGACTTTATTATGTATCTGTCATATGCCTACATTTTAAGAACTGTTTTAATGATGTTCTATGCTTTTAGCTTATACAGACCAAGGTTTCGTTTTTCTTTACCTAAAAACTATAAAGAGATCTTGCAATACAGTTTCTATATCATTTTAGCAGGAAGTGCTAGTGCGATTATATTGGATATCGATAAGTTTATGATAGGAGGGAAGGATACCTTTAGCAAAGCAGCTTACTATAGTGTAGCTGTTTTTATTGGTTCGTTTATAGACGCACCAAGTAGGGCAATGTCACAAATATTACAACCCCTTACATCTAAATCTATCAATGAAGACGATACAAAAGAAGTGGATAGCCTTTATAGAAAAAGTTCCATCAATTTGCTTTTAATTGGTGGGCTCTTTTTTGTACTAGTCAATAGTAATGTAACGGAATTATTTAGAATCATGCCCGCAGGCTATGCTGGGGGAGAATGGGTAGTTTTAATGATTTCTGGAGCAAAATTGTTCAATATGTCCTTAGGAAATAACGGGGCAATTATTAGTAACTCTCAATATTATAGGATAACCCTATTTACAGGAACCGCTATGGCATTGATGGTGTGGGGGTTGAATAAATATTTTTATTATAATTTGAATTTTGGAACGGAAGGATTGGCATTAGCCACCTTGCTTTCCATAGTAGTTTTCGGGATATTCAAAGTGTGGTATGTAAAACAAAAGCTAAAAATGTTTCCTTATACTTTACAATCTCTGTTAATTTTAGTGGTGATTACAGGAATGTTTTTAGGATTTAATTATTGGAATTTCGCCATTCCAACTATTAGATTCTGGGGCTTTTCAATAGATCCTGTGGTAAATATTATATTCAAAAGTATGCTTGTCATCCCCATATATTTATCGATAATTTATAAACTAAAAATATCTCCTCAGATTAATAATTTGTTAGATAAAATATTACTAAGGATTTTTTAATATGTTTATTTGATTTCCATGTAGTTAAATGTATTTACGGGAGCGTATTATAATTGTTTTTTGATTCATATGCTGAATAAAAAATATTCAAATAAAAAAAGAATAAATACTTACCTAACAGTACGAGGTATCATAATTCTAACTTGTATTATATCGCTAATCTTATTTCCTTTTCAGGAAATTGATTATAACAAACAACATTGGCAATCTTTTTTTCAAAGCGTTCCATTAATAATATTATTAGTCATCTTTTTTTATGAAAAGTTTGAGGCTCCTTTTTTTCTTCAGATTATGCAAGTTGAAGATAAAATACAGATTAATAGTTTTTTCCCTTCATTTAAAAGCTTGTTTTACACGAAAAAAAGCATCAATAAAGTTATCGTTGAAGAATCAGATACAATTCAAGTTTTATTAAGTACAAAATATGGTTTTTTACAAACATTTCAATTTAAGGTAATAAAAAAAAGTGGGACTATTTATTTATCAAAACGATATAGTACTAAATGGGTGGATATAGAAGTATTAAAGAAAAATAATTTTTTCTTAAATCCCACAAATATTATACAATGAACTCATCTTGACTTTTTGTTTTTAACCGAAAATGAGTTGAAATTTGACCAGATGAGGTACTTTTTGAAAGTCATAGCAGCGCTACGGATAAAAAAAGTAACAAAATATGGGCGAATTTCAGCTATTTTTTAGGGAATAGAAAAAGTTAAGATGAGTTCAATAGTAACTTATAGTATTCTTGCTGTTAGGTACTTTTTATGTCCAAATGTTGTAAAATACACTAGAATACTAATAAAAAATATACCGATATATTTAAATAATTGTATCAAAATGTTTAGATCTTGATTGGCGTTGTAAGAATTTAGTATAATTCCAATCACAATAAAAGGTAAGGTTGCTAAAGCAAAATACTTTGTAAAGAAAGACCCTACTTCAATAGTGAGGTCTAGATCTTTCGTCACTAGTATTTTATCTGTTTTAAAAAATTGAAACTTAAATTGAATATAACTAATCTCGTTATTTATGTTCACTTCTTTAGCTTCACCTCTATAAATTTTACCAACTTCTTGGCCATCAATTAGTATGGTATAGGGAGAGAAAAACTCTGATAGATCTTTTCTTCTTTTAATATGAATCATTCTGAAATTGTTTTCAGGCTAAGTTACTTGTTAAAAGTGATATAAGTTGCTGTATAACAATATAAAAAAGTATAAGATTGGTTTTTATGAAACCTGAATCTTTTCTAAAAAAGTCAAGGCATTAGCACCTTCCATAAAAAGCAAATCCAATATTGAGAGATTGGGTATAAATCCGTATTTATCATCAAACATCTGAACGTAGGTATCCATTTCTATAGCAACACCTTTTTTGGCAATTGCTAAATTTCGATAATCTCTCACTTGAGGATCAGGTTCATAGCTTGTTGTTTTTTGGTATGCTGAAGATACTTGTAAGATATCCGTAACAAACAAATGAGTATCAATATTTATATCCTGTAAATACGTATATTTTTTGGTAAATAACTTGTGTAAATCATCTTCGAAAAACTCAAAATAAGGAGACGATCGATACGCAGCTTGCAACGATTTAAAATGTTGTTGTTGCCATGGAAAATCATTTTCGATCAAGGTATCTTTGGTTTTCTTTCTTCCTGAAGTAGGTTGATGCTTTACAGGAATGCTTAATGAAAGCTTTCCGTTTGCGCCATACACATAACAACGATTTCTATAGGTTTGTTTTTGAAAATTATCCTCCCATTCGAATAAGATAGTTTCAGACTGACAAATAGCCGCATATTGAGCTATAGGTGCAAAGTAGGTAGGAATAAAAAGCCCCATTATTTTTTCTTTTTACCTTTTTTAAAACTATAAAAAGCATAACCACCTATTAGTAGAATAACTACCCATAAATAAGAAACAGGTTTACCGCTACCGCCTACAGTAGTAAACATACGTTCCCAACGAATAGATTTTAGTTTTGCCATAAAATTCGGTGCTTTTGCATCCCAGCTCAACCAAATCATTACAGGTTTACCAACAACATGATCAAAAGGAACATATCCCCAGTTTCTCGCATCCAATGAGTTTTGACGATTATCACCCATCATCCAATAATAATCTTGCTTAAAAGTATAGCTAGTGGCTTTTTTTCCGTTAATATAAATAACATCGCCAAAAACGGTCAAGTCATTATTTTCATACCTACGAATAATTTGTTCGTAAAAAGGAATGCTTTTTTCATTTAAAGCAACCGTTGCCCCTTTCTTAGGGATGTAAATTGGGCCAAAATTATCCGAAGACCAAGGATATGCTGGGTGATGAGGAAAGACAGCTTTATTATAATATCCTTTATGACCTAAATTTTTAGTAATACTTTTTACTTTTGGATTTTTTGCAAGTAATGCCGCTTCATCATCCGTAAGGTTTAATCGGTAATGTCCATCAACCACACCACCTTCTCTAACGTTATATCTTTCTAGTTCGTTTTTTGTTAAATTTTGCCCTTGCGTATCGACATCGAAGAACCACTGTGGTTTAGCACGATCTGGGAGTATAGATTTTTTTCCATTAATATATACATATCCGTCTCGAACCTCTAAACTATCACCAGCAATCCCTACACATCGTTTTACATAATTAGTTTTTTTGTCGATGGGCTTGTAGGTATGTTCTCCCGAATTATCACCCCACATTGTTTTCAAACTATCCGCAGGCCAGCTAAAAACAACGATATCATTACGTTTAATACGTTGAATTCCCGGTATACGTAAGTACGGGAAAGACAATTTATTTTTCCAATTATTTTTATTTTTAGGATTGTCGTCAGAGATAAAAGATTTTACACCCAATCCCGGAATCGTATCATGGGCCATGGGAGCAGCAACAGCCGTCATGGGTACACGTGCTCCATAATGGAACTTACTTACAAAAAGAAAATCGCCTACCATCAAGGTTTTTTCCAATGAAGAAGTAGGGATCGTATAAGGTTGAATAAAATAAGTATGTACTAAGGTAGCTGCAATGATTGCAAAAGAAATAGAACTCAACCATTCATCAAAAGAATTGATGGGTTTTAGACTTCTATTTTCAATATAACTACACGAAGTAGCATAGTTGATATAAAACAAATAAAACCCAAGGCTAAAAATAGCCAAGAAGGTATCTTTTCCTTTGTTGAAGCCAAAACTTCGACAAGTTTCTACCCAAACAATAGGAAACATTAACAGATTGATAATCGGAATGAATAACAAAATAACCCACCAAGAAGGACGGTTAATAATTTTCATTAAAACGATTGCATTGTATATCGGAACAATAGCTTCCCAAGCTTGTCTACCTGCTTTTACATACAATTTCCATGTTCCTAAAAAGTGAAGGAATTGGATGCATAAAAATACGATAAACCATTCTGTTAATGTCATACTATAAATTTTATATCGGTTGGATAATCGTTGTTATATGAGTTTAATTTTCAATAAAATTGTTACACTTTTATCCTAGATTTAACACATCTGCCATACTAAATACCCCTGATTTACCTACCAACCATTCTGCAGCAATTACAGAACCCAACGCAAATCCTTGTCTGTTGTGCGCTGTATGTTTGATGTCTATTGTATCAATAGAAGAATCGTAAGTAATGGTATGTGTACCGGGTACATCTGGGGTGCGAACCGCTTTTATGGGAATGCTAGTTTTAGCATTTTGCTCATTTAATTCCCATTCGGTCATAGGGGAGTTTTCAATAATCCCTTCTGCCAATGTGATAGCAGTGCCACTAGGTGCGTCTAACTTTTTAGTATGATGAATTTCTTCGATGCCTACATTGTATTGCTCTAAGGTACTCATCATTTTCGCTAATTGTTTGTTGAGTTCGAAAAAGATATTTACCCCCAAACTAAAATTAGAAGCATAAATGAAGCCTCCTTTTTTCTCATTACATAGATCGACAATATCATTGTATTTGTCTAACCATCCTGTGGTACCCGATACCACAGGTACATTGTTGTGTAAACAATTCGAAATATTATCAAAAGCTACATCAGGAATACTAAAATCGATGGCAACATCAGCTGCGGTTATATCATAGGTTTCTTCTCCAGAATATTTTATAACAATTTCATGTCCTCTCTGTAAAGCTATTTTTTCAATCTCTTTACCCATTCTGCCATATCCGAGTAGTGCTATTTTCATTTTTTTTAAAAAGAATATTTAAAAGTTAAACCAACCCTAGGCGCTTCTATCAACGCAGGATCGGTTGCAATAGATGGTTTTATAGTTAAATTATCATTTGTGTCAAACTGAAGTAAGTGTGCATTTACACTGGCTTCAACGATCTGTAATACATACAAAAGTATACCTGTTAATAATGATAAATCTCTGTTTTTTCTAAGTTGTTTTTGTGCGCTTTCTAAGCCAGCATCAGAAATGTTTATATTTCCATTCTGACCGTTAAATTCATCAGGTAAGCCTTGCTTTCGCAATTTAAAAGCAGTTCTAAATCGGTCATACTGATTGCTGTTTATTGTATAATAGTATACACTACTAGCTAAAGCACCCCATACAATGGGGGCTTTCCAATACTTTTTGTTATAGATCTGCCCTCCACCAGGGAAAATAGCAGAATAGAACGCCGCTTTCGAAGGTGAAAGTGGGTTGTAGGTAACACTTGTTATTTGTAACTGTTTAGATTTTATGTTAAGGGAATCTTTTTGTCCATAGCAATAAAAAGACAAAACGAATCCACAAACCCCCAATATGAATTTTTTAAAAGACAATTTTACTTTAATAAATTTTTTATACGATTAAAATCTTCTTCAGAATTAAAAGATATAGATATTTTACCTTTTCCGCGATTGTTAACAGAAACATCCACTTTATTTCCGAAAAAATCACCAATTTCTTTAGCGCCTTCTGAAATATATTTCGGTACAACTTTCTTTTTGGCAGCTTTGGTAATAGTGCCTGCTTTTAGGTTTTTTACCAATTCTTCTGTTTGGCGTACAGAAAGCTTGTCCCTAACAATTTTTTCGTAAATATTTAATTGATCTGTGGTACTATCTACATTGATTAAAGCCCTACCATGTCCCATAGAAATAAAACCATCACGCATCCCTGTTTGGATAATAGGGTCAAGTTTTAACAAACGTAAATAATTCGTAACCGTAGAACGCTTTTTTCCTACACGTGTACTAAGTTCTTCTTGGGTCAATTTAATTTCATCAATCAAACGTTGATACGACATGGCAACTTCAATAGGATCAAGGTTTTTTCGTTGAATATTTTCAACCAACGCCATTTCTAGCATCTCCTGATCGTTTGCCAATCTAATATAGGCAGGTACGGTCGTATTACCTATTAATTTAGAAGCTCTAAAACGACGTTCACCCGATACTAGTTGGAATTTATTTCCTGCTAGTTTACGTACAGTAATAGGTTGGATAACACCAAGTTCTTTAATAGAAGCTGCGAGTTCGCGTAAGGCTTCTTCATCAAAATAAGTTCTAGGCTGAAAGGGGTTTACTTCGATTGCTTTGATGTCAATTTCAATAATATTACCTACCAGTTTATCTGCGTTTTTATCAGAAGCCGAATTTACCTCAGCAGTTTCCTTTAATAAAGCAGACAATCCTCTACCTAGTGCTTGTTTTTTGGTTGCTTTTGCCATTAGAGTACTTACACGTTTTTATTTAAAATTTCGTTTGCCAAATTTAAGTAATTTACTGCACCTTTACTGGTAGCATCATAAGAAATAATACTTTCACCATAACTCGGCGCCTCACTTAAACGAATATTTCTATGCACAATGGTATCAAAAACCATAGAGCTAAAATGTTTTCTAACTTCTTCAACCACTTGATTAGAAAGACGCAATCTTGCATCAAACATGGTTAGTAAGAGTCCTTCAATATCCAATTCTGGATTGTGAATTTGCTGTACACTTTTGATGGTGTTTAATAATTTACCCAATCCTTCCAAAGCAAAGTATTCGCATTGTATTGGAATAATAACTGCATCAGCAGCTACTAAAGAATTCAACGTAATTAAACCCAACGATGGTGCACAATCAATTAAAATATAATCATAATCATCTTTAACACTTTGCAAAGAATTTTTAAGCATATATTCTCTCTCTGACTTGTCGACCAATTCAATTTCGATCGCCACTAAGTCAATATGAGCGGGAATTAAATCTACATTAGGAGATTCCGTTGTTAGTAGGGCTTCTTTGGGGGTTGCAGTATGTTCTAGTACTTGATACGTACCAATTTCGACACTTTCCACGTCCAAACCTAAGCCTGAAGTAGCATTTGCTTGGGGATCGGCATCAATTAACAAAACTTTCTTCTCTAGTACACCTAAAGCTGCTGCTAAATTTACAGTGGTGGTTGTTTTACCAACACCACCTTTTTGATTTGCTATGGCAATAATTCTACCCATGGTAATTTGTCTAGTTTGAAAGAGGTAAATTTACAACTATTTATTGTTTTACCGAATGAAAGATGTTAACAATAAAATAAAAAAAGCTAAGACGAACCAGTGGTTTAGTGTTTTATTTGTTAGTTAACTTATTTGTATATAGTGATTAATGTGTTTGGAGTAGCAATGTTGTAACATGCTTGTTTTTCTTATAGAACCATAAAATAGCTAAGATTACTTATTTTTTTAGGAGCTCTTATTTTGGGAGAATTTACCGCTAAATGATATACCGATTGATGATTTAGGTACTCGATGCGAAACGTTTTTACTTTCATAAAAAAATCATAAAAAAATCATAAAATTTAAGACTAATGTTTTGATGTGCCATGTTGTGATAGGATGCTTAAAAAGCCTTACTGTATAAAGGATTACTAGCTGTTAAAAGATTGTTTTTTTGTGTGTGGGTAAGTGGTTGATATGTAAGGTTTTGTTAAAAAAAGATTTTAAATGGCACAGAACTTGTCAAGACTATGAAAGTTATTTTTAAAAATTTAATAATGAGAACATTAATAATTATTTGCGTTATTTTTTTTAGTAAAAATATTTTCGCACAAAAGGGGACATTTTTAGTAGGGGGGAATGTGAATTACACCTACAATAAAATTAAAACAGCAAATCAAGAATCTTTGTCCAGAAGTTTTGAGTTTGCTCCTGTAGTGGGATATCAGTTTAGTAAAAATATGACGGCGGGAGTCAAATCGTTATTTGCATATTCCAAAGATGAAAATTCAGATGTTATTTCTTCCAACCGAATTGGAGGATTTATACGTTATGCTAAGTCACTTGATAAAAAAGGGATGTTTGCCATCTATGGAGATTTGGAAGCTGGGTACAAAACGAATAAAACTAATTATGCAATTTCTGATACTGATGTCATATTTGAAGGAGGCTATGCTGAATTTATCCCAGCCATATTTATTAATCTGAAAAATGGATTTGGATTAAATTTTAACATAGGAGGGATTTCTTACGAACACCTTGAAAATAAGGGGACGAACATTGAAAACAATATTAATAATTTTAGTATTGATTTTGGAAAAACACTAAGTATTGGAATATCAAAAAACTTTTAACTAATAAAAAAAACAAATTATGCTTTTAAAATTAAATAAAACCATCACAAGAATCTTGGCTTTAATGATAATGTCTATCGGATTTTATAGTTGTAATTCAAATGAAAATGTTGAAGAAATAATTGACTTTTCGCAGTACGATGTTAATAATGTCGGAGGGGAAATGAATTTGAGTAGAAATATTTATTTATCAGATATAGCTTCCAATTCGGTCACCCTTGAGTGGAATAAGCCGTCGGTAGTAACCAGTGAAGCGGTAAAGTATATAATTTATCTTGATGGGAAAGCCATTGAAGAAATTGATATAGATTATTCATCGTATGAGTCAAACTACCATTCTTATAGGTGTAAAAACTTAACACAAGGGGAGTCATATAATGTTCAAATTGTATGTATCGTTAATAAAGTTATTATCGTCACTCAATACATAGTAATACATTGTAATCCAGACGGGATAACAGAACTTCCAGTGATTCCAACAGATATAATAGATATTTTTACGAATTTAACTTCAGACCTATTTGTTTTTGATTCAGATTGTTTATGCTTCAATTTAAGTTTAGAAATTCCTCAAATAAATTTTCCAGGTTGTACCATAACAATAATTGATGACGGATTGAAAGTACTTAGCAATATAGCTGCAGGAGGTCCCGAAGGAGCGGTTGCCGAACTGCAACAATTGTCTGCTGGAGGAGTATACTCCTGTACATTACAAATAAAATTAGCATCAGGTTATTGTTTAGAGCTAGGTTTTCCGGTAATAGTACCTCCATGTCCTATTTGTTAAATTAAAATAATTAGTTTATTGATTAAAAATTACGCAACCTAATTTATTGGAATTACCCTGTATATGCCTATCAAATTAATCTATAATTAAAGTTGACTTTAGTTTTTTATAGGATAAATATTAATTAAATTTAAATGTGAGATAGTAAAAAAGCTGCCTGAAAAGGCAGCTCTTTTTATTAAATATGTTTACTCTTAGGTAAAGCAAAAACTTAAAAAGAAGTTTTTGTTATTTTTTTACAAGTTTAGGCATTGTTTAACATTACTGGCATGACAAGCATGGTAACATCTTCACCTTCTTCCGTACCGTCAAGCGGGGTTAAGATCCCTGCTCTATTGGGTAAACTCATTTCTATTTGAATGTCATTAGAATCTAAGTTATTCAACATTTCACTTAAAAAACGTGAGTTAAATCCGATTTGCATATCATCACCTTGATAATCGCAAGACAATCGTTCGTCTGCCTTATTTGAATAGTCCAAATCTTCTGCTGAAATGTTTAATTCCGTACCTGCCATTTTCAAGCGAATCTGATGTGTTGTTTTACTTGAAAATATCGAAGCTCTTCGTACTGAATTTAAGAAAGTAGCACGGTCAACTACCAATTTGTTTGGGTTTTCTTTAGGGATTACAGCATCGTAATTAGGATACTTCCCATCAATCAAACGACAAATCAATACCATATTGTCGAAAGTAAATTTTGCATTTGTATTGTTGTATTCAATAGCAACATTTTCTTCCGAACCAGCCAAAATACCTTTCAATAAGTTTAAAGGCTTTTTGGGCATGATGAACTCTGCGGTACTTTCAGCAGTAATATCTGTACGTGTATATTTTACCAATTTGTGTGCGTCCGTAGCAACGAAGGTTAGTTCTTTCGAATTGAATTGAAAAAACACCCCACACATAACGGGTCGTAAATCGTCGTTACCCGTAGCAAATATGGTTTTATTGATTGCTGTAGCTAAAATATGTGAAGGAATTTCGACGGTACTAGGTGAAGGAAGTTCTACCGCTTTAGGGAACTCTTCACTATTAAAGTAGGCCATGTCGTATTTTCCTTGTTCAGAAATAATTTCAATGGTACTTTCTCCTTCCGTTTTGAATGTCAACGGTTGATCGGGAAAAGTTTTTAAGGTATCCTGCAACAACCGAGCATTGATTGCTATAGACCCCGTATCGGTACTCTCAACCTCAACGGTAGCACTCATCGTAGTTTCTAAATCCGACGACGATATCTTTAACTGATTTTCAGTTAGCTCAAACAAAAAATTATCCAAAATAGCCATGGTATTATTACTATTAATAACACCGCCTAACACCTGTATTTGCTTCAATAACTGAGAGCTAGATACTATAAATTTCATTGATTATGTTTCTAATGATTAGAACTACAAATATATTTTAATTTAGCGACTTTTAAAATTTATTTTCAAAGCTATTTATTGGAAGAAACTAAGAAGTCCAATTAATTAAAAAGATAGTTTACAAGCAAGCTTCCGTAGTTGTTTCCACCGGGAACCTGCGTACTGTTAAGTTTCTTGGTATGATAGCAATACGTATAACCAAAGTGCATCCTTTTGTAGGTAAAACGCAGGCCCAGTTCGAGCGTAAATTTTAAAGGGATCACATCATAAGTCACAAGGCTTTGGTCATTTAAAAAGCTTCCTTGGATTGTAGCATCATACCCCACATAATGCAGGCTTGGATGAATAAAAATAAAAGATTCAATTTCGTTTGAGAAGCTACTGTTTTGAGAATTAAGATTGCCAGAAAAAGCAATAGAATTAACAAGTTTTTGCAGGGGTTTTAGTCCAATTCGACTGTAGAATCCTGTAGAAATATCCGTAAAAACAGTTCCCAATCGCACTTTACTAAGCCAGTTAATATCAAAAAGAGTAGCGTTGTCATCTGTCAAAGGGTTGATATAGGTAGTTTGTAATTGGAGGCCGAGTGCATTTTGTATTTGGTAGCGCCATCCGATTGCATCATCAAAACCATACATGTCGTGAATAAGGTTTTGCAATTCCCAACCCAAGGCAGCTGGCCCTATCACACCAAGGTGTGTCGAAGTGCTAAGAACCGTATTGTTTTTAAAAAAATAATCGACACCAAAACCTCCATATAAATAAGCCGCAAAGGGGCGATCATGCTCATACATTGTCTGTACAATAGATTTAAATGGGGTATACATTTTGTGTCCAACAGTTACGGAAAAGATTTTTTTACTTACCTTAGGGTGCTTTGTATTTCCAAGAAATCGATAATTTAAGAACAATCCATTCGTATAGTAACGATCTTGATGCATGGAAACATACAAGTCATTATCACTTTGAATACGTAGTTGTTTCGTAAATTTTTGTTGCGAATAACTTACAAGAGCCAATAAAAAAAATAAAAGTGGGGTAAATTTTTTCATCTCAGGAAATATCATCTTATTTTAGCAAAACTCCCGCAAAATAATTAAAAATAATTACTTTTTAATGGAAGAAAAACCAAAAATATCCGTTGACGAATTCAAGCAAATTAGCTCTAATGAAGAACTGAGGTCCTTGTTGCGTCGAAAAGGAATTTCGATAGACAAGGTAACTGAAAAGATAAATTATGAAAGTGAATTGCGGAAGCTACAAATAGAGCTTGTGAAATTACAACAATGGATTGCCAAGAACAAAAAAAGAGTTGCCGTTATTTTTGAAGGGAGAGATGCCGCGGGGAAAGGCGGAAATATTCGACGGTTTATGGAGCACCTAAATCCGAGATCTACCCATCTCGTGGCTTTGAATAAACCTACCGAAATAGAAAAGGGGCAATGGTATTTTCAGCGATATATCAAGAACTTACCCAACCCCGGAGAGATCGTTTTTTTTGATAGAAGCTGGTATAATCGAGCCGTTGTAGAGCCTGTAATGGGATTTTGTAATGAAGAACAGTATAAAAATTTTTTAGTACAAGTACCCGAATTCGAGCACATGTTATACGAAGACGGTGTAACTATTATCAAGTTTTGGCTGTCCATTTCTAAAGAAGAACAGCTAAAACGCTTTAATGCCAGAAACAACAACCCATTAAAACGATGGAAGTTTAGTCCAGTAGACAAAAGAGGGCAAGAATTGTGGGACAAATATTCTTTTTATAAAGACGAAATGTTTAGCAAGACACATACGACCTATAGCCCGTGGATTGTCGTAAAAACCAATGACAAAAAAAAGGCACGACTTGAATGCATGCGCCATGTATTGTCACAGTTTAATTACAAAGGAAAAGAAGCGACTAAAACAATATTAAACCCAGACCCAAATATCGTAATGCGTTACTACAGGTCTTTAAGCGATCTAGATTAATTATGGAAAACTTTTCTAACAAAGACCTTAATAAACTCAATAGTAACAGAGCATTAAAAGCAATTTTATCGAAAGAACCTTACAATTTAGAAAGGGCATTGCGCTATGTAGATTATGAGAAAAGACTCAAAAAGCTACAAGTAGAATTGATCAAGCTTCAAACATGGGCAATTCAAGAAAACGAACGTATTATTTTTCTATTTGAAGGAAGAGATGCAGCAGGAAAAGGAGGGGCAATCCGAAGAATAACGGAACGAATTAATCCGAGGCACATGCGAATTGTAGCCCTGCAAAAACCAGACGAAGCCGAAAAAACCCAATGGTACTTTCAGCGCTATGTAGAGCAGTTTCCCAAAGCAGGAGAAATGGTTTTTTTTGACAGAAGTTGGTACAATAGGGCTGTAGTAGAACCGGTAAATGGTTTTTGCACGCAAACGGAATACAATGTGTTTATGAATCAAGTAAATGATTTTGAAAGAATGATTTTAGAATCAGGCATTCGTCTTGTAAAAATATACATGTCCATTACCAAAAAAGAACAAGCCAAACGCTTTAATGAAATCAAAAACGATCCGTTAAAACAATGGAAAATGACCCCTGTAGACGAAAGAGCCCAAGCATTATGGGACGATTATACCGCCTATAAAAGAACCATGTTTTCAAGAACAAACACCGCAATTTCGCCATGGAAAGTAATCCGTGCTAATAGAAAAACAACAGCAAGAATTAGTGTTATCAATCACATACTGAAAAGCATTCCTTACGATAAGGAAATTCAAGTATAAGAGAAGGGAAAAGCAACAGTTACCTAGGTAATATTTGCTTTAATTCTTTCAAAAATAATAAAAATTTCCCCTGCAATTTTATAACACGTTTTAATGTAAATATCTTGCACTTGCGGAGTATTATCCGAAATTTTAGGATCCATAAAAGGAAGGTGAAAACGCTCGATGGCATCGGGGATAAACGGACAGTTTTCATCGGCATCATCACAAGTAGTAATGGCGATATAAGGAAAACTATTTTCGGGATGATCAAAAGTTTTCGAAAAACCTTTTAACGGATTTTTACAGCCTTTATAGCTCACTAAATAAATAGGGTTTTGATGAGAAAATTGGTTTACATGAAACTCAAAACCTGCTTGTTGCAATGCCTTAATCGTATTTCTGTGAAAAGAAGTAGCTGCCGTACCTCCTGAAAAAGAAGATATAGAAGGCAGGTTAAAATAATCAGCCGCATAAAAGCTCCAAACCTGTGCCAATTGACTTCTTCGTGAATTGTGGGTACAAATAAAGTTTAGATTGATTTTGTTACGACTTACATATTCTTCTGAAATAAGATCAGCCATTTCGAGAAGTATTTCCGCTCGATAATGGGGGATGTTTAACATTTCTTTGGCTTCTTCAAAGAAAAAATTTGTAGTTGTTTTTTTGGTACTAATCATTTATTTACAGTTCTTTTGCAATACCAATGAAAGCATAAGTTTTTGTTGGTATTAAAATACAAATTATAAAACAAAATTAAAAGCTTAAATTGTATAGGTAATTAAATAATGGTTAACGATGTGTTTTGAAATTGGTAATAAAGTGGCTGTTATTGACGATGTTATTAATGGTGAGGTAACAAAGGTGGTTGATAAACAGGTTTTTATAAAGGATGCGCAAGGGATGGAATACCGCTTTTCAAAAGAAGAATTGGTCAAGCTTGGTGTGGAACAAAAAGAACTGAGTAAGTATATAGACATCAAACACGAAGCACAATACAAGGTCTTTGTTAAAAAGAAAAGAACAACAAGTCCTTTCAAAAAGACGAAGAAAGAAATTGTCATGGAGGTAGATTTACATATCGAAAAATTGTTGAAATCAACCCAGCATATGGACAGTTATGATATTCTCAATTATCAATTGGAGATAGCACGACGAAAGATCGAATACGGTTTGTCAAAAAAAATATCAAAAATTGTATTTATTCATGGAGTAGGTGCTGGTGTTTTAAAAACAGAATTAGGATATTTGTTTAACAAATACCCAGTAGACTATCAAGACGCTTCGTATACAAAGTACGGTTTGGGAGCTACCGAAGTATATATATACCAAAACAATTAACTATAACCTACCTAAAAACCATGAATAAAGTATATTTAGATAACGCTGCCACTACGCCTATGTTACCCGAAGTTATCGAACTGATGACAACTTCGATGAAAACCACTTACGGAAATCCTTCTTCTACACATCAGTTCGGTAGAACAGCAAAAACCGCCATTGAAAAAGCAAGAAAAAACATCGCGAAACACTTCAATTGTTTGCCAAGTGAAATTGTATTTACCTCAGGAGGTACAGAAGGCGACAATTATGTGTTGAAAAATGCGGTAACACAATTAGGAGTACAAAAAATAATAAGCACCAAGATAGAACACCATGCAGTACTTCACACCCTTGATTTTTTAGAAGAAAACTGCGGCGTTGAAGTAGTGTATTTAAAAACCAACAGCCATGGAGCAATAGCCCTTGATGCATTGCAAGCCGAATTAGCAAAAACGAAGGTCAAAACTTTGGTTTCGTTAATGTGGGTAAACAATGAAATAGGCACTATTTTACCCGTGCAACAAGTGGCAAATCTATGCAAAGAATATGACGTGTTATTTCATTCCGATACAGTACAAGCCATCGGGCATATTGCGATAGACCTGCAAGAAATTCCCATCGATTTTATGGTTGCTAGTGCGCATAAATTTCACGGCCCCAAAGGTGTAGGTTTTGTGTTTGTACGAAAAGGTCTTGCGATAGGCGCCTTATTGCACGGAGGAAGTCAAGAAAGAAACCTACGATCGAGTACTGAAAATGTACATGCCATTTTAGGTATGGAAAAAGCATTGGAACTTTCTTTATTGCATTTGGACGAAGATCGTACCAAAGTATTGAAACTAAAACAATACCTTATTGATGCGTTAAAAAATATTTTTCCAACGGTAGCCTTTAACGGAGGGTCAGACCATCCCGAAAAAAGTAGTTATACTATATTGAGTGTACGTTTTCCTTTTGAAGACGATATGTTGGTGTTTAATTTAGATTTATTAGGTATTGCCGCTTCAGGGGGAAGTGCCTGTCAAAGCGGGGCAAATAAAGGATCACATGTACTGCAAGGCATTCTTTCTACGGAAGCTTTACAAAAAGCATCGATTCGTTTTTCATTTAGTAAACTGACCACACAAGAAGAAATCGATAGCCTTATAAAGCAACTTCAGGCGGTAAAGCTAAAACATGCTTAATTTTGAGGCGTTGATAAAGGTAGAAAAGGAAGCAAAACCCAGAAAGTTAAAAGGGGTTTTTAAGAGTTCTGCTTTAAATTTTGTAATTATTTTAACTTTAGTGTGGTAGTATTGTCCTTTTTTTTATTTTTGACCCACGATTAAGAAAAGTTATAGGGTATGAAGGTACCCAAGCGTTTCATCTAGTAATGAAGAGGCTTTCCAAAACAAAAAATTAGCATCCTAGTAGGTGATAGCGCATTGACATTGTAACGAATTTTTAATCCCCCATAATAATTCTTGAAATGTTACGTATATGAAAAAGAGTATTCTATTTGCTATGGTGTGGGTGATATTCGCCAGCCAAATAACAGTTGCAAACGACAAAATAACTAGCGATCCACGAAAAAACCAACCTGAAAATTATGCCATAAAAACCCTTGATGCACACGCGGATGTGACATGGAAAACGATTGATAAATGGTATCCAACACCCCAGTATATAAAAGACGATCGCGGCAAAGCCAAAGCTGCTTTCGGAGCGATTGAAAAAAATGAAGCATGGGTAGATACTTTTTCAAACGAAGACATTCACAAATTGCCAGTTGGGGTAAAATATGTACGAGAAAATTTGACCTATGCTATTGGTATTACCCAAGCAGAAATATACAAAGACTACACCGCCATTACGGTGTTTGCTAAGGTCGAATTACCACAAACAAGAGAAGACGGCAAGCCTGTCGAATTACTTTTTGGTGCCAACAACGTCAAGTTATCCCATGATGGGGGTATTGTAGGGGATGCCAATTTGGTATTGCTAGGTGATGTATACCTCCCTTTTAACGGAGGAAAGTGGATGCTAAGTCTCAAAGGAGGTTTCGACTATAAAACAGGAAATACACTTGACTTGACTTATGTAACGATTGATTGTAGTGGAGTCAAAGAACTCAGTATTCAAGGAGAAGTCGAATTTTCAAGAAACCTAATACTCCCTGTCGAACCGGGAGGAGAAGTAAACGAAAGTAGGACCCACGTTTCAAAGCAAATACAAAGCATGCAAGGCACGACTACGGTACAAGTACCCAACCGTGTAAAAGGCGCGTTTTCTACCGTACTCACCAATTGGAACGATTTGTTGGTAGGAATTAGTTTACAACCTTTTGTATTAGCTAAAAAACGAAACAATACGAATTACGATAGTAATTTTCAATTTTATGTCAACGAAGCGGTATTGGATTTTAGTGATCTTAGAAACTTTCCGCAAGTAGTGTTTCCCAATCACTATCACGAAGAAGGGCTTTTAGTACCCGATGAACGTTTGTGGCGTGGTGTGTATATCAATACCCTTGAAGTGCGACTCCCTAAAGAATTTAAAACCTCCAAAACCATTTCCCAAGGAAACCAACGGGTCAGTTTTGGCGCACACCATCTTTTAGTAGACGGCTACGGGGTGTCGGGGTCTTTTTATGCAGAAAATATTTTTCCCTTAGAAAGCGGACGTACCAATAAAGAAAATTCGTGGGCCTATTCCTTAGACCGTATGGAAATATCCTTGGCGGCGAATAGGTTGGTAAAAGCATCTTTTAACGGTCGAATTTTATTGCCGATTAGTCAACAAAATGGCAGTAATAATGATAAGGAACAGCTAGGATTGAGCTATCAAGGGATAATTTCAGAAGAAGAATATTTGTTGAATGTCAGTAACGAATCCGTCATTGATTTTAACCTATGGAAAGCCAAAGGAGAATTGTTACCGAATAGTTCCATAGAATTTCGAGTCGAAGACGGTACGTTCAAGCCCAAAGCAACCTTACACGGTACACTAGCCATCAGTGTCGATCAGCCCAAAGGAGGGACTTCGGCTAAAAAATCAGGGAAATCTTTGGTAGAATTTAAACAAATCACCTTTCAAAACTTGGTACTCCAAACCGAAAGTCCCGTTTTTTCGGTAGACTATATGGGCTATCGAGATAAGGTTTCGGTAGCAGGGTTTCCTGCTTCTATCGAAAATATTGGCGTAACCATCAACGAAACAAGTGCCAATCTTTATACCGATGTAGCCATTAATTTGATGGGAGAAAACAACGGTTTCGCTGCCAACACAAGTATTGCCGTATTGGGAGAATTTAAAGAAGATCGTTATTTACAAACGTGGAACTACAAGCGATTGGAAATTGATGCCATTGCTTTAAAAGCCGATCTAGGTGCTTTTTCCATGGAAGGAATGCTTACCATTCTCAACGATGATCCTGAATACGGAGACGGTTTTGCCGCAGACTTACGGGCTAAATTCAAAGCTTTTGGAGATATTGAAGTAGGAGCAAGAGGTATTTTCGGAAAAACAACCTTTCGATATTGGCAGTTTGAAGCCAAAGTAGACAACTTACCTCCGGGGTTGGGTACAGGAGCGATTAATTTAGACGGTTTTGCGGGCGGTGCTTCCTATCGAATGCGACGTGCTGGATTTTCGTCCTCTTTTTCCCCTACAGGAATCGGTTATACCCCTGATAATGATGTGGGCTTGGGGGTGAAGGCAATGGTCATGTTGAATGTGGTGAACAGAAATGTCTTTAAAGGTGGCGCAGGTTTTGAAATTGTTTTTAATCGCAGGGGTGGTGTGGATTTCCTCGGTTTTTACGGACAAGGTACGTTGATGGGCGTTTCCTTACCGGGCATGGATAATATCAGCAGTGTTTTATCGAAAGTAAAAGAGAATACTACTGCCAGAAAGAAGTTTATGGGGGTTACGAATAACAACCTTGCCAAATCGTGGGTAGGTAGAAATTTATTGAATAAAGCGTCGACGGATTTCCCACAAATGCCTATGGACAAAGCGGCGATTAGTGCCAAATTGGCGATTACCTTTGATTTTAGAAATAACGTGTTGCACGGAGAGTTGGATACCTATTTGAATGTCGTAGGCGGACTCATCAAGGGGAGAGGCGCTGGCGGTAGGGCTGGCTGGGCAGTATTGCATTTTTCTCCCAAAGATTGGTATATCTATTTAGGAACACCCGAAGACCGTTTGGGAATTCGTATTGGTGTAGGTCCCGTAAGCGTTACAACAGGAGGGTATTTTATGGTAGGTACCAAATTACCGGGGTCACCACCACCGCCCCCAGTCGTAGCGGAAATTCTAGGAACGGATGCTTCCGAATTGGATTATATGCGGGATGAAAATGCCTTAAGCAGCGGAGGCGGTTTTGCCTTTGGGGCGGATATTTCTGTCGATACAGGAGACCTTCGTTTCTTAATCTTTTATGCACGTTTTCAAGCGGGAGCAGGGTTTGATATTATGCTTAGAAATTACGGAAAAGCGCGTTGCTCGAATACAGGAGATCAGGTAGGTATCAACGGTTGGTATGCCAACGGACAGGCCTACGTGTATTTGCAAGGAGAATTGGGAATTCATGTAAAGCTGTTTTTTATCAATAAAAAAATACCGATTATCAAGGCGGGTGCGGCGGTACTGCTGCAAGTAAAAGCCCCCAATCCTGTATGGATGCGGGGGTATGTAGGCGGACATTTTAGTGTTTTGGGCGGACTGGTAAGCGGTAGGTTCCGCTTTAAGCTAACCATTGGTAAAGAGTGTATTTTTGAGGATGCCTCCCCCTTAGGTGGTTTGAAGATCATTACAGACCTACGCCCTAATGACGGTGGAAAAAATATTGACGTGTTTACCATTCCACAAGCGACCTTTAGTATGAAGGTAGGCGAGCCGATAGTGATTCCAGGAGATTCAGGAGACAAACATTATAAGATCGTTTTGGAGAAGTTTCGAATACTTCACAAAGGAAAAGAAATTGAAGGAAAATTGGAATGGGGTACGGAAAAAGACCGTGCGAATTTTGTGTCATCGGATATCCTACCACCGCGAGAACAATTTACCGTTGAGGTAGAAGTCAGTTTTAAAGAACAGGTCAACGGGGTCTACAAACAGGTGGTTGTTAACGGAAAAAAAGCCGTTGAAGTCGAAAGAAGAACCTTTACGACAGGAGATGCTCCTACTTATATTCCATTGCACAATATTACCTATGCATACCCTGTTATCGGACAAAAGTATTTTTTAGAAAAGGAATATAGCAAAGGATACATACAATTGAGGCGCGGGCAAGATTATTTGTTTGACAATACCAAATGGAAAAGCTATTTGACCTATAGCAAAGACGAACAGGTAACGGCAAAAACCGATTTTCAGTACCATACCGCCAAGAATACCATAGGGTACACCTTACCCAATGTTTCACAAGCTACGGCCTATCAAATTAACATTGTTAGTACCCCCAAAGGAGGAGGAAGTGTTGGTGGAGGTGATACAAATTACAAAAGTGTACAACTAGGCAAGCAAGCAGGAAATGATAATCGTGTAAAGATGAAAAAGACCCAAGCGCAAAACATTTCAAAAGATGGGGTGATTGAGCGTCTGGCCTATGACTTTACGACATCAAAATACACTACGTTGAGACAAAAAATCAATTCGATTCGTACCGAAGTATACGGTTGGTGGCCACTATTTTCGGACATACTCGAATTGGAGAATAAGATTCACGACCACGAACCTTTTGGATTGGCAGATATAAACGGTACAGCACATACTGATAATACACCTTTGATAAAGGCAGCGGCGACCTTAGAAGATACGTATTTTAGAAAAGACATCAACCCGCCGTTGTATGCAAAATACCCGATAGGAGGCTATCGTTTTACCAACCGTGATGATAAGGTTTTAGGCGCACCGCCTCGATATGCGGTGTCGATCATATCCTCGTATATTGATAACCTTACCAATGAAGTTAACGAACACGATTTACGTACTGTTTTTCCGTATCGTTATGATTTAGGACTCACCTATAAGCGGGATTGGGTAGACATGCACGAGCAAATTGTAAACGATCATATTAAGGGGTTGATACCCAGTAATAGTCCTGTGCTAAAATTCTTAGATGAAAGGTTTCCCTTGATGAGGTATGGGGTTTATAAGATTCGTTTGACGTATATCTTACCCGGAGGAGTTAGTCGCGGAACCAATGCAACGTACAAGTACAAAAACCCGAATAAATTTAGATTATGAGAAAGAAAGCAACCCTAGGGGTTTTTCAAAAGTATCCTGTTTTGGCTGGGCTATGGCTCGTGTGTTTGTGGATGCATCTCGAGGTACATGCCCAACGCTTCCCCGTTCAAGTAACCCAAGCGATTATTCCACCCTACAGTACCAAGCTTAGTGCGTATACCACGGCAATGGATGTAAAAATGCGGGTAAACTTACTCATGACGGACATTACCGTGGGCAATAAACCCGTACGATTGGCACTGCGTATCAAAGGAAACGGATTTGATATTCGTTCGACCGAACAGGTCGTAGGAGCTCCGCCGATTTACCTCACAGGCGGTATGATGCAGCAGTTTACCAATATCGATTTAAAAGCCTATTTTGAACCGCAAAACCTAATAGGATTACAACCCTATCAATACCGACGCCCCTTACCCGAAGGCTTTTATACCTTTAGCTGGGAGGTTTATGATCTTTATACCAACCAACAACTCAATCACCCCACCTCAGGAGGAACGAGTATTTATATCATGCTCAACGATCCGCCTTTTCTAAATTTACCCGATAGGGGGGATCTGATCACAGAAAAATTTCCATCGAACATTATTTTTCAATGGACACCCCGACATACCAATGCACCCAATGTATCGTATGAATTCGAGATTCGTCAGTTGTGGGACAACGAGGCCGATCCGCAAACGGCATTTCTAACAGCGCCGAATTACCATAAAGAAACGACCTATACCACAACTTTTTTATACGATGCTTTTAAACCTGTTTTACTACCCAACATACGTTACGGTTGGCGTGTCAGGGCAGTATCCAAAACAGGTTTGGATGAAAATGCGTTGTTCAAAAACGACGGGTATAGCGAGATCTATTATTTCACCTATACAGGACAATGTCACCAACCAAACTTTATCTTATCGGAAAACCTGAGTAAGGATCGTGTAAAAATTACTTGGCAAGGCAATCCTGAGCATCGCAAATACCACGTGCAATACAAACGATCGGATATCGTAGATGCGGAATGGTTTGAGGTAAAGACTTACAATACCGAAGTACAAATAAGCAACCTACGTGAGGGCAAGACCTATGATTTTCGTGTGGGCGGATCGTGTCAGGATTTACGGGAACAAGACCAAGCCTATGTCTACAGTCAAGTCCAAAAGTTTACCATGCCCAAGCGAAACGAAATGGGCAGTAGCTATAATTGTGGAATAGTTCCAGAAATAGAAATCACCAGCGACGAGCCGATCGAACATTTAGCCGAAAACGAGACCTTCACGGCGGGAGATTTTCCAGTAACGATCAAATGGATACGAAAAGAGGGGATGGGGTTTACAGGAACGGGCTTTATCACCGTACCGTATTTGAGGAACTCAAGGATCATGGTGGTCTTTGAAAACATACAGGTAAATACGGATTATCAGTTGATGGAGGGGATGGTACGTACAACTTATGATGAGGAATGGAACCAAGAGCCTGTTGTGGAAGCTCCAACGGACAACACAGGGGGAGATGTGGCAGATTCGGATACCAAAGACGATACCAAGGGAGACCCTCAAGACGAAACAAAGGACGATACAAAAGATGAGACCACGGATTCAGAAGAAACGGATGATGATACGGTGGTCGATGCGGATACGGATACTACCCCAGAAGATTCGGATGGAGAAGACCACCAAACGAATGATGAAACCACGGATGATAGTACTTCAGAGGAGGGGGATACCCCCTCAGGAGGCAATACGGTAACGGAGGGTACCCCCGGGGGAGGGGGTGGTGTAGCCCCGGGTACGGGGGGCGGAAGTCCTTCGGATACGGATTCCGATACGGATGAAGAGGCGGATACTTCGGATTTACTGATGTATTACAAAGGAAAGACCTACCGTCATCAAGAGGAGATTGCAGAGAAGTACCAGCGTAATAAGGCATTGACCTTGTCACTAAAAGAGGTGGATTCGGATGCTAAGATCGAATGGACCTTACACAGTGATTTTACCAACACACAATCGGATAGGAGCTTAGGTACAGGACAAGCAGTAACGTTTTCGATGGACGATATCCCTGCATCGAGTACGGTACAGGCGGAGTATTGGTCGCCTGCTTCGGAGTATCCCAAAGGTAAGTCAAAACGAGCACGGGTTGGAATAGTAGTAGTACGGAAGGAGTTTAGGTTAACACAAATAAAAGTAAAAGACGTCGACAATAAAGATCGTTTTGCAAAAAATGGGCAGACCTTGTATTACGTAGGGAAAACCTCTTTAACAGGATCACGTAAGGTCGCCTATACTATTTGGACCAACCCCAAAGTTAAGGAATCAGAGGTGGCTAAGCAAGATATAACTTGGGAATATGATAGCCAAGGTGTAAGCCAATCGGACATTGGTAAAAAAAGCATGGTAAGAACCCTAAAGGAAAGAAAGCATGCGCATACGGTAAAAGTAACCGCAGGAAACCCTCAAAAGAAAAGCAAGGAGGTAAAAGTGGTTTTTGTGGATAGAGATGAACGTCAGGTAGATATTATGCCTCCCGGTCTTAACTTTCTTTTAAAAGACAAGTTTGAAAAGATAAATCAAAACTTAAAAAAACTGGATAATATTATAAGAAAGCTGGGGATTGCTGATGATCCTAAAACCAAAGTAGACCCGATTCGTATATCGGGTAAACGCTATAATGAAGAGGATGAAAACAGTAGATTTTACAAGAAAAATGAGCAAGGATCTGTATCAGGAGGTATTAAGACAGAATTAGCTGAAATCTCTTTTACACATCCTGTTTTTAAGTTAACAAAAAAGTTAAAGGTATTAGATGTGGGAGCTTATTTGTTGTTTAAGTTTCAGGTACAACTAAAAGGAGGGATAGACCGTTATAGGCTTAATGGGCATAAAGATTATAAAGGAAAAGAACGTTTTATTAAAGTGAGTGCTAAAGGTTGTATAGAAGCAGGGCTTAAAGCAGAATTAATGGCATTAAAGGATAAATTAGATTTTAAAGCAAAAGGCTATGTGGAGGGGTGTGTAGTAGGAGAGTTACAATACAAATTTGATAAAAAAAAGTTTATAGGAAAGGTGTTTATTCCACCAGTAATATTAGCGGCACAAATAAAAATAAAATCAAAAGGGGTTTTTGAATTTGAATTAGTAGATTGGCGTGGTAAAGTTGCCATTTCAGATGAATTACCATTTACTGGAAATGATAGCAAAAACAATAAGTAAAATGATAAAAATTTTAAAAACAATTATAGTAGTTTTTTTACTGGTAAATTTAGTTCCAGGACTAGCAAATCTAGGATACACCGCAGATATAATTGAAATTTATAAGCATAAAGACGAATATGTAAAGACAAAGGTTTTAGTAGATTCTCTTGTGCAAGAGGGATATAGACAACCTATGGGGGGGGGAGTTAAGTATTATGCAGCCTACTATAGCAATCCTAAAGGAAGGGTAATAGCTGTAGCTAATGATAATAGTATTCATTTAGAAAAAAATGAACTTCCTTATCTAAATCAATTATTTAATTATCATCACGATCACAACGATTCCATTTATGTATGGCATCATCCCACACTTCCTGATGATTTTGTATTAGAAAAGCACAAGACTTTTGAAGATACGATATTCAATTCGGAGACAATAACAGAAGTAGTATCTAATATTATTACTATTTTAACGCTTGTGTTCTTGTTTATTGTATTTGTAAGGTATCGAATCAAGAAATGGAAGCAAAAAAAGAAAGGAGAGTTAGGGGCAGCATAGGTTTTGCTTTATGTTGGAAATTCGAGTGGTTAAATAATTGCCATCTTAGACTAATTATCGCTAACAGAAAAAACGATGAGTAAAGAACGAAGTAATACAATGGGAGTTATTAGACTATTCCTTATCTTTTTTCTATTCATGAATTTATTAATTCAGCTAATAGATTTAGGGTATACAGCAGACATAATTAAAATTTATAAGTATAAGAGCGAATATGTTAAGAAAAAGGTTTTAGTAGATTCTCTTGTGCAAGAAGGACATAGGCAACCTATGGGGGGATAAAGTATTATGTAGCTTATTATAGCGACCCTAAAGGAAAAGTTACGGTAGTTGACAACGAGAATAGTATTCATTTAGAAAAAGGTGAACTTCCTTACCTAAATCAATTACTTAACTTTCATGAAAACCATAACGATTCTATTTATGTATGGCATCACCCTACACTTCCTGATGAATTTGTATTAGAAAAGCATAAGAATTTTGAAGATACGATATTCAGTTCAGAGACAATATTAGGTGTAGTACTTAATATTATTGCCATTTTAACGCTTGTGTTTTTAGCTATTTTTTATGTGAGGTATAGAATAAAAAAAAGGAGGCAAAAAAAGAAAGGAGAGTTAGGGGCAGCATAGGTTATGTTTTATGTTGGAAATTCTAGTGGTTAAATAATTGCCATCTTAGACAAATTACCGCTAATAGATAAAAAAATGAACGGTGAAAAATGAATATAATAGGTAAAGTAATAAAAATTTTAAAAACAATTATAATAGTTTTTTTATTGGTAAATTTAGTTCCAGGGCTAGCAAATTTAGGTTATACCGCAGATATAATTGAAATTTATAAGCATAAAGACGAATATGTAAAGACTAAGGTTTTAGTAGATTCTCTTGTACAAGAAGGACATAGACAACCTATGGGAGGGGGGGAAGAGTATTATGCAGCCTACTATAGCAATCCTAAAGGAAGGGTCATAGCTGTAGCTAATGATAATAGTATTCATTTAGAAAAAGATGAACTTCCTTACTTAAATCAATTATTGAATTATCATCACGATCACAACGACTCCATTTATGTATGGCATCATCCCACACTTCCAGACAAATTCGTATTAGAAAAGCACAAGACTTTTGAAGATACGATATTCAATTCAGAAACAATATTAGGCGTAGTACTTAATATTATTACCATTTTAACGCTTGTATTCTTGTTTGTTGTGTTTGTAAGGTATCGAATCAAGAAATGGAAGCAAAAAAAGAAAGGAGACTTAGCGGAAGAATAGGTTATGTTTAATGTTGGAAATTCGAGTGGTTAAATAATTGCCATCTTAGACTAATTACCGCTAATAGATAAAAAATGAACGATGAAAAATGAATATAATAGATAAAGTAATAAAAATTTTAAAAATAATTATAGTAGTTTTTTTACTGGTAAATTTAGTTCCAGGACTAGCAAATCTAGGATACACCGCAGATATAATTAAAATTTATAAGCATAAAGACGAATATCTAAAGACAAAGGTTTTAGTAGATTCTCTTGTACAAGAAGGGTATAGAGATGCTATGGGGGGGGTTAAGTATTATGCAGCCTACTATAGCAATCCTAAAGGAAGGGTTATAGCTGTAGCTAATGATAATAGTATTCATTTAGAAAAAGATGAACTTCCTTACCTAAATCAATTACTTAACTTTCATGAAAACCATAACGATTCTATTTATGTATGGCATCACCCTACACTTCCTGATGAATTTGTATTAGAAAAGCATAAGACTTTTGAAGATACGATATTCAATTCGGAGACAATAACAGCAGTAGTATCTAATATTATTACCATTTTAACGCTTGTGTTCTTGTTTGTTGTGTTTGTAAGGTATCGAATCAAGAAATGGAGGCAAAAAAAGAAAGGAGAGTTAGGGGCAGCATAGGTGTTGTTATGTACCCATAATAGAAAGAAACTATGTATAGGCAAAAATTGTAATTTATAAATAGCATTAGATAAGAAAAATAACCAATAAAAGAAGTCATATGATAAAAAAAAGACTATTGTTTACCTTGTTAAGTATGTTTAATTTCTGGGTAAACGCTCAAAATGAGTCCTCCAACCTATTGTTAGGTTTTGAAGAAAAACAAACGCTTAGTTTTCATGCTTATGATCCGCCCTTAAAAATAAAGGCAACAATGTCTTCTGTAGCGGAAGCAGAAAACAACTATCCAGAACAGTTGATAACCTCCATTTTTTCGGCTACCGACCAAGCATGGGTAAATCATAATACCTTGGGGGAAGCAAGCGAAAAATCACCTGAGCATTTTGAAAAAATAAAGTCGATGGACAAGGAGAAAAACTACTTTGAGCTGGCACATAAATTAACATTCAAAGTAGGAGATATTCCCACGGCTGTAGTAAAATTTTTCTTTCACGAAGAAAACTCATCCCCGATATCCGCCTGTTACATACTTCAAAAGGTAAACGGGCGATGGTACAAATCTTCCAATGCCAGCTTAACCATGCTGTCAATTATGGTTATGCGAATAAAAACAGACGTTTTGGAAGGAGTGGTGTTAAATAATTCTCAAGAACAGCATATACTCGACCTTAGAGAAAAAGTACTCAATGCACAAGGAGGGGTAGACGTTCAGAAGTTAGAAAAAGAATTCACCACATGGTATGAATCCGAAACCGATACAGAAAAATTAACACTTTATAAAGATCCGAGAACATGGTAACCCTCAATAGACACGCGCTACTAATCCTTGTTTTTTTAGGGGTTAGTACTTTGGCAATGGCCCAAATAGACTATACTAAGTTTGAAGGAAAGAAAAGCGATATTAGTTTTTTAAAAATGTATGAGTTTTCGCATCTTCACGATTATAAGGCAGCATATGTAGACTCTTTGATCACAAAACCCATAAAAGGGACACATCCGACCGCATTGCTTACACAAAAGTATACCGTTAATTTTCAAGAAAACAAGGTAGATTCCGTTTCATTTCACGTCAAACTGATTTCACGTTTACGGATTAAGGTAAGTGGTCAAATGCATTCCATTATTAGTTACCAAACATCCAATAGTAAGGAGAATCTTGTTGTAGATTATCGTACGGTTGAGGGGTTGTGGAAAGAAAATAACGAATCCCCTGCTAAGGAAATCGGATTGTTAAGAGACATCATGCAACTTAGTGATGCTTCGATGATTTTTGAATTTTACAATCAAGGAGACAACCCCGACTACCCTGAAATCAACAAGCTAAAACCACAGGTAAAAGACGAAAATGGGGTTTTAAATATCGAAAAATTAGCGAAAGTTCTTAAAGAAAACAAAGCCGCTTTGGCGGAGTATTTGGAAGAGTGATTTTTTAATAAAGTTAGATTTATAATAAAAATAATTACATATAAATTAAAAATAGATAATGAAAAAAATGTACCCACTTTTATACATAGGTATTATGTGTATTTTACTAGTATCATGTAATAATGCTACAGAAGAATCAGGTCCTAAATGGCTAGATGTATCTGGTATAACCCTAAAAATTATAAACATTCAGAAAAATTCAGTAATAATAGAATATGAAGGTAATTATATGGGAAGCGATCCAGAACTTCTCTATAGAGAACGTAATTCTAATAAAGAATATCAATCGGTAAGAATTAAAGAACGACGTTTTTTTGAAGTAAAGGGCTTAAATAAAGCAACAGAATACGAAATTCGATTTCAGGCATCAGATATAGATGAAAAAGCACAAACTCCCCCAAGTTATTTTACAACACATGCTGTAACTTTTGATTATGATGATTTTTACAAAACACGTAAAGAACTAGGCATGCATAATCAAACCTTAATTTATTCACATTTAAATAAAAAACATACTATTTATGCAAAAGGTATAAGTGATTATGATGTGAATGTTTATTTGGTTAATGAGAAACGTACTGATAGTGTAAAGATATTTTCGGAAATTAAATCTGATACATTAAGTTTTGTAATTCCTGATGATTATTTGTCTCAAAAGCCAAGAGAGTCGGTAAAGAAGCCTTATGTGGGGGTTAGCATAGGTAAAACCTATCAATATCTTTATACTTTCTATTATTCTTTTAATTATCTTGAATATCAACATGGGTATAGTAATGATGTAGATTTTGAATCTAGATATACAAGACTTAAAATTTATAATGATGTGCCTTATATAAAAAGTGTAACATTTGGAGAAGAGGTATATGCTTCTTGTATTAACGCTTTTGTTGATAAAATTATAATAAAAGGAGAGTTTTTAGGAGGAAAGGATGATGATAATATTACGTATAAAAATATTAAAAATACTTATTTACGCATTTTTAATGCTGAAGGTAATTTACAGGGTTTTTATATAGCTGATGAGGATACATCTAATTGTTGGAAGTTTCAAATGGGTAGTTCGTATTGGTGGGATTATGGAGAGGATGATTACATTTATATCTATAATAAAAGAGATGTAGCTTATTTATCGGGTGTTGACCTTCCTGTAGGAGAATACAGTGCAGAAATGATTGTTTTTTTTGAAAACCATAAGTTTTTAGTGAGTAATAGAGTTAAATTTACCAAAGAGTAAGGTTAATCCTTCGCTGGGTCATAGTATGTCAGCGTAACGGATAGATTTTAGCCAGTATCGATTAGGAGTAAGAAAAAATAGTAAACTACCTTGGTAATAATTATTGAGGTAGTTTTAAAATATAATAATCTTGATTAGCTGATACCGCTACTAGTTTTTAAAATTAACAGAAACCATGTTGGAAAAGTAAGCTAGGAGGAGTGGAAAAAAGCAAACTACCCCAAAACCTAGTCTTGAGGTAGTTTTTTTCAAATAATTTAATCAATTGTTAACAACTAGCAAGAGTCATTTCGTGTGATGAGTACACTAGAGGTTGTACTGTATCGTAATGCGTTTGTAATAAACGTATCTATCTAAAGAGGTAAGGTACTTGATACATTGGAGGCGAAAAATTTCGTGTATTACAAAGGAGTTATTTTTTTATTCTTTAGTAAGAAAGTCCCATGCCAATTGAAACATCGTTTGAACCCCGAGTAGCATACCGCTTTCATCGATTAAAAAATCAGGCGTATGGTGTGGATACGGATTTGTATTCCCTTTGGCTTTGCCACCAATAAAAAAATAAAACCCCGGAACCTCCTTTTGAAAAAAGGAAAAATCCTCAGCTCCCGTAACCGCACGAGTCAAAATAACATTGTCCTTTCCAGCCACACGTTTTAGTGTCGGTAGTGCTTGTTGTGTTAGCGCTTCATCATTATAAGTAATAGGGTAGCCCTTGGCAATATGAATATCCGCTTCCGCGCGATACGCTTTCGCAATGGTAGTCACCATCTCGCGCATACGCTGATTAATTTGTCGCTGCATGCCATAATCCAAAGTACGAATTGTACCGATCATGGTTGCCGATTCAGGAATAATATTAGAACGAACCCCAGCATCAATCTTCCCAACGGTAATCACAGCACCCTCTTTGGTCAAGTCCACCTCACGACTAATAATGGTTTGAATTCCGTCAATAATTTTAGCCGATACCACAATAGGATCAATACCCGACCAAGGTCTCGAGCCATGCGACTGTTTTCCTTTCACTTCAATTCGATACGACTGAGAAGCCGCCATAATGCCCTTAGGTTTGTAACGAATCTTTCCCACTTCCAACTGCGAAGAAATATGCAATCCAAAAATAGCATCCACATCAGGATTTTTTAAAACCCCCTCCTTGACCATCAATTCAGCACCCCCTTCTTCCCCCTCAGGAGCCCCCTCTTCTGCAGGTTGAAAAATAAATTTTACCGTACCTTTTAGCTGCTTTTTATGTTTAGACAGCAATTCCGCCACGCCCATTAACATGGCAATATGCGTATCGTGCCCGCAGGCATGCATTACCCCAACCTTTTTACCCAAGAACTCCGTAACGACCGTAGATTTAAACGGAAGGTTGTTGCGTTCCTTTACAGGCAAAGCATCGATATCGGCACGTAAGGCCACCACTTTTCCCTTTTTTCCACCTTTTAAAATACCTACGACTCCCGTTTTTGCAACATTTTCTTGTGTTTCGATACCCAGTGAACGCAAATGTTTGGCAATGGTTTTGGCAGTAGCAAACTCTCGATTCGACAACTCTGGATGTTGATGAAAATGCCTTCGCCATTCGATAACCTTTTTTTCAATGGCAGTAAGTTCGGCTGTAGACAGGCCTTGCGAAAAACAAGTCGAAGTCAAGCAAAAAGCGGTAAAAGTGATGACTAAATATCTCATATACTATTCTTAAAATTAAAAAACAACCGTTTGAAAAATTACCTACGGATGTAGTAAAAATATGAGGGAATAGCGGGGATATTAGGGAATAAACATATCGGTAGTGGAACTAAATAATGGAGGTAGAAATAGTATAACAAATATAACCTTAAAAGAGGAAGTATCCAAATAGCTAAAAAAAATAGAAATGCTACCATGTATAAATAGCACAGGATACTTTTTTTGTTAAAAAGAAGATTGAAAAGTTAATATTATCAAGGTAATAGTATAGAGGTAAACAAAATATAAGGTTTAATAACAAGAGCTTAGGTAAAAGTAGTGCAAATGTTAAGAAATAATGAGAACAATCCTTGACAAGTAAGGAAATGATTTTATATTTGTGAAAAATTTAAAAGTGTAAAAAATATAAAAAGAATAAGTTAAAAAAAATGAACCCCCTAAAAGCATTGCTAAGTATCCTCTGTATTACATTTGCTTGTCGTGTTGTGGCGCAAAAGATTAAAATCAAACGAGATGTTGTACGCATAGACAAACAAGAAGTTTGTAAGATTAAAAAAGTACCCCATCAATTTTTTGAAATATGTACTTTAGAAGGAAAACCGTTGTTTCAAGTGCAACGAGAAGTACAAACAGCTGTAGCAACACACGAAGGATACCAGTCACTACTTCATATCAGGTTTAAAAAACCAACAAGTGACACGCTGTACTATGCCAAACACAATTTTGAAGGCTTACCATTTACATTGAATTCCAAAAAAATGTTTATCCGTTTTCTTAGCAAGAAAATGCAATTCATCAATGAAAAAGGGATCAATTACGACAAGATCAACGAATTTTTTTCCAAGTCAAGGCCCAAAAATGACCGTATAGACAATGCGGAGCAAGCCTATAAGGAAGCCTACGACAGCATCATTCCAAAAATGGGCATGTGGATTGAAGGCAATCGCATTTACCGAATTAAAGAAAAAAAATACCGTAAAAACCCCAAAGATACAGCGCGGTATATGGGGCATTTTCGAATATACAACGATGAAAAATCAGGGTTTTATTCGTATAGTGTATACGATGCCAAACGCATGCTAACGGCATTACATCAACATCATTATTTTCAATTTTTTGACGGACTCCAGCTCAATTTTGCCTTAGATCCGTACAAGCAACCCATCGAACATATTCGAAAAATTATTGATCGCATAATGATTGCAGGGTATACGTTGGAAGACATGCGAAGTACCAAATCGAGAATTATACGTAAGATACGTAAACGAAAAGCTGAAAAGGCCAAAGAAACCTCCGACAATATATACAACCAAGAAGCCATCGTATATACCTTACAAGGTGAAAAAATAAACGAAGGATTGTTGACCCTAGAATTTAACGAGTTACTACCTAAAAAATCGAGGTTTAACATACACAGTATCGGAAGCGAAGCAATGTTAGTCACAACGAGGCCAGACAGTACGCAACAAACGACTTTTTATAAAGCGAGAAAAGATGCCGTAAGAATTTACCTAAAAGCAACGGATAGCTATTATAGGGGTGTTCGTACCAACGGACTGACCGCTACAAAATTTAACAAGGAACTCATGGTAGGAGGTGCGTTGGAACTTTATAAGTCAATGGCTTTTGGGTATTTTATATTAAAGAAAAGAGACGAAGACAAAGGGCTGATTGTTTCGAAAGGCGCTTTGTTTAAAGAAGACAATACCACAGCAGTGGTGGAACAAATAGCTGCTTATTTAGAGGATTGTCCTAACATAAAAGAAAAACTAACCGCGCTTGCGTTGGATTATGCGAAAGAAAGTGAGGTAAAAAAAGTAGTGGAGTTATACCACCAATGTCAAGAATAAGAAAAATAAAGTTAAATATAAATTACAATGAAAACAATCAAAAAATTGATAGTACTCACCTTAGTGTGTTCGTTACCTTTTATGCTGCAATCATGTGGTGATGATGTTAGACTCCCAGACGATCCAATAACAGACCCAGAAGGTCCAGCAGGGGATGATAAAGACGATCCATCAGGAGACGATCAAGGGGGGAAAAACAAGATTATCGGAAGATGGCATAAAATAGGATCAACCAAAAGTACTTATAATGACCTTTCGGATTGTGAGAAAAAGACAACCATCGTATTTACTGAAAATGGCGATTATATAAATTATGCTAATGGAATTAAAAACGACATATGTCAGGAATATGTCAATAGAGGTCGCTGGGAAATGTCAGATAAGGAGGTGTATACTTTGCATGTGTCCAGTGAAAGAATTGCTTTTACAATTACTGTTAAAGACGATGTATTAAAAATATTATTTACGGAAGAAGATGGAGAAAAGGTAGAAGCTTCGTTCAAAAGAGACACCACAGTAGACGAAACTGAAAAGCAAGTAATTGGTAGGTGGGGGTTGGTAAAACATTCCGAAGGAGGTGGTGATAACCTATCCGATTGTGAAAAAAAATCAACCATTGCCTTTACCCAAGACAAAAAGTTTGTGATCATGAATTATGAGGAAGTAGCGAATAAGGAATGTTCCTTACTTAATACAATTAAAGGTACGTACGAAATTCTTGATAAAACGCTAATAAGATATACTTATAAAAAAAAGGGTACTGATGTAGGGGTTTTGTTAAAGTTAACAATAGCTAACGATCGTTTACAATACAATAGTATAGATGACAAAGGCGATGTAAAGGCTACAACTTATTATCTATATCAAAAACTCAAAAAATAATATCCCTCAAAAAATAATAAAACTAAATATAAATTTAATTATCATGAAAACAATTAAACAATTATTGATGCTAACCTTAGTATGTTCGTTAAACTTTTTTGCTACCTCTTGTAGTAATGACGAGACTCCTGAAAATTCCTTGATAGGGAAATGGAATAGGGTTGAAACTGAAAAAAAGAAGTCTAGTGATTTTTCAGAATGTGAGAAGAAAAGCTACTGGGAAATTAAAACAGGAGGAGTTCTAATTTCTAAATTTTATCATGATGTCTCTAAAGAGTGTAAAGGAGAACAACTTGAAGGGACATGGAAGACAGAGAAAGATGGGATTCTTGTTTTTAAGTTTAAAGAAGACAAAGAAAGCCGAAGAGCTAAGTATACTGTTAAAGGAGATATCTTAGAAATTAGACGAATAAAAGATAAAGGAGAAGAAGGAAAAGAATATGTTAAGTTCAAAAAAGTCTAAATTAGTAAAAAAACAAGGTTGGAGGTTATGCTAAAACCTCCAATTCCCCTAAAATAATATGAACAAGAAATCTCCTATGAAATATACGTATTATTGCTGTTTGTTTTTTTTGATGGTGCTATATCAAAAGAGCGTAGCACAAGTCAAACCTATAGTCCCAATTCCTAAAGTACAATTATTGTCAAGGGTACAAAAGGATAAAATACTACTGCGTTGGGCAGCCAATACTGCCAATGCTTGGTTGAAAACCAATAAACAGGGATTTGTCCTCGAAAAATACGTGCTTGCTAGAGATGGAAAACGCTTGCCACAGCTAGAAAAAGTTTGGCAAAAAAACATTAAAGTATCCCCTTTAGAAACTTGGAAGGCCTTGGTCGAAAAAGACAACCATGCCGCTATTATTGCCCAAGCATTGTTTGGAGAACGTTTTTTAGTCGGCGGTACGGCAACAGGGCAACTTGCCAACATTCAGCATACCTTACAAGAAAACCAACAACGATTTTCATTTTCGCTTTTGGCTGCCGACATGAGTTTTGAAGCCGCGAAAAAAGCAGGTTGGGGCTTTGAAGATACCCAAATACGTTCCAATGAAAAATACGTCTATAAAATAAAACCCCTAGCTCATAAAACAACCCTAGGCATTAAAGGAACAGCCGTTATTGCCAGTTCCAAAGATTACGAGCCTTTACCCGCTCCGATAGATGTGCAAGCCATCTTTGGCGATAGACGCGCCATGCTTACTTGGGAATACCAAAAATTTAAAACCATCTATATTGCATACTTACTAGAGCGTTCCGAGGATGGGGTGTCATTTGCCCCCTTGCACCAAGAACCCTTGGTAAACCTAAACGACAAACCCAATGCTCCTGCCAAACGCATGTTTTATGCGGATACACTAGCAAAAAACCAACAGACCTACTATTACCGTGTACGAGGAATTTCAACCTTTGGGGAAAAAGGCAAGTATTCAAAAATAGTATCGGGCAAAGGAAAACCGCTATTGCCCTACACCCCAAGAATTACCAATGTACAACTTACCGACCGTCCCAACGAGGCGGTCATTCATTGGGAGTTCCCGCAAAAAGGGGAGGCATTGATTCATAAATTTCAACTAACCATTGCCAACAAAGACCAAGAAAACGCTTATAAGGTGGCAATGGATAGTATCCCTGCCCATCTACGCAAATTAAGTTACCGTAAATTAGGAAGTACTAATTATATTAAGATAAAAGCCATAGGCAAAACCAAAGGCCAGCAAAAAAGTTCTTTTGCCACCTTGGTACAACCCATCGATACCCTACCCCCCGCCATTCCTAGTCAGTTGGAAGGAAAAATCGATACCTTAGGCGTGGTAAAACTCTCGTGGAAGCCCAATGGAGAAAATGATTTTCTAGGCTACCGTGTGTTTAGAGGGTTTACCAAAAAAGAAGAACCTGTACAGCTTACCTACGATCCGATTGCTGAAGCCACTTTTACCGATACCATTGTGGTCAAGAATCTGAACAGTAAGGTCTATTATAAAGTGGTTGCCGTAGACCAACGATTTAACCATTCCAAACCTTCCAACGTATTGGTATTGGACAAGCCCGATGTGATTCCGCCAAGTGCCCCCGTATTTTCAAGCTATGCGATAAAAAAAGAGGGAATTCTAGTGCGCTGGGAGCTTTCTTCCGAAGCAGCCGTTACGCATGTTTTATCAAGAAAAGACCTAACAGCCAATGGAGGGTGGGAAGCGGTGTATCGTACACAGGATACTTTAGGGCACTATCAAGACAAAAAAGTAATTGCAGGACATCGCTACCGTTATCGAATCTATGCTCAAGACAAAGCAGGCTTACATTCCGCTCCTTCTTCCCCCATTACGGTGGAATATGTCGCTACGGGTTTGGTAAAAGGGGTTCGAGGGTTTGATTATATCGTGGATCGAGAAAAAAATAAAATTATCTTGTTTTGGAAAGCCGATCCGAAAAAAGTGCTAGAATATACCCTATACAAACAAACCCAAGACCAGCAGCCGAGTACTTGGCGTATTGTACCTGCTACGATTACCGAAATCATCGATTTGCAGGTCAGCCCCAACGAATCGTACCAATACCACATCAGGGCAATGTTAAAAAAAGGGGGCTTTAGTAAGATGCAAACCCTTACCGTAAAATTTTAAGCTATGAAAAGAATACTACCTTTTTTACTTTTTTTAATAACATCCAATGTGTTGGGGCAACAGTATGAATTAAAAATTACAAATTATAACTATTGGATGAGTGCAGGAGGAAGAGATGTATGTGACCCTAGTATAAGATTTACCCATATTTATATTACCCTCGAAGGATCAAACAGAGAAATTGAAGTTTATAAGGGTTCGGCTGCTAGAAGTTATTCAAAAAGTGTACTAATAACTAAGAAGTTTAAGAAGAAAATTAAAAGAATTCGATTCAAATCCTTTTTTAGAAGAAAAGATTGGTTTGGATCGTGTAGTGGAGATACTTCAGAGTTAAATGTTTCTCAAACCATTTCAAATAATGGAAACTGTGAGGTTAAACGTAGTATTAGTACTGCTGATATGCGAGATGATGCCAGATCAAGTATTAACTTTGACTATACCATCAGACCTCTGGTAGACATTGATAAAAAAGGTCAAAACTCAATCATAGGGTTTGACAGTCCTTTACAGCTGGGTGTAACGGCTAAATCTAAAGGTTTTCATTCTTCCGTATATCACTGGGAGTATCAGACGGTTTCAAGAGGGTTACCTAATAGGTGGGCTTGGAATTCTATGCCTACTAGTGTTCAAGGGAAGGTTTCGTTTTCAATCAAACCCGCTGCTTTTTTAAGGGAGTCTGACATTGGTAAAAGAATATATTTTAGAATTCGAACTTGTGGAAGTTGGTGGTCTAACCTGACAACAGATGTAGTTTATTTTAGGGTAACCCGTACAGCTCCTAAGATAACAAGGGTTACCACAAAACCGCCTTCCTGTTACGATAGCAATGACGGAGAAGCCACCGTGCAATTAAGTAGGGCTTTGAAGACTGGAGAAATGTTAAGCATTGCCGTACGTAAGAATGGAGCCGTTGCTCCCGGTAAAACGAACCTTACCCGTTTAGAACCAGGTAATAAGGTTACCTTAAAGGGCTTGTCAAAAGCATCGTATAATATTAAACTGACAGGTGCCATACCCGGATATAATGGAAAGATGGTGGCGACGTATATCGATAATACGGATCATAACAAAAATTTTAATGTCGCTGCTCCGTCACCAGTAGCATTTAAGGCTGCCCATAGCAATGTTTGGTGCCATGGAGGTAAAGATGGTAAAATCGTGATAACGGCATGGGGTGGACAAGTAGGAAAAAGATACCAATATCTTTTGCAAAAGCATGGTAGTAGTAAAGCTCCATGGAGGTCGTTTAAGAATTCTAGAAACGGTAGCGTAACAGAAACAATTTCCAATTTAGCACCCGGTACGTATAATCTGAACCTAAGGGACGCGAATCATTGTATGGCAAAAATAATTACGAGAAACAAATCGGGCGCTATCACAGGACTGGGAAATGTGGTTACGAAAACAATCAAAATAACCCAGCCGAATCAACCATTAAAAGTGGCGTATACCTATCATAAGCAACCTACTGCGTTTGGATTTTCTAACGGGATACTTACGGCAAAAATAACAGGAGGTACGCCTTTGGCGGGGAAAAAATACAATGCAACATGGACGCACGAAAATGGTAAAAAATTCACGTATACCGCTCAAGCAAATTCCGAAGGTTGGTTTATTACGATCAACAATGCGATTGCAGGAAACTATAACCTAACGGTAACAGATGCCAATTATACCAGAGGAAGCCAAAAAGCAGGTTGTAGTGTGATAAATTCAAAAACTTTTTTAGACCAACCGCCCAAATTGGAGCTGTCGGTTACCAAAACAAATCCGATATCCTGTAACAATACCAATAGTTTTAACGATGAATCCTCTGACGGACAACTCACCGCTACAGCAAGTGGAGGGGTGCCCTTTAGCCCTTTGTTACAAGGGAAATACCGCTATAAGTATACTTGGAAAAAGAAAGGTGCAAACGGTAATTACCGTGTGATTCCGTATGAAAACGGCCCTGTTTTGTCGAATAGGGATACCGGAGAATATGCTGTAAATATTGAAGATAAAAATGGAATTGTCATCGGGAGGTATGTGAATAATGCCTTGCAATCGCCCACCGATGTTACATACCACCTAGAACAACCACCGTTGTTGGAAATTCACCATACCAAACAAGACGTGTATTGTTATCAAGGAGCAGACGGTGCAATCACGACCAAGATAGTAGGAGGAACAGGGACATATAAAGTTGAATGGAGTAATGGAGAAACCACGCCTAATATTTCCAATTTAGTAGCGGGTGACTACCATATATATGTTACAGACGAAAAAGGTTGTCAGGCAGCAAAGACAATTACCATTAACGAACCCTTAAAACCCCTTAAGATTACGTATAATTTTTTTAATCCTACCTTTTATCAAGCCACCAATGGCTGGATAAAAGCAACCGTTACAGGAGGGACTCCCTATACTGGAGGAAGCTATGCCTATACATGGGTCGATGCCGCGGGGAATGATTTAAAGGCAAGAGTAAGTGAAAAAAGAACCAAGGAAGGATACGAGTATATTTTATCAGGAATCCCTGAGGGAACGTATTACTTAACCATACAAGATAAAAACCATTATTTGGCAGACGACAAACCCAATTGTACCATTGTCAGAAGTGAATATAAAATTCAAGACCCCGAGCCTTTGGTTGCCAGTGTAAAAATGACCCGACCTATTTCCTGTAATACTGCAAATACCTACGGAGACCCTTATGCAGACGGGACATTGGAGGTATATGCAGACGGTGGGGTAAAATTACAACCCGAAGACAACAACGGATTGCCCTATTATTATACGTGGAAAAAAGAAACGAGTTTGGGAGTATGGACAGTATTGCCTTCACAAACCACCAATATAGCCAGTGGTTTAGACGTAGGTCACTATGCGGTCAATATTGAAGATGCCAACGGAATTATACTAGGGGTATATGAGTACAACGTGCTTAAAGAGGCCAAAGATATCCGCTATAATTTTCCAGAACCCCCACTGTTGGAATTGTCATTTGAAAAACAAGATGTGTATTGTCATGAAGGAAGTGACGGATGGGCAAAAGCCTTACTAACAGGCGGTGTACCCCCTTACAATATCACTTGGAGTACAGGGGAAAAAGTACCCAAAATAAGGGCGTTAGAAAAAGGTACTTATACGGTTAAGATTACCGATAAAAGAGGCTGTCAGGTGTCAGGTAGTATTACGATAGACCAACCCAAAGCGCCCACAAGGTTGACTTATACTGCGTTTGCTACTCCTTCGACTGCCAATGCATCGAACGGTTGGATAGAAGCCCAAGTAACAGGAGGAACGAAATTTTCGGACGGAAGCTACACCTATTATTGGCAAGATGCGAATGGCAATTTGTTAAACCATCAAACCCAAACAACGGTATTGGGTGACCGCTTTCAAATACGACTCAATAATATACCAAAAGGTACCTATCATTTGACAATTGAAGATGCACAGTACAATCAAGCAACCACCAAAGAAGGTTGTACCCATATTGAAGAAGCCTTTACCTTATACGACCCTATAGAGGCCGTTATTACTGTCGAAAGACCGATCTCCTGTCATCAAGACAATGCTTTTGCCAACCCGTATTCCGACGGAAAGCTCAAAGCTACCGTAACAGGAGGGCTGCCTTTTAGTTCAGGGCAAGGCTACAGTTATTATTGGAAAAAACAACAAGCGAACGGACAGTACGAAGACATCCACCAAGACAGCCCAATTGCCGTAGGCTTGTCAGACGGAAAGTATGCTTTAAATGTTGTAGATAGCAGGGGTGTAGTGATAGGGGTATACGAAAGTGACCGTTTGCAACATCCAACCGACGTGTTGTTTACTTTTGAAGAACCCAAATTATTGACCTTAGCATTGTCAGCAACCCATATTTCTTGCGATCAAGGAAATAACGGAACGGCCACCGTGGCGATATCAGGAGGTATTCCACCTTATGATATTCAATGGTCAAACGGCGATACCACCGAAACCGCTGTGAACTTAATAGGAGGAAACCACAAAGTTTTTGTAACCGATGCAAGGGGCTGTGAAGCCACAGGGACTATTGAACTTTCACAACCGGGCGGACTTAGTATTGCGGTGATTGCACAAAAGAACCCAAATTGTAAAGGGTATAGTGACGGGGCGATTTCTTTAGAAGTCACAGGAGGAGAGCAACCTTATACCTATGCATGGAATACTGGAGAAGAAACGATGCAGCTGACGAATCTCACGGAGGGGCATTATCGTTTTTCATTGACCGATGCAAATGGTTGTAAGGTTTTTCAAGACTTTGTGTTAGAAGATCCGTCATTGTTTACAATAAATGTTGGAAAAGATAAAACATTGTGTAAAGAACAGTCGCATGTCGTTGACGCGACTATTGAAGATCCCAAGGCAGTATATGCGTGGGCTTCGGACAATGGGTTTACTTCCTCAGACCCTATAGTAAGCCTTACGAAAGAAGGAACATATACCCTAACGGTTACAACAGATATGGGCTGTATTGCTTCCGATTCGTTAACGATTTCGGCGAATACAAAAGCAATTGCTGCCGAATTTTTAATGTCTTCTCAAGCCTATACTGAGGAAGAAGTAATCCTGTTTAATGTGAGCAATCCAGCTTCCGAAAGTTTTGAATGGATCTTACCCGCTGAAGCAAGTATTGTGCAAAAGGATGGGAAAACCACCACCCTACGATTTTCAAAGAAAGGCACGTACACTATTGGATTATTGTCAAAAGAGGGAGGGTGTACCCAAGAGCAATACAAAAAAATCGTTGTTGAAGAAGCCGTTAACATGCCCGAATTGGCAAAAACGGACACCTTGTTGGTTACTTCCTTTCAAATAGTACCGAATCCTAATAAAGGAGATTCCGAAGTTACGGTAGACTTGGCAGAAGCCAGTCCGATTTCTTTACGAATATACAATGCACAAGGAGAGTTTATTTTTAAACAACAGGCTAAAAAAGCACAAGAAACCTACCATATTCCTTTGGCGCTTAATTTGGCCTCAGGTATGTATGTGGTGATTTTGGAAACGGCAAAAATAACCAAGGTTAAACGTATGGTAGTAAAGTAATGAGCGTATGAAAAAGCAGTATGTATATAGGATAAGTTGGGGAGTCTTGATAGCCATCTTATTAGGATGCTATCAAGAGACCCCCATAAAAATAGCGGTCTCTTTTGATACAAGTTTTGTGAAGAAAGACGAATCTGTACCCGTTTTTATAGCGATAAAAAATACAACGGAAGGAGCAGATACCTATGAATGGACTTTTGAAGGAGGAGAACCGTTAACATCTACGGAGAAAAATCCAGGCAATGTCACCTACAAAAAAGCAGGAACCTATACGATTACCCTAAATGCGATGAATATTGACGGAGAAAAAGAAACGATTTCAAAAAAAATTACCGTAGTAGAAGGTATTGCCATTCAATATGCTATCGCGATTGAAAAAAATAATTACCCTCCAGTAACTGTTCGTATAGAAAACAAAACGGTAGGAGAAAAATTAACGTACAAATGGCGCTTTACTGGAGCGACAACAGCACAATCAACCGAAAGACACCCCGATGCGTTGGTATACGAGGAGGAAGGTGAATATACAATAAGCCTAGACGTTTCTAATGGGTTTGAAACCTTTACCAAAGATACTACAATAACTGTATTACCCGCTATGGAGCTTGATTTTGATTGGGAAGTAGCTCGTTTTGACGATGATTATCAGTCTCCTGTGAGCATTAGTCTAAAGAATCATACAAAAAATGCGGTATCCTACGAATGGGATTTTGAAGCAGGGGCACCGATGCAAAGCACCGAAGAAAACCCTAAAGTTACCTTTGATAAAGTAGGTACGCATACCCTTACGTTAAAGGCGTCTAACGGGAAAATAACAAAATCAATATCGAAAACGATTGCGGTTGCACCGAATACCAACCTCCGAACTTTTAAGGATGTAAAATTTGGAATTAATGCAGCCCATAGCGCTAATAAAATAGGTAGCTTTTTTTCATCAGAATTAAGAAGAACAATCACAGCTACAGAGGTAACTCCTGAGAATGGGCCTACGATTGATATTGTTTTTCTAGGGTTTAACAACACGTTTGGTTACAATAAGTTTTTGTCACCTGCAACAGTAGAAAATAATGGTTTTGCTGAAATCCCCAATGCTCGACATACCCAATTGGTGAATTCCATAGAAAAATGTGATTGTGGAATGGAATTTACTTCTTCCCAATTCGATCAAATGGAAAATGACCAGCCGTTACAGCAGCTAACGATGAAGGAAACGAATAATGGGTGGTTACATTTTACGGATGCGATACGTCCAAGGATTGTTTTATTTCAGACCCAAGACGGTAGAAAAGGCGCTATTAAAATTAAGCAGTTTGTAGATCAGGGAAGTGAATCGTATGTGCTGTGTGATATAAAAATTCAAAAATTACCCTAAGAAGCTCTAAGAAAAAGTACGAATTGTGAAAAGCGCTTGTAAAAATATTGTAAGGATATTGTTGCCTTTTTTGATGCATTTTACCCATGCACAGTCGATAGACATCGAACAGGCAGCCAAAGAGACCAAAGTAAAGGTAAACGGTAGTATCAATGGAAATTCGATCTATTACCAGAGTAATATGCCGACCAATAGAATCCCTTTGACCTATTTTTTACAAGGAAAAATCAATATTAGTTGGGCAACTTTGAGTGTGCCTTTTACCTATAGTTTTTCCAATCAAGGAGAAAATTTTAATTACAAGACCCCTTTCGATTTTAATCGATTTAGTTTGCATCCAAAATACAAATGGATTCAAGCTCATATCGGCACGGTAACCATGACCTTTTCTCCGTACACGCTCAACGGACATCAGTTTGTAGGAGGGGGTGTTGAACTGACACCCGATATACCTTTTAAGTTTAGTGGGATGTACGGCGTGTTGAATAAAGCGATTCCTCCCGATGGCAATCCAGAGACCACGCCAACCTATAAACGTATTGGATATGGGGTAAAAATGCGTTGGGAAAAAAGAAGGTATAGTATTGGATTGATAGGTTTTTATGCTAAGGATAATGCAAATTCGCTAGGGGCTGTAGCTGGGCAAGAATTACCCAAGCCAAAAGAGAATTTAACGATAGGGATTGATGCAGAAACGACATTGGCAAGGCGGTACGTAATAAAAGTTGAATATGCTTCTTCGGCGATTACCAAAGATACTCGAGCAGCAAAAAGCAATACGACGCCAATCAGTTTGGCAGGACTGCTGTTTAACAATCGTATTTCTACCGAATATTATAAGGCGTTTAAAACATCGTTAGATGTTGATTTAAAAGGGACAAAGTTAGGTGTGGGCTATGAACGTGTAGATCCCAATTACGAAACGTTAGGGGCTTATTTTTTTAATAATGATTTTGAAAATATTACCTTAAATTCTGCTAGAAATCTTTTTAATAATAAGGTGAACCTTTCTTTTAATATTGGTTACCAGAGAGATAATTTGAACAAACAAAAAAATCAATCCACAGGAAGAACTATAGGAAGCGTTAATGCGACGTATCAAATGACCAAAGATATTACGCTGTCAGGATCGTATTCGAATATGAGCGCTTTTACCAACAAAAACCTCAATCAGTTTGATGATATTAATGATAATGATTTGACCGATGAGGAAATAGAAGCATTAAATTTTAAACAATTATCACAAACTTCAACGATAAACCTGGATTGGATGCTGGTTAAAAAGAAAACCAACACACAAAATTTGAATATAAACTATTCGTTGGCATCTTCTGCCAATAAAGAAAACGATATTATCCGTGTGGGGCAAGCGAATAACTTTCATAATGCGACTACTTCGTATACGGTAGGCTTTCCTACTCGGGCCTTGACTTTTGCAACTACTGTTAATTATAATTATAGTGATGTAGGGAGGGATAATAGCAATACGATTGGAGGAACATTTAATGTAGGGAAACAGTTTTTTAAGAAGCGATTGAGCACATCTTTGGGAACTTCTTATAGTAAAAATAGGAGTAAAGATATTGTTGGAAATACCTTAAATTTCAGAGCGACAGCGGCTACTGTTTTTGCTAAAAAGCACAACGTAAACCTAAATTTGATCCAGTCGAACCGAGGAAAAAATGAAGAAAAAACTGCTAGAGATTTGAGTGTTACTTTAGGCTATAGTTATGCCTTTGATCTAAAAAGACCGAAGTGGAAATTTAAAAAAAAGGACAAGGTGTTTGCTTTTTCGTATAAGGAATATCGATTTAGTGGAGCGCATGAAGAAATTACAGAACAGCTCAAGAAACTTACGTATGACCCTAAGTTTAAAGATATAATTCGAATTACCAAAGCCAAAAATGATTTACAGTTATTAGAAAAAGAGTTGGTTCATCAGCATAATGCATCAGACAAAGCCTATAAAAAATCGGCGATTACTTATTTGGATTATTTATATAAGAACAAGAATTTTATTAAAAAGTACCAAGATTTACTTTTTGTGAGCTTGAAAGAGTTGTATAATCAATCGAGGTTTTTAGGAGAACAGTTTAGAGCAGATTACAATAGGTTGGCACATTTGATTAAAGAACGTAAGAGAAAAGGAGAAAAAATTTCATCAGTAGATCACAAGAATTTACGTACTCGTGAAATAAAAATGAAAGCACACCAATGGATGAGGAAGCAATTAAAAAAGGTTACTTATGAAAAATTAACAGACGCAACAGGCATGCTAAAAACCTTTAACCACCAACATATTTCTTGGGTATATGATCAAATAGAAAAAACAAAAGAAAAGGATGTTGTAGGGCATTTGACAGTTAAATTAGCCAAGTTTTATCATAATTATTATGTTCAAAATAAATTTTGATAGACTTTTTCTATGGTTTTTTAGCATAGAACTCATCTTGAGTTTTTCTATTCCCTAAAAAATAGCTGAAATTCGCCCATATTTTGTTACTTTTTTTATTCGTAGCGCTGCTATGACTTTCAAAAGCGCCTCATCTGGTCAAATTTCAACTCATTTTCGGTTAAAAACAAAAAGTCAAGATGAGTTCATAAAGTTGCGTGTTTAAAATACGTATGTATAGATAATTTATAGAAGGATAAGGGGGGGAGTGAATAGGGGTTAAAGAAAATAAAAAGGAAGTATAAAATTATACTAAAACCATGCTTTTATGCTACCTATATGATAAAAGCCTTCTATATTGCGCCACGTTAAGTAAAACAATAACTAAAATTATAGAAAAGATGAAATTTGTAGAAAAAATTGTACTACTTGCCTTGGTGGTAATTGCGAACATGTTTTTAACGTCTTGTAAGGATAAGGAAATTGAAACTACTTTGGGAGGCGCATGGCAATTAGAAAAACTTCATAATGATGATAAGCTATCTGATTGTGTGAAGAAAAGTACCCTCAATTTAAAAGCTGATCAAACCTATGTGATGATTGATTATAAAAATAATACGAACAATGTAAATGAATGTCATGGAGATGTTAAAGAGGGAAAATGGGAGGATGCTGGTACGACATTAAAATTGATATCAAAAGATAATATTGAAACAAAATATACCTATTCTTTTGAAGAGGGAGGCCTAAAATTAATTACACAAAATCAAAAAGGAGAAGATACGAGTACATTTAAACTTTATGTGAAGAAAAAATCATAAAGTACGTTTAGGTTTTTTTGTTAAAAAATACATTTTTAAAAAGGAGTTGACTTTTAAGTTAGTTCCTTTTTTTATGTTTATAATCCTAGTGTTTATGGTATGTTGCTGCTATTTAGAGACTTTTTGAAAAAAATATTTTTTTACTAAACTTTTGTTAAAAGCGGTTAAGAGGATGATGATGCCTTAGATGCAGCTGATGGATGTGATGATGACTCGGATAACGATGGTGTGATTGATAGTGAAGATACATGTGCTGGTTTTGATGATGCGTTGGATGTAGACAAGGATGGTATCCCTGATGGTTGTGATGATGACTCGGATAACGATGGTGTGGTTGATAGTGAAGATACATGTCCCGGTTTTGATGATGCCTTAGATGCAGACAACGATGGTATTCCTGATGGCTGTGATGATGATGTAGTTGACGATGATAACGATGACAACGACGACAACGATGATACTATAGATGCTGAATGTATCCACGTTTATAACATAATAAGTCCAGATGATGGAAATGACAAGAATGGTTTTTTGAAAATAGACTGTATAGAGAAATATCCTAACAATACATTAACCGTTTGTGGAAGGTGGGGAGCTGTAGTATTTAGGGCAAAAAACTATGATAATATCGAAAATGTATTTGTAGGAAAAAATAATAGGGGAAAAAGCTTACCAGTTGGCACATATTTTTTTATATTAGAGAGAGGTAAGAAAGCTCCTATAAAAGGTTGGATTTATATTAATCGATAAATAAAGGTTATGAAAATTTTACAAAGAGCTTTTTTACCGCTGAGCTTCTTGTGTATTGTCAAATTATTGGCACAACAAGATCCTCACTATACACAATATATGTTTAATACAATGAGTGTAAATCCTGCTTATGCGGGGATAAAAGGTCATCCTGTTGTTAATGTTTTAGGAAGAACACAGTGGGTTGGCTTTGATGGAGCACCTAATACTCAAAATTTGAGTTTTGATATGCCATTAGTAATTGGGCACTCCTTATTAGGAGTTGGCCTCAATTTGGTGAATGATAAGATAGGTCTCTCTCATGAAATTTACGTGGACGCTACGATGTCTTACACAGTAGAAACAGGTTATGAAGGAGTCTTATCCTTTGGATTGAGACTGGGAGGAAGAATGTTAAATATAGACTAGTCTAAAGGCAATATTGCGCACGATGAAGAAGTGTTTTCAGAAAATGTTAATGGAAAGTTTTTACCAACAGTTGGTGCAGGATTGTATTATTATGAACCATCATGGTATTTAGGGCTTTCAGTTATAAATTTCTTGAATACAGAATATTATGACCAAACGCTTGAACATCTTCAACGAACAGCTGCTGAAAAAATGCACGTTTTTCTTATAGGAGGGTATGTGTTTGATGTATCAGAAACAACCAAGTTTAAACCTGCTTTTTTATTAAAAGGTGTTTCTGGAGCTCCTGTTTCTTTAGACATATCTGCAAATTTTTTATTTGATGAAAAGTTTAGAGCAGGTATGGCGTGGAGATGGGGAGATGCTGTCAGCGCTTTATTAGGCGTTCAAATAACAGATGCTTTATTGTTAGGTTATGCATATGACCTAACGATGTCAAATTATAATGTAACCAATAAAGGTACGCATGAGATCATGCTACGTTTTGAGCTGTTACAAGATTATAGGTTTAGTTCTCCCAGATTTTTCTAATTAAAAGTATAATAATGAAACTTACAAAGTCTACCAATTTATTACTAATACTACTTTTTTTTGGTAGTATAGTTTTTTCGCAAAGTAAAAGAGTAGCGGATCGATATTTTGAAGAATATTCTTTCATGAGGGCTGCCGAATTATATAAATCACTGGTTATTAAAAGAGGTGATAGTTCGAGACATGTGCTGAGCCGGTTAGCAGATTCGTACTATAATAATGCCAATACTACAGAAGCACTTGTTTGGTATCAATTATTAGTAAATAAGCATAAAGATATTGGCAACAAACATTTATTTCGATATGCACAAGCTTTAAAGAGTAATGGGTATCATAAAAAATCCGACGCTGTTTTTTCGTCGATTACGCAACAAATAAATAAAGAAGGGGGGCAAGCATCGGAAGATGCCTCGATGTTAGATTTCTCAATAACGGATGATAAAAGGATTGGTGTTCGAAATTTAGCTATTAATACTCCGTATTCTGAATTTGGAGGATTTATGCTTAATGGCAATGTGTATTTTTCTTCCTCTTCTCCTACGAGTAATAAGAAACAAAAATTATACCAATGGAACAACCAACCTTTTTTAAATATTTATGAGGCAACGGGAAGTATAGAAACGGTGAAAGATAGCCCAAAAGATACAGTACTAAAACTTTATGATAAAACGCTATTACCTTACCCGATTACGACAAAGTATCACGAGGGAAGGCCTGTTTTTACAAAAGATGGGAAAACGATGTATTTTACCAGAAATAATTTTGATGGTAAAAGGTTAAAGCGAGATAAAAAGAGGTCTATTAATTTAAAAATATATAAGGTTTCTTTGGTCAATGGGTTTTGGATAAATGTTACGGAATTGCCTTTTAATAGTGATGAATATTCTTCAGGACATCCCGCATTGAGTCCTGATGAAAAAACACTATACTTTGTTTCGAATATGCCCGGAGGTTATGGAGGATCAGATATGTATAAGGTAAGTATCGTTGGTGAAACTTACGGTGAACCTATCAATCTTGGAGAAAAAATCAACACCGAGAATAATGAACGATTTCCTTTTGTGGGGGAAGATAATACGCTTTATTTTTCATCAGATGGATATTTAGGGAATGGGCTTTTGGATATTTATCAGACAAAAATTTTAAGCGATGGTTCTTATTCTAGTATTAAAAATTTAGAAGCTCCATTTAATAGTAATAAAGATGATTTTGCATTTTTTGTAGATAAAGAAGGAAAGAAAGGTTTTTTCTCTTCCAATAGAGAACATGGTAAGGGAGATGATGATATTTATAGTTTCTATATCTATACAGATGTTTGTGAACGAGAACTTTCGGGTAGGGCTTTAAATGCTAGGTCATCCAAAGGAGTGGCAGATGCTATTATTAAGCTGGTTGATTCTCAAGGAGAAGTTATTGATGAGACCTTAACGAATGGCAAGGGATATTATAGTTTTAAAAAAGTACCTTGTGGACTTGATTATGTGTTAAAAGCTAGTAAACTAGATTTTAAACCCGATCAAAAGAAGTTTGTTATTAAAAAAGAGTCTCATGATATTGTGAAAAATGATTTCAAACTTGCCCCCTTAATTGTAGGGAATCAAATCGTAATTAACCCAATTTATTTCGATTATAATAAATATGAGATTAGAGAGGATGCTGAATATGAACTGGAGAACATCGTTACTGTGATGAAAAATCACACTAAAATGGTGATAAAAATCGAATCTCATACCGATAGTAGAGGAAATGACCAGTATAATAAAACACTTTCAGATCGAAGGGCGAAAGCTACTAGGGATTATATTATTTCTAGAGGGATTGAAAAGGAAAGAATTGAAAGTGCGATTGGTTACGGAGAAGAACGTTTGCTAAATGATTGTAGTAATCAAAATATACAAAAATGTACCGAAGAAGAGCACCAAAAAAATAGACGATCTTACTTTTATATTGTCAAAGGAATTAAGGATGTTTCTATTAAACAAAAGCAAGAAAAAATAAAAATTAGAAAAAGGGTTAATAGGAGAAAAAGAAAAGAGAAAACAGTTATTTAGAGTTCTTAAAAAGAAACTTTAGAGGGAGTAAGCATCGATCAAATAGAAATGATAAATGTACGATTGATCGTGAATGTTCTGCCCCTAAAGACCCAAATAAGCTGTAATAACAGTTTATATAACGCATAAAAAAACCTTGAGTATATCAAGGTTTTTTTATGTTTTATTTGAAAAGGAAGCTTCTTATCGGTTTATCTCAATTCTTTCTGAAGCTCTCTACTTGTTTTACTACTACCATCATGACTCCATCCAGGAGGCATGAAGACATATTTTAAACGTGTGGTTAGCGGTAAATGCTTTTTTCGGTTAAAGAAATCATTGATGATTTCTTTCCATTCATGAAAAATGACATTTATAGGCCCTTTATCTTCAAGGTCTTTTGTTAACCCAAACTTTAACTTTTCGTAATTACCTTCTTCTTCTTCAGCTTGAAAAGTACCGAATATTCGATCCCATATAATAAGTACCATCCCCATATTTTTATCCAAATATTTGATGTTTGAGGCATGATGTACTCTGTGATGTGAAGGTGTTACAAAGATATATCCCCACCATCCTAATTTACTTTTAATGAAGTTGGTATGGCATAGTGTGCCATAATTTTGGTTCATCGCATAAGCAAACATGATATGTAAGGGTTCGATGCCCACAAAAGCCAGCGGTAAGAAAAACATATAACGAAATAAAGGCTGTAAAACGGGAGACCTAAATCCTGTGGATATATTGTAGAACTTTGAGTTATGATGGGTTACATGAACGGCCCAAAAAAAACGAGAATGATGGTCTACATAATGATGTATATAGTATAAAAAATCTTGACCAATAAAGGCAATTATCCAGTATACGAGTTGATTGTCCCAAGAAATAAAGCGGTATTGATAACAAAGCCCCATTACTAAGAAGGAAAAACCTTTCATTAATAAATCCAAACTGAAATTAATAAGTGCAAAATACACATTAGTAGCGGTATCTTTAAACTCATAATTTTTAGCATTTGCTTTGTAGCTAAAATACATTTCAAGAAAAATTACCGTAGCAAAAAAAGGGGCACTCCAAAAGTAAAGAATATCCTGATTGAGTATGTCCATCATTGTTTTCTGTTTTTAGGTTAAAAAGTTTGGTAGTTATTGACGGAAAATTTTTAAATCCTGCTTTGAATCCACTGATTAAAACTATAAAAGTTTTGAGGTGCTACTCCATGGCCCACGGGGTATTCGCTATATTCATTTTCTAATTGATATTCTTTTAAGAATAAAGGTGCTTTTCTAGCCCATTCAACGGGTAATACCTGATCTACGGTACCGTGAGAAATATAATAGTCTGTTTTGATTTCAGTACTAATAGTCTCAGGTAATAAGTCGGTATTAATATACCCGCTTAGTGCAATTACATGTTGTACCTTATTTGGGTAATTTAGGCTTACTGCGTAACTTAAAATTGCTCCTTGACTAAATCCTAATATAAATGTTTTTTTAGGGTTAGTTTTGTATTGTTGTTTGATTTCATCAATAAATGTGGCAATTTTCTCAACAGATTCTTTTGCTTGCGGTATATCTGAAAACTTACTGTTGTTGGCATCAAAGTTTATGGCATACCAAGCATAGCCTCCAAAGCCCATTTCAAATGGTGCTTGTGCACTAACAATTAGTAATTCTTTTGGTAATTCTTCTGCAAAAGAAAATAGGTCTTGTTCGTTACTTCCATAACCGTGAAGTAATAGTAGTAAAGGTGGGTTTTCAGTAGCTTCTTTAGGTTCCCTAACAATATAATGTAAACTCATTCTTTAGTATGTTTTTTAATGATTTAGGGAAATTTATTTCCCATATAAAAACTAGCTTTTTTATTCTTTTTTCGCGTGGAAAGTTTATAAAGCTTATTTGTTTAAAATTAGTTGTTTGTTGTTATAAATACCATAGGCTTTTCCTTTTAAATCTTTATCAAGGAAAGCACTGTTCTTTGAAGTAGAAAGGATGTTACTTTCAGAAAAAGTATAGGTGCTCTCTGGGTCAAATAGTGTTAAACAAGCTTTTTTACCCGTTTCAATAGAAAAAGAGTCTAAACCAAAACGTTTTCTAGGATTCTTTGATAGGCAGTTTACTATGGTGGCTAAACTGAGTACAGAATGTAATGCACCACAAGCACTTTCTAATCCAATGGTTCCGTCTTTTGCGGTAGAAAACTCTACTTTTTTATGCTCAATGTCAATAGGGTTATGATCGGTTGTGATGATGTCAATTACGCCGTCTTCCAATCCTTTTATAAGTGCTTTAGCATCGTTATCCGTTCGTAACGGAGGAGAAACTTTTTTATTCCCATCAAAGTCTTTAAGCTCTTCATCAGTCAAAAATAAATGATGTATGGAAACACTACACGAAACATCAAGGCCTTTTTTCTTAGCATCTCTGATAAGTGCTACTGATTTTTCTGTTGAAATGGTAGGGATGTGTAGTTTTCCTCCCGTATATTCAAGAATAAAAAGATCCCTAGCGATTTGAATTTCTTCTGCCATGGCAGGAATTCCTTTTAGCCCTAAAAGGGTACTATTTATGCCTTCATGAGCGACTCCTTCTCCTGCAATTGCTTTGTTTTTAGGGAAACTCATAACCAAACCGTCAAAATTTTGTGCATAAAGTAGCGATATTTTAAGCAAATTGTCATTTTCAACAGGCTTGTTGTAGTCACCAAAAGCAATGGCACCTGCTTGTTTCATATCGTATAATTCAGCCATTTCTACCCCCTTACTTTGTTGTGTTAAAGCACCGATAGGGTGTAGGTTTGTAGCAAATTCTTTTGCTTTATTAATCATAAATGCTACAGCAGCTTTGTTTTCCGTTATAGGCTGTGTATTTGCGTTCACAGCAATGTCGGTAAATCCACTTTTGGCCGCAACTGTTAAACCGTGTTGGATTGTTTCTCGTTCCTCGAAACCAGGCTCACCAAGGGAAACACTGGTGTCAAACCACCCTGTGGATACATGTAGATGATCTAATGAAACTACTTCATAAGTATCTTCTGTTGGAATATGATCTTCGATTTTGGTAATGATACCATCGGTAATTAGAATGTCTTTTACTTGATTGTTAAACGGACTTGAAGTATCTATAATAGTAGCAGATTTCAGTAACGTAATCATGACTTGAAGAATTTTAAAATAAAAATTTCAAGGAGCAAAGATACAATGGATAGTATTAAAAACCATTTCCAGAGCCATTGAACTTCATTTTTTTTATGAATCGCTTTGAAAGTTTCTTCAACTGACGAAGATATTTCAACGTTTTCCTCTTTATTTATTAGCTTTTCTAGATCTAAATATTGTAGCAAACTTTCTTTATTTGAATAATTAAATGCAAGGGGTTTTAAGGTGTCTTTTTCTTGTGTAATAAATGAAAAACCTGCTTTTTTTGGGGTGTCTTCCGTGGTGATGCGAATTTTATTTTGATACAATTGTTGAAGTGGAATAAAAGAACTAGTATGGTTCTGTATAGAAAAAACCTCGCGTTGCCCCGTGGTTGTTTTAATATCAATAAAGTTTTTTCTCCCAATGGTGTAATATAGTTTTGAAAGTTGTAAGCTTTGTTTTCCCATTTGATAGAAGACAGGTACTACCAGTGGCGAGTTTATAAAATTACTATTCTTTTTATCTAAAGAAGATGCTACCCAAAAAACAGTTCCTTTATCAAGTTTAATTTCAGAGACAAAAGGTGTTTTGTCTTCAAAAGATAACATACTTGTAGCCTTTTTGAAGGGAGTAGCATAAAAACTACGAACACTAGGGTATTGGAAATTACGGATTTTCTTTTCAAAAACCCCTTTGAAGACAGGGTGATTGAAATGAATCTCAGAAATCTTAAGACTGTCTTCACGTACCCCATCAATTTTTTCTAATGCCAATTTTTGGAAGAACGAATTATAAGTGTTAAGATCACTTTTAGCATTCGGAATCATTGCAATGTTTCCTCCTTTTTTTATAAAATCGATAAGACTTGATATTAATGTTTTTGGTAGTGTTTTAATATCATTTATTAGAATAAGATGCTGTTTGGGAATATCATTATAATTAATGTTTTGAACACTAGTTTGTTTAAAATTAAACTCATCTTTGGTGTAAATTCGTGCTAAAAAACTAGACGTTTCTTCAATAGCCATAACATTTATTTTTTCTTGCGTAGAAAAAACAAAATAAAAAGAGTTGTCAAAGGAGAAGCTATCGTTAAAATTCAACATTATCTTTCCTAAAAACAAAGAAGGTTTTATGATGGTAAAGCGAATGGCTTTTGTTGTGTTTTCTTCAATACTAAAAGTTTGCTTGTTGATTAGTTTTTCATTGTTATGTAAAGAAACAGGGACATTGTTTTTTGCAGGTCCTTGATTTTTTACGAAAAATTGAATGTCAAAACTTTCAATACCAGATTCTTGAATAGTTATACTGTCAATTGATAAATTATCTTCTAATTCAGGTGTTAATTGGATAAAAGAAGTGGGGTGCTTGATGTCTTTTATGTCTTCGATAGAAACATTTTGAAAATCTGAAATAATAATGTTTTTCGTATTTGCCGGCTGTTTAGTGTTTTCCGTGGCTATTTTCAGTAAGACATCTCTGATGCTTTTTTTCTTTGACGTATTTTTTACTTGTAGTAATACTTCTTTTAACTCCGCTTCAGATTTATCCTTGATAAAAATATCATTGGTTTGTAAGGTATAACTTGCTTCTTTGGATAGGTTGTCAATTAATTCATGTGCGGCTGTTTGTAGTAAGTCTCCTTTTTCTCCTTGTGAATTGGTACTTAATGAGTTGTCTAGGTATATTGCGTAATGCGGTAACTCATTTGTTTTTTTATCACTAAAATAAGGTTGTGCAAAAGCAAGAATGATAAAAGTAAATAATAGCATACGGGTTGTTAACAATAACCACTTTTTTATTCGTGAACTTTTTCGGGTTTGAATGACTAATTTTTGTAAAAAAGCCACGTTGGTAAAAGGTGTTTTTACAAAACGTTGTAAGTGAAAAAGGTGCACTATAATTGGAATTGCCAACAGTGCCATAAAATACAAGACTTCAGGATGTTTAAACTGCATATTTTTTAAAAAAACAGTTGTAAAAATAATTAAAATCATGATGAAACCCGAATTATGTATTAAAAAATCTAAAAAGGTTAGATATTATAATTAATTTAACGATTGCCGAGCAGGTATGAGTGGCTAAATTTACTATTTTTGGTAGGTTTAAAACTTCCAAAAATATAGCAGCGTATTGTAAGTAGGCTGGAATAACTGTATGAAAATAAAAAAACTACCTTTTAAGGATACGGGATTTTTCTCCAATACAATCATAGATTATTTAGGAGAAGAGGCAACTATAACCCCATTTTGTCAACAATTTCCATCGATTGATAGCTTTAAAGCGCAGATCGAGTTAAAAACAAATGTTGATATATCTTCAAGAAAGGTATTAGTAGACGTTTTAAAGAAACAGTATAAAAATATACCAACGAGTAGTGTCACCCAAGAGAATATTGATGCGTTACTTTCTGAGCGTACATTTACTATAGTTACGGGACATCAATTGAATTTATTTTCAGGCCCTTTATATTTTTTATATAAAATTATTTCTACAATAAACTTGTGCGAAGAATTATCAGAAAAAATACCTGATAAACACTTTGTGCCTGTGTACTGGATGGCTAGTGAAGATCATGACTTTGAGGAAATTAATTTTTTTAATTTTAAAGGAAAGAAAGTACAATGGAATACGCACCAAACAGGTGGGGTAGGAAGGTTTAAAACTGAAGGCTTGGCAGAGGTCTTAGCGTTGTTTTCTAAACATTTAGGTGCTTCTAAAAATGCTAAATATTTGATTGAATTGTTTAGGAAAGCTTATTTGGAACACAGTGATTTGGCTTCAGCGACTCGGTATTTAGCTAATGAATTGTTTGGTGAGTACGGGTTAGTGATTGTTGATGCTGATGAAGTGGCTTTAAAACAATTATTTGTACCGCAGATACTGAGGGAACTTAAAGAACAAGTAGCCTATAAACAGGTAATAGAAACCAATAAAAAACTTGAAAAACACTATAAAATACAAGTAAACCCTAGAGAAATAAATTTATTCTACTTAACGGATAATATAAGAGAAAGAATTGTTTTAGAAGATGGGATGTATAAAGTTATCAATACCGAAATTTCTTGGGATTGGGAGGCTTTGAAAAAGCATGTGAAAGAACACCCTGAGCGTTTTTCTCCCAATGTAATTTTTAGACCCCTTTATCAGGAAACAATATTGCCAAATTTAGGGTATATTGGAGGTGGAGGAGAATTGGCCTATTGGTTTCAATTGAAAAGTTTTTTTGATAAGGTAGGAGTGCCTTTCCCTCTGCTAATATTAAGGAATTCAGTACAAGTAATTTCTGAGAAACAAGAAAATAAGCTGTATAGAATGGATATCGATATGCAAACACTTTTTAAGAAGAAAAACAATCTTATTAAAGAGAAGGTAATTGAAAATGCTGCGGTGTCAATGAATTTCGATGCGTATAAACAACAATTAAATGAGCGGTTTAAAAAATTAAAAGAAACAGCTAAAAAAACAGATGTCTCTTTTATTGGGGCAGTAAATGCGCAAGAAAAAAAGCAGCTGAAAGGAATTGAGAAGTTAGAAAAACGTTTATTACGTGCCGAAAAACGAAGACAGGAAGATTTGGTTACACGAATTTCGTTACTTCACGAAGAGATATTTCCTAATCAAGGATTGGAAGAACGTCAACGTAATTTTTCTGAGTATTATTTGGCTTATGGTCGTAATTTTATTGAATATTTAAAAGGAAATTTATATCCGTTAGAAGGAAGATTTACAGTACTTGTCTTAGCATCATAATTAAATATTGGACATAAAGATTCAAAAAAAACAAGCTGTTTATTTGTTTGTTAACAACTTGTTTTTTTAGGTATTTATTATTGATTTAATATTGTTTTAATACTTGAAATTCATCATAGGTTAATACCCATTTTCCTTTTTTCTTTTCCCATTTTTCTTGATAAATTTTGCCTTCACAAATATTCATGCTCCATAGCGATGATAGAATTGCACTATTTTCGGTAGTTGCTTTAAACGTTGGGTTGTGATACGTTAGGTTTTTTGCTCCATTTTTAATGAGTTTTTCCCAAAAGTCTTGAATTCTTTTTTGATTATGAATTGAAGCAAAAGGGAGAGCATTCATTGAAGCATTTACTGCATAGTCATTACCACAAACCGCAGCATCTCCTCTGTTAAATCCTTGAGTCCAAGCGATAGATGCGTTAATAATTTCTTCTAAAACAATATGGCTAGCTATAGGATTGGTTGGGTTATCTTTTGGATTTTCAAATTGTTCCAAAACTTGAAAGTTATCATAGGTTAATACCCATTTTCCATTTTTCTTTTCCCATTTTTCTTGGAAAATAATTCCGCTACCAACATTCATACTCCAAAGAGCCGAAAGGAAAGCCGTTTTTTCGTCGACTACTTCAATACTTACATTTGTATAAATTAAATTAGTAGCTCCTGACTCTATAAAAGGTGTCCAAAATTCTGAAATTTCATTGCTTCCTTTTTTAACGCCAAAAGGTATAGCGCTCATTATAGCATTGGTATCGTAACCTGCTACGCAAGCTTCTGCATTTCCTTTGTTAAAATTTTCGATCCACTCTTTACTTGCAGCTAAAACTTCTAAAGCTGTTTTGTGGTGTGCTGTAGGGGAATGTTCTTGATATGATTGCGATATAGAAATGGCTTCATCGTGTGCTTTTGAATTTTCTTTACACGAAGAAAAATTTATTGCTATAAATACTATGAAAAGTGTAATTTTAATAATGTTCATTGTGAAATAGTTTACTTGTGAATTACAAAGGTAAGTTGCATCAAGAAGTTATACCTGTACCTTTTGTCACAAGTCACTATTTAAAAAGAGTAATTTCTTTTTGTCCAAGGATGAGTTTATTGTTTTTTTCTAACGTTTTTAGTAGTCTGGAGATGACTTCTCTTGTTGTACCTAATTCTCTAGCTAATTCTTGGTGTGATTTTTTTACAACATTATCAATGGCTTTAGAAACTAAATAATCAAACAAACGATCTTTAAGTGGTTGAAATGCTAATATTGAATATTGATGAATCAAATGATTATAACTTTCTCTATAGGTGCGTAGGGTGAAATTGTTCCATGATTTATATGTAAAGTTCCATTCTTTTACCAATCGTACAGGAATATTTAAAATGACTGTATCCTCCATACTAACAGCATTGACATTGCTTTTGCAATCTTCAAAACAAGCAGAAAGCGATAAGGTACAAGTTTCCATACTATCTAGGTAGTAAATTAAAATTTCCCTGTCTTCATTGGTTTGATAAACTCTTACCCGTCCTTCCAGTACAATTTTTAATACTTTTATGTACTGATTTTCTTTTATTATAAGTGCTCCTTTTTTATGCTGAGTTATTGTTGAGTTCTCATACAGTTTTGTTTGAAGCGCTGGTTCATTAATTTGAAACTTTTTAATAAAATTAGCTAACATTGTTTTTTTAAAAAATTACGATTCCTTTATGATATTCCCCCTTTTTAAAGGAGCTTTACGTTAACTGTTAATTTTTAACAAAGCTAACCCCGTATTTATTTGCAATATCGCTGATTTCTTTACGAGAAAGCTGTTGTTTTTTTGAGGTTTCTGCAATCTCATCAAAGAACTTTTCAAAACCTCCAGGGGTTATTGTATTCATTGTTATTCCTGTAATTGTATCGGTGTTGATGAATCGGTGAGGAATACCTCTAGGTAACCGTATAAAATCTCCTGTTTTAGCTTTTATTTTTTCTTTACCGCAGACAAATGTATAATTGCCTTTTAGTACATAGAATAATTCGTCTTCATTTTTATGGATATGCATTGGTGGTCCTCCCTCTGGAGGTGTTTCTGTAATAATGACTGCATAAGCTCCATTGCTTTGTTGACTAATAATTTTACCTGTTATTTTTACTCCTAAGACATTCCAAGTTTTTCCTTCTTTTGAGGAAACAAGTACTGGAGTTTGTGTTTTTTGTGGTGTATTATTTGAAGTTTTTTTACAATTAAAAAATAGTATAACTGTAAAAAGCGTTATTGTAAGAAGGTTTTTTTTCATGGTTTTAAGATTATTTTTTAGTGAATGTTTGTTCTCGTATATATATTGCCGTTTTGAATGATTACCCAATTTTAGTACCGTTTTTGATTTTTCGTTCAGGAGTTAATAGGGTGACTTCATGTTCATTACCTAGACCACCTAAGATAAGACATTCACTCATCATGTTGGCAATTTGCTTCTTAGGAAAGTTTACTACAGCAACAACTTGTTTGCCAATTAATTCGTGAGGTTCGTATAACTTGGTTACTTGTGCAGATGTTTTTTTAATACCTAGTGCACCAAAGTCTATTTGTATTTTATAAGCAGGATTTCTTACTTCATGAAAAACTTCGGCACTAATTACGGTGCCAATTCTCATGTCTACTTTGGCAAAATCATTCCAAGTAATGTGTGTGTTGGTTTTTTCGGTCATTTTTAATACAGTTTAGTAATGTTTTTATTGGCAGAAGATACTCAAAAATAAAAAAATGAGGGAGTTTTTCGATTGTAAATTGGTAAAAGCATACTCAATTAAAGTACGATTAAATCAAAAATTTGTGCGTTTATAGAATAATGATAACAAGGATGTGTAAAAAGTTAGATTTTTAACATATAAGAAAAAATAAAGCTAAAAATATGAATTATACATACGATATTATCATTATAGGTGGGGGAGCTATGGGGCTTTCTACCGCCTACCAGTTATCAAAAACAGATAAAAAGGTTTTGGTATTGGAACAATTTGGTTTTTTAAATAATAAAGGTAGTTCTGCTGGAGCATCAAGGCAATTTAGAGTTCAATATGCACAGAAATACATGGCTCAGCTTGCAGTTGATTCTATACCTTATTGGAATAGATTGGAAGAAGAAGCAAAGGAAACGCTAATAGATAGAGTAGGGTCATTGTGGTTTGGAGATCCTAATATAAGTTCTCAAGAAGGAGGAATAGGTGCTGCAATGAGAGTAATGAACGAATTGCAAATACCTTATACTCCTTTAAACGCAAAAGATATTGAAGCACGTTTTCCTTTTAAAAATATACCAGAACGTTATAATGGTTTTTTTCAAGAAGATGGTGGAATAATTAATTTGGAGGCAACGTTAAAAGCATTGTTCAATATTGCGGATAATGCTTCGAATGTAGATTTGAGAGAATACCATGAAGTAACAGATATTATTTCAAAACCCAACGGAGAGATTGAAGTTTATAGTAGTCAAGAAAAGTTTATTGCAGAAAAATTAATTATTACCCCTGGTGCTTATGTTAATGATATTCTCAAGCATTTCGGATTGTCGGTAAATGTTGATATATGGGAAATGTCGTCTGCATATTATAAGAAAAAAGAGGCTGTGAAGTTTCCCACATGGTTTGTTTTTCAGAAGCCGCAAAATACCAGTTTGTTTTATGGATTTCCTGAAGAAGACTGGGCAAATCCAGGTTACATAAGAGTGGCTCCAGATATTCCAGATAGGGTAATTAGAAACCCAAAAGAACGAACGAACGTTCCTAGTGAGAAAAGTTTAGAACTTAATTCAGCATGGGTTCGAGATCATATGGTAGGGTTAGAAGATACGCCCGAATATACTGCTACTTGTTTGATCAGTTTAAGTAATAATAACAAAGAGTTGTTGATAGATACCTTACCAGAATGGGTGCATAATCATCAAAATATTATTGTTTATACAGGTGGTTGGGCTGCTAAATTCATTCCTTTATTAGGACAAATATTAGCAGAAAAGGCAATAACAGGAACTACAAAATATGATTTAACTCCTTTTAAAATTGATTGGCCAGCCGTTAGGGGCGAGGTGAGTAATAGGTTTAAAACGTTGCCTGAAAAAAACTTAAAATTAGATGTCGCTGTTGTAGGAGCAGGGGCTTCAGGATTGTGGTTCCGAAGGTCGCCGGTTCGAGACCGGTCTTCCACCCAAAGCACAAAACCTCAGTAAACACTGGGGTT
>CANMCD010000002.1 GCA_947496185.1 uncultured Tenacibaculum sp.
ATAGTTAAACGAATTTTAATAGTGTATTATATGATATTTTTACTCACTTATTGTTCTATATAATTAACATACGTAATTTTATCGTAGCTAGGTATTTCCTTTTAATCCTTTGATGACTATAAATAATAGATCATTACTGCTCATAGTTAAACGAATTTTAATAGTGTATTATATGATATTTTTACTCACTTATTGTTCTATATAATTAACATACGTAATCTTATTACAACTAAGTAGTTCCTTTTAGTCCTTTGGTGAGAATAAATAATAGATCAATATCTTTCATGGTTAAACAAGTTTTAACGGTTATACATGATAAATATCTCACTTATTTACAGTTATTTAGACAATATTTCGTCTAACAAACCTAACAACCAGATAAGTAGACAGAAAAATCATCCAAAAAAGGTAGAAGGTATTTTTTAAGCGACGAATTGTATTTTTACAAAAAGTAATGGTAAGCAGCCTTACTAATCGAACATTAAGAAAAGGAATGCTTCTTTAATTTTTCAAAGTAAATTTTAGCTTCTTTTTTCACTTTAGGAGCCAATAAAAGCGTTGATAACAAGGTCGGAATCGCCATTAATGCATACGCACTATCAATAATACTAATAACAAATTCCAACTTTATAATAGAAGCTACAACAATTGTTATTGCATAGATATAATTATAATACTTCCCTATTTTTATACCTCCTAGGTAGCTCAAGCAACTAAATCCGTAAAACGAATAGGTAAATAGGGTAGAAAAAGCAAAAATCAATACACATATAGTGAGAATTATACTTCCTAGATTTGCTGGCAATACATTATTAAATGCTTCTAACGTTAGGGTTACACCACTACCGTCAAAACCTTTCCATACTCCAGAGGCTAAAATAGCCAATGCTGTTAATGTACATACCAAAATAGTATCAATGGCTGGACCAAGCATAGCCACCAACCCTTCTCTAATAGGCTCGTTGGTTTTAGCCGTTCCATGCATCATTGGTGCCGTACCCAAACCTGCTTCATTTGAAAAAGCAGCCCTTTGTACCCCTGTAATAATTAACGTACCTAAAGCTCCTCCTAAAACAGCATCTCCCGAAAAGGCATCTGTAAAAATCAATGAGAAGATCGCAGGGATTTCACTCGCTTTCATCAGCAAAATACTAACAACGGTTATCAAATACACCGCAACCATCACAGGCACTAATTTCCCCGCAACTTTACCAATTCTTTTGATCCCTCCGAAAATAACCAATGCAGTAATAACAGCAATAGTCATCCCCAGCACCAACTTAGAAGTTCCTATATTCGCTTCGTTAACCTGAAAAACATCTACCAAAGTCTGGGTTAATTGATTGGCTTGAAAGGCTGGCAATGTTCCAAAAAGTCCAGCAACAGCAAAAAACACAGCTAACGGCTTCCATTTTTTACCAAGTCCTTCTGTAATTACATACATAGGCCCTCCTTTTGCATTGCCTTTTTCATCTTTTCCTCGATACATAACAGAGAGACTACACGTAAAAAATTTGGTTGCCATTCCAACAAAAGCACTTACCCACATCCAAAAAATTGCCCCTGGACCACCTTGAGCAATAGCAATCGCTACTCCACTGATATTTCCCATACCTACCGTAGCAGCAATCGCAGAAGACAACGCCTCATAATGTGATAAATCTCCTGGAGAATCGTGTTTATCATATTTTCCTCGTAAAATATCCACTGCATGCTTCATATAAGTAAACGGTACTAATCCCGAATAAATAAATAAAAACAGTCCTCCACCAATTAATAAGACTAATAAAGGAATCCCCCATACCCAACTCGAAAAGTCTGCAATGATTTGCTGTACCGATAAAAACATATTTTCTTTTTTTAGTATTTAAATTATATTGAAAAACACTACCCTCCTTACACAAAATTCACAGTCATTTTATAGCAATTTAGTAATGAGGTTATAAAAAACGATGACAAGAATTTGTCATCGTTTTTTATCTTTATTATTAATTCATTAAATCTTCTATTTCGTCTGCTTCAATAGGAATGTTTTTCATGAGATTGATAGGAGCGCCAGACTCTTGTACAACTACATCATCTTCCAATCGAATTCCAAATCCTTCTTCTGGCAAATAAATTCCGGGCTCCACAGTAAATACCATATTCGGTTTTATCGGCTCATAAAGCAATCCGTAATCATGAGTATCCAGCCCTAGATGGTGCGAAGTTCCATGCATAAAATATTTTTTATACGCAGGCCATTTTGGATCTTCATTTTGTACATCTGCCTTATCCAATAATCCTAAACCTAACAATTCAGAAGTCATCAACTTACCAACTTCAACATGATAGTCTGCCCACATTTCTCCTGGAACTAACATCTTTGTAGCATCATTTTTAACCCTATTCACCGCATTGTACACCTCTTTTTGTCTAGCCGTAAATTTTCCTGAAACAGGAATCGTACGTGTCATATCTGATGAATAATTTGCATATTCTGCTCCTACATCCATCAATAATAAGTCTCCGTCTTTACACTGTTGATTATTTTCAATATAATGCAATACATTGGCATTATTACCAGAAGCTATAATAGGTGTATAAGCAAATTTTTTAGATCGATTTCTTATAAACTCATGAATATACTCTGCTTCTATTTCGTATTCCCAAACACCCGGTTTAACAAAGCCTAATACGCGTCGAAAACCTTTTTCGGTAATAGTACACGCCTGCTGAATTAAATCAATTTCGACAGCATCTTTAACAGAACGCAGACGATGTAAAATCGGACTGCTTTTTGCTACCGTATGTGCTGGATATTTTTCTAAAAGCCATTTGGTAAAACGGTCTTCTCGTGTTTGTGTTTCAACATTAGCTCTATAATGTTCATTAGTATTGATATAAACTGTTTCTGCATAGGTCATCAGTTCAAACACTACTTTTTCCATGTCTTGTAACCAAAAAACAGTTTTTATACCACTAACTTCCAAAGCACGTTCTTTAGTTAATTTCTCTCCTTCCCAAACAGCTATATGCTCGTTGGTCTCTCTTAAAAACAACACCTCTCTAAGCTCAGGCTTTGGGCAATCTGGAAAAAGAACCAAGATACTTTCTTCTTGATCAACACCACTTAAGTAAAAAATATCTCTATGTTGCTCAAATGGTAGTGTGCTATCTGCACTTACTGGATAAATATCATTAGAATTAAATACGGCCAAACTATTTGGTTTCATCTGAGCCATAAAGTTTTTTCTATTCTTTACAAACAACTTGCTATCTATAGGATGATATTTCATATTTTTTTAAGTTTTTATTAAAATGAATTCTCTTTAGTTTTTCACTACCCAAAACGAAAAACAAACATAGTCGATTTAAAATCAAAACTTTATTCCGTTACACAAAGACAGAAATAAAAAACCAAAATAAACTCAATAAGTTGCCGTCAAAAATAGCTAAAAACTACTAGTTTTTTGTTAGAAGTAAATTGAAACTTTATAACAAACAAAAAAGACACCATAAAAACTATGATGTCTTCCTGATCTTTTCATTCTAATGTCTACACCAATTTAATTTTGAAGTTCCGTTTAAACAAATCGAGTTATTCCCACTTAGGGAAGCCTAAAAACCAATCATTTACACATACACCTCACAATTCAATTAGCTTTACTCTTTTGTTATTAATAATAACAAAAGAAGGCATACCACTATATCTAAACTAGATATAAATAGTATTACTTACTGATAGCTTTTTTAATGAGTCCTATAATGACCATCAAAACGCCACCACCAACACTACCGCTGGCAACACTTCCGATAATACCTCCTAGGTCAAGCCCCAGAGATCCTAATAACTGGCCTCCTAGACCTCCTCCTAAAATTCCGGCTACAGAATTCCACAAAGTACCTAAAGAAAACTTTTTTAGAAGTGCTCCTGCAACATTGCCTCCCAATGCACCGGACAGTAAACTGATAATTAATTCCATTTTTTGACTTTTTGCTAAATTGTAACATTTAAGATAGCAAAAAAAAACGACAAAAACCCTTTAACAAACACAAAATAAACACACTAAACAGCTCCAATATGAAACAGCGCGTCTCCCATATTAATAATCGGAAAATTATTCTTTGCAATGATATACCCTGTTATGGGTGATTTCACTTTAAAATTTGTTTCTCCATAAGTATCCATAATATAACCCAGTACTTGCCCTTTCTTGATAGGTGCACCATTCTCTACAACCACAGTAAACAACCCTGCTACCTTGGCTCGAATCCATTTTCTTTTTTTTATATAAATACTCTTTTCAGCTACAGCTACCGTGACCTTAGTATCGATCATTTCGAAATGTTTTAAAACACGTAACGTACCTTGAATACCCTGTTGAATTGCTTCTTCATCCAAACGTAAAGATTCACCTCCTTCATAAACAATCACAGGAATATCATGTTTAAAGCATTCTTTTCTAAAAGATTTCGGAATAAGTTTTGAAGTAAACATCAACGGTGCATTAAATAGCGTCGCCAATACAAAACTTCGTTCATCTTCGGGAGTAAATCGAATTTGAGGAAAATTATTACGCTGCGCGCCTCCTGTATGAAAGTCTATTGCAAAATCAACATTTTTCACCAATTCTTGCATTAAATAATGTGCCATTCTGCTAGCTAAAGATCCCGTTTTTGACCCAGGAAAACTTCGATTCACATCTTTTCCATGCATATCTCTTGATAAGCTCAAAAAACCAAAAATATTCAACAACGGAATCACTATCACACAGCCACGCTGAATTTTATAACGCTTATCAATCAACATTCTTCGCACCAATTCAACACTATTGGTTTCATCTCCATGCAATCCTCCTTGTAACAAAACAGTAGGGCCTTCTTCTTTTCCATTAAATACATAAATCGGAATTTCAATCAATGTACCTGTTGGCAAACGATCAACTGGAATTTTTATAAGCTTCGACACCCCCAAACCGACCGTTTCTCCCCGAATAATTATCTCCTTATTTTTGAAGTTTTTGTCAAACATCTTTTTTCTAAAAATTTAATAATTCCTTCTGCTACATTCACCCTAGTAAATGCCTCAATACCTTGCAAACCGGGAGTCGAATTTACTTCAATCAACAAAGACCCTCTTTTCGATCGAATCATATCTACCCCTGCAACAGGAAGTCCTAAGTATTTAGCAGCACTAATTGCCATTTCTTTTTCACTCTTAGTTAACTCAACACTAGAGCCACTCCCTCCTCGGTGTATGTTCGAACGAAAATCATTTTCCAAACCTTTGCGTTTCATCGAAGCTACTACTTTATTTCCAGCTACCAGTGCTCGAATATCTTCACTATTACTTTCTTTGATAAACTCTTGAAGTAAAAAACTAGTATTCATACTATGCAACGTATCAATGATTGATTTTGCTGATTTTACAGTTTCTGCCAACATCACCCCCATACCATGTGTTCCTTCTTGTAGCTTAATAATGACTGGAGCCCCTCCTAAAAGTGCTATTTGTTCGTCAATATCTTCTGCATCCGCAGTAAAAACAGTATCAGGAATCGGTATGTTTTTACGATTCATAATCTGAAGGGTACGCAATTTATTTTGGGCACGCAAAATTCCCAAAGAACGTGCCGCACTAAACACACCATTCATTTCAAATTCCTTTACAACAGCGGCTCCATGACGGGTAACCGAAGCACCAACTCTCGGAATAATAACATCTGCTTGATCAATGATGTTTTCTCCCTCATAAATTACACCACGTTTTCCTTTGCTCAATTTTATAGAACATTTGGTATGATTAATAATACGTACGTTATGTCCTCTTATGCGAGCTTCGTCATAAATTCGTTTTGTAGAATAAATTTGCTCACCAACCGACAAAATAAAAATGTTCATATATTAAGAATGGGTTAATATCCTGATCCCTAAAAAAGTATTTACTATATTTCCTACCTATTTATTAAGAATCTTTTTATTATCAAAATTTCTTTTGCTTATCATACAAAGCTACTACTTTTTTCATTTTCATTATCAACTCCTTAACAAAGCCTTACAAAAAGATACGTGATTTAAACGAATTAAACTAAATACAAGTTACCTTTATATCTTCTCAAAAATCAAATATCTTATCGCAGTTTTACTATATCCACTGCTACACAGTACTAAAAAACCAAGAAAACTACTTACTTTATTGAACAAACAAACCTCATAATATTCCCTAATACATACCGCAATTTAAAATCATTATTATGTTAATTTCTTTGATTTTGTGTTTTGTTAGTGTACCTTCGATGCAGTCAAATCAAAATCAAATTACATCTCATGAAACAGTTGATTAACGTCATTGTCGGGCTCTATTGTATGAATATAATAGCCCAACAAACTTCTACCCCTGAGATTATTCAAAAAGCATTAAACCAAAAAAAATCTTTAGAAAAAAGTTCTATCGTTTCAAATATATCTTTTAAAAATATTGGACCAACCATTATGAGCGGAAGAGTGGTAGACGTAGACGTAAACCCTGATAATCCAACCGAATTTTATGTGGGTTATGCTTCCGGTGGTGTATGGTATACCAACAATAACGGTACTACTTTTACCCCCATTCTTGATAATGCTCCTACGCAAAATGTTGGAGATATTGCCGTAGACTGGAAAAATGGTACTATTTGGGTAGGTACGGGAGAAAACAACTCTTCTCGATCGTCATACGCTGGAATAGGAATTTTAAAATCCAACGACCAAGGAAAAACGTGGAAAAATACAGGCCTACTAGACAGTCACCATATTGGTAGCATACTGATAAACCCTAAAAATCCTGAAGAAGTAATTGTGGGAGCTATAGGGCACTTGTACTCTCCCAACAAAGAAAGAGGTATTTTTAAAACTACGGACGGTGGGAAAACCTGGAAAAAAACACTTTTTATCAATGACAAAACGGGAATTATAGACGTAAAACCTGTACCTAACAATTTTAACATTCTTTATGCCGCTTCTTGGGAACGTGAACGTAAAGCTTGGAACTTTGACGGAGACGGTAGTCAATCAGCTATCTATAAAAGTACAGACGCAGGGACTACTTGGTCAAAAATTTCCGACAATAATGGTTTCCCTAACGGTACAGGTGTTGGTAGAATCGGACTTGCCGTATTTGATGCACAAACTGTATATGCCATTCACGACAGTCAATTTCGAAGAAAAAAAGAAAGCAAAATCAAACAGACCTCAAATGCACTAACCAAAGATGACTTTAAAAATATGTCGACAGATACATTTTTAAAACTGGAAAATAAAAAGTTAAATACTTACTTAAAAACCAATGGTTTTCAAGAAAAATACCGCGCTGAAAATGTAAAGCAAATGGTAAAAACCGGAAGTGTTAAGCCAGCGGATTTAGCAAAATATTTAGAAAACGCCAACGCTTTATTATTTGACACACCAGTAACTGGAGCTGAAGTATATAAAACAATAAATGGAGGAAAAACATGGGAAAAAACCCATAAAGATCATCTTGATGACCTATTCTATTCTTATGGATACTACTTTGGAGAAATTAGAGTAGATCCGCAAGACAAAGAAGCGATTTACGTATTAGGAGTCCCTATTTTAAAGTCAAAAGACGGCGGAAAAACATTTACTTCTATCAGTAAAGAAAATGTACATGCCGATCACCAAACACTATGGGTAAATCCACGCAAAAAAGGACACCTAATTGACGGAAATGATGGCGGGCTTAATATTTCTTACGACGATGGAGAAAGTTGGATTAAATTAAACACTCCTCCTGTAGGGCAATTTTATTCAGTATATGCCGACAATCAAAAACAATACAATATTTATGGTGGACTACAAGACAACGGCGTATGGGTCGCGGCTAATAATGCTAAAATAGATAAAGCATGGCATCAAACAGGTAAAAACCCTTATGAATTATTAATAGGTGGAGACGGTATGCAAGTAGCCGTGGACAATCGAGATGCTACTATCGTTTACACAGGATTTCAGTTCGGAAATTATTTTCGAATCAACCGAAAAACAGGAAAAAGAACCTATATCCAACCCAAACATGCGTTAGGAGAAAACCCTTATCGTTTTAATTGGCAAACACCGATACACTTATCACAACACCATCAAGATATTTTATACCTAGGAGGTAATAAGCTACACCGCTCTTTAAACAAAGGTAGCGATTGGGAGACCATTTCAAAAGACCTAACAAATGGCGGTAAAAAAGGAAATGTAGCTTACGGAACACTTACCAGTATCTCAGAAAGCCCTTTTCAATTCGGACTGCTATATGTAGGATCAGATGATGGATTGATTCACATCACTAAAAACGGTGGGGATTCTTGGAAAAAAATATCAAATGCCTTACCACAAAACCTATGGGTTAGTCGCGTAATTGCTTCTAAGCACAAAAAAGGCAGGGTTTATGCTACTTTAAACGGGTATCGTTTTGATGATTTTACAGCATATGTATACCAATCCGATGATTTTGGAGAAACATGGAAAAACATCGGTCAAAACATTCCGAATTCTCCTGTAAATGTTATTAAAGAAGATCCTAAAAAAGAAAACATTTTATACATAGGAACGGATAATGGTGCTTATGTAACACTATCAGCTGGTAAAGAATGGCATCCCTTCACCAACATACCTAACGTAGCAGTACACGACTTGGTAGTTCAACCCGAAGCAAAAGATTTAATTCTTGGTACACACGGACGCAGCTTATACAAAGCTTCTATTACTTCATTACAAGAACTAAAAAGCTTAGACGAAAATACCCTATTCTCTATCAAAGACATTAAAAAGAACGCATATTGGGGCAGTTCGTGGAGCAAATGGTTTGAAACAATTACTCCTAAACTAAATATTCCTTTATATGCAAATAAAGATCAAAAAGGAACACTAAAAGTTTACCAAAAAGACATTTTAGTAAATACCCTCCCATTTGAGGCAACAAAAGGGTTTAATGAAGTGTTTTTCGACGTGTCTTTTTCTGAAAAAGGCCGAAAAAAGTACAACAAAGCACACAAAGATACCACGCTTAAAAAAGCAAAAAACAACGTGTATTATTTGCCCAAAGGAACGTATACCGTTCAGTGGAACGGTCTTAAACAGTCCTTTACAATTGAATAGTTATATCTAATATACGTTTGCATTAGGATGATAGCATTCCGTCATTAGGCGGAATGCTTTTTTTATACAAAAACATGGTATCTTTGCCGCTTATGGGAATTATACGTGTAAATAACATCCGCTTGTTTACCAATCATGGATGTTTAGAGGAAGAGGCTAAAATAGGTTCGGAATACCGAGTTGACCTTGAAGTAACAGCAGATTTACTAAAATCAGCGGAAACAGACGATTTGAAAGATACCGTTGACTATGTACATCTGAATCAAATTATTAAAGAAGAAATGGCTATTCGATCGAAATTGTTAGAGCAAGTAGCCAAACGCATCATAGATCGGATTTTTAATGAGCTACCAATGGTTAGTGAAGCCGAAGTTAGTGTCGCTAAAATAAACCCGCCAATCGGTGGAAATGTGCAAGAGGTGGTTATTATCCTAAAAGATGTGCGTAAAAAGTAAAAAACATTTGTATTAAACAATAAAAGATGTAAATTTGCAATCCACATTTGAAGGGTGTCGTGGCCGAGTGGCTAGGCAGTGGTCTGCAACACCATCTACAGCGGTTCGAATCCGCTCGACACCTCAAAAAAACACCTCATAAATCTTTTGATTTTTGAGGTGTTTTGCTTTAATCAACAGTAATTTTTTACCTTATATTACCAACAACCGTATGCATAAGCTTTGTATGACTTTGCTATAAAAACGCTTTATACCCCATTAAAAACAGAAAATGAAAAACAACAACTTCTACAACAGTATTACAAAAAAGAGCTTCGTTAAACTACTACCTTATATTATTGCCATATCCTGTACAACCTTATTCTTTTCTTCTAATTTTTTTCCTGCTAAAACAAAAGCCTATACGGAAGCTAAAAGAATATACACAGAAGTCAAAGAAAAAAGAACAGTAGCATTAGAGAAACTAAAAGCCAAAGGAAAAGGCTCCAAAGAATACGAAGCCTACTTAAAAGAAAAAATAGCTGCTGATATAGCCTGGGAAAAACTTAATGAAATAAAAGAAGAAGACAAAATTTTTAGTTTCATCAATATTCATCAATTTCTCTACTAATTTGGTTGGATTTCTGGCTTGTTTATCTACGCAATCTTTAACCTATTTTGGCTGTTCTCACAAAAAAACAGGGACTTAGGCTATAAAATTTTACACGTAACCATTATCCATATTGCTATATTTTATTTATGTTGGCTTGTGCAACCCATTGATTTCAATATTATAAGCTATTATTTTGTTGCAGTATTTTCTGCCATATTGGTTTGCATTGGTATTTATTATACCACCAAACTCCGTAAGACCACCATTCAAAAACTCGAAGAAGAAAACAAAATAGCTACCGAAACCATAATTTTCTTAGAAAAGGAAACCCTAAGCAAACAAAAGGAAGAAAGAGCTAACGAACGACAACGCATTTCAGAAGAACTACACGATGGCGTTCTTGGAAAATTATTCGGTACACGAATGGGCTTAGGTTTTTTAGATGTTTCTAATGAAAACAACAAAGAGAAGTACCAAAACCTACTTAATGAACTTCAAGAAATTGAAAAGGAGATTAGGGAAGTCACCCACAAACTAAGTACAAATCTCGACAGTACAAGCATTGGTTTCTCAGCCATCGTCGATCAATTATTAAAAGATAAAAGTACGATTGGCAACTTCAACTATTCCCTAGAAATTGACACAAGCATTCAATGGAACACCATCCATAAGGTTAACAAAGTTAATCTGTACCGAATCTTACAAGAAGCCCTACAAAACATCGTCAAACATGCCAAAGCAACGGAAGTATCTGTAACAATCACAGGTGATTTCAACAAATTATTTGCCGAAATAAAAGACAATGGTATTGGCTTTACCAATCACAAAAACAACAAAGGAATAGGAGTAAAAAACATGAAGCAGCGGGTAAAAAGAAGTAACGGATCTTTTGAAATAAAATCAACTCCTAACAAAGGAACCATTTTAACCCTAAATTTTCCTTACAGTTTCGAAGAACAAACAAAAATACAAATACAGACATTAAGGTAAATAACTACCCAAATTTGTCATTTAAAACCAGCTTACAAATTCTATTTTCTAGGCTATAAAAACCGATATTCAAAGGTTTATCTACCTGAATAAGAAACTTATACTTATATTTATCACTGATAAGTATAATGTGGGTTGACGAAATTGTATCGATTTCAACCGTAACCCTAACCTTTAGACGATAGTTTTGATGAGATACGAAGATAAAGACGTTGCTTACTATTCCAACGTCCGATTGGATGTCGTACAATTATTTCCAAAAGAATTGAAAAATGTAAAAATCCTAGAAATAGGAGCGGGTTGTGGTGCTACATTAGCTTTTCTTAAAGAAAAAAAAATTGCCACGGAAGTAGTCGGTATAGACCTACCAATAAACAAACACCTCCCTACAAAAAAAAACATTGACAAGTTTATATATACTGACATACAAAACACCGAATTACCTGAATACAACAACTATTTTGACGGAATCATTTTAGCCGATGTTTTAGAACATTTACATGATCCGCTAGCAGTAATAAAAAAGGTCAAAAAACTACTAAAAAAAGAAGGCTCTTTTTTTATAAGCCTCCCCAACATTAGACATATTACGGCTATTTATAAGATTTTCGTCAAAGGCAGTTTTCGCTATGAAAAAGAAGGAATCTTTGATGACACACATGTACGTTTTTTTTGCAAGAAAGATATGATCACCCTTATGAAAAACACCGATTTAAACATTGAAACCATCGTAAGTGCTTTGCAAATGAAACGTGAAAAATCAAAATACAAAACATTGAATAATTTAACAGGCACTTTTTTTGAAGAATTTTTAACACAACAATACTTAATTCGAGCAACGCCAAAACTATAAATGCATATACTTGAACATGATTCGTAACAAAGTCTATATCATTATTTTAAATTACAATTCTTACCCAGACACTATTGAGTGCCTAGAAAGTATTTTTAAAGTAAGTTACGATCATTTTCAAGTAGTTGTAATAGACAATGACAGCACCAATCAATCCTTAGAAAATATCATTAACTGGGCAAAGGGAGAAGGACACCTAGCTATAACAACAAATTTTCCAGACATCGTATATCCATTAGTCTCAAAACCTGTTGATTTTTGTGTTTTAAATCAAGATGATAAAGATAATTCAGACCATAAATTGACCCTTATCAAAGCTGCAAAAAACAACGGATTTTCAGCAGGTAATAATATAGGGCTACGATATGCTCTTCAAAAAGAAGACATGGATTTTTGTTGGATATTAAATAACGATACGATTGTAGAAAAAGACAGCCTACAACAATTAGTTACCCATTACAAGAAAACACCTTCTTTAGGCATTCTTGGAAGCAAATTACTTTATTATCATCATCCGAAAGCAATTCAAGCCATTGGTGGGACTTTTAATAAATGGACCTACACCTCCAAACATGTTGGAGAAGGAACACCTACTGAAACAACAAAACCCGAACTAGGAAAAATTGATTATGTCGCAGGTGCTGCAATGTTTGTGAGTAAAAAATTCATTACAGACATCGGCTTGTTGAATGAAGATTATTTCTTGTATTTTGAAGAAATGGATTGGGTCTTGAGAGGAAAAAAACTAAATTGGACGATCGATTGGTGCGAAGAGTCGATTGTTTACCATAAAGAAGGACAAACCATAGGGAGTTCTAGTAATTACAAAAAAAGAAGTTCCTTGTCTGAAATTGAAGTTTTCAGAAGTAGGAGGTTGTTTTTTAAAAATTTCCCTAAAAACAAAATAGCCTTTTGGATATCGAGCTACCTAATGATTTTTAACAGACTAAGAAGAGGTCAGTTTGGTTTAGCAAATAAATTTTTAAAAATCTTACATAAAAAGTATTAATGAAAGTCAGGGAATTGATCTTATTTTTTGTTTTACTGATGGCAGTTTACCAAGACTTCCCTTTTGTTAATTATTTTGGAGAAATAGCTAGAAGCCCAATAGTATTTTTAACCCCATTTCTTGTACTTTACTTGTTCAGTGAAAAAAAAATCACACTAACAGACTATACCAAGAATTACGGAACCTATATTTTGTATTTAGTACTGGTCTCTTTGATATACACTACTTATATTCTTTTTAAGAATAAATCCATTTATGTGTATGATCAAAATATTCTAGTGAAAAACATAAAAATGGTAATTTACCCACTATGCTCCTTAGTGTTTTACCAATTTATATATACATTTTTAAAAAGGACTTCTGACCTAACGCAATGCTTTCGCGTTATTTTAGGTATTCAGTGGTTTTTAATTGTCTTTCTTTGGTTCGAAACACAAGTATATAAAACCACAGAGATATTTTTACCTTTTTTACATGCTAACCCAGAAAAATACTGGAGAGTCAGACTGTTAACCGTAGAATCTAGTTGGTCGGGGTCGGTCGTGGTTATTTTTACCTTTCTCCCTATTTTTTTATCTGAATACCTAAAAAGAAAAACCAAAGAAAAGTTTTTAGTGTACTGTACCTCCGCCTTTTTCTTCTTTTATTATACGATACATAGTGAGTCGAAAGGGTATTTATTTTTAGTATTAGTTTCCTTATTACCCATGTTGATTGGGTTTATGTATTCTAAGAAAACACTGCGGTATATATTGTTATTCTCACTAATACCTATTGGTTTTTTCTTAAGCAAGGTATACACCTCCTTACACCAAGAGATCCTATCACAGCTTCAAACCAGTGTCACCTTTGGAACAAGGTTTACAGGGTACCTAACCTCCATAAAGACATTTGTTTTTAACCCTTTTGGTATCGGCTTAGGCCCTTATGTAGAAATTTATACCCAGCAAGCGAATAAAATCCTTCAAACAGATTTTATGCAACAATTTAATTTAGGAGAAATCAAAGAATATTTACAAGCCTCAAAAAACCTATCCTCAAAAACCTATTTTTTTGATCAACTTGTTTTTGGAGGCATCCCTTTTTTACTTTTTTATTATTTATTCTTTATAAAAAGAATTAAACGAATCAAAAAAATAGCAAATAGCTATTTACTACGAATCGTTTTGATTTATACCTTATTGGCCAGTGTTTTTTACCTGACTTTTCACATCAAGTATGAAATATGGTTCTTTTTGGCATTTATTGACTATTTTGAAAAAAATGAACACACAAAAGCGTAACATATTATTAGTTACAGGATTCTTTCCTTACCCACCTACTCATGGAGGCATGGTCGATGTTTGGAATAGGGTACTCGGATTAAAAAAATTAGGATACCAATTAGACATACTTTATACCAGCAAAAACGATCCAGAAAAAGCCCACCTCACAAAAGGAAAAGAGTATTTTGAAAATATATATGCCGTATCAAGAAAAAATAAAATTTGGCATTTATGTAAACGTAAACCACTCCAAGTTACTTCTAGAAAAGGATTAAAAGAAATCAAGATTCATCAACACTATACCTGTATTTTATTAGAAGGGGATTATGTTGGTTATGTATTAGAAAACAAAACCATTGACTATAATCATCTAATAATTAGAAGTCACAATAATGAAGCACGTTATTTTCATTATTTAAGCAAAAGCACGCGGCATATTTTCAAAAAACTGTTTTTTAAACTAGAAAGCACCAAGTTTGCTAAGTATTCTAACGAACTATATACCAAAGCCAATCGAATTTGGTTTATTTCTAAAAAAGAGAAAGAAATTTTTCAAAAAAAACACAAAAACGACAAAGGCACTTGGTTACCTGCTCCTTTTGCTATTTCTGAAATGAAAAAAAGACCCCTAAACACCAAAAATGTCTTATTTATCGGGTCTCTTTTTATGGAAAATAATCTTCAAGCAATTCTTTGGTACCTAGAAAATGTACACCCCTTTGTACAAAAAGAAATAAAGAATTACCGACTGATCATAGCTGGCAGCTTGGGAAATAGTAATAAAAATACTTTACAAAAGATTTTTAACCAGTACAACAACCTAGACTATTTTTTTGACCATGAAAACCTTGATGAATTGTATGAAAAATCGGCACTTTTTATAAATCCAATGCACTATGGGGCTGGGGTAAAAATAAAATCAATCAATGCTATTGTAAACGGGGTACCCTTACTTTCTACCAGCGTCGGAGCAGAAGGCACAGGATTGCAACCTGAAATCAGTTTTTTATTAGCAAACACCAAAGAAGAATTCATAGAAAAAGCAATAAAAAACCTAAGCAAAGTAACTGATTTGCAAAAAATTATTGAAAAAGCACAAGATAATTTGTTAAAAAACCATTACTTTAAAGTTCTTAAAAATGAACTGAGTGACTTTGACGAGGATTTATAATTACAGCATGCTGTTGGTAGCTGCTTTTCCATTGCTTGTACTAAAAAAAGCGACAGCTTGCATTATAGTTTGGGGAATTTTATCATTAATCATCATAGGAAAAGAAAAAACATTTAAAAACTTTAAAAAAAGTGAGCTAAAACACCTAGGAATTCTCTCAATGTATTATATTTTTTTAATCATAAATTGTTTGTTGTCAGGATTTGACAAGGGAATACTAAAATTCTTAGAAACAGATGCTTCCTTTCTTGTTTTTCCACTATTTATGTTTCTGAATAGAGATTATATATCCAGAGACACACTCCAAAAGTGTTTAACTGTTTTTTTTATATCAAATGTTTTGTTAGCCATCTGGAGTTGGCGAAAAATCTTGTCACTTGGATTCTTTGAATTACAAGAAAAAAACCACTTTTACAACCCTGTTTTTAGAAATATTTTTTCCGAAGAAACCAATATTCACCTCCCTTATCTTGGTTTATTATTTGTGTTTTCTATTTTTATAGGTATTTTTTGGCTTACAAATAAAAAATACAACCCCATTATTAAGGTAGTAGTTTCTCTATGCTGCCTAGTTTTGCTACTTTCAATCACTGTTTTTTCTGCAAGAATGTCTTTGGTAACTTTTGTGTTAGTAGGCTGTTTTTTGTTTGTTACCCTGATAAAAAACTGGAAACTAAAAATAATACTATCCATCTTTTTGGTAGGAGGAAGTTTGTATACAGTAATGAACAGTCCCATAAAAAAACGGTTTCAAGAAATGATTGAAACCAAATGGGAATTACCTAGTGATAAACAGAATGATAAAGAGCATACCGTTAATTTTAGATACGGTGTTTACCATTGTGCACTACAAATCATAAAAACGCACTTTTGGTTTGGAGTAGGAAAGCATAAAGTAACCTCATACTTAGATAATTGTTACGATACATTTACCTTTACAGGAACTAATGATTTTAAAAAAGTAACCTATAATAGCCATAACCAATACCTAGACATGTTACTTTCTTATGGCATTTTTGGGTGTTTATTCTTAGTATTTACCATTTTTTATGGGGTATATAAAACCCCTCACAAACTATACTTAGTCTTTATGACAACTGTCGCACTGGCTTTATTAACTGAAAACTTATTCGATCGGCAAATAGGCGTTATGTTCTTTACTTTTTTTAATACCTTATTTTTTATAACCAATTACAAAACTGCACAATCAACATGAAAAAAGCATTAATACACGATTGGTTTTACACGAGCGGTGGCGGCGAAAAAGTAGTAGAATCTATACTCCGCATTTGGAATGATTGCGAAGTGTATGCCTTAATAGATTTTTTAAATGATGAAGATAGAAACCGTATTTTACAAGGAAAAAAAGTAACCACCAGTTTTATTCAGAAATTACCCACTGCCAAAAAAAATCACCGAAAATTTTTACAATTATTTCCACTAGCCATAGAAAGCTTAGATGTATCAAATTTTGACATCATTCTATCCTCTTCATCATCCATCGCCAAAGGTGTATTGACAAACCAAAATCAACTACATATTTGTTATTGCCATTCGCCGATGAGGTACGCTTGGAACTTACATTTTGATTATTTAAAAAGTAAAGGATTACAATCAGGCATCATCGGATTTTATGCAAGGCATGTATTACACAAAATACGTCAATGGGATGTAATTAACAGCTATAGAGTAGACTACTTTATTGCCAATTCTCACTACATCGCCAAAAGAATTAAAAAGGTATACAACAGAGATGCTACTGTTATTTACCCCCCTGTAAATACCGATGAATTTCAACTATATGAAGAAAAAGAAACCTACTATGTAGCCGCTGGAAGGTTGGTTTCTTACAAAAAAATAGACATTATTATTCAGGCTTTCAACAATTTAACCAAAAAAAAGCTTTATATTGTGGGAGATGGGCCGGAAAAAACAAAGTTAAAGAAGTTAGCAAGTGATCATATTCAATTTTTAGGCAACATATCTCAAAAAAAATTAGTTACTTTGTTGCAGAGAGCCAAAGCATTCGTTTTTGCTGCCGATGAAGATTTTGGCATCTTACCCGTTGAAGCCCAAAGTTGTGGAACCCCAATAATTGCATATAAGAAAGGTGGTCTCTTGGAGACTGTCATAGAAAATGAAACAGGTGTCTTTTTTGACAAACAAGTTCCTGAGAGCATCGTTGATGCTATAAATAGATTTGAAAAAATCCATTTTCCTCCCTATAAAATAAGACAAAATGCCCTTCGATTCAGTAAAGACCGTTTTGAAAGAGAAATGAAGACATTTATTGAGGAAAAAATAAAAGATTTTTACAGTTGAAGCAAAGATATTCAAAATACATGTATACTTTGTTTTTACTTTCTGATTTGATAACACTATGGGTAGTGCTTTTTTGGAGTAAAAATGAAGAACTATTTAATCTAACAATTCTGGGGTATTTGACACTTTTTTGGGTCGCCTCATCTTATTTAACAGAGTATTACGTAGAATACCGGTCAATGTTCTTTTCAAAAACATTGCGGCATTTACTCTTACAGTTTTTATTACTTGCTTTTGGTTATTTCGCCTACTTCTCTATTTTTAAAGAAGGTACCGTGGTCGAAAACAAAGTAGAGGTTTTAAACGGCTTTATTTTAGCACTTGGAAGCTTCAAGTTTTCAAGAAACTACCTACTTAGAACCTACCGAACTTTCGGAAAAAATTACCGAAAAATAGTGGTTCTAGGAATGGACAACTCTACAAAAAAACTGATAAACTTTTTTAAAAGTCAGCAAGAATTAGGCTATCGATACTATGGTTTTTTTTCCGACAAAGTAAACCATAGCAAAGAGTATATTGGCGCTGTTGGTGAATGCTTCCCTTATATCTTAAAAGAAGGAATCGACGAAATATATTGTTCGCTAAACGAACTCTCGGAACAAGATATTAGAAGAGTGAAAAAATTTGGAGCAGAAAACAATAGAGAAGTCAAACTAATACCCAGTGCTAACGGACTATACAACAAAAATACCATTCCCGTATACTACGGAAATGCCTCTATGGTATTGAAGGTACGAAAAATGCCTTTCGAATTTATTGGCAACAGGATCATCAAACGTATTTTTGACGTATTGTTTTCATTGTTTGTTTGTGTATTCATCTTGTCATGGCTATACCCGATTCTTTTTGTCTTGATAAAATTGGAATCAAAAGGTCCTGTTATTTTTAAACAAGTAAGGGAAGGATTTCTTGGTGAACATTTTATTTGCTATAAATTTAGGTCAATGCACACAGAGAAAGATTCATGCCTACAAGAAAACGAACCTACAACATCTAAAGTAACTAAGATCGGGGCTTTTATGAGAAGAACCAGCATGGATGAGCTTCCTCAGTTTATCAATGTATTACAAGGATTCATGAGTGTAGTCGGCCCCAGACCCCATATGGAGGTACAATCCGATAAGTTTACCAAAGAAGTAAGCAACTATATGAAAAGAAAATGTGTTAAACCGGGTATAACAGGGTTAGCACAAACAAGTGGTTACAGAGGAGAAATTAAAAAAAAATCGGACATTGAGAATAGAGTTAGGCTAGATATTTTTTATATTGGGAACTGGTGTTTAGGATTGGATATAAAAATTATCATCAAAACGATAATCAATATCTTGAAGGGAGAGGAGAAAGCGTACTAATCATAATACATGGAAGGAAAGATTACGTTAACAGCGTCCATTGTTTTATATAAGGAAAAGTTAGACGAGTTAAAAAGAACAGTACAGAGTTTTTTGTCAATCCCTATTTTGTCAAAAAAACTTTACTTGATTGACAATACAATTACCTCTGACTTCAAAGGATGTTTTACGGATGACCGTATCATTTATATCGAAAATAAAAAAAATATCGGGTTTGGTCGAGGGCACAATCTTATCATAGAAGAGATTAAAGATACTTCCTTGTACCATCTAATTTTGAATCCAGACGTCTTTTTTAAAGGAAGCGTTATCGTACGTTTAATAGAAGTTTTTAAAGATCAAAAAGAGGTTTCGATGATTGCTCCCAAGGTACTTTTTCCCGACGGTAGCTATCAGTCTTCTTGTAGAAGATACCCGACTTTTTTAGAATTGTTTGCCAGAAGAACAGGGCCTTTTAAAAAACTGTTTAGCAAAAGAATTGCCAAAGGAGAATACAAAGATAAAGACACTTCTTCCTCTTTTTACCCTGCCTATATAACGGGATGTTTTCAATTGTACAAAACTGATGACTTCATTGAAATAGATGGATTTGACACCAGGTACTTCCTATACATGGAAGATGTGGATATCTGTAGAAAAATTGACGTAATAAATAAAAAGAAGCAGTATTTTCCTGAAGAAGTAATATATCACAACCTAAAACAAGGGTCTTCTAAAAAGATCAACCTGTTTTTGCACCACCTCTCTTCAGCGGTAAAATATTTTAAAAAATGGCGTAATAACCTCTAATATTTGGTTACTTATGCACCGAAATTGCTTGGTCGAACACAAATGTTCCTTAAAGCAAGAAAAAAATTAGGTTAACAAATTCTATGACTAAGAAGGAAAAACTGTTTATTACACTAATCGTAATAAATTATCGTAAAATTGCACTATTTTTTCATCCTTTTTCAGGCTATAATTTTTGTTGACTTACTTGGTCAAGTATGTAAACTAAAAATTAGAATATAAAAATGAAAAAAACATTACTTCTATTGACGCTTTTTTTAAGCATCGCAATTTATCCACAAAAAGAAGATAAATGCCAAGTGCCAAGTGGCTTATCTACAAACAATATCACTGAAAATTCAGCTTTTCTAAACTGGGCTAAGCCAACGGATGTAATCTATTCTCAAATAAATTACAAAAAATCTACAGATAAAAATTGGAAGACAGCAACAGCTGCTGCTCCAGGCCATGGTTATCTTTTAAAAAATCTAGAACCTGAGACTACCTATTTTTGGCAAATAATCGGTTTTTGCTCAAAGGGAAATTCATATAGTTATCCAGCTTCTTTTAAAACAAAATGGAGCTGTAAAAACGATGTAACCGTCACAAAAAATGTTACCTCAGGAAAATCAGATGAGCAATCGGCCTATAATACACTTACAGCAACCAATACTATTTACAATAAAGCCACAGCTAATTATCATGCTGGGCAGTCTGTAACCTTAAAAAATGGCTTTACAGTACAACAAGGAGCTAGTTTTAGAGGACATATCAAAGGATGTACAAAAAACTCTAGCAGATCTGTAGATACAACTTCTATTGATGATGATCAAGAAGATATATCTTTTGACAGTTCAGCACGACAAACGAATAACGAGGTATTAGTTTACCCCAATCCTTTTGTCAATGAAATCACTATTAAGTCTGACAAAAAGATACATAATTGCCGCTTATTAAATTTGTTTGACATAGAAGTTAAATCAGGATTAGAAAACCAAATTTCTATAGGAGGTATTGCCAACGGTTCATACGTGCTTCAAGTTACTTTTAAAGATGGACAAATAGTTAGAAAAAAGATTATAAAACAATAAACACAGTGTAAAACCAAATACTGATTCCTATTGGTTCTACCACTTAAGCATGAAACTACTGTAAAAAAGAGAAGGCTTTGGTCTTCTCTTTTTGTTTTACTACTATTCGTGAATAAAAACTTCGTATAAATCAATTGAATTGTTTATTTGGTTATTCAAGGCGAAAAACAAGGCATCCCAACGCTACAGTTTATTTTTTTTAACGAAGAAGAATAGGGTAAGAAACTATTTATATGCGAAACTTTAATTTACAAATAGTATAAGATATATTTGCAGTGACAAAACAACACAGAAATGAATATTTTAGTATTAGGTTCTGGAGGTAGAGAACATGCCTTTGCCAAAAAAATTTCAGAAAGTAACAAAATAAATAAGCTATTTGTAGCTCCGGGTAATGCAGGAACGGAACAAGTAGCCACAAATTTAGCGGTAAATCCAACAGATTTTGAAGCGGTAAAATCAGCCGTAATCACACATGATATAAACATGGTCGTAGTTGGACCAGAAGCACCATTGGTAGCAGGTGTACATGATTATTTTTTAGCTGATGAAATATTAAAGAACATTCCTGTGATTGGCCCTAAGAAAGACGGTGCCTTATTGGAAGGGAGCAAAGATTTTTCTAAGCAATTTATGGAAAAATACGCCATTCCAACTGCCCGATACCAGTCATTTACTGTAGAAACCTTAGAAGAAGGAAAAAACTTTTTAGAAACACTCTCTCCTCCTTTCGTCTTGAAAGCAGACGGACTAGCAGCAGGAAAAGGGGTATTAATTATAGAAGATCTTAACGAAGCCAAAGCCTCATTAGACGATATGCTGTCTAATCAAAAATTTGGGAATGCTTCTTCGAAAGTAGTCGTTGAGGAGTTTTTAGACGGTATTGAACTATCTGTTTTTGTATTAACAGACGGAAAAAACTACAAAGTATTGCCTAGCGCCAAAGACTACAAAAGAATCGGAGAAGGCGATACAGGATTAAATACAGGAGGAATGGGGGCAATTTCACCTGTCCCATTTGCTAACGATGCTTTTTTACAAAAAGTAGAAGACCGTATTATAAAACCCACGGTAGACGGGTTACAAGCTGAAGGGATTGACTATAGAGGTTTTGTTTTTATCGGATTAATGAATGTTGGCGGTGATCCTTATGTTATTGAATACAACGTTCGTATGGGAGACCCTGAAACCGAAGTAGTATTACCTAGAATACAATCAGACTTGGTGGATTTGTTCGAAGGTGTTGCGACACAAACTTTAGCTGAAAAATCGTATGACGTAACTCCACAAACTGCGGTTACTGTTATGCTCGTATCAGGAGGTTACCCAGAAGCATACGACAAGAAAAAACAAATCGAAGGATACGAAAAAGTTGCTGAATCTACAGTTTTTCATGCAGGAACAACAACGATTGATGGTACTGTAGTAACTAATGGCGGAAGAGTTATGGCGATCACTTCCTTTGGAGACACTATTAAAGAAGCCTTGGGTAAATCTTACCGAAGCATTGATAAGATCACATTTGAAAAAATGAACTATCGTAAAGATATAGGGTTTGATTTGACTTAAAAATAGACAACCAAAAGACACTATTTTATACAATTCACGACCAATGGATTAGACTTAAAAAATCTAATCCATTGATTGTTTATAGTCAACAATAAACTTGACACATATCAGTAACTATCACTATCCTTATTTTTGACTCATAAAAGCAAGGACTTTACATATTTAATAAACCTCTTTTACATGATTTTCATTAACTTCTAAAAAAGACATTAAACGTTGCTTTAATAGCTGCATAGCTTTTTTCTCTACAGGCTCATCCAAACTAAATAGTAAAAAAAGCTTATTACCTTTTAAAAACCATATCCAATTTATCGATTTAAAATATATAGTTCTCTCTTCATAATTATTAAAACTTTCAAAACATGATTTTGCAGTTTCTTCGTTTTCGAATACCCATTCTTCAATAACTATTTCACTTGACAAATTATTTCCCATTTTCACTTTTATGGAAGAAAATAACAACTTTTTTATCTCCATAAACCTTTCATTTTCAAAATCACGTGCTAAAACTTTTTGGAAATTTTTCTTTTGATACCATCCCAAAATTCCTTTAAAAGAATACTTATGCTCTTTCGCAGCATTCACACATATATTTTCAATTTTTTTATTGAAAGATGATACTTGATCCTTTTGACTCAAGTAAAGACTATCATAAGTTATCGTAAATACAGGTATTAAACCTTTAGAAGCAACTGTTTTTTGTTTTTCTCTTTTAACTTCGGATTTGTTCTTTGTTTTACAAGCTAAAGTAAAGAGCAGACTAAACAATATAATAAATGTGTTTTTCATTATTACATAAAAACCTAATAATTAAATAACTAACAATACAAAAAAGCACAAGCCCCAAAAACTGAGGCTTGTTTTTACATATTTAATAAACCTCTTTTACATGATTTTCATTAACTTCTAAAAAAGACATTAAACGTTGCTTTAAAATTTGCATCGGTTTTTTTTCAACTGGCTCATGCATACTGTACAACAAAAAAAGCTTACTCCCCTTTAAAAACCATATCCAATTCACCACTTTAAAATATATTTCTACCTCCTCATAATTTTTAAAACTATCAAAACATGACTTTGCTGTTTCTTCGTTTTCGAAGACCCATTCCTGTATATCCATTTCACTTGATAAACTCCCTGCTATTTTAAGTTTTACGTACGATATAGAAAGAGCTTTAATACGCATAAATTTTTCATTCTTAAAATCCCTTGCCAAAGCTTTTTGAAATAGCTTTTTTTTGTGCCAATTAAGACGATCTCTAAAACGACTTTTATTAGGATTATTTTGACTATTAACACAAATATTATTTATCGTTTCATTAAAGGAAACTAATAGCGGTTTTTCCTCAGATAATATACTATCACCAATAATATTATAAACATCTATTAAGTTATTTGAAACAATCTTTTCTTTGGATAAAACAGTATTTGACTGCTCCTTTTTTACTTCGGAATCGCTCTTTATTTTACAGGATAAAACAAAGAACAAACTAAACAATATGATAAGTCTTTTCTTCATTTTTTCACTGGTGTTAATGGAGGTCGTGTAGCTGACTGATATTCTGCTGTCAATAATTTATTATCACTTACTTCATATTCATCTTTAGCCCCTGTTAAATTAAGAATAGTCTCGTTAAATCGATCCCATTCACCAACTCCACAAATCTCTACACACCCTATTGAGCCAAAGACTTGACTCATTGGATAATCAGGACCTGGGTGAATAAAAAAACCATCATATACCCTCCATGCATTTTCTGTCATAGTAGAAATATTGTCCCATGTAAGAGTATGTGTTTGATCATCAGACAAACCCACAACCCTAATTCTATCCGAACCATAAGGTTTATGAACTCCGAAACGAACAGCATTAAACACCTCAGAAACCCTTGTTCCGTTGTGGTTCACCCCTTCTACATTCACTATATACAAGGGTACTTTGTATTTTATTTTTTTGGACTTTTGATTATCAGGATAAGAGCTTATATGAGCATCTCCCTGAGTAACATTTGAAATAAAAATATTGACTTTACGCATTTTTTTATTTTTAGTAGTTAGTAATTAGTTGATTGATTCAAATATATGATTATAAATCGTATAATTTTAACAAAAAAGCAGTGCTTTACCCTAATAAAAACCCTTTTACTAAAGAATATAGCAAAAATAGCAGCGTATCATTATCCCATATTTTTAGGATAAAAAAGGGCCAAAAGGAAAACTTATACCAATTTTATGTTGAAATACCCCGTATAAAGAAATTCAATTATTTTGAAGTGTAATTGGTACTTGATAGGATTAATAACCTTTTGACCCACAAACTACTACATTTATTTTAATAACCTTTACCTATTTTTTTGAAAATATCTTTTTTCAATTAGCTAGGTTTACCCCGTATTATGTATCTACTAATTACCTGCCACATAATACAGGAGTAAACTTGACTAAATAACTCTTTACGAATCGTATTGCTATACCTAGATTTTTATTGACTATGACAGCTTTTCTTCTGTTATTTCATGGGTACAAATGAACTGAATACACCCTTGTATGATGTAGCTTACTTCATTTTTAGAAAAAATCTAGTACATACAATACCGATAACCGTAGCAATAATTCCCAAAAAAATAGTGTAAAAACAAAACCTCACTTTTTTCATTTGATACCACCAACGGATATCCTGCCAACCTAGATTGGTGTTGTAATGGTAAATCGACTGTTTGATATCCGATGGCAATACCGAATCCTTTTGTTGATTAGGCACGAATTGTGCTTTAAAAAAATTTATCTGAGTGTAATAATACTTATAATTCAAACGTTTCACTGAGCTTTTAACGCAGTCATAGCATGGGATGCTGAACTTTAAAAAGCACTTGATCTTACAGCACTATCAAACCCCATGATAAAACACTACTACACAATCCGAGTAAAAAGATTCTGATGGTTAGATAGCTCCATTAATTTTTTTTGATTAGCGTATATTTTCATAATATTAGGGTTTTAGTAGTCGTCAAATACCAACTCATACCGTCTTACCTCCGCTGCTTTCTTTTGAAAAAGCAACACCAACACCTGTAGGTCATCGGGTTGTGTGTTACTTTTAAAAAAGAAATAACCCCCTTGTCATCTTATCATTTGTCTATGAGTCGAAATCTGCCTTGTTTATTTTTATATTGTTTTTTAATACAACTTTTCTATTTCAGTTATACTGAGCCGTTGTTAATTTGTTTATCTTTTGGCAACACAAGCTTATTTCTATAACTTTGTGTGTCTCGCATTACAAATATACGATATATATTTCGCATATACAATATTTATATCGTATAAATTTTATTTCTATATGGAAATTTACGAAAGGATTGAAAGCATAATGAAATTGAAAGGGCTAAACTATAGGTCTCTTGGTATTAAATTAGGGTATTCTGACACACAAACCAGAAATATTGTTTTAGGTAAATCAATACCTAAAATCGACTTTATCCAAAATTTATTACGTGTATTTCCAGATATTAATATTAGTTGGCTACTAAAAGGAGAGGGAAGCATCTTAAATACGATTGAAAAGAATGAAGATAGATCAAATAATGATATTTCTATCAAAATATCACTTAGTGAAGATGAAATAAACAAAATAGTGGACGGGGTTCTTTTTCATGAAACGCAATTATTAGAAAACAGTACTTTTAAAAAATGGCTAGACCTAAAACTTGTTAATCGTGAAAACGAAATATTAACTAAAATAAGTAATATGAAAAAAAATGAGTCAACTTAATGTCAAACAAGTTTGATTCATGCCTCTTCTTTAATCTAACCCTAACGACAGCTTTAATTCTAAATTAATCATCATTGCCTTTTCTATTTCATCATCCATAGTTTTCATCAACTCATTTTTTTTTATCGTTTTCAAAAATTTCAATTTGACATACTCCAACGTATTTTGATCAACCGCTGCGTGTTGCTGAAACTGGTGTAACAACACTTCAAATTCTTTTATAATCAAATCTATAGATTTTTCTCTTTCTTTGAACTCTTGAAAAAGTATTTTTAATTGCTCTTGTAATTCTAATACTTTCATAATTATTATGTAATAGTTTTATTGATCTCGCCTAATAATTCTAAACTAGTTTTAACAAATTTGTCATTTGCTATTTGTTTTTTCCGATTTTCTTCTTTTACCTCTTCAAAAAACTTAAATATTTTATAAATCAAAAACGACGAGACAATCGAAAGTGTTATAAAAGCAATTTCATAGAACACTTCAGGATAAGGGTCATTAGTTGTATCAATAAAAACATACAACAAATAATAAATAGATACCGAGCAATAAAGCCCAGCACCTAAATTCCCTATTGATTTAATTCTTCTAATTGTTCTATTCAAATTAGGAATTAACTGAAGTATAAAGAACATAAAAATAGATCCCCCAAAAAGTATAAAGTGCGTTCCAAAAAAATAAAGAAAAGCTCTAAGGTTTTTAAAGCCAAAAAATAAATCAGTTGAGTTTTTATTAAAAAACACATGCCAAAAAGGAGCAGTTAACGAAACTATTAAGACAAACCATAGAGCAATTATCTTAATTCTATAATATCAGGCACTAGTCCCTCTTCCATCCTTTGGACTTTGGATTTCTCCTTTATCATAGATGAATATTTCAAGTTCTTCATTATTTCTTTTTTCAATTTCGTCTAAGGTATTATCAGTACAACTGGTAAATAAAACACTAAGGATAGCAACTGCAAATAGTAAAACTCTTTTCATTTTTATAAAAAATTTATGGTTATTAAAATCATTTATAAAAATACAAGGAAAAGGAGTAAACAAAAAGAAGCTTTAGTAGTTAGTTAATATTTTTAGTTATTCTGTTTTTAATTTATAATTTTCCAAAAATAACACAAGAATACTTACCATGCAATACCCAATACCCCTGAGTCGCATCAGGGAAAACCCTTAGTTTTGACATCTAATAACCGTGTTACAAAACCAAAAGAAAACTATTGTTAGCCTCACAAGGCTAATACTAATTTATTAACTACTACCGAATACAAATAAGAAAGATAACACACGATACTCCTATGAATAATTAACATGGTCTTTTAATAACTTTAACCAGATCTTACCGTTATTATTTTTAGAAGCTTACACTAACCATTAAAACAGATAATTATATGTATTATCACAATGACGCCAAAAGTTTTTATCAATAACATATGGAATGAGATGTTTAAAGAAGTGTAAATATTATTTAAATAAATACCGCATCACCAGAATAAAAATTCCTACTACGGTAGCCAAAGAAGAGGTTATCAAAGCAATAAGTACAGGGTCGTTTAGGTTAAATCCTATAAGCTGAGAAAATCCAGCGGCAATAATGATAAACAAGACCAGCCCCGTAAACACACAAAGAAAAACAAAAGTTCGAAAAGCATACTTTTTTCTCTCATCACGATTCTGAGACCTATCCTTGACTTCTTCGGACGTTAATACACTACCCTCGTCAATTTCTTTGGTATCGGTATCGGACGACAGTAATTTAGATTTTTCTAATAGCCTATCTAAACCAGAATTATGCACTTTTCAATTTTTTTTCTAAGTTCATCACAAACTTATCGTAGTACTTTTTGATAAGCTGATTGCTTATCACACAGTTTGAACCGGGTCGGTAACAAAAACTCCATGGTGACCCCGGCATATGGGTAAGTTCAACGAGATCTGTTGCAGCCATGTCTTTGTATAATTGCCAAGTAAGCAATACTATTTTTTTGTCTTCTGCATTGGTTAACGTGGGCTCAGACAAATCGCCCCACTCGTTATCAGACATGAGTGAATTGGTCGTAATCGGATCAGACTTGAAATGCTTAAACTCGTGATACACACTAGGTATCACTGGCCCAAACTTCCATGCTTCTATTACATCGTTTTCAAAAATCGGCCTATCTAACAACGAAAGAGAGAGCCCTTGGGATATGTATATAAGTTTTACCAGCTTCATATTTGTAAGCACGTTATTTGTCTCTTTAGACAGCTTTATAAATTCGTTTGCTACAGAACTGGTTGTTCCCATATTTTTTATTTTTTAATGTAATTACATTCTTCCAACCAAAAGATCTCTTACAAAGATACTAAATTTTAATGGGTTTTTCTCCATTTTATACGTCAAAAGCCTTGTTTTAGAAGTTATTTAACATCATAAGAAGGGATTAACCTACACTATATTGCAGGGTGCTAATAAATAATTTGGGTTTGCCATAAATTATATTAAAATATAACACCTTAGCTATAATTCTAGTTTAAAAATTCGTTTCTCTTCGCTTTTGAAAGAAAAAGATTAAATAACTTTGTTCCGTACTAAACGATCGAAATGAACTGGGAACAATTACTTTCTTTGAAGAGATATGGAGACACTAATAAGCGTGAAAGAGCCAAACAAGATGAAACGCGTTTGGGTTTTGAGGTAGATTTTGACAGGATTATTTTCTCGACTGCTTTTAGAAGTTTACAAGACAAAACACAGGTAATTCCGTTATCAAAAACGGACTTTGTTCATACCCGACTGACACATAGTTTGGAAGTATCCGTTGTGGGCCGATCGTTGGGTAGAATCGTAGGTAAAGAACTACTAAAACGACATCCGAATTTAGCCGAACTTGGGTATACATTCAATGATTTTGGCGCCATTGTAGCAGCTGCTTCGGTAATGCATGATATTGGCAACCCTCCTTTTGGACATTCGGGTGAAAAAGCCATCGGAGAATATTTCAAAACAGGAGAAGGACTGGCTTACAAAAGTCAATTATCGGATGCCCAATACCAAGACCTTATCGACTTTGAAGGAAATGCAAACGGACTCAAAGTAGTTACTGAACATAAAGATGGTGCACAAGGAGGATTGCGTTTATCCTATGCTACACTCGGGGCATTTATCAAATACCCCAAAGAAAGTTTACCTAAAAAACCAACCCAGCACATTGTAGATAAAAAATACGGTTTTTTTCAATCAGAAAAAGAAGGTTTTTTAGACCTTGCTAACGAACTTGGTTTGTTAAAAAAAGAAAGTACAGGCATCTCTTTCTATAGACATCCACTAGCATATTTGGTAGAAGCAGCAGACGATATTTGTTATTCAATCATTGATTTTGAAGACGGTATCAATTTAGGGTTAATCGAAGAAGATTTTGCCTTAGAATACATGATCAGTTTGGTTAAAAACACCATTGATATCAAAAAATACCATTCATTACAGCACAAAAAAGACCGTATCAGTTACTTACGTGCTTTGGCTATTGGGGTACTAATTAACGAAGCTGCGGAGATATTTTTAGCAAACGAAACGGCTATTTTAGAAGGAAATTTTGAAAAAGGACTTTTAGACAGGTGTAAATACGAAGCACAGATAAAAGACATTTTAAATATCAGTATTGATAAAATATACCGAAGCAAAGAGGTGATTGAAAAGGAAGTTGCAGGGTATAAGATTATATCCGATTTATTGCATGTTTTTATCACTGCATTAAACAACAAATCGGACGGAAATCCTTCAAATTACGACCTATTGATCCTTAATTTGATACCAGAAGAACACCAGCAAGAGAAATCAAGTGTGTACGAAAGAATTTTGCAAATATGTAGTTATGTTGCTAGTCTTTCAGACGGTTATGCGATTACTTTGCACAGAAAAATTGCTGGAAATGTCATTTAATCCGAAATACCTACAGATATTGAATTATTAGTCTCCTAAAACATCGGCATGTTATTTATAAATAAAAAATCCGTATAAATAGCTCTTTTCCCCATGCTGCTTTATTTAAAAGTTAATGGTAGTGAAGGCTATCCTTTATTTTTTGCCTTGAATAATGAAAAAATAATTCGATTTATTTATTCGACATTTCATAATTAAATTGGTATTATTTTATCTTTGCTTTTTTTAAAATTAAAAAGATGTTACAGGTTCAGTTTATTAGAGAAAACAAGCAAATTGTTTTAGAAGGATTGGCGAAGCGAAATTTTGCAGATGCAGCAAGTACAATCGAAAAGGTATTAACTACTGACGAGCAAAGAAGAGCTACTCAAGTGTCCTTAGATGCCGTTTTAGCTGAATCGAACAAACTATCCAAAGAAATTGGCATGCTTTTTAAGTCAGGTGAGGCCCAAAAGGCAACACTACTTAAAGAAAAAACAGGGCAACTCAAAGAGCAATCAAAGGAATTAACAGAAAAGTTAAATCTACTTAGTACGGAGTTAGAGAGTGCATTGTATCAAATTCCGAACATTCCACATAGCACTGTTGTGCAAGGAAAAAACGAAGAAGACAACGAAGAGATATTTAAGGAAGGTACAGTGCCTGATTTGGGTGAAAATGCACTTCCGCATTGGGAATTGGCCAAGAAATATGATATTATCGATTTTGAATTGGGCGCAAAAGTTAGTGGTGCTGGTTTTCCTATTTACAAAGGAAAAGGAGCACGTTTGCAACGCGCTTTAATTGCCTATTTTTTAGATAAAAATACAGCCGCAGGATATACTGAAGTACAAGTACCTCATCTGGTAAACGAAGCTTCTGGGTATGGAACAGGGCAGTTACCTGACAAAGAAGGTCAAATGTATACAATACCTGAAGAGAATCCACTTTATTTGATTCCGACTTCAGAAGTGCCTATGGTCAATATGCACCGAGGGGACTTATTAAAAGAAAGTGATTTACCAAAGGCTTATACAGGCTATACTCCGTGTTTTCGTAGAGAAGCAGGTAGTTATGGTGCGCATGTAAGAGGGCTAAACCGTTTGCATCAGTTTGATAAAGTAGAATTGGTTCGTGTTGAGCATCCAGACAATTCTTATCAAGCTTTAAATGACATGGTTGAACATATCAAAAACATCCTTAGAGAATTAAAACTTCCGTATAGAATACTACGTCTTTGTGGTGGCGACACAGGCTTTACTGCTGCTTTGACCTTTGATTTTGAAGTGTATTCAACGGCTCAGGGTCGATGGTTAGAGATCAGCTCTGCCTCTAATGTAGAAGCTTTTCAAGCAAATCGTTTAAAACTGCGTTTTAAAAATAAGGAGGGAAAAAGTCAACTAGTACACACGTTAAATGCTAGCTCACTAGCCTTGCCTCGTGTATTGGCAGGCATCTTAGAAAACTACCAAACAGCAACGGGTATAGAAATTCCTGAGGTATTGGTTCCGTATTGTGGTTTTGATAAAATCGATTAAATAATAATATAAACAAAGTAAGTTTCATGAAAGAAACTTACTTTGTTAATTGGCAACAATCGCTGTCATCAACCTTTCGTATTTATTCATTTCTAAAAGTGCTTCCATATACTGAGATATTTGCCCTTTTTTCATAAAGTCTTTTGCTTTCGTCTTACTTGCTTCGTATTTTATTGATAAGTTTTTCATACTGTATTCTGTTTTAGCTATATGATCATACTAAGCAAAGCCCGTGCCAAAATTATTTTACCAAAATTAATTTATCACAACACACCCCTTAAAAACAACTTAAAAAACTCATTAACAATCACTTATTTTTTTGTTTTTTTTTACTAACACTCGATCTTTATCATTGATAAAACAAAGGTTATATAGAATTTTTCGAAGAAAAAGCCCACTTCAGCATCTCTTAAAAATTTGGTTTTTTTAGACTCTCTAAATATTTATTACCTTTGTAAAAGAAAAACCACACTCGAAAGTGTGGAAAAGTAAGTTTTTACTTTTTTTTGCTTTTGCAAGTTGTAACAAGCTTGATAACAGCTGTTATAAAACTAAAAAAAGCAGTGGCGATTTTCAGAGTTTCAACTTTCATCGCTAAGAAGTGCTAACGTAAGTTATGCCTAATTAAGAAATAAAGTCAATAGCTGATTCCTATTGACTTTTCTTATGTTTACCCGTTAGCTTTTAGCAAACTTAGGCATCATTTTTTCACTTTGCATTTCACAAAGTGCGACAGTCAATAGTTAAATCGCCAAGTCAAATATACAGAAGACTTTATTATAATAAATATCCATTACTGATTATTAATACTAAAAAATAAAATTGAAAAAGAGTTTTCTCACATCAGAAAGAACCCTGAACATTATCAAGAAAAGTACAAAGGACTTCGACAATCACTCATGTCAAGTTCATAGTAAAAAAAAAGAAGGTAGCATCCTATTTTTAGGACATAAAAAAACCCTTAGCGATTCTATAATTGATTTTTAAAAAAGTTTCAATAACTTGTATCCCTTTAAAATTTCAATTTGTTTTGATGAAAAAACTGATTTTCATAATTACCCTTTTTATTTTCAACAGTATAAGCTTTGCGCAGCAAAACAATTTTATCGTAGCTGAAAATTATTATAGGAATGGCGAATATGAAAAAGCAACTCAATTTTATAAAGAGTTATGTAAAAAAAGTCCTTACAACAGCACTTATACCAAAAGACTCATCAGTTGCTACCAAGAAACCAATCAATTTTCAATGGCCGAAGGCTTTATCAACGAAAGAATTAACCAATACCCAAATCAAACCTATCTTTACGTAATTTTGGGGTACACCTATGAGCGACAACAACTTTCAGAAAAAGCTGAAAAGCAATATCAAAAAGCCTTAACCGCCATAAAAAACAAAAACAATTACGGGGGAGTTATTGCCAGTCTATTTAAGGAATATAGCAAACTAGATCATGCAATTACCGCCTACAACAATATCCTTGTAAACAATCCTAAGGCAAATTACGGATTCCAACTTGCTCAGATTTATGGAGAAAAAGGAGATTTTGAAAAAATGTTTGCATCTTATATTGACCTTGTAGATAAAAATGAGCGTTTTTTAAACAATGTCAAACATTATGCTGCTAAATACATAAATGAGGATCCTGAAAACAAACATAATATACTATTTAAAAGAGCGCTGCTAAAAAAATCAATCAGCAATCCAAAAAACATATGGAATGACATTCTTGCTTGGCTATTCATCAAACAAAAACAATACCCAAAAGCCCTTATTCAATACAAAGCATTACTCGCTAGAAACCAAGAAAGTTTACGAAACATTCAATTATTAGGCACTATTGCCTTCGAAAACAAAGACTATGAAACGGCTGAAGCATGTGCTAAATTGATTATTGAAAAAACCAATCACATACCTGATAAGTTTTCTGCTATTGAAATGATCCTTCAAATTGGCGTGGTTACCAACAAGGAAGCAATTGAACAAGAATTTGAAAAAACACTAAGTGAATTCGGGATTAATAGAAACACGTTACTTATTCAACTTGCCTATGCAGATTTTCTTACCTTTTCTAAAAATAATCCTGAAAAAGGAATTGATTTATTAGAAAAATCAATGAAAGTTGCCAATACCAAGCGCTTAAAAGCAACCGTTAGGTTAAAACTTGGAGAAATATTAGTATTTACACAAAAGTTCAATAAAGCACTGATTTACTTTTCGCAAGTTCAATCGAAATTTAAAAATCACTCAATAGGTCAAGAAGCACGTTTTAAAGTAGCGCAAACCTCTTATTACAAACACGATTTCAAATGGGCAAAAGCGCAGCTAAAAGTATTAAAAAGTGGTGCTTCGCAACTTATTGCCAACGATGCTACCGAATTGTTCTTAACCATTTCAGACAACGAACCCAAAGACAGCCTTCCAACAGGTTTAAAAGAATATGCCAAAGCCGACTTGCTTTCGTATCAAAAAAAGCATACTGAAGCCATCAAAATATTAGCGGAAGTTATTACGAAATACCAAAGCCAACCTATTGAAGACGAAGCCTTGTACAAACAAGCCTTGTTATTAACCGAAGAAGGACAATACGACAAGGCAGTTGCTAACTTCGAAAAAATACTCGCGTTAAATCCAGAAGGAATATTTATCGACAATAGTTTATATCACCTAGGAGATTTATACCTCGAACAATTAAATAATCCAAAAAAGGCCTCAGAATACTACCAAAAGATTATTTTTGACCACGCTTCTAGTATTTTTTTGGTAGACGCACGTAAGAAATTCAGAAAAATACGAGGTGACAATATTTAAACAACCTTTGTAACAATTACTTAACACTATAATAATTATAAGTGTACACTTGTTGCATTATTTTAATTTAACTATGTACATATACAACGTAACCGTAAATGTTGATGAAAGCATTCATGCAGAATGGCTAACTTGGATTGAAAGTCATATTCCTGATGTATTGGCTACAGGTAGATTTGTAAGCGCAAAAATGTCGCAGGTGTTGGTAGAAGAAGAAATGGGAGGTATTACATACTCTATTCAATATACAGCAAAAACTAGAGAAGATTTGGATAGCTACTACCAATTTGATGCTAATAAGCTTAGAAATGATGGAATGCATAAATTTGCAGATAAAATGGTAGCGTTTAGAACAGAGTTAAAGGTTTTAAACGAATTTTTTCCTACTTCAAACAACAACTAATTTATACAAGCACATCGCTTGTGTTGACAAAACATTTGAGTATGACGGTAAGAGCAAAGAAACATTTAGGTCAACACTTTTTAAAGGATGAAAATATCGCACAAAAAATTGCGGATTCTTTATCTGAAGTTGGATATGATCATGTCTTGGAAATTGGGCCAGGAATGGGAGTATTAACGAAGTATTTACTAAAGAAAAAACCACATGTTACCGTAATGGAGATCGATACGGAATCTATCGCGTATTTACAAGAGACATTCCCTATTGAAAATCTACAGCTCGACACCAGCGAAAAGAAGTTTCGCATTATTAATGGAGACTTTTTACGTCAAAACCTTACCGAAATATTCCAAAACAAACCTATTGCGATTATCGGAAACTACCCTTATAATATCTCTTCACAAATTGTCTTTAAAGCAATCGAAAATAGAGATATGATTCCTGAATTCTCAGGCATGTTTCAAAAAGAAGTCGCCCAACGAATTACCGAAAAAGAAGGCAGTAAAACCTACGGCATACTATCCGTATTAACACAGGCATTTTATCATGCCGAATACTTATTTACGGTACCTCCTACGGTTTTCAACCCTCCTCCAAAAGTAGATTCAGGCGTACTCCGCCTAACTAGAAAAGAAAATTACAGCCTACCTGTTGATGAAAAACTATTTTTCCGTGTGGTTAAAACAGCATTTAACCAACGTAGAAAAATGTTGCGTTCAAGTTTAAAATCTTTTAATCTTTCGTTAACTTTGAAAGAAGACCCTATATTTGCAAGCCGCCCGGAACAATTATCAGTACAAGATTTCATAACCTTAACGTCTAAAATCGCAAACGATGGCACTAGAGATCACTAAAGAACTTTTAGAAGAAGTACACCACCTTATCGAAAACCGAAAAGACAAACGCATAGTATCGTTATTTTCGGAGGTTCATCATGCAGATATCGCAGAAGTATTGGAAGAATTGTCTTTTGAAAATGCACTCTATATCATCCGTTTGCTTGATTCTGAAAAGACCTCAGAAATATTAATGGATGTAGATGAGGATGTACGTGAAAAAATTCTCGCACAATTATCTGCCAAAGAAATTGCCGAAGAGATAGACGAACTTGATACGGATGATGCTGCTGATGTAATTGCAGAATTACCCGAAAAACGTAAGCAAGAGGTTATCCAAAAAATAGAAGACAAAGAACACGCTAAAGAAATTGTAGAACTTTTGCGCTATGATGAAGACACGGCAGGTGGATTGATGGCTAAAGAATTGGTAAAAGTAAATGAAAATTGGAATGTATTGACTTGTGTAAAAGAAATGCGACAACAAGCAGAAGAGGTTACAAGGGTACATTCTATTTATGTAATTGATAATGATGGTAAATTAAAAGGGCGTTTGTCTTTAAAAGACCTTTTAATGGCCTCTACTAAAGCAAAAATAGCCGAAGTATATATTCCTAAGGTTGATTATGTAAAAGTACATGATAAGGCCGAAGATGTTGCCAATATCATGCGTAAATACGACTTAGAAGCCATTCCTGTAATAGATGAACTAGGTGTTTTGGTCGGAAGAATTACCATTGATGACATTGTCGATGTCATCAAAGAAGAAGCGGATAAAGATTACCAATTAGCAGCAGGCATCACACAAGATGTAGAAGCTGATGATTCTATTTGGCAACTGACCAAAGCAAGGCTTCCTTGGCTTTTTTTGGGGCTCGTTGGTGGTATTGGTGCGTTCTTAATTATGGGGAATTTTGAACACACTTTTAAAGAACACGCCGTGTTGTTTTTCTTTACCCCGTTGATTGCTGCCATGGCAGGAAATGTTGGGGTACAATCTTCTGCAATTATTGTTCAAGGACTCGCCAATGATGATGTAAAAGGAAGTGTCAAAAAACGGCTAATTAAAGAAATGATATTGGCCTTTTTTAACGGCCTTGTTTTGGCATTATTCTTATTTATCTTTGTATTTATCTACGAACGAGACTTTATGAAAGCACTAGCGATTTCCGTTTCACTTATTGCTGTAATTGTTATTGCGGGGTTAATTGGCACTTTCATTCCGTTATTCTTAGACAAGCGAGGTATTGATCCAGCAATTGCAACCGGTCCTTTTATTACAACAAGTAATGATATTTTCGGAATACTTATTTATTTTTTAATAGCGCAGTTAATTCTAGGAGTCTAACAATACTTTTAAGTTGTATTTCACCTTAAAAACTACTAAGGCTTTCAATATCTACTTTGTCAATAAGCGTATTCATTTTTTCTTTAGGAATAAAGCTTTTCAGCATTAATACTGCCCCAAAAACGATAAGTAATATCCCCATGCCCCTCTTTATACGATAAATTACAATGGGTGTTAATTTGCTTTTTAATTGTTTAGCTAATAATATTTTGACCAAATCTGTTACTAAGTAGCCTATAATCACAAAGACAAAATACCAAAAAATATGACTTGAATTCATCTGTAACGAAGGCCCTACTACCACCATAATACCTAACCAACCAGCCAAAACACCAATATTTATGAAGTTAAGTAGAAAACCATTTAACAGTAGTTTATAATAATTATTTGCCTTAGGTACTTCAACATTACTTTCTGCTGCTTCTTTTTTATTGTTCTTATCAAAAAATGTGATAAGCCCATACACCACTAGAATTAGCCCACCAATTAAAAAAAGCCTCGGGTCGTCTTTTATTTTTTCTAACAGGCTTCTACTACCAAAATAGGCTAGTAAAATAAATACAATATCGCCTAAAATTACACCCGCATCAAAAGCCAAAGCTGCTCTAGCTCCTTTAAGGATACTTGTTTTAATGAGCATAAAAAAAACAGGACCAATCATAAAAGCCATAAAGAAACCTACAAAAAGAGCTGTTTTTATCGTGTGGAAGTCCATAAATTGTTACATTACTAATTCAAGGGATTATTATACCTCATCAAAATCAATCGAAATTTTAGCCGTCGTTGGATGTGCTACACACGTTAAAATCAATCCTTCTTCCAATTCATCTTCCGTTAGAATAGAATTTTTACTCATCACAGCTTTTCCTTCAGTTACCACAGCAATACAACTACTACATACCCCACCTTGACACGAATAAGGAGCATCTAATTTGTTACGCAAACTTGCCGCTAACAAAGTATCTGTTTGCTTCATCGTAAATGTTGCTTCTTCATCATCTAGCATTACAGTTACCTCTGTTTGACCATCCGACACTGCTACCGTTTCTTCTGTTGATGAAGATGCAGTAAACAGCTCATAATGTACATTACCTTCAGGCATTCCTTGTTCTTTTAGCGTTTCAGAGGCAATGTTTATCATCTCTTCAGGTCCGCACAAAAATGCTGCTTCAAACGATACATCTTTGAAGGTATTCTTAACCAAATAGTTTACATGTCCTTTATCAATCCTTCCGTGCAAAGCAGTATCGATTCGCTCTCTACTATACACATAGTGTACGTCAAATCGATCTTGGTATTTCGCTTTTAAATCGCTTATTTCTTGATAAAAAATAGTATCTGCTACTGTTTTATTACCATAAGTCAATGTGAAAGTACTTGTTGATTCTTCTAGTACACTTTTTATCATTGACAGTATGGGGGTGATCCCACTACCTGCTGCAAAACCTAGGTATTTTTTCTCTGATTGCGGAGTTAATACAAACTTTCCTTCTGGAGGAGAAACGTCCAAAGAATCACCATTTTTCAACTTCGTAGTAGCATAAGTAGAGAATTTTCCGTTTTCTACAGCTTTAATGGCAACCTTTAGTGTATTACTTTTCGGGGAAGAACAAATTGAGTAGACCCTTCTAACCTCTTCTCCGTTAATCATAGTCTTTAACGTAAGGTATTGGCCAGCCACAAAAGTGAACGTATCTTTCAAGTTATCAGGAACATTAAACAAAATAGAAACAGCATCTCTTGTTTCTTTTATAACTTCCTTTATCGATAATTGGTGAAATTTTGTCATTTAACTAAAAATATTCCGCAAAAATAGGAAGTAATAATCAAAAAAAAGTTGGCAACTTAACTAAATTGATAACTTTTATCACAAAATCAAAAAAATCTCTATTACTTCTTCCCATCCACTACTATGACAATTTCTCCTTTTGCTGGCTTTTCGGTATAATAAGTCAACACGTCTGCTATTGTCCCTCGCTGAGTTTCTTCGTATAGCTTAGTCAACTCTCTTGACACGGTAATTTGCCTATCTGCTCCAAAATATTCCAAAAAATGCGTCAAGGTTTTATTGAGCTTATGAGGGCTTTCATAAAAAATCATCGTTCGAACTTCTTCTGCTAAAAACTGTAATCGCGTTTGACGCCCTTTTTTGACGGGTAAAAACCCTTCAAACACGAATTTATCATTTGGTAACCCCGAATTCACCAAAGCAGGAACAAAAGCGGTAGCACCTGGTAAACATTCGACAGCGACCCCTTGCTGAACACATGCCCTTGTAAGTAAAAAACCAGGATCAGAAATAGCAGGTGTTCCTGCATCTGAAATCAATGCAAAAACCTCACCCTGCAACAATCGTTGTATAATCCCATTAACTGTTTTATGTTCATTGTGCATATGATGAGATTGCATGGACGTTTGAATGTCGAAATGCTTTAGCAACTTACCACTCGTTCTTGTGTCTTCTGCTAAAATAGTATCTACTTCCTTTAGCACTTTTACCGCTCTAAAAGTAATATCTTCTAGGTTTCCAATAGGGGTTGGTACTATGTACAATTTACTCATGTAGCAAAACTACAAAGATTTACGGTATCTAATCCTTTTTGTACTTTTGTTTCCATGTCGGAGAACCTATTACAAACTATAAACTACCCTGCTGATTTACGAAAATTATCTACAAATCAGCTTCCGCAACTTGCAAAAGAACTGCGTGCGTTTATTATTGATATTGTTGCAACCAAAGAAGGACATTTGGGGGCAAGCCTCGGTGTTGTTGAATTAACAATAGCACTTCACTATATCTTTGATACCCCCAATGACTTGTTAGTTTGGGATGTAGGGCATCAAGCCTATGGCCATAAAATACTCACGGGTAGAAAAAATGTTTTTCATACCAATCGACAATGGCAGGGGATATCAGGTTTTCCAAAAAGAAGCGAGAGCGAATTTGACACTTTTGGTGTCGGACATTCGTCTACTTCAATTTCTGCTGCATTAGGCATGGCCATTGCTTCCAAAATACAGGGAAACAACAAACAGCACATAGCTGTGATAGGAGATGCTTCTATTGCTAGCGGCATGGCCTTTGAAGCTTTAAACCATGCAGGAAACACCAACGCTAATTTATTAGTTATACTAAACGATAATGCGATTGGTATTGACCCATCTGTAGGCGCTTTAAAAGAATATTTAACACGTATTAAATCTGTTCGAAGTGACATGGAGCAACCGACAATATTCGAAGCTTTGAACTTCGATTATTCTGGCCCTGTTGATGGACATAACTTTGAAGAATTACTGCGTGAATTAAATCGTCTTAAAGAAGTAGAAGGCACCAAACTCTTACATGTAATTACCACTAAGGGAAAAGGTCTTCGACAAGCCGAAGAAAATCAAGTCAAATACCATGCTCCGGGAAAGTTTGATAAGTTTTCTGGAGATGTATTGCCGAAAAAAGAGAATGAATTCACCAAATTTCAAGATGTCTTTGGAAAGACGATGGTGGAACTAGCAAAAAACAATGAAAAAATTATAGGAATTACCCCTGCCATGCTAACAGGAAGTTCTTTAAAATTTATGTTTGAGGCTTTTCCTGAAAGAACTTTTGATGTTGGTATTGCCGAACAACATGCTGTAACCTTAGCTGCTGGAATGGCTACCGAAGGACTTATTCCTTATTGTAATATTTACTCTACGTTTTTACAACGTGCCTACGATCAAATCATCCATGATGTTGCCTTACAAAACCTACCTGTAATTTTTTGTCTTGATAGAGCTGGATTGGTAGGTCAAGATGGTGCCACACATCACGGGGTATTTGACATAGCCTACCTTCGTTGCATTCCAAACCTACATATTTTTGCCCCCAGCAATGAAATTGAATTACGTAACATACTTTATACGGTACAATTAGGAAGTCTAAACAATCCTATAGCGATAAGATACCCCAGAGGAAGAGGTAATATCGCTAATTGGGAACTTCCTTTTAAGAAAATTGAAATAGCCAAAGGTATCCGCTTAAAAAGTGGTGACAATCTAGCCATCTTATCAATTGGGACAATAGCTCGTAACGTAACAAAAGCCATCGAAAACTGTCAACAATCAAACACAATCGCCCATTATGATATGCGTTGTGTAAAACCCTTAGACCAAAAATTACTAGAAGAAATTTTTACTCGTTATCAGAAAATTATTACCATAGAAGATGGGTGTATTACTGGTGGATTTGGTAGTGCGGTATTAGAAGTTGCCACTACCCTTTCATATAGAGGAGAAATTAAAACTCTTGGAATTCCTGATAAGTTTATTCATCATGGTACTACGGAAGAACTGCAAAAAGAATGTGGTTTAGATGTTTATTCGTTAACGCAAATTTTTGATGAAAAATAAACTCATTTTACATATTCATATATGAGAATTATTATCCAATAACGGACGATACTTTTAAATAAAAAAGAGGCTGTTTTAACTTTTAAAACAGCTTCTTTATGTTATGTATTACTTGAAGTCAAAGCAAGTATTTTTTTCTACTAAAAAGAAATTAGCCCTCCTATCAAAATCAATAATTTTCAGATTATAAAGCACTAATAAAATGACACTTCCCCCTTTAATTCTCTCTAATAAGAATTCTAAAAGTGCTTAATTCATTAATTCCTACATCAAATTCAAAATAGTATTCTCCAGCGGGTAAATTTGACACGATTAAAAAATATCCATGACCATTTTCTCCTCCTTCCCCTATCACTGTTCCTTTAGCATTCTTTAATTCGAAACGTCCCGCTCCTGAGCCTCTTATAGCACCCAATTTTATAGGTTTTTCTACTGAAAAACTATACACTACCTTATCGTCCAAATCAATCTCACTCATAGATACTTCTAAAGTTGATGTATAAGGCAACAACAAAGTACCCAAATCTTTATCCGTTTCATCATTTTTTAGTATATCAAATGACAATTCTCCTGATAAGGTATCTACTACTTTTACCTCTACGTAATATTCTCCTGCTTTGAGGTTCTTGATCTTATATATATTCTCAGAATTATATCGTATTTGACTAGTAAAATCAATTTTTCCTCCATTTATATCCCTGACTTGTATTATATTTTCATTGTTGGCATGCCTTAACACAAGTCCTGCTGCTACTGTTAATTTGAATGTAAATCCTATTGTACCATCAACATCGGTATCCGCTATTTTATAGTTTTCAATTTTATTATAAGGAAAAACAGCAACCTCCCCTAAATCAATATCTGAACCTCTTAATTTAAACGTTTTTTGAACTTCACGTACACCTCCAAAAGCATCTTTTGCCACTACTTTAACCATAATATCTTCCATTGTTTTTTTAAAGTAATTTGTATCAAAATGCACGATACCCAACCCATCTTTACTATCGGGTGCAATAACATAATTTTCAAACATTAATTCTTGATTCAAAAAAACATCATAAGATACCTGATCCCCATCCAAATCATAGGTGGGAGTCCATATGACGTCTACCCCTTGATAAGCGTCATGAAAAATAACATTTTCTATACTAAAAGCTTCTGGTATCCTATTTAAAGGGACATTTTTAATCAATTCTAACTTTTTTGAGTGAAATCCTTTACTATCAACTGCCCTTATGGCTATTTTTAATTTGAAATCAATTCCTCTTTGTAATTCTTGACCTTTAATTTTTGGTAAAAAAGACATTACATCGTAAATAAGCTTTGTTTCGAAATGCTTTTTCCCTGTCACTACTTTACCATTTAGGACTACCTCATAAAATATCACATCTCTATTGAGGTCAGAAGAAGCATTCCAAGTAATTTCAATCCTAGTTCCTCCAATAACATTTACTTGAATATTGGAAACTGCTGTTGGAGGCACTTCTGGCTCGGGGTCTTCACCACAAGACATAAAAACGACCATTAAGAGTAGGTGTAAAAATTTCAATAACTTTTTCGTTTGCAAATTCATAAGTTGTTTAAACATTAAAATCAATTTTTCAAAGGGTTATATTTTTCTCTCTAGAGAATATTTACTTCAAGAAACTCTTTAACACAACATAAATCGAAATTTACACTATTTCAAACATCTTCAACAATAACAAGGGTTTCATGAGTGTTTTATATTAAAACAAACGGGGTAAATATATCTTTTTTTTATTTAAAAAAGCTATCCAAATTAAATTTAGATAGCTTTTGATACTTATTTATAGGAAATTCTTGTTACTCTTCTATCAATTCTAAATCAAATTCCAAACTGTTATCGACATAACTGGCATGTAATTCTATATAATATTCTCCTGGAGGTAATGAAGCATATTCTTTGTAAAAATCATAATAATTATAACTATTACTCAATGTAATTATTGAGCCATCTACAGCTTTCAAAGTAACTTTAAAATCATATTCATCCCAATAATCCCTTGATAATGAAAATTTCGCCTTTTTATTAATCGTAAATTTATAGCCAACTTTATTATCTAACTCTTTACTTGTAACAACTAATCGAAAATTCTTTTTGTAGGGCAATGTTAGTGTCCCTAATTCAACATCAGTTAATTTTGATTTATATATATAACTCTTTTCTCTTTTGCCTCTAGCTGCATCTATCGCTACAATCCTAATTTCTGTTGTATCGTTGGAAAAAATACGCTCATAATCATCTAAATCATCATATTTATAATAAATCAAGTTCCCCTCATCATCCTTATAATCTGGCAAAAAATTCTCTTCTATCAGGACATCATTAATATAAATATTATATCGCACCAAATCCTCATCAGGATTATTCGATGGACTCCAACTTAACCAAAAACGATACCTATAATAAAGAACCTCTTTTATTTCAAAATCACTTGGAATCCTATTAACAAAAACTTTTTCTAGCTTTTCAACAAAGTCTGTTCCCTGATTTTTTGAATCGATAGCTTTAATTTTAATGTTTAATTCTAAAAATGTATCAGGTTTTTCTGTTAAAAACTGTTCAACATCAAAAACAACAAATGTTTCAGTAGTACTTTCAGAAGCAACAACATCATTCACAATAACCTGATAATGTACAGGGTCTCCATTCGGGTCTTCAGAAGCATTCCAAGTAATCTTTACATTGGTTTCCTCTACAACTTCTGCGTCAATATTCGTCACCGCAGTTGGAGGTTGTTCTGGGATTGGATCTTCACTACAAGAACTAAAAGTGACAACTAAGAATAATAATAGTAAATAAAATAACTTTTTCATTAGAAAATATTTGAATAATTATGGTTTAACAATTTATATTAGGGGAAAGATTTCTTTACAGCACCATTTCTGTTTTTAGTACATTCTTCTCTTATAAAGGATTCTTATAAAAAAACATATCACAATCTTTAAAAAATAAAGTACTAGCAACTTATTTCAAGCAATTACTTTTTCATCATTTTTTCGCATTAAAAATTTCGGTTGCAAATGTACTGTTTATTTCCATAAAAACAACTCAAAAACAACCAACTACACCTATATTTTAAATATCTATATTTTTTAAGAAAATTAACCACACACTCCTGTATTATTTAGTTTTTTTCAATCAATTTCATTTTAAAACTAAAGTGGTGTCTAAAAATATTTTTACACAAATTCCCCAAAAAAAAATTTTGGGGAATTTTTATGTTAAAATTAAATTAGAAAACTTGTTATTTCTTTAAAATAGTTTTTGAAATTTCCATTTTACCTGAAGCATTATAAACGGATACTTTATATAACTGGTTTTTAAGTAACCTTGATATATCTATTACATTTTGAGTAATTATTGTTTCATATACCATACGACCTGAAAGATCGAAAACTTTTACCACCCTACTACTTTCTTGAAGTAACCCTCTGATATAAATTTTATCTAAAGCTGGATTCGGGAATAAATACGTATTACTTTCTGTTATAGGTTTAACATCATTAGTCAATGATGAAGATATAATAACACTGTAATCTTCTACCTCTCCATAAGCAAAAGAAGCCTCACAAGCAGTCGGAGTCGCATTATACTTCATTACGACACGCATTCTTGTAGTTCCAGAAGCCGCAGAAGTTGGCACGCTAAATGTTCCCTTAATTGACGTACTTTTTGTTTTTGATTTTGTCAATACTGTTTCTCCAACATCATTAAAGTCACCATCTTGATTATAGTCTATAAATACACCATATCCTTCACTATAAACATTTCCTCTCCATTTTGGAGTAATTGTAATGGTTGCAGATCTTCCTTTACTAAGACTGGTAGAAATCGCAGTAAAATCTGAATATCCACTTCCCCCAGTCGAAGCATTATTAATACTTCCTAATTGTACTCGTTGAATATGTTCTTCGGAAGCATTCTTTGCTTTAGACGAACAATAACTAACGGTATTCCCTTTTGTAGTTACTCGTAAAGGACTACTTGCTAATGACATATTCCCTGCCGCATCTTTTGCCTTTACCGTAAAAGTATAGGTAGTTTTAGGTGACAAACCACTCACGTTATAAGTAGTTGTACTAGCACTTCCTTGCTTACTACCATTTCTAAATATATCGTATCCCGTAACACCTACATTATCCGTAGCAGCAGTCCAACTTAACTGCAATGAGTTTCCAGTTATACTACTTGCCTTTAAATTTGAAGGTTTTGACGGTGGCTTAGTATCTGACCCTGTAGTGCCTGTTGTTATCTTTAAATCATCTATGGCAATATCACTAGACCAACCATTACCCGTTTTCCCTACAATTCTTAATCTAAACTTTTTACCCACATACGCTGCTAAATTTACATCTATAGCATTCCATGTATTTCCTTTACTACCAGACGTTGACCAAAGGCTCTTCCAACTAACTCCATTTAAAGAACCTTCTACTGCTAACGAACCAATATCCGTTCCGTACATATGATTTTTAAATGAAAAAGTAGCTGAAGACTTTTTTGTTAAATCAAAACAAGGGCTTTCTAAAATAGCAGTAGCATTATGACCAATTTGTCCAGCACTATTGTTTGTAGAGGCCTCTAAGAACAAATAATAACTTCCTTGAGAAGCTCCACTAGGTCCCGTACCAGATGACGGAGTACCTCCACTGTTTCGATGCCAATTTCCATCATCACCTGATGCTTGTGTCCATCCATCACCAGATTCAAACCCTTCACTATATGGATATGTACCAATGGCTGAAGTACAACCACCCGTTGATCCTCCTTTTGTAGTAACCGTTAATCCACTACTTGCAGAAGACACATTACCTGCGGCATCTTTCGCTCTTACTTTGAATGTATAAGTCGTTTTTGCGTTCAATCCTGTAACGTTATATGCATTGGTAGTACTGCTTCCTACCTTAGAGCTACCTCTATAAATGTCATATCCCACGACACCTATATTATCTGTCGAAGCTTTCCAACTTAATGATACATTTGTATTACCAATCGAGTTTGCCTTCAAATTTGTTGGAGTAGAAGGTGCTTGATTATCTACTACACTTCCTTTTTTCAAAGTAATAACGCTTCCATTTGATGGGTTCCAAATTGAAAGTCCTGAAGGAATCATAAAAGGGTTTGAGTTTGATACAGATCCTACACTGTTGGCATTGTCAACCCTTACTGTTCGTACTTCTATTTTCGAAGGATCTACAAAAACCCATTTAAACTGGTTAAACGAGCTTGCATTTCTTGTCCAGCTTTTCGAATCATTAGCCGATCGTAAAGGAGCTCCCCAACAGCCTTCGCCAACATAAACGGTTCCTTTTACATCATCTCTAGTAAATCCTTGACTACAACCTCCTCCACTATAACATGGTTTTACGGGCCAAGTAGATTTCACAGTATGTGAATCGGATTCAAAAACTAAGTTTACGCCATTGTTATAAAACAATTTGGCCCAATTTGAATACTCATCGTTTCCTTCTGATTTATACGAAACATGAGGTCTCATAGGCTTATGGTACTGTGCAGATTTCCAAATTGAATTGTTAGTACTTAAACGTTGGCTCAACCAAGAAGACTGGCTTCCTCCTGCTGAGACTTCCGAATTTAATGTGAAAATAGTATACAAATTGGTTCCAAAAGTAATATCATAATAAATCCTAGAAGAAGATACATTAAATAGGTGGTAAATGCTATTGTTGGAATCCTCATGATTTCCTCTTGCAGGGATTATTGGAAACATTCTTCCATCACTTGCTATGGTTTTCTGCCAGTCATCAAACCAACCTTTCCATTCAGAACTAGAGTCACCATTGGTCATGTCACCCCCAAAAAAAACAGCAGTTGGCTTTAGCTTTGATACCAATAAATTAGCATTTCTTCTAGGGCTTCTATTATTCCTAGAATCACCTCCTGCAATAAATGACATACGTTTGTTTGTATTTGGTGCTGTTCTAAACCAAAAACGAGCACTCGTGCCTTGACTATCTTTAATCACAAAATAATAATTTGTGTTGGGGGTCAATCCAGTTAACTTTACAAATGTATTATTCATACCTTTGTAATTAACCTTTCGATCTACACCTTTTGACTTAGTATATTGTGACCAGTTTTTACCATGATCGGTAGTTCCATAATACACTTTAGGGCTAGAACCAGAGATTTGATTCCACCCTATCATGATGGTTGTTGCTGGGTTGTCTGTAATAATAAGCCGGTATTTGTCATTAGAAGAATAGACGGTTACTGCTAAGAAAAGCAGGAGCTTCAAAAAAGCTTTTTTCATAATAAAATAGTTTTAGTTAGTTAGTTTTGATATATTTTTAACATATCGGTTGGGAATATAGCAAAAAAATAAGATTTCAATATTATAAATCATAAAACAAATTATTGTATATTACCCTCCACTAATCACTACTTTTTATGACTCGATCTACCCTTCTTTCGTTTTTAAAAATAAGCTCTTTTTTTATTTTTTTTGGCCGTGCTTATCAGCACCTATTTTGGGATGCTCCTTATAGAAGTTTATTTTGGGACCAACATTTTTTAGAGCCTTTTATTAATTTTATTTTTGATATTTCATGGAAATCCTATGTTACCAATTTAAATACGGATTATGCTTTACAGTTTTTAATTAAAGGAATTGGTATACTATACCTTTTTTGCGCAATTATCTCATTAAAAATACATGAAAACGCCAAGGCATGGATGATAGGTGCTTTAAAGATTGGAGCTGTAAGTATTGTGTTTTTATCTTTTTTACTCACCAAAGAAAAATTTTATCACCTTATCATGTTTTTTGAACACGCCATTCAATTTGGTGTTCCTATAGCTTTACTATTTTATCTCAGATTCAACGATACTAATCGTTTAATTTTATACCTAAAAATATGCATTGCGCTAGCTTTTATCTGTCACGGAACGTATGCACTAGGTATATTTTATCCATTACCCGCAAATTTTGTTACCATGACACTTAACATTCTCCCCGTAACCGAAGAAGTGGCAAAAACATTACTCTTAACTGCTGGCATCATCGATTTTATTATTGCTATAGCCATTTTTCTACCAAGTTTGGCAAAAATTGCGCTCATTTATGCCGCTTTTTGGGGTTTTTTGACAGCTTTTGCAAGGCTCTTTAGTGGTTTTCATTACGATTACTCATTGAGCATTTTACACCAATACACCTATTTAGTTATTTATAGACTTCCTCATGGAATAATCCCTTTAGTTGTATTACTATATTATTTTCCGTTACCAAAATACACTAAGCTAGGGTTTATTACCAATCCATAAAAACTCTTACTTGCTTTTTTATTTTTATTATAGTAAGACAATACCCCATCTTATCCGTTAATGAAAACATATAAGATGGGGGTATATATAATCAAAACAATTAAGACAACTTATTCCTTTATAATAGTCTTATTTAAAACTTCACCATTAGAAAGCAATATTTTTAGGTAATATACCGAAGGTGTTAAACTTGAAAAATTCACACGCTTTTTATTTTTATTTGAAATGACCACTTTCCCAGTCGCATCTATGACAGAAATAGACGAAATCACTACTTCCGAGTCTTTATTATCATAGTGTATCAACAGTCTATCAGTAATTGGGTTAGGATACACTGTGAAATTAAACTTAGGTGATTGGCCTTCAGAATGGGTACTTGCAAAATTCTTATTACCTTTTCTACCACATTGATCATTAAAATTTACATTAACTTTCCTATTACCTCTCGAATACACATTCTGTTTTTTACGACACCCTACTAATAATATTGTTAGTTCCAGTCACAAAACTGGCATTTTGCACCCATACATAATAATTTGCACCGATATTAATATCGGTAGAACTGTCATTTCCATTAAAATGAGATCTAATTCTATTGTTATAAAACTTTACCCTAGTAGCATGATTTACCCTAAGAATTGGGTTGTTCTTTGGCACTCCATTAAATTCATTGTTATGAATATGAATTCTTGTATGTTTTTGAGATTGATTCGTATCAGTATCAATTCCGATTACTGCTGAAATAAAATTTTTTCCAAAAAAATTATTCTTAACAGTTAGGTTTCTTGTAGCAGTATTAGCACTACCAAAAGGCTTAATATCCTGTTTTATCAATAGTGCCTCACCTCTATTTCGGTATATGGTATTATTTTCAATCGTAACTCCCCTAGATTCTCTAATTACAATACCCCTCCCATGATTATCATGAATAATATTATTCCTTATAATCCCCCCTGTTGGTGGTGAAGCTGGATTACTTGGATAAAAACCTATACCATCATCTGCCGTATTAGAAATCACACAGTTTTCAATTATTGAACCTTTACCATAACTGTTATTCATAATTCCCCCTGCAAGATTTGAATAGATTGGATACAAATTTGCATCACTAGGATGTATCCCCACAGAAACATTATTTATATGAAAGGTATTATTATTCCCCTTCAATTTTATTGCCACAGCTGGAGACCTAGACACATGAACATCAGCAATTTTAATTCTATTTACCGAATTAAACAACAGGTTATTATTACCTATTTTTGACTTAATAGCGATCGTTGTACCAATAGGAATTCGGTTATTTTGTCCATCACGAAGCCTATAATATATCTTATAGTCTTTACCTGATAACTTGTTAACTTTTTGAATTTTCAATTTATTTACATAGTGCTGTAACTGATAACTTCCATTCTTAAATGCATACGGAAGCATTGTTCTATCATTATCCTGAGCAGCTATTTGATTTGTTAACCATTGAGGATCTTTAAATCCGCTATCTAATCTAAATTTGACCCATTTTTGATTGGTATTGTGTTCTAAAAGCTTTCCCTGACAAGCATAAAGCTCTTTTCTAGACACATGCATCTTTCTGATCTCAATAGTATTACTTTTTTTAATATCAAAACCTATTCCTTGAAACCCCGAAAATTCAATAAGTGTCTGTTCTTTCGTAGTTCCTTCAATTATTAATGTTCCTTTTTTTACATTAGAAACCTCTACCGTTTTTTCAAAAGAATACTTTCCACTCTGTAATTTAATTATTGCGGTTCCGTTATGAGTTTTATTGAGAAATTTTTTTGCTTCATAAATAGCTTGTTGAATCCCAGAAACTCCATTTTTTTGAGTTACAACAAAAGTTTTATGTTGAGAATTAGCGTGAAATATCATGCAACACATTGAGAAAATCAATGCCGTTAATTTGTTCATATTTTACAGTATTTAGTTAACATTATTATATAGTCCTATTAAAAGGTGATGTACAAATACTAAAAACGGGGAAGAGCTATTAAGTTTTTTTTCAAATAGATAACTCAAAAGTAAAAAAAGCTATATAGAATTTTTAGGGATATTCGCAAATATTTTTATTTATATTCGGAATAAATAAAAATATAAAATCGATTTTTACTGCTATACCATCTTATAAAAAGGTGATTCCTCAAAAAATTATTTTTCTAAAACAAAATTATAATTTACGGATTTAATTTTATTACGCTTTGGATTTTTGAGTTTCATGTCTTGTCTACTAATCAAAGTATTGATAGTAATCTTTTTCTTATTACTACCTCTTATATTAATTTTAATAGGTCTAAGATGACCTACTCCTTTTACAGACTTAGTAGCAAATTTACTAAGTATCAAAACATCCCCCTCCAAACTCCACTTATTTCTTTCATTAAACCCATCTAGATAATTTACCTTTCTTTGTTTTCCATCTTCCGAAATGATCATAAAATCTCCACGTATAACGAACGAATTATCCGCATAAAAAGTAAAAATAATATTCATATTTCTCCCTCGATGTTTTTTTCTTATATCAGGCATAAATATCTGTTCATCTGAATAGGAACTTACCCTCCATTTTCCTACAATATCATTTTTATGAAAGGTTGTACTTTTTTCATATTTGTAATCAACAACTGCCGCATTTGAATCTGTTAGCTCGTATACAACTTCTTCTGTTGAACAAGAAATCAAAAAAACTAACACGAATAAAAAGAAGATATTTTTCATCACTACAATAACTTACAATTAATAATTATGTAGTTAATTAAAAACTAATATCTGATTAAATATGCAACAATATTACCTATAGCTTACTGAAAGATTAGCTAAAAACTCGTTAAACAAATCCAAAAAATATCACAAAAATCAATCTTTTAACAAGACATATTGTTAAAAAAACACCTAAACCCACAAAAAAAGCCACCTTAATCTATAAGGCAGCCTCTTGTTATTTATTGAACAGTATCTTTATACTAAAAATAAGAAAATATTACTTTTCTAAAACAAAGAATACTTCTTTCGCTTGATCAAGATTATTTAACGCTTTACTAAAAACTGCATCGATATCTGCTTTATCTTCTAGGCTTATTTTATCATTAGCAACTTCTGAAATCGCTGTTTTTTGCATTGTAATTTCTTCTTTAAGCTTTGATAAAAGTTCTTGGTCATTTTCTATACTATAACTGATAGCAATTTTACCGTCATATAAATCATCAGAAGTAACACTTCTATTTTCACCAATTTTTAAAGCGCTATTATCGTAGTTCCAAGTTTTATTCTCTTTCTTAAGTAAAGAAATAAAAGTAAAGTTAACATAGGCTGATGCCCAATCTTCCTTCTTCTTAAACGTAGAAATGTCAGGAGTATTAACTAATAAATCACCACTAAAACTTAACGACTTATTCTCTTTAAATAATATAGAAAACTCTTTTCCCTCTAGAGTTGTAATCGCTGAAGTACCATCACTTTTTGTTGATTTAGTAGATTTTAATTTCCAACCACCAATTATTTCCTTATCCATCGTTTTTTGAACAGGATTTACATTACTTGGGGGAATAGTTGTTGTTTCATCTTCATTAGAACATGAAATCGTTACCAATGCTAATGATAACATTAAAAATACTTTTTTCATTTTACTTTCTTTTATAATACATTGTTTGAATTCGTATGCATTCACATACATAATGTTTTAATTAAAACGCCGCAAATATAAAGTACACTGAAAATATAAAATCTTAATTTTCAGTTAAATAAATCTTAACCCCTTAAATATAACTTACAAAAAAAGACAATCAATCTATGGCTAATTAATCACCTAAGTCCCCAACGAAGCTTTATTTTACAATAATAAAATGAATAAATTTTTATGATTATCTTTTCTTCAAAATAAAGGTTATTTTTGTGTATGCATCCTCCTTATTATTATCAAAACTTCCTAAAAATTCTCTATTTATATCAAAAGTCAACCTATCACCAGATGAACCATACAACATAGCATTAATTTCACTTTTTTCATTATTTTCACCATAATAAAAACGAAAAGTATCACCATCAATATCCCATCTATATATTAATTTTAAAAAAAAGGCTAGAAAACCATTTAACATTATATGATCACCAAAGCTTAAAATATTTATATCTTGATTAGTAATAACTTTTTTATCTGAAGTAAAAGATATTGTGTGTTCACCAGATTGAAATATACTTTTCTGATGTTTTTTGTTTTTAGACACCATTATTATCGAATCTAACGACCATTTCCCAACGAGTTTTCTCTCCATAGAAGATAATTCTCCGGCTATTTTAGCACTAGGTGGAATAACATGATTCTTATCTGAACATTGGATTGACAATAGTGCTAATGATACAATTAAAAATACTTTTTTCATTCCACTTATTTGATAATATACAATTTGAATTAATTTCTTCTCTATAGAATAACGCTGCAAATATACACCCAACAAAAACATTAAAAGCTTAATTTTCGGTTAAATAAAACTAGACTAACATTTTAGGTTAAGTATTACCTAATAATATAAACCCTTTGGGTCTCATTTAATAAGTCAAAAATAGTATGTTAGCTAAATATTATTATTCTTACGTTTAGCAGACAAAGTCTTTAGAAAAATAGTTTTATATTTAATCAATTCCTTAGATTTTTTAGGGGTTACCAAAATTGCAGAGTCTAATATTTTGGAAAAGAAAATCGTGTCCTTATTAAATTTGTGATAATTATAGAAAGCCTTGTTTTTCCAAGCAATAACATCATCTGAAACATACAATAGTCGTTTGTTAATTAATTTCAATAAATTAATAGTGTCTCTGTTTTCTTTATAAATTTTTCTAAGGTAAATATAAGTGGTCAGATCAGTAGGAATCTTACTAAAAACCTCATTGGCTAATAGGTAAGCACTATCTCTATTTTTCTCAATGTCAAGATAAACTCTTGCAAGAACTGACTTGGCAACATGGTTATTTGGTGCTTGTTTAATACTTTTTCTCAAGTGCTTTTTAGCTTGTGTATATTTCTTTTCTGAAATCGCATAAATAGCTTTTAACCCTTCTAACGGACATCCTACATCATCAAGATCTTGATCTACATTTTCTAGTTTTCTCATAATATCTTCATAAGAGCTCTTTAAATCAGCCCATTGTTCATATGTCTTATTAGAAATTTCCGAATAAATATCACGTTCATAAATAGAAGAAATCACTCGTTTATAATTTTTATAGGTAGTAAAAACTGATAATAAAAGAATCACAACTAAAAAGAAAAAATCATTACTTGTTCTTTTTAGTTGTGATTCTTTTGTTCTTTCTGAATAAAAATTCAAAATGAACACAATACCTATAAATAAAAATATTATAATAGAAGCCCAATAAATAGGAAAGTTTATAAACATATCTATCTGAAAATATAACAATAACATCCCTAGAACAAACAAAATATTTCTCTTTTTCGTATTATTATAATGTTTCTGCTTTAAAGAACGAATAAGTATTACAAACGGTATTATTAAAACATTTGCAATGAATAAAATAAAACCTACAATACCTAATTCTGCTAAAACCTGAAGATAGTCATTGTGCACTCTTTGTGTATTTAAATATATATTTGTTTTTAATTTTAACTTTAATGTTTCATGAGGTGTCAATTTCCAATTTCCTACCCCCCAGCCTAGCATTGGCTTTTTTAAAAATACCTGATATGCATGATTCCAAATAACATCTCTACCCGAAGACGAAGTAAAAGCTTTTAAGTCTAATTTAGACGTTGTATTTTTATGAATATTATCAAATTTTTTCGTTACTCCTCTTACCCGTTTAACTGGTGAATACATTTGTTGTAAAGAATTTGTTCGTCCACCATCGATTCTATTTAAATTCAATGTAAAAAAAAATGAGATGATAAGTATCCCTAACATGGGAATGTAGATGTAAATTTCATTCTTATAGAATTTATGATAAAAAACGTAAGAAGAAAATAGTAGTAATAAAATAAAAAAAGAATAAGATCCAGTTCGTGCACCTATCAAGAGCGTAGCAGACATTGTAGCTGAGATAGTAAATACAGCTAACCATTTCCACAATTTACTAAAATTTAAGAGACAATAAAATACAAAGGGGATTTTTAGGGTCAAAGCAGCGGAAAGTATATTAACATTACTATAGTTTTGATAGTGCTCAGTTATTAGTTTTTGTAATAACATTATAGATCTTCCTATGTGGGCATTTTGGGTAAAATGACTGATAACATAAATACATTCACAAAACAGAAGTAAGAGTATTACCTTTGATACGCTATTAAATATTTCAATTGGTTCATTTTTGGTTAGGAAATATAAGTTTAAAGCTGCTATAAGCGTCGTTAAAACTTTAATAGTATAAACGATCGTTTCTGAAGCATTAATAGCCCATAATGATGATAGCAGGCTTAGTAAAAAGAATCCTGTAAAGACTATGAAATATAACTTCGTTACTTTATTATCAAAAGTAAAACTAAAGCTTTTTCTAAAAATAAAGAAGTATACAGGACATAAGATGTTAATACAAGATATATAAAGCCAGTGTACATTATTCGTGTCTAAAGTATCAAAATTTGGCACCAAAAAAACAAAGGCATATAAAATTATGAAACACGAAGCAACGACTCTATTTTTAACAATATTCATAATAAACTAGGGGTCTTAAGTAATTTGAAATAAAATAAAAATTAGGTATCTATTAGATTCAAATTGTCATAAATATACAAATAAAGTATTGACTACTATTCTGATTTTAAACAATTAAAAGAATTCATAATATAGAGAGATCAAAAGGAAAAACAACTACCTAAAAAAGCACTATAAAACAAAATAGTGAGATATAACCGCCTTAAAATACGATCTAACATTATAAGTTACTTTAGACACTATCTTTTTAAGCGTTTGAAATGAAGTTAAAACATTAGTAAAAAGAAAATCGTCTAAAAAGTATTTTAGACGATTTAATAATATTTTTATGTGAAAAGAATATTATTTGTTTTTTACAAAATGAAAAGTTAAATCTTGTGAACTTTTAATATCTTCTTCATCTAAAGTATTAATGTCAGTTGTATCAAAAGATTCATCATCGAACTTAAAAGACAACTCCCCATCAGATAATTTATTTATAGATGATTTAAAAAATGTTTGGGGTTTACTTTTGTTTGTTTGAAAATAAAGACTCAATACATTATCATCAATCTTCCATTCAGAATTGTTATCAAAAGCCCAAGGGAGCATAATTAAAATACCATTTAACTCTAAATTATCTGTATCCATAACTAACCTAGATTCAGTCTTTAACTTACCATCTTCATGAAAAGTTAAAGACAATTCTCCTTTTTCAAACGTTTTATTGAAACTAGGATTTTTTCTACTATGCATAGATTTTAACGACCATGTTCCTGACAACTCTTTTGTAGATGGGTCTATAACATTCTCATCATCTTTAGAACAAGAAACAGTAATAAAAGTTAATGCTAAAATTAAAAAAAAGTTTTTCATTGTATAAGTAGTTTTAAAATTTGCTCTAATTAAGTCAACATTTATGCCACTTGACTATCCCCTTAAGTTAAAGAAAACCAAAATATTTGTTAACCAATAATACTATACAAAGAATACATGATATATTATATATATAAAAAAAAGAGACTAAAAAATTTTAGTCTCTTTATAAGTATATTTACATATTTTCTCTAGTTATTCAAGGCTTCTGCTCCACCAACAATCTCTAAGATTTCATTGGTAATCGCTGCTTGTCGTGCTTTATTATAGGTCAATAATAAATCATCTCTTAACTCCTTAGCATTATCTGTCGCTTTATGCATAGCCGTCATACGAGCTCCGTGTTCGGCAGCAAATGAATCACGAATGGCTTTGTATAACTGCGTTTTTAATGACTTAGGAATTAATTCTAAAATAATTTCTTCTTTTGAAGGCTCAAATATATAATCTAGATTTACTGTTCCTTCACTTTCTATGGGTTTGATAGGCAAAAATTGTTCTGTTTGTACAATTTGTGTAGCAGCATTTTTAAACCTATTGTAAATAATTTCTATCTTATCATAAGAACCATTCACAAACAAATCCATCAACTGTTGAGCAACTTTTGCTACATTATCAAAGGTTAAATCATCAAAAATATCATTTCTGTTTTCGATTACAGTATAGTCTTTTGATAAAATATCGTTTCCTTTTTTACCTATAGTTAGTAACTCAACTTTCTTTCCATTATAGTTTTCATTAATTCTCTTAATGCTTTCTTTAATAATAGAAGAGTTGAATCCACCACAAAGTCCTCTGTTTGAAGTTACAACAACTAATAATACTTTTTTCACTTCTCTTTCTGTAGAATAGGCACCACCTGCATCGCTATCTAAAGTAGCGCTCAAGCTTTGTAACAATTCTGTAAGCTTTGAAGAATAAGGACGCATTGCCGTTATTGCATCTTGTGCTTTTTTCAACTTGGCAGCCGATACCATTTTCATGGCAGAAGTAATCTGCATTGTTGACTTGATAGAAGTAATTCTGTTACGTATTTCTTTTAAGTTTGCCATACTTATAGTTGTTTAGTATTGCGTATGAGTATCGAGAAAATATTTTTTCTCAATACTCAATACTAACATATTATATTAAGCCGAAAATTTGGCTGAAATCTCTTTCGCTGCTGTTGTTAACGTATCGATTACTTCATCCGTCAATTTCCCAGCTTTTAACGTATCTAATGTACCTCTATGCTTTGCATTTAAGTACTCTAAATAGTCTTTCTCGAATTCTTTTACTTTATTTACTGGTACCTCTCTTAACAAGTTTTTAGAACCTGCATAAATAATAGCTACCTGATCTTCTACAGTAAATGGATCTCCTTGATTTTGCTTTAAGATTTCCACATTACGCTTTCCTTTTTCAATTACGTTCATCGTAGCAGCATCTAAGTCTGAACCGAACTTAGCAAAAGCCTCTAATTCACGATATTGAGCTTGATCTAATTTCAACGTACCTGATACCTTTTTCATTGACTTAATCTGAGCAGATCCACCAACACGAGATACAGAAATACCTACGTTAATCGCTGGTCTTACTCCCGAGTTAAATAAGTCTGATTCTAAGAATATCTGACCGTCTGTAATCGAGATTACGTTAGTTGGAATATAGGCAGAAACATCTCCTGCTTGTGTTTCAATAATAGGCAAGGCTGTTAATGATCCTCCACCTTTTACTTTACCTTTTAATGATTCTGGTAAATCATTCATCTCAGCAGCAATAGCATCATCATTAATTACTTTTGCAGCACGCTCTAACAATCTTGAGTGTAAGTAGAATACATCTCCAGGATATGCCTCACGTCCTGGTGGACGACGCAATAATAAAGATACCTCACGGTAAGCTACCGCTTGTTTTGACAAATCATCATAAACAATCAAAGCAGGTCTACCTGTATCACGGAAATATTCTCCGATAGCAGCCCCTGCAAAAGGTGCATATACCTGCATTGGAGCAGGGTCTGAAGCGTTAGCTGCAACTATAGTAGTATATGCCAATGCTCCTTTTTCTTCTAACATATTTGCTATAGCAGCTACGGTTGATCCTTTTTGACCAATTGCCACATAAATACAATAAACAGGTTGCCCTGCATCATAAAACTCTTTTTGGTTTAAGATTGTATCTATAGCCACTGTTGACTTTCCTGTTTGACGGTCACCAATGATTAACTCACGTTGTCCTCGTCCAATCGGAATCATTGCATCTACAGACTTTATTCCTGTTTGTAAAGGCTCATTTACTGGTTGTCTATAAATAACACCCGGTGCCTTTCTTTCTAATGGCATTTCATACGTTTCTCCTTCAATCGGTCCTTTACCATCTATTGGGTTACCAAGAGTATCAACTACACGTCCTACGATTCCTTCACCTACTTTCAAAGAAGCAATTCTTTCAGTACGCTTTACATTTGATCCTTCACTTACTCCTGTTGATGGCCCTAATAATACCACCCCAACATTATCTTCTTCTAAATTTAATACGATTCCTTCTAGGCCGTTATCAAACTCGACTAACTCACCATATTGAACATTCGATAAACCGTAAACACGAGCAATACCATCACCCACTTGTAAAACGGTTCCTACTTCGTTTAACGTCGCTTTCGCTTCGAAATTTGTTAACTGTTCTTTTAAAATTGCTGAAACTTCAGCTGGTTTAATTGCTGCCATCTTATGTCTTTTGATGTATAATTAAATTTTTGGAATATAATGACTGTTGTCAAATTCTCTTTTTAATTCATTAAATTGGTTTGAGATACTTGCATCGTATTGCACATCTCCTACTTGTAAAATAAAACCACCTAAAATATTTGGATTGATGGTATTTTCAATAGTAGCTTTATTTCCTGTTAATTCTTCAACTTTTGTCAACATCTTAGCTTCAAGCTCTTTTGTTAACGGTACTGCAGTAACTACTTTGGCAACGTGAAGACTTTTATGATAATCATAAATAACAGAATATTGTCTTGCTATAGCTTCTAACATCAACATACGTTTGTTCTCTTGTAATAAGTTAAACAAACCTTTAACAATGTTATCGACTTTATCAGCAAAAAGCGCATTTAAAACATTACGTTTATCAGCCGCTTTTATAATAGGACTTTTAAGCATTGTATCTAACTCATCACTATCTGCAATAGTATTAGCGATTAGTTTCATATGCTCATTAACCGCTGTTTCTTGCTTAAATTCAACAGCTAGGTTTAAAATTGCTTTTGCGTAACGTAACGCGGGTCTTGCTGCTTTCATGTAACTACTAGTTTAAAGTAACTTCTTCTAACATTCCTTCAACAAGTTCGATTTGGTTGTCTTGTGAAGCCAATTCCTTTTTAACTATAGTTTGCGCAATACCAATTGACAACTCAGCTACTTGTTTTTTAACATGTGCTAAAGCGGCCTGCTTTTCTTGCTCTATAGTAACCTTCGCATTTTCAATTAACTTAGAAGCTTCTTCTGATGCTTCTTGTTTAGCGTCTGCAACAATCTTATCCTTTATCTCACGAGCTTCTTTCAACATCGAATCTCTCTCTGCTCTTGCTTCTTTTAACAATCGATCGTTATCCGCTTGTAAATTTTGCATTTCTTTCTTAGCTGCTTCTGCAGCATCCAAAGCACTTTGAATTCCTTCTTCACGCTCTGTTAATGCATTCATTATTGGTTTCCAAGCAAACTTCACCATTAATACAATTAAGATTAACAATATCACTGCTTGCATAAAGAACAATCCTGGCGAAAAATCATTTAATAATTGATCCATTATATATGTAATTTATTTTTTATACTCTTTTTGTTTAATTGAAAACACTTCCTATAACCAACCGTCACAGGAAAGTGTTTTACTTACTTCTTGTGGAGATTACTTTCCTAAGATTAATGCACCAAATGCTAAACCTTCTAATAATGCTCCAATGATGATCATGGCAGTTTGGATTTTACCAGCAGCCTCAGGTTGACGAGCAATTCCTTCCATTGCTTTTCCTCCGATTTGACCTAATCCGATTCCTCCTCCGATTACGATTAATCCTGCTCCAATTAAATTGTACATACTAATTGATTTATATATAATTAAACAAATTCTTATTCTATTCTTTTAATGATGATCATGTTCTTCAACAGCCATTCCGATAAACAACGATGACAACATGGTAAAAATGAATGCTTGTAAAAACGCTACTAATATTTCAATAACTGAAATAAACAACGCTAATACAAGTGACATCCCAGTCGATCCAACTGCACCAAACTGACTCTTTAAGGTAATCATCAATGCAATCAAACTCATTACTACAAAGTGACCTGCTGTCATGTTTGCATACAAACGAATTAGTAACGAGAAAGGCTTTGTTAACATCCCTAATACTTCGATAGGTGCTAATACAACCTTCATTACTGGAGGAACACCTGGCATCCAAAAAATATGCTTCCAATAATCTTTATTCCCACTAAACTGTACGATAAAGAAAGTAAACAAGGCTAAACATACCGTTACAGCAATCTGCCCCGTAACGTTAAACCCTAACGGGGTCATACCCAAAAGGTTTAATATCCAGATAAAGAAAAACACAGTTAATAGGAACCCCATAAACTTTCTGTAATGTTTTTCTCCAATATTTGGACGTGCTATTTCATCTCTTACGTAAAGTACCAAAGGCTCTAAAACTCTTCCAATTCCTGTAGGAATCGCTCCTTTCTTATACCCTTTAGCTAAAGAACCGAATCCTAACAACATCAAAATACCAGCTAGCAACATCCCTACAACACTTTTGGTAATTGAGAAATCCAACACTTTATGTGCATTTTCAGCATGATGAGAGGCATCAAAAGCAACAGCAGTAGCCCCTTCTTCTAACTCATAAATCTTACTATGGATCTTTACCAACTTCACATCTCCTTTGTCAACGATTACTGTTCCGTCATCATTATGATGAAAAGCCGAAGACATAAAGGTTTTCAAACCTTTGCTCGTCCAAACAATTACAGGCAATGGAAAACCAAAATGTTTTCTTTCACCAGCATCGTTGGTGTAGGAATACAGCGCAAAATCATGCGAATCTGCTAAGTGATGTCCGATATATTCTTTGATTCCTTCAGGTGTATTTACCTGACCCGCTTTCCCTGAGGCGCTTCCTCCTCCAGCAAAAGCTGTAAATGAACTAAATACTATTGTTAGTGTAGTTAAAAAACAGATAGTTTTCTTTGCTATCATCATACCTTTGATAAATATAGAATTATGGTCTCTAAATTTCGGTGCAAAGGTACATCAATAAATTAGAACTGCAAGCGATTTTTTATTTAGTTTTTTAGGATGAATTTAACTTATTCCCTTTATAAATCACTTGTTATTTAAAAGCTTTGAAACAAAAACGGCTTCTGCTATCAAAAACAAAAACAAAGGAATCACCAATGATATTCTTTCAACTTTTGTAAGTGGTGTTTCTGTAAAAACGGTAGCTTGGAAAATAAGCACAAAAAAACCGATTTTTAGAAATATGGAAGCAAGATATGCATAACCTGCTTGGGTGGGTAATTTGTTAGCTGTAACTTCTACGATCGTATATACTATAATTGCGGCAACAAAGTGAAAGGAATACACTCCTAATAAAGAAAAAACCAACTCATACTCACCTGTGTTAACTCCGTAAGTATGCAACATAAATGCTCCAATAAAAAGCACAGCCATTGAGGCTAAAAAAAACATCAATCGTTTAATCATCGTCTTTTGTCAATCGTATTACTTGGCGAATTATTGAAAACATGGCTCCAAAAACAGCCAAAAGGGTACAGATTTTGGTAAATAACTGATCTTTGTTAGAGAATTTAAAATCTAGCCACTCGCCAAGCAAGCTACCCAAATAAATGGTCACTCCCATCTGAATGGCTATACCTGAAAAACGTACGTATTTATGAAGCGGTTTTTTCGAGGTTCTTTTTCTCATTCTTTTTAAGTTCTTTCACGGCTGCTCCTTTCATAGAACAAGTAGCATTAAATGCTGCTCCTGGCTCTACTGACAACTTTCCGATCACAACTTCTCCTGTTATATTTGCTGTAGATTTCACAGTCAATGTATTGGAAACATTTAAATCTCCTGAGAATCTTCCTTCAATATCTGCATTAGCACATATCGCTTTTCCTTTTATCAGACCAGCTTGTCCGATAATAATTCTACCGTTTGTTTGAATATTACCATCCAAAGTTCCATCTATCCTAAAATCACCTTCTGAGATAATATCGCCAGTTATTTTGGTATTCTTTCCTATCACATTTCTTTCAGAAACTGTTTTTTCTATCGTTTTTTTACTCTCTTTGCTGAACATAAACGGGGGATTTAATTTAAAACTATCTATTTATCACTCTTTCAACTGATCTAGTATTTCCTTTGCCTTTTCTCCTTCTTCAGTATTTGCATAACTTAAAGAGACAAACTCCAAGGCTTTTTGATAGACTTCTCTATCTTGATACTTTCCGATTGAAAGCGCTTTTAAAAGTGCTAATTTAGGAATTAAATTTGATTTTTTTACTTGTGGTGTAAATTTGTCTATCTTTTCCACCACTTCTTCATACTTATCCAACTTATAAAGATAATATATTGCTTTATAGGTTTTTAGCACTTGATCTTCTTCTTTAGGCTTTTCTTCACTTGTTTTTTTATTGGGTTCTCTAATGACTTGTGCAAACTTTGTGTCTGCATACTTCGTTAGAATAATATCTTTGTACTCATTTGCTTTTTCTTCATTATTAATACTAGTATATATTTGGTATAAATGATAAGAAATAGCTAACTCTAAATCTTGCTCCTTCTTAATGGCTCTTAATCTTTCTAAGTTTTCAATGGCCAAATCAGGATTTTTAAATTGTTCTTTATAAATCAATCCTAACTGATACAATGCTTCATTACGCTCTTCTTTCAAACTGCCAATAACTTCTGGATCCGTAGGGATAGCATCAATGTAAGTACTCAATTCATATCTAGGATTCACTTTGGGTTCATCAGAAACCTCTTCCTCTGCTTCTTCAAAACCATCTAATGAAAGACTTTTATCAGACAAGCGCCAATTATCTTCTAATGGTCTGTTCCCCCATAACTTTTCAAACTCTACTTTACCAAATGCTACGCTTTGGTCATTATAAAAATACCATTTCCCTTTTTTTGCAAGAAAGCCATTACTATTACCTCCTACAAAAGCGTTTCCGAAGTTTTGAGCATTCAACATTTGTTGTTTCTTTTCCTCATCTTCTTGTTTGATCTTTTCAATATGCTTTTCGAAATAAGCTACCTGTTCTTCTTTACTCATATCCGTAATCTTAAGAATACTATCATTATTCTTTACGGTTTCTTCAAACTCTCTTAAAGCAGTCAACCCTTTATTCTTTCTACGTATTCTTCGAATCCTTCTTTCGTTTTCAAATGCTTTTGGCGTTGTCGTCAAAACACTATCATAATAAGACCCTGCTACCAAATATTCCTGTTTATCAAAAGAAACATTTCCTAATTTTTCATAAGCATATGTTTTTTGATAATCATCATTATGTTTGGCTCTAAGTGACTTATTAAAATAAACAATGGCTTCTTCAGTATTTCCCGTTTCTAATGCTAAAACCCCTACTTGATAAAATAGAGCATTTAAAAACTTACGATTGTCTGTGTTTTTTATCAACTTTTTCAACTTCTCTAACACCTTGGTTTTTGAAGAATCCCCATCAGCATATTTAGCCAGCTCTACATTTGCTCGAACGCGATACTTAGCTGGAGCCTTTCTCTTCCCTGCTAATTTTTCAAATACCATTCTTGCAGAATCTTTTCTTCCTAATTCACTATAAATTTGTCCAAGGACAAACATATTTCTGGCTGACTGTTCTTTGTTTTTAAAAGTTTGTGTAGCTAAAGCTAAGTGCTCAATTACTTTCTGAATAGTATCTGTCTTCTCGTATGCCATTGCCATTGCAGTATGAGCACTTTCACGGTGCAAATCACTTAATGTCTTCTCATTACGATCTACTTCTAAAAGTAATTTTAATGATTCTATAGCTAATTTCTCATTTTCTAAACGAATATTAGTCTTCGCCCTCCATATTTTGGTTTCGTATATAAGACTAGCCTTAGGATAATTGGCTATAATATAATTAAAGGCGTCGATAGCAGGAATAAACCTTTGTGTATAATACCTTGCTTTTCCTAATAACAAATAGGCATCATCAATTTGTTTGTTTTTTTCATAGCCGTCGATGTTCATCGAATGCTTTTGAACTGCTTTAACTGCTTTTTCTTCAGCCCTATCAAAACTAGACAAGTTTTCTGTTTCAGCTTCTTCATCATCTTCATCTGTTGTAGGTCTAAATTTAGGCCCTTCTATTTTTCTATCATCAAAAGTTATCGGTTCTATTTGCAATCTTTTCCAAAAATTGTCCTTATGCTTTTCTTCTATTTCTTTTAATCCTTTTAAATATGCTTGTTTGCCGTTAAACAACACATTAAACTTGGTCGTTAGTGCGTGAAAGTTTCGATTTATCATTTTGTCCTTTTTCACACTGCATGAAATTATCAATGCAATACAAAAACCAACACATAATAAATTAGATAGTTTTTTCATATAAACAAGACATATTTATTCTACAACAGTTAATAACACTTGTTATTGTGTGTATGACTCGTAAAAGTAATAATAAAATACCTAAAAACTTGTTTCATCCTATTAAATCCATCTATTATTCATCTAGAAGTATAATTTTACTTCAATCGCAAAAAGTCCATATAGTATACTTTTCTTTTTTATCAATTGATAACAAAAAAAGCATCAACACAATTATTGATGCTTTTAGTTATAATTTTATCTTCTTTCTGATTATGCCCACTGACTTATAATTCCTCCCATCAATGCCAAAGTAACTATCCAATAACCAACATTGATCGCTATATATTTTCCTGTTTTTCTTTCAAACAAGGCTTTAGTGCCTGTGATCGGTAACACTACAAACATCCCAATTAAGGCACCATGAAGCAATCCGTGTTTAAATGTTCTATGTCGATCTCCAAAATTAGCCATGAACTCTTCAAAATAAGCAAATCCTCCTCCTGTTTTTTCCATAAAACCAGGATCACTTGCCAAGACTGAAAAAACGCCCCATTGATGTATTACAAACATTTGCAGAGAAAAAGCCAACATTAAACTAAATAAAAAGCTTAAACCAAATATCAATAACACATTACCTCCTTCTAAATCTTTTTGCGTAAAATTCATTTCTTTCATCCATGCTTTTTGAAAAAGCATAGGCCCATACCACACGAACCCTATGATCATTGGTATGACAGCTGCGCCAATGATGGCTAAAAAATTTGTTTCCATTATGCTTAGTTTATTAGGTTAATTATCTTTAAAGATAAAAAATCTATTTTTAAACCACTGAAAAACAATATTTTAAATATGTTTATTTATTCTTTTTAATGGACTTGGCAATAGCTTCTAATTCAAAAATAAAATCTCTTTTATTCACTGAAGGAGCATATGTAAACCCTTCAAATACAATAAGTCTATTATTTTCTTTATCCACCATTGTATAATTCAAAAAGGGACCAGCCATGAAATCATTTTTCACTTCCCATTTTCCTCGGGTTTCATAAACTCTCATACCGTTAATTGTTGTTTCAGAAGTAAAAGGTGTGTAGGCTTGTTCCGTAATCATATACATCCCTTCTTTACTTCCGGGAATGTGTTTTTTTCCAATAGTATCACGTATTGCTGTAATGTTATCAACAACCGTCTCTTCATTTTCTAAGGGCAACGTATAGATAAGTATATTGTTAGTTCCATCACCTCTTGCAATACCACTCTTAAGACGTTGTCTTAACCATAAAAAATCACCTGTATCATCAACCAATCGGTATCGTTTTGGAATGGTCAAAGTAACCCCTAAGTTTTGAAGTGTTTTTAACTTTGAACAATCCACTTTTTCTTTATTAAAAATGCTTTGAATAAATTTTATATCCTCATTTTTAAATAGCTTAATAATTTCTTTCCCCCTATTTTTAATAAGGTTTACCACTCCTTTTTCATCTTTTGCTGTGGCTTTTATGATTATTTGTGGAGCTGCGTATCGGTTTTTCTCCACTTGAATAGTATCTTTTTGTCCTTTTTTTACAAAGAGAATCGCTTTACCGTTTCTTACCAATTTAAAACCAGCCGGATCTATTTGACTTACCGAAAGTAACGTTTCTGGTTGTGGCAACCCTACTTGATGTTCTCCAAATACGCTTCGGATTTCATCTCCAATGATTCCATCCCAATTTATCGCTTTGGTTACTACTAAAATTCCATTTGTATTTCCTGTAGAAGTAGGCAATACAAAATCATTTTTAGATCCATTTTTACAGGCTGTCATTAATAAAATCAGCCCTAAAAAAATCGTTGATTTTTTCATAAACATTACTCTTTTAAATCTTTTTAGTTTTTTCTTGGTTGTAATAGCTAGATCAACATAGCATAATAACATTTCACTAGAAAACATAGTATTTCTATAACTCTAGCTTCACCAAAAATTATTCCATTTTACCATTCTTACCTTAAGAATCGTGATTTTAATTTGTATGGGGGAGTACACTATATATATACAAGGTATAGAAATTATAGTCAAAACCTGTATGGTTTAACAATAATTTTTACAATCTTTTTGGGTATACTGTTAACCGTTGACCAATTCTCAGTTTGTTGGAACGTAAACCGTTCCATCTTTTTAAATCCTTAATTCTAACCCTAAATTTGTTGGCTATTTTTCCTAAATAATCACCACTGCGTACCCTATAACGAATTCTTTTGTCCATTTCGAAGTATCGAGGCAATGGTTTTTCTCTTGATTTCTCTTCTTGGGCTGCAAACGCATAAATTTCTTGTTCTTTTTCCAAAAACTCCATTACTTTATTTTTAGGCAATCGAACTTCATAGTTTCTGTTTTTCACAAACGGAATGATCGCCAGCTTATAAGAAGGGTTTAAAAAAGAAATAAACTCCTTATCAAGATTAATCTGTTTGGCTATATGATCAAAACTAAGCGTTCTTTTAATCCGAATCGTATCCGTTTTAAAACTATACGTAATTGGCTTTTCGGGTTGTAAACCTAACTTCTCTGCATGTTCAAATATATACATCGTCGCATAAAATGCAGGTAAGTACCCTGCAGTTTCTCTTGGTAAAAAAGGACGAATATTCCAATAATTTTTATGTCCGCCAGACCTTCTTATCGCTTTGAGCACGTTTCCTGGCCCTGAATTATACGCCGCTAATGCAAGATCCCAATCAGAAAACACACTATATAAATAACTTAAATACTTGCAAGCTGCAATTGTTGACTTTAGAGGATCTCTTCGCTCATCTACGTACGAGCTAACCTTTAAATCAAACTGTTTCCCTGTATTGTACATAAACTGCCATAAACCTGTAGCTCCCACATAAGAAACGGCACGAGGCCTTAGGGCAGACTCTACAATAGAAAGATACTTTATTTCTAATGGAATATCATATTGATCTAAATATTGCTCAAACATTGGAAAATAATACGCTGCCCTAGCCATTAATGCGGGATAGTATTTTTTTCGATATTTTAAATAGCTTTTTATTACCCTTTCCAAAGCTGGATTATATTCCAAATTTAAAGGCGTAGTTTCATTTAATTTCGCTAAATCTTCTTTTAATAAAGTTGAAGATATAAGTACTCCTGAAATATCCTTCTTAATATCTTTATCCGCCAAGACGTATTGTACACTATCAACCAACAATGCATTGAATTCCTTCACCAGAAGTAAGCTGTCAATTTTCTTCAATTCATGATTAGAAAACAATTGTTCACCCTTCTTTACACTATCTGTATTAACTTGAATTTTCAAGCTATCTACAGCCAATTTATTAGATAATTTCGCTGGTAAAACTGTATCTATGGCCTGTTGCGAAACTGCGTTCATAGAAAACAGTATAATAAGTATTTTATATATTTTTTTCATTGGAAATCGACAGATTAACTTCTTAAAGGAGGGAGGAAATACGGTTTTTATTTATAACATATGTGTTTTTTAAAAATCTAACACCACACCAATTGGACAATGATCGGAATGTTTGGCTTCTGGCAAAATATACGCCCTAGAGATTTGTTTCTTCAATGGTTCGGTAACCATACAATAATCTATACGCCAACCTTTGTTATTAGCTCTTGAATTAGCTCTATAACTCCACCAACTATAATTATGAGGCTCTTTATTCAGGTGACGGAAACTATCAATAAAACCACTATCGATAAACTTACCTATCCAAGCACGTTCTTCGGGTAAAAAACCTGAAACACCTTTCATTTTGGGGTTATGAATATCTATTTCTTCATGACAAATATTATAATCTCCACAGATCACCAAATTTGGAATCTCTTTTTTAAGATTGTCTACATATTCGAAAAATTCGTCCATATAGTTAAACTTAAACCCTAGTCGTTCATCATTTGTTCCCGATGGCAAATACAAGCTCATAATAGAAACATTATCATAATCAATACGGATATTTCTTCCTTCAAAATCCATTGTTTCTATGTTTGTTCCATAAGTAACATTGTTAGGTTCTTTTTTACAAAAAATTGCCACTCCTGAATACCCTTTTTTCTGCGCTGAAAACCAATATTGATAAGGATACCCTGCTGCCTCAAAATCTTCTGATTTTACCTGTTCAGGCTGGGCTTTTGTCTCTTGTATACAAATAACATCTGGATTGGCTTGTTTTAACCATTCTAAAAAACCTTTTTTAATGGCCGCTCTAATACCGTTTACATTATAAGAGATTATATTCATCTGTTGTTCTTATTAATTTTTAAAACATATCAACTATTTTAAAGAAGTTGACATGTCAATATCTGAGTAGAAAAAACCCAACGAAACATTGGGCCTTTATCTTTATTTTTATTTTTCTCTTTTATGAAGAGAAAAGCTATATATCCATTTTAGGAATTTCGCCATTTACAACTAAAGTTCCTTCAGTAGCTTGTTGAATTTCTTCCACACTAACTCCCGGAGCACGTTCTAATAAGTGAAATGCACCTTCTTTAATTTCTAATACAGCAAGATTCGTTACTATCTTAGTTACACACCCAACTCCAGTTAACGGCAGTGAACATTTGGTAAGTAGCTTCGACTCGCCTCTTTTATTGGTATGCATCATAGCTACAATAATATTGTCAGCACTGGCAACTAAATCCATGGCTCCTCCCATACCTTTCACCATTTTACCCGGAATTTTCCAGTTAGCAATGTCTCCATTTTCAGCTACTTCCATAGCACCTAAAATAGTTAAATGCACGTGTTTTCCTCGGATCATTGAAAAACTAGTGGCGGAATCAAAAAAACTAGCTCCAGGCAAAGTTGTTATTGTTTGCTTTCCAGCGTTGATCACATCTGCATCTTCTTCTCCTTCAAAAGGAAAAGGCCCCATACCTAAAACACCATTTTCACTTTGAAACTCTACTTCAATATCATCACGAACAAAATTAGCTACCAACGTAGGTATTCCAATACCTAAATTCACATAATATCCATTTTTTACTTCTTTAGCTATACGTTTAGCTATTCCATTTTTATCTAATGCCATGCTTTATTTTTTTTGTCTTACCGTACGTTGTTCAATTCTTTTTTCGTAATTTTCTCCTTGAAAAATACGTTGCACAAAAATACCCGGTATGTGTATTTGATTTGGATCTAAAGTACCTACAGGTACCAACTCTTCAACTTCAGCAACAGTTATAGTCGCTGCTCCACACATATTTGGATTAAAATTTCTTGAAGTCCCTTTAAAGATCAAATTTCCTGCCGCGTCACCTTTCCAAGCTTTTACAAACGAGAAATCAGCTTTAAATGCAGGTTCTAACACATACATTTTCCCATCAAACTCTCTGGTTTCTTTTCCTTCTGCTACCTCCGTTCCATAACCAGCAGGCGTATAAAATGCAGGAAATCCAGCTTGTGCTGCTCTACATTTTTCTGCCAATGTTCCTTGTGGTGTTAATTCAACTTCGAGTTCACCTGACAACATTTGTCGTTCAAATTCATCATTCTCTCCTACATACGACGATATCATCTTTTTAATTTGGTGGTTTTGAAGTAATAGTCCCAATCCGAAGTCATCTACCCCTGCATTATTGGATATACAGGTTACATCTTTAACTCCTATTCTTACCAGTTCAGCAATGGCCTTTTCGGGAATCCCACACAGACCAAACCCTCCTAACATTAGAGTCATTCCGTCTTTAACACCCTCGACAGCCGCCTTTACATTGCTAACTTCTTTATTAATCATATCATTTTGTTTGTTAATATTTTAAAAATCAGTTTCGTCTTCGTCTTCTTCTTTTTTTACCTTTTCATCCTCCGCTGTCTCTACTACTTTTTTAGAACAATCAATATTTATTGAAAGTTTTTCGGTAGGCTTTTCAAAATCTTGTTGACTAATATCAAGCGTCTTGTCTTCATAACATTTTTTCATAAAAAGTGCCCAAGTAGGCAAAGACATCGTAGCCCCTTGCCCTAGGCTGATCCCGTAAAAATGGGTAGCTCGGTCCTCACCTCCTGTCCATACTCCCGCTGCTAGATTAGGTACAACTCCCATAAACCAACCGTCAGATTGATTTTGCGTTGTTCCCGTTTTACCTGCAATTGGATTGGTAAACTGATAGGGAAAACCTGTATTCGCATCTTTTCTTGAGGTATAAGACGATCGTAACCTTGCTCCCGATCCATACTCTGTACCCCCCTTCATTAAGTCTAGGATTACATAAGCTGATTCTTCACTCAATACTTCCTTGGTTTCAGGAACAAACTCATCTAGTATTGTACCGTTTTTATCTTCAATTCGAGTAATCATCATAGGCGTCACTCGTAATCCTTTGTTTGCAAAAGTTGAATAAGCACTTACCATTTCAAACAAACTAAGGTCGACAGAACCTAGGGCTATCGAAGGATTCGCGTCAATCTTAGATTGTATTCCTGCTGACATTGCCAGCCTAGCGACATTGATAGGTGACACCATATCAATTAACCTAGCTGTAATGACATTTGTTGAATTTGCAAGTGCATTTTTTAAGGTTTTTTCACCTCCATATTTATCATTTGAATTTTTAGGTGTCCAATTTTCTGGCATACCAAACTTTTCCTTTGGAATAGTATAAGGAGTATTGGGTAACTTATCGCAAGGTGACATTTTAAGTTGATTGATTGCAGTGGCATAAACAAACGGTTTGAAAGTAGATCCTACCTGTCTTTTTTGTTGTTTTACCGCATCATACTTGAAATACTTATGATTTATTCCGCCAACCCATGCTTTAATATGTCCCGTCTGAGGTTCAATAGCTAATAATCCAGAACGCAAAAATTGCTTATAATATCGAATAGAATCATAAGGAGTCATTATCGTATCTCTTTCTCCTTTCCAAGTAAAGATTCGCATATCTGTCTCGGTATTAAAAGACTTTTCTATTGCTTCTTGACTAGCTCCATTGGCCTTCATTTTTTTATACCTCGACGAATTCTGTTTAGCCCTTCTCATGATTCTACTAATTTGTTCTTTTTCTAAATCATAAAAAGGTGCTGTCTTATTCTTTTTCTGTTCTTTATCGAAAAACGATTGTAAATTTTTCATATGCGCCTTTACAGCCTCTTCTGCATATTGTTGCATTCTAGAATCAATCGTTACATACACCTTTAATCCGTCCTTATATATATTATACGGATCACCGTTTGGTTTGGAATTTTTCTTAGCCCATTTTTTTAAAAACTGTTTTAAGTTTTCTCTAAAATACGTAGCCAGACCATCACTATGGCTTTCTGGTGTGAATTTTATTTTTAACGGTAATTTTTTTAACGAATCCTTCTCTTCTTTCGTCAAAAACTTATTTTTCTCCATTTGAGCAAAGACCGTATTTCTTCTTTGTAAAGACTTTTTCTTTGATCGTGATCTATGTGGGTTGTATTGTCTAGGATTTTTAAGCATGGCAACAATGATGGCCGACTCTTGTAAATCCAATTCTTTGGGTTCTTTTCCAAAATAAATACGTGCTGCAGAACGAATACCCACCGCATTAAAAATAAAGTCTTGAGTATTGAGATACATAGTAATTATCTCCTCTTTCGTATACTGCCTTTCAAGCTTCACTGCAACAACCCATTCTTTGACTTTTTGAAGAACTCTTTTGAATTTATTTGAAGAGGCTCTTTTTGTGAAAAGATTTTTTGCCAACTGTTGTGTTATTGTACTAGCACCACCTCCAGAGCCCAACTTTATTATCGCCCTAACTGTTCCTTTAAAATCGATGCCAGAATGTTGGTAAAAACGTTCATCTTCGGTAGCTACCAAAGCTTTAATAAGGTTTTCTGGTAAATCTTTATACTTTATTGGAGTTCTATTTGCTTTTACATAATACTTCCCTAAGGTTTTACCATCGGTAGAAATCACTTCTGTAGCCAGATCACTTCTAGGATTTTCTAATTCTTCAAAAGTAGGCAGTGCTCCGAAGACACCCCATGAAGCTAATAGAAATAGTAAAAATATGAATAAGAGAACACCTAAAATTGTTCCCCAAAACCATTTTATATATTTTCCAAAATTTATACTTGTTGTATTCTTTGTCATTTTCTTGTTTTTTCTATTCTAAATCCTACATGAGTAACTCCTTCTAATACCTCTATCCCCGATACTTCAGTGTTTTTCCGCATCGATTGACGTATTTTGAAAGTATACGCTCCTTTTACTGGAAAAGTGATGTTTTCTTTGTAAAGTAACTTATTTTCTTTCACATCAGAAAAACCTTGCCCTAGAAACTTACCTGTAACATCCGTCATATCATATTCTAGCGTATCTGTCACAATTGTTCCGTCTGGAAACGTCATTTCTGTAATTAAAAATAAGTTACTAAAAGGGTAGTCTTTATTGTTTCTAAGATTTACAAACATTTGATGTTTTTGAAGCGTATCTTGAACAGCAAACTGAAAAGCTAATTGATTACTTTTATGCCATCTTTGATCGGGAATAGCTTCGTATTCATCGAAAACTCGTTTTTTATCACATGAGACCATCAGTAGCAGCACTACTATCATACACCATGTAATATTATTTTTGTTTGTTCCCATCAACATTTTTGGGGTTACTATTATTATTTCCTTTTTTGTTATTCCTTCTTCGCTGATTTTTGGGCTTCCCTCCTGTTTCTTTAGGTTTCTGCCCTTGTTTTTTATCCGAATTTGGCTTATTACTGTTAGACCTTTTTGAATTTACGTCTGTTTTTGCCCGCTTGTTTGGTCTATTATTAGGCTTGTTTTGTTTTTTAACCTCTCCTTCGGGTTTATTATTCTTAGGCTTTTTCTGATTTGGCCTATTTTTATTATTTGAGTTTAACTTATTCTTTTCTTGTTTATTCTTATTCCTTACATTTTTTGGATCTTTACCCTCCTTTTCATTAGACTTTTTAATTGGTTTTTTAGACGTTTCTTTCTTATGCTTGTTCTCCGTCACATTTCCATTTCCTTTCCCTTTTTTCACATTTTTCTTTCCACGCCTTCTTGACCTTCTAGGTTTTTTAGGCACATCAAAACGAGTTAAACTATCTTGTCCAACTACATTTTCAAAATCCACCTTTTCTTCTTCAATAATTTCCGATTCATACTCTTCCAATGGAGAAGCCAACTCATCATTTGCATTAAGTTCAATTATTTCCTGAACTTGTTCTAGTGTCAACTTATACCATTTGAAACTTTCTTCTTTATAGGTATACCAAAGCAACTGCTTAAAAATATCCATTTTTACGAAAATGGCATCTCCTTTTTCGGTTTTTAATTCTACGTCTTGCTTAGGAAACTCTTCTAAAGCATCCAAATAAGCATCCAATTCGAAGTTCAAACAGCATTTCAATTTACCGCATTGCCCTGCTAACTTCAAAGGATTTAGGGACAACTGTTGATAACGAGCCGCAGCGGTATTTACTTTTCTAAAGTCCGTTAGCCAAGTAGAACAACAAAGCTCTCTACCACAAGAACCAACTCCTCCTAGCCTTGCAGCTTCTTGGCGCATTCCTACTTGACGCATTTCTACCCTAATAGAAAATGCACTCGCCAAATCACGGATAAGCTGTCTAAAATCTACACGATCATCAGCAGTATAATAAAAAGTGGCCTTCGTACCATCTCCTTGATATTCTACATCCGATAGTTTCATTTTTAACCCTAACTTGAGGATAATCTCTCTACCTCTTCGTTGGGTATCCTGTTCTCTATTTCTTGCCTCTTGCCATACATCAATATCTTTTTGAGAGGCCTTACGATAGATCTTTTTAACATCATCACCATCACGACTTATCTTTCGCTTTCTCATTTGAACCTTTACAAGTTCTCCTGCTAAAGAAACAATACCTACATCATGACCTGAAGAGCCTTCTACAGCAACCACATCTCCCATAGATATAGACAATCTATTGTCCGTATTTCTATAAAAGTGCTTTCTTCCGTTTTTAAATCTAACTTCGTATATATTAAATGGGGCTTCCCCCGTTGGCAATGTCATATTTGATAACCAATCAAAAACGGCAAGTTTGTTACCACTTCCACAAGTTCCTGATGCACAATTTCCATTGCTTTTACACCCCCTAGGAACACCGTTTTTGTTAGTTGCGCAACTGCTACAACTCATAATTTTATATATATTTTTTATGTGTACCCCTTAAACCTGAACTAAATCAGTATCAAAAGAAACACTACATTCACCTGATTTTAAACCAATAAAATCGTATAATTAAAAAATTCACTCAACTGGTAAAGATACAGATAATAGCTAAATGTAAAAATGTAATCATTATAAATTACTCATCCTATCTCCTTCTTCACCTTTTACCCCTAAAACAAAATTAAAAATACATTAAAAAAACCGCACAAAACTACACAAACCTTAAACAAAAACTTAAAAAAGTCACTTATAACAAAATAACGTTATACAAATCAAAAAAATGTAACCTCGTTATTTTTCCTCAAAAACAAGCTCTATTTTTTTAAATATTTGCAATATCTCAAACAAAATATTACACATTATGAAAAATAAATTCGTAAGAGTTGCTTTTTTAGCACTAACAGCAATCACCCTAAACTCATGTGACAATTCTGAAAATCTTGAAAACCCAGATCAGATTAGCAATACTGAACAACAAGTCAAATCGATCAAAGGGGATTATATCATCTCCTTAAGAGATGGAGTGTTGAAAGCCAGAGAATCAATGCGAGATGCCGCGTCAGAAAATCGAAGGGGAGCCTATAGGAACACAACTAAAAGTTTAACATCTGAAATCTTAACAACATTCAGCAATCTAAATCTTAGCGAAGATGCCATCCTTGCTACTTACAGCAGTGTATTTAAAGGATTTGCTGCAAAACTTACACAAGAACAAATAACTTTTTTAAAAGAAGATCCTAGAGTTGAAAACATTTCTGAAGATCATCAATTCTCTCTTGAAAAACCTGTGGTTACAAATTCCACTGAACAAAAGAGAGCCCATCATCGTCAAATAACACCTTGAGGTATTACTAAAGTTGGTGGAACCAAAAGAAGTCATAGCGGAAAAACAGCATGGGTAGTTGATACAGGAATAGACTTAGATCACAGAGACCTTAATGTCGACACAAGAAGAAGTATCTCTTTTATACGAAACGAATCTGCAGACGATGGTAACGGACACGGAACACACGTAGCTGGAACAATTGGGGCAAAAGACAACGATTTTGGAGTTGTTGGAGTTGCTCATGACGCAACACTAGTAGCTGTAAAAGCTTTATCCAACAGTGGATACGGTACTGAACACGCTATATTATCAGCATTAGATTATATCGCAAGAAATGGTAAATCAGGTGACGTAGCTAATTTAAGCTTAGGGGGAGGCATCAATGAAAATATTGACAATGCAGTTAGAAAGGTTGCTGACAGAAATATTTATGTTGTTCTTGCAGCAGGAAACTCAGGGATAAATTGTTTATATATTTCTCCTGCAAGAGTAGATTACCGTAATGTATACACTATTTCTAATATGACAGAAAAAGGAGAGTTATACTTAGGTAACCCAAACAACCCTCTTGACAGAGGATCAAATTACGGAAGCCCTGTTGATTTTGCAGCTCCTGGGACTAATATTTATCCAACCCTGCAAGATAACAAATATGGTTGGAATACTGGCACCTCAATGGCAGCTCCTCACGTGGCAGGACTACTAATTAGTGGTGGAGTAGAAGGAAAAGGAACAATCCTAAAAGACAAAGACAACGATCCAGACCCAATAGCACACAGAAAATAAACAGAATAACTTTTTAAAACTACTACACCAGCCGTTAACTCAGTTTAACGGCTGTTTTTTTAACACTTTTTTCACCCAAATCACCCAATCAACATAAAACAAAGTTAAAATACTGATATACAGATAATTAAACTTGTTTTGATTTTATTTTTTACAAATATTTGCCAAAATTTAATCCCCACACAATATGAAAAATACATATTTCAAAATTGCACTATCAATTATAATTGGAACAGGCTTTAATTCTTGTCAAACTTCTGAAAAAATAGAAAATCCAACCCTAACAAAAACCGAAACCACTACCACTACAACAAACGACTACATTATAGAACTAAAAGAGAACACTCTTAAAAACTACACCCTAGACAAACCTACAAACCCAAAAAACTTCCGTTCAACTTACCGTGAATCCAACAAAAAGCTTACTTCCTGCATCACAGATATATTTAAGGACGTAAAAATTGAACAAAAAAACATAACCGCAACCTATTGCCATGCACTTAACGGATTTGCAGCTAAACTTACACAAGAACAAATAACTATTTTAAAAGAAGATCCTAGAGTTGAAAACATTTCAGAAGATTTCAGCATAGCTCTTGAGACACCAAAAAACTCGCCTTTTAAAAACACAACCTCAAAAGGAAGAAAAAGCCAATCAGATCAATTCTACCCCTGGGGAGTTAAACATGTAGGAGGTGCAAAAACTGGAAAAGGAAAAACAGCTTGGGTAGTAGACACGGGGATCGACCTAGACCACCCTGACTTAAACGTCAGCGAAACAGAAAGCATTTCATTTGTTCCCAATGAATCTGCAAACGACGAAAACGGACACGGAACACACGTTGCCGGAACTATTGCCGCCAAAGACAACAACTTTGGAGTTATCGGAGTTGCCCCTGACGCAAAATTAATTGCCGTAAAAGTACTCAGTAATAGCGGTACTGGAAATTTCAAATGGATTATAAGTGCCCTAGACTATATTGCCGCCAACGCAAAAAAAGGAGACGTAGTAAATATGAGTTTGGGTCCCAAAAATAGATACACAAACAACCTTATCGATATAGCAACACAACACGTAGGAGAAAAAGGCATTTATGTTGTTATTGCCGCTGGCAACTCTAGCGACGACTGTTCAAACTACTCACCTGCTAGGGCAGAACACAAAAACATCTTCACAATTTCCAACATGACAAAATCCGAAACCTTAGCACCTTCTTCAAACTATGGAACACCAGTAGACTATTCAGCACCTGGCACCGACATCGAATCTACATGGGTAAACGGTGGCTACTCATACAATACAGGAACCTCTATGGCTGCTCCCCATGTTGCTGGACTATTAATAACAGGCGGCGTAAGAGGCTATGGTTTTTTAAAAACAGACAAAGACAACCAAATCGACCTTATGGCCTATAGAAAATAAAAAACAAAACACCCCATATATACGAGTCGCTAAATAAACTTTAGCGACTTTGTTTTTTCTCCTCACCCCGTACCACACCTCATAAAATGTTATTTTATTCAACAAACCTACACACAAATAACATTTCTGTTAAAACAAAATCAAAACAACCTTATTTTTATTAAAATCAATTCAAAACAAAATGTTAAAAACAGTCTAAATGGATTTTTTAACTTTTTTTTTCAAAAAAATAAATCAATTTTTGGCAATAATTAATAAAAACCCTTCTAACCATGAAAAAAACGTATATTACAGCTACGTTATTAGCAGTTATGGGAATTACACTTAATTCTTGTGACAAGTCGGAAAATCTTGAAACCCCAAACCAAGACGTCGGTTCCGAAACCCCAATAAACAACCTTAAAGGCGAATACATTATCACTCTAAAAGACGGCACTTTCAAAACTGCCTCATTAAGAGAAAATGTGACAGACGAAAACGCTCGTTCAGCTTACCAAAGAACAACAGAGGGCTTAACATCTGAAGTTCTTACAATCTTTAATGACCTAGGTCTTACCGAAGAAGCTATCTTAAGCACCTATGGCTACGTATTCAATGGATTTGCTGCAAAACTTACGCAAGCACAATATGAAGCCTTAAAAAATGACGCAAGAGTAGAAAGCATTAGCAAAAACTATGAATTCTCTCTTGAAGAACCAATTTTCGAAACTTCTACTGAGGAAAAAAGAACTAGTAGATACCAATCGACTCCTTGGGGAATCGCTAGAGTTGGTGGCGCTAAAAGAAGCTATAGCAGAACTGCATGGGTGGTTGACACAGGTATCGACTTAGACCACAGAGACCTTAATGTTGACAGAAACAGAAGTAAATCATTTGTTCCAAACGAATCTGCAGACGACGGAAATGGTCACGGTACGCACGTAGCCGGAACCATAGGCGCCATAAACAACAAATTTGGTGTTGTAGGTGTAGCTCATGGTGCAAAACTAGTCTCTATCAAAGTGCTTAGTAACAGGGGTACTGGAAGCTTTGCCTGGACCATAAGTGCTCTTGACTACATAGCTCGCAATGCAAAAAGAGGAGATGTAGTTAACATGAGCTTAGGCCCAAGAAGCAGATACACTGATAGCAAAGTTGATGCTGCGGTACGCAAGGTAGCTAACAAAGGCATCTATGTAGTTATTGCCGCTGGAAACTCAAGAGACAACTGCCAATACTATTCTCCAGCAAGAGTAAACAATCGTAACGTTTATACGATTTCAAACATGACTAGACAAGGAACACTAGCTAGTACTTCGAACTACGGAAGCCCAGTTGACTATGCTGCTCCCGGAACAAGTATTCTTTCTACATGGAAAAACGGTGGTTATAGAACTATCAGCGGTACTTCAATGGCAGCACCTCACGTTGCAGGATTATTACTTAGCGGTGGCGTAAGAGGAAAAGGAGCGATCCGAGGAGACAAAGATAGTCGCCCAGACCCAATCGCACACAGAAGATAAAATACAACCTATCTTTATTACAACATTTTACTAAGAAAGAGGGCATCCAAAATTTTGGATGCCCTTATTGTTTTAAAACTACGCAACTCACCACACCCAAAAACACCGTTTTAACATATAAATACATATAAGATTGTTTTATTAAACTTTGTTTAATTATAATATCATTTTTATGAATTTTAAAAAACAAATCCTAAATAAAATGTTAAAAAAATAATATTTTCTTAATTTTATTTGGTTTTTACATTTTTTAACATAAAATTTGAAAATCAATTAACCATAACCCTTCTTATTATGAGAAATACATACTACAAAGTCGCTTTATTAGCGATTTTCGGAATTACACTTAATTCGTGTAACAACTCAGAGAACTTAGAAAGCTCTAACCAAGCAACAGACAAACAAAATACTGCTGCTTTTGAAAAAGGAGATTATATTGTCACCTTAAAAGACGGAACACTAAAACACCGTTCATTAAGACAACGCTTTTCTCCAGAGAACGCCAAATCAACTTACCTTAATTCAATCAAACATGTAAACCTAGAGGTGAGCAAAGAATTTGACAACCTAAACCTAAAGCAAGAAGACATTTCTGCTTCTTTTGGGTACGCAATGAACGGTTTTGTTGCCAACTTAAACAAAGAACAATACGATGCTCTAAAAAATGACCCTAGAGTTGAAAGTATTGAAAAAGACTACATTATCACATTAGATGACTATCAAATAGTTCAAGACGAAAAAGACTCTAATGAAAAGACAGTAATTGCCGCACGCCAATCTACACCTTGGGGAATTAGACGTGTTGGAGGCCCTAGAAGAAGTGGACGTACCGCTTGGATTGTTGACACCGGAATCGACTTAGATCACAGAGATTTAAACGTAGATCGAAGAAGAAGCATCTCTTTTATAAGAAGCGAAAGGTCTGCAGATGACGGCAACGGACATGGAACGCATGTAGCTGGAACTGTTGGAGCACTTAACAATAGAATTGGTGTTGTAGGTGTTGCTCCGGGAGCCAAACTAATTGCCGTAAAAGTACTTGACAGAAGAGGTAGCGGAAGCTTTTCTGGAATCATTAGATCACTTGACTATATCGCTGCAAGAGGTAGAAGTGGAGATGTTGTAAACATGAGCTTAGGCCCAAGAAATAGATACACAAACAGCAGCCTTGACAGAGCTACTAGAAAAGTTGCTAGTAGAGGTATAAAAGTTGCTATTGCTGCTGGAAACTCAAGTGATGACTGCTCGTACTACTCTCCAGCAAGAGTTAACCATAGAAATGTGTATACGGTATCTAACATGACTAGCAGTGGAAGACTTGCCAGAAGCTCAAACTATGGTAGCCCTGTTGACTACGCTGCACCAGGAACAAGTATTCGCTCTACATGGAAAGGTGGAGGATACAGAACCATCAGTGGTACCTCTATGGCATCTCCGCATGTTGCTGGACTACTAATAAGTGGTGGTGTAAGAGGAAAAGGAAGAATCAAAGGCGATAAAGACAGACGCCCTGATCCAATTGCTCACAGAAGATAATATAAAACCAACCTAAAAAGCTGAGTCATTGAAATTATTTGATGACTCAGTTATAAAAACTAACCTCTTACCAATCAAAAAAACCACAGTTAATTTAATCGAAACCCTTTAAAATGAGAAATTTTTATGTAAAAACCGCCTTAATGGCAATGATTGGTATCACATTAAACTCTTGTAACGATTCAGAAAACCTACAAGAAAGAACCAACCAAACCACTATTGAAACCCCGAGTCAAACCATTAACGGGCAATATATCGTAACCTTTAAAGAAGGAACCCTACGGAGCCCAAACCTATCTAGAAGCGCATCATCTCAAAACTTACGAGCCGCCTACAACAACTCAATGATATCGCTGAAATCCGAAATTAACAGTAAACTTAGTTCACTTCACATCGAAGAAAACAAAATCAAAACTACCTTTGGGTATGCTTTGCAAGGTTTTGTTGCCGAATTAACCGAAGAACAAGTTGAACAACTACAAAACGACCCGAGAGTTAAACGTATAGAAAAAGATTATATAATCTCTTTGGATTTAAACAACAAAAATGATGACGATGACGACGACGATGATGGAGATGGCGACAACGACGGAGGAGGAAACGACGGTGGCGGAGGAACCAACCAAGAAACCCCATGGGGAATTACTCGCGTTGGTGGTGCTGTTAGCGGAGCAGGAAAAACCGCATGGATCATCGATACTGGTATCGAACTTAACCACCCTGATTTAAATGTTAACGCAAACAAAAGCTTCTCTTTTGTACCTACCGAACCTAGCCCTAACGACCAGCACGGACACGGAACGCATGTTGGGGGAACTGTTGGTGCATTAAACAATAATATTGGAGTTGTTGGTGTAGCTCCAGGAGCGAATCTTGTTGCACTAAAAGTTTTAAATCGAAATGGTTCAGGTCAATTCTCATGGACTGTTCAAGCACTTGACTACGTAGCTGCTAATGCTAAAGCAGGTGACGCTGTTAACATGAGCTTAGGTCCAAGATTACGATTTGTTGACTCATCTATTGATGATGCTACACTAAGAGTAGCTCAAAAAGGAATTAATATCGCTATCGCAGCTGGAAATTCGAATGACGACTGTTCTTTTTACTCTCCTGCAAGAGTTAACCACCCTAATGTATATACAGTTTCAAATATGACTTCTAGCAACACATTAGCTTGGTCGTCAAACTATGGTGCCCCTGTTGATTATGCAGCACCAGGAACTGGAGTTAAATCTACATGGATTAACGGAGGATATGCCACTCATACTGGTACCTCAATGGCTTCTCCACATGTTTGCGGACTATTAATTAGTGGTGGCGTTAGAGGAAACGGTGTTATATCATCAGATAAAGACAATACACCTGACCCAATAGCTCACAGAAAATAAATTTCAACTAACCTTTCATTAAAAAAAGGGGGATGTCTTTTTAAAAGACACCCCCTTTATATATTATTTCGCTCTAAAATAGTGTTACACTACTCCTTGATCAAGCATTGCTTCCGCCACCTTAACAAAACCAGCAACATTCGCTCCTTTTACATAATCAACATAACCGTCTTCTTGCGTACCATAATGAACACACGCCTCATGAATATTGTTCATAATTCCGTGCAACTTACTATCAACCTCTTCACGAGTCCAAGACAAACGAAGTGAATTCTGAGACATTTCTAATCCAGAAGTAGCAACCCCACCTGCATTAGACGCTTTTCCTGGCGCAAATAAAATCTTAGCCTTATGGAATTCTTCTATAGCTTCAGGAGTCGAAGGCATGTTCGCTCCTTCAGACACACAAATACACCCGTTAGTAACCAATGTTTTTGCCTCCTCACCATTTAGTTCGTTTTGAGTAGCACAAGGCAGCGCTACATCACAAGTAACTCCCCATGGTCGTTCTCCTTTAAAAAATTTAGCAGAAGGATATTTTTCAACATACTCATGAATTCTTCCTCTCCTAACATTCTTTAATTCCATCACAAAAGCCAACTTTTCAGCATCAATACCAGCCTCATCATAAATATACCCTGATGAATCAGACATTGTAACTACTTTCGCTCCTAGTTCTGTTGCTTTTTCCGTTGCGTACTGAGCCACATTTCCTGAACCCGACACAGCAACCGTTTTACCACTAAAAGAATCTCCTTTTGCCTTCAACATATTTTCAGCAAAGTACACATTTCCATATCCAGTAGCCTCTGGCCTGATTAATGAACCTCCCCAAGTAGCACCTTTTCCAGTTAGCACACCTGTAAATTCATTCCTCAAACGCTTATATTGACCAAACATGTATCCTATTTCACGTCCTCCAACACCAATATCTCCTGCAGGAACATCCGTATCTGGTCCTATATGACGCGCCAATTCAGTCATAAATGATTGGCAAAAAGCCATCACCTCACGATCAGACTTTCCTTTGGGGTTAAAATCGGAACCTCCTTTTCCACCTCCCATTGGAAGTGTGGTCAATGAGTTTTTAAACACTTGCTCAAACCCAAGAAACTTCAAAATCGATAAGTTTACTGATGGGTGAAAACGCAAGCCTCCTTTATAAGGTCCTATAGCTGAATTAAATTCAACTCTATACCCTCTATTTACCTGAGTATCTCCATTATCATCAACCCAAGGAACTCTAAACATCAAAACACGTTCAGGCTCTACCATGCGCTCTAACAATTTCTTCCCTTGATACTTGGGATTTTTTTCTATAAAAGGAATTACTGTTTCAGCCACTTCTCTTACTGCTTGTAAAAATTCAGGCTCATGTGCATTACGCTCCTTAACGTAATTCATAAAATCATTTATTCTAGATTCCATAAATCTTTTTAACTTGTTTTGTTATTTAAATTTAACAATTTTACTCGGCAAATATAATTAATTTACAACTTGTTAATTTCGTTTTTTTTGTTTATTTTATAGTAGCCTACATCGATTTCGTTAATTACTAAAATCCCAAAATTTTCTCATTAAAAAAATGTAAATTTGCGAATTAATTTTTTGCATATATTACATCAATGTTAGACAAGGTAAATGAACTGATAGGCGAAGTAAACACGTTTAAAGCCACTTCTAAAAAGGAGGTTGAAGCCTTCAGGATAAAATATTTAGGCAGCAAAGGATTATTAAAAAATCTTTTTGCTGAATTTAAAAATGTTGATGCCGAATTACGTAAGGATTTCGGACAAGCACTTAATACACTAAAGAAGTCTGCCGAAAACAAGGTAAACGAGTTAAACGACGCCATTGATAATACCACTGAAGACAAAGGAAGTTACGGAGACCTAACCCGTCCGGGCGAACCTATAGAAATAGGCTCTAGACACCCAATCTCTTTGGTTAAAAACAAGATTATTGACATATTTAATAGAATAGGATTTACCGTTTCTGAAGGACCAGAAATAGAAGATGATTGGCATAATTTTACAGCATTAAATTTACCAGAATACCACCCGGCAAGAGATATGCAGGACACTTTCTTTATCGAAAAAAATCCTGACACTTTACTAAGAACACATACCTCATCTGTTCAGGTACGATATATGGAAAACAACCAACCTCCTATTAGAACCATTTCTCCAGGGAGGGTATTTCGTAATGAAGATATTTCAGCACGTTCACACTGTATTTTTCATCAAATTGAAGGACTTTATATCGATACAGATGTTTCTTTTGCCGACTTAAAACAAACCTTACTTTACTTCACCAAAGAGATGTTTGGTAAATCAAAAATTCGTTTGCGTCCTTCTTACTTCCCATTTACTGAGCCAAGTGCCGAAGTAGATATTTATTGGGGGTTAGAAACCGAAACAGATTATCGAATTACGAAAGGTACTGGATGGCTAGAAATAATGGGATGCGGAATGGTTGATTCTAATGTATTAACAAACTGCAATATTGACCCAGCAAAATACTCAGGATACGCATTTGGTATGGGGATTGAGAGAATCGCTATGCTTTTATATCAAATTCCTGACATCAGAATGTTCTACGAAAACGACAAACGATTCTTAGAGCAATTCACTTCAGTGATATAACAAAGAAACTATATAAACAAAGAAACTCGGATATAACTATCCGAGTTTCTTTGTTTATTAACAATCAGATTAATCAATCTAACTCTTTGATTTATCATGAACCTTAGTAGGAATATTTTCATTCCACAATGTCAAAATATCTGTGGCTACACTAGCACCACTTCCTGCTGCAATAGCAAACTGACTCCTCCACCCTGCTATAGTACCACAAACATACAATCCTTCCTTTATTAAATGATTGAAATTACGCAACTGAATTCTATCTTTCATTGCATTGGCTCTAGAATGCCTTTCTACATACTGCTGTAGTCCCTGTATATCAAATGGCTTGGCGTAATTTAACGCCACAACAACCGCTTCACTTTGATATTCATTTTTATTCGTGACTATTTTATACCCTTCCTCATCGTCCAACACCGCCAACACCTTTTCTTTTTCGATCTGAACTACTTCGGGGTATAATTCACTAAGTTGATTTTTACCTTCTAATAAAACATCTTTCCCTAATGTTTTAGGCTTTAACCCCAATACATTATTAAACAATGCATCTTGAAGGTGTGAACTTCGTTGATGCATAATAATCCCTACTTTTTTACCTCTGGCATATTCTTTATGAAGCCCTGAACCTAAAACCAAACCACATTGCATTCCTGCGACTCCTCCCCCTATAATTAAAACGTCAAATTTTTCCATACCACTAATTACGCTAATAAAATTTTAATATTAGCAGCGAAAAGTTTTACTGAAATTGCTAATAAAACTACCCCAAAAACTTTTCTAATAATCTTAATACCATTGGGCCCTATTATCTTTTCAATTCGTGAAGAAGTTTTTAAAACAAAAAAGATTAAAAGCACATTCAAAAGGATAGCCACAAGGATGTTTTCCCAAGAATATTCTGCTCGCAATGAAAGTAATGTTGTTAAACTTCCTGGCCCAGCAATTAAAGGAAAAGCTATCGGAAAAACGGAGGCATTCAAAGCCTCATCCTCATCTTCCTTGTACAATGTAATCCCTAATATCATTTCTAATGCAATAAAAAACAATATAAATGCACCTGCAACGGCAAAAGAGTTCACATCAATTCCAATAAAACTCAATAACTGCTCTCCTGCAAACAGAAAAACGATCATAATAAAACCTGCTATAATTGACGCCTTTTCAGACTGTATATGCCCTACTTTCTTACGCAAATCAATAATTATAGGTATATTTCCTATAATATCAATTACGGCAAACAATACCATAAATGCCGTAAATATTTCTTTTAAGCTAAAATTCATACTATGTATTTTATTCCGCAAAATTATGTAAGTAAATATACAATCTGCTATTTTTGCAAAAACTTTACATAAAGCTAATATACCACTTAAATGTTTAGTGAATTGTTGTTAGCAACTTTTCCTTTATATCAATAATTTGTAAACTTATTTTAATCCATGTTTCAACTAGGAAAAACTATTATTTCAGAAGACATTATAGAAAAAGAGTTTGTATGCAACCTCACTTCATGCAAAGGCATTTGTTGTGTTGAAGGAGATGCTGGGGCTCCTCTTGAAAAAGAAGAAGCCAAAATCTTAGAAGATATTTATCCTAAAGTAAAACCTTTTCTAAGTGACAAAGGAATAAAAGCCATTGAAGAGCAAGGTACTTGGATTAAAAATGACTTTGACGAGCTTGAAACCCCGTTAATTGATGATGCGGCATGTGTTTATACAATTTTTGATCAAAATGGAGCAGCTAAATGTGGTATTGAAGAAGCCTATAACAATGGCGAAGTAGACTGGAAAAAGCCTATTTCATGTCATTTATACCCAATACGAATACGAAAGTACAGTGATTTTTCTGCAATAAACTACCATAAATGGGAAATCTGTGACGACGCATGTTCTTTAGGAAAAGAACTTCAGGTACCTATATACAAGTTTTTAAAACATGCTCTTATTAGGAAGTTTGGAGAAAGCTGGTATAAGGAATTAGAAACCGTTGCGGAAAAACAACAATAACATATATAATCACAAAAAACGCGCGAAATTTTAGTTTCGCGCGTTTTTCATTTTTAATGAAATTTATAGTACTATAAATTATTTTATTTTTTAGTCAGTTCCGCTATTAAAACGCTCTAATCCTGTTTTCAGCCACTTATAATACGTATCTCTATCCGTATATTGCTCAGGACTATTTAGAACCTCTAAATTAGGACTTAAAGACACGTAGAATGGCTGTGAAGCCGTTTTAAAGTTTGCTATCTGTAAAGTAGCCCACTTATCTCCATAAGTTCTAATTCTCTTTATTTTACCGTTCGGTCTTATATAGTCAAATTGCTCTTCTTTAGGAAGCATTCTTTGATGATCATCTACATAAAGTGATATTAATACATAATCATCACTAAGCACTTTATATACGTCTGGCTCACTCCATATGTTTTCTTCCATTTTTCTACAGTTAACACACGCCCAACCCGTAAAGTCAAGTAAAATAGGCTTATTTACTGATTTGGCATAAGCTAAACCTTCATCGAAATCTTTAAAACAGTTTAGGTTTAAAGGACATTTATTATCTTGTGAATAAATACTATGGAACTTTGGAGGTGCCAATCCACTCAACACTTCACTTTGATCCCAAATAGGTTTCTTCATAACTCCTTGGGCGAAATAGAACGCTACACCCAACGCAAGCAAACCAATAAACATTCTAAAAACGGATATTCTACCGTACTTCTTACCAATAAATCCGAAAAGATACAACGCCATTAAGAAAGCGATAAACGCCCAAATACCGATAAACACCTCTCTCTTTAACAAATTCCAATGCCCAACTAAATCGGCATTTGATAAAAACTTAAAGGCAAGTGCCAATTCTAAGAAACCTAAAACCACTTTTACAGCGTTTAACCAGCTTCCTGATCTAGGCAACGTATTTAACCATCCTGGGAATAATGCAAACAAGGCAAAAGGCAATGCCAATGCCATTCCAAATCCTGTCATACCAGCAGAAAGCTGCATTGCTCCTCCGTTAGACGAAAGCGAACTTGCTAACAACGAACCTAAAATTGGCCCTGTACAAGAGAAAGAAACAATAGCTAATGTCAGTGCCATGAAAAATATACCTACAACTCCTCCTACTTTACTAGAAGCTCCGTCAGCAGAATTTCCCCAAGAACTTGGCAGTGTAATTTCATATAATCCGAAAAATGATCCGGCAAAGAAAATTAGTATCACGAAGAAAATCAGGTTTAACCAGATATTCGTAGAGATATTATTTAATATTTCTGGGTCTAAGGAATCTAAATAATGAAAAGGAACACTTAACAATGCATAAATCAACATAATAAACACACCATATAATATTGCTCCAGCTACACCTTTTCCTCTCTTTTCTGATCTTTTGGTAAAAAACGAAACCGTTAAGGGTACCATTGGGAATACACAAGGTGTTAAGAAAGCTAACAATCCTCCAGCAAACCCTAATAAAAAGATATTGAACAAACTACTATCTTTCTTCTTAGTTTCGCCTTCCGTTGAACTCTCTAGCATTGCTTCATTCTTCAAATCTAATTTTAACGACTCAGACAATTGCTTACTTTTATCATCAACTTCAGCAACTGTTTGAACAACTTCACCACTATCTAGTGAAACAATAAAGCTAAAATCCTCATCAAAAGGCAAACAATACTCCTTACACACTTGAGCATCTACATTTAATGTTATCTTAGACAAAGTAGAATCAGACACAATAATACGTTGTGTTAGTGTTGCTTCTTCTACAAAGAATATTTCATCCTTGCCCCAGATATCACTAAATTCAGTCTCTGTCTCACTCTCTTTTGCCTTTCCACTTAGGGTATAACCCGTCTCACCTTCTGCAGGTGTAATGGTTAAAGGCAAAGAAGCATCTTCTGGATTGTATTGAGAATAGAGATGCCAATCTTCTGCTATCAATATATTGAAGATTAAATCATACTCTGTATCGGAAACTTTTTCTACTGTTGGGGTTACCTCTAGGGGGTTGTCATCAGTCTGGGAGAAAGTTACTAAACCTATAAAAAACAAAATTAGAGTAACGAGTTTTTTCATTCTATTAACAGTTTACAGGGGTTTATATTTAATTCGTAATATTTCAGTTGTTTTAGTAGATGGTAAAAAACGTCTATCTTGGCGTTTCCCTATGATCCATATTATATCGTCATTACCATCGCAAAGTATCCATATACTTTGTTTTTCTATTAATGATATTTTTTCGTCTTTAAAATATTTACTCAACTTCTTTTTTCCCAACATTCCCTTGGGATAAAAAAAATCACCTTCACTCCACTTGCGTAAAGCGAGGGGGTAATTTAACAAATTTTTATCAACATAAATAGTGTTTTTTTTCAAAGATTTTGTCTTTAGCACTTTTTTAAACGATAAGTTAATTGGGGTACTAATGTTAGAGAGATCTTCACTTATATTAAAACACTGACTTTCAATATTGTTAATTTTATCGACTGGTAAAATTAATAAAAAATCTCTGTCTTTCAACAATATATGTGATTTTGTTGACAAAACTTTTCCTGATTGCGCATGCAACAAGGCATAAACATCATTCCATTCATAGACCCCATAGTCTTTTAAAAGGTAATATAAGTACGCTTTAGGGCTTGACAAGCCTAGTAATTTTGCGATATCAAGCTTAATCGTATCTTTTTCAAAAGACAACAACTCCTTCTTTTTTTGATCGACAGCCTCTTCAATAATTTCCTTACTTTGCTTCAAAAAAGTCGTTGTTTTAGTAAAAGAATTGATATAATTAGGGTTGATTTCTTCTAGAATCGGTATAACCTTATGCCTGATTTTATTTCTCAAGTACTTAGTTTCTGAATTACTAGCATCTTCTCTCCAAATGATGTTTTTACTTTTAGCATATTTTAAAATTTCATCACTAGAAAAAGAAAGTAACGGTCTTACCACATAATTGTTAATCATAGGGATACCTGTCAACCCTTCCAACCCTGTGCCTCTTGCCAAGTTTATCAAAATAGTCTCTATAGTGTCATTGGCATGATGTGCTGTGATAATAAAATCATATGCATTGTCGACCCGAAGTTGTTCAAACCAATCGTAACGCAACTCTCGTGCTGCTACCTGAATTGATATTTTTTTATTTTTGGCATAACTAGTAGTGTCAAACTGTGTTGTATAGGTTTTAAAATCTAAAACCTTTCCTAGTTTTTCAACAAAAACTTCATCCAAATCACTTTCTTTTCCTCTTAACTTGAAGTTACAATGTGCCAACGAAACATGGTAGTTCAGATTGTTTAGCAAATAAGCAATTACCACGCTATCTACGCCTCCAGAAATTGCTAACAACAGCTTCTTATCCTTTAAAAAAGGAAAATTTTCTTCAACATGTTTCTGAAACCTATCTATCAACTTTTTTGTTTTTTTATTTTTCAACGGGTCATTTCATTCTTGCTCTCGTATAGCTAATGCTCTTATACAAATAAGACACCCAATCAATTTGGTGAAGATACTGATTATTGACTTATGTTATGAATTTAATAGCACATATTTCATGGCTTTTGCTTTTAACAAACACTCTTCATACTCTTTTTCAGGAGTTGACTTTGCTGTTATTGCACCTCCCACAGAAAAAGACACATACTTCTTATCCGAATTATACAAAATACTCCTTATTACAACATTAAAGTCAAAATCTCCGTCGGGTGTAAAATACCCTACTGCTCCAGAATACAATCCTCTCTTGGTCTCTTCTAGTTTTTCAATAATTTTCATTGCTGATATTTTTGGAGCTCCGGTCATACTTCCCATTGGAAAAGTATCCTTAATAACATCAATAGCATGAACACCTGTAGCTACCTCAGAGGTAATGGTAGAAATCAATTGATGAACCTGCTTAAAAGAATAGACTTTACAAAGTTCTTCCACAGTGACGGTTCCTTTTTTAGCTGTTTTAGACAAATCATTTCTAACTAAATCGACAATCATAATGTTTTCTGAACGTTCTTTCTCGTCTCTAGAAAGGTCAAAAGCGATTTTTTCATCATCTATCTTATTTACCAATCTTTTAGCAGTACCTTTTATAGGTTGCGATATAATTTTGTCCCCAATCTTCTTGATATATCTTTCTGGAGTTGCTGACAAAAGATACAAATCATCGTGTCTTAAAAAAGTAGCAAAAGGAGGTTCAGAAATTTGATTTAATTGATTATAAATCTCATACGGATTGATCGTTGTTTGTTCTGCATAAAACTCTTGACAAAAATTAGCTTCGTAAATATCTCCTCTGTGAATATGCTCTAATACTTTTGATACCTTCTGAAAGTATTCGTCCTTATGAATCCTCAACTTTATCTTAATATCATTTTTTTTAGTCAACAGTTCTTCCGATAATACTACATGTGGATTTGTTTCAAATATAGCTTCAAAATCGTCTTCCATTTCATCATCAATCATCTGTAAATACTGAAAATCAACAACATCCCCTTTAATAAAAATAATTTTTTGAGGCTGAAAAAAGAAGATATCAGAAAAACCTACTCCGTCAAAATTATTTGAAGTTAGGTTCTCTATGTCGTTTTTTACATCGTAAGAAATGTAACCAAAAATATAATCGTTTGTATAAGACTGATACTCTTTTAATTTTTCAAAAGCGTGTTCGTAGTCTGTTTTTATGGATGTAAACTCCTCAACTGCTAACGCTCCATCAAATGAACTATACTTTTCCTTAAAATTATTCGAATCTAACCAAACCGCTGTTTCAAATTGTTTTGACCAGACAAATAGTTTTTGCTTAAATTCTTCTGGACAATCTATTGAAAAATTTCGTACCACTCTTAACATCGTGCAAAAATAAGAAACCCAAAACAAACGCGCACCATCAACAATAAAGCTTCACAAAATTGTTCCCCTAAGTACGCTTAATTCTTTTTTGCTACTTTTAAGGCTATAAATTCTATCTACCATGAAAAACTGGCTTAAAAATATTGGCCCTGGAACTTTAGTTGCTGCAGCATTTATAGGCCCTGGAACAGTGACATTATGCACCTTAGCAGGGGTAAATTTTGGGGTATCGTTACTTTGGGCAATGGCACTATCCATTTTAGCCACCATTGTTTTACAAGAAATGGCTGCAAGATTGGGTATCATCTCTCAGAAAGGATTGTCAGAAGTTATCAAAGAAGAGGTTAAAAATCCTATTATTAATAAGATAATAACCGTTATTATTTTAGCAGCTATTGTTATAGGAAATGCTTCTTATGAAGCTGGAAATATAAGTGGCGGTATTTTAGGGCTGGAAACCATCTTTGGCAAAACTGCCATTACTTTAGGCGGAAATACACTTAATTTAGCCAGCTTTTTGGTCGGTATTATCGCCTTTATTCTATTGTATATTGGCAATTACAAAATCCTTGAAAAAATCTTAGTTTCACTCGTTCTTTTAATGAGTGTTTCTTTCTTAATTACTGCTATCGTAACCCAACCCAATCTGCTAGCAATAGCAAAAGGGTTATTTATTCCTTCTGCTCCTGAAGAAAGTATTTTCATCATTATTGGGCTTATCGGAACTACGGTCGTTCCGTATAATATTTTCCTTCACGCTTCTTTAGTTAAAGAAAAATGGAAAACACCCGATGATATTTCCTTGGCAAAAAAAGACACCATTATTTCAATTCTGTTAGGGGGATTAGTTTCTATGGCTATCATTGTTTCTGCAGCAGCGATAAAAGTTAATGACATCAATAATGCTTCGGATTTGGCTAAAAGTCTCGCCCCTTTATATGGTGATTTTGCCAAATATTTTATGGCAATAGGCTTGTTTGCAGCAGGAATCACCTCTGCTATTACAGCTCCTCTTGCAGCAGCTTATGTAGCTAAAGGTTGTTGGGGCTGGGAAAACAATTTAAAAGCTACAAAATTTAGAATGGTTTGGATGGTTATCCTAATTCTTGGAGTGGTGTTTTCTTCTTTGGGTATTAAACCTATCGAAGTTATCAAATTCGCACAAGTAGCCAACGGATTACTTTTACCATTAATTGCAGGTATTTTATTATGGATTATGAATAAAAAAACTGTTTTAGGAAACTATAAAAACTCCAAAACCCAAAATTTATTGGGGCTTTTTATTTTAGTTATAAGTATATTTTTAGGACTTAAAAGTATTTTAAAGGTATTTGCTGTTTTTTAAATTATGAAAATTGATATTAACTGTGATGTAGGTGAAGAGATGGGAAATGAAGCAACTTTACTTCCGTATATTTCTTCCTGTAATATTGCTTGTGGTGGTCACGCTGGAACCATTGAGATTATGGATGAAGTAATTTCCTTGGCAATAAAGAATAAGGTAAAAATTGGCGCGCACCCCTCTTTTCCTGACAGAGAAAATTTTGGAAGAAAAAACATGAATATCGGCCTTGAGACACTCAAAAAAAGCATTGAAGATCAAATTAACATACTACAAAAAAGAGCGCTTATTCAAGGACAGAAATTACATCATATTAAACCACACGGCGCCTTATATAATATGGCAGCTACCAATGTAGCAATAGCAGAAACAATTGTTCAGGCAGTATTACATACATGCCCTGACTGTTATTTATACGTTCCTTTTAATGCAGTGATAGCTGAAAAAGCAGTAAAAAATAACATCCGAATTAAATATGAAGCTTTTGCAGACAGAAATTACAACAATGATTTGACCCTTGTTTCAAGAAACAATTCTGACGCTTTGATTACAAATAAGGATAAACTACTTAACCACCTCTCTAGTATGATTTTTAACAAAAAAGTAAAAACCCTACAAGGAGATATTATTCATATAGAAGCAGCTACTTACTGTGTACATGGAGATACCCCCAATGCAATTGCCTTGGTTAAATTTATTTATGAATCTTTATCAAAAAAAGGGGTAACTTTTGACTAAAAACATAACATACAAAGCTTTTGGCCCCTGTGCTATCCTAATTGAATGGGAACCTAAAATAGATGAAGTTATTTTACAGGATATTATTCAATTTAAGGATAAGATCTCCGCTGTTGAACAAGATTTATTACAGGACTGTATAGTAGGGTATCATTCCTTGACGATTGTTTACAAAGAGTCTTTACTTAATTTTTCAAAAAAAAAAGCATTTCTAAAAACACTTTATACCCAAAATAACGATGATACATTCAATATTAAATATCAATGGGAAATTCCCGTTTGTTACGACCTTCAATTCGGTTTTGACCTAGCAACCGTTGCAAAACATACTGGATATAGCAACCAACAGGTTATAGATATTCATACACAAAATATTTACACCGTTTATTTTATCGGTTTTTTACCTGGCTTTTTATACTTGGGCGGATTAGACCCAACGTTACACATTCCTAGAAAAGAAACACCAAACCTACATAAACCTAAAGGATCAGTCGCTATTGGGGGAAGTCAAACAGGTGTATATCCTCAAGATAGTCCCGGAGGATGGCATGTTATCGGGCAAACACCTATTTCTTTCTTTACTCCTAAAAATACTTCTCCTTGCTTTGCTAAGACTGGAGATAAAATTCAATTTACTCCCATCAATGAAAAAGAATTTTCAATACTTCAAAACGATATTAAAAATGGAAATCACAAACTCTTTAAAAAATTGATACATGATTAAAGTTTTACACCCTGGTTTTTATGCTTCAATTCAAGATATGGGGAGAAAAGGATATGCAAACTACGGGATTCCTTTTTCAGGATGTATGGACAGTCATGCTGCCAAAACAGCCAATTTACTACTGAACAACAACCCCGAAGATGCGCTAATCGAAATAACTTATGGAGGCACTTCCTTAGCCTTTGAAAACAATACCCTAATTAGCATTACGGGTGCTGATTTTTCCGCTAAAATCGGCAATACACTTATCCCCGTTAATACCGTTTTCTCCGTAAAAAAAGGAGATATTTTATCATTTGGAAAGAGAAAATATGGGAGTCGAACTTATATAGGTGTTTTTGGCGGGATATTATCGGAAAGCATATACGGTAGCCGAAGTTTTTACCAAGGCGTTACCCAAATGCAACGCTTAGAAAAAGGAACGGTTCTTTCTTTTTCTAAAAAATCATCAAAAGTTAGCCATAGCTTTTCACATATAAAAGTTAGTAAATCACTTTTCCAATCTCATAACATAACATGTTACCAAGGGCCAGAATATAGTTGGCTTTCTCAAAAACAACAAAAACAACTGAACAATACGCTCTTTTCTATTTCAAACCAACATAGTAGGATGGGGTATCGATTAAACCAAGAAATACCCAATCAATTTACTTCGATGTTAACTTCTGCTGTTTTACCCGGTACTGTTCAATTAACCCCTTCTGGAAAGCTTATCATTTTAATGAGGGACGCTCAGGTTACAGGTGGATATCCTAGGGTTTTGCAATTAACAGAAGAAAGTATTTGTAAAATAGCTCAAAAAACAACCAATGACACGATTCAGTTTTCAATAAAACAACATTTTCATAATTAGCACAATAAAAAAAGAGAAGTTTTAGAAAGCTGTAGATTTTTATTTTTCAAATAAAAACTCATAAATTTAGACTCAAAAAACTATGTGTTTCTCCAAATTATAACTGAAAGTTTATCTCAGTAAACAATAGCATTTCTGATTAATCATGACAAACTAAAAAAACAACATCAACTATGAAACAAACAATTAAAGAAAGTACAAGATTACCTAAATTTATTTTTATACTCTACAGTCTCCAAGTGATCATTGTTTGTTTTTATTTATTTTCTAAAGATATAACCGTCAATACTTGGTATATTTTATCAGGTATTCTTCTAATAGGCATCCTATTATTTCTTATCAACCTAAAAATATCTTTTACTCCAAATGCTTTAACCTACAGCCTCTTCCCTATTATCTTGACTAAAAAAATCATAGCATGGAAAAATATAAGATCAATACAAATAAAAAAAACGGGAACTTTATCCGATATGTTGGGCTGGGGTGTCCTTTATTCAAGAAAATACGGATGGGCTTATATTACTAGTGCTAAATACGCTATCTTAATTAAGAAAAATAACGGTGAAAAAGTAGTTCTTTCTATTAAAAACAAAGAAAAGATAATGGACTTCTTGAATAAGAACAACATATTCCAAATATCATAACTCACATATAAAAAACAACGGCTAGCAGATGGAAATTATCACTTCTTAATCATACAACCTCGTAACCCCTCTAGTTACTTAGCGCAAGAATAACAAACGACATCATATATATAAACATTTTATAAAAAATAAAAATTCCCAAGTGTAACACACTCAGGAATTCAAAAAACTTAATTATAAGATTATTATTCTTTAATCTTATTATAGTATGCCTGTTCCGTTACTTCAGACCATTTCGAAATCTTATCTTGGAAAGTTCTATAGCTTTCATAGACCTCTTTAGACAAAGGATCATCTCCAACTAAATCTTCAATAGCTTCTTTGGTATAACCTCTTAAGATATCTAACGTCTCTTTTGAAAACTCCTTGATTTGTACTCCTTCAGCTTTAAGCTTATCCAAGTATATTCCATTTTGCTTATCAAACTCAGCTAACACCCACACTTGTGCTTTTTTAGATGCTGCTTCTAAAGCAGCCTGTAAATATTTAGGTAAGGCATCAAACTTTTCTTTATTTACAAAAAACTCCAATTGAGTTCCGGGTTCATGCCATCCTGGTGTATAATAGTATTTCGCAACTTTTTGAAACCCCATTTTATAATCATGATAAGGACCAATCCATTCCGTAGCATCAATTACACCACGCTCTAAACTGGTATATATCTCACCACCTGCTACTAGTACAGCAGCTCCTCCTGCTTTTTCTAACACCTTTCCTCCAATACCTGGCAAACGCATTTTCAACCCTTTAAAATCTTCAATAGTATTGATTTCTTTATTAAACCACCCCCCCATCTGTACTCCTGTATTTCCTCCCGAAAAAGGCACTAGATTAAACTTAGCATAGGCTTTTTTCCAAAGCTCATAACCGCCACCAGTTTCTAACCAAGAAGTCAATTGCTGGCTATTCATTCCGAAAGGAACGGCTGCAAAAAACTGAGCAGCAGGTATTTTTCCTGCCCAATAATACGAAGCACCTGATCCCATTTCAATAGTCCCATTCGATACTGCATCAAACGCTTCTAAAGGAGGTACTAATTCACCACCTCCATAGACTTTTATTTTTATTTGTCCATCAGACAATTCTTCAACCCATTTGGCATATTTATTTGCCACTTCTCCTATAACAGGGAAATTTGGCGGCCAAGTAGTTGTCATTTTCCAGTTATATACTTTTTTATTCACTGCTGCTGCAGTTACTTTACCACTATTTTTAGTCTCATTATTACAAGAAACCAAGATTGACATTCCCATCAACAAGAAAGCCAACATTTTAAACATACTTGTAGTTTTCATTTTTTATTTAAGTTATTTATTTAGGAATATGACTTCTGGAAAGAACATCACAAGACCTACTATTATTAATTGAATGATTATAAAAGGCACAATACCTTTATATATCTGACTCGTTTTGACCTCTGGGGGAGCGACTCCTTTTAAATAAAAGAGTGCAAAACCAAAAGGTGGCGTTAAAAAGGAGGTTTGAAGATTTAATGCAACCAAAATACCAACCCACAACATATTCATATCAAAGGCATTAAATATTGGAGTTACTACTGGTATGATAATAAAAATGATTTCTATAAAATCTATAAAAAAACCAGCTACAAAAATCACAGCCATTACCAAAAGCAAAAACATTAACGGTGATAAATTCGATTCTAAAATAAGGTGTTGTAAATATTCATCTCCTCCCAAACTCCTAAACACCAATGTAAATGTGGTAGCTCCTAATAATATAAAGAATACCATAGTGGTTAGTTTCATTGTTTCTTTAGATACTTCTCTTAAAATAGTTACACTGAATTTTTTTTGTATAATAGTTAAAAGCGTAGCTCCCAAAGCACCAATAGCAGAGGCTTCAGTAGGTGATGCCAACCCCGTAAATATTGAACCTAACACGACTACAATTAATAAAACAGGTAATATTAACACCTTAATTATTTTACTTTTAAAATTATCTCCTCTAAACGCTTTTATTTCTGCTTGAGGAATTGCTGGTGCGTCTTCCTTTTTAACAAAAGACGTTACTAAAATATAGGCTATATAACACCCAACCAATACTAACCCCGGCAATAAGGCAGCTGAAAACAATGCCCCTACATCAACGGATTCCGATCCTCTTGAAGAGCTGTTAATCGTATCTGCCAATAGCACCAAAACTATGGAAGGAGGGATAATTTGCCCCAAAGTACCCGAAGATGCTATTACTCCTGTCGCCAACTCCGTTTTATATCCTCTTTTCAACATTGTAGGCAAACTGATAAGCCCCATAGTTACCACCGTAGCACCTACAATACCTGTCGAAGCCGCCAACAAAGCCCCCACAATAACCACAGAAATTGCCAAGCCTCCTCTTATAGAGCCAAACATCATTGCCATAGTTTCTAATAAACTTTCTGCTAAACCTGATTTTTCAAGCATAATCCCCATAAAAATAAATAACGGTACTGCCATTAATACATAATTATTAATAACTCCCATTATACGAGAGGGAAGAATATTGAAAAATGACATGGAAAAATACTCAGGAGCAAAAACACTAACCCCTATAGCAAAGAGAATTGATGTACCTCCTAAAGTTAATGCTACAGGATATCCTTTTAGGATTAAAATAAATATGATTAAAAATAATACGATTGCTAGTACTTCCATTATGCTTGGTCTTTATTTAGTAAAATAGTAATTGATTTTAGTATTTGGGACACCCCCTGAATCAATAAAAGAATAAACCCTAGGGTAATAGCAAACTTCAAAATATACAGAGCAGGTAACCCACCAGGTTGTGGTGAGCCTTCGCTTATTTTAAAAGAGCTATAGGCATATTTGAAAGATCCATTAATCACAATAAAACACCAAGGAAGCAAATAAAGCACACTCCCAAAAAGATCGATTATAGCCTTCTTTTTTTCTGAAAATCTACTGTAAAAAACATCTACACGAACGTGTTTCTCATGCTTCAGAGCATATCCAGAACCTAAAAGAAATAAAAATCCGAATAAATAAATTTCTAATTCTATGATCCAAATAAAGGTAAATTCAAACAGATACCTAATAATGACATCAAGACTTATAATTAACACCATAAATACAGCAAACCAACTGGTTATCTTCCCTACGTTTTCGGTGAAATTATCCAATACGTTAATTAGTTTTTTCATAAAGAATACAAATGAGCTTAGTTTAATTTGTCAATATATAAATATACTAGCTTACAAAAACATATGCAGTTGTAACCGTAATTGACTTACATCTTGACCTGCATCAAAGTTACTTTTTAAATACTCAAATGTCAATTTTAAATTATGTCCTACAAAATAATAGTTTGCTCCAAGGTTTGTAGTACTCCCCGACCGTTGGCTACCAACAAACGTATCATCATCCCAGTTTCTTTTTTGATAGGCAACGTAGGGTTGCAGTTTAGTTTTGGGTATCAAATACCCCAAATGCCCGTAAAAAGCAGTACCTGTTGCCCCACTCAAACTACTACCATTTTCGCCATAATCATAGCTTAGGTATGCTCCATAAGCTGTCAAAGCTCCTCCTTGATTCCCTAAAGGAGTGTCATAATTAACATCAAGAGAGTAATTAAAAACATCATCTGTACTTGTTTTCGAAACAATCGTAGCAGTATCATCTCCTATAAGTACTGGATTTGCATTATTATTCAAAGTAAGCACACCATTGGCATGATTAAAAAAGCCGAAGCTGGCAGATAACGTTTTTTTCTTACCTAGATAGGTGCCTACCACATAAGGTAATAGATTACCTTCAGCTCCTAAAAAATTGTATTTGATATTACCAGCAATGATTGTCCTACCCTTATCATGATAATCCCATGCTCCATATACAGCATTGTTTTCTGCCAGATTTGTTATATTTTCTCTAGCCCCTGTTAGACTAGGATCGTTAAACGCTACTCTGTATTCCAACTTATTTATCTTTCCTTTGACATAGAGACCTACATGTCTGGCAAATTGATCCGTTGTATTTAACCCCGGAACAAATATAACTGGGTTTGGTATGTCATAGGTCATAGAAGTCAAACCCGCCCAACTTGCTAAACGAGCCATCCCATTCCAATAGTGCAACCCACCACCCACTGCAAAAGCTTCAGAAAATTTATATTCTATTGCTGCATCATGTAAAAAATATTGTGTTCCGTCACTCCCACTTGACCCTCCTATTGAACTGGTATTTACATTATTTACCCCTAAATGAATGTATGTAAACATATTTTTTGTCACCTGACCTAACAGTAATAAACGTGAACGCCTAATATTTGGCTTTAGAGTAAACCTTGCCTCACTATCCAAATTACTAGAATTCATTTGTACCTGATTCCATAAGATAAATCGTACCCATTGGGAACCGTCTTCGGTTATGTTAAACTTTAGCGGTTTAAACTTTAACTCGAGTTTCTTTTTTTCTTGGGAAAAACCTTCTAACAAAAGCAAAACCAAGAATGATAGTATTATCCGTTTTTTCATAAGTTAATAATTTAAATTCATGACAATATACATATATTTAATTATTTACATATATAAGTTATTAACTATTCGATAAAATGTAGCAAAAATCAATAAAAAAAGGCATTTATTTAACAATTAGCATGATATGACTCTATTTACAATAAAACTTTATAGAAATAGTATAAAAGTTATAGAGATGAAATTATAATCCGTGCAGCGATCACTAGTAAGAAAATAGTTGTTCAAAAAAACTATTAATTCTCACAAAGTTTAATTATACTGTAAAAAACATTACTTACTTGTTCATTTTTTATGGTATAAAATATTTTAGTACCTATACGGTTTGGCACAACTAGATTTACGATTCGGAGATTTTTAAGGTGATAAGAAGCTACAGATTGCTCAATTTCTAGTGCTTCATAGATATCCGAAACAGAAAGTCTTTTATCTTTCAACAAAAGTTCAATTATTGCCAGACGCAACGGGTGCGCTAAGACTTTTAACGTTTCAGAACTTTTATCAAGTAATTCAAAATCAGTTAACGACATTACTAATTATTAATGAGAAATCAAGTGAGAAACAAATATACAATTTATAAATAATAATGTTATATTTATATATTTATTTATATACATATATGATGAAATCAATTCACAAAACTTGGCTTTTCACTATCTGTATAATTATTTTTCTATTAGTTAACTTTCCATTTACCAGCACTATAAATGGAAAGATGGTCTTTAAACACACCCCCGCAACATTTGTGTATTTTTATAGTATATGGCTAGCTCTAATTATTGCAGTTAAAATAATTATTTCAAAGTTCTTTAAATGATTCCTATTTGGTTGGTAATAACGATCTGCTGTATTTATTTGATAATATTGTTTCTAATTGCTTATTATGGAAACAAAAACACGTTAACTAAAAAAATAATAAACACACCTGTTGCCTATGCACTATCACTGACCACCTACTGTACGGCATGGACTTTTTATGGTAGTGTTGGAAAAGCGTCTACAAGTGGAATTTCTTTTTTATCTACCTATTTGGGACCTATTTTATTATGTCCTTTATGGGTAATCTTTTTTAAAAAAATTATTCGTATCACTAAAAAAGAAAAAATAAGCAGCATTTCTGATTTTATTGCCACACGCTATGGTAAAAATCGCCAATTAGGAAATATAATAACAGTCTTAACATTTATATTTATTATCCCCTATATATCAATACAATTACGAGCAATATCGACTAGCTTTGACATCATTATTGACAATTATTCCTCAAATGCTTTAAATACCTCAACCTCATTCTTGATGGTAGTTATCTTATCTTTTTTCATCATCCTTTTCGGAACTCGAAAAACCTCTGCTTCTGACCAAAATGAGGGAATGGTTGCTGTAATTGTATTTGAAGCGATATTTAAATTGTTGGCATTTTTAATTATTGGATGCTACATTGTTTTTTATGTATTCGATGGTTTTGGAGATATTTTTCAACAGGCTAATACGATGACGTTAATAGACAATTTAAATCATATTGAAAAAAGTCTAGAAGGCGGTTATTGGGATTGGTTTCTGCTCATCTTGCTTTCATTTTTGGTTTTTACCTTACTTCCACGACAATTTCATCTTATTGCGATAGAAAACAATAACGAAAAACATGTAGAAAAAGCTTCATGGATTTTTCCTTTATATCTTTTTTTAATCACAATCTTTGTTATACCCATTGCGCTGGCGGGTAAAATTTATTTTAAAAACTTTCATTTCAACCCTGACAATTATGTCTTGCACTTTCCAATGGAAATGGATAATAATATCTTAGCAACTTTAGTCTTTTTAGGAGGGCTTTCAGCTGCTACAGGAATGATTATCGTAGAAACGATTGCAATCGCTACCATGCTTTCAAAAAACATTTTAATTCCTTTAATCATTCGATTTGATTTTTTTTCATCAAATAAAGTACAGCAGTCCATTTTACTTTGCAAAAGATTAAGTATTCCCATCGTGTTATTCAGTGCTTATATCTATATGCTTTTGGTAGGTGAAAGGTATCCTTTGGTAGAAATCGGACTCATATCTTTTGTTGGTATTGTTCAATTAGCACCGTCATTTTTTGGTGGAATGTTGTGGAAAAAAGGAAATCAAAAAGGAACCATGATAGGTATTATAGCTGGATTTGTAGTTTGGTTTTACACGTTACTACTTCCTACGCTAATCAGAAGTAATTTTTTAGGAGATATAACAATGTTAACTAACGGTCCTTTTGGCATCTCGTTTTTAAAACCTTATGCTTTATTTGGATTAGAAGGTTTCAATAAAATTTCGCATAGTTTTTTTTGGAGTATTTTTATAAACACTTCTTTATATGTGTTCATATCGCTTACCACTCATCGTAAAGGCATTGAAATTCAACAAGCAAATTTATTTACAAAGCCTAAATTAGACTTTAACCATTATCGATTTAGAAACAAATACGAAAAAGTGTACTTCAGCCAATTGCAAGAATTACTGATTATTTTCATGGGGCCTCACAAAACCAAACAAATAGAATTAAACTATCATAAATCCCATGGAATTACCTACAATAGTCAAGACCTCGTAGACATTCAATTTGTAGATTATGCGGAAAGTGTTTTATCAGATGAAATAGGAAACATCTCCGCTAGAATTGTAATCTCTAGATTGCTCAAAGAAGAACCTTTAGATAGAAGAGAAATCGTTGAATTACTTGAAGAAACGAAGGAAGCAAAATCACACAGCAAAGAACTAAAAATCAAATCAAATGCATTAGAAAGAACACAAAAAGAATTATTACTTACCAATGAAAAACTAAAAGAAATTGACCAAATGAAAGATGAATTTATTTTAACAATTTCACACGAATTGAGAACTCCAATCACCTCCATTCAATTACTTTCTGAAATGTTATTTAAAGATCCTAATCTTTTTAAAGACAAACAATCTGAATTTTTAGAAACTATTGTCAATGAAAGCAATCGTCTTGCCACTTTAATTGACAACACTTTACTACAAGAACGGTTGGATTTAGGAAAAATATCTTGGAATTTCAAAAGTTACGCTATAAATGATTTAATCAATAATGTTCTAAAAGGTTTAGTCCCTATACTTATACAAGAAAACATGGAGGTGTACTTTAACCCATATCAAGGCAATCAAAAGATTACAGCTGATAAAACTCATTTAGAGCGTGTTTTTATCAATGTATTAACCAATGCTATAAAGTTTAAAGACTCCAATAAAAAAAGAAACACTATTCATATAAACATTACCCACACTAATAATTGGACAATTAGCATTAAAGACAATGGAATTGGTATTGATGAGAATCATACAGAAAAAATATTTGACACTTTTGTACAAATTCAAAACAAACAACAAGACACCAAACCCAAAGGGAGTGGGTTAGGACTCTCTATTTCAAAAAAAATACTCGAAAAGCATCACGGTAATATTAGAGCAATCAGTATTTTAGAAAAATTTACCAATATTATAATAACCATACCTTTTTTATCAAATGATGAGCACATATAAAATTTTAGTCGTAGATGATGAAGCCTCAATTCTTCTGGCTTTAAAAAACCTACTTGAAGTAAAAGGCTTCCATGTAAAAACAGCCACGAACGGAAAACAAGGGCTCGAAACGGCTGTAAAGTTTGTTCCTGATTTAATTTTACTTGACATAATGATGCCTAAAATGAATGGGTTGAAGTTTGCTGAAAAAATTAGGAATAATGAAATACTTGGTGATACCAAAATAATTTTTATTACCGCTAAAGGTGAAAAAAATGATAAAATGACAGGATATTTAAAAGGAGGAGATGATTACATTATTAAACCTTTTTCCACAGAACAGTTGTTGTCAAGAATTAGGTTTTTATTGGGGTAGCATTATTAAAATTAAACAATAGTACACACTATTTTATCACCTCAAAACAACTTCTTTCCTGAGTTTTCACTCCTTAAAATTATGGGTTAAAAAAAACCTAGTTAATTAATTCAGGTTAAAAATTCAACATATTAAAAAAAGAATACACTTTTTTCAAAAATTAATTATATTTACCTGACAGATTCTAGTGACATAGAATAAACCCTGAAGAATGACCAAATACATTTAAGACTACTATTAAATCCTTGAATTTATTTTCCATAGAATTCTTCTAGTCAGCATCATAAGATTAGTTTTAACATGAAACCAGTAATTATATTTCATCTTAATATTAATCCGAAAGTGCTATTTCAACCTAACAGAAAAGGGGATTAGGTGTTGATTTTTGTGCCTTCTATTTTAAGTAATGGAATGGAAATGTGTGTTTTTATATAAATAATAATGGTAATGAATCGCAGAAACGCTTTTTTAATTTTTATTTTATGCGCTATACTGGAGCGTCAAGTTTATGCTGCACACAATACATTTTTTCAAGAAAAACAAGTCGCAAAAACAGTAGCAAAGAAAAAAACCAAAGTTGGAAAGTTTATCCAAAGTATCTTTAAACACAACGATTCGGCTAAACAAGCAAGAAAATTTATCCACCAGCAACACAGAAAACTAAAAGGAAAAATATCGCCAACTTTTGCAAAACAAATAACAAATAAAATAGGTACTCCTTTAAAAACATCAAAAGACGTAAAACTAGCCTATGAGGTCTTTGGATTTTATCCGCATTGGGAAAAGGACTACTATAAAGAAATCAACTTTTCCTTACTGTCAACAGTTGCTTATTTCTCGTACGAAGTTGACCCAAAAACGGGAAATGCAATTTCTACCTACGATTGGGAAACAACTCCGTTAATAGACTCAATAAAAGCACAGCAAGGAAAAAAAATCCTACTGACCGTTAGTAATTTCGGCATCTATAACAATAAGAAATTTCTAAAAAACCTAACAGCTATTGACACCTTAATAGACAACCTTATAAAACTCTTGGCCAAGCGACAAGCGGATGGGATATGCCTCGACTTTGAAGGGGTTTCTAAAAATGAAAAAAGTAAGTATACCAGCTTTTTATTAAACCTATCAAGTCGTATAAAAAATGCTAATAAAAACTATCAAATTTATATGACAGTCCCCAATGTCGACTGGAGTAAAGCTATCGATTTTAAAGCCATCGATCAGGCTATTGATTGTTTTGTCATTATGGGATATGACTATTATGGAAAAGGCAGCAAAGTAGCAGGGCCAATAGCCCCTTTAGAAAGTGGAAAAACATGGGAGCCCTACAACCTAACAAACTCAGTGGCATATTACACTAAAAATATTGCCAGCAGCAAAATAATTTTAGCCCTACCTACCTATGGAACCTTATGGGAAACACAGAATTTGAATATAAAGTCTAAAGTAAAAAAATACATAGGAAGTAGAACTTACAGCTATATCAAATCCAATATAGAAAACAACGAATCTGTTTATATAGAACCTATAAGTCAGAGCGCCTATAGCGTATACAAGATAAAAGGCACTAAAAATGTCTACCGTCAATGCTGGTTTGAAAATGACGTTAGCTTTCGTGTCAAAACAAAACTTATCAAAGACAAAAAACTAAGAGGATTGGGTATTTGGGCCTTAGGATATGACAAAGGATACAATGATTTTTGGAAAGTAATAAACAAAGAATTGGTAAAACCCGTAACAAAAGATAGTGTTTCATCCAATGTTAGCATTACAAATAATGCTGTAGGAAATACTACAGATTCGACAGCACAAAAACAACCTACATTAATAACCAAAATAGCCAATAGCTTAGGAATTACAAACCCAAACAGCAAAATAAATAACGTTGAAAAGAAATTAGGAGCCATCACAAATTACAAAACCATTTTGCTTTATGTGATGTCTTTTGTACTCTTCTTTTCTTGTATCGGATTTGTCATTGCCATGTTATCGCCTAACACACGAGATAGCTTTTTTAATAATGAAGCCTTAAAAAGATACTATACAATCATGGTATTAACACTTGTCGTCGTAGTTTTTAGAATGCAACACTGGATTACCGATAGTAGTGTATTATTAATCACTGGCTTCCTATTAGGAGCCTATGCTTTTTATTTGATAAACAAATATGTAGAAAGAAGGCAAAAAGATTTACCATAAAACAAAGCTGAAATAATGGAAGAGAAAGCTGTAAAACAAGATATTGGAAAAGCAAAAAAGATACTCAAAGTGGTAAAAAAAGCACTGTCAAAAGAGTTTTTATGGTTACTATTTGTTGTCATTATTAGTATCCCTATTGCTTTGACAATTTCCTATTTGATAACTTCAGATATTCATGTAGTAAACAAAGAAGTATCCCATGAAATACAAGAGGTATCAAAAATTATAACCGAAGAAGACTCACTATTTAGAGTTGTCTATGGTATATGTGTAATGGGACTTTATTTTTCAAGAATGGTTGTTGCCGCAGTAAAAAACGCATTAGAAGCCAAGAAATAAAAGAAATATGTTAGACAAAGTATTACTATTTATAAGCGACTTACTTAATAAAGAACTGAAGATGACTTACGGTCTTACAGAAGATGTTGTAGTCGTTAGTAGTCTTGTTAACTTAGACGGAAGTATTACGCAAAATATTGAAAACAAAATAATTTTGTCTGTAATTAATCTTGAACAAGAGAAAGCTATTAAAAATAGGCAAGAATACATGATGACAGGCAAAGGAACTTTTAACAAAGTGAACCTGCCTGTATACTTAAACATACACCTCTTAGTTTCTGCAAATTATAATTCTAGCAACTATACTGAAGCCTTGAAAATGTTATCTACGGTCATTGGTACTTTTCAAGCAGCCAAAGCTTTTACACAAGAAAGTCATCCTGATTTAGACGATTCTGTAGAAAGGTTAATCTTAGAGATTTATAATATTCCTGTACAAGATTTAAGTCATGTTTGGAGTGGTATTGGCGCTAAATATGTTCCTTCCATCGTCTATAAAGTTCGTATGGTAAGTATCCAAAAAGGACGAATAAAAGAACAAATTTCTGGTATTGGTGGACTTAATACAAGTGCGCAAAAAAAGTAAAGAAATGAATAAAAAAAACGAACACTGGTTTACATTAGCAATACACCATTTTTATTTTATTAAGAATGAATGTACTGTATTTGACATTCGTCCTACTTCAGCGACACAACGTATTATGAAGAATTATGGAATTCGTTTTCAAAAAATAAAAAATCAATATCTAATCTATGTAGAAGTTGCTGCTAATAAAAAAATATGGGAAGAGCTACGTACCGCAGGAGATTTGTATTTTGAATTGATAAATACGGATCCTTACTTTAATAACTATACAGAAGTGATCTTACCTAGAAAAGAAAACACGGTATATTACTTTACCAATGAAGCGGTAATGAATCGATTCAATCCTACTGGATCATCAGCACTCAAAACGCTTTCTTACCAACCGCTTCGATTTAATATAGGGGTTCCTAAAGACAAAAAATCAACGATCTCTATAAAACAAAACGGCCAAGAAATATGCCAGTTAATATCCCCAGAAAAACAAGCTACCGTTTTTATAGACCTCAATGCTTTTGGAAATGGCATATACGAACTGTGGATTGATAACGTTTTATCTAATACCTTTTATGGTGCTTCAGAAGCCCTTAACATAAATGGGCTTGGTATTTTTCATATCAACCTTCGAAATGCCCTTGAATCACTAAAAGAAAATGTATTACCTACCCTGAATATAAACTTTGAAGCCAGAGCTACTTTTAGAGAGTATATTGTAGTAGTTCCTGAGGACAAAAAAATTGAAGTTAAAAATATAACCATTCAAGGAACTGATAATGAAAAATATAAAGAACCAGAGAAGAAAGTAGTCTTTGAGAATCAAGGAGAATCGTATATTTTTACCTCCGTATCTGCTGTAAAGCTAGAACAAAAACCCAAAGAAATACCGCTATTAAAAGTTCAATATGTAAATCAATTTTCAGATGTATTAGTAGAGCAAGACATGAAAATGCCTTATCCTAGTGCGTCTACCATGATACTTAAAAATAAAAATAACGAGAATATGTACAATTCTCAAATGATCATTTATGTCTAACCATTAAAAAAAAGAAGAATGTCAGTAACAGAAATGAAAACGCCCGGAGTATACATCCAAGAATTGGATGCTTTTGGCAATGCTGTTGTACCCGTTCCTACCGCCATTCCGGCCTTTATTGGCTATACCGGTAAAACAAGTTACAATGGAAAAAACTTGGTAAACCAAGCTGTAAGAATTACTTCATTAGCTGAATTTAATGTTATTTTTGGTAGTAAACCTCCGCAAATTCAATTTAATGTCAATCAAGTGCCAGCAGACAAACCCGCTGCTAATGCAGCCGCTAAACCTGCAGCAAATGACCCTAAAAAGAAAGGAGCAGATACTGCCAAACCTGCCGCTACAGATAGCAAACCTAAAGCGACACCAGACTTTTTTATAGAAGCTAACGGCTATACTTTAGCAACAAGTACTGTAAACTACAGACTATACAGTGCTATCAAGTTTTTTTACGAAAATGGAGGAGGAACCTGTTATGTAGTATCTACTGGAGGCTATGATTATTCCTTGGCAGGATTAACCTCAACAGATCCTTTTACCGATGCTTTAACGGTGTTAGAAAAAGAAACCGAGCCCACAATGATCGTCGTTCCTGATGCCGTTGAATTAATGGATCCTACGGAGACTGAGCTAGCAAAAAAATATGCACTGTGTTATACGTTGCAAGGGCAACTAATTAATCACTGTGGTGATTTGGCGACTAGAGTAGCATTATTAGACATACCGGGTGGATACAATGAACCCTTAGTGGGTACTAAAAGTTTTGAAGGCTTTAGAAATGCGGTAGAACCGACCCTTCCAAAATTTAACAGCTATGCAGCTGCTTATTACCCATGGTTACACACGACTGTTAACCAATTAACAGACATTTCGTATAACAATATTGCTCCGGGAAGCTACAATACTGTAAAAGCCTTATTAACTGCAGAATTCCCAAATGTTACGGATTCAAAAACTGGAGAAAGTTCACCGAATCCCATAATAAAATATGTAAATGCCTTGTTTGCGGCAAAACCGGGTGCAGATGGTATCACGAGAGAGAAAGCAGATTCTGTATTGAAAAACCTAAGTGCAAACTACAAACTTTTATTAAAACACTTCTTAGAGAAATTAAACTTAATGACACCAAGTGCGGCAATGGCAGGAATTTATACCACTGTTGACAATAACGAAGGTGTTTGGATTGCACCCGCAAATGTAGGGGTACAAGGTGTAATTGCACCTGCTGTAAAAATCGATTTAAAAGGACAAGAAGACTTAAACATGCCTTTGGATGGGAAATCAGTTTGTGCGATTCGATCTTTCCCTGGAAAAGGTGTCTTAGTTTGGGGAGCAAGAACCTTAGATGGAAACTCAAATGATTGGAGATATATCAATGTACGAAGAACCTTGATCTATATTGAACAATCGGTAAAAGAAGCAGCAAGTGCTTATGTATTTGCACCGAATGACGCAAAAACATGGGTTTCTGTAAAAGGAATGATTTCTAATTTCTTATTAGGTCTTTGGAACCAAGGAGGATTAGTAGGTCCTAAGCCTGCAGACGCTTTTTCTGTTACAGTAGGACTGGGTAGTACCATGACACCAGACGATGTTTTAAATGGAAGAATGATTGTAGCGGTAAAAGTTGCCGTATCACATCCAGCGGAATTCATTGAAATTACCTTCCAACAAGAAATGCAAAAAGGATAAAAAATATTAACAACCAATTATAAAAATAGACTATTATGGCAGATGATGGATCAAAACAAGGCTCAGTGTGGCCATTGACTAAATTTTATTTCACAGTAAGTTTAGGGTCTCAAGACAATACCGCATCTTTTCAAGAAGTTTCAGGTTTGGATACCGAAACACAAGTAGTAGAATACAGACACGGAGATAGCAAAACCTTTAGCACCATAAAAATGCCTGGATTGGCAAAATTCAGTAATGTGGTACTTTAAAAAAAGGAATTTTTGTAAAAGACAATAACTTCTGGAAATGGTATGACGCTATTAAAATGAATACCATCAAAAGAGAAACGGTGGTGATCAAATTATTAGACGAAACAGGAGCACCGACCATGACATGGACATTAACCAATGCATGGCCCACAAAAATAACAGGAACAGATTTGAAATCTGAAGCAAATGAAGTAGCTGTAGAAACCTTAGAGTTGGCTCATGAAGGCTTAACTATCGCAAATAGTTAAGGTATATGAGCGATTATCCTTTACCAGGTTTTTATTTCAGACTCACATTTCCATTAGAATTAGGCTTAGCCGATACCTCTTTTAAAGAAGTATCGGGTATGTCTATGGAAATGGGGATAGAAGAAATTGCAGAAGGTGGAGAAAATCGGTTTAAACATCGAGTTCCTACAGGAGCAAAGTATCAAAATTTAGTACTTAAACGCGGTGTAACATCTAGTGTATCTGCTTTATCCATTTGGTGCCAAGCAACCATTGGAGGAGGACTTGCTACTAGTATTGTTACTCAAACCGTGATTTTAAGTCTTTTGAACGAAAACAGCCTTCCCATAAAAAACTGGAGTTTTATTAATGCATGGCCTGTAAAATGGGAGTTTTCTCCTTTAGATTCCATGAAAAATGAAATCCTGATTGAAAGTTTAGAGTTGTCGTATGATTATTCCATAGTAATATAACCATGCCCATAGAAATTAGAGAACTAGTAATTAAAGTAAAGGTAGAAGAATCCATTGCGCCAAAGAAAGAAGCGGTTGATATGCTTACAATAAAAGAAACGATTGCGAATCTTTGCAAAAAAGAGGTAAAAAAACAATTACAAAAACTAAAAGAGCGATAAATGTCAAAAGATTTAATGACAATTACTGCGTATTCAGATAATGAATTTTCAAGCGAAACAGGAGATAGTTGTACTGTACAAATAAATCCCGCTTCGTATACGCACGAACATTCTATTGACTACAATAAGTTTCAACCTGTAGGCTCACCGGGAACTTCCGTTTGGTATAAAGGAACACCGCCTGAAAAAGTATCTTTTGATATTTATTTTGATGCCACTGGAGCAGTAAGCACAAGTAGTTTTAGTAGTTTATTATCTTCTAGTACTTCTGTATCGGATCAAATCGATACGTTTAAAAGCACTTGTTTTACGTACAATGGGAGCATTCACGAACCCAATTATTTAATACTCTCATGGGGTACCTTGGTTTTTAAATGTAAATTAATATCCCTAAACATTTCTTATACACTTTTTCAAAGTGATGGAACGCCTTTACGAGCAAAATTGAGTGTTGCATTTGAAAGCGCGATATCCGCCGACGATATTGCTGCAGAAGCAGACAATCAATCACCTGACCTTACACATTTTATAGAAATAAAGGAAGGAGATACTTTGCCGCTACTTTGCTATCAGATCTATGGAGATAGTAACTATTATACCGAAGTAGCAACCTATAACAATATTTTAAATTTTAGAAATTTAAAACCGGGAACAAAATTGTATTTACCTCCTTTAAAGTAATTCATTTAATATGGCGAGTTCACCTATCCTTAGCGGCAATAATTTAGTTTCATTTACCATTACCTCAGCAGGGGACACAATTCCTGATGCTTATGGTATAATGAACATTAGTATTACACAAGAAATTGATACCATAGCCTATGCACAAATTACGGTTAGGGATGGTAATGCAGCTACGCAAATGTTTGAAATAGCCGATGCTAGTACTTTTGCAACAGGAAATACCATAGAAATATCTTTAGGCTATGCGAACGATACAACGACCGTTTTTTCGGGTGAAGTAACCAAACAAGCTATCAAAATAGACGAATCAGGCACTACCTTTCAAGTTACCTGTAAAGACACGCTAGTAAAATTGGTAAAAAGCAAAAGTAAAGTAGTACTTACTGATTCCTTAGATAGTGATGCCATTCAAAAAATAGTAGACACTACTGGTGTTACGGCAGACATAACAGATACTACCGTAACCAAAGAAAAAATTATACAATACCAAGCTTCTGATTGGGACTTTATCGTAAGTAGGGCGCAACGAAATGGTATGGCTGTAGTCACCGATAATGGCACACTGACTATTAGCGAAATAACCGTAGATAGCGAACCTGTTTTGGAGTTAGCCTACGGCAGAGACATTATGGAAATGGATGTAGAATTGGAGGCTACAGAACAAGTAAATTCCATTACCTATAATTCTTGGTCACTTTCCGATCAAGCTACCGTGAGTTCGGAAGCAGACGAACCCACAACCAACGATCAAGGAGACGTATCAGAATCCGATTTAGAGGAAGTTATTGATACCGACGAAACCGTTTTCACCTCAGTACCTTTTACCCAAGAAGAAACACAAGAAACCTCGGATGCTATGTTACTCAGGTTACGGATGTCAAAATTTAGAGGAAGTATTACCTTCCCCGGATCGGCATTAGTAAAACCTAACACACTTATTTCCTTAACTGGATTGGGTGATTTATTTGATGGAGATGCCTATGTATCAAGTGTACACCATAGCCTTAGTGGAGGCAATTGGACTACTGAAGTTCAAATTGGTGTACTACCAGAGTTTCACGATCAAAAGGTAAAATCTTCTCCTTCTGATCCTGACATAAAAGAGAGTTTGATTGATGTAAAAGGAATGCAAGTAGGCATTGTACAGGATGTATATGATGAAGATGGAGGCGAGTTTAGGGTACAAGTTGAAATTCCAATGCTAAATGATTCTAGTGAATTCGTATGGGCACGTTTGGCTTCCTTTTATGCAAGTAACAGCTTTGGTGCTTTTTTCTATCCCGAAGTAAATGACGAAGTAATTCTTGGGTTTATTGATGGAAATCCAGCATATCCTGTAATTTTAGGAAGCATGTATAGCAGTGCCTTACCACCTGCTTCTACCGTCACCCCTTCGGACAGTGAAAACAACCTAAAAGCATTGATCACAAGAAGTCAGCTTCAAGTGCAATTTGATGACGAAAATATTGTGATGACCCTAGCTACCCCCAACGGCAATACTATCGTACTAAGTGATCAAGACGAAGCTATCACGATAACCGATCAAAATAGCAATCAAATACAAATGAATGGAGATGGCATAACGATTCAAAGTGCTTCTGCAATGACAATTAAGGCCGCAGATGCCCTTTCTATCGAAGCGGATTCCATTGATATAAAATCCGATAGTGGAGATATAACCATCAATAGTGCAAGTTCATTATCAGGATCCGCTTCTCAATCACTCGAACTAAGTGGCAGCAGTAGTACCGATGTGAGTAGTAGTGGAACCACCAGCATCAGCGGTTCAACGGTAAACCTTAATTAAGACATGAAATTCAAAAAAGAAGACATACAAAAACATAATTTGTTTTTAGGGACAGGATGGAGCTTCCCGCCTACTTTTCACAAAGAAAGTTCTTTAGGAGTAGAAATGGTCTCCAATGAAAAAGACATTCATCAATCTCTAAAAATACTCTTAAACACTAAAATAGGAGAGCGCATTATGTGTCCGAGGTACGGATGTGATATTTATACCTATCTATTTGATTCCATATCTAATTCTAGAATTCATCTCATTACAGAAATGATTCGAACCGCAATTTTGAGATTCGAACCACGAATTAAACTTTTAAAGGTTCATGTAGACGAATCACAGTACTTAGAAGGCGTAATTAAAATAAACCTAGATTATAAAATACCCGCTACCAATACACGATTTAACCTAGTATTTCCATATTATAAAATTGAAGGAACCGATATACCCGAACGTTATAAAAGACCCGTGAAACAACCCACTACTTTATCCGAATTAGTGGCACAACACCAAGCAAAAAACAAAAAGTAATCAGGCTTTAGTGAAGATATAATGCAAAGAAGAAAAGGCACCATACAATATCAAAGAGAAAATAGACAATTACTCGATCCAACATTTCAAATAGATGAGCGTTCATTTGAAGATTTATTGGCATACGTGGTGTCTTATGTAGAAAAAATTAATTTTTATACTACTGAAAATGTAATTGATGGAAATTGGAAGGTTTTATTAGAACAAGATCCTATCATTTACATCGTTGGAATCATCAAAAAACCAACGGATAATCTTCGTGCTGAAAATGAAACCCCCTCAGTAATTATTACAACGCTTTTGGAATGGTACGATACCATCAAACAATGGTATCATACACTGGTTCATTTTAATGAATCCCTCCTAGCTGATAAAATCAGTAATGTTTTATTTGATGTATTGCAAGAAAAAAAAGAAATACTGTCAGCAATTCAAGAAACTACTGATGAAAAAGAGGCATCAGAAACACCTTTATACGGCTTTTCAAGCGGCAATATAAACGTAATAACCTACAAAGAAGTGGATTTGGAGGAAATGATACATACCTTTCGAAAAATGGTATTATACATTCAAAACTTCACTAGTAGCTATCTTAAAACCCATATTTTTTCACGAAAAAACCACTTACCAAACAACGCAATGTACATTGCCTTTTCAATCCTATTCAATAAGGTGCAAAAATTAATCAATGACATCGCGAAAAAACACTTAAATTTTTACTACCAAGAAGTATTACAGCAGACACCCAGCAAAGGAATTTCGACCAAAGCAGTCGTTTGTTTTGAATTAACACCAAAATCAATAGGAGTTGTTATTCCTGAAAAAATGCCACTTATCGCAGGAAAGCTATTTGAAAGTAAAAAAAACATACTTTTTGAAACGGTAAAACCGTTACTTGCCGTACCTGTAGAGATTGACAAAATTCAAAACTTTTACCTTAATAAAAGTCCCTTTATAAAAATTGGAACCAAGCAGCCTACGATATCAAACATCCTTCAAAACACCTTGGTAGCTAAAGGAAAAATACAGTCTGTAGAAAACAAAGCCCTTTTTGGAGCCAATGAAAGTACGCTTATCGATTCTGAAGTTACCGAAGAAAAGGTTACAGACATCGGTTTTATGCTGGGATCACAAGTGTTGTTTCTTGAAGAAGGCGAAAGAGAAATTACACTGACTTTTACTCTAGAAAAAGAAACTTCTGAAGCTATTTTCTGGAAGTTATTAGGTGAAATGTCATCCAATCAAGGACTGCCATTAGACGTCATCTTTAACGATGTTTTTGAAGAAGCCTTTATTGTTTCCTACACCACTAAAAAGGCTTGGGTGACCTTATCTTCATATCATGTTCAGTTTGATCCAACGGAAAACACCCTACGTTTAACGTTACATCTAGACAACACCTTACCACCTCTAACCATATCTGCTGTAGAAAAAGCATATTCATGGCCCATGCTCAAGGTAGTCTTATCAGAATATGCCCCTATCTATGCCTATTCCTTTTTAAAAGGAGTACAATTAGAAAAGGTAAACATCGATGTACGTGTATCCGAAATGAAAAACGTAGCCGCATACAACAACACAGGAAAGCTATCTTTAACCAAACCTTTTCATTTATTCGGTGCAACCCCTGAATTAGGTGGTTATTTACTTATTGGTAAAAGTGAATTGTTTCAAAAAGAACTTTCGGAAGTCACCTTACGAGTAACCTGGGACAATATTCCCACCGATGATGGAGGCTTTGATACCTATTACAAAGAATATTCAAAAGAGATCACTAATGATTCATTTTTAGTAAGTGTATCTGCGCTTTCAAACGGATATTGGCTACCAAGAGAAGAAAAAGAACGCGATCAAATGACTCTCTTTGAGACCCGCCCTGCATTTACAGCGGAAGGCTACAAAACCGAGCGTTTGACCAAACAAACAAGCTTTGTTTTGGACCAACTAGACAAGTATCAGCTAGCAAGAAATTATAAACTAAAAGACCCCATACCCTATACCATCAATGCTAAAAGTGGTTTCTTACGATTTGATTTTATAGCGCCAAGCATAGGGTTTGGAAAAGAACTTTACAAAAAAGATTATACGGATATAGCAACGTACAATGCAAAAAATGAGGAATCCCTCCCCTTACCGAATCCGCCATATGTGCCTAAGGTAAAAGAGTTGGGACTTAGCTATACAGCAAATGACGTGATCTATTTCAACAATGCTTTTGATGATACTGCCAGTACCGTAAAAGGTGATTTCATCCACATTACCCCTTTCGGATTAGAAAGAACCGTAGAAGACAGTAAGGTATATAAAGATACTTTGGTCTATAATTTTGAAGGAGAGGGTTATTTATATGTAAAGTTAACAAACGTTCAATCAGAAACGAATATTTCACTGTTTTTTGATGTGAACAACAGTACTCCTGCTTATTTTGAAGAGGAAAACAATATCATTATTGAGTATAAAAATATGGATAATTGGATTCCAATGGCTAAAAAAAACATCATTTCAGACAGCACCAATCAATTAAGCAAAGCAGGAATCATAGAACTCTTAATTCCACTTATGAGTGAGGAACTAGGAATATTTGAATTGCGTTTTGTAGCTAAAAAAGAAGCCTACAAATATCCCATACTTAATGGCATATTTCCGAATGCAGTGGAAGCTACTTGTACAAGTGAAGAAGAAAATGTTATCGGACAAAAAGTAGTAGCAGGAAGCATTGCTAAAGCAGGCAAAAAAATTCCTGATATCAAGAAAATATGGCAGCCTCAAGCCTCATATGGAGGAAAAGTTCCTACCTCACCTACGCTCTTTTATACAGAAGTAAGTGAGCGCCTTCGACATAAAGACCGTGCTTTAACTATCTGGGACTATGAACACCTAATTTTACAACAATTTCATGATTTAGTAGCCGTAAAATGTACCAACCTTACGGAATCTTTCCAACCAAAATCAGGGAACGTTACGATCATACTATTATCCAATCAATGGAAACATGACAATCACCATTATTTAAATACCAACGAGCTGGGTATCATCAAACAGTTTATCAAAAGAAAATCCAATCCTTTTATCAAGATAAAGGTACAAAACCCAATCGTAGAGTGGTTACTGGTAACCTGTATTGTAGATTTTAATAAAAATAATCATGGAGGTTATTATATAAAAGAATTAAACCAAGAATTGAATACCTACCTATGCCCTGTTACACAAAAAGAATCGGTAACAGTTGAAGGTATTGGATGTACCGTTGTACCTAGAATGTTAAAAAGTCATTTAGAGAACTTACCTTATGTGCAATCGATTAAAAAATTAGAAATTGAACATATTGTAAAAGAAGGGCTAGACGATTACTCTTTAAATATTTATGAAGAAAGCAAAGAGATAAAACCTACTAAACCTTGGTCAATGCTGGCACCAAAGTTGAAACATAATATTTTTACAGCTTCTATTTTGGAAGAAGAAACTATTGAAGAAATAGAAAGTCAGAATTTTAGAATTGGTGTTGATTATATCATCGCTGGAGATGGAGAAGACCTTCAAGATGATTTTCAGATAACGGATGTATTAGAAGAAGATAAGCATATAGAAAAAGTGAGTACAAAACCATCAATCGAAACGGACAAAACAAACATAAGACCAAATACTATTTTAAATTTTAGAATAGAATAACCATTCATTAAAATACAGATACTTTGAAAATTAAGTTACTAAATAGACAAAGCCTAAAAGTACTCTTCACAGCAGGAGCAAGACCAAAAGAAAGTAATTTCTTTAGTTTAATTGATTCAATGGTGAATAAGGTAGATGATGGGATTTCGAAAACTGAAGAAGACGGATTAATTCTTTCACCTGAAGGAAAAGAATCAAACCGTGTTATGAGTTTCTACGAAAATATAGAAGACGAATTGCCTCAATGGAGTGTGGGATTAAACCAACAAAAAGACAAATCCCTTTCTCTTATTGCTCCCATTTCTAAAAAAGAAGAGAACACGGTAATTTCTTTTCAAAAATCTGGAGAGATCGGTATTGGCACAAAAAAACCGAAAACAACACTAGAAGTAGCTGGTACGCTGGGCACAAACACTCGTATCGGCACATACAAATTGGGCAAAGTAGCTGCGGATGGTAATTGGCATGATATTCTTACAGATTTAGACGGGTGTATGGCTTTTGAGGTAATGGCACAAGTAGGAAAAGAAAAGACAGGAAAGTATGCATTATTACACGCACATGCTTTAAGTACTTTCGGAAAATCATGTTATAAAATTCGTAAAACCCAAGCGCATTACGGTTGGTTTTGGAACAGAATAGCCATTCGTTTTACAGGAACAACCTACAATTATAAATTACAATTACGCACGAGGTCCAATTACGGTTCGGATATTTTTATAAAATACCACATCACCAAACTTTGGGATAATAACATGAATAAATTATTTGAAACGCTCTAATAGCTGACCACCTACTCTATGGAAAACCAAGGATATATTTCTAAAAAGAAAAAAGGAACAAGTCTTTATGAAGAACTGCATCAAGAAGCGATAGAAATTCTTCAAAAACTTTGTGGTGACGTATGGACCGATTACAACGAACATGATCCCGGGGTGACCTTACTTGAAAATATATCCTATGCAATTACAGAAATTGCACACAAGGCAAAATTACCCGTGCAAGACCTCTTAACCGCTGCTAAAAAAGCCGCTTTAGTCTCTGGAGATAACGGACTCTTTACGGCCGCTGACATACTAACAACCACCCCTGTTACTTTCAATGATTTCAGAAAAATTTGGATTGACCAAATACCCAATGTAAAAAATGTTTGGGTTTATGCAGTAGATAACGATGAAAGTGAACTAAATAATTTAAAAGGGGTGCTTCGTGTATTTGTAGAAAAACACAAATACGACTCACGGAAATCGGTTGAAGAAAAAGAGAATGCAGAAATTAAAGCCAAGATAAGAACCCTATACCAACAACATCGCAATTTGTGTGAACGTTTGTATACCATTGACATATACAAACCCTTATCCTTGAAAATGGACTTTAGAATTACCATCACTGATTTGGTTGACGGAGAAGAAGTCTTGGCAAACATATTGCATCGAATTAACGAATATTTAGCCCCCGAAGTAAGTTTTCATTCTTTAAATCAGTTAAAAAAAGAAGGGCTTTCTATTAATGAAATTTTTAACGGCCCAAGGTTATCCAATGGTTTTATAAAAGAGGAAAGTTTACACGACCCTCTAAAAACAATACATATAAGTGATATCATAAAAGCTATCTCAAAAATAGCTGGTATTGTTAATATCAATCATTTCTGCATAACCTATGAGGATCCAGTAACCAAACAACAAAAAAGAATTCAGGAAAGTTATACACTACCAGAGAATATGACCGCCCGTATTGCTTTTCCAATAACAAATAAACAGTTGATTTTTGAAAATGCAGGGGTTTCTTTTCAACCCGATTTACTCGCAACAAAAAAACAACTGTCCTTTATTCAAGCCTTGGATGCTAGTAAGTTTAAAGCGGCATCAAACTCTCAAAACACCCTTGAAATTCCAGCTGGGAACTTACAAGATATAACAACATACTATCCAATAAGAAAACAACTACCAGAAATATACGGAATAGGAGACAGAGGAATTAGCGGTAGTGCTAGTCCCTTAAGACAAGCCCAAACAAAACAATTAAAAGCCTACCTACTACCTTTTGACCAACTTATAATCAACTTTTTAGCTCAATTATCAAATATTTATTCCTTGTATGATATACAAGAAAACAACCATGCTTCCTATTTTACGAACAGTGTCCCTGACATTGAAGAAATAACGGAACTGATTGAACCCATAGGAGCTAGGTATACGATAGAAGAATTACGCAATTATTGGGAGGAAGTAACCAACGGTTTAAATCAGTTTTTTGACAACCGAGCTCCAGAAAGGCTTAATAAGATTGCTGATGAATTGTTATCAAGATATCACGAAGCTTTTCAGACTTATTCCCTGCGTAAAATATACGATACGAGTTACGGAGGCATTCTTCCTGAGGATGACAGCAAAAAACAGTTACTATCGGCAAAACAAGAATTAATTAAAGAATACGGTACGATTAGTTATAACCGATCGAAAGCCCTCAATTATAAAAATGAAAATAACGGTATAAATATCACAGATAACAGTTTTTTTTCTGGTATTTTTAAAAAAATCGCCATTCTAACCAATATCACCAATAGAAACCTTATCTCATTTACAGAAATTATTGACGCATCAGGCATCATTTTACATCCGAAATCTCCTGAAATTGACATTTACATACATGAGATTATAGTAGATACTCCTATAGGACATTTTGAAATTGATGAAATCGAATTTGAAATTACAGACGATAATATCGGAGGTAATTTACGTGAAATTATGCATTATGTAGGGGCAGAAGACACTATTTTGAATGATGTACTTGCCTATGGAATCAATTCTAATAACTACCATATAAAGAAAGTACAAAATGAAGAAGTATATTATGTGTTATTTAAAAGAAAATCAGGAGAGTTCCAAGTAACACATATTGCTACTAGTAAATCCGCTGCCATCGCTTCGATAAAAAAAGCCATCGATTTTTTAGTGAAAATTAACCAAAAAAGTGAAGGTTTTTTTGTGCTAGAACACACGCAACTACTACCCTCTTTTTTTGAGAGCAACTTCGGATTTGAAATTGATTTTTCATTGTTAGATACTGCTCTTGAGATGACATGGGTACATTATGACAAAACTACTTTTGTAAAAAGAAATACAATAATTTCATCGTTAATAAATGATCTATTGAACAAAAAACTATCCTATGAAATACAGTTTTTTGGTGGTGTTTATCGCCTCTTGATAGGGTCTTCAGAAGGGGATATTTTAGCCCGCTCTAAAAATGATTTTTTAACAGAAAAAGCTGCAAACAATGCCATCAAAAACCTCCAATCAATTGTTGTTAATTTTGAAAAAGAGCATTTGGAAGTACTAGCAGCTTGCTATGTTTACTACGGAAATAAGCCTGTAGATGAACAATTTTTCTCTTTTCGAATGAGCTTTATAATGCCTTCTTGGCCTGTTCGTTTTCAAAATGAAAATTTTAAAAAAATATTCGAAACTACAGTATACGAAGAACTTCCCATACATATACATTCCGATATATATTGGTTACACTACAACGAACTTCAATTATTTGAAAGGTATTATTTCAAATGGTTATCGTTGCTAAAAATGGAAAATCCTACTAGAGAAATTGAGGAAAAAATACAGGGGATTTCTTACGAATTGATACGATTATTACAACAATTTAATAACGAATATTGAAAAATGAAGAAACACATATCATCAAAAGTCAACAATACGAGATTTCATTAGAAAATGCTTCTCAAAGTTATGCCTACCAAACTAGAATAAGTCAGGTACAAGAACATAGTATTCAAGACATATTAGAAAAGGTCATGGACCGTTATCATTCTCCAAAACACTTAGACCAATATGATGAAATTGTTTTAGACCTAGGAACGATTAGTGCTTCAAATTTTGAACGAGAACTAACCTATAAAATAGAAGAATCATTCGCTAATTTTTTTAAAAAAAACACCCATGGCGACACCCTATTAAAGGGAAAAAGAAAACTGATTTACAAAACATACGAAGCGCAGTTATTGTTTTTCCTTAGAAATGGTTATTTGCAATGGGACGTTCCTTCTTCTAAAAATCCAGTAAACCTATTATCCGATGCTATCAAAGAAGATAAAGAGGCCTTGGTTACTTCGCTGAAAAAAGAAGGACAAAAAGAAACCATTCGACAACGATTGATTTCTCAATTTCAAGATCCCTCTTTAGAAGGTTTGGTAATCGCAGTAAAAAAGGAAGAAGGCAACTATATCAACCAATCTCGTAGGGATATTGTCAATTATCAGAAACAATATCATTTGGTAGAAACCCATCATAGTTACTTTAGAAATGCCGTATGGGAAATCATACTTGCTTATATCTTTACGGAGGTAACAGGCTATACCAATCAAAAGCATTTTTTAAAATATTTACTTCGAAAAATAGCAGCGAAATACAATATAAGTTATACTTTGCTATTACGAAAGATTGCTTCGGGAATACAAAAAAGACAGGGAAATAATAGTATTCCTAATTTCGAAAAAATTATATTTCAACTACAAGAAGAACTCCCTATTGAAAATGACACGAATCATGTAGTCGAAGAAAATTTTACCGAAACACTTACCTATTTTTTAAAATACAATAGTTTTCCTTCCACAAGCTCGATCGTCTCAGTAGCACATTTTAGAAAGAACGTCAAGGAAATATTACAAACAAACCCGAGTCTGTTTTACACGCTTTTTCATGAAGCAATTCAAAAAAACAGTACTCATATAAAAATATTAGTAAAGTATTTTGGAGACTCCCTTACTAATCAAATTGTAGAAAAAACAAAAGACCAAATCTTCATAAATATTCTTGCGTTTTTTCATCAGTTACAAAAATTTGCAACACTTCACCCCAGAAGATCTTCTACATTGATTGCCTTAGAGAAAAAAATAGGAAGTATCGCCTTGAAAACTTATAAAAAGGTTTATAAAACAACGGAAGATACAGATAAAGAATTCCTTTTTCAAACGATGTGTGCATTTGTATTAGATGATAGTTTTGTTGAAATACTAGCGACCTATATTTCACAAAACACAGCAAAACAAAACAATGCTTTTTTAGTTTTTGTTAGGGAGGTTGTAGAAAAAAACTCAATGAAAATCGTTCCAAAAGATACTCCTAATAAACCTGTTGCATTTCAGTATGTACAAAAACTATACACACACTGCAAAGAAGTGTCTTCCATAACCTTGATCGAACTACAAGAGCAATTGACCTCTAAAAACTATCAAACAGTTTCTTTTAAACTCATCACTACATTTCTTGCTGTTTATGCAAAAAACAAACATATAGAACGTACTGTTTTGGTAAACTGGTTACAAGAACGATTAAAAGAATTAACTTCTAAAGGAGAAAATATTCCTGAAATCTTATTGGAACTTTCAGAAATGACCACCATAGTACCCTTAGATAGAAAAATAAAAGACATAATATCAATTACTCAAGAGAAATATAATAAAGCATCAACCCCGCTACTAATCTCCTATGATATAGAAAAAAGAAATGTCATAAATCCTGATATTTCAATCAATGCTTATCAGGAAATCATTGCCGTTCTTATGAAGGGAGTATTTTATAGAACGCAAAAGAACATGTATCCTTATTTAGAAGAAGTATTATATAATTTTTCTAAAAAACACAGCATCAAACAAAAAGAATTGGTAGACATTCTTCTTAAAAATGCGGCAACACAAAAACTTCCTTCCTTCTTAAAGGCAATATTAGAGCGCGTTACTGAAAACACAAAAAAAACGTTACCCAAAGAAATCTCAACACAATACACATTGGATTTAGTTCAATATTATGTTGAAAAAGCAATACTACCTTGGTGGGGAAATAAGACAACCGTAACAACACTGCAAGAACATATAACGATTGTTTTACATCTTTATCCTGAAAAATTTATACGTTGGTTTGCTGCTTCAACCCATCAAAAACAGGTATTGAAAGTCATGTCTGCTAGTCTTTATGAAATGCTATTAAAACAAGCAAACAAAACACCCGCAAACAACACCTCGTTTATAAAACAACTGTTTGACCTTGTATTACAAAAAGACATCGCTGGAATTCGAAATGTACAACCAAGACATTGTAGTGAATTGGCCTTTGAGTTTTTACAATACTTACAAAAGAATACCCCTCTTGAACTAGACAAACTAATAACACATATGGTTACTCGGTTATCAAGTATTATGGATATACCTGTGCACCAAGTATACCAGCTAGTTTTTGAACGAATAGAAAGTAAAACTATCACGTTTGACACATTGGGTAGGGTAAAAGAAATACTTTTAAAGAAGGTCATAAAACCAACTACGTATTTTAAAGAAAAACTTCAAAAACTCGAAACGGATAGTTCTTGGAAAAAAGGTATTGCTAGTACTGATTCTCAAGATATGGTCGTCCTTTTTAAAACGATCTACCAACACCAACCCCAAGAATTGAGCTTTTATCTAAAAAAAGTTTCTTTTAGAAACCGTATTGTTGAGCAAGTAAACAGTTCCGATCAGAAAGAACTTATTTTATGCTTTTTTTCTGTTGCCGATCAATCAACAGTACACACTGTTTTTGAAATATTTAAAAACCTTCGAAAGAAAATTTCAGCCAATACTTATCAAATTGTTTGGAACCATTTTATCAATAAAATTTTATTAAAAATCGCCATAAGTGGAAGCAAAAACTGGACGATAAACGACTGGGGGTTACTCTTTTTTACGAGTATCGTTGTAATAAAAAACACCCTCACAGGTACATGGAAAGAAATTACCCATGAAATTGTTATCACCAACAATATCGCTTCCCAAAAAATAATAACTGCCGTACAAGAGCTTTTTGATAAAAATGACGCTTTTGCTAAAGAGGAAAAAAACGAAGAGCTCCTATCCATTGAGATGACGGAAAAATTGGAAGGCGCTATTTTCATTGAAAATGCGGGAATGATTTTACTAGGCCCTTATATCCCTATGTTATTTACTCGTATGGGACTCACGGAAAATAGGGTATTTAAGGATGAAGCTAGTCAACAAAAAGGAATGCAAGCCTTGCAATATGCCGTTACAGGAAAAGATGATTTTGAAGAACAAGTATTGTTGTTAAATAAAATCATTTGTGGGGTAGCTATTTATGACCCCTTACGTCCTTTAATTCCGTTAGCCAAGGAAGAAAAAGAGTTAATTGACGGAATGCTACAAGCCATTATTGCGCAATGGAGCACCATAGGAAACACTTCTGTAGAAGGACTTCGTGTCTCTTTTTTAAACAGAGAAGGGAGTATTGTGGAAGAAGAAAAAAAGTTCCTGTTGATGGTGGAACAAAAGTCATTTGATATGTTGTTAGATCATATTCCGTGGTCGATTGGACAACTGAAGTTAAACTGGATGGAAAAATTATTAGAAATCACATGGAGAACGTAGCTTATAAACCTTTTACATTGCAAGAAGATATTGCTTGGTTGCAAACGGTCATCGATACAGGAATTGCCCTTTATTTTAAAAACGAGACCAACTATACATCCATTAGAGAAATTCCTCTACCAGAAGTTGAAGAAGAGGATGCTTCGGGATATGCACAGATCTTACGAAACAAAACGTTAGTTTTTGAAGAACGATTGTTATTGATTATGGCATTGGCACGCTATATAAAACCCCAAATATTGGACTTGTTTTTATTAAAAAATAATGCAATCGACAACCAATTTTCTGAGTTCGGTGGCATTAAAGATGACAAACAACACGGTTTTATTCCAACCCTAGAAACAGTTTGTTTTTTATTAGGTGGGGCTGAAGATATCCAAATTCGTATGCAGTTTATGAAAAGTGTATACGAAAGCAATATTTTATACAAAGAAGGAGTATTAAAAGCTGAAAAATATCCCGTACAATTAAACGAACCGTTACAGTTATCCGATGAATTTTTGAGCGTTATCATTACCCATAAAAAATACATCCCAAAATACAATTCAAAGTTTCCCGCAGAAGAAATAACTACGCAATTGAATTGGGAAGATCTGATACTAGACAGTGGTGTAAAAACCCAACTCAACGAAGTTAAAGATTGGCTACAACACAGTCAGTTGATTCTTAACGAATGGCAGCTACATAAAAACTTAAAGAGGGGGTATAGGGTATTGTTTTATGGCCCCCCCGGTACAGGAAAAACTCTTGCAGCGACCTTATTGGGTAAATTTATCCAAGCTCCAGTGTTTAGAATTGATTTGTCGATGATTGTTTCTAAATATATCGGAGAAACTGAAAAGAATCTCGGACAATTGTTTGACGCAGCTGCTTCTAAAAACTGGATTCTATTTTTTGACGAAGCGGATGCCCTGTTTAGCAAAAGAACAGACACCAATTCTTCTAACGACCGACATGCCAACCAAGAAGTTGCTTACCTATTACAAAGAGTGGAAAATTTTGATGGTTTGGTCATTTTAGCAACGAACTTACAAACCAACATAGATGAGGCGTTTTTAAGGCGTTTTCAGAATACTATTAATTTTTCCAAACCCAAGTATAAAGAGCGAAAAATGTTATGGGAAAACATGTTTGGAAAGCATTTTGAAATTGAAGAAGGAAAAGAAGTATTGGATATCATTGCAAAAAATTATGAATTGTCGGGTGGTGAGATGATTAATGTACTTCGTTATTGCGCAATAAAAGCTGCAAATAACGGAGAGAAGAAGGTCACTTATAGTAACATCATGACTGGTATCAAAAGAGAATATCAAAAATCAAATAAAACCTTTAATTAAAAATATAAACGTATGGCAAATTTAGTATGTACTGGCGCTTCAATGTCGTGTTCTTATGGATCAGCATCTTCGTCACTGGTTATTTTACCAATCAATATGGTAAATTCAGATAGTATGCCTGCTGCTACGGTCAATGACTTTGTTCCTTTAATGAATATTCTACCTTTTGGTGAGTGTTCCTCTGAATTAAATCCTGTAGTAGCTGCTATCATATTGGCGAGTAATGGTGCACAAACCACCGCTCCTTGTATACCTAGTACCGTTTCTCCATGGTCTCCCGGTATTTCTGATGTGATGATAAATGGCATGAATGCTTTGGATGATGGAAGTACCTGTGATTGTCTTTGGCAAGGGTCTATCTCTTTTGATAGTGCGGGTGAAGAGGACGTGGATATAGCGTAACTGTAAAATGAAGTAACCTTATCTCTTTTCTAACATAGGTTACTTCATAAATAGTATAATTTCATTTAGAACCTGCTTTAACTACTTATTGATTTTTTATCATATATAATAAATATTACTTTTTTCTTAAAAATTACACCTACTTCTTCATTCAAAAAATTAAGATGTTACTACCTCCTGTATTAAAGAAAATTTCAACAATACATTCATAAAATTTTCAATTATAAGAACTCGTGAAAAACGATAAATTTTGGTAATATTACCAATAGAAATCAATTGTCCTAACCTTTAAAAAGAACGTATGAAAATAGATATTCTAGGCGCAGGAATAGGTGGTTTAACTACAGCAGTAGCGCTAGAGCAAAAAGGAATAGATTATACTATTTACGAAAGTGCAGAAAAAATAAAACTTGCAGGAACGGGTATAATTTTAGCGAACAATGCGATGCAAATTTTTCAAAAACTTGGGCTTAAAAAAGAGCTCGAAGCATCAGGAAATCATATCAATAGTTTACATATAACAAAAGCATCATTAAAAACAATTTCTAAAATAGACCTTTCTTATTTTGAACAAAAATATCAAACAAAAAATATTGCAATCCACAGAGGTGTTTTACAACAAATACTTTTGAAACACATTGATCTTAGTAAATTAAAACTAGGAAAAAGACTCGTAGAAATAAACAAAGAGTATCCCTATACATTGAAGTTTGAAAATGGAACAGTTGCTTCATCAAAGATAATAATAGGAGCAGATGGGATACATTCAATAGTTAGAAAAGAATTTTTTCCAAAATTTCAGATAAGAAAAGCCAAACAAGTTTGCTGGAGAGGTCTGGTCAATTATGAATTACCAAAAAATTTACAACCCAAATTAAAAGAAGCATGGTATAATAATTTACGTTTTGGCTTTGTTCAAATAGCAAAAGACAAAGTATATTGGTATGCGTTGACTACATTTGATAATACAATAGAAGAACATCAAAAACACCAATTAAAAGAAAAGTTTAACCAATTTCATCCAATAGTACGTGAGCTAATAAAACAGACTCCAATAGATCAAATACATACCGATGAAATTTCAGACTTATATCCCATCTCTAACTGGATAACAAATAAGGTGTGTCTTTTGGGAGATGCAGCGCACGCTATGACGCCTAATATGGGACAAGGAGCTTGTCAAGCAATAGAAGATGCTTTTGTACTGAGTGAATGTTTGGAAAAGTATCCTTTAAAAGAAGCATTTCAAAAGTATCAAAAAGTAAGAATTTCAAAAGCACATTCGTTGGTAAAGACAAGCTGGCAGATAGGTAAAATGGCCCACATTAAAAATCCATTTTTAGCTAAAATTTCGACCTTTATCCTTAAAAATTCTCCCGAATACTTAAGAAAACACCAATCAGAAAAACTGTTTAAAATAGCTAAAATTTAGGTGATTCTTAAAATAAAAGAGTATTTTGCTAACTACTATTGAAAAACAATTTTAAAACATTATTTAATACAGAAAGCTCCTAAGTTTTTATTCCCTAAAAAACAATTTTATATATGAAAGAAAAAAATAACCAAACTATCACCTTAGAACAAAACCATGAAATTACCGTTACAGAAGACTATAGATTTTTGTGGAAAGAAGCACCACAACTATTAGAAAAAATAGCCCATAACCCTGACAAAAAACTAGATAAACTTGCACATATTAAATTCTTAAAAGAGAAAATAAAAGAATACCCTGATATTGCTTTTTTACACAAAATGCTTGTTGATGAATATACCCTAATACACAATGATAATTTACATGCAAAATATACCCTTGTGTATTATGAAAAGTTTCCTGATGATTTTTTTGCAAAACTAAATATAGCGCGTATTTATTTAGAACAAAATGAATATAAAAATATCACTCGTATTTACGGTAAAGACCTTAGCTTACGTTATGCTTTTCCTGATAGAAAAGAATTTCATAGTGCAGAAATTGTTGACTTTCTCTACTTTGTTATTAGATACCACTTAACACTAATGGATATTGAAAAAGCAGAAAAAGCAAGAAAGAAAGTTGGGGAGCTTAACGCTGATGAAGAATTTGTAGCGCATATGGATGAAATGATTCAGTATTATAAAGAAGAACTCGCACAAGATGAAGAAATTACACTATCACTAAGCTACAGCTTCAAACAAGTATATACCTCGTTAGGAATACCTGACGAAGAAATAGATCTTTTAGAAGAATACAGGGATATTATTCACAAGTTGGAAGAACCAGCAGCTAATGTCGTAGTAGCCTTGGAGGTTTTTATAAACAAATACCCTGACAACCCTTATTTTAAATTATTTATTATTGACTATCACATTAAAATTAAAAATAGTGAAGCCGCTATTGAGCATATAAATATACTCTACAATAGTCATCCTGATTTTTTAATGAGTAAGATAAAAATGGTACAACTACTGTTAAACGGTACTTTTAAAAATAGGTCTAAAAAACAATTAGGAGAAGATGCAGTAAAGATATTCGACAATATCTTAGATTTTCAATATGTAAAACCTCAGCGAGAGTTATACCATATAGATGAAGCTTTAATGTTTTATTTTGTAGTGTTACAAATTCATATAAGGTTCAACAGACCTGCATTCGCCCAAAATTGTTTAGCAATGATAGGAAACTTAGATCCGAACTCAAAAGAATATGCTTGGGGCAAAAAAATTCTTGATGACTACAATAGAAATACCCTATTAAATAGCCATAATTGAAAATATAAAGCTAATAAAGAACTTAGTTTTAATACTGCTGGAAGTACATAATTCACTAACGAAAACAACCTGTTTATTAACAAGAAAAAATAAGGAAGAGAAACTATTTATATACGAAATTTTAATTTATAAATAGTATTATAATGCCATTTAATTGGTATTACTTAATTTTGCTCTCCAAGATTCAACGAAAATGTCAGAAGAAAAAAAATCACTCAATTTTATTGAACAAATAATTGAAGAAGACATCAAACAGGGTTTTCAAAAAGAAAACTTACGTTTTCGATTTCCACCAGAGCCTAATGGATATTTACATATTGGTCATACCAAGGCCATCGGTATTAGCTTTGGTTTAGGTGAGCAATACAATGCCCCTGTGAACCTTCGCTTTGATGACACCAACCCTGCGAAAGAAGAACAGGAATATGTAGACGCTATCAAAAAAGACATTGAATGGCTTGGCTATCAATGGGCAAACGAATGTTATTCTTCTGATTATTTTCAACAATTATACGATTGGGCAGTAATACTAATCAAAGAAGGAAAAGCCTATGTTGATTCGCAATCTTCAGAAGAAATGGCACAGCAGAAAGGAACACCTACCGAAGCTGGAGTGGCAAGTCCCTACAGAAACCGTGGTGTAGAAGAAAATCTTTCTTTATTCCAACGTATGAAGGCTGGTGAATTTGAAGAAGGCACGCATGTATTACGTGCAAAAATCGATATGGAGTCTCCTAATATGTTATTACGTGACCCTATCATGTATCGTATTTTGAAAAAAGCACACCATAGAACAGGTACGAATTGGGTAATCTACCCAATGTACGATTGGACACATGGTGAAAGTGATTATATTGAACAAATCTCTCATTCTTTATGTTCTTTGGAATTCAAACCGCATAGAGATCTATATAACTGGTTTAGAGACGAAGTATACAATTATAGCAAAAACCAATACCCATTATTACCCAAACAACGTGAGTTTTCTCGTTTGAACTTAAGCTATACCATTATGAGCAAACGAAAACTTTCAAAACTCGTTGATGAAGAGATTGTATCGGGATGGGATGATCCAAGAATGCCTACCATTTCGGGATTAAGAAGAAGAGGATATACGCCAAAAGCCATTCGAAACTTTATTGAAACAGTGGGCGTTTCTAAGCGAGAAAATGTTATCGACGTTGCTTTATTAGAATTTAAAATACGTGAAGATCTTAACAAAACTGCCAATCGTGTTATGGGAGTTTTGAACCCTGTTAAATTGGTCATTACCAATTATCCTGAAGGAAAAGAAGAGGTATTAATTGCCGAAAACAATCCAGAAGACGAACAATCTGGGTCTAGAGAAGTTCCTTTTTCAAGAGAACTTTATATCGAACGTGAGGACTTTAAAGAGGAAGCTAACAGAAAATATTTCCGTTTGTCTTTAGGTAAAGAAGTACGCTTAAAAAATGCCTATATCATCAAAGGAGAAAGTTGTGTAAAAGATGCTAATGGAGAAATCACAGAAATACATTGTACCTACGATCCATTAAGTAAATCGGGAAGTGGTACTGAAGAAAGCAAACGAAAAGTAAAAGGCACATTACACTGGGTATCTATTGCACATGCAGTAAGCGCTGAGGTACGCATATATGATCGTTTATTTTCAGATGAAGCCCCAGGAAGTCATAAAGAAAAAGATTTTATGGAGTTTTTAAATCCAGACTCATTACACATAACTAAAGCTTTTGTAGAACCTAGTTTACAAAACGCCAACATTGGTGATCAATTTCAGTTCCAACGCTTAGGATACTTCAATATAGACAACGATACTAGTCCTGAAAAGCTGGTTTTCAACAAAACAGTTGGATTAAGAGATACTTGGGCTAAGAAAAACAAATAACATGTAAAAATCCACTCGATGAGTGGATTTTTTATGAATTTATATTGAGCTTAGAGTAGTTGTTACTCTACCTTAAATTGTTCGTTTTGAATCCAATTGGCACGTAACATAAATTTTTTATCGAAATAAATAATTTTTTCGGGTTGTAATCGCTTCAAATAATTACCCGTATCCCATTTATTATTTTTATTTTCATCAATAACCGCTCTAATAAGATATTCTTTGGGTTCTAACAAATCAAAAGTAACCTTTTTAGAAGTCTGTATATACCTTCTTTTAAACACTTCATAATTTTTCCCTTCCTTGGTCAAAAGCTCAAGAATCACATGTTTGTTGTTTGGATTATTCACATCCAAAACAATACTTCCATAATCCTCAATATCCCTTGTAGAAAATTGATAAGCAAGCGTATCATTCTTATATTCAAACAAGTCAGTAATCGCCTCCGGATATACTGTCAAGGAATATGCTGATCTCGGTTTTTTATCAAAAACAAGTGCTAATTTATTTATGTCAATTTTCTTAAGCTTATATTTCACATCTAAAGTATCAACATCGACCAGATTCACCTTTGTCGTATCAATCTTCATTACAGGATTGTTCGTCGTAAGAAACAACGTGTCTTTCAAATGTAGTACATCATTTACACTGGAAGTAATCGATAAAGAATCTATTTTCTTTTTACGCAAACGAACCGTAACAGTATCCTTTTGCTCTCGATATGTCACTAAAAAATTCAAAGAATCTCTTTTAATTGGGGCGTGCCATAACAACAATGTATCTTTATCTTTTTCAAACTGATAGAAGGTTTTAAAATCCTCAGGCACTTTTGACAATAGATTTACTTTAACCTCCTTTTTAATACCGCCTAAAAAACCAAATTGAATTTTTCCTTTTGACACTTCCTTACCCCTTTTAAACTGAAAAGGTTGAGCTTCTTTGAAAAGTCTAATGTCTTTTTCCACTATCGTATCTCTTGGCAATACAATAGTGTCTGAAACAAAACCTATCAAATCCGTTTTTGCATTGAATAAATAATCAGGGTTCGCCTCCTTCAAAGCCAGCATCAAATATTTCCCTTCTTTTATATGGGTAAAATTAAAGACCGTTGTATCTAAGGTACTAGTAACATAGTCTGGTTTTCTCTTATATACAATTGAATCGTTAAAAGTACTGTCCAATTTGTATAAAAGAACTCCCACGCTTTTCTCAGGATCTCTCTTCGAAGCATGCTTTGTATTTCCTTTTATTTTTAAGGAATCAATATCATTCCCTGTAGAAAAAACATATTTAAACCCTTCTAACTTATTTCCTTCATTATTATCTTGTACAGCTTGTCCAAAATTAAAAGTATACGTAGTATTCTTCTTAAGTGTATCTATAATTTCAATATTAATATACTTGCTAGGAGTTCCTTGTGGACTAATCAAAGCGGGATTTTTCATCGGAGGAGAAACCACCAACTGTTTCGTCAAATCTTTTAGTACAATATATTCATCAAAATAAATTCGAATATTTTTTTTGTCAAAATTAAGTGTTTCATAAGGCGGTTTTGCAGTCATCATAATAGGTGCATCTTCATCTTTAGGTCCTCCTTCGGGGGTTCCCATCCTTGCACAACCTATCAGGGAAATCCCCAAAAAACATATACATACTTTGATTATTTTCTCCACAAAAAAAGCTTTTAATTATACTTCAAAAGTAAGCATACCATTTGTTATTTGAAATTACTATCACATTTTAGAACAGATTTAGGATTATTCTTTTTCTGTAAAAGCAATTGCTGCTATACTAATGATACTATTAGGAGCTTTTAACAGCTCATTCCCACAATCAACTAACGTTGTTCCTGTGGTAATAACATCATCTATCAATAATAGGTGCTTTCCTTGTAGTAAAGTTACATCTGTCAACTCGAATTTTTTATGAACTTCTACTCGCTCTACCTGTTTTTTTAATGCCTGATTTTTACCATCATGCAAACGTATCAATACTCTTGAATAATAAGGTATTGATAATTCATCACTCAATATTTCCGCAAATTTAGTAACCTGATTATACCCTCTTTTCTTCTTTTTATTCGGGTGTATCGGAACGGTAACTAAACCGTCAACAAAATGAATAAATGAAGTCTTTTTTAATTCATAAGCCATTCTTTTTCCTAAAAAAACTCCTATTTCTTCTTGTCCCCTATATTTCAGTTCATGTATTATTTTTTGTGTGATATTGTTTTTACGATAACGTAAAAGAACAAATACATTCTTTACTATAATTTTACCATAAAACGAAGGCATTAATTGTGCATTTACGAGTTTAGTATCCAATACTATTGGTAAATCATGCAGACAATAGACACAAAGAAAAGACTCTGAAATGAAAAGATTTCTTTCACAATTCACACAACTTTTAGGAAAGAACAAATCAAAAATTTGTTTAAAAATACTTACCATTTTTTCACTAGCTTTTTTATCAATATGTGTTTAATTTGTTAACACAACATTAAGATTTACCCATTTCTTACCACTCCGAAAACATCGGGCAATAGATAGCTCAATCCGTGTAAATTAAGGCTTGAAGAATATTTTAACACATTTTTTTTGCAAATTTATCCAAAAGTTTTAGTTATAAATTTATAAAAAAATGTTAATTTAGCGTTTAACCTTAAATATATTAGTTTACCATAGTCCCCTCAATACAATGGTTACCAAAAGTGACGCTAAAAATAAAGGCCTAATAGTATTTTTATTAATACTTATAGTTGTAATTGGTTTTCTTTCATACCAAAATGCAAAGGATTTTGCCTTACTTAAAAATGCGTTTGAAACAGAAAAAAAGGAATTGGAAAAGGAGCTTGATAATGTTATCATTGACTATAGAAGTGCTATTAGTGAAAGCCACAATTTTTCCGAAAAACTAACCGAACAATTACAAAAAGTTCTTTTACTTAAAGATACCATTCGTGACTTACAGTCATCGAATTATAAGCTTTTACGTGTTTATAGAAAACGAGTACTGGATCTAGAAAAGGAAAATAAGATACTTTTAAACAAGGTAGATTCACTCAATTCTGTGAATCAATATTTGTTTACTGAAAATGACAGTGTAAAGGAGGTTTTATACAAAAAAGAACAGCTAAACAGTCAATTGAGTCAGAATTACAAAAGACTTGAAAATGAAATGGCTATTGCAAAAACTGTTGATGTGGCAAAAATCGACTTCAATGCTATGAAAACGAGAAGCAGTGGGTCTTTAGTAACAACGTATAGATCATGGAAAGCCAGTGCCTTCAAAGTTACCTTCAGTTTACTTGAAAGTGATATCGCTGACAAAGGCACGAAACAAATACATATCCAAATAATTGACGCCAAAAACGATGTTATCAATCCGAAAGGAAGAGTGCGATTACGCAATGGCAAAAAAGTATCCTTTAGTGATGTATTAGAGGCCGATTATTTCAACAAAGAACTTACCATAACATCCTTGGTTAAAGTTCCTAAAGGAAAAATGCAAAAAGGAATATACAAAGTAAAAATATATGTTAACAGAGTATTTACAAAAGAATCAACTATAAAATTAAAATAACCCCTGAGAATTATGAATAAAAAGCACTCCCCCAAGCGCAACCTACTACTAGTAGCGCTTTTACTGGTCATCTTATTTCTATCGCTATTTTCATTTAAAAAATCGTGTGAGATTAAAGAGTTAAAAGGTGTCTTTGATCAAGAAGCCCTTGACTTACAAAACTCTCTAGATGAAATGATCAAAGATTATACAGATGTAGTAGTAAGAAAAAAAGACCCTTTCAAAACGATTACGTATAGAAATTCAAAAAATGAAAGATTTACGTGATTCCGTTTCTAATATCAAAGATCACAATTACGACCTTATAAGAAAGTATCGTAGTAAAATAGCAAGTTTAGAACGAGAAAACAGACGATTATTCATACAAATAGACTCTTTAAACTCTGCAAATTTGGCACTAGTACAAGAAAACGTAATTGCAAATGAAATATTAGACCAAAAAGAAACGATCAATGAAGAATTGACAAAAAAATACAAAACCCTAGAAGCAAAAGTCGCCGTTGCCTCTAAAATAGATATTGGTCCTTTAACGGTAACAGCAATGAAGGAAAGGAGTAGTGGAAAATTAACCTCTACCTCTAGATCAAGTAGAACAGACGCTTTTAAAATAAACTTTGACCTACTTGAAAATGAAGTAACAAATTCGGGTAAAAAAAGTGTTTATATCCAAATTGTAGATGAAGAAAAAAACGTTGTTAATCCTAAAGGTAATGCCTTATTAAAAGATGGTAGATATATTACATATAGTGACTCTGTAATGGTTAACTACAACAATGAAAGGACTAGCTTGGTGTCTTTTATTTTGGTAAACCGAGACGATATTGTCAAAGGAAAATATACCGTTTGTGCCTTTGTTGAAGGAGAATACTCTGGCAATTCGATCGTTCGTTTACGCTAGCAAATGCTAGATCAAATTGATCTTTAAGATATTTTATAAAGTGAAGCTTATAGCTTCACTTTTTTTGTAGTTATGTATCATAGTTTCAAAGCTTATTTTATTTTTGCAGTATGGCAAAACAAGAAGATCAATTTAAAAAGGTAATTTCACACGCAAAAGAATACGGGTATATATTTCAATCTTCAGAAATTTATGACGGATTAAGTGCGGTATACGACTATGCACAAAACGGTGTGGAACTGAAAAAAAACATTCGTGACTATTGGTGGAAAGCCATGGTGCAGATGCACGAAAACATTGTAGGTATCGATGCATCTATTTTAATGCACCCAACCACTTGGAAAGCTTCTGGACATGTCGATGCTTTTAATGACCCATTGATAGACAATAAAGACAGTAAAAAAAGATACAGAGCCGATGTTTTAGTAGAAGATTATTGCGCTAAAATTGAAGCCAAAATTGATAAAGAAGTAAAAAAAGCTGCCAAACGTTTTGGAGATGCCTTTAACAAAGAAGAATTTGTGTCAACAAACGCAAGAGTTTTAGGCTACCAAGAAAAAATAAACACGATACTCGGACGCTTAGCAAAATCATTAGAAAATGAGGATTTAGCAGATGTAAAAGCACTTATTGAAGAACTGGAAATTGCAGATCCGCTTACTGGAAGTAAAAACTGGACAGATGTAAAGCAGTTTAACTTGATGTTTGGTACGCAATTGGGAGCCTCAGCAGATAGTGCTATGGAAGTCTATTTGCGTCCTGAAACCGCTCAAGGTATTTTTGTGAACTTTTTAAATGTTCAAAAAACAGGACGTATGAAAATTCCTTTCGGAATCGCTCAAACAGGAAAAGCTTTTCGAAACGAGATTGTTGCCCGTCAATTTATCTTTAGAATGCGTGAATTTGAACAAATGGAAATGCAGTTTTTTGTAAAACCAGGTTCACAAAAAGAATGGTATAAAAAATGGAAAGAAACCCGTTTAAAATGGCACTTGTCATTAGGAATGGGAGAAGACAACTACCGATTCCACGATCATGAAAAACTGGCGCATTATGCAGATGCCGCAGCAGATATTGAGTTTAAATTTCCATTTGGATTTAAAGAATTAGAAGGAATACACTCTAGAACAGATTTTGACCTAAAAGCACATGAGGAATTTTCTGGCAAGAAATTACAATATTTTGACCCTGAAGACAACAGTAGCTATGTACCCTATGTAGTGGAAACTTCGATCGGATTAGACCGAATGTTTTTAGCAGTCTTTTCAAAAGCACTACAAGAAGAGGCTTTAGAAAACGGAACATCAAGAACAGTATTAAAAATTCCTGCAGTATTAGCACCTACCAAAGCCGCTGTATTACCATTAGTAAAAAAAGACGGTCTTCCAGAAGTTGCTCGTAAAATTGTTGAAGATTTGAAGTGGGACTTTATCGTGTCTTATGACGAAAAAGATGCCGTAGGAAGGCGTTATAGAAGACAAGATGCCGCAGGAACTCCTTTTTGTATCACTGTAGATCATGACACACTTGAAGACGATAGTGTGACCATCAGACATCGCGATACTATGGAACAAAAACGCGTTAAAATAAGCGAAGTAAAAGCATTAATCAAAGAAGAGGTTGACATGCGTACTTGGCTTTTAAAAACAAAATAAAAAACTGAGTAATAATAATTCAGAATTAAAATAAAACAGTTTCATTATCAAAAATTAATGAGACTGTTTTTTTTGGTGTAAGATCACAATGATGAGAAAAAAAGATCACTTGATCAGCAACTTTGGCTTCAATCAACCACGAATAGCCCTTAAAATAACTGTCTAGTACCACCGCTTTTGTACCCGACTCTTCCGTCACTCTTATTTGATGAGGAAAAAACAAATATTTCTGTTGATCGAAAACGACCTCATTTACATCATCAAATAACGCTGCAATATACTTTTCTTTTGGATGCTGATAAAGCCTTATGGGTGTATCCATCGCTATAATTTTATGATCTTTCAACACAATCATTTTATCAGCAAAAGATAATGCATCTCTTCCGTCATGAGTTGCTACTATGCAAGTGATGTTTTTGTTTTTTAAATACGCAAAAAGCTTTCTACGAAGGGTGTTTTTTTTAAAGTTATCTATCTGACTAAATGGCTCATCAAGTAATAACAACTCCGGTTCTTTTGCTAAAGCTCTAGCAATTGCCACTCGTTGTTGTTGCCCACCGCTTAAGCTTTTTACTTTTACCTCCGAAAACTCACTCATCTCTATTACGTCAAGGAGTTCATCGGTTCTTTCTCTTGCTTTATCGGGATAAAATCTAGATAAGAATTTTGCTATATTTTCCCTCACTGTTGTGTATGGCATTAAGTCAAAATCTTGAGCTACATATTTAAAAAATTCCATTCCTGGTACTAAATAGTATGCTGGGCCCAATACCTGTTGATCTTTCCAAAAAATAGTTCCACAATCTAAATCAAGTAACCCGTATATAATTTTTAACAAAGTAGACTTACCACAACCACTTTCCCCCATAATACTTAGATGTTCGCCTTCATGTAAGGAAAAATCAATATCCTTTAATGTTGCTCTTGTTTTGTTATAATGAAAAGAAATATTGTTTACTTGTAACATGCTTACAAATGTAAATTTTTTAAGTCAACTTTTCTATCTTGGAGTATCAAATGAAATACCTCATCATTACCTAATCATCCTTTTTTACCGAAATACCTCATCTTTACGTTATAAACTGTATATTTAACAACATAAATAATTGATAATCTGATTTTAATAGCTTTTTCTTTTATATAAATTTGATCAAAAAATATCTTTATTTTAATCTCAAAAACTCTATAAATAACTCCCCATGCATAAATCCATCCTCTTTCCATTTATTTTTTTTATTTCTTTGACTTCTTGGTGCCAACAAACAGTCGGTTTATTCAAAAACTCACCCAATGCTTTTGATGGCTACACCCTATTTGGGCCACAAGACAGTAGAGAAACGTTCTTAATTAATAACTGTGGTGAAAAAATCCACAGTTGGACTAGCAATTACTTGCCCGGTCTCTCTTCATACTTACTAGAAAACGGAACACTTTTAAGAACAGGTAGAATAATGGGAAATGGTGGCGGTAGTGGTATTGTAGAAATGCTTGACTGGAACAGCAATGTTATATGGAGTCATTCAGTATCTGCTACACATGGAAGACAACATCATGACATTGAATTACTCCCAAATGGCAATATTTTACTGATCGTTTGGGATAGAAAAACGCAGACAGAAGTTAGCGATGCAGGAAGTACTACAACAGTTGCCGCTATAAACTCTGAGCAAATAATAGAAATACAACCTGACATAGTCAACGGAGGTGCCACAGTTGTTTGGGAATGGAAAGCTTGGGATCACTTAATACAAGAGGAAGATTCAACAAAACAACATTACGGTATAGTTGCCGATCATCCTGAAAAAATTGATATTAATTTTTTAAATCATAATAAAGCAGATTGGTTACATTTCAACGGGATAGATTATAACGCCGAATTAGATCAAATTATACTCAGTGTTCATAATTTCAGTGAGTTTTGGATAATCGATCATTCAACAACCACTCAAGAAGCTGCTAGTTCTTCAGGAGGTACTTACGGAAAAGGAGGGGATCTTTTATATCGATGGGGAAATCCAAGAGCCTATAACCAAGGAACAAGTAATGACCAAAAGTTATTTTTACAACACGACACCCATTGGATTGAAGATGGAAACACTGATGCTGGTAAAATATTGTTATTTAACAATCAAGCAGGTACTTCTGAGAATCTAAACTATTCTACAGTAGATATTGTTGCACTTCCAGTAACTCCCAACGGAGCCTATTCCTATAACGGAGGCGCCTACACTCCTACTGAATTTCATTGGACTTATAAAGCAGCTAATCCGACAGATTTTTTCTCTAATATTATTTCCGGAGTACAAAGACTTTCCAACGGAAATACACTTATTTGTGAAGGAGTTGGTGGACGTTTTTTTGAGATAGACATTAATAACGTTATTGTTTGGGAGTATGTTAACCCCGTAAATGATCAGGGTGCAATGAACCAAGGAGAAACTTTATCTAATAACAATGTTTTTAGGGCAACCAAATACGCTAAAAGCTACGCTGCTTTTATAGGTAGAGACTTAACCCCTAAAGGTTATATAGAGTCAGGTTCTACTTTTACTTGTGGAGACACTAATACCAATGATTGTGATATAGCTGCCATCTTTGCTAACGAAACAACCAATGCAAAATGCTTTAAAGAGATCGATCATATTCGAAAATGTTATACAACAATATTCCCGCACACCAATACGGGCCTTTTGCAGGTAACAATACAATTCAAGGACAAGACTTTGAATATTCGATGTGTTTATACCCAGAAAAAACAACCACTGTAACCCCTATTTCTGAAGATCCAAATTCACAAAGTTGCGGAGGTGGAATTATTTTTGGGGTATCAGACCAAGGTATTAATTACTCTCCATTTGCACGGCTATATTGGGTAAATCCAAATACTCAAGAAGAAAATATCGACTGGCACGTAGAAGCTGATTTCACCTTAAATATGGACCTCAACGGGGGGCATGTAAATAATGTAAGTAGGTATCATTATCACAATATTCCTACTAACTATTTTGCCAATGATCTACAAATTGACGGAACAGCACACTCCCCATTATTAAGCTATGCAACAGATGGTTTTCCTATCTACTATAAATATCTATATACTAATGGAAATGATATGAATAGCGGTATTTCTGCTTTCCAAAGTGGCTATCAATTAAAATTAGGGAACCGGCCTGGAAATGGTGTTGAAGCACCCGATGGTGCATATGATGGAAACTATGTAGAAGATTATGAATACATAAATAATCTATCTGAATTAGACGAGTGTGGAGGTCGTTATGGTAAAACTCCAGAATACCCAAATGGCACCTATTATTACGTATTAACGGATAATTGGCCTTATATCCCTAGATGTTTTAAAGGAAAAAATGTAGATAATTCTTTCAAAATAGGCCCTAATTGCCCCGCATCAACAGCTGTACAAGATTGTAGTACTATTGTCTTATCAATCGATGATTTAATACATACCAATATCACATTTAATGTATATCCAAACCCCGTAACAACTCATATTACACTTAAATTTTCTAGTGGATTCAATACCTATAAAATTTCTGACATAAGAATTTATAGTGCAACAGCAACATTAGTATACTCCTCAAAAACATTTCAAAAAGAAATCAACCTAGAAAACCTAAAACCAGGGGTATACTTTATTCAAATAGACATTAACGGAGATCAATTAACTAAAAAAATTATTGTAGAATAATGAAATATATCTGTATCTATTTTTTCTTTGTTTCACACCTGTATTTCCATGCAGGACATATCGCAGAATTCAAGTATTTTTTTGTAAATGATGAATTGATGTTGGAATTTATGATTGATAAAGAAGAATTACAAAGCTTTAATTTTGACAAATCTTGTGATATGAATAAAATGACAGCATTATGTATTTCTTCATATATCAACAAACACAATAAACTTACTATAGATAAAAAATCAATTCAATTTGAATTAGAAAACGCTTATACCAAAAACAATCATTTGATAGTCCTCTTAAAAGCAAATAAACCCTTTACATCACTAAGAGAAATACACATTGAGAACAACTGTTTTTATGAGTTTAATACCCGGTTCAAAAATCGTGTTTTATTCCATTTTGAGGGCTTTCAAAAGTCATTCCTCCTCAATAAGAGCAAAAATATCATAAAGGTACGTTAAATTAAAGGGCTCTTTTTGTAAAAAAGGAGAGGAAATTGCCTAAAAATCTGCATCTTTGTTCGTATGCAAATTTATCCAATCGAAACAGGAAACTTCAAGCTAGATGGCGGTGCCATGTTTGGAGTAGTTCCAAAATCCATTTGGCAACGTACAAATCCAGCCGATGAGAAAAATATGATAGATATGAGTATGCGCTGCTTACTCATTGAAGACGGAAATCGTTTAATTCTTGTAGACACAGGTATAGGAAATAAACAATCCGACAAGTTTTTTGGCTATTATTACATGTACGGTGATTTTTCCTTAGACACTTCTTTGGCGAAATACGGTTTTCATAAAGATGATATTACTGATGTTTTTTTGACACATTTGCATTTTGATCATTGCGGAGGAGTTATTACATGGAATAAGGATAGAACAGGATTAATCTCTGCTTTTAAAAATGCTAAAGTATGGAGTAATGCTGATCATTGGCAATGGGCAATAGCCCCCAATGCACGTGAAAAAGCTTCTTTTTTAAAAGAAAACATCATGCCTATTAAAGAAAATGGACAACTAAACTTTATCAAAGGAAACGGTTTTGATCAGATCGGATTTGATTGTATATTTGTGGACGGTCATACAGAAAAACAAATGTTACCAAAAATTTCTTATCAAGGAAAAACCATTGTTTTTATGGCCGATTTATTACCAACTGTTGGTCATATTCCTCTTCCTTATGTAATGGGCTATGATACGAGACCTCTAATAACAATTAAAGAAAAAGAGGCTTTTTTAAAGGAAGCCGCAAACGAAGAGTACTATTTGTTTCTTGAACACGATGCTCACAATGAACTTTGTACAGTTCAACATACTGAAAAAGGAGTACGTTTGAAAGAACGCTATAATTTTAAGGATATATTTAATTAAGACAGACATATGAAAATTTTAAAGCCTGCTTTTTATTCAGCAATGGCAATAACAACATTGGTGGGATGTTCATCAATTGGCAAATTACCTGTTCCTGCTGGAAGCAACGTTACTGTTAACGCTACTGAGAAAAAAATTCCATTAACTGATGATGAAGGAAATAATTGGCAACATTTAGACTTAGTAAAAGATTCTATCCCTGGAATGAGTGTTGAAAAAGCTTATGATTTTCTTAAAGGGAAAAAAGGTGTTGAGGTTATCGTTGGTGTGGTAGATAGCGGTACTGATTTAAAACATGAAGATTTAAAAGATGTCGCTTGGATTAACAAAAACGAGATTCCTAATAATGGAATTGATGATGATAAAAATGGCTATGTCGATGATATTAATGGTTGGAATTACCTAGGAAAAGCGTATAAAGAACACTTAGAATATGAGCGTATCTTAATGAACCCTTCAATAGCTGACGAAAAAACATTAGCTGAGGTAAAAGCTTTTCAGAATGAAAAAATTCAAAAAGCGAAAGAAACCAAAGCAAACTATGAGCCAATGCTAGAAGGAGCAAAAAGAGCTCATCAAAATTTATCAAAGCATTTTGGAAGAGAAGATTATACTAAAGAAGACCTTACAACTATTGAATCTAGTGATGAAGAGTTAAGCAAAAGTATTTCCGTAGCTCAATACATATTCCAATTAGTTCCCTCGCTAACAGACGCTATAAAAGAGCTGTCTTCTATGGTTTCTAAAGCAGATAAAACAATTAGCGGAGAAAATCTAAAAACGAATTATAGAACTGTTGTAGGTGATAACCCTTATGACATCAAAGATAAACCAGGGTATGGTGATGCAAACACTGGTCACTGTAAAAAAGATGAAGCACATGGAACTCATGTTTCTGGAATTATCGCTGCATCAAGAGATAATGGAAAAGGAATGAATGGTGTTGCTAAAAACGTAAAAATAATGGCAGTTCGTTCGGTATCTGATGGTGATGAGTATGATAAAGATGTAGCTTTGGGTATTCGTTATGCGGTAGATCAAGGAGCAAAAATAATTAATACTAGTTTCGGTAAAGGCTTTTCTCCTAACAAAGAATGGGTCTTTGACGCAATAAAATATGCCGCTAAAAAGGATGTTTTAATTGTAAACGCAGCGGGTAATGATAGTAAAGATATTGATGTAGAAAAAGTTTTTCCTAACGATGCTCCAGATTTGGTAAATGAAATAGCTGATAATATGCTTACTATTGGAGCAAGCAGTTCAAATTACAACCAAAATTTACCTGCAGGATTTTCTAATTACGGTAAAAAAAATGTAGATATTTTTGCTCCCGGAGCACAAGTATATTCTACTACACCTGAGAATGAATATAAAAAGTTTAGTGGAACCTCTATGGCATCTCCATCAACAGCTGGTGTTGCTGCTTTAATAAGGTCTTATTACCCACAATTGACAGCTAGTCAAGTAAAACATATCATAATGAATTCAGGTTCTAAAATAGACTTAAAAGTACTAAAACCAGGCTCTCGCTCTAAGGAAAATCCTCAAGGAGACTTAGTTCCTTTTTCTGACTTGTCAGTTAGTGGGCGTATTGTAAATGCCTATAATGCCTTAAAAATGGCAGATAAGATGGTAAACGGAAAAAAATAACAAATCAGTAAATTTTATTACTTTTGAAAAAAGAGCAAACACCCTGCTCTTTTTTTTGGTTAAAACTACAAAAAAATGAGAAACCTAGTAATCTGGATAGCCTTCTTGTCAACATTTATGACGGTATTGGCTGCCGAAAAAAATAGTACGGTCAATAAAAATGGATATTGGCAACAACGCGTAGCATATACTATGGATATTGATGTTGATGTAAAAAAGTACCAATACAAAGGCACACAAAAACTAATCTACACCAACAACTCTCCTGATGTATTGAATAAGGTCTTTTATCATTTATACTTCAATGCCTTTCAACCTAACTCTCAAATGGATGCTCGATCAAGAAATATTCAAGATGCTGACCGAAGAGTTCAAGACAGAATTAGTAAACTAACACCTTCCGAAATAGGCTATATAAAGGTTATATCATTAAAACAAAATGGTACACCTGTTACACATGAAACTGTTGGAACCATACTAGAAGTAAATTTACACACCCCAATCCAACCGGGAGAAAGTGTTGCACTCGACATGATTTTTGACGCACAAGTACCAAAACAAATTCGTAGGTCAGGAAGAAACAGTGCTGAGGGGGTAGCTTTATCAATGACACAATGGTATCCTAAAATGGCAGAATATGACTTTGAAGGATGGCATACACCTCCTTACATAGGAAGAGAATTTCACGGAGTTTGGGGAGATTTTGATGTTACTATTCATATTGATAAAAAATATACTGTAGGCGGTTCTGGTTACCTACAAAACCCTCAAGAGGTTGGACATGGTTACGAGAACCCAAAAGAGTCTTTAAAGTTACCTAAAGGCAAAAAACTAACATGGCATTTTAAAGCACCAAATGTTCATGACTTTACGTGGGCAGCAGATCCTAAATATACTCACGATACATTTACTATGGAAAATGGTATCGTATTACATTTTTTGTATAAAAAAACATTAGAGAAAGAATATAAAAAGAACTGGGAAAACCTCCCTAAAAAAACGGCTGAGCTTATTAATTTTTTCAGTGAACATATTGGGCAATATCCTTATGAGCAATATTCGGTTATTCAAGGAGGTGATGGCGGAATGGAATATGCAATGTGTACCCTAATAACTGGTAAAAGAAAATGGGGTAGTCTAGTTGGTGTAACAGCTCATGAAATTGCCCATACGTGGTTTCAATTTTTATTGGCAACAAACGAAACAAAACACCCTTGGCTAGATGAAGGCTTTACGAGCTACATCTCTCATATTGCCGAAAATAAAGTATTAAATAAAAATAAGAAAAACCCACAAGAAGGATCTTATAATTCATACTATAGGTTGGTGAATAATGGTATCGAAGAACCTTTGTCAACACATGCAGACAGGTATCACACAAATGCTGCTTATGGTGTTGGTAGTTATTCAAAAGGATGTATTTTTTTAAGTCAATTAGAGTACATCATCGGAAAAGAGCATGTAAATAAAACATTGAAAAAGTATTTTGATGACTTTTCTTTCAAACACCCTACCCCTAATGACTTTAAAAGAACTGCAGAAAAAGTTTCGGGTATTCATTTGGATTGGTACTTGAATGAATGGACACAAACCACACACTATATTGATTATGAAATTGATAGTGTTAACGATAAAGAAATTACACTTAGACGTACTGGAGCTATGCCCATGCCTATAGATGTAGAAGTAGTATATGCGGATGGTTCAAAAGAAATGTTTTACATCCCGCTTCGTATGATGAGAGGTGAAAAACCAACCAAAGCTACCAAGTTAAAAGATTGGACCTTTGCACACCCAACCTATTCCTTTTCTACTACCAAAAAAATAAAATCAGTTGAAATTGATCCTTCAAAATTAATGGCGGATATCTATCAACGAAACAATATCTATCGCGTTAACGATTAATTATTAATCACTATGTGACATCCTAAAAAAGGTCTTTAAAACAACTTTGTTTTAAAGACCTTTTTTATCACAAGATTTACCATATCATGTATTAAGGCAAGTAAATATCTTTTCCTTTTTTCAGGGTAGTTATCTTTATATGTTTTGTATCCCCTCCTTCTTTATAGCTCAAAACAGCTTCGTTTTCACTTAGTTCAAAAGGAATTTTTTCCTTTTTAGGAGGAATCGTATTTCCGTATTCTCTTTTTGGATCTTCATGAAGCTGGATATCATGTATACCTCGATTTGTGCTTGTTACATAACTTGCGATAAGATACGTAACATCTCCTCCTGAACTAACGTTAACGTCAGAAACCCTGTTTCTGAAATAAAGCTTCTCAAAAGTTACTTTCTTAGAAGCCGAAAAAACAATCTTCACATCAGTACTACTATTTCCAGGTCTTCCTCCAATAACGTTATAGTAAGAAGTACTTTTTATAATAAAGGGTGGATTCTTCTCAAATTGAGCACTACCGCATTGCGCAAAGCCTAGTGCTAAAATTATAATTCTTAAAAACTTCATGGTTTTTGGTTTTTATATTTAAAGACAATTCTTATGCCAAATTTGCAAAATAGCCTATTACAGTTCCTTTAAAACAAACTTGTTTTTTTATAAAAAATCATTTAGTACACTTAAGACTAATCTAGCATAAGATAGTTTCTTTATGTCTAATTACAAAAAATATAGGGTGTCTTAAATTTGACACCCTATATCCAATCGTTGTATTTTTTTACTTAAATCTCTAATGATTCTAGTAGTGTAACCAATTTAGGGTTTGAAGGGCGTGGAGCATTAGCATCTACTATATTCCCTTCTTTATCAATAAGAATAAATCTAGGAATTCCTGTAACCCTGTATGCTTGTTCAAACGACCTATCTTCTTTAGCAAACAACTGAACACCTGACATTTGTTTATCCACCACCATCTGTTTCCAAGTATCATAAAGCTTTTTACTATCTAGAGAAATACTTACAAATTCAATATTTTTATTATGAAATTGCTTTTCTATCTTTTTTAAATGCGGTATTTCATCCTTACAAGGCTTACACCAAGTAGCCCACAAGTCTATATAGACATATTTACCCTTAAAATCATCTAAAGAGGTAGTTCCTCCTTTATGATTTTCATAGTTAACAAATTTTGGAGAAGCAATCCCTTTGGCCAATTTGTTTTTTACAAATGATTTTTCTTCGTGTTGTTGAACCAAAAATCGCTTAACATCTTCTAACCTTCTGTATTGTGAGCTTACGAATGAAGTATCCAAAACATTCTCTTTTAACATTTTATCATGTGACTCAAAGTAAGATGCCATCTTAGCATCAAATGCTTCTTTTGGTAACTCGATAATTGTTGGATCACTAAAAAATTCTTTATTATACCTGTTTGATTTCGCAAGAAAATTACTCTCATTAGCCCCCTTACCACTAAACTCAGTACTTTCGTAAAACTTTTTAGTATCAAAACTTAATTGAATATCATCCCCATTTCTAAGGTAAACAGAAGTATAATTTCTACCATAAAAAAGATTATAAATACCTTTTTTAACATTTATAGTATCCTTAAAAGCACCATTGGCATCTATTTTTATTACGCGCTTAAACTTTGATCTAGGCTCAGTAATAACCATAGAGTCTGCTTCCTTGTTAGTAATCTGTCCCGAAAACGTTACAAAACTTTTTGTTTCCTTTCCACAAGAGACCAATACTAGAAAAGTAATAGCTAGGTAAGTTATTTTTTTCATCATTCTTATTTTGTTATTCAATTTAAAGTCATCTAAATTAACGAATATTAATTCTTTATTAGTTATTTAAGTTAAATAAATTGATAAATGAAAATATAAGCACATTAATTAACAATCTAATTTATTAGTTAATGACCTACATTACTCAGTAACAAATCTAAAGCTTGATCGATTTCATTTTTTGTTGAATTTTTCCCTACTGAAAACCTAAAAGTTCCAGAAGCATATGCTTTATCCATTAATGTTGCCCTTAAAATATTTGAAAGGTGTACTTCTTCAGAATGACAAGCTGCACCTATTGATATAGCTAATTTTTCTTTTAATTGATGCATTACTTGATATGCATTTGTGTTTTTAAAGCTTACATTTAACGTATTTGGCAAATTAGAAGCGGTATGTCCATTGATTAAATAATCAAGGTTTTTTTCTTTTAGTTGTTTTAGCAGGTATTCTTTAACCTTTTTCATTTGCAAAATATTTTTATCAAAATCCCGAACTGCCAATTCCGCTGCTTTACCTAATCCAACAATTTGCATTACATTCTCAGTACCCGGACGCATATTAAATTCATGTTTTGCTCCATGTAATATTTTCTGAAGACTAACGCCTTCTCTTATATATAATGCACCAATACCTTTAGGGCCATAAAATTTATGCCCTGCTAAAGAAAGCAAATCCACTTGAAGCTCATTTACATTAATTGCTATTTTTCCAACAGATTGACACGCATCAGTATGGAATGTTATTCCATGTTCTTTAGCCAACTTTCCTATTTCTTTAATCGGTTGTACGCTTCCTGTTTCATTATTAGCATGCATAATACTAATTAAAACTGTTTTTGAGGTAATCGATTCTTTAAGCTCTTCTATTTTTAACCTTCCAGATGTATCAACATTGATATACGAAGTTTCAAACCCTATTTTTTCTAGATATTTATAAACTTCAATTACCGCTGGGTGTTCCACTGTTGAAGTAATTATATGATTCCCTAGGTGTTTCTTTTTTAAAGCTGTTCCTATAATCGCATAATTATTAGACTCTGTACCTCCGCTAGTAAAGATAATTTCATTCGATTTTGCCCCTAACAATTTAGCCATCTGATTCCTAGATTTTTCAATAGCTTTTTTGTTGATTTCTCCTAGTAAATGTACACTCGACGGATTTCCATAAAAATCGGTTAGATACGGTAGCATGGCATTAGAAACCTCTGTATCAATAGGCGTAGAAGCATTATAATCTAAGTATATAAAAGAAGTGTTCATTCAGTCATTCTAAAATTAATAATAATTGCTGATACAAGGGTTAAAACCCCGATAACCAACACTGTAAAATCTACAGGTGCAAATTGTGAAATCACTATGGTAGTCAATGCACCAAAGGCATAACCTAAATCTCTCCAAAGCCTAAAAACCCCCACACTGTTTGCTCTTTGACTTGGACTTACAAAACCGGCCAAAGCAGAAAGGAAAGTTGGATATACAATAGCAGTACCTGCTCCTAATAAGGTAGCAAAAAATACAAACCCTGTATATGAAGTTGTCCAGTACATCGACAATAAAGCAACTGCTTGTAAGAACATACCTATAAAAAGCATACGTTTTTTATTGAACATATCGGATAACTTCCCTGTAACCAACTGACCAACACCCCATACGGCTGGATACACTGCAACAATAAATGCGATTTCTTTTAAGTTAAAATTTTGATTGGCCAATATTATTGGAAATACTCCCCAAATCATTCCATCATTTAGATTGTTTACAAAACCTGCCTGTGTTATGGCACCTAAATTTGGGTTTTTCCATGTGGTATCCCAAAAGATATTGTTAAGCAACGGAATATCCGTCTTGCCTTCTTCAATCTTCACATGATGTATCGTATCTTTTACAAAAAAGACACTCAAAACTAACCCAAGTACAGCAAAGGCTATTCCTTGATAAAAAGGATAAGGTCTTACCCCATATTCTGAAGCAATCCAACCCGTTGTAAAAGCAACCAAAGCTATTGAAAAATAACCAAAAGATTCGTTAAGTCCCATTGCTAAACCACGGTGTTTATCTCCAACCAAATCGATCTTCATAACCACAGTACTTGACCAAGTTAATCCTTGATTAATCCCAAGTAAAACATTCGCAAATACAATCCAGTTCCAATTAGAAGCATGCATGAGAATAAATGGGATTGGAACTGCAAAAATCCAACCTATTATGAGTAAATTTTTTCTTCCAATACTATTGGCTAAACTTCCTGCAAAATAGTTTGTACTCGCTTTTACAACACCAAAAACAATAATAAATGATAAAATAGCCGCTGTGGAGACCATAGAAAATTCCTTTTCAGCTAGTTCGGGAAGAATAGTCCTTTCCAACCCAATCATTCCTCCAACAAATGCGTTGACAATTAGAAGTAATGTGAATTGCTTCCAATTTTCTCTAAGCCCTAAAGTGGTTGTCATATATATAAAATTAAGTAATGGCACATCTATTTGCTCCTGCTTCAAGATCAATCAAATCATTTTGATCAAAAGTTCCTTTCACATTTAGTTCCACTATTTTTTGATAATTAGGTGGGGTTTCAGGGATTTTTCTCATTAACGTAGTGATAAAATCTTGCTGGTTCAATGTTAACATTTCAACAGATTCTTTGATCTCTTTTAGTGTATTTGAAATCATTTTTTCATCAAATGCAACAGGAACATTCACATGACTTGGATAAATAATTGTAGCTATAGGCAAGTCCAAAATCTTTTGAAGAGAAGCATATAAGAGGGATGTTTTGTTCCTTATCATCTCTGGAGAAGCTTTCAAATCTGGTCTTCCTATTCCATCAACAAATAAAGTATCCCCTGTAAATAAGGATTGATTGTTTAATAAATATGAGTAACTGTCTAAGGTATGTCCCGGAGTATGTATTACTTTTAATGTTGCTTTTCCAACACTTAAAGTATCCCTTTCATCTATAGGGTTAAATTTATAACCAACCTCACTTTGTCTCGGTAATAACAGCTTCGCTTTTTTAATTTTTGAGATTTCTTTACTTCTAGAAAAATGATCAGCGTGTGTATGCGTATCTAAAACAGCCTTAAGTTTCCAGTTATTACGATCAATATAGTCTATATATGTAGCTGGATCTAAGGAAGCATCAATTATAATAGCTTCCCCATTATTTTCAATAATATAAGATAAACACCCTTTGCCTGTTCTTCTAAATTGAACAATTCGTGTGCTACTACTATCAACAACTTCAGCTTTGTTCCAAGCCTTTGTCCAATGTCGCATACCTCCTTCCAAGGAATACGCTTCAAGTCCCATTTTTTTTAGTTGTTTCATAGCAATCATACTTGTTTTTCCCGCAGCACATACTGTAACTACGGGAACTGATTTTTCAAAATTGATATGAGAAAAAAGATTTTCTTTCCCCTCTTTCAATTTTTCATAAGCATCAACAAACAAGCTTCCCGGAATTGCCCATTCTTCACGTTCGCTAAGTAACCTTACATCTAACACAAGAACAGGTTTTTTCCGTTCCAATAAATCTCTCAATTCATCAACTTTCATGGTATCTCTATCTTTCATTTTATGTGTTTTTTAATATTAATATAGCATCTATGGATTGGTGTTTAATAGGTTTGCTACACATTAATTAATTGACAGAAAACCCCATTTTTTTCCATTCAAGCACTTCTTCTTCTAATCGAATTGCCTGATACCCTTTTTTTACAAGAAAAGTTACAGCCTCATCGGCATATAAACACAGTCCTCCTCTACAATAAACAATAATGAGCTTATCTGTAGGAAGGACTGATAACTTTCTTTCTAGTTCACCTACGGGTATGGATATTGCATTACTTATAGCTAACTTTTCATATTCTTCTTTGGGCCTAACATCTAAAAAACAAGCATCAATGAAACGTTGATCGACCTGCATATTTTTAGCACTGATCGAATCAACGTTTATAAAGTTTTCTTGTTTGAACTCTTTAATTGTTTCTTTGATTTCTAGACTACTCTCTAAACAGTAGTTTTGTAATGAGTTCCACAAGTTAAAAACACGTTCATTTTTTAAGCTATAGATTACATAATGGCCTTTTTTATTTGTCTTTAATAACCTATGTTTTTTTAATACTTGTAAATGTTGAGACGTGTTTGCTATAGATATACCTATATCATCACTAATCTCTTCAACAGAGTAATCATTTTGAGCCAATAAATTTAATATTCGCAATCTGTATGGATTCGACAACGCCTTCCCCACATTAGCTATTTCCTGATAAACCGTATTTTTAAACTCTTGTTTTTGCATTAATTATACAATTACTCAATAAAATTATTGAATTATTGAGTATTAATAAATTTAAAACTGTTAATTTTATGTTAATTTTTAATCTTAAACAACTGTATTACATAATATTAAAAAGATAAAAAATATAGTAACTTTATATAAATAGAACATCAATTATCCATAATCAAAAAGAATATAGACCATATTATATTAAAATATACTGGGTATGGCAACCATTTCATTTACATCTTCTTGGTAATCTACCCCTACAACTTTGAATCCAAATAATTTATAAAAATCTTCTCGATATCCATCTATATCCGTTAACTCATGAAGGTTTTCATCAGTAACCTTGTCCCATAATTCATACACCTCTTTTTGTACATTATCTCTCATTTCGAGATCATCTATTCGAATCCGACCTTTTACATCCAGCTTAGGTGCTTCTACGTATAAATGATTCTTAAACAAACGTTGTATTTGTTCAATACATCCTTCATGAATCTTCTTATTTTTCATTACTTTGAAAAGAATTGACATATAAAGAGGTATCACGGGAATAGCTGAGCTAACTTGAGTAACCAACGCCTTATTTACAGACACATACACTTTCCTTCAATATTTGTAAGCTTTTTAGTAAGATTAAATGCTGTAGACTCTAAGTGATCTTTGGCTTGCCCAATAGTTCCGTTTCGATAGATAGGAATCGTGAGTTCGGGACCTACATAAGAATAAGCTATTGTTTTTACATTTCTTGATAATACATTCGCTTTATGTAAAGCAGTTATCCAAAGTTCTCAATCTTCACCTCCCATTACCTTAATAGTATCTGTTATCTCTTCCTCAATACATGGGGCAATAGAAACCTCTGAAATGACTCCTGAATGAAAATTTACGGTACGACTTTCGTAAGACTGATCAATTGGTTTCAATACCGATCGAAAAGTTTCTCCTGTCGATGGATATATTCTACGAGGAGAAGCAAGACTGTATACAACCAAATCAACTTGCCCTAAATCTTTTTTTATGAGTTCGATAGTTTTTTCTTTAATTTCATCAGAAAAAGCGTCTCCATTGATACTTGTAGCATACAATCCATGAGAATGGGCTTGTTTTTCAAAGGCAACTGTGTTGTACCATCCTGCCGAACCAAGCTTTCCTTTTTTAGGTTCTTTTTCAAAAAAAACGCCAATGGTGGCAGCATTTGTTCCAAAGGCACTAGTTATACGTGAAGCAAGTCCAAACCCAGTAGAAGCTCCTATAACTAATACTTTCTTCCCTCCTTTTATCTCCCCCTGATTTTTAATATATTTTATTTGATTTATAACGTTTTGTTCACAGCCTTTTGGATGGGCAGTAAGGCAAATAAAGCCACGTACTTTCGGTTCTATAATCATAGATATTTATCTTTTTATTCCTCTAATAAAGTACTACAATCTATGTTTATTTTAGTCTTTTTTTCTGTGAAAAATTACATCACCCCAACCAGCCTTCACGATCAAGGCTACGGTATTGTATGGCTTCAGAAATATGTTTTGGTAAAATATCGGCGCTTTGGTCAAGATCAGCGATCGTTCTAGAGACTTTAAGAATTCTGTCATACGCTCTAGCGGAAAGTTGGAGTTTCTGCATAGCATTTTTAAGAAGTATTTTGCCAGTGTTAGACAATTGACAAAACTTTCGAATCTGTTTTACATTCATTTGCGCATTGTAATGAGTTTTAGGAGTCTTATTAAATCGTTTTTGCTGAATATTTCTTGCAATTACCACTCGTTTTCTGATATCAACACTACTTTCTGCTTTTCTTTCTTCCGATAATTTCTCAAACGGAACAGGGGTTACTTCAATATGAATATCAATTCTATCCAAAAGTGGCCCTGAAATTTTATTTAAATACCGTTGTATTTCATTTGGAGAAGAAGAAATGGGATTATTTTGATCTTTGAAATAACCTGATGGACTAGGATTCATACTTGCTACCAACATAAAACTACTTGGGTAATTTACAGTAAACTTAGCTCTAGAAATAGTAACTTCCCTATCCTCCAGAGGCTGTCGCATTACCTCTAATACCGATCGTTTAAATTCGGGAAGTTCATCCAAAAAAAGAACACCGTTATGCGCCAAAGAGATCTCTCCAGGTTGAGGATATTGCCCTCCACCTACTAAAGCGACATCTGATATGGTATGATGTGGTGCCCTAAAGGGGCGCAGAAACAACAATCCTCCGCTATCAATCTTACCAATAACAGAATGAATTTTTGTGGTTTCTAAAGCTTCCGAAAGTGTCATTGGAGGCAATATAGAAGGTAGCCTTTTTGCCAACATAGTTTTTCCTGCTCCGGGTGGCCCAACAAGAATGATATTATGACCACCAGCAGCGGCAATTTCCATACAACGCTTGATAGACTCCTGCCCTTTAACATCCGCAAAATCAAACTCAGGAAAAGCTATTTGTCGTTGAAATTCGAGTGCTGTATTCACTTTCGTAGGAACTATCAACTCTTTTTCATCAAAATGGGCAATAACTTGTGTAATGTTTTTTACCGCTAATACTTCAATACCCTCCACAATAGCAGCTTCTTTTGCATTTTGATACGGTAAAATAAAATATTTAAATCCTTCTTCTTTCGCTTTAATTGCAATAGATAATGCCCCCCTAATTGGTTGTAAACTTCCATCTAAGGAAAGCTCTCCCATTATAACATAATCATCAATATTTTGAGAATTAATTTGAGAAGAAGCCGCAAGAATTCCTATAGCTAATGACAAATCATAAGAAGCACCTTCTTTTCGAATATCCGCGGGTGCCATATTAATAATAATTTTTTTGCCGGGTAGCTTATATCCATTATTGGTAAGTGCTGCAGAAATTCTATAAGAACTTTCACGAACTGCATTATCAGGAAGCCCGACTAAATGATAGCCAATTCCTTTATCTATATTTACTTCAATGGTGATCGTGGTAGCTTCAATACCAAAAACGGCAGATCCATAGGTTTTAATTAACATAGCATTCTCTTTTATTAGCTAATATAGAGAAATATTTTAAAGTAATGGTAAAGCAAAACCATCTCTTTAAAGATAAATAATATTTATAAAAAATGGACATAACCATAGGAATCTTAATGATTACATTTGCCCTTTTTGAAACCAAAATGTTTTGAAAAGGTTTACGAATAGTAGTATCTCTTAATCGTTAAATTTCATGGTAAAAGAAAGAATGATACTAACCTGACAAGTTCACACCTCGAAAAACTGTTACTAATCAATAACAACCCCGTTCTCATTAGTTAAAACAATTTATATATTCAAAAACAAATGAAAAGTAAAAAACAAACAGAAATAGAAAGCGACTACTTTTTTACCAGCGCTATTATCCTTTTAAAAGAAGGGTTTGATATGGAATCTGCAAAATTGGTTCTAAAAGAACTAGCGCACGAATCTAAAAAAGAAAACGGAATTATTACATTTGAAATTCAGCAAATACTTGAAAGTAACAACCAATTTATGGTTTGGGAATGTTATAGAACAAAAGAAGCTTTTAGTGAGCATTTAAGCTCTCCACATTTTCATGAATTTGAAAACACTAAAATGTTTGAATTCGTAAAAGGCTATACTGGCAAAAAAATTTAATTACTAAAGAAAATAAATGAAGTTTATAAAAAATAATAAGGGACTAAATAAGTTCCCTCAAACACCTGAAGAACTAACGGAATTATCATTATTCAATAACAATATTGAACGAATACCAGATGCGTTATGAAATCAGAAGAGTTTAGAAATATTAAATATTTCTGCTAACAAATTACCGGCAATTTCAAACAGATTAGGACGATTAACAAATCTACGAATGATAGATTTTGGACACAATCAAATACAATCTATTCCCAAAGAAATTGGCGACTTAACTTCCTTGGATTCTTATTTATATCTACATAATAATCAATTGAAGACCCTCCCTGAAAGTATCGGGAATTTGGATAAACTTAAATACCTGAATTTAAGTCATAATCAAATTAACAAACTACCAAAAAGCATTGGAAACTTAGCACAGCTTGTTGAATTGAAACTTGATAATAATAATTTAGAGGAGTTACCTGAATCATTTGAAAAACTGCATAACCTTAAGGAACTTTACCTCCAAAGTAACAGCTTAAGTAAATTACCCAAAGCAATCATACATCATTCAAAAATTAGAAATATAAACCTTGAAAACAACAACTTAAACGAAATTCCAACAGGTTTAACTGAAGTTAGGGAGTTGAATTTAAGGAAAAATCAAATTACAGAAATTCCTAAATCTATTTCAAACTTGAAGCAATTGCGCAGAATAGACTTAAGGATAAACAACATAAAAGAATTACCAATTGAAATTTTAGAATTAAAAAAACTTGAAAGAATTGATGTAAGGTGGAATCTTAATTTAATAAAGCCAAGATGGTTACATAAACTAAACCCCGATTGCATTGTTTATTTTTAGCCTTACTTTTTTACAATAAAAAAACCATCTAAAAAAAGCTTTTTTAGATGGTTTTAACTCAATTTCACAAGTAAGAAGTGTATCTTTATTCAGTTGGGATTCTCTCGTCCACCATTTTTAGTGGCATATCACCCATCAAATCAATTAGGTCAAGAATATCTCTCACCTTTTCTTCCTCTTCAGCTTGTTCAGTTACAAACCATTGCAAGAAAATTTCAGAGGTAAAATCACCTACTTGACGTGCTTTTTTAAATATATGATGAATCGCATTGGTAACTTCAATTTCTGCATCTAAAGAAGTTTCAAATATCCCTCGTAAGCTTTCAAATTCATGACTCACCTCTTGAACGGCAGGAGAATAGGCGCTACCTCCATTGTCATTTACAAACTTGAAAATTTTCATCATATGTGAACGTTCTTCTTCAGCCTGATCGTAGAAATACTTAGCACTATTTCTAAGTTCTCTTTGATCACACCAAGAAGCCATTGCCAAATATTTTGAAGAAGCCTTTTGCTCCAACATTATTTGCTTATTTAATAAATCAACGATCTCTACGTTTAGGATCATTTCTCTTCGAATTGCTGCTTCCATATTTCCTAAAGTTTATTTGCTGTAAATGTACATATAAAAAGCATTGAAAATTTGCAATTTGTTAATTTAAAAGCAGTCTTATTAAATCATTTTCAAAAACTTAGACTGAATTAAGATAAGAAATACACTAACCGTAAAATTTATGTGTCAGATAAAATCTATTCTAGCAGCATAGAATTTCATAACAAATTTTTAAATAAAAAATAATCAGGATAATAGTTACATATTGGAGCTTTACTAAGCTTGCAATACCAGCGAAGTTGATGGTTTGAAAACATGCATTACTAAATTTCTTAGTTGTATAAGAGCTGATACTTCCAAATAGAGTAAATGTTTTCTATCAGCTACAAAAACAAGCACAAAATTATCATTATCGATAATATTCTCAAGACACTCATAAGACGTGTATTCCAATATTTTTTTTCGAAAGGCTAACAACTGACAAAATCGTAAGGGAATGATTTTGTAACCCAAGTCTAGTAAATAGGTATTTCTTTTACTATAGGTAATTTTATATTCTGTACTTTCAATACACAAGTTCATAGGACAAAGGTAGTTATTTTTAATTAATCTAAAGAAAAATGAATGCTTTGTTCGATAAAACCAAAAAAAGGATCGATTACTGGGTAGGAATTATATTAGATTGAATAAGACACTTGTTATTTTTCCACTTACCAATTAATGATTTGGGTTGGATAAGGGCATTCTGACAAGTTAAAAAACGACCTTTAGTGTTTTTTTTAATAATTTTTAATTTCCCTTGATGAACAAGATTTATTATTTGGTATACAAGTCCATTTAAAGGCGTTTTACAATTTTTATACGTCAAAGACAACCCAACCTCATTGTTAAATAAATCCATGATTGTAGCAATTTCATCTGGCACAGTACCATCTTCAAGTTTTCTTTCTTTATAGGTTAAGTAATTTTCTTTTTCATGCGCTTCTCCTAATGACTTTGCCGCATTCTTGCCTATTACTTGTCGAAGTCTAGCCATCCAAAAGGCATGACGAAACGCGTCTACTTGACCACCGTTTCCATCACCATCCAATAAGGGAGAGGTACGCATTGAATCTGCGATTTTTTTCACCTGATTCGAAACAATTAGTGCTTTTTTAGCTTTAAATGGATGAAGTAATACCCATTTTTTCAAAGGAGGTGATAACTTTCTAAATTTATCCCAATTGGATTGTCCATAAGCAATTAACTGCATAAAAAACAACGTTCCAATCAAATATCCTTTTGCATTAAACGTCATTTTTACGATTGACTTGTTCTTTTAATTCAATAAGTTGGCTTTCTAAATCATGAAGGCGGTTATAAATACCAAGTGGTTCTGGCATTTGTTTAGAAGCAAACATGGTAACAAACCAAACTTCCATTACATCTTCTATGTTAATAGTATAAGGAGGGTGATTACCATCTTTATTGTCACTTTTTAAAATAAGTTTTCCTTGTTCGTGAACTTTATTAATAACTCTTTTCAAAACAATTCCATCATTTTTACTCACAACAATATAAACATATCCATTTTTGATATCGGAAAGGTTTTCAACATATTTTCCAAACACCAAATCTCCGTCAAAAAAAGTAGAAATCATAGAGTTTCCTAACACTTCAAAACAACGGAAAGTACCATTATTCAAAAAAGGAATATGAAAAGAAGGAAGGTTTTCTATATAACTAGCATCTCCGTATCCATTTAAATATCCTGCTCTGGCTTTGATCGGTACAAAAACAACATTCTCATTACCAGAATCATTAACAGATACTACTTGCGGGATACCAGCATACTTTTCAGAGGTAAAACCTTCGCCTTTCACCATAATATCACTTTTTGCAAAAAGATATTCTGGGTTAATATTAAACTCATTAATAATGGCTGTTAAAACATCATATCCTGGTTTGGTCTTTTTTCGACTACCATCTGGTTGCGGTCGTCCATTAATAATGCTGTCGATAGTGGTTCCCGTAACTCCAATTCGTTTGGACAAGGAGAAATTATTTAAGTTGAAAGTGTCTCTAATTGCTGCTATTCTTTCTGAGATTCCCATGAATTAAAATTTAAACATATTACAATAAATCAGAAATTAAATTTGGTTTGTTTTGTAAAATGTGTTATTTTTGTTCTGCAATTATTTGCTAATATACAAAATTTTATAACATTAGTGTTTTAAAAAGAATTTAAACTACCGTTTTAAGATTTAGTATTGATTTTGAAAAAACCCTGATCCACAAAAATAAAGTTGTAAGTCATTTGGAGAATAGTTTTGTGATCTGATTTCAAATAAAGAAGTAAGTAAAGATTACAGTGTATTTATACAATTTTAATTGTAATACATTAGAAATTATAAAACATCTAGGCCTTGCTGAGAGTTGGTTGATTTCACTTAGAATAAGTTTATTTTAGATACTCGCGAAAGTTTAAAAGCAATTGTTTTTAAAATTTCATAAAAGATACTGTTTTAATAAAGTTGTCTCTAATAAAGTTTAATGAGTTCGAAGTGTCAAAATCTAGGAAAGATAACTTGTTCATTACTGTTGTTATCGATCGTTTTCAGTTAAGGTCTATTTTTGTATTTCAAATCTCTGCTACATATTGTACATTTGTAGAAATTTTATGTTACGTTGAAAGTTACCCATTCTATTTTTGATTTTATTCCTACCCAAAAAACTTTTGTAACGATAGGTACATTTGACGGTGTCCATATAGGACATCAAGAAATTATAAAGAAACTTGTTAAAGATGCCAAAGAAGATGGCAAGAAATCTGTGCTATTAACATTTTTTCCACATCCAAGAATGGTACTTCAAAAAGATGTCTCAATTCAGTTAATACATACCATCCAAGAAAGAATAAAAAAACTTGAAGAGTTAGGCTTAGATTATCTAATTATTCATCCTTTCAGTAAAGAATTTTCTCGATTAACAGCACTTGAATTTGTAAGAGATATTCTTGTAAACAAATTAGACATATCAAAGTTGGTTATTGGCTACGATCACCATTTTGGAAAAAACAGGGAAGGCAATATTGAACAACTCACGGAATACTCTGAGCTTTATGATTTTGAAATTGAAGAAATCCCAGCTCAAGACATAGATGAAGTATCTGTAAGTTCAACTAAGGTTCGAAAAGCTCTGCTAGCGGGTGATTTGGAAACAGCCAATTCTTATTTAGGATACCATTATTCGATAACTGGTAAAGTAGTGGCAGGGGAAAAAATAGGTGGTAAAATAGGCTTTCCTACAGCAAATATTAAAATAGCTGAAGACTATAAACTTATTCCTAAAAAAGGAGCCTATATTGTTCGTACAATTTTAGACAAAAAACACCATTACGGCATGATGAATATCGGCCATAGACCTACTGTCGAAGGAAAAAATCAAACCATAGAGGTACATTTTTTCAACTTCAATACGGATATTTACGATAAACAAATCACCGTAGAATTAATTTCCTACTTAAGAGAAGAGCATAAGTTTTCGTCACTCGAAAAGTTAAGAGCTCAATTAGAAAATGACCAAAAGGAAAGCTTACACTTTTTACAAAAAAACAACTACACAAAATAAGTCTTATACAGTAAAATAAAAACATTTTACAGATTTTACTTTTATTTTTTGTAAAATGTTTTTACTTTTACACTGTTCTACAAATAACTTACAATCAGTTTTTTACAAATCAACAATCGCTATACATTTTATTTACAAAGCAATGGCGATTGGTTTATCAAACACTATGAATTTATATTTTCAACCGTTAAATTAAACATTTGTATGAATGAGTTATTATCGATCGCCTTATCACAATACGGCGTAAAAGAAGTTAAAGGAGCAAAAGATCACCCGCAAATTGTACAATATTTTGCTTCTTTAGGGCATGAACCTTCTAAGTTTAAAGAAGAAACTGCTTGGTGTAGCGCCTTTGTCAATTGGGTAGCAAAAAAAGCAGGATATGAAAAGTCTAATGAATTGACAGCTAGAAGCTGGTTACATGTAGGCAAACCTGCTATAACCCCCAAGCAAGGGGATGTGGTAGTACTTTGGAGAGATTCCCCAGAAAGCTGGAAAGGACATGTGGGATTTCTGGTTAAAGAATCTAAAAGATATGTCTATTTATTAGGAGGCAATCAAAGTAACAGCGTAAATATCAAAGCTTACCCTAAAAAAAGGATCTTAGATTTTCGAAAACTACAAAGAGTGTATTAACGAAATTAAAAAACACCTCTTTTAACTATAGTTAAAAGAGGTGTTGGATAACAATTTGATTTTAACATAACTATCTACACTTAATGATAGTTTATAAACTATAACGCATAAGCTATACTAACAATCAAAGTATTATTACAAGTTTTGAGATTCCAAAAGTTCAATCAATTTTGGGTCAGATGGCCTAGGCGCATTTGGATCAACTACATTCCCTTGAGGGTCTAACAAAATGAAACGTGGAATTCCATAATATACATAAGCATCTCTAAAATCATAGTTTTCGTTAGCAAACAATTGTGTACCCACCATTTGCTTTTCGATTACCATTTCCTTCCAAGTATCTATGTCCTTTTTTGCGTCCATAGATATGCTTACAAATTCAATATTTTTATCATGGTATTTATTTTCTACCGTTTTTAAATGAGGTATTTCAGCCCTACACGGACCACACCATGTTGCCCAAAGATCTATATAAACGTACTTTCCTTTATAGTCATCCAAAGAATTATTTCCTCCTTTAAAGTTCAAATAATCGACAAATTTTGGAGAAGGTGTTCCTTTAGGAAATTTATTTTTTATCGCTAATATCTTATCAAAAAACCTCGTATTACGATCTACTTTCTTCAAATAATCTTCTCTTAAAATAGCCGTAAAAGAAGTATCAATTGCTGACATTTGATCTAATAGTTTTTCATTCGAAGCTGTAAATAGTTTAATTTGATTATCAAATTCTTTTTTAGACAACTCAAAAAGACTATTAAAGTCCAAATGTTTTGACTCAATAGAATCGAACTTTTTAATAAACTTACTTTTATTAGCTCCTTTTCCAGAAAAAACAATGTCGTCTGGTTTCTTTGTATCTAAGACAAAATTTATGTCATTATCATTTTCTAAAAAAACCTTAGTATAAGGTTCACTAGCTACTTTATCATAAAGCATGAAGATGCTTTTTTTTACATGTAGTGTATCTTTAAAAGTACCATCTTCATTGATTTTTATTGTTTTGGTCACTCCAGATTGAAAACCATACAAGGCTATTGAATCTGAAAATTTATTGGTAATTTGTCCGGAAAGTGTTACATAATTTTTCGGTTCTTCTTTACACGCAATAAGTGTTAAGAATACAAGCGTTATGTAAAATAGTTTTTTCATGTTATATGATTAATATATTATCAGCTTAATATTAAGTATTTACCTTATTTCACACAAAACCAATCCGTTATTTAACATTTATTTAGCAAACAAGCATTTTTTTGTGTTTGTTTTTACACAGAACTAGTAAATCTGTTTTTTATGTAATCGTTCGTCTGGATGCTATTACTTTACAGAGTAGTTTCTTTTTATTACTCCTTGATTTAGCTATATTTACGCAAACTATTAACTAATCAATTAAAATAACATGGAACAAAACATGATATACGTGCCAATTGTATTGGCATTGTTGGGGCTATTTTTTATGTATATAAAAATGGTATGGGTGAAAAAGCAAGATGCTGGGAATGAAAAAATGCAATCTATTTCAAAAAGTATAAAAGAAGGAGCACTTGCCTTTCTAGCTGCAGAATATCGCCTTTTACTCATATTTGTTATCATAGCCTCCTTGGCATTGTTTGGCATTTCTCAATATGTTGAAACTACTAGTGTAATGATAGTACCTGCTTTTATCGTTGGGGCTATATTTTCTGCCTTAGCTGGAAACATTGGTATGCGTATTGCTACAGATGCCAATGCAAGAACTGCCGAAGCAGCAAAAACTAGCTTACCTCAGGCCTTAAAAGTATCTTTTGGAGGCGGAACGGTAATGGGATTAGGAGTCGCTGGACTGGCTGTATTAGGGCTTGGTTTATTTTTCTTATTTTTCATTAATCAGTTTCTTACCATTGGAGGGGATTTTTACACGGAAATGACCATTGTTTTGGAAGCCTTGGCAGGATTTTCTCTTGGAGCAGAATCAATAGCATTGTTTGCTCGTGTAGGAGGCGGGATATATACGAAAGCAGCCGATGTTGGTGCTGACTTGGTCGGTAAAGTAGAAGCCGGAATACCAGAAGACGATCCTAGAAACCCTGCAACAATAGCGGACAATGTAGGAGATAATGTAGGAGATGTAGCAGGTATGGGAGCTGACCTGTTCGGTTCTTATGTTGCTACCGTTTTAGCCGCAATGGTACTCGGTAATTATGTAATAAGAGACATGTCTCAAAACGCTCCTTATTCGGATGCTTTTGACGGGTTGGGGCCAATACTTTTACCTTTAGTAATAGCGGGAGTTGGAATAGTAGCTTCTATCATTGGAACTTTCTTAGTGGGAATAAAAAACAATGAAGCTAAGGAAGCGCAAGTTCAAAAAGCTTTGGACACTGGAAACTGGGCATCAATTTTACTAACCTTAGCTGCTAGTTTCTTTTTAATAAAATGGATGTTGCCAGAAACCTTAACCATGAATTTTTTTGGAGAAGGCCTCAAAGAAGTGGCTTCTATAAATGTGTTTTGGGCAGCCTGTATCGGACTGGCTGTAGGTGCCTTGATCTCAATGGTTACTTCATATTATACAAGTTTGGGTAAAAAACCCGTACTAGAGATTGTTCAAAACAGTGCTACAGGGGCAGGAACCAATATCATTGCTGGTTTGGCTGTAGGAATGAAATCAACGTTTCTTTCAGTAATATTGTTTGCTGCTGCTATATATGGCTCGTATTATTTTGCTGGTTTTTATGGGGTTGCCTTAGCTGCTTCTGCAATGATGGCAACTACAGCCATGCAATTGGCTATCGACGCTTTTGGACCAATAGCCGATAATGCAGGAGGTGTAGCTGAAATGAGTGAACTAGAAGATCATGTACGCAACCGAACCGATATATTAGATTCTGTAGGAAATACTACTGCTGCTGTAGGTAAGGGGTTTGCTATTGCTTCTGCTGCCTTGACAGCTTTAGCTTTGTTTGCTGCTTATGTTACTTTTACTGGTATTGATGGCATCAATATTTTTAAAGCTGATGTCTTAGCTGCCTTGTTCGTTGGAGGAATGATTCCTGTAATATTTTCAGCATTAGCGATGCAATCTGTAGGGAAAGCAGCCATGGAAATGGTTCATGAAGTAAGAAGACAGTTTAAAGAAATTCCGGGAATCATGGAGGGAACAGGAACTCCCGAATATGCGAAATGTGTTGACATCTCTACAAAAGCAGCCTTAAAAGAAATGATTTTACCTGGCTTGATAACCATTATTACTCCTATTATTATTGGGGTACTTTTTGGCGCTGAACCTTTAGGCGGTTATATGGCGGGGGTTTGTGTATCAGGAGTAATGTGGGCAATATTTCAAAATAATGCTGGAGGAGCATGGGATAATGCTAAAAAATCATTCGAAGCAGGAGTTGAAATCAATGGAGAAATGACCTACAAAGGTTCTGATGCCCATAAAGCCGCTGTAACAGGTGATACAGTAGGAGACCCTTTTAAAGATACCTCAGGACCCTCTATGAATATTTTAATAAAATTAACCTGTTTGGTCGGATTGGTAATTGCCCCAATTTTAGGAGGACATTCAAGTGTAGAAAACCATAATAGCTCCGAAACGGTAAAAAAAGAAATTAACATTGAAATACAAAAGAAAAACAACGATTCTGCAAAAGCAGTGATTACCACTACCAAAACAGAAAACGGGCAAACAGAAACAAAAGTTGAGAAAATTGAAGGGACAATTGACGAAGTAAAAGAAAAAGTTAACGAAACAAAAAAATAATCTAATAAAAAATATCCAAAACTAACAAGGGCTCTTCCGAGGAAGAACCCTTGTTCACATGGTTATTTTGCTTTTCACCTTGCTTAAGCTTTTTGAAAAAAATTTAGTATACTCTAAAAACCTTTAGAACTACCAAATTCTAACCCTTTCTTCAGGTTTTAAATACATCTTATCCCCTTCTTTTACCTCAAAGGCCTTATAAAATGCATCAACATTTTTAAGTGGCATATATGCTCTATACATTCCCGGTGCATGTGGATCTACCATAATAAGATTCTTTAACGACTCATCACGCATTTTTGTTCTCCAAACAGTTGCCCAAGAAAGGAAAAAACGTTGTTCAGGAGTATATCCTTCAATTTTTTCTGGACGTCCATTTTTTTCTAAAAACAATTGCAATCCTTCATAAGAAGCTTGAAGACCTCCTAAGTCACCGATATTTTCTCCTAACGTAAACCTTCCGTTCAAATGCATACTATCTACAGCCACGATATCGTCAAATTGCTTGATTAATTTTTCTCCAGCCTTTCCAAATTTTTCTGAATCTTCTTCCGTCCACCAGTTTTTAAGGTTTCCATCACCATCAAATCGTGCTCCAGAGTCATCAAAACTGTGTGAAATTTCATGCCCTATTACCGCACCGATACCGCCATAGTTCACAGCTTCATCTGCTTTATAATCATAGAAAGGAGGCTGTAAAATTGCTGCAGGAAAAACAATCTCATTATTAACAGGATTGAAGTAAGCATTTACCATTTGAGGTGGCATACCCCATTCTGATCTGTCTACTTTTTTTCCTAATTTTTTTATATTCTTGTGAAAACCCCACTTAGAAATATTAATCTGATTATTAAAGAATGTTCCTCCATTCTTCCCTCCTTGAATTGCTAATTTTGAATAATCTTTCCACTTATCTGGATAGGCTATTTTTACCGTTAATTTGTGAAGTTTTTCTAGAGCTTTCTTCTTAGTTTCTTCACTCATCCAAGATAATTGATTAATACGCTTTTCGAATCCTAACAGAACATAATCAATCATTTCTCTTGCTTTCTTCTTCGCCTCTGGTGGAAACTTTTTGTCAATATACAACTTACCTAAAGCTTCGCCTATGTTTCTATTAAGCAAATTTAACGCCCTTTCATCTCTTGGAAGTTGTTTTTTAGCGCCTCTAATTTCCTTATTATAAAACTCCCAATTTAGACGCTCTAAGTCCGTTGACAACATGTCTAGCGAACTATTAATAACTCTCCAACGTAAGTAAAGCTTGATATCTTGAATAGGCGTGTTTTTTATAACTGCATTCATTGCCTTAAAATAGTTCGGATCCGTTACAATTATTTTTTCAAGACTATCTACTCCTAAATCTTTTAAATATTGTTGCCAATTAATCACAGGTGCCAATTTAGTCAACTCTTCTAAAGACATTAGATTATAGACTTTACGCAAATCTCTTCGTTCTTCTTTGGTCATCATGGGTTTTGCAAGCTTTTTTTCAATAGCTACAATTCTGGCAGCATTGTTTTTTGCTTGTTCTTGACTGTCTCCAAACTCAACGAATACGTTAGACACAAAACTTTCATACTTCTCAAGTTTATCTTTAACCTTTGCATCTACGTAATAATCTCTGGTCAAAGAAAGACTTTCCGCCCCCATATAACCTGCATTCACGCTACTGTTTTTCAAATCATTGAAAACTCCAAAACTATAAAATCCACCTCCTCCATAAGGCGTCATCTGACTTATAAAAGATTGAACATCATCTAAATTTTTGATTTCATCTACCTTAGCAAGAAAAGGAAGTACGGGTGCTTTACCCGCTTTGTTACGAGCAATTGTATCCATAATTGTTTCGTAATAAAATACAGCTTTCTGCTGATCTGAATCAATATCCTTTCCTGTAGCGTCTTTAATTTTAGGAAAATTACCTTCTTTTATCGCCTGATCTAAAATCACCAATACATCATCACTGGTTTTTTTTCTAAGCTCATTAAAGCTGCCCCAAGAAGTACGATCATCAGGAATTTTAGTGCGATCAAGCCACTTCCCATTTACATATTTAAAAAAATCATCTGTTGGTTTAACAGTGGGGTCTATATTTTCCACTAAACTAGTGGTTTTTTCAGTACTAGTTTGCTCTGTTTTACAAGCAACTAAACCTAATACCCCTAAAGCAGTTGTTAATGTAAGTTTGTGTGATAATTTCATTTGTTATAATTAATCTTTACGATTTTTTTTACGATTTAATTTTTTGACTTGAAGCTGTTGGTAAATTTTTATATCCCATATTATACAAGGTAAAACCAAAAACATCTGCATAAAAATCTATCTTTTTAGCTACAGGAGTTCCGGCACCGTGCCCTGCATTAATTTCAATTCGTATTAATGTAGGATTGCTTCCTTGTTGCTTATCTTGTAATTCTGCAGCGAATTTAAAACTGTGAGCTGGTACTACTCTATCATCATGATCGCCAGTTGTCACCAAAGTAGCAGGGTAAGCAACTCCTTCTTTTACATTATGTACAGGTGAATACCCTTTTAAATAATCAAACATTTCTTTACTGTCTTCCGATGTTCCATAATCATAAGCCCATCCTGCTCCTGCAGTAAATGTATGATAGCGCAACATGTCTAATACTCCCACGGCTGGTATAGCCACTTTCATTAAATCAGGACGTTGGGTCATGGTCGCCCCTACTAACAAACCACCGTTAGAACCTCCATGAATTGCTAAAAATTCTGAAGCTGTATATTTATTTTCAATCAAATATTCAGCAGCAGCGATAAAGTCATCAAATACATTCTGTTTGTTTAGTTTCGTACCAGCTATATGCCATTTTTTTCCATATTCTCCACCTCCTCGTAAATTTGGAACGGCATAAATACCTCCTTGTTCCATCCAAGTGGCATTATAACTACTAAAAGTTGGTTGTAAGCTTATATTAAACCCTCCATACCCATATAAAATAGTTGGGTTTTTCCCATTTAATGTTATTCCTTTTTTATGAGTAATAATCATTGGAACTTTTGTACCATCTTTAGAAGTATAAAAAACTTGTTTACTCTCATAATCTTTAGCATTAAAAGATATTGCAGGTTTCCAATACAACTCATAAGAGCCTTCTTTAGGTAAAAACTTGTAATACGACACAGGAGTACTATAATTGGTAAACAAGAAATAAATTTCTGTTGCTTCTTTCTTTCCTGAAAAACCATATACCGTACCAATACCTGGTAATTTTATGTCTCTTACCAACTGACCTTCATAATCGTATTGGAATACTTTTGAAACAGCATCTTGCATGTAATTCGCAAACAAATATCCTCCTCCAATTGATACCGTTAATACATTATTTGTTTCTGCAATAAGGTCTTTCCAATTAGCTGAAATTGGATTTTTTATATCTACTGTAACTAATCTATAATTAGGAGCGTTTAAGTTTGTATGAAGATACAGCTTACCCCCTTTGCTATCAACCACTTGGGTATCACTATCAAAATTGTTAATTATAGGTACTAGCCTACTATTTGCTTTAGATAGATCTTTAACAAACAACTTATTCCCTGAAGTGGATGTTGCTGCCGAAACTATCAAATAATTATTATCTTTCGTTACTTTTCCGTTTACATAACGATGTTTTTCTTCTGCAGTCGCTCCGAAGATAACTTTATCTTCACTTTGAGGTGTACCTAACTTGTGAAAATATAGTTTGTGTTGATCTGTTTTTGCAGACAATTCACTTCCTTTAGGCTTATCATAACTAGAATAATAAAACCCTTCTTTTCCTTTCCAAGACAATTGCGAAAACTTAATATCAACTAAGGTATCTTCTTTGATTGTTTTAGTTTCTGCATCTATGATAATTACCTTTCTCCAATCACTTCCTCCTTCTGAAATAGAATAAGCAACCAATTTTCCATCTTCTGTAAAACTTACTTGCCCTAATGAAGTAGTTCCGTCTTTTGAAAAAGTATTCGGATCTAAAAAGACCTCTTCTTTTCCGCTTTTGTCTTTACGATACAATACATGCTGGTTTTGTAACCCGTCATTTTTATAAAAATAAGTATAATCTCCTTCAATAAATGGTGAAGATATTTTTTCATAATTTGACAATGCTTTCAATCGATCTTTTAATTGTTGACGATACGGTATTTTATCTAAAAAATTATGTGTTACCTTATTCTGAGCTTTCACCCAAGATTCGGTTTGACTACTTCTATCATCTTCTAACCAACGATAATTGTCGACTACTTTTGTTCCAAAGTATTCGTCTGTCACTGGTTTTTTTATGGTTTCTGGGTATTTCACTTGATTTTCTGCTTGGTTGTTTTTCTGTTCATTACATGACCCAAAAAAAACGCCCATTACTGCTATTATTGGGATTATCTGTTTTTTCATTTCGAAAAAAATTAGTTTAATTTTTCAAATTTAGGCGAAAAATTAGCTGTCAATTTGGTTTTAAGACGAATTTAACTTTTTCACAACATTGGCTTTACCGTATAATATCTTTCCTAAAAAACAAAGTTCTAAGCTACAAACGTGGTTAGAAAGAAAATGAGTATAAAAAAATAATACTTTTATATTTGTGTAAAATTTAAGACTGTTGAGCAAGCAAACCATTCTGAATTATTATCAGCAATCTAGTAAGGTATCACAGATTGTTACGCAACTTCAACAAAACCCTCATTATTTTCAGCTTACGAATTTAATTGGGTCTTCGTTGTCTTTTGTTATCTCCGAAACATTTAAGCAAGTTCATAAACCCTATTTATTAATTCTTAACGACAAAGAAGAAGCAGCTTATTATCTTAATGATTTAGAGCAGCTTTTGGGGGAAAAGAACGTATTATTTTACCCAGGATCTTACCGTCGTCCTTATCAAATTGAAGAAACTGACAATGCTAATGTTTTGTTACGATCAGAAGTACTCAATAGAATTAATTCTCGCAAAAAACCTGCGATTATTGTTACGTATCCTGCAGCTTTATTTGAAAAGGTAGTTACCAAAAAAGAACTCGAAAAAAACACGCTTAAAATAAGTACAAACGAACAAGTATCTCCTGATTTTGTGAATGAAGTACTCTTTGAGTATAATTTTAACCGAGTAGATTTTGTTACAGAACCCGGTGAGTTTTCAGTACGTGGTGGAATTATTGATGTTTTTTCTTTTTCCAATGACGAACCGTATCGTATTGAATTTTTCGGTGATGAAGTGGATAGTATCAGAACATTCGATGTAGAGACGCAACTCTCCAAAGAAAAGCTTTCGAAAGTTAGTATTATGCCCAATGTTGAAAATAAGGCATTACAAGAAAAAAGAGAAAGTTTTTTAAAGTATATTTCTTCTAAAACAGTGGTTTTTATTAGAAACATTGACCTTTTAAGTAATCGTTTGGATCAGTTTTTTGAAAAAGCAGAAATTGCCTTTGAAGGACTTTCAAAAGAACTAAATCACGCTAAACCCTTCTCACTATTTTGTCGTGGAGAAGAAATAAAAAGTCAATTAAACCAATTTGTTGTTACTGAAGTTTCTTTTCAATCAGAATTGAAGTCTGATAAAACCACTAATAACATTGTTTTTCAAACCAAACCTCAACCTTCCTTTAACAAACAATTTAATTTATTAATTGACGACTTAAACGAAAATCACCAAAAAGGGTATACAAATTATATCTTATGTGCCAATGACAAACAGGTACAACGATTTAAGGATATTTTTGACGATTCAGAACATGAAGTACACTACGAAGCACTTGTGTTTCCACTATATAAAGGTTTTATTGATGAGAATGAAAAAATTGTTTGTTATACAGACCATCAGATTTTTGAACGCTATTTTAAGTTTCGACTAAAAAATGGATATTCTAAAAAACAATCAATTACGTTACAAGAACTCACCAAACTTGAAGTAGGCGACTATGTAACACACATCGATCATGGTGTTGGAAAGTTCGGTGGTTTACAAAAAATCGATGTAGAAGGAAAGAAACAAGAAGCAATTAAGCTTATTTACGGAGATCGAGATATCTTATATGTTAGTATTCATTCACTTCATAAAATTTCTAAGTTTAACGGTCGAGATGGAAAACCTCCCAAAATATACAAACTTGGTTCAGGAGCATGGAAAAAAATCAAACAAAAAACAAAAAAACGTGTTAAAGAAATTGCCTTTAACCTAATCCAGCTTTATGCCAAAAGAAAACTTCAAAAAGGCTTTGCTTTTGGCCCTGATACGCATATTCAACATGAATTGGAAGCTAGCTTCTTATACGAAGACACTCCTGATCAATTCACCGCTACTAAAGATGTAAAAACGGATATGGAAAAAGAACAACCCATGGATAGGCTCGTCTGTGGTGATGTTGGATTTGGAAAAACAGAAGTGGCGATCAGAGCTGCGTTTAAAGCCGTTGATAATGGCAAACAAGTGGCTGTCTTGGTACCTACCACTGTGCTAGCTTTTCAACATTTTAAAACATTTTCGAAACGATTAAAAGACTTTCCTGTCACCATCGATTACCTCAACCGTTTTAGAACAACCAAACAACGGAAAGGGGTTTTGGAAGGTGTGGCAGAAGGAAGTGTTGATATTGTAATCGGTACACACCAACTTACCAATAAAAATATTCAATTTAAAAACTTAGGCCTTTTGGTTATTGATGAGGAACAAAAATTTGGAGTGGCTGTCAAAGACAAACTTAAAACCATTAAAGAAAACGTTGATACACTCACGTTAACCGCAACACCAATACCAAGAACATTACAGTTTAGCTTAATGGCTGCTAGGGATTTATCGGTTATTAAAACCCCTCCTCCCAACCGCCATCCTATAGAAACGAATGTCATCCGATTTAGTGAAGAAATTATCAGAGATGCAATCTCCTATGAAATTTCAAGGGGAGGGCAAATCTTTTTTATTCATAATCGTATCGAAAACATCAAAGAAGTTGCAGGCTTACTACAACGACTTGTACCCGATGCTAAAATTGGTATTGGCCATGGACAAATGGAAGGTAAAAAACTAGAGGAGTTAATGTTAAGCTTTATGAGTAATGAATTTGACGTATTAGTCTCTACAACTATTGTTGAGAGTGGATTGGATGTTCCTAATGCGAATACTATCTTTATCAACAATGCCAACAATTTTGGTCTTTCAGACTTACACCAAATGAGAGGAAGGGTTGGGCGTTCTAACAAAAAAGCGTTTTGTTACTTTATTACTCCTCCCTATCACCACATGACAGATGATGCACGTAAACGAATTCAAGCCTTAGAATTGTTTTCTGATTTGGGTAGTGGACTACAGATCGCAATGAAAGACTTAGAGATCCGTGGTGCTGGAGATTTATTAGGTGGTGAACAAAGTGGCTTTATTAACGATATTGGTTTTGATGCATATCAAAAAATACTGCAAGAAGCCATAGAAGAGTTAAAAGAAAACGAGTTCAAAGAACTCTATGACCCTAATGATAACACTCCTAAAGAGTTTGTAAAAGAGGTTCAAATCGATACTGATTTTGAAATTCTTTTCCCTGATGATTATGTAAATTCTGTAAGTGAACGACTGGTATTATACAACAAACTTTCAACGGTCAATACTGAGGAAGAACTTACGGTATTTGAAAATGAGATTATAGACCGTTTCGGAGCCTACCCAACACAAGTAGCAGACCTGTTTGATAGTGTACGTATCAAATGGTTGGCCAAATCTATTGGTTTAGAAAAAGTAGTTTTAAAGCAAAAGCGTATGATTGGGTATTTTATATCCGATCAACAAAGTGATTTTTATCAAACCAACAGTTTCACGAAAGTTTTACAGTATGTGCAACAAAATGGTAAAAGTTGTGTAATGAAAGAAAAACAAACGAAAAATGGACTACGTTTACTAATTACCTTTATTAAAATTGATACGGTAAACAAAGCATTAAACATATTGAAACGAGTACAGAATTAACAATTCGATATCAAAAAAATGAAAGATAATCACATAAAAAATTTATTTGGTTTAATTCTGGCTACCTTTTTTATTAGTACCTCGGGGGTATTAGGGAGATACATAGCCATGCCCTCCGAAGTTATTATATGGTTCCGATCTGCTTTTGGAATGTTGTTTTTATTTATATTCTGTTCCTTCAAAAAAATAGATTTCCGTATTAAGTCAACCAAACATTATCACCCTTTTTTTATTGGAGGGCTTTTGATGGCAGGACATTGGATTACGTATTTTTATGCGCTAAAGCTTTCTAATGTAGCCATGGGAATGCTTTCTCTCTATACATTTCCTGTTATAATTGCTGTCTTAGAACCTTTTTTCTTCAAAGCTAAATTCAACCCTATTCATATCGTTTTGGGGATAATGGTACTCTTAGGACTTTATATATTATCACCGAGCTTCACTATTGAAAACTCAAACGTACAAGGTATCTTATTCGGTATCCTATCTGCAGTATTCTATGCTTTCAGAATATTGATTATGAAACAATATGTGGCTTCTTATAACGGGGTGATGCTAATGTTTTATCAAACCGTAATCATAACTATTTGTCTACTCCCATCGATTTTCTTTATGGACATTTCAGGATTTAAAGACCAATTACCTTACCTTCTTTTATTAGGGTTTTTAACCACAGCCGTTGGGCATAGTCTTTTGGTGCATTCATTACAGTTTTTTTCTGCATCAACAACTAGCATAATTAGTAGTATACAACCTATATTTGGCTCTCTTTTAGCTTTAATTTTTTTAACTGAATTCCCAACAAAAAACGCATATATCGGCGGAAGCTTAATCATAGCTACAGTAGTCATTGAGAGTATTTTTAGTAAGAAGAAAAAAGCAACAAACACTTTCAAAAAAACACATAAAACACTAACAATCAGAACAAAAAAAACAAAGTAATTGTAAGTTGTTATATTTTTTATCGTCTAAGGGTAAAATAATAAACAATCAAACAATGCTTAATTATAGAGGATTTTTTACGGGAATTGCTATGTTATTTCTTGTTCCTTCTTTACTATACTCACAAACCTATGTGAGTGGTTTTTTTCCTAAAGAAAAGGAACTAACTCTTGCTGTGGGATATACACATAAAAGTTATGATCGCTTTTATAGAGGAGAAACCCTTACAGATGGAAACCCTGCTAATTTGGGAGAAATCTCTTCTTCTATCATCGGAATTTATGGGGAATACGGGATCAATTCGTGGTTGTCTGCCATGGTTAGCGTACCTTATATTTCTATTAAAAGTGGTACAGGAAATCCTGACCCTGTTCACAATGAAAATGAACAAAGTGGGCTTCAGGACTTATCACTAGCTTTAAAAGCACGAGTACTAGAAAAGGTTTTTGAAGATAATTCTAAACTTTCTATAGGAGGCGCTACTGGACTAACTTTTCCAGTAAGCAGTTATGAAGGAAACGGTATTTTATCCATTGGTAATAAAGCTACCGCTTTCGATGGTTTTGCCGTGATTCAATATACAACGAATTTCAACTTTTTTGCAGAAGCTCAAACGGGATTCAGTCTTCGAAACAATAGTGATTTTGAAATACCAAATGCTTTGCTATATAGCTTAAAAATTGGATACTACAATTCGTGGATCTACACACATGTCAAATTAGGAGTTCAAGATTCTACTTCGGGATATGATATAGGGTCTGCTGAGTTTGGTGCTAATGGAGGTCCTGCTGCTTTGTCACAAACTGAAGTTGATTATACAAATCTGAATTTTGATGTCTATGTACCTATTCATAAACATAATTTTGGTGTTTCTGTAGGGTATGGAATCAATTTAGATGGTAGAAATTTTTATGATGAAAATGCCTTTTCAATCGGACTAGTTTATAAAAACTAATTTTCGTTATTCGAAAACACTATTATAATACCAATAGTAAAAAACCAGTACCATAGTTCAAACTTTAGTGCTGGTTTTTTTATAAAAAGTCAATTATAATATAGGATACACTCATACCATTTTTTCAACTACTCAAATCCAAAATTCAACTGTATATAACTCTTTTTTAGCGGTCGGTGTTATTACATATTATATTTAATTTTTGACTTATTAAATATAATATATGAAAAGTAACACTCAAAATGATATAAATAAATTACTTAGAGACAATATTGATCATTTTTTAAAAGAACTAGAGCATTCTAAAATCTCAAGAGCGCAGGTTTCAACGAATTGGGGTACACTGGATAATGTTTATAATCATTACCAAAACAGCCTCATTTTTAACAGAAGACTTCAATTCAACCCTTTTGTAATTGTATATTGTGAAAGCCTGTATGATGTACATACTACTTTTAAAGCAGCCAAAAACAACAAACTGCCTTTTAGAGTAAGAGCGGGAGGACATGATCATGAAGGAGAATGTACAGGTACGAATGTAATACTCATTGATGTTTCTAGAATGAACTACCCTAATCATGGTCATAAAAAAGTTTTTATTGGAAACGAAAAGATTGCCCATATTCGACCAGGTATCCGTTTTAAGGAATTGACCTCAGAACTGGCAAAGTACGATGTTATGATTCCACACGGTACTTGTGCAAGTGTTGGCATTGCAGGATTTACCATGGGTGGTGGCTGGGGGCCTTGGACTCGTAAATACGGTATGTGTTGTGAAAGATTAGTAGGTGCTACCATTATATTAGGCGATGGTACCATTCAGAAAATAGAGCAAAGAGGTGCTACACATCTAGTATATGAACTATATGAAGATGGGAGTATAAAAGGGTTAATAACACAAGGAAGTGGCATACATGAACTGCTTTGGGCACTACGTGGAGGTGGAGGCATGAGTTATGGTATTATAACGGAATTTCAAATTAAAACTTTTGATTTGCCAAGAATATTACACCGTTTTACAATCACTTGGAATCCGTACAATAAAGAAAACCCTGATCAGATAGACGGAAATGTACCTGCTTTAGATATTCTTAAAAAGTGGGAGGAAATTATTACAGCTGACAATACTTCTAAACTTATCGGTACGAACTTAAAGGTTAGTGCACGCCCATGGAATGATAATATCCCAGTACCTTATGAAACGATTAATCTAAACTGTCAGTTCAACGGTTATTGGGAAGGTGACGAGCAAAGTTTGAATTACTTTATAGATAAAAACTTTACGGGTGTTCTTTCTAATTATTCAAAAGAAATAGCACCAGCAACGGGAGCTGATTTTGAACATAAGAGTAATTATGGTAATAACCTAATGAGCTCATGGGATAGAGAATCTTTCAACGCTATAAAACAAATATTACTGCCATTCCATCTAAAAGGAACACCTTTACAACCTGATCTAGACCAACCTGCACCTCATAAAATCACTTCTCGTTTGGTTAACAAAGAAGGATTAAATTCAAGAGGTTTGAACGGGCATCAACGATTAATCGAAAGTCTTTGTTCTTCATTACTGACCGAAAACAACAGAAAAAACTTAATAACTAATTATGTTACCTTAGGGGCAATTGTGGGTGATTTTTACAAAAGAAACCCCTATACTGACAGTGCTTTTCCGTATAATGATAAACTATATACCATTCAATACCAATGTTGGTGGGAAGCTATCGATGGAGATATGCCCGAAGTTATAAAAAAAGCCATTGAAGATAGGATTAAAGAATTTCAAAACAATGTATTATATGATTATACCAATCGTGCTTTAGACTGGATTGAAGCTAGTCGTGATTTTCATATTCCAAATACCTCCGGAGCTTTCATTAGTTTTAAAGACAGCTCTATCCCTACTAAAACATATTTTGGAAACAGTTACAACGACCTAAAAAGAATAAAAGAAACCTATTCTAGAGATTTTTTTAACCATTTTAGAAGTCGAAAAACAATCATATAATCAACCCCAAATTATTATTTAAGGCAAAACAAAATCAGCATCATAGTTCAAACTATAATGCTGATTTTTTAATTAAAAAACTTAAAATCACCCCCTATAAAAGTCCTTATACTATATTGTGGGTAAAAGTTTCGTATAAATCAATTGAATTATTTTTTATCTTTTATCATAATCAACAACATTTTGAATGCGGTAGTCGCTGCTACTGCATGCGAAATATTCGCAGGTAAAATGATCATTTGTCCCGTTGTTAATGAATGTAAATTTCCTTCAATCGTTATTTGGGCTTGCCCTTCTACAACGTGTAACACCACATCAAACGGAGCGGTATGTTCTTTTAACTCTTGACCTTCATCAAAAGCAAAAAGTGTTACATTTCCTGAGGAAGATTTTATTATTTGATCATTAATAATCCCATTTTCAGCATAACTAATCCTTTCCGCTGGAGAAAAAACCGCTGTATCTGTTCCTAATAAACTCATATTTTATTGTTTTTGTTTTTTGTCGAATCAATATCGAAATCTAATTGATGGGTCAAAATCGATACCCAACACCTATCATTGCATTTATCAGTTCAGGTCTTAATTGTGCCTGTAACTGCCATTCTATAGACCTACTAAAATCAATAGTAACCCTACTATTATTTGTTATAAATTTTTGTATTTCACCACTTATAAACCAATGTTTGGTAATATAAATATCTGCACCTGCACCTAGCTGTATTCCAACTTGGTTTTGATAGTTAACCTTATCTGCTGCCCAACCGTAGTCATTTTCTTTAAAAAAAACATAACTTCCGCCTATCGATATAAAAGGCAATACTTTACCTTCAATTGGCAAATGATAACGCAAAGAAAGATTTACGGGAGCTATCCAAACACTACCCAAATTAACATCATAACGATATAAATCGATATTTGTATAATCGCCATCTCGCATTGCTATACTATATTTACCACTTGAGGCTGACAAAGCAACGGACCAATTCTTATCATAGTACCAGGCAAAAGAGACTCCTACCATGGGTGAATTACCTAAGGCTACATTCCCCCCTACCACTTGTACCTTACTTATCTCTTCTGAAAAAGAATACCCGTTGGTTATTTTGATAGCAAACGGTTGCAATAGTCCATTCCTATTAGCTTGTGCAAAAGATTTTTGCCCTAAAAATAACAAGACTAAAACTATTGAGAATTTCCAAATTTTATATTTCATTCTTATTCTTCTATAATTGTTCCGAATTTTTTCCAGCCTTCTGCATTTTCATACGCTTTTTTCGTACCACGTGGCACAAATAATTTCACCCGACTATAATCAGGTGCTGGGTATAGTATTGTAACCATGCGAAAATCAACTGCTGTATTAAATGCTTTGCCTACTGATGGAGGCGTTTTCCACTTTACATGTAACTCTTCTATGTGGCTGGATGCTTCCAAAACATGATTAAAAAGCCCTTCCCCTAGCGAAGTAATATCTTCATGAAGATGATATCGTTTAGTCAAGGCTCCTAAAAAACATAATCGACCTAACTTAGTGATTGTTTTTGGTACATAAAATTCTTCTAAATGAATTTCTGCCAAAGCTTGTTCGTCTAAACTAGTAATTTTAGAAGACCATTGTATTTTTTTTAAATTAGGAGTCTGCTTTATAAACTGTTTCCCAACCCTAAAAACACTTTCTGGCATAATGAGCTCTTCAATTCCACTATTTTCAAAAGCAAAATCTTTTATTTCAGTAATTTTATCATGCAACACTACCTTTTTCAGGTTTTTACAGCCCTTAAAAATTCCCTTTTCAACCAACGTAACCTCATCAAGAAAACTAAAACTTCTTAATTTGGCATTAAAAAAACAACCGCTGCCAATTTTAGTTACCCCTGATGGTAAATTAATCGTTTCATACGGATACCAACTGAAACACCCCTCTTTTAATTCTTTTACCATTGGAGGTATGGCATAGTTTTTCTTAGCCATTGGAAGATTATGATAGAAAGAAACAGGGTTTGTATTTGCTTCCTTTAAATCATCCACAACCGACAAAGCATAGCTTCCAAGAATTTCTACTTCCTCTGGAATAACTACTTCTTTGATGGCATTACATTTATGTAAAACACCATCTCCTGTATCCATCATGGCACGAGGATACACGAAACGTTCTAACTGCTTATTTCCTTGAAAGAATTGATCAGGAAACCTACCTTCAAATATATCCGCCTCTCTAAAGTCTAACTCTTTCAGATTACCATGAAGGCTAGTGGTATATTTTCTAATTAGATAGAGGTCATTATGGCTGATATACCCCTTTAAAACGAGTTTTTCAACAGACTTCCATGCGATATTTTTAGCAAGTTCTTTAAACTCTCCTACCCTTTCACCTGTATAAACAATCGTTTTGTTTTTTTGATCGATTGGGGAAAAATAGGAGGTGTTTTCTTCAAACACCTCACCACAAGAAAAAAATAGTAATAAGACAACGACTAAAGTTACGTCTTTAATATATTTCGAATATTTCATCTATTATTATAACTTATAAACTCTCTATTACACAATGAAAGTCTAGTAAAAAGTCTAATTTTATTTCTATCTTAAAATTAGAAACGCTATTACCTCTCGATGTAATAATTGTCTGCGAACCTCTAGAATCTTGATTTGCTAACACCCCTACTCCCGGTATATTACTTAAGCCTCTTCCATTTCTTCTTGCTCTTGCCCTTGCACTAGTACCTGCACTTATTGTACCATTACTATATGTGAAGTTAACATCATATAAATTTAAAGCCATTGGCATATTATTAGCCCAAAAATGACCTGTTGTTGTAGTTGGGTTACTTGTAACAAGATAATCACTATCTCTATTACCACTTACGGTTCCATTGGGTCTACAAAATTGTATTTGAGTTTTTCCATTACTTAATGGAGTAAATTTTACGTAGTGATTCCCCGCTGGAGATAAAAATATTTGAGCTAAAAAGGCAGCCCCACTTTTTGGTTGTAATCGAACCTTTACAGGTTTTACTCCTGAAAACGCCGAATGATTATTTCTTATAATATTTCTTTTGTTTATCCTATTTTGAGTTTCACTTTTAGGATCATAAGACCTCTTCTTATACCTAGTAACCAATAAATTACTAGCACCTATATTCATTTCTAAGAACGTAGTCACAACTTCTGTTTTCGTATTTAAAGTAACTTTTAATGCATAATCCTTATGATTTTGAACGGCATCGCTTATCGTTACATTTTTTAGATCTTCTTTCTTTATAAGTAAAGAAAAAACACCGTCTTTTTTATCCAAAGAAAAAACATTACTCTGAATTTTTATGTAACTATCTAAGAAAACAAAATTTTCTCCTTCAAACTTAAAGTATCTACTTATATCACTTTCTCTTTCATTAAATTTAAGCTTTTGAAAATCTTCGGTAGTTAGTTCATCTATAGTTTTTTGTACTGGATCTGCTAATTCATATTTATTATTACCTATACCCTTACCAATTATTGTTTTTAGTTCCGCTAAATTCTCAGCAGCAATTTCTTCTGCTGTTTTTTCAACAGGTTTTGAAACTTCTTCTTCCTTAAGGGTATTCTCTTCGTTTTGAGAACATGATGTATTTAATAATACCAATGCACTGGCTATCATTAGATAGCTAACTAATTTTTTAATTGTCATACTTTTTAAGTTTTGGAAAATTTTAGTTTTCTTTTTTTTATTATTGTTTTTGAACGAAACATACTATTTCGTCTTATTACTATTATTTTATTTTTTTATTGGTTCTAATACTCACAACTACAGGCAACCCCACATTAGGTTCTAAATTCAAATCAAAATTCATTGACGCTCCTTTTCCATCAAGATCTTTCATCATTTTGTAATCACCAGAAATGGAAGATGCACCATTAGAATGCAACCCGTTAACGAGAGCATCTTCAGGAACTTCAATACCCTCGGGTACATCATTAGGATCAATCACGGTTTCTCCCTCGGGTAAATCGGCATCAAAATCTCCTCCCATATTTTCTATTCGTAAGGCTCCATTAGGACCTGGTTTTACACGCATCAACATATTTATTGACATCTCAAAGGGCATAGGCTTTTTCTGAAAGCCAGAAAATTTTAAACGCAAAACACCGTTACCTTCATCTGATATTTCAGCATTGTGCTCTCCAGTAGTCACCGCTGCAATTCCCATCATTTTTGGTGTTATTTGCACTTTATAGGTACCTACTAGCTTGTGTTTTCGTATCAAGGCTGCTCCGTCTAAGTCTTCCAATGTATCACTACATCCAACTAGTATTACAGAAAATACTAGTACCAAAAACAAGGTGTAATTATTATACTTTTTAGGTTTCATTTTTATACTTATTAATTATCTATTTTGATCTTATCAATCTAACTTTTGAGCCCTTACAAGAGCCTTTACAGGTATGGGTAGCATAAGGTCTATTAGCATCCCCATTTTTTTGTCTTTGGTGATATAAGCCCTTTCAAATGCAGCATCGTCACTTTCTGGCAATGGAGTTCCGATAGGCATCTCTTTATTAGGTTTCGTTCGAACCTTACCATCAGCCCCCCTAATAAATATGGTATCGTTTCGCTTTTCCAAAAGCCCTTTGATCGTTAAACTCATCCTCAACGGCATGATGTTCGTACTAAAATTCTGATAACTTATTTCTACTGCTCCACTTTCAAGAGGTTTTATTGTTATCTCTGTAGTTCCTCTAGTAAGGTATAATACTGGTTTTGTTCTGGTTTCTTCATCATAAACGACCAACCCAATACTACTATGATACACCCCTCCTATCTCATTCGCTATTTCTTGTGTTCCATAATCTGTTTCCAAATAATCCTTTTGATCGGGTAACAATGCTAGATTATCCCTATCAACTGAAAAATGATCTTCTGTACTACAGCCAATCACCAATAGTAATATTAAAAATGCGGCAATAAATGGTTTCATCAGATACTATAACTTTTGAGCAACGATTGCTATGGAATCAATATGTTTTTCATGTTTTTTAAATGTTCTTCGCATGCTAAAAATGCTTTTTCGCAATTCGCTATATCTAATAATATTTGATAGTATTTTTAGCGTTCCGAAAAACCCTTCATCTTGAAGTACTCTTTTGGGTTCTAACAAATGCATCGGATTACGCATTACTTTTACAACTTTAAAATTTTCGCTTTCAAGCAAGTCTACCCATTCAGAAGTTGTCAAGGGTCTGGCTGGTACCCTTATATTAGCACTGATTTCTTTATATACATTCTTTTTAATTTTATCACTAATATTATTTGGCTGTAAACCCATCTCATGAATTCCATAATACCCTCCTTTTTTTAGGATGCGATTGGCTTCTCGGATTATTTCTTTTTTATGCATTTTTGATTGCATCGTTAACATTGCTTCTCCATACACCTTCGTTACTGAGTCATCTGGTAACGTAGTATTTGCGGCATCTGAAACAATCATTCGCATGTTTTGATACTTCACATTTTTAGCTGCCAGTTCTGATGCTTCTTTATTGTTATCTATTCCTGTATAAGAACGTGGCTTTTTAGCACAAGTCAATGCAGCCGTAAACCCTAACCCCGGAGCAAATTCAACTACATCGTCTTCCCTGTGGATCTTCATATTATTGATAAGCCTATTGGTTAGCTCTCTCCCTCCCGGTCTTAATACCTTTTTTCCTGCTTTTGCCAATATCCAATGTCCTTGTTTTTCATTTAGTTTTAACTCTACCTTCATGTTTGTTCTTATTATTAGATTAGATTATAGGTGACCCCTACATAGAATGCTCTTGTTTGCCCTGGCATGAAAAAAGTAATATTCTCTGCCGTAAACTTGGGAAATGGTATTGGAGGAGGATGTATTTGATCGTTTATTATGTAACTAGAAGCATAATAATTATTAAAAACGTTTTTCCCTTCTATATAAAAAGACCAGTTTTGTTTTCGCTGCACCCCTACTCTAAAACCGTAAATACTAAAGCTAGGTTGGTATAATGTATTGGTATGATCTACGGGAGTTTCTTTGGGTTGACTTTCTACATTAACCGACAAGAACAATTTATTATCATATCGATACTCTATACTACCACTGAGATAATGTGGAGGCACTCCCGCTAATTTGTTGTTTTTATAAGCCCCTGATGAAAAATAAAAATCACTATAAGTATACATTGTTCGAAGTGAAATTTGATCTTTCTGTTCTGCACTAAATATACCTTTAAAAGGTACGGCCATTACACCTAATTCTATTCCTTTATGAATTGTTTGCGGATAATTTTTTGTCTTCTTAACTCCTAATACAAAATCTTTTACTTCTAACAATTCATTTTTAAGCCACGATTGATAAAGTGAAATATTCCAAGCAATTCGACTCCCCTCATAACGTGTTCCTATTTCTGTCGTAATCGCTGTTTGTTTCTCCAATGCAACCGAAAATAATTTTTTAGGGCTGGTATTAATATTATTAGTTACCGCTGTTCCTACCAGTTCATCAAATGTTGGAGGCTCATAGCTGGTACTTATATTTCCAAAAAACTGAACATCTCTTTTTGTTCCTGCATTGTAGACAAACCCCATTCTAGGGTTAAACATCCTATAAATTTGATTTGATGAACTATTATCAGAATGGAAGTAACGGTATTTATGTGAAGAATGACTATACCATGGGCGAAGTGCTGGATTGGGAAACACATCTTCAGAATTACGCTCATTATATACCATTTGTATATTCGTAATTAGCTGTAAACGATCACTCAATCGAAACTGATCTTCTACATGAATCGTTATATTAGACGCTTTTAATTTATCCTTACTAAACATGAATGAATCAAGTCCTTTTTTATTGATATGACCTCTCCTGTCAATAAAACCATAGGAAGCTATGAGCCCTGCTGAAACTTTATGGTTTCCTAATGCTAACTCATAAGTTAACGTACTTCCAATATCATGCCCATAAGATCGTTGCGTTGATAATACAATTGGAAAGACAAAACGATCCTGAATATATTGATAATACCCAGTCAATGACAACATACCGCTACCCAGTTGAAAAATAGTTTTATTTGCGACTCTCATTACCGTTGCTTCACGACTCGGCTTATCACGATCAATATTCGCCCCCATTACAATGGGTAGGCGTACTCCTTTGTTAATTTGAGTAGGATCTTCTTTTATCATATCTAATGTAAGCGGTCCAGGAATGTCAAAATTTATGTATGAATAATTAAAAAAAGTTCTGTTCTCAATTCGATCTGAAAAGCGACATCCAAAATTGGAGGCTATACTTAATTTTTTATTTTGATTGTGTTGTCTAAACCCATGCTGTTGACTTCCCGATATTGATAAAAAAGCATCCTTAGCATCCCATTGCTCACCCAGTAAAGCAGTAACCGATCCATAATCATATGAACCTCCTTCTGTTTTAATACTTACTCCTTTAGAATGCCTACCTGTTCTTGAATTAAAGTTAATTGCCCCTCCTAAAGTAGCTGAGCCATAACGCATCGCATTCGCTCCTTTAAACACTTCTACTGATTCCGAAATAGACGGATCTATTGCTCCTGTAATAAACGACCCGTCTGCAAAATTGATTGGGATACCGTCTTGCAAAAAATAAAGTCCGCGTCGCTGAGGATTACTTTGAATACCCGAACCTCTTATGTTAATTCTAGGTTGGTCATTTGCTCCAAAAAACTCTTGTATGATAACCCCAGACTCTAACTTTAATGCATCTTTTATGGTTTCTAATCGCTGTTCATTAGGATTCATAATTGCAACTGAAGTACCTCCCGCTATACGTAGGTGTTTCTTTTTAATCGCTTTTATGGAAGGTGCTGTAGATAGTTTTTGTTTACCTAATACCATCACCTCATCCAATGCAGTCCTTTTACTTTTTAGTATTATTTCTAATGAAAGACGACTATTATCTTTAGCTCGAACCTTAATCTTACGTTCAAAATTCTTATACGCTATATGACTAAACACCATCACAAACTCTTCTTTTTTTGAATAAAGTACAAAAGCCCCTTCTGTATCTGTTGCCGTAGCAATTATTTTTTCTCCTTTTACAAAAACTAAAGCATTAGCAATCGGAATTCCTTCTTGATTTTTCACATACCCTTTAACTGCTACCTCTTTTTGTGAGCCAGTTTCGGTTGTTTCTTGTGAAAAAAGATTCACATAACTTAGCAATACAACCAAATAAAACAAAGTGCTGTTTTTTAAAAAAAGCATTATTATTACAGTTAAATATGAGTTATTTATGATTTATAATTATTTTTATTTAATCTAAATAATTATGTTTGTGGTGGCAAAAATAATAATATAGGCAAGCTAACAACTGCCGAAATTGGAAGTTTAAATAACGAAAATGGGTTTAATTTATGAACACTATTCAACTTATTGAAAATTTATCAGCAAATTCTCAAAAGAAAATTATTGACATTTCTGAAACCTATAACCCTTCATCCAAACTTTATAGTCAAGAAGTTAGTGAAACATCTATAGAGAAATTTCATCAAAGAAAATTATATACTGATGGATTAATTATCATCGATAATCTAACGGCTCTCAAAGAAAAAGTAACATACAACTTTACATTTAATGATAGCATCCTTGTGATGAAATTTCATAACCAAGGGAAGAATACAGTATTAACCCAAAAAAAGAAAAAAGAAAACTATAAAGAAATTCTTGAAAAAACCCATAATATACATGTGATTTCTCCTAAAGAATTAAACATAACATTTGATGCAACCAACGAAGTAGACTCTTTTTTTATCATACTGTCGAAGGCATTTTATTTAAAACTCATTCCCAACCAAAATGAGATTAACAGCCACCTGATTCAATGCTTAGAAAACAATACTAGTACTTATTTTTCAGAAAAAGCATTACCCCTAAATCAGGATATGAAAAGAATCATAGACAATATAAGAAGTTGTACAAGAACCGGGTCATTACAAAGGTTGTGCCTTGAAATAAAAATAACCGAATTACTATTACTACAATTTGAACAATACGAATTACTAAAAACAAGACAGAAAACAACAAATACAATTGCTCCTTTTGATCAGAAAAAAATAGAGGAAGCTAAATTATATTTGGAAAAAAACTTTCATACACCAATCACAATAAAGAAACTATCACTTATAGTGGGAATAAATGAGTCAAAATTAAAAGCTTATTTTAAGAAATCATATAACCAAACAATTCATTCATTTGTGATTAAATTGAGAATGGAAAAAGCTTATCAACTAATCACAGAGCAAAACCTTTTAATGAAAGAAGTTTCTTTAAAGATTGGATATCAAAACCCTTCTCATTTTTCAGCAGCTTTTAAAGAATTCTATGGTTTTGCTCCTAGCGTTGCTACATCTATACAATTATAAAAACAAGTAAAACATAAAATTACAACTCAACGACTAAAAAGCACCTTCTATAGTAGTACCTTGGGTTTTATGTTTATTCGTCTTGTTTTAAAGTCTAATGAACGAAATCTAACCTAAAAAAATGTGATTAACTATTAAATTTATCATGTATAATTAATAAAACTCGTTTGATCATGGTAATTTTTAATATTAAACCCACTATTACTTTTTATATTTTACAAAAAATGACACCACCTTAGCTTATTTGTTCGTAGCTAGATATTAAAAGGCCTGGTATTCTTGTAGTTTCGTTTTACAAACTCCAAAGCACACTCAAGGATTGCTCCCATATTTATGCTCTTTTTAAACGCTATGTCCTTTGTGAAATGATAAACCTGTTTCTTTAAAAGTCCAATGTTTTTTTGGGTAGAAATCGTATCGTTTTTCATACAAGAAACCAATTGATTAATTCGTTTCTCTGAACTTAAAATCCGTTTTGCAACAATTGATCGCTCCTCAATTTTATATTGATCTATAGACTCTTTTTGCAATTTGTCACCCACCAGCAGTACCATCGGTAAGTTTTCTTTAAAAAACTGAGGATAATAAACTTTGAACTTACCTTCAAAACATTGTTGGTCAAAATCAATGGCTCTAATATTGTATACGACATGATCAAAATCATGTGTAGGAACTATTACATAATTATAAGAACGCATATCGCCCAACAATCGAATCATACAACGCTCATTGAACTTCACAAATTCCTTAGCTATTTGTGCCTTTTCAGACTCAGAACATTTGGATAAGAATTGCTTAATAAATACATCTCCCGGGATGCCTGCAATATGTTCTTCAATAAGGGTGTCTTTGTAAACTAAAAAATTGAGGTTATAAGGAGAAAGTATGTGCTCCAATTCTAATCCATAAATGCGTGAAGCGTCAGTTCTTTTTACGTAGAAATAAGTAAAATTATCATTCAAGATATTTCGTATTTTGACACGAAAAGGCTTAGAATTTCCAAAAGTACAGTAGTCAATTGCATCAATATTTAAATACGGAATTGTTTCTTCATTTCCATTTGAATGAAGAATCGTATAGACTTTTTTTAAACTTGTATCAATTTCTTCTCTTTCATATTCAGAATAAAAAGTCCTAACCCACAATGTATCTTTATCTTCCCTATCATACACAGCAACACAACCATGAAAACGTAATAAGTCTTCGTAAAAAATAGGAATTTTGATATTACGACTATGCTCTACTAAATAATTATTTAGCTGACCTGTAACAGGAAAGGCGGGTTTCTTTTGAGACATTAATCTTTCTTCGAATGACATTAGATACTGCTTTACCCAAAAATAACAGTTTTAAAAGTTTAATTCAATAAATATCAAAACATTACACATCAAAAAGCTTCCCCGGTAAAGATTTAACTACACTTTTTAATTCCATTTCAATTAAAATAGCCGCCATATCCTGAATTGGAATCTTACATTCAAAAGCAATAACATCAATTAATTGTTTTCCGTGCTCATTCAAGTAATTATATACTTTTTGTTCTGTTACACTTAACGAAACAGTTGGTTCTTTCCGTTTCTCACTCCTTACTTTTTGCACATCCCAACCCAACATAGTAGCAACATCTTCCGCATTAGTTAATAAATGAGCTCCATGGGTTTTGATTAAATTATTACACCCTTCACTATACGTATCCCCTGCTCTTCCTCCCAATGCAAACACATCTCTATGATAAGAATTTGCCATTTCTGCAGTAATTAATGAGCCTCCTTTTTTCGCAGATTCAATCACAATTGTTGCTTGAGAAATGCCTGCAACAATCCTATTACGCCTTAAAAAATTTTCTCTTATCGGTGGTTCATTCGTCCAAAACTCGGTTATAAACCCTCCTTGTTGATTGACCTGTTGCACATATTTTTTATGAAGTTTTGGATACATAAGTGCTAATCCATGAGCTAAAACACCCACGGTTTGAAGATTATTTTTTAGGGCAGCCTTATGTGCACATATATCGACTCCGTAGGCAAAACCACTCACAATTATTGGATTATATTTTGCCAAATCACAAATCAATCCTTCACAAAATTTTTTACCATAAGTAGTAATATTCCTAGTACCCACCACAGAAATAATACGTTCATTATCAAAATCAATTTTTCCATCTTTAAAAATTAATATCGGAGCATCAACACATTGACGTAAATTTTTTGGATAATCCTCATCTAAAAAATAGGAATAATTATACACTTGCATACGCTTAACTTCTTCTTCTGCTTTTTTAAGATATTTTTTATCAAGAAGTTCACGAATTAAATGAATACCGATCCCCGGAATTCTTATCAATGATTTAGAAGACTCTCTAAATATTTGTTCTGGAGAACCTATCATAGTGATAAGTTTTTTTGCAAGAACATCGCCAATATTTTTAGTTGCTTGAAGTCTTAAAATTGCAATTAATTTTTCTTCATTCATATTCAATTTTTTGATTGTCAATATACAAAAAGTGTTGATAAGTATTCTGTGTAATTTAAAAAAGCAATGTTTAAAATTGCTAGTTTTGCTCATATGACATTGACCAATTATATAGCTGATTTATTATACAGGTATGACTGTGTAATTGTACCTAATTTTGGAGGATTTGTGACTAATAAAATTAGTGCGCAAGTAGATACTGAAAACAATACTTTTTACCCACCAAAAAAACAACTTACATTCAACGTATACTTACAACATAATGATGGGTTATTGGCAAATCATATTGCTTCTGTGGAAAAAATTTCATTCGAAGAAGCTACCAACAAAATTGCATTAGAGGTTAACAAATGGAAAGAGCAATTAAAAAACTCGACCATTACGCTAGGAAAAATAGGGTCATTGGAACTAAGCCAAGACAATAAACTCCTTTTTGAACCCAATATCACAAGTAATTTTTTAAAAGAATCTTTCGGCTTATCTGAAACTGAAGCAAATGAGATTAAACGCTATCAACAGAAAGTTGTAGCATTGCCTGAAACAAAAGAAGCACAAGATACAAGCAAAGTAATTCCTATTGCTAAAAGAACTGCGGTGGCTGCTGTAGCTATTACTATGTTATATGCTGGCTGGAATGGCATTCAACATAGTAAAAGACAAGAAACCTTAGCCAACCAACAAAAATCTTTAGAAGAAAAGATTCAATCTGCCACTTTCGTTATTGACAAACCTCTACCTACAATTAATTTAAAAGTCAATCGTGAAAACAGAGGAAACATTCATATCATAGCGGGAGCTTTTCAATTAGTTGATAATGCAAACAATAAGGTTGAAGAATTACAAAAATTAGGTTACGATGCCTATATTCTTGGAAAAAATTCTTGGGGTTTAATTCAAGTAGCTTTAGAGAGTTACCAAACAAAAGAAGAGGCTAGAAGAGAACTTATTAACATCAAAGAAACTGTTTCAGAAGACGCTTGGTTGTTAGAAAAATAAGATACTTTTTATTATATTTAACAAAGTATCTGCTGCATTGCTTATCTTTGCAGCCAAATTTTTAGAATGAAAGCAAAAACTCCTAGCCAGTCGCTAACCACCCTCACTGACCTGGTACTTCCTGGCGAAACAAATTATTTAGATAATCTTTTTGGTGGCGAACTATTAGCAAGAATGGATAGAGCTTGTAGTATTGCAGCTCGACGTCATTCTAGAAGAATTGTAGTAACAGCCTCAGTAAACCATGTCGCTTTTACAAAATCGGTTCCTGTAGGAAGTGTTGTAAGTTTAGAAGCTAAAGTTTCTAGAGCTTTCACCTCATCTATGGAGGTCTATGTAGATGTTTGGATTGAAGATCGTCAATCAGGAGAAAAAACAAAAGTAAATGAAGGAATTTATACCTTTGTCGCTGTAGATGAAACAGGAAAGCCAGTACCTGTACCTCCTATTAAACCTGAAACTGAAATAGAACAAAAAAGATATGACGGCGCCTTAAGAAGAAAGCAATTAAGCCTTGTTTTAGCAGGAAAAATGGTTCCTAAAGATGCAACCGAGCTAAAAGCATTGTTTTTGTCTTAAATAAGCGTTATTTAAAGCCCCCTTTTGTTACGCTATTCTATATCTCCACTTTCTGATAAAAGTATGGCTATTGATTTTGTTTTTTCAAACTGAGAAAAAATGATAATCATAATTACGGTAATAGGCACACTCAACACCATGCCTGTTACACCCCATATTTTCCCCCAAACCGCCAGTGACAAAATAGTCACAATAGGACTTAAATTCAATGACTTTCCAAAAACTCGGGGTTCAATAATATTCCCAACAATTACCTGAATACTACCTACCGCAACCAAAACAATCATAAAAGGTGTTAATTCACCAAACTGTAATAGACAAAAAATCGCAGGAAAGGAAGTCGCTACTAAAGAACCAATCGTTGGAATATAATTCAATAAAAAAATCAAAAAAGCCCAAAAAGGCGCACTATCGACTCCAACCAAAATCAAAACAATATAGCTTAAAACTCCCGTTAAAAGACTTACGAAGGTTTTTAATCGCAAGTAATTTGAAATAGAATCTTCAATTTTAGTAGAGACTTTCAAAATACTATGTAAACTATTTGACTCTCCTTCAAACATTTTTTGAAGCTTTTTCTTAAAACTAGATTCTTCTAAAAAGAGAAATATTGCATAAATAATAATCATAAAAGTATCTCCCAGTAAAGTACTTATTCCGTTGGCAATGTCACCTAAAAAGGAACCATAATCGAACTGGCCTATCAGAGACTTCGTTTTGGCTATAGTATCTATATTGAAATAATTATCTATATTCTTAATAATAGAATCAATATTAGACTCGTACGTAGGATAAGATGTTGTGAGGTCAGAAATGCTATTGGTAATGATACCCGACATAAAACTAAACCCTAAAACAATAAGTGAAAAAACAATGATATTACTCAACCAATAAGGAATGTATCTTTTTGCTAAGGGGATTCGGAACAACAGTTTTCTTATTTCTCTAGTTAAAAACCAAAAAATTAAAGCAAAAATAAAAGGAATTAAAATACCTTTTCCTAGAACTAACACCACTATAATAGCAGTAGTTACGATTATAATTTTAACTGATTTTCCCATCTTAAAATATAGTAATTAGCTTAAGACTTTCGTCGTATCCATTTCGATGGATTTAATCGTTTGGTGTTTCGATACAAAACAAAACCTAACTTGGTTTTTCCTGTTACTTTATCTGTAAAGACCTTTCCTATTTTACCTCCTGTTTTTATCTGATCACCTTTTTTTACAAAAACCTGTTCTAAATTATTATAGGCCGATATATAATTTCCATGTTGAATTAGTACCGACTTTCTTCCATCCGAATGTTTTTGAATCACCAATACTTTTCCTTTGAAAATACTCATCGCACTAGATTTTGCTTTGGTCGTTATATGCAATCCCGTACTATTAATGCTTATACCTGGAAATGTAGGATGCGGCTGTACTCCAAATTTTCGTGTAATGATTCCTTTTACTGGCCAAGGTAACTTTCCTTTGTTTTGCTCAAAACTTGCCAATAAAACCTTTTCTTCTGCATTTAAAGAGAATTCGGCAGCCTTTTTCTTTGTTGTTTTCTTCTTATTTCTATTTGACTTGGCAATTGCTTCCCTAATCAATTTATCAATTCTAAGTGTGATCTTTTTTTCTTCCCGCTGTTTTCTTAATAAATCTTTTTTGTATTTACTCTCTTGCCTTTTTATTTTAGTAATAAGTTTCTCCTGGCTTTTTTTATCAGTTTCAAACTCTTCTTTATGTTCTTTCTCTTCACCAATGAGTTTTTCTTTAACCTTCTTACGTGTGGTTAAGGAATCGTTGAGCTTTTCAATATTCTTGGTCTGTACAACTATTTCCTCTCCTTGTTTTTTTCTATACTCATTGTATTGTTGCATATATTTTACACGTTTATATGCCTGATAAAAACTTTCTGAAGAAAGCAAAAACATGGTTTTACTTTGCATCGATTTACTCTTGTGCGTTTTTACCACCATTTCTGCATAGTCTTTTTTTAACTTTTCAACCTCATTATAGTATTTTTCTAATTGAATTTCATTTTTCGCTATTTCTTTTTCAAGCGTAGATATTTCTAACTCAATTGTCTCTATTAACTCTTCTCTAACATTAATTTTTTGATTTAAATCTTTCAAATCATCCAATGCATTGCTTTTCTTTTTTTTTGCCTTAAAAAGCAATGTATTTACTTGTTCAATTTCATTCTTTAATTTTGTTCTTTTCTTTTCTAATTCCCTTCTAGTCTGCGCAACTAACGAAAAGCTAAACAGAAAAAAACAAACTACGATATGGCTAAGGAATTTTTTCATCTATAGCTGTATTTCTTTGTATCCATCAGGAATGGAAAAATCAAGGTTAAGATCAGAATTAAAATTCACAGAGCGAAACGTCATATCGATATGTGTATATTTTGACTGTTCCTTTGCCGTAATCTCTATCTTATTAGGGTAGATTACGTCTTGTTTGTTGGTATAATCTGAATAAGAAATGTCCAAACGTTGCTTCTTATGAAGATTTACCATAAACTGTTTGTCCAATTTATAGTGCTTGGGATTTACATAAAAAAAGAAATCAAACAAATCTGACTGACTTTTTGGTGACAACTCATAAGAGTCTTTGACAATAACTACCTTCTGACGTTTCGACTTTACATCAAATATTGCCTGTCCTAACAACATATTTTGAAGTTGATCAAAAGATATTTCTGTTCCTAAAATCTTAGTAAGAATTGAAAAATCACCTTCAAAATAATTTCTTTTAAAAGGAGAGTAAAAAAGAATTTTTGTAGGAGTAATTTTAGCCTTAAATAAAGTGATAAACTTTGTACCCTTCAACCAAATCACTTCGTCTTTTTTTATCTTCATTCTTACAGAAAACGCAAGTCCTTCATCATTATCTTTATAATTTACTTTTAACTTTGCATCTATAGTATTCTTGTCAAAATTATTTGCTAAGTGTTTTTTTACTACTTTCTTAGCAGACATACTTCTAATAGCAGCATTATTTAATGTTGATTTGTTAGATTTACAAGAAGTAAAAATGACCAAAAGAACAATTGCGTATTTTAGAAACTTCATTTTTTTAGCTTTTTCTTATATGTTTTAACGTTTTTAGTATCCCCCAAGCCTTCATAACTCTTAATAATCTCATTATAAAAGTCCGCTTGCATATTTGGATTATCTATAACAAAATCAATACCATTTTTTAAACTTCGGATTGCTTTTTGAAAATTCTTTGTCCTATTATTCGCCCTAGCATGCATTAAATAGACTATGGGTTGTGCTGGAAAAAGACTCATCCCTTCTTCACTATAAGGCAATAACTTTGGATTATTTTCTATATCTAATTTAACTAGTAATTCTTTTAAAGAAGTGAAGGATTTATTCTTTTTAAACTGTAACTCTACATTTTGATTGGAAACAACCTCCTTTTTGGGTTCTTGTAGCAATGGATTAACAACGAACAATTTTTTCTTAATCCTTCGTAATCTTGGAGACAATAATTTAGCCTTCTCCAATTCTACTAATAAGCTTTTTGCAGACACAATATCGTTTTTTCTTAAGTATAAAAACACTAAATCTTGTTTTTTTCTAGGATAATTTTTTATAATGTTTTTCTGTGTTACAATTGCCTCATCTAGAGAGTTAATACTCTTGTAAAGCTTTACCAAATGAGATGCAATCCATAAGTTTTTTGGATCCAATGCTAAAGCATTATTTGCATACTCAATAGCCTCTGTATACCTTCCTAGGCTATAATAATTTTTTGAAAGTTCAAAAAGCACCGCTTTATTATTAGGAATCATCTTATTACATTCCTCTAAATTTTCTATCGCTTTTTGAAAGTTGTTAATAGACTTATTGGTTACTGCTTTAAAAAAATGTTCTTGAAAATCAATATTGTTTTGTTCCTCTGCTCCCAAAGAAGTAGGGATACTGTCTTGCGCATAAGACAACACAGAGATCATAAGGAAGAACCCAAAAAAAGCTTTTAACTTATCGTTTGTTTTTCTCTTTTTAAAGTCTTGTATCTTATTTTTATATAATTGCTTTTCTATAACCACTGATACTTAATGATGTAAATTCCTACTATACTTAGCATAACTTTTCCTAAGAAAACAAAAGAATATTTTAACAAAAAGCGAACGCAAACACTTTATTATCAAATATAATTCTCGTTAAAACACAAAGTTTCTTCTATTAATTTAAGATACGCCAATAATCGCTAAATCCGAAACAAATTTCTTAGGTTTTTCAATAAAATCTGAAATAATTCCTTCCATTAATTATACAACACCGAAAAATGCAATAAATACTTCTTTCTTTTTAGAAATAATATTCATTATATGTAATAAACCATAAAACCTACCCTAATAACGTTTTTAAAACCGTATTAATATATCAAGTTTTACGAAAGGTTTCAGGATTGCAATATACCATTAAATTTTTTTCCTCAAAAGCTTAAACCCCTTTTGGAATCGCATCAATTAAACGTTTCGTATAGTCCGTTTTCGGTGAACGGTAAATTTCATCTGCATCTCCTATTTCTTCAATCGCTCCTTTATTCATTACCATTAACTGATCCGACATGTATTTTACGACAGACAAATCATGAGATATGAAAATATAAGTAAAACTAAACTCTTCTTTTAATTGATTTAATAAATTGAGTACCTGAGCTTGTACAGACACGTCCAATGCCGAAACAGATTCATCGCAAATAATTATTTTGGGTTGTAACGCAATGGCGCGCGCAATACCTATACGCTGGCGTTGCCCTCCAGAAAACTCATGAGGATAACGATGGTAAAATTCAGAAACCAACCCTACCTTTTCTAATAGTTTTAAAATATAAGCTTTGCGCTCTTTATCGGTATCTAAAATACGATGAACTTTCATCACTTCAAGTATTGCATTCCCAACCCTTACCCTTGGATTTAAAGATGAAAATGGATCTTGAAAAATAATCTGTACTTCTTTTCTAAAAACCTTTAACTCTTTTTTTGACATTGCTGTACAATCTTGCCCCTTGTATAATATCGTTCCAGAAGTTGCCTTTTCTAAATGTAAAATCGTTCTACCTAAGGTTGTTTTCCCACAACCACTTTCTCCTACTAACCCTAGCGTTTCTCCCTCATATACCTTAAAAGAAACGTCATTTACAGCGGTTATTGTATTCTTTTTAAACAAACCTACCCCTTCAACTAGAAAATCTTTTTTAAGGTTTTTCACTTCAAGAATAGGAGTATTCTTATACAAGTTTTGATGAAATTGCTCACGTGCTTCATCAGTATACAAAGACATATCTACATCATCATTTATAAAATCTGTTACGGTAGGCAACACTTTAAATCTTTTTTCTAACGTAGGTTTGGATTGAAATAAGGCCTTTGTATAATGTTCTTTTGGAACCTTAAAAACTTGCTCAGGTATTCCTTGTTCGATTATATCTCCTTTATACATAACTAAAATAGTATCTGAAAAATCAGCTACTAATGCCAAATCATGTGTAATAAAAATAATACTCATTTCTTCCTCCTTCTGAAGTGCTTTCAACAACGTTATAATTTCTTGTTGCACTGTCACATCTAACGCTGTAGTAGGCTCATCTGCTATCAATATTTTAGGCTTACAAGCAATCGCCATAGCAATCATCACACGTTGTTTTTGCCCTCCACTAATTTCATGAGGATAAGAATTATAAATTTGCTCTGGTCGTGGAAGTTTAACTTTCTTAAACAACGTATTTACTTCTTCTTTTATATCTTTGGGAGAAAGCATTGTATGTTGCCTTAAAATTTCTGCAACCTGAAAACCACAAGTTAATGTTGGATTCAACGAACTCATTGGCTCTTGAAAAATCATAGCAACCTCTTTACCTCTTATTTGTTGCCACCTCTTTTCAGTACTCATCAAAATATCCTCTTTGTTAAAAAAGACACTTCCAGACACCTTTGCCTTTTCAGAAAGCAACCCCATAATTGCTAGACTGGTAATTGATTTTCCACTACCACTTTCTCCTACAATTCCTAAAATTTGATTCCTCTTTAACGAAAAAGAAATGTTTTTTACTACAAAATTACTTCTATCAAATGTTATGGCAAGATTTTTAACTTCAAGCATTTACTAAGCATTTTTGTAAAAATACTCTTTTTTTATGAAATGCTAAACCTACGATCCTCTTTGCGGAATCATTATTTTTTCGTAATTTGGTTATAGTTTTAATAAAAATACCTATTAGTAAATAGATTATTAATTATACCCCTCATTGAAAATGAAAAAAATAACTACACTTTCCCTAGTGTGTTCTTTTTTTGTAATGCTGACTTATGCCCAAAAAAAAAGAACATGCCACACCATGAAAAATCTCGAGTATAGAGAAACTTTAGACCCAAACCTTAAACTTAGAATGCAAAAAATCGAAAGCTTTACCAAGCTTAGACAAACGCATTTTGGACATCACCACGAAAACGAAAGTATTATACGAATTCCTGTTGTTGTCCACATTCTTTACAGTAAGGCACAAGAAAACCTTAGTGAAGCCCAAATTACATCTCAAATCGATGTGTTAAATGAAGATTTTAGAAGAACAAACGCTGACAAAACAAACAAGTGGCCAGAAGCAGCAGATACTCAAATCGAATTTTACCTAGCCAAAGTAGATCCTAACGGAAACCCAACCAACGGGATCACTAGAAAATCAACAACAAAAACCTCTTGGGGCACTACTGATGCCATGAAAAAATCGTCTCAAGGCGGTGTAGACGCATGGAATACAGCAGAATACCTTAATATGTGGGTTTGTAATATTGGTGGGGGCATATTAGGTTATGCTCAATTTCCTGGTGGTGATCCGAGTACAGACGGTGTGGTAATGGGGCCTCAATATTTTGGAAGCTCAGCTAAAGGAACTGGATTTTATCTTAATGCCCCTTTCGATAAAGGGAGAACAACCACTCATGAAGTGGGACACTTTTTAAACTTACGCCATATATGGGGCGACGGTGGTTGTGGTGTTGATGATTTTGTCGCTGACACCCCAGAATCTGATGCTCCGAATTATAATTGCGTAACAGGACATAGTTCTTGTGGTTCTGAAGATATGGTTCAAAATTACATGGATTACTCAGATGATGCTTGTATGAACCTATTTACCTTAGGTCAAAAAAATAGAATGCGAACGATCCTAGATCCGGGAGGCTCAAGACATAGCTTGGCTCAATCTGATAAAACTGGTGGCGGAGGCAGCTGTACTGCTGTAATTCCAACAGGGATAAATGCTAAAAACGTTACTTCATCAAGCGCGCTTATCAGCTGGAATAATGTACCCGGTGCAATGTATGATGTTAGGCACAAAAAAACAGGATCAAGTAATTGGACAACCAAAACGATCTCTGGAAACACTATCACCCTGAGTGGACTTTTAGCTACTACCGAATATGAAGTACAAGTTCGCAGTAAGTGCCCTTCAGGAAATTCTGACTTTAGCGCTTCAGTAAAATTCACAACACCCGTTATCACTATAAATTATTGTGATTCAAAAGGAAATAGTGTAAAAGATGAGTTTATTCAAAAAGTTGAATTAGGTACAATCAATAACACTTCGGACGCTGGAGGAGGGTATTCTGACCATACGGCCATTAAAACTGACTTGTCTATAGGCGCATCCTATACAATTTCAATTACGCCAAAGTGGAATGGAACTGTTTACAGTGAAGGTTATGGTGTTTTCATCGATTACAATCAAGACGGAGATTTTTCGGATCCTGAAGAGGTTGTTTGGACAAAAGCACCTTCAAAAGACACGTTAGTAAAAGGAACATTTAATATACCTACCAATGCCAAAAAAGGGGCTACAAGAATGCGTGTAATCTTACGATACAATGATCTCCCAAAAGCTTGTGGAAACTATAACTACGGAGAAACAGAAGATTATACCGTTACCATTAAAGCTGGTCAAACTGATACAGAGGCACCAACCACCCCTAAAGATTTAGTAGCTTCAAATATTGCCCAAACTTCGGTTACACTTAAATGGAGCGCTGCTACAGATAATGTAGGAGTAACAGGTTATGATGTTTATAGAAATGGAAACAAAATAAATCATATTACCAATACCTCAACAGTCATTGCTGGTTTAAGTGCTGGTACTACATATAATTTTTACATTAAAGCTAAAGATGCAGCTGGAAACTACTCTAACGCTAGTAAAACCCTTAAAGTAACCACACTAGACAAAGTAATAAATTATTGTGAGTCTAAAGGAAACAATTCAACCTACGAATGGATTGATTTTGTCTCTTTTGGTGGAATGACCAATAGTACAGGCAATGATGGTGGATATAAAGATTACACAAATAAGGTGGCGAATGTTTCTCCGGGTAGTACAGAACAGTTATTAATTAGTGCTGGCTTTAGAAGTAATTCTTACACAGAACACTGGGCTGTTTGGATCGATTTTAATAAAGACGGTACATTTACTGACAATGAAAAAGTTGCCACAGGTTCTTCTAACAAGGCAGACAACTTAAGCAAAAACATCAGTATACCAACAAATGCTCCACTAGGAAAAACAAGAATGCGTGTTTCTATGAAATGGAATGCTGCTCAAACAGCTTGTGAAACCTTCTCTTATGGTGAAGTTGAAGACTATACTGTAAACATCACCGCTAATATTAACAGGTCAACTATCGTTGTAGATGCAGAAGAATTAACTTCAAAAGAAATTCCTTCTTCTATCACCACATATCCAAACCCCGCTAAAAACTATGTACAAATTAATACGACTTTTATAAACTCACAATGTGAATATGAGCTAGTTTCAGTTCTTGGAAAAATTGTTAAAAAAGGAAAGATTAAAGCTAGATCAAATATAGACATTCAAAACCTTACTCAAGGCACCTACTTTATAAGAATTAACGATGGTCAAAAAGTGATTAGCGACAAACTAATCAAGAAATAAAATTTATTAAAACAAAATAACTAATAGGTTAGTTTAACAACTAAACCCTGTTGAAATTAATTTTCAACAGGGTTTTTAATTTTTACATGTTAATTAATTATACTAAACATATTAAAATTGTCAAATCATTATATTTTTCATCATAATAAGCTATACTTTTGTTAAAACATTATTAATACAATAATTTTTAACTACTAAATACTATTATTAAAAAATGAAAAAACTAAACCCCCAATTTTTAGCATTATGCATGATTGTTTTTTTAAGCTATCAGACAAAAGCATTTCAAAACAAAAACAGTACTAAAAGTCTAAGTACTATTACAGAAAAAAATAGTTATTGCATACCTACAGTTCAAAAATATACCAGAAATTGGAAAAACTCTTTTGCCCTTGGTGAAAAGAACATCTCCATATCTACAGGAAACGGATATGTAGAAGATTTAGAAACCGTATTTTCAACCACAAGAGGAGATACTGAGTCAATACTCCTAAAGTCTAGTGATCGATACATGTATTGGATTATATGGATTGATTTAAATCAAGACAATGTATTCTCAGAAAACGAAAAAATAGTAACTAGACGAGCAACAAACTTTGACTACTTTGACATGAAGCTTACTAAAGATTTTATCACTGTAGCAATTCCTACTTCAACTAAGCTCGGTAAAACAAGAATCCGTCTTATGTCTTCGACTAAAAAAAATGTTACCTCTTGTCAAAACGAAGTTATCGGCTATGTAGTTGATTATTCAATAAATATCCTTGAATATTCCGATCCTGGAAATGAACCCATAAAAAAAACATTTCAACCTATCACAAACTTGGAAGCCAAAAATGCCACTGATAACTCAATAGATCTCTCTTGGAAACATTCGGTTAATCAAAATGAAATTGAAGGTTATAAAATATATGTTAACAACCAATTGTTTGGAAACACTAAAATCAATTCTTATAAATTGAAAGGTTTAACACCTAGTCATAACTACACAATATCAGTAGAAACTTGGGGATATAATCGTCTAACAAAACATCCTATAGTCATATCTTCTGAAAGAAGAAACGTAAAAGCAAAGACAACTAATAACGATAAATATTGTCTTCTCAAATTCAAAAACCCTTATAAAAATCATAAAGGGATACTTGATTTAGCTGGCAAAACATATTACTATAATCAAACAATTCCACATGTTTATGATATAGAAAATGTACTTGATATAAAAAAAGAAACAAGCCAAAGAATCTTTTTTAGGTCTAACGTAGGTGGATGGGGATTAAGAATTCACTTATGGGTAGATTTAAATCAAGACGGTGTTTTTTCTACTGATGAAAAAATAGTTTCTGAACTCACAAAGTATATATTTTTAAGTGACAAACCAAATTATTTTCTTTCTTCTTTTTCATTACCTGCTTCAACAAAAACTGGACAAACTCGAGCAAGAGTTATGCTAAATAACTTAGAAAACCCTAGCCCTTGTGGAGAAATTATCGCTGGGTTTGCTAGAGACTATATATTCAATATCATTAACAATTTAGATGCAACAAAAAAAATAACAGTGAATGTTTATCCTAACCCAGTTAATGAAGTCATTAAAATTACCCCTACAAAACCTTTCACTAAAAATGTAGAGTATTCAATTTTAAACAACCAAGGAAGTATCATTCGCAACTCTACCCCTTTGATAAATAACAAAATCAATGTAGAAAACTTAAAACCTGGCACTTACTTCCTAAGAGTTAATGACAATAGCAATTCTTTTACCAAAAGAATTATCAAGTAAGAACAAACAGCTAATATGCAAAAACATTAACCCTCTTTACCCTATGCTAGACAATAGAAATTCCTAGAGCATAGCATAGGGTGTTTATTACACCATAACACCCCTTAAAACACGCTTCTTATGTATTATAGGTGACAAACACTATAAACAAATACTAATTTTTAACTTTTCAAAAATGAAAACTAAAAAAACTACTCATTTTTTAGCACTTTTACTTTCTGTGCTATTTATTAATCAATTGGAAGCAAAAACCACAAACCAAAAACTGCTGCCTCCAACGAATATTAGAGTTTCTAACGTTACTAGTTATTCAGCCTCACTAACATGGAAGGCCTCTGCTAGTAACAAAAAACACACTCGATATCGTATATATAGCGGAAAAACCATTATTGGAGAAACAAGTAATACACATTACTTAGCTACTGGCTTAACCCCAAAAACCTATACAAAATTATCTGTACAAGCTAGGGCCTATGATTACTCTTCAAGCGTTCCTAGAGCAATATCCTCACCCTTAAATAGTGTATACATCACTACTAAAGATGATATTTATTGTAAACCAAAGGTAACTGTTCACGGTTCCATTCTATCAAGATCTACACAAATAGGCAACACCTATCATGAATGGCGAAACTGGACGGGTCATGGTTATTTTTTGAATGAGGAGTTTACTGTAACCAGAGGACAAGAAGAAACCATTACGCTAAAATCTGGGTCAGACCATAATCATTATTGGAGTGTATGGATTGATCTTAATAAAGATGGTGTTTTTTCTAGCAATGAAAGACTTGTTGCTGAAAAAGCAAAAAGAAAAAGAATTAGACTAGGTTTTGTGACTATATACCGAGTAGAAAACAAAGTAACCGTTAAAATCCCTTCCGCTGCTAAGCTAGGAAAAACAAGAATACGAATAGCTTCAACTTATAGACAAAGCTCATCTGCATGTGATAGGAACCTAGGTGGCTTTATGAGGGATTATACATTAAATATTAAAGGTGCTTCTAGAGTTGCAAACCAAACAGCAAAAACTAGTACTAAAAAAATCTCTCCTCCAACAAACCTTTCCCTTTCAAACACTACTAGTCATTCAGTATCTATCAAATGGACTGCTTCTAGTAATAAAGAAGAGATTAGAGGGTATCGCATTTATAATGGAGATAAATTTATTGGAGAAACGAAAGACACTCAATTCATAGCAAATGGATTAAAACCGAGCACTTATACAAAATTAGGAGTTGAGGCTTGGGGCTATGATTTTTCTTCTAAATTTTTAAAGCGCGTTACTTCTGAACGAGTAGCAAAATACACCACTACATTGGAAGACAATTATTGTATACCAAATGTTATTTTATCAGGGTCAGTTTTTGGAAGGTCTGTTACGCTAAATAACCATACACATTATTGGAAGCATTGGTTAGGCCATAGATATTTTCTAAACGAAACCTTTTCTGTAAAAAGAGGACAGGAAGAAACCATTACGCTAAAATCTAGTCGTGACTATAATCATTATTGGAGCGTATGGGTGGATCTAAATCAAGATGGTGTTTTTTCTAGTGATGAAAAACTGGTTGCAGAAAAAGCCAAACTAAAAAGAATTAGAGTAGGTTTTAGATTCATATATAGAGTTGAAAATAATGCAACATTTAAGATCCCTTCTTCTGCTAAACTAGGAAAGACTAGAATACGAATAGCCTCTAGTTATAAAGAAAATTCATCAGCATGTGATAAGAATTTTATTGGTTTTATGAGAGACTATACATTAAATATTCATGAAGGTCATAATGCAACAAAAGAATTTAGCGTTACAGCGTATCCTATTCCTGCTAATAACACCTTAAGAATCAAACCAAATCAGCCATTAACTAAAAATGCGCAATATACCATCTTAAACAGCTCAGGAAATACTTTTAAAAATAACTACTTGAAAAACAATGAAATTGATGTTCAAGACCTAAAAACAGGGGTTTATTTCTTAAAAATAAATGATGGCACTAGAATCACCACAAAACGCTTTATAAAAAAATAATTATATCGCTACTTTTTTAGCCCTCGAGTTATTTGTCTCGAGGGTTTTTACTTCAAATTAACAACTAACCTAACCTTCACTAAAAATGAAAAAAACATACATCCATTGGTTACTATTAGTCATAGCTACTATAATTAATCAACATGCCAGTGCTTACACAAAAGAATATTTTCCTAAAGACTCTACCCATATTAAGAGTTCAAACACAAGTAACACACTTACTTCTACAAAAAAGTATTGTAAACCGATAGTTACTGCAAAAGGATCCATCAAATACAGAACCGTTAAACTAGGAAATACAACTCATGCCCTACAATTTCCTTTTGGTTATATGAATCGCACTAATAAAAAGTTTACAATAACTAGAGGAAAGGAAGAAGTTATTACATTAATTTCAACGATTAACTTAGAATTTAATCAACATTGGAGTGTCTGGATAGATTATAATCACGACGGGAAATTTTCTTCAGATGAAAAAGTGATGTCAGAGAAAGCTCAAGTAAGAATTTATAGAGAAAACAGAAAAATTTTAATTCGCTTCAAAAACAGCGAATACTTTACAGTTCCAAACACTGCTAAGTTGGGAGAAACTAGAATAAGAGTAGCTTCTACCGCTGAAAAAAAACCAATAGCATGTGCTTCTAACTTAAACGGACTGATCAGGGATTATACGGTAAACATTCAAGATAATAACAGTAAAATCAACAACTCAATCAACAATTTAAATATTAGTACCTATCCTAATCCAACAGATAGCTTTATAAAGGTTAGTTCAAACCAACCATTACCCAATGACATACAATGCACAATCTTAAATTACTCAGGAACAATACTTAAAACTGTTCCTTTAGAAAACAATAGCATCGATGTACAAAACTTAAAGAAAGGTGTTTATTTCTTAAAAATAAATAACAACTCTATAAACATTACAAAACGCTTTATAAAACAATAACTTTCAACAATAAACCCTGAAAAAAATCAGGGTTTTACTCTTTACTTAAAAAGCAACGGCATTTACTAAAAAATACATTAAACAAACTACTCCTTAGCCCTTCTTTTTTGAAACAATTTTTTCTTTCAAAGACCAAATCACACAGTAAGGGGATTATACTCAGGCAACCTATAGTAAACTACTATAACTACTACCAATCACACGAATTCCTATTTTTTAAGAAAAAAATCTTTTTTTTTACAATTTAAAAAAATATATTGCAACGTTTTTACTAAAAAACAAACATTCTAATTAATCCTTTTATACTAAACCAAATGATACAAACAAACCAAACTACTATACTAAAATCTTCCTCCATCGCTTGTTTTAACATTAAAAGTTGACAAGCATCTTGCTTAGAATAATTTTATAACTTTTTAATCAATTAGCTTTTTCTAATTTATCATGTAATCTTGATAAGGAGCTGAATTCATTTTACCATAACGTGAATTTTATACTCTTTTTATGAGATTATTTAATAAAAATAGCTCTTAATACACAATATTTAAGATGTCTTTTAGCTAGTTTGTAGATTTAATTAATGTCAAGACTGACAACTTTTTTAAAAACACAAACTATTTAAAATCATAATGCTATATCTATTTTTTTAGTCAGTTAATTGATTAATACAAATCCAAATAATTTATTTAATAACAATTACTATTTTAGATGAAAAAAACCAAACTATTGTTAGCAACAACTATTGTTTCTGCTGGGTGTTTTGTGGGCACAAAACTTATAAACAATCATCAAAAAGATGATACGAATACCATTGCCGAGCTACGCAGTAAACACGAAAACTTCTTAAAAAACAGTCCGTTAAATGAATCTCTTCAGTGGGATAAAAAAGAAAGAAAACAGCGTGGACTAACTCCTAACAGGTACTATGAACAAATGCAGCTTCTAACCATGAACCCTGCAACGGGTAAAATGGAAGATGGTAATCTTTCTGAATTAAGACAAGAATTACTAAGCCAAAGAACTAATAGAAGAGGAAGAATGAACCCTGGAGACAAAGGAAATTCTTGGGTAGAAAGAGGACCGAATAACGTCGGAGGAAGAACCAGGGTTGTTTTATTCGACCCTAATGATCCAACGAACAAAAGAGTGTATGCCGGAGGTGTAAGTGGTGGTTTATGGAAAAACAACGATATAACGAATCCTAATTCTCAATGGGGTAGAGTACAGAATGTACCAGGAAACCTATCGGTAACCTCAATAAGTATTGACCCTAGAAATTCAAAAGTATGGTATATTGGTACGGGTGAACAATATACAGCGGGTGATGTAGTGGGTAACGGAGTATATACCACAAGAGACGGAGGTAACAGTTGGACACCTTTAAATATTACACCACAAGATTCAGGCGACAATATATCTTACAAATTCGATATATTTCATTCAGGAATATACTATGTAAATGATGTTTTAGCTTGGGATAATGGAGCTTCTACAGAATTATTTGTAGCTGTAGGGTCTCATATTTACGGAGATTCTTCAAGTCCGAGAGATTGGTTAGGTCTACAATCTTCGGGTCTATATCATTCTGTAAACAATGGAGAAACATGGACAAGAATTGAAACAAGCAACATGAGGTATCAATACTCTGGGAAAGACTATTATTACACACCTAATGATTTAGAAGTAGACATAAATAATAGAATATGGATGGGAACAATAAGCTCTCCAATACCAAATAGTGGTGGAGGAAGAGTATTTAGCTCTGTTGATGGTGCTAACTGGGTTGAAGCCCCAGCTTCTCCTTTAAGACAATCAAATAGAGTTGAGTTAGAAGTTTCTGCATCCAACCCTAACAAACTATATGCTTTGACTGAAGGTAATAGAGGAACTCCTCCTGTAAATATCTTCAAAACAGAAGATGCTTTTAACACAGTAATTGAAACACCACTTCCAAATGATGCCGACCCAGGAATTCCAGCAAACGACTTTTGCCGTGGACAAGCGTTCTATGATTTGGTAATTGAAGCGGATCCTACCAATGATGAGATTGTATATGTTGGTGGAATAAACTTATTTAAATCTATAGATGGTGGTAACAATTGGTTACAACAATCTCACTGGTATGGTGGATTTGACTATCAATACGTACATGCTGATCAACATTGTATTGCCTTTGGTAATAATGACCCTTCAAAAATGCTTTTCGGAAACGACGGGGGTATTTACTACTCAGAGAACGCTAGTACCGATATTGGTATGAGAAACCATGGATATAACGTAACGCAATTTGTAAAGGCAGGTATTGGCCCTGATGGAACTATCGCTGACAACCCAACACAAAAAGAAATTTTTACTGCTGGAGCACAAGATAACGGAACTCAAGGCTTTAGAAATCCAATACAAGGAATTAACAGTTCTTCTCAGGTATCAGACGGAGATGGTTTCTACACTTTTGTAGATAAGGATGGAGAATATATGATTTCTACCTATGTATATAACTATATATATAAATTTAAGCTTCCTTGGGATGGAAGAGGAAGACTACAAGGAGGAGCTACATACCTGTATAGAGACGGTCGTTCAGGACAATTTGTAAACCCTATGGATTTAGATAGTGATGCAAATCGATTATTAACAGATGCTTCTACTAGAAGTTACACGGCTATCTTAAGTATTGATGTTGCTAAAGACACAGTAAATGGAAAATTATATAACAGATTGTTAACTGCAGCACCTACAGCCTTTAGAGCTTCACCTTTTACAGAAAACAGATGGTTTGTTGGTTTACGAAATGGCCGCTTATTAAAACTTTCTAATGTAACGGATACAACAGCAGATTGGGAAGCAATAAATGTACCTTTCGTTGGGTCTGTTTCTTCGGTTAGGTTTGGTAGTTCTGAAGATGACATTTTTGTTACGATTCACAATTATGGGGTAACAAGTATCTGGTCTACAAATGACGGAGGTGCTAATTGGGTAAGCAAAGAAGGAGATTTACCAAACATTCCAGTAAGAGACTTTTTACAAAACCCATTAAATAGATCTGAAGCTATCATTGCTACACAACTAGGTGTTTGGTCAACTAAAAACTTTGACTCAGAAAACCCAAATTGGAGGCAAGCATATAACGGAATGAGTGATGTTAGCGTTACTTCTTTTGATTACTGGAATGTAAGTGGAGATCACACCAAAAATAAAGTAATTGCTTCCACTTATGGAAGAGGTGTATTCACCAGTAGTTTTAGTGGCAATGGACAAAGTAACTACTGTGTACCTTCAAACGGAGATTCTACGGATGCTTGGATTGAATATGTTTCTATAGACGGTGTTTCTTGCAGATCTACTAGAAACCTTGAAGCTTATGAGTTTTTTGCTTATGAACCAATTCCATTAACTGAAGGAAAAAAGTTTTCTTTAGAAGTAAATGGAAAATCTATATACAGAGTTTTCTATACCGTTTGGATAGACTTTAACAAAGATGGTAAATTTACCAAAGAAGAGGCTATAAAGTGGCTAGAACCTTCTCATAATCACTACAACAACAACAGAAACATCATTGACGATTTAGAAATCCCTTATGGAGTTGAAGCAGGTCAAACTAGAATGCGTATTCTAATCAACAGAGATTATCACTTCAATAACCTTTGTGACAGCAGATATCTTGGTGAAGTAGAAGATTATTTAATTAATATTAAACCAAATTCAAATCGTAAAAGTGAACAAGTGGATGTAAAAAGTCCATCAGAAGAGAAGGTTGAATTATCAGTATATCCAAATCCTGCTACTTCTGTTATCTACTTAAACAACAGCTATAACAATAAAAATTTACCGTATACAATCGTTGATCTTACCGGAAAAGAAATACGTAACGGTACAGTATCAGCAAGCGGAATTAACGTAGACGACTTAAAGTCTGGAGCTTACTTTATAAAAGTTCAAAATGGAGACAAAATAATTTCAAAAAGAATTATCAAAAAATAACCGAGTTGAACTTTTTTAAAACCGTGAATAATTATTCACGGTTTTTTTTATTTTGTAGTTGAAATTTTTTTGTTTGAAAAAAAATTATATATTTGACAATATTTTAATGCTTAAATTTTCAATATAACATTATAAGTATTATAATTATAACAATAAGATAAAACCAAACTTAAAGAACCCTTCTCAAATGAAACTCAAGTACTTACAAAGTCTTGTAGTTACTTTTGCGACTTTTGGAATAATCACCCAGACATTTGCACAAAGTAAAAAGGAAATTGAAAATATTCAAGGTAACTACAACTCTTATGAAATAAATAAGTTGAAAGAACCATCACTTTCACTATCAATTGAGCCAAAGGATAATGACATTCCTTTTGGATGTAATTTACCTAATAACATAAAAATTGATATGATAACTGCTTCTTCTGCAGTGGTTACTTGGACTAAAAATATAGACGATTACTTTGTGGTTAAATATCGTAATATCAGTCATCCCGAAATGCCAGAAATAATTCTTACTGATATTAGAGAAGAAAAAGTAACCCTAATAGGGTTATATTCCTCATCAACTTACGAAATCGAAGTAGGCATTAATTGTGGTCCTGCTGGCAATCATTTTAATGAAGCAAAACAATTTAAAACTTTAAAAAAAACCGTTACTTATTGCTTACCCAAAAAAAACAAATCCAATGGTGCTTGGATCAAAGAAGTTGCATTTGGTAAGATCAGAAATAAATCAGGTAATAACCTAGGCTATAAACTATTTAATAAGCTACAAATAGACATGATACAAGGAGAAAGCTTTCCAGTAGTTTTAAAAGCAACGATGAAAAAAGAATTAAAAAGACCTCTAATACGATCATCTAAGATACTATCTTTTAAAATATGGGTTGATTTTGACCAAGACGGCCTCTTTTCTGAAGAAGAAAAAATTTTAGATAAAGCTACGGATGAGTATACTCCTGTATCAGAAAATATCCTAATCCCATCTGATGTAAAAATTGGAGAAACAAGAGCGCGAATAGCAATGAATATTGGCGGAGGTATTAAATCTTGTGAAAGTTATACACATGGAGAAGTAGAAGATTACACAATTTTAGTCTCTTCACCTATAGAAGATATGATGACACTGGCATATGAACCAGTTCAAGAAGTAAAAAATTTAGAAGTCACCATCTACCCAAATCCAGTTACTAACAACATATTAAAAACAGATTGGATTTCCACAGCCCCTTTAAAAACTTCTTATAGAGTCATTAATTCTATTGGAAAAGAGCTAATCTCTGGAAAAGCTAAAAATGAGATAGATATTTCGATGCTGAATTCAGGAATATACATTTTTGAAATTGAAAAAGGAACAGACAAAATAGCCAAGAAGTTTATAAAAGAATAATAAAACCCAAAACCAAAGAGCGTAACTTTAAAATATTAGTAAAATTCGCTCTTGCTACTTAATTATAATATGAATTGCAAGATTAAAATTTTATCGGATAACATTCCCTAATAATTTCTTTTGTTCAGTAACTAATTAACTATTATTAGAGCATCTATACTGTAATGGCAATTAGTCTCAACCTAAGAAAGTATTCTTGACCAACCACCCTTGAAAGACCGTTATATCAAGAATATGAATTAAGGATATATTTCAAAAGAGTTTATATCAAATGCAATTTTCTTACTACTAATGTTAGTTAAAAGTAATTCCAAAACCCTTCTTTCTTTTTAACTAATGCACGCCCTGAGCTTCGGCTCAGGGTTTTTTTAATACTTTTGTTAAATGAATTATTTAACGGTAGAAAACATAGCCAAATCTTACGGTGAAAAGATCTTATTTCAAGATATTTCATTCGGAATAAATAAAGATCAAAAAATTGCTTTTGTTGCAAAAAATGGAAGTGGTAAAACTTCCATTCTAAATATTGTTGCTGGCTTTGACACCCCTGATGTTGGACAGGTAGTTAGTAGAAAAGGAATTCAAATTTCTTATCTAGCCCAAGACTCAAAATTTGACGAAACAAAAAGCATTGAAGAAATCATTTTTTCAACCGAAAACACTATTCTACCTATAATCCATCAATACGAAAAAGCACTAGAGAATCCTAACGACCAAGAAGCTTATCAAAAAGCTTTTGATTTAATGGATAGGCATAATGCGTGGGACTTCGAAACACAATACAAACAAATATTATCTCGATTAAAACTACATAACCTTAAACAAAAAGTAAACACCTTATCTGGAGGACAAAAAAAACGTTTAGGCCTTGCATTGGTTCTTATTAACAAACCTGATTTATTAATACTTGACGAACCTACAAACCATCTAGATTTGGAAATGATAGAATGGTTGGAGTCTTTTTTCGCTAAAGAAAAAATTACATTGTTTATGGTAACCCATGATCGATATTTTCTTGAACGTGTTTGTAATGAAATTATAGAACTGGATAATGGAAAGTTATATAAATACAAAGGTAATTATTCTTACTACTTACAAAACAAAGAAGAACGATTGGCATTAGAAGCCACCAACCTAAGCAAGGCAAAAAGTCTTTTTAAAAAAGAATTGGATTGGATGAGACGCCAACCCAAAGCACGAACAACCAAATCTAAATCAAGGATTGATGATTTTTTCGAGATAAAAAAGAAAGCACATCAGCGGAGGCAAGAACATCAAGTACAACTTGAAATCAACATGGAGCGTTTGGGAAGCAAAATCGTTGAGCTCCATAAACTAAAAAAATCTTTCGATGACAAGATTATTTTGGATGGTTTTGATTATGTATTCAAAAAAGGAGAACGTATAGGTATCATTGGAAAAAATGGAACTGGCAAAACTTCTTTTTTAAATATTCTCACCCAAAAAGAACCTATTTCTGGTGGTAAAGTTATCATTGGTGAAACGGTAAAATTTGGGTATTATACTCAAAGTGGTATCCAAATCAAAGAAGGGCAGAAGGTTATCGAAGTCATACAAGAGTTTGGAGAATATATTCCCCTTACTAAAGGAAGAAAAATATCCGCAGGACAGCTACTAGAACGCTTTTTGTTTGACAGAAAAAAACAACATGATTTTGTAGAAAAACTTTCGGGTGGTGAACAAAAGAGGCTGTACTTATGTGCTGTATTAATTCAAAATCCAAACTTTTTAATTCTTGATGAACCTACCAATGACCTAGACGTAGTTACACTCAATGTACTGGAAAACTTTTTATTAGATTATCCAGGAAATTTAGTTGTGGTCTCACATGACCGTTATTTTATGGATAAAATCGTAGATTCTCTATTTGTTTTCAGAGGTGAAGGACTTGTCGAAAATTTCCCTGGTAATTATTCAGATTTTAGAGAGTATGAAAATTCACAACCTCCTCAATCAAAAGACACCAAAAAAGTAACTGAAAAAAATAAACCTACTTCTCAAAAAGGAAAACTAAGCTATCAAGAAAAAAGAGAATATGGACTTTTAGAAACAACCATTGAAAAGTTACAGAAGAAAAAACAAACCATAGAGTCGCAATTCGAGAATAACGAACTCACAGTTGATCAAATCAGTGAAAAATCACTTGAACTCCAAGAAATTATTGACAATTTAGAAGAAAAGGAAGAACGATGGTTAGAACTTTCCATGAAGTTAGAAGAATAATCCCATCAAAAAAGGCTTTTTTACATCAATAAAAAAGCCTTTTTCTTATTTTATATAGCCTGTTATATTATTCTTTATAAATCTTAACTACTAAGTTTCCTTTATCATCCATAGAAGCCCTATACATTCCAGCCGTATTAAATTCAAATGACATATTTCCATTCTTATCTAGTGCTACAACACCTCCTGTACCTCCTAATTTCGTTAGTTTGTTTTGTATTACATCTCTTGTAGCTTCTTTTAAGGACACCTTTTTATAGGCCATTTGTGCTGATATATCATAAGCGACTGCACCGCGAATAAAATATTCTCCCCAACCTGTTGATGAAACACCACAGGTAGCGTTATCAGCATAGGTTCCTGCTCCAATAATCGGAGAGTCTCCTATCCTATTCCATCGCTTATTTGTCATCCCTCCTGTAGACGTTCCTGCTGTTATATTCCCATTTTTATCCAAAGCTACACAACCAACAGTACCAAACTTACTATTTTTAATATCTGCATCATAAAAAGCAGTTTTCTCATCATGGTCTAATTCCGTTTTTTCTTTATCTTTTATACGCTGTAGTGACTTAAAACGTCTTTCTGTATAAAAATAACTAGGATCCATTATTTCCAATCCTTTTTCTTTAGCAAATTGGTCTGCGCCACTCCCTGACAATAAAACATGATTCGAATTATTCATTACTTCAATAGCCGCAGAAATGGGGTTTTTAACAGTTTTAACTCCTGCTACTGCCCCCGCATTTAATGTCTTCCCTTCCATAATTGAGGCATCCATTTCGTTAGTCTCATCATTTGTAAATACAGCGCCTTTCCCTGCATTAAAAAGAGGAGAATCTTCCATTACATGGATCGATGCTGCTACAGCTTTTGTGCTTGTTCCACCTTTTTCTAATATGCGGTACCCTGCTTTAATCGCTTCTTCTAGTTTATCTTTATAGGCATTTTCTAACTCAAGCGTCATATTTTTTTTCAAAATAGTTCCTGCTCCTCCATGAATGATAATGGCAAAATCATGCTTTTTTTTGTCTGTTTGTGTTACCGTAACCTCTTCTTTAGTCTTTCCACAAGAGACTAATAACAAAGAAATTAATAATACACCTAAAATATTTCTCATTAGTTTGTTGGTTTTTAGCATTTAAAAATTGATTGGTTCTTTTTTATTCTTGTAAAGATCATAAAATATAAGATACTTTTATTGAATGTTTATTTTTAAACAAAAATCTTTTTATTGTTTAATTATTGTAGCGTTAATTTATTGTAGTTTTGTTAAATCCCAAGACTGTATTAGCATTTATTATCAGGTTCTAAATATAGATTTCGGGATAAAATAAAGTTACGATTATTAATAAAAACCAAGGATACATGATGGATTATGGAATAGACAAAGCCATTGAAGAGTTAGGGCTTCATAAAATAAACGAAGGAACATCAACAGGTTCTGTCTACTTTTCTAACGGAGAAACTATTGATTCCTTCTCACCGGTAGATGGAAAATTAATTGCCCAAGTAAAAAGCTCTACAAAAGAGGATTATGAGAACGTTATTCTAGCAGCTCAAAAAGCCTTTAAATCTTGGCGACTAAAACCCGCTCCTCTAAGAGGAGAAATCGTGCGTCAGTTTGGTGAAAAATTACGCGAAAAAAAAGCAGCGCTTGGAAAATTAGTTTCTTATGAAATGGGAAAGTCTTATCAAGAAGGCTTAGGAGAAGTTCAAGAAATGATTGACATCTGCGATTTTGCAGTTGGTCTATCCCGTCAACTTCATGGGCTAACGATGCATTCTGAACGCCCGGGGCATCGCATGTACGAACAGTACCATCCATTAGGTATTGTCGGTATCATTTCTGCTTTTAATTTTCCAGTAGCTGTTTGGGCTTGGAATACTGCACTCGCTTGGATTTGCGGTGATGTTTGTGTTTGGAAACCTTCTGAGAAAACTCCTTTATGTGGTGTTGCTTGTCAACATATAATCGCGGAAGTATTAAAAGAAAATAATTTGCCAGAAGGAATATCAGGGTTGATAAACGGTGATTACCAAGTCGGTGAATATCTTTCTAAAGATAACAGAATACCACTTGTTTCTGCTACAGGATCTACAAGAATGGGAAAAATAGTAGCCAAAGAAGTTGCAGGTCGCCTAGGAAAATCACTTTTAGAATTGGGTGGAAATAATGCGATTATTGTTACACCAGATGCTGACATTAAAATGACCGTTATCGGTGCTGTGTTTGGTGCTGTAGGAACAGCAGGTCAGAGATGTACTTCTACTCGCCGTTTGATTATCCATGAATCTATTTATGATCAAGTAAAAAAAGCCCTAAAAAATGCTTATCAACAAATAAAAATTGGAAACCCTCTTGATGAAAATAACCATGTAGGGCCATTAATAGATAAAGATGCCGTAAAAATGTACGAGGCAGCTTTAGAAAAAGTAATTGAAGAAGGAGGTTCCATGGTTGTTAACGGACAAGTTCTTGAAGGTAAAGGTTATGAAAGTGGTTGTTATGTAAAACCTGCTATTGCAGAAGCAAATAATGAATTCGAAATCGTACAACACGAAACTTTTGCGCCTATTTTATACTTGTTAAAGTATCGTGGTACCATTGAAAATGCTATTTCCATTCAAAATAATGTAGCACAAGGCTTGTCTTCTGCAATTATGACCAATAACTTACGAGAAGCCGAAGCTTTTTTATCACATGCAGGTTCTGATTGTGGTATTGCGAATGTGAATATCGGTACTTCTGGTGCTGAAATTGGCGGCGCTTTTGGTGGAGAAAAAGAAACAGGAGGCGGAAGAGAATCGGGTTCTGATGCATGGAAAATCTATATGCGTCGTCAAACTAACACTATTAATTATACAACAGATTTACCACTAGCACAAGGAATAAAATTTAATTTATAAATATGAAAGCTGTCTAAAAAACTTTTTTAGGCAGCTTTTAAAACTTCATTATTTACCCCCAAATCAACTTAGTATATGAACATAAAAAGATTTAGAAAAGAACAAAAAAAAACACAAGTAAGTGTTGCTAATGATCTAGGTGTATGTCTAAAAACATATCAAAATTATGAAAAAGGATTAGTTACAATCCCTAACAAGCAACTAAAAAAATTAGCGGCTTACTTTGACGTCAGTATTCCTACACTTTTTAATGAGGATACCGTAAAAACTACAATCAATTTAAAAAACATAGAAATTGATTTAATAGCAGATTTTGTAGTTAATAATTGGGATTTAATGCTTGAAAACAAAGCTTTCCATCAACGTGTTCATAACTTGAATTCGATATAAATTATCTATATAGCAACCTTATGAATAGTGAGGTTAAAATTTTAATGCTAATTTTTTAGTGTAAAAAAGCTATTCATAAGGTTTGGTTTACCTACTTATCAATGTTTCATAGGTTATTTGGTTAGCCCTAATTAAATATTATAACTTACGAAGATTTTATTAGGTGCACCGTAGAAGTTTTATAGCCATGTTTATCCCAAAACGCCAAAGCATTCATATTGTTAAAAGCCACTTGAAGTTCAATATGGTCTACCTCTTGATTTGAAAACCAGATTTCGGCTTCACGTAATAATATAGAACCGTATTTTTTTCCTCGATATGGTTTCTTTATATAGGTTTCTCCTATATATCCCTTCTTTTTCAGTTTGTAAAACTTTTAAACATAAAAAACTTGCACAAATGACGACTGGTCATTATATTTGCAATATGAAGAGAAAAATCTTTAGAGAAGACATATTAAAAGTAGGCCAAGAACTCATGTTTACTTATGGTTATAATGCCACAGGAATAAAGCAAATTACTGAAGCTATTGAAATACCTAAAGGTTCATTTTATAACCACTTCGAAAATAAAGAAGCTTTCGCCCTTGAAATGTTACAAAATTACTGTAACAGAGGAGTTTTATTGCATAAAAATTCGTTAATAAACACAGGGGACTCTCCAGTGGCTAGGCTAAAAAACATGTACCTAAAAATAATTAGTAATTACAAAGAACACCTTGAATTTAAAAAAGGATGTATCATGAGTAACTTCTCTACTGAGCTAAGTGACATCAATGAAAAATTTAGAGTTCTTTTAGATACACAATTCAAAGAAATAGAAACCCTAATTGGTGGCGTTTTAAAAGAAGCTCAAGAGAAAAAAGAAATAAATCCAAATTTAGATATAAAAACTACCAGTTCATTCATCCTAAACAGCTGGCACGGCGCTATAGTACGAATGAAAACTACAGCTAATCAAAAACCATTAGACGATTTTGTGAATTTAATTTTTAACAACATACTTATCTAATTTTTTTAACCAAAAAATGACGAATGGTCATTATATAAATATTATAATTATGAAGACAAAAACCATTATTTGTTTACTTTCATTTTGTTTGTTAAGTTTTGGACTATATGCTCAAAAAAAAGCACAAAACTTCACAGTATCAACTGAAATTGATGCTCCCGCAGAAGAAGTTTGGAAAGTTGTAGGAGAAGACTTCGGAGCTGTAGCTAAATCACATCCACAAGTTGTTAGTTCAGACTATATAAACGGCTCATTAAAAGGCGGAGAAGGAGCAGAAAGAGTCTGTAATCTTAATGAAGAAGGCACTAAATATGTACATGAAAAACAGATTGAATATGACCCTGAAAATTATACCTTTAAAGCTGTAGTGTACCATGCAGAGAGTGTTCCAATGAATACGGATTATACACATGCAATCTACCGAGTAATTCCACTAACTGAGAAAACCTCAAAGTTTGAAATCGAAATGAATTACAGAACCAAACCTGCTTTTTTAGGCTGGATCATTAAAGGAAAATACAAAAACACTTTAAGTGACTATACCTTAGCTGTTAAGCATTATGTTATGACGGGAGAGCCTGTAACAAAAGACAACTTCAAATCAATTAAAAAGAAGTATATTCAATAAATATTAACTAAAACAAAAAGTCATGAAGAAACCTATTCCATTAAGAATCATTTTTATACTTAACCTTTTATTGGTAATTGTTTGCTATGTTTTTTATTTTGTTTTCAAATCTAAAGATATTGAACTCGGCAAAGTTAATCCAGAAAAAATCCTTTACACAGCAATATCTTATACCGTAATTTTTGCTGCATTAGTGTACTCTATCCTAAATAAAAAGTTGTTATTGGTACGAATATGTACCATACTGACGTTTGCAGTATCGATTCCAACTTCTGCTTTTATTGGGATTGGTGTATCCATTATTTCATTTGCACTTACCTTTCACCCTAAAGTAAAATCCTATTTAAATTCCTAATTATGAGTGATGTTAATTTTAAAGATAAATCCATATTAATTATTGGTGCAAGTGGCGGTTTAGGGAAAGAAACGACCAAACATTTAATTAAAGACGGAGCAACCAATGTGGTAATGGCGGGGAGGAGTTTACAAAGAGTAATCGATGCAAAAAATGATATTCTGTCAAAGATAGCATCGCAAACTCAAGTTCATACTGTAGGAGGGTTTGACATGTTAGATCCTCACAAAATTCACAAAGCTGTAAGCGACCTTCAAGATTTAGGCCCCTTTGATGTAGTTTTTTTAGGAGCAGGCGGAGTTTTCTTTACTGAAGAGTACCAAACCAAAGAATGGAAAGGTAAACAAATAGAAAAAACCGTATTTCAAAATCTATTTGGTAGCCATGTGGTACTACAGTCTTTAAAAAGAGAAAAATTACTTTCTGATAATCCAAGAATAATTATTGCGGGTGGAGAAGGAGCGAGGGGAATTCCAGGCATGATAAAATCGCCTTCTTTTACTACTAAAAAAGAGATGAGAGCCTATATTTTTGATATCAAAAATATAGGCAAAAAATACAACCCTATGGATGCTATTGGTGTTTCAAAGCTATTTGGAGCATTATGGATATCAAAATTAGCAACTTTAGAATCAGAAAACTATACCGCAATATGGTTTACACCGGGGTTAACTTCTGGCACAAATGGATTAGCGGGCTTACCTCCCGTTAAAAGGTGGTTTATGAAACATGTATTATTCGGTTTGATGAACCTAATAGGTAAAGCACAAAGCCCTGAAAAAGGAGGGAGAAAATTCGCAAATTGTATCGAGGGAAAAATTGGTAAAAACGGAGATATACTCGGGGCACCTCAAGGACAAGCGTTAGGTAAAATCACCGATCAAAAACCCATGAACCCAGCTTTTACTAATCAAGAGTTAATAGAAGAAATTTGGCAAATTATGGAAGAGTTATTTGGAAAATTCTAATTCAATAAAAGTAATTTTTATACCACAGTAAGTAAGGAGGTTGACTGTTTTTTAAGTACAACCTCCTTTTATTTATACTAAAAAGTATACATCAGCTACTACAATACTCCTATAACATCTTATTAGTTAGTTTTTTAAACAATTTTTAACGCAAATATTTTGCTTAACAAAAAAAATTGTATTTTGCATATAGTTAACTAATTATTTTTCACATGACGATTAAAAAATTATTGCTTGTAGTTGCTTTTGCATTTTGTAGTAGTATACTGTTTGCCCAAACAACCATTAAAGGTGTTGTGAAAGATTCTTTGGTACGTGTCTTACCCGGTGCCAATATCAAAGTATCTGGAAAAGCTGTAGGAATCACTACTAATATTGATGGAAAATTTATCTTACAAGTAAATGATACCCCCCCTTTTGTTATTGAAGTTTCTTCTTTAGGGTATCAAACTAAAACGATTGAAATTACGGATAACAATCAAGAAATAGCGGTTAGTTTAATAGAAAATGCTACTTCTTTAGATGAAGTAGTTATTGCTGCTTCGAGAACTCCAGAACGTGTTATGGAATCACCTGTTTCTGTTGAAAGAATGGATGTTAGGGCTATCAAAAATACGGCCTCCGCTTCATTTTATGACGGCTTGGAAAATTTGAAAGGCGTTGATATAAACGCAAATAGTTTAACATTTAAATCGATAAATACAAGAGGGTTTGCTACTTTCGGTAATACGCGTTTTATGCAATTGGTAGACGGAATGGACAATTCTTCACCTGCATTGAACTTTGCTATCGGAAATTTGTTAGGACTTTCTGAACTAGATGTACAAAGTATCGAATTATTACCTGGGGCTTCTTCTGCTTTATATGGAGCAAACGCTTTTAACGGTATTATGTTCATGAATAGTAAAAATCCTTTTGATCATCAAGGGATTAGTACCCTTATAAAAACAGGATTGACTAGTCAAGAAGCCGCTGGAGATAATAATTTTTACGATATGAGTATTCGTATGGCGCATGCTTTTGATGATAAATTCGCTGCTAAAGCAACGCTTTCATACCTTAAAGGTACCGAATGGTTTGCTACCGACTACAGAAATACTGATGGCGACCTAGGTACTTATACAACAGGAAATAGATTAACAGACAATAACTACGATGGTGTAAATGTATATGGAGATGAAGTGTCTACAAGCCCTGCTCCTGCTGTTGGAACTGTCAGTAGAACAGGATATAACGAAGCTGATCTGATAGATTATGAAGCTAGAAGTGTAAAGTTTGGTGGAGCATTACACTATCGCCCATGGGGTGATGATCGATTGGAAGTGATTTACAACGCAAAAATGGGTGTTGGAAATACAATTTATCAAGGAAATAACAGGTATAGTATTAAAAACTTCTTTTTACAACAACATAAATTAGAGTTCAAAGGTAAAAACTTCTTCGTCAGAGGATATATAACATCTGAAGATGCTGGAGATTCTTATGATACTCGATTTACGGCTATCAATATAAACAGAAAGTGGAGTAGTGATGAACAATGGTTCACAGATTATACTGGTGCATACTTGTCTAGTGGATCTCACGATCAAGCAAGAGCATACGCAGATAGAAATCGATTTATGCCGGGTACACCAGAATTTGAAAACGCCTTCAACCAAGTGATTAGTGACCCTGATTTAGCAACAGGATCAAAATTCGTTGACAACACCAAATTATACCACGTAAATGGTAACTTAAATTTAAGTGATTACATTGATTGGGCTGAAATTCAAGTTGGTGGTTCTTACCGTAGGTATTCTTTAAACTCTCAAGGAACAATTTTTACCGATTATGACGGCCCTATTACATACGATGAATTAGGGGTGTATACACAAATTCAGAAAAAGTTTTTAGAAGACCGATTAAAGCTTACGGCATCTATACGTTACGATAATGCGCAAAATTTTGATGGCAATGCTTCTCCTAGAGTATCTTTTGCATATGCTGCAGGAGAAGATAGAAGTCATAATTTCAGAGCTTCATACCAAACAGGGTTCAGAAACCCAACTACCCAAGATCAATACTTAGGATTAAATGCTGGTAGGGCATACTTAGCAGGTTCTGCTCCTGATAATTTGGATAGATATACCACACCTGCAATTACATTATCATCTACTGGAGCTGGTATTCTTGGACAACCAACAGCTACAACAACCGCAAGAGATGCTTATACCAATTCTTATTCTCTAGCATCAGTATTGAATGGCAACCCTACCAAAGCAGACATAAACTTGGTGAAACCTGAAAAAGTTTCGGCTTATGAAGTAGGATATCGTGGAGCTATTCCTGTTGGAAAAAACAAAATGAGTATTGATTTGAATGTTTATTACAACGATTATCAAGATTTTATTGCCAACGAAACGGTATTGGTTCCTCTTTACGGAAATGTTGATACCGACCCTACTACGGCTTTAGCTGCCATACAAAATGGAGACAGAGTAACTTTCTCTACGTATACTAATACAGAAGCAAAAATAAGCTCTTATGGAATGACAATAGGGATAGACACTAAAATATTTAATGGCTTTACTTTAGGTGTAAATTATGCTTGGTCTAAGTTTGATTTTGATCAGGCCTCAGATCCTGATTTTGAAGCAGGATTTAACACTCCTGAGCACAAGCTAAAAGTGCAATTCGGAAACCCAAATTTATTTAAGAATTTTGGATTTAATATAAGTACAAGATGGCAAACAGAATACCTGTGGCAATCTACCTTCTTAGACGGTGTAGTGGATGCTAGAACAGTAGTGGATGCTCAAATTAACTATAGAGTTCCTAGCTGGAAATCTACTTTTAAATTCGGAGGAGCAAATTTAAGTGGTCAAGAGTACTTTAGTGCCCCGGGTGTAGGTGCGATTGGTTCTCAGTATTTTATTTCTTGGACAATTAACAATTAAAAAAGACGAGGTTATGATAAAAAATAGATTTATAGGTTTATTAGGACTCACAATAGTACTGGTTTCTTGTGATGTAAATAATGAATTAAAAGAAATAACAGCAGAAGAACAACCTGTAGTCGCTTTACAAACAACAGGAATTGATTTTTCTACATATGTAGCTGTAGGTGCGTCCTTTACTGCTGGATTTACGGATGGTGCTGTGTTTATTAAAGGACAAGAAAATTCTTTTCCAAATATTTTAGCTACGAAGTTTACCATGGCAAATCCAAATTTGGTATTTAATCAACCACTAATGAATGATAATATTGGTGGAATGGTTAGTGGAAACACAACTGTTTTAGAACCTAGGTTTTATTTTGATAGTACAACAGGAGCTCCCACAAGGTTAAGCAGTGCACCAACTACTCAAATAGGGTTACCTGCTTCTAATGCAAGTTCTTTTCATAATTTGGGAGTACCGGGTGCTAAAAGCTTTCATTTTCTAGCTCCAGGATATGGAGATCCTGCTGGATTGGCAGTAATACCTCAAACAGCCAACCCTTATTTTGTAAGAATGGCACCAACACAAGCTACTTTATTAGCAGAAGCGGTTTCAAAAACCCCTACATTCTTTACACTTTCTGAAGTAGGAGGAAATGATGTTTTGGGCTATGCTACCAATGGAGGAACACTAGACGTAATAACACCTAAAGCAACTTTTGAAGGAGCTTTTACCGCTATTATAGACCAATTAACGGCGGGTGATGCAAAAGGAGTTTTAGCAAACGTGCCCTATGTAACGGATTTACCCTATTTTACTGCGGTACCTTATAATGCCATTCCTTTAGATGCAGCCACAGCCACAGCCGCAAACGAAGGTTTTGCTGCTTATAATGGTGGAATACAATTGGCTTTTGCTGGTTTAGTTGCTGCCAATGTAATGACCCAAGAACAGGCAGATGCTGAAATAGCCAAAAGAACTATCACCTTCAATGAAGGACAAAATGCCATCGTAATTCTTGATGAAAACTTAACTGATTTGACAGGTATCAATCCTGCCTTAGTAAATATACGACAAGCAACCGCACAAGATTTAATATTATTAACTAGTCGTCCAATTCTAGGACAACCATCGGAGGCAGATCCAACAAAAATTAATGGGGTATCAGCACCGTTAGAAGATAAATGGGTATTAACAAGTGATGAAGTTACTGAAATAAAAACGGCCACTGACGAATATAATACCATTATAAGTAATGCTGCCACTGCTAAAGGACTTGCGTTTGTTGATTTTAAAAAGATTTTGCAAGACGCTTCATCCACAGGATTGGTTTTTGACAACTATATTCTTAATACAACATTTGCTGTGGGTGGTTTGGTAAGCTTAGACGGTATTCACTTAACATCTAGAGGCTACGCTTTAATGGCCAACAAGATGTTAGAAGCAATTGATGCTACCTATGGATCAAATTTCGCTACTGCGACAAACGGTTTAGCCAAAGCTGATAATTATCCAACAAATTATTCACCAACGTTACAATAAACTCGTTGTAACTGGTTATATTTTATAAATTTAAAATCAAGACTGAATATTTTTATTCAGTCTTTTTTTTGTCTTCTTGGTTCATAATATATTTTTTGTATTTACCATCCTTATAGCGGTGATAAATAAATGCTGGCATTAAAATAAATGCCATAAAAAATACACCTAGTCCCATTACAACCTGTGCTTTTGGGTGTTGGATATTTACCAAATAAACTCCAATAAGCATCCACAACACAAAAATGATGGCTAATATTTTTAATACTGTTGTCATATAATAAATTTTTATCTCACTACTTTTTATCTCTAGTGCTATCTATAAAAACGTTTTAAGACGTTTTAAAGCCCCTAACACACAAAACACAAAGAAATAGATTATTTGTCTCTTAAGACGTTTAAAAAGTAACAAAAATACTTTATCGGCTTCTTATATACCTTATCCCTGTCTAAATTTTAAAAAATCCCGTAAAATATATGTTGAAAAATATAAAAAGCCTGAGTGTTATCCCAGGCTCAGTTATTAACCTCTTTTAGAGATTGTGAAAAGCAAAAGTGTTGATTTTTTTCTACACACTCAAATCCCCCCAGATTTTCATGTTTTAATCAACTGACACAAAAGTATGATAATCTGGTCTTAGCAGCTAAATATTTGTCACAAGCGTACCCAAAAAAGGAATAAGCGTTTGATATCAATGAATAAAAAAGCAAGGTGAAAAATCACCTTGCTTTTTTATATTTTATCAATTTAAAGAGCTAAATTTTAACCTTTTAAACTTGCCTTTAAAAACTCCGAATTCATACGTGCAATATTCTCTAAAGAGATGCCTTTTGGACATTCAATTTCACACGCTCCTGTATTGGTACAGTTACCAAAACCTTCCAAATCCATCTGAGCAACCATATTCTTTACTCTATCTACAGCTTCAACTTGCCCTTGTGGCAATAAAGCATATTGAGAAACTTTGGCACCAACGAAAAGCATCGCTGAAGAATTTTTACAAGTTGCTACACAAGCACCACATCCAATACAAGTAGCAGCATCAAATGCTTTATCTGCATTGTCTTTGTTAATTGGAAGTGCATTAGCATCTTGGGTATTTCCTGAAGTATTAACAGACACATACCCTCCTGCGTGTTGAATTCTATCAAAAGCACTTCTATCTACTACTAAATCTTTTATTACAGGAAATGCCTTAGCTCTCCATGGCTCAATAAAAATAGTATCTCCATCCTTGAACATACGCATGTGCAATTGACACGTGGTAATACCTCTATCCGGCCCGTGTGCCTCTCCATTTATATACATAGAGCACATACCACAAATACCTTCACGACAATCGTGGTCAAAAGCAACAGGTTCTTCTCCTTGTGCAATTAACTGTTCATTCAATACGTCCATCATTTCTAAGAAAGACATATGCTCAGAAATCTCGGTCACTTTATATTCGACCATTTTTCCTTTATCATTAGCGTCTTTTTGACGCCAAATTTTAAGTGTTAAATTCATAATATTCTTTCTTATTATTTATAGGAACGTTGTTTTAATTCTATATCATTAAATGCTAATGCTTCCTTATGCAATACCGCATCTGATGGTTCTCCTTTGTACTCCCATGCAGACACATAAGTAAAGTTTACATCATCACGTTTTGCTTCTCCTTTTTGTGGCCCGTCTAACTCTACAGACTCCTCTCTAAAGTGTCCTCCACAAGATTCGGTTCTATCTAGTGCATCACGAGCAAATAACTCTCCTAACTCTAAGAAATCAGCTACTCTCCCCGCTTTTTCTAATTCTGGGTTCATTTCGTTAGCTTTCCCCGGAACTTTTACATTCTTCCAGAAATCTTTACGTAATTCTTTTATTTCAGCAATGGCTTGTACCAAATCCTTTTCGTTACGTGCCATACCGCATTTATCCCACATTATTTTTCCTAGTTTTTTGTGGTAATAATCTACAGAATGTTCTCCTTGATTGTTGATAAAGAAATCGATTTGCTCTCTTACGGCTTTCTCAGCTTCGTCAAACTCTTTTGTATCGGTAGAAATCCTTCCTGTACGAATATCATCTGACAAATAATCTCCTATAGTATATGGCAACACGAAATATCCGTCTGCCAATCCTTGCATCAAAGCAGATGCTCCTAATCGGTTTGCTCCGTGATCAGAGAAATTTGCTTCTCCAATAGCATAACAACCCGGTATCGTAGTCATTAAGTTATAATCTACCCAAATTCCTCCCATTGTATAGTGAGTAGCAGGATAAATCATCATCGGAGTTTTATACGGGTTTTGATCTACGATTTTCTCATACATCTGGAATAAGTTTCCGTACTTATTCTCTACCACTTTTTCTCCTTCTGCAAGTATTTCTTGCTTAGTAGGATTCTCGTTTCCTTTAAGTTTACATTGCTCTTTACCATAACGTTCAATGGCTGATTTAAAATCCAAATAAACCGCTTCTCCTGTTGCATTTACACCGTATCCTGCATCACAACGTTCTTTCGCTGCACGCGAAGCCACATCACGAGGCACAAGGTTACCAAATGCTGGGTAACGACGTTCTAAGTAATAATCTCTATCTTCTTCTGCTATTTCGGTAGGTTTTAACTTTCCTTCACGAATAGCCAATACATCTTCCATCTTCTTAGGCACCCAAATACGTCCATCGTTACGCAACGATTCTGACATCAAGGTCAATTTTGACTGATAGTCTCCTGATCTTGGGATACACGTTGGATGGATTTGTGTAAAACAAGGATTCGCAAAAAATGCTCCCTTTTTATGTATTTTCCACGCTGCTGTCGCATTTGACCCCATAGCGTTAGTAGAAAGGAAATATACATTTCCATAACCTCCTGAAGCTATAACTACTGCATGCGCTGAATGTCTTTCAATTTCTCCAGTAACCATGTTACGAGCAATAATACCACGTGCCTTACCATCGACAATTACGATATCAAGCATTTCGTGACGATTAAACATTTCAATCTTACCACGAGCAATCTGGCGGTTCATTGCCGAATACGCTCCTAATAATAACTGTTGTCCTGTTTGTCCTTTAGCATAAAAAGTACGAGATACCAATACCCCTCCAAAAGATCGATTGTCCAACAATCCACCATAATCACGTGCAAAAGGAACCCCTTGTGCCACACATTGATCAATGATATTTGCCGAAACCTCAGCCAAACGGTATACATTTGCTTCTCTTGAACGGTAATCCCCTCCTTTTACAGTATCATAAAAAAGACGATACGTTGAATCTCCGTCTCCTTGATAATTCTTTGCTGCGTTGATTCCTCCTTGTGCAGCAATCGAGTGTGCACGTCTTGGAGAATCTTGATAAGCAAAGGCCTTTACGTTATAACCTAGTTCTGCTAACGTTGCTGAAGCAGAACCCCCAGCCAATCCAGTACCTACAACGATTACATCAATCAAACGTTTGTTGGCTGGATTTACCAAGTTTATTTTATCTTTATGTGTTGTCCACTTATCTTTTAATGGACCTTTTGGTATTTTTGAATCTAAAATTGCCATATTATTTAAGTGGTTTAATTAGTGATTAAAATGGTGAAACAATGCGATGATGATAAACCCTACTGGAATACCTATAGCATATATTTTACTAAATGTTTTTAATCCTCTAGTATATTTGTTGTTTGCTCCAACCGATTGGAAAGCAGAGTTAAACCCATGAAGTAAATGCAATGCTAAAAAAACAAAAGCAATTACATAAGCTGCCACCCTGATTGGGTTTACAAACTTATGCTGTAATTCATGAAAATAACGGTATTCTCCATTGTGCATCCCTGTCCAATCTCCTTGGATAAACTTTGTGTTTAGTTCAGGAATCCAAAAATCAATAAAATGCAATACAATGAACGCTAAAATTGCAAGTCCACTATAAATCATATTTCTACTCATCCAAGTTGAGTTAGCTGCACCGTTATTTTTAGCATATTTTACTTGACGAGCATTCTTATTTTTTAATTCTAACACAAATCCCATTACAAAATGAAACACCACTCCAAAAATCAATACAGGCTGCAAAGCATACTGTACTAGCGGATTGGTCCCCATAAAGTGCGACAATTCGTTGAAAGTAGCTCCATTGTCAGGAAAAATTGAGGTAATATTAATTACAAAATGTTGTAGTAAGAAAAACATTAAGAAAAATGCCGAAAGAGCCATGGCAAATTTCCTTCCAATAGAAGATTTTAATAATCCACTCATTATTATTATTTGTTGGTTGAATAATGGGGACAAATTTAATAGGTACGCGCTTCTTGGACAAACTTTAGTAATTGTTTTGTCTGATATTTAGAATGGGTTTAAATAGATTTTCTTGTAAAAACACAAAAGCCCGAAAAATTCAGGCTTTTGTTTAATTTTTTTAGTGAGAAGTATTAAGATCCGCACATCAAGCAATCATCTCCTTCTGCATTTTTAGAAGCGTCAACCATTGCTTTAAATTCTTCTGGAGTCATGGGCTTATCTTCCTCCGTTTTCTCTATATTCAACGTAAATTGTTTTGCATTTACTGCTGATTTTGTTCGTAAATAATACATTCCTGTTTTCAATCCAGATTTCCATGCATAGAAATGCATAGATGTCAATTTACCAAAATCTGGATCTTGCATAAACAGGTTTAAGGACTGTGATTGGTCAATGAAATATCCTCTATGGCGTGCCATATCGATGATGTCTTTCATACTCATTTCCCAAACCGTTTTATACAACTCTTTCAAATCCGCAGGAATCGTTTCAATATGTTGGATAGAACCGTTAGCTCGCATGATTTCTTCTTTCATTTGATTGTTCCACAAACCAAGCTCTACTAAGTCTTCTAATAAATGCTTGTTAACAACAATAAATTCTCCTGACAATACTCTTCTCGTATAAATATTTGAAGTATACGGTTCAAACGCCTCGTTATTACCTAATATCTGTGAAGTAGAGGCTGTTGGCATTGGAGCTACTAATAATGAGTTACGTACTCCGTGTTTTACAACTTCTTTACGCAGCGAGTCCCAGTCCCATCTTCCGCTTAATTCATCATCTTGAACACCCCACATATTGTATTGGAATTGTCCTTCTGCCATTGGAGATCCTTTAAAAGTCGAATACGGCTCAGATGCTTTCGCTATTTCCATAGAAGAAGTAACTGCAGCAAAATACATCGTTTCGAAAATTTCTTGGTTCAATTTCTTTGCCCCTTCGCTTGTAAAAGGCAAACGCAACATGATAAAGGCATCCGCTAACCCTTGGATTCCCAAACCAATCGGACGGTGACGGAAATTAGAGTTTTCTGCTTCTTTGACAGGATAGTAATTTCTATCAATCACTGTATCAAGGTTTCTAACTACTTTTTTAGTTACCTCGAATAATTTTTGATGATCAAAAAACTTCGTTCCTTTTTCATCTTCCGCTACAAACATTGGTATAGCGATAGAGGCCAAGTTACAAACAGCTACCTCATCTTCAGCAGTATATTCTAGTATTTCAGTACATAAGTTCGAAGAACGAATCGTACCTAAGTTCTTTTGATTTGACTTGCGGTTTGCTGCATCTTTGTACAACATATATGGCGTTCCTGTTTCTATTTGAGACTCCAATATTTTCTCCCACAACTCTCTTGCTTTGATTGTTTTTCTTCCTTTTCCTGCTTCTTCATAACTTGTATAAAGTCGTTCAAACTCTTCACCATAAGTATCGAATAAGTGTGGACATTCATGCGGACACATTAAGGTCCAATCTGCATCTTCTTGCACACGTTTCATGAACAAATCAGAAATCCACATTGCGTAAAATAAATCACGGGCACGCATTTCTTCTTTACCATGGTTTTTCTTTAAATCTAAGAAGTCAAAAATATCGGCATGCCATGGCTCCAAATACATAGCAAAAGACCCTTTTCTTTTTCCACCTCCTTGGTCTACGTAACGGGCCGTGTCGTTAAACACACGCAACATCGGTACAACACCGTTAGATGTGCCATTGGTACCACTAATATACGATCCTGTAGCACGGATATTATGAATCGACAAACCAATCCCTCCAGCAGACTGTGAAATTTTAGCCGTTTGCTTTAATGTATCATAAATACCATCAATACTATCATCTTTCATCTGCAATAAGAAACAAGATGACATCTGTGGTTTTGGTGTTCCTGAATTAAATAGGGTAGGTGTTGCATGTGTAAAATATTTTTTACTCATCAACTCATAAGTCGCAATTGCTTCTTCTATATTTTCTTTGTGGATTCCTATAGACACACGCATTAACATATGCTGTGGACGCTCCACTATCTTTCCATTTAATTTTAGTAAATAAGATCTTTCTAATGTTTTAAACCCAAAATAATCATAGTTAAAATCACGACTATAAATAATCGTAGAGTCTAACGTTTCTGCTTTTTCCATAATGATTTTGTATACATCATCAGACAGCAAAGGTGATTTCTTTCCTGTACGAGGGTTGATGTAGTTATATAAATCCGTCATGGTATCCGAAAATGACTTTTTGGTGTTTTTATGTAAATTAGACACAGCAATTCTTGCAGCCAATTTAGCATAATCAGGGTGAGCAGTGGTCATTGTAGCAGCTATTTCAGCAGCTAGGTTATCCAACTCAGAGGTAGTAACACCATCATACAACCCTTCGATCACTCGCATAGCAACTTTTACAGGATCAACAATCGTATTGAATCCGTAACACATTTTCCTTACACGTTCGGTAATTTTATCGAACATTACTGGCTCTTTTCTACCGTCTCTTTTGACTACATACATAAAATTTTCTCTTTTATTTTGGGTTAACACACAAGAACAACCTTACACTTATTTTACTAGGTGTTCTATGATGATTAAAAATGGTTTGTTTTACTAGATAACTATACTAAAGCACCAATATTGCTTTAATAAACACATTACCGCATGTAGGGGATAGCAGCATAAAAATTCTTTAAAAATCAGCGTCAAAACTGATACTTCCAGTACCGCCTGATTTTACGCCTGCTTTCTGGTATTCGGAAACTCTCTTTTCAAAGAAGTTTGTCTTTCCTTCTAAAGAGATCATTTCCATAAAGTCGAACGGGTTAGCTGAATCATATACCTTATCGCAACCAAATTCGAGCAAGAGTCTATCGGTGACATACTCTAAATACTGTGTCATTAGCTTTGCGTTCATTCCTATCAAACTAACAGGTAATGATTCGGTTATAAATTCTCGTTCTATATCGAGGGCAGAAATAATTATTTCGTTAATTCTTTCTTTCGGCACCTTATTCACAAGGTGATTATTATGTAGGTGCACAGCAAAATCGCAGTGCATTCCTTCGTCGCGAGATATCAATTCATTAGAAAATGTTAATCCTGGTAACAATCCTCTTTTCTTTAACCAGAAGATCGAACAGAAAGAACCTGAAAAGAAAATTCCTTCTACGGCAGCAAAAGCGATAAGCCTTTCTGCAAAAGAATCCGATTCAATCCATTTTAAAGCCCATTCTGCTTTTTTCTTAATCGCAGGAAAAACATCAATGGCTTTGAAAAGCCTTGTTTTCTCTTCTTCATCCTTAATATATGTATCAATCAGTAAAGAATAGGTTTCTGAATGAATATTCTCCATCATTATTTGAAATCCATAGAAAAATTTTGCTTCTGAATATTGTACTTCGTTCACAAAGTTTTCTGCTAAATTCTCATTAACGATACCATCTGAGGCAGCAAAAAAAGCTAAAATATGTTTGATAAAATAGCGCTCATCATCCGTCAATTTAGTATTCCAATCGTTCAAATCGGAATGTAAATCAATTTCTTCTGCGGTCCAAAAACATGCCTGCTGTTTTTTGTACCATTCCCATAGGTCATTGTGTTGAATAGGAAAGATTACAAATCTATCTTTATTTTCTTGTAAAATTGGTTCGATACCCGCCATTTTTTAAACTAATATTTTTGATCTGTTATTTTTGATTTAAAAGGGATAAACAAAGATTGTAATTTTTAATAGAAATTGAAAGTTATACTTATTCACAAATCCCTTGAAGTTTTTAACAAATCATCATTTATTCAAGGTCATTTATCAAAAAACAAAAATACAAATATATGATTTACAATATTTTAAAAACAAAAGCTTGATTTATAACTCTTGTTCACATGTTTCTAGTAACACAATTTTTTTATGAAAAAGTAACACAAAACAGGCCAATTTTTTCTTGCTTTTCAATACCAAAAATGATAGCTTAAAACAAATTTTTTATGATAAAATTTCAGCTAAAAAACTCCTTTTTTTGAGCGAAATAATTTGGTTATTTTTAACTGATTTTTTAGTACAAAAAAATGATCAAAAAAAGGAGTTTTTTAGCTGAATAAAAGTATAAAATTTAAAAAATTGAAATGCAATGTAGCCATGAACTACTGGTTAAAAAAACCTTTTATATCCTTGAAGCCTAGTTTTAAGAATATCTGTTTGTAAAAACAATATAATTTCCTCATATTTAACACCTTAATTTTTATCAAACTACAAACGTATGCCTATATCAGATGTATATTCAAGCGGAAAGCATAAACAAGAAATTGGTCACTTTGCCAACATCGTAAAAATTGCCAAAACAGACAATACAATTACCAAAGAAGAAAATGAATTACTTAAAAGGACAGCCAAAAAACTTAACATTAGCGATAACGAATACAACAAAATCTTAGAAAACCCAGAAAATTATCCCGCAAATCCGCCCATCAACTATGATGAGCGAATCGAACGTTTACATGTACTTACAAAAATGATTTTTGCAGACGGAGAGGTCAATAGAGAAGAGGTAAAAGTTATGCGTAAAATAGCTGTTGCGTTACATTTTCCTATAAAAAATATAGAAAAAGTATGTGACGAAGCGATTCATTTGGTATTAAATGAAAACAGTTTAGAAGAATTCATTAAGGCAATTAAAAATGTGAATATCCCCTAAACTTATACTAAATTAGCGCATTCTTAGTTTATACTATTATAAATGATTTTTATGAAAACGAATCTTTTCTTGGTTGTTTTTACTTTTCTTACAGCCACTAATTTTTTTGCACAAAATTTAAATGATTCTTGGCAACTTGGGTTTGGTGCTGGAATAACAAAGTTTTCGAAGAGTGACGCCAGTTATATTGGTGATCAGTATATTTTACAAGTACCTCGTATTAACCTAGTAATGCCTGTTGGAGAACGTTTTTCTTTAGAAGCTGCCATGTCATTCAACACCATTGACGACTTAGGTTTTATTAAAAACAGTGCCAAGTATTTTTCTATTGATGGTGCACTACGTTATAACTTTGATGTAATCGGAAAAAACTTTGCTCCCTATTTATTTATTGGAGCTAGTGCCGTAGACTCTGAACGAAAAATGACCCCGACAGCTAATATTGGAGCAGGAGGTATCTATTGGCTATCAAGTAGGGTCGGAATCAATCCTCAGGTTTATTACAAACACTCTTTAGAAAGTTACGAAAGTATGCGCTCTCATATACAGGGAACGCTAGGGATTGTATTTAAGCTCGATTGGAATAACATATTTGAAGGAGGAAACCATCAAGTTAAAGAATCTGGCTTGTGTTTCTAAATAAATAGCCTTCAAATAACAAAAATTTTCTCCGTTACATAGCGAACTCATCTTGACTTTTTCTATTCCCTAAAAATTTCAACTCTTTTTTGGTTAAAAACAAAAAGTCAAGATGAGTTCAGCGTCAAAAACTAGTATTCCTATCACTTGGAATTCTATAAAAAGTACTCAAAAAACAAGTGTCGACGATTTGTTTCTTTTTTTGTTTATCGATTAATAATATTTGTTAAACAAAAAAATCCGTATCTTTGAATAACCATTAAAAATGGACAGCAAAGTAATTAACTAAGAGGTTACTGTATCGCACCAATTGAACTTTGTAGTAGCAGTGATAAAGGGTTTATTTCTATGGTATTTCAAAATTAAATTGGTGTGGCTAATAAAAATATTTTTCAAACATAGCCTTAAAACAAGTCGAATACTATTTTGACGTATACTTCAAAACAGTTATTTCCTTACTTGTATAAGGTAAATTCAGTCAACGAATAACCTCTACGTTCTTCAATCTTATTCAATTATGGAAAAAAAGAAAAGCATTCAAAAAGAGGAAATCATAGCTATGTATATGGACTATGTACTAGAAAACAACCAAGAACCTGCATCGGTATATAAATTTTGTAAAGACCATCATTTTGAAGAGTCACTATTTTACATGCATTATGCGTCATTTGAAGCAATAAAGTCAGCTATCTTTGCCGCATTTTTTATCAATACAATCAAATTACTCAACAAAAATGACGATTATCAAACCTTTGATGCTCAAAACAAATTGTTAAGTTTTTATTTCACTTTTTTTGAAAACCTAACAGCCAATCGAAGCTATGTAATTTACGCTTTAAAAGACAAAAAAAACAAACTAGCATCGTTAAAACAACTAGATGAATTACGATCACATTTCAAAAATTTTATTGGTGAAATAAATATTGAAACCATTGACATAAAACAAGAAAAGTTTGAAAAAGTTCAAAAAATAGCGATTACAGAAAGCACCTGGATACAATTACTTTTAACCTTAAAATTTTGGATAGAAGATAACAGTACTTCTTTTGAAAAAACGGACTTATTTATAGAAAAATCTGTAAAAGCAAGTTTTGATCTAATGGATACTACCGCTCTTAAAAGTGTGATTGATTTAGGTAAATTTTTGTTCAAAGAAAAAGTAAAAGCGTCATAAATGAAAACGATTGATAATATCCCCACCTCTAAAATCCAAAGAGCTACGAAACTAGTACAAACAGGTACTAAAATTGGTGTTAATTATCTGAAATACTATGGAAACAAATTAATTTCCTCAGAAGAAGAAGCCAAAGAACAGCTGAATAAAGAGAATGCAGAAGACATTTACGATGGGCTAAAAAAATTAAAAGGAAGTGCATTGAAAGTTGCACAAATGTTAAGCATGGAAAAAAACATATTGCCAAGAGCGTATGTTGAAAAGTTTTCTTTAGCACAATTTTCTGTTCCACCATTATCTGCACCACTTGTTATTAAAACTTTTAAAAAATATTTTAAAAAATCTCCTAGCGAATTATTTGACAGCTTTAATCCGAATGCGGTAAGTGGTGCCAGTATTGGACAGGTACATAAGGCTTCTAAAGACGGAAAAGAGCTAGCCGTAAAAATTCAATATCCTGGAGTGGCAGATAGTATTGCTTCTGATTTAGCAATCGTAAAACCTATTGCCATGAAAATGTTCAATATTAAAGGAGAGGGATCTGATGAATATTTTAAAGAAGTAGAAAACAAATTAACAGAAGAAACAGATTATCGTCTTGAATTACAACAAAGTCAAGAAATAGTAGAAAAATGTGCTGTTATACCGAATTTAAAATTTCCAAAATATTATCCCGATCTTTCCTCAGACAAAATCCTTACCATGGATTGGATGGAAGGAGAACACCTTTCTGAATTCACACAACGAAACCAAAGTAAAGAATTATCAAACAAACTCGGTCAAGCGTTGTGGGATTTTTATATGTATCAAATGCACATGCTAAGAAAAGTACATGCAGACCCACATCCGGGTAACTTTTTGGTTTCACACAAAAATGAACTTATCGTCATTGACTTTGGTTGTATGAAAGAAGTACCCACTAACTTTTATGAACCTTATTTCGAACTGGCAAAGAAAGAAAACATCGAAAATCCAGTGTTTTTTGAAGCCAAATTATACGAGCTGGAAATTTTAAGAAAGGAAGACACAAAAGAAGAAATTGTCTTTTTTAGTGCCTTATTCCATGAAATGTTAAGCCTCTTTACACAACCTTTCCACAAGGAAACATTTGATTTTTCGGATGAAGTTTTCTTCGGAAAAATAGCCGATCTAGGGCAAAAATATGCAAAGAGTAACGAGCTAAAAAACATGAATGGAAACCGTGGCTCTAAACACTTTATCTATATCAACAGAACCTTTTTTGGTTTATACAACTTAATGCATGATTTAAAAGCTACAGCTATTAAAATCAATAATTTTACAAATTACTAAATGGCACTATTTACAAACAAGGATATTTCCGAATTATCACATTTATATAAAATTAATTTAGTAAATTCTCTATCAGGATACAAGTCTGCGAACTTAATAGGCACTATTTCAAACGACGGTAAAGAAAATGTAGCTGTATTTAGTTCTATAGTTCATTTGGGGTCAACCCCTCCTGTATTAGGCTTTATTCTACGCCCAACGACCGTTCCTAGAAATACGTATAAAAACATAAAAGAAACGGGCGTTTATACCATTAATCACATTGCTGAAGATTTTATAGAAGACGCACATCATACCTCAGCAAAATACCCTGAGGATATTTCTGAGTTCGAAATGACAAATCTAACAGCATCTTACAAAAGTGACTTTAAAGCTCCTTTTGTAGCTGCTTCTCCCATACAAATTGGGATGAAATACCTTGAAGAATATTATATAAAAGCGAACGATGTACTAATGATTGTTGGAGAAATTCAATCCGTTTATATTGATGACAAACTAATCGAAGAAGATGGATTTATAAATCTTTCTAAAGGTAATATTGCCACAATTAACAGTTTGGATGGGTATGCTATTCCCGAATTAACAGCTCGCTTTGCATACCAACGACCAAAGAAATAATATGCATTGATGAAAATTCTCGTTACAGGAACCACTGGCTATATAGCCAAACGATTAATTTTAAAATTAATAAACAAAGGACATCAATTAACTTGTTGTGTTCGAGATTTAAATAGGATTCCTGAAGAGATTAAACACCAAAAAAATATTGTTTTTATTAAAGTCGATTTTTTAAATACAAAAGACACATGCTTACCAAAAGACATCGATGCAGCCTATTACTTGATCCATTCCATGTCAAAAACTGCTTCGGGATTTGAAAAATTAGAGAAAATTTGTGCAGAAAACTTTAAATTTCTAGTTGAAAAAACCTCTTGTAAACAAGTTATATATTTAAGTGGTATTGTCAATGATAGTTCATTGTCAAAACACTTACAATCGCGATTTGAAGTTGAAAAAACACTACAATCTAAACAGTATGCTCTCACCACTTTTAGAGCAGGAATTATTGTAGGAAGCGGTAGTGCTTCTTTTGAAATCATTAGAGACATTGTTGAAAAACTCCCTGTCATGATTACGCCAAAATGGCTAAACACAAAAACGCAACCTATTGCTATAAGAGATGTTTTATCTTTTTTAGAACGGTCCGTTGGCAGCAATGAATTATACAATAAATCCTATGATATATGCGGCCCAGAAGTATTAACCTACAAGGAAATGTTATTAGAATTTGGCAAAGTTCGTGGATTAAGACGTTATATAATAACACTACCTGTACTTACGCCAAAATTATCTTCTTACTGGTTATATTTTGTCACTTCAACTTCGTTTACATTGGCCCAAGCCCTAGTAGACAGTATGAAAGTAGAAGTGATTGCCAAAGAAAGTAGGATTAACGAAATACTAAAAATTAATCCGATTACTTACAGGTCCGCGGTACAATTAGCGTTCCAAAAAATTAAACAAAATACGATTGTTTCTAGCTGGAAAGATGCGATTAGTAGTGGTGTTTTTGACGATCAATTAAGTGACCACATTAAAATTCCAGAATTTGGCTGTTATAAAGATCTTCGTATTCAAAAAATAAAAAATGAACCCTATACAATTAGCAAAATTTGGTCCATTGGTGGAAAAAATGGCTGGTATCGTTTTAATTGGCTGTGGAGGTTTCGAGGCTATATTGATAAAATTTTTGGTGGTGTTGGTTTAAGACGTGGAAGAACTCACGACACACATTTAGAAGCAGGAGACCCCTTAGATTTTTGGCGTGTTCTTTTGGCTGACAAAAAACAAAAACATTTACTGCTTTTTGCTGAAATGAAACTACCAGGAGAAGCTTGGTTAGAATTTAAAATTATTGATGATTCGTTACATCAACGTGCCGTATTTCGTCCTAAAGGAGTGTGGGGAAGATTGTATTGGTATAGTGTATTACCCTTCCACGCATTTGTTTTTAAAGGAATGTTACACGCTTTAATAAACGAATAAGAAGTACCTAGAAAAATGTTTTCTAGGTACTTCTTATAATCTATAAGGTATCAATAGCGTATTGAATGCGCGCTACAGCACTTTCTTTACCTATCATTTCTATAATATCAAACAAATGTGGTCCTTTTAATGCACCTACCAAACTTAATCGTAAGGGTTGCATCACTTTACCAAAACCAACCTCTTTAGAAGTAATCCAACTTTTTACAATTTCCTCTATATTTTTTGATTCGAAGTTTTCAATTTCTCTAAGTACTCCAATAAGTTCTCCCATCAAATCTGGAGTGGTTTCCTTCCATTGTTTTTTAACAGCTTTCGCATCAAACGCTGTTGGGTTTTCAAAAAAGAAACTTGACAAGTCCCAAAAATCATTAACAAAAGAAGCTCTTTCTTTTACCAAAGACACCACTTTTTCTACGTAAGAACTTTCTTTATGAATACCTTTTTCAACCAATGATTCAGAGAAAAGCACTGCCAATGCTGTATCTTCTTTTTGCTGTAAATATTGCTCATTAAACCACTTGGTTTTATCAGGACTAAATTTGGCTCCTGCTTTACTAACTCTTTTCAGATCAAAAGCTTTCGTAAGCTCTTCTAAGGAAAACAGCTCTTGTTCTGTACCTGGATTCCACCCCAACAAAGCCAACATATTTACAAAAGCTTCCGAAAAATAACCGTCTTCTTTGTATCCACGAGACACTTCATTCGACACTGGGTTCGTATAGGCTAATGGAAAAACAGGAAATCCAAGTTTATCACCGTCTCTTTTACTCAATTTTCCTTTTCCTACAGGTTTTAAAATCAATGGCAAGTGTGCAAACTTTGGTGCTTCCCATTCAAAAGCCCTATACAACAATACATGTAGTGGGAGAGAAGGCAGCCATTCTTCTCCACGAATCACATGCGAAATTTCCATTAAATGATCGTCCACTATATTGGCTAAATGATACGTAGGCATACCATCGGATTTAAACAAAACCTTATCATCCAATGTATTCGTGTCAATAGTTATTTCTCCACGTATCTCATCCTGAAGCTTCAAAACTTCATCTTGCGGTGTTTTAAATCGAATTACATGCTTTTCTCCAGCCGCTATTTTTTGTTGAGTTTCTGCTGCTGTTAAGGCCAAGGAATTTTTCAACTTAAGACGATTGTGCCAATTATAAATAAAGGTTTTCCCTTTTTGTTCATGATCTTTTCTATGAGCGTCCAATTCTTCTGCAGTATCAAAAGCATAATAAGCCCATCCCTTAGCAACAAGTATCTCAATATATTTTTTATAAAGATCTTTACGCTCAGATTGTCGATACGGCCCGAATTTTTCATTCTTATTCGGCCCTTCATCAAAAGGAATCTTACACCATTCTAAGGAATGAATAATATATTCTTCCGCATTTTCAACATACCTTGTTTGATCCGTGTCTTCAATACGTAAAACAAATGTTCCGTTATTTTTTTTAGCAAATAAGTAGTTAAATAATGCCGTCCGTACCCCACCCATATGCAATGGACCTGTTGGACTTGGTGCAAATCGTACTCTTACGTTATCAATCATTGTTGTAAATTTCTATTAAATATGTAAAACGATCATCCAAGATGAACTCGGCAAAGATACTATCATTTTATCATTGAGAACTCATCTTGAGTTTTTCTATTCCCTAAAAAACTGCTGAAATTTTCGGTTAAAAACAAAAAGTCAAGATGCGTTCATAAAAAACAAACCTAGATAACACATAAAAAATTTGAAAAAATAAAGACACTATTGATACGCTTTCAAACACAAAAAAAACCTGTATTCTAATGACTAGTTACTACAAAGCGTTCTAATACTTAATTTGAGGTAAGAAAATAAATTATAGAGGGGAACTAACCCAACATTTGCGCTTGTATGTCAGGTAAATTTTTAAAGGATTTTACATTTTTCAATGTAAGTTAAACAGTATTTTTTGAAAAACACTGCGAATCAAAGAAGATTGTGTTCACATAAATATTCTTATTCCAATCGTTTTTTTATCAATTTGCAAATGTTTCTTTTTAGAGACTTCTACCATATCGAAACGAAGCTTACTTTATGTTTCATTTACAACACTATAAATATACGCATAGATCTCATCTTTTCATTCAATTTTTAGACGAATGGAACTTTAGTATCGATTAATAGATACACATATATCATTTAACACGTATTAGTTTTATTTTTTTAACATAAAACAACCTCTTTTTTTACACAAATAATAACTTGTTTGTATTTAAAAAAATATTCTCTTTTAGGAAGATCAAAAAACAGCCAAGGATTTTTAAAAAATATAAAAAGGGAAAAAAAATTTCCCTTTTTAAACGAATATCTTGTAGTAACAAGATTCTTCTTAAACCCATCATTCTGTTTCTTAGCGGTGTTTATCATAAATAAACATGGTATTTTGACCCGTATTAGCACGCAGCTATAAGATCTGATAATGCAATAAAATCAAGCTGTGATAGATTTAATGCTTAATTCGGGGTTACTATTTTTTTACTGTTGGTTAAATTTGAGTATTAGTACTCATTATGCATTTCATACACATAGTATGAAAATCGTTTTTTATCTAAGTTTTACTAAGACGAAAAAGTCTTTTTAAAAATAATGCTGCTTCCTTTTTCTATAAACTTTTTTGTAAATGTTTCTTTTTAGGGATCTCTATCTGTTCGGCGAGATTTACTTTATGTTTCACTTACACTTTCAAAGATATAAGATCATCGCAGTATTTCTTTTCCAAAAAAGATTAGCAAGCTTTTAGTATCGATAAATGGTCAGTTTTCTTCTTTTAATTGATTTTTACCACTAACTTTGCGATAAACCACCCCTTTTTTAATAAGAACTCATCTTAACTTTTTGTTTTTAACCGAAAATGAAATTTGACCAGATGAGGCACTTTTTGAAAGCCATAGCAGCACTACGAATAAAAAAATTCAGCTATTTTTTAGGGAATAGAAAAAGTCAAGATAAGTTCTAAATTTATTTACAAACAAAAATCGATTGCGCTTCAATTTATTTATATTTATAGCTACGATATAACCTCCTATAATCATGAGTTCATACCAAACCAAACCCGAAACAAAAAAACACACGGTTACTGAGCAAAAAAACAATGCACAAACTGTCCAACTAAAAGATAACCGTCAAAACAACAATGAGCAAAAGACAATTCAAAAACATATAAATCAAAGTGAAAAAGTAATCGCACAAAGGGAAAAAGCGACAAACATCTCGGATGCTCCTGTTCAACGACAAGAAAACAAAACAGGCTTACCCAATCAGTTAAAATCAGGTATTGAACAATTATCAGGAGTGGATATGAGTGATACTAGTGTACATTACAATTCATCAGCTCCTGCACAACTACAAGCCCATGCTTTTGCACAAGGCAACAATATTCATGTGGCACCGGGTCAAGAACAACACCTTGCCCATGAAGCTTGGCACGTAGTGCAACAAAAACAAGGCCGCGTAAAAGCAACAAAACAGCTAAAAAGTAAAACAGCCATCAACGATGACCCTGCCTTAGAAAAAGAAGCGGATATAATGGGGGCAAAAGCCATGCAACTTAAAAGCACCACAGGTATAAGTACACACCAAAGCACCATAAACACCACTAACAATTTATCGAATACCGTTTTACAACCTAAATGGCTAGACAACAAACAGTCTGAATTTTACAAATGGGATGCCATGGTAGAAGGCGTTCGGTGGTACCATCACAAACAGAAAGATTTAATGTACTACCTAATAGAAGATAGAGACGTTGCTAAAGAAAGTAGTTTCGGACTAGCAGGCATTCAAAATGCTAGAACCCGACAAGAATGGGTAGAATTAGCTGGCGTAGACACTATGGCTGAAGTAGATGCATCTATTGTAGAACAACAAGAGTCTCAAATAGCTAGTAAAGACGACCACGAAGCACTTATCGCACAATTTGAAGATTTAAGTTCTACTGGAGGGTTACTCATGCATGCCATGGCAGGAGGCGAAGAAGTAGATAGTGTCGGCTATCTTTTAAAGGAAAACATCACACTAGAAGAAATACGAAAAGGAAATTTTAGAACTAAGTTACTGAGTTATATTAGGTCCGATATGACAATGCAGACCTTTTCTTTCCGTAAAGTAGGCTTGCTCGTTGACTGGAAAAGAATATGGGATATGGTTGGCTATATGGATGGTCATACCACCATTTATGAAGAAGACCAACAGTCAAGTAGAACAGCCCTTGATAATGCCCAATCTTTTAAAGAAGCAGGAGGGGATATGGATCTTATGGGTACCGAATATCATTTAATGGCGCAGAGACAAAATGCATTAAAGAAAAAATCCAATGTAGGAAACTGGAATGAGGTGCTTATGTATAACGGAGCAACCGCAGGTGTAGTTGGACTCTTATGGATTGTTGACGGATCAAAATCAATACAGCTAATCAAGTACGAAGACTTTTTTACAGAAGATAAAAAAGAAAAATTATATAAAATTTGGTACGAAAGAACTGGTATGGAAGAAATGCCTATTTATATATATACGCACCTAGGTAATCCTAAATTTAAGGCAAAAAGGGAAGCTCGCAAAAAACTAGGAAAAAAAGGCGCAAGTACTCTTGTATTAAGAGAGAAATTTAAGCCTAAAAAAGTAGTGAAGAGCAGCAGCCCAAAAGAGGTAGAAAGCGGTCCAAAAGAAGTTTCGAACGTAAACATGGAAGCTCCAATGGTACAAGAACATGAAGCTAGCAATGCGCAAATGGAAATAAGAATCCAACAAATTTTACATATAGGAGACCGCGTAAGAGTAGGATATCACTCTACTTATGATATTGTAGGTACTATTCAAGAAATTGGAGACGAGCGTGTAAAAGTACGTGTAACCAATTGTTATAAACCTAAAACAAATGAAGAATTCCAATCAGAACATACCAGAACAACCTTAGGAACTGATATGATTTGGGATAAAGAAAGTATTATGTTAGAACATTAGACAAAAAGTGCTTTTTATTATCTGTTACAATAATAAAGGAAATCTAATAACTTTCTATAACGGATCATAGCGCTATAATTTTTAGTCATATCAAAATATAGGATTAGGTTATAAATGACCTAATCCATATTTTATCCCTTATACACTTAATTCATTATTAACGCTTACAAAGAGCGTCCCAGGTCGTCAAATAATGCGCATTGATTGCACCGGGAGCTGGACTTGTACTGTCTGCAACAATCGTTACCATAGAGCTACAGTTTGAATTACAACCTATATCACTCTTAGCACCAGCTTGTACAGGAACTTCTCTCCACGTGGCAGTAGAACCACTTAACAATTCTACTTTAACATTAAAAATACCGGAAAGGTTAGGTGTTTGAATCTGTTTGGTTGGGTTTTCACTTGAAATAACACCACTCCAGTCACCTTGTGAAAAGGTAACTCGCCAAGTTGAAATCATTTCTTGTGTATTGTTTTGTGGAGATAAGTATACCCAAAACTGAGCCCCTCCACCTAAATTAATTTGATCTGGTGAATTTACCGTTACATTTTTTACACTCATAATATATTAGTTTTTATAAATAATTGATATATATGCAAATATTTAATTAATTTATCATTAAAAATATTTCATTATATATCACTTCCTTACCAAGGCAAAACAACAAACACAATATATACTAGGTTACTTTTTTATCTACAAAGTTTCTAGACACCCTAGGCTTAAAAAAGCAAGAAATCATAATTTTTTTTGTACTGTATTACTATTATACTTAACTTAATTACTAACAACATTTTACCCTACATAATATACTTTATAAAGTACTATTATTTTATAAAGAAAAACCCGTTAGCTTTAAACATTTTTGTATTTCTAAAGTCTAACAATCTGTAACCTTAATTTAAGTATACTATGAGAATTTTTTTGGTCTTTTTTGGATTGTTATTTGCGTTAACAACTACTTCTTGTGCTACTAGAGTAGTAAAACAACCCAAGAAAGTAGTGGTCGTAAAACGTCCTGCAAAATATAAAGTTGTACGCGTTAAAGGAAAAAAATACTATTTATGGAATGGTCGTTACCATAGAAAAACCCGAAGAGGATTTGTCGTAGTTAAATTATAAACAACCCTAGTAACCAGCTACCAAAAACACAATGACTTGAGATATACAAACTCGATTTTTATATCGTGGTTTGTATATTCTTTGTATTAAAGAATAGTATGTGTAGCCCTTTACATTTACGTTCTTCTCCATAGATAATCATACCGATTTAATTTCGTTTTTAATAATTTTTGCTATGCCTAAAAAAATACCTTTGGTTTTTCACTAAAAACATAAACCTATATAAACACTTAATTATCAAATATTTTACTTTTTAAATGTTAAATAAAACATTTCATTGTGATATTTATTAGAAACACAACAAATAATAAACTGTTTTTTTGTTAAAAAAATACATATAAAACAATAAGTTTACCAAATAATTAACGATTGGGTATTTTTATTCTGTTTCAATGATTGTTAAAAAATTTAATAAAGTTGCATTCTTAAATTTCTTGCATTCTAATAAAAACCAAAAATCATTCAGTTGTTTAACGATTGAAAACATCCTTGTACAAGGATATTTTGATCAAAAATAGGTATTAATTTTTAAAAACAACAAAGTTATGGGTTCATTCCGTGCCAGCCTTGAACTTGGCGGTAAAGAGTTCGATGTATTGTATTCTGAATATTCTTTTAGTAGAGAAACTGACAAAAAAGGAAAAGTCTCTTCTAATGTAATCGGGGGTCGTGTGACTGTCGAAATTGAATCTACGGAAGATACTTCGGTAATCGAGGCAATGTTAAATTCTCAGTTTAAATCAATAGATGGTAAAATCATCTACAAAAAAACTGAGGAAGATGCCAAAATGAAAGAAATCGAGTTTAAAAATGGTTATCTCGTTTATTTCAAAGAAATTTTAGATGTCAACGGTGAAACTCCGATGAAAATTAAGTTAACTGTTTCGGCAGAAGAAATTGTCATAGGGAACGCTTCAATAGATAACCGTTGGCCAAAAGCTTAATTAAGAAAAAAACTTATGAATGATAGATAATTAATTTAAAAACTAAAACGTATTTATAAGTTTTTTGATAGTAAGGAAAAGTGGTTTTCAAAATATAAGCCGTTTTAAAAACCACTTTTCTATTTATTATTTTAAGATCAATATTATAGTCAATGTTAAAATCTGAATTACACATGTTAGGTCATGTAGTGGACTTATTAACAATAGAAACTAATTACGAAAAACCCTGGCAATGGGACAACTCCTAATCATAAGGCTTTACATATTAATAAAAAATGGGAGAAGATGTGTTTTTAAATCATTATGCCGTTAGACTATTAACAGCCTTCAAATGATACTGGTAATATAAGAACAGGAGATCCTATTGATTTATGGGATGGTGTTAGAGTTGACGAGTTAGCTGATTATAATATACTAGAGAGTTTTTTAGTAAATACTTTAGAATTATCTTATGAAGGTGTATACACTAATAAAGAAAACGCTAAACAGGTATTGTTTTGGGAAATAAAATAATAACAAGAATCCTAATAGGATTAAGTAGTTTAATGTTTGTTTTTAATAGTTTTTATTTTATTGCTGAAATCCCTTTTCTTAAGAAATGTAGTGATATAATTCTAATAAGTGTTTTTATAGTTTTATGTATTGTGATTTATTGGGTAATTAACAGATACTTTGGGAGCTATATTGTTGATATATTGTACTTACTAGGAATATCAGTACTGCCAGTATTAACTGTAATTTTGATATTTTTTTTTGATAGTACTTTTTTTAATCTAGAAGTTTTAAATACGTTACTCGGATTTTTTTCATGGGATAAATATGTAGGAGAGTCTAGAAATAGCTGTATAAATACGTTGGTATTTATGATTCTTATACCCGTTTTTATGTTAATATATTCAATACCATATATTCTAAGACGTTTTTTCATTTTTCGAAAAATGAAAAACTAATATTAAAAACTGTCTAAAAAGTTTAAGTATAGTATTTGCTATCTACAATTGTTACGTTAAAAAAGGCAATTAAGCGTTTGGTTTAGAAAAAAAAGGATCAAACGATAATATGTTTAAATACCTAATTAAGAGCTAACCACTCTTAAAAAAATAATATTATATGAAAAAAATTACTACTATTTCCATTGATGGAAAAAACCTTCCGAATTTCCAACACCTAGAATTAGCACAAATTACTGGGGACCACAGTCGCTTTATTGCTACTATAGATATTGCCGAATTGGAAGAAAGAGGAGCCCACACACTAGATAAAAGTACCAGTCTTTTAGGAAAACCCTTACTTATTTCCTTTGGAGAAGAGAATGAAGTAGAATTTGTAGGCGTTATTACGCAAATGGCCTTAAAAAATGAACTTGGACATGAAGGGGTTATTGAACTAAGTGGGGCTTCTAAAACTACACAATTAGATAGTTTACCAACCAACCGCTCTTGGTTAAACAAATCACTACAAAACATTGTAAGAGAAATCACAGAAGGTCTAGATGTTGAAGTGCAAATAAACCCACAATTCAAAGGCAATTTAGAATATACGGTAAAATATCAAGAGTCAAATTGGGATTTTCTCCGACGCCTTTCTAGAGCTTATGGAGAACCTTTATTGTATGACGGCACCAAACTTAACTTTGGTTCCGCACCTTATGAAACACCTATCGAAGTAGAATATGGCCGAGAACTTACCAATATTTCAATAGGCATTAAAACACGCCCTGTAAATTATAAAGTGTTTAGTTATAATTCATCACAAGACACCAAACACGAAAGCACCGCAAAAAACAATGTAGAAGGGGTCAATGAACTAGGTACAAAGGCTTTTGAAAGTTCTATGGAACTCTACAAAAATGAAGTCATTATGCATGCCGAACCACGCACCCCTAGTAAAAGTGATTTAGAAAGCTTTGTGGCCAAACAACAAGCCATGGCAGTATCGGATTTACATGTTTTAGAAGCGGATTGCAGTATTCAAGGATTAAAATTAGGCAGTTATATCAATGTAAAATCAGCGCTTACTTTAGGAAGTTGGGAGGGTCATGAAGTTAAAAATTATGGGGAATATCGAATTATTGAAATTACTCACGAGGCTACGGGCCAAGAAACCTATAATTGTCATTTTAAAGCCATTCCTAGCGGTATGGTTGTCTTACCTGATTCTAATGTACCTGTATCTTATGCAAGCGATCAGGTAGCCACAGTAATGAGCAATGAAGACCCTAAAGGAATGGGGCGTGTAAAAGTACAAATGCATTGGCAACAACATCAAGAAACTACCAGTTGGATACGAGTATTAATGCCGGATGCTGGAGCAAGTGACAACCATAGCCAAAATAGGGGTCATGTATTCATCCCTGAAGTAGGAGACCAAGTAATGGTCGGATTCCGTCACAACGACCCGCAACGTCCGTATGTAATAGGTTCTTTATTTAATAGTGCCAATGGTGCTGGGGGTGGTTTGGACAATGTCAAAAAAAGTATCATTACCCGATCTGGACACTTGATCGCCTTTGATGATACTGATAATAAAGAGTCGATCACCATCACCGACAAGAATGAAAATGTCATTTTGATCGATACCGCAAATAAAAACATCAAAATCTCTGCCCCAGAAAGCATCAGTATTGAAGCTAAAAACATCAATATTCTTGGAAAAGACAAGGTACATATTGAAAGTAAAGAAATTACCGTTATAGGAGCCGATAAAATCACTAAAAAAAGTGATTCTTTGGTAGAGGTTGAAGCACCAAAAATCACCACTTCTTCGGATACTACTGCAATCAATGCCAAACAAACCATTGACATCGAAGCACAGCAAATGACCAACCTAAAAGGAACTACAGCCGTAAACCTGAACTAACCTATGAATAACGAACATAACCCCATTTCCCGACGGATTAATTATTTGCAAGACTTTTGGGTCCAGGAAAGGCTGTTAAAACCCAAGGCTCGATTTATTCGATGGCTTATTGATGAAGTGGACTTGCCGTTGGTAAATGGTTTTTATCAAATAGAGTCTTCTCCTTACGGTAGCATTGAAGAAACATTGGTTGTCATGCTAACGGATTTTGACAAACTAGACAGCTTTTCGTACCAACTTGCCAAAGATTGGCTGGCAGCATTCAAGCAGGATGCAGAAAAACATCCTGAACTGCATTGGGAACCGTTTACTCAATTCGAAAACGAATTTAAAAAACTACCAAAAAATGATCCCTTTTTGACTGATAATTTTTTGGTTGCAATGCTTACAGCCTTCAAAGACTTTAAAGGAGTATCCAGTAACTTGTACATAGGAATCAATCCAATAAAAATAAGCAATAGTCAAAAACTTTGTGTATGGATTTGCCGTCTTTTAAAAATGCTTCCTGATACCATAGGCTTTGTCATTACCGATTTTAAAAAAGACCTCTTTTTTGAGCCGATATTCGAAAATAATGAAGCGGATTTTATCAAACAAAGCATACGACTTAACAACGTAAATACTTCTGGGGCTTATACCAAAATGATGACAAAAGGCAATCCTAACAGTCCACAAGTGGCTTTTAGATCATGCATGGTAGAAATGGGAAAAGCTACCAAAGCGGAGAATAAAGAGAAGCTTATAAAATGGGGAGAAAAAGGCTTAGGCATTGCCAAAAAGTCTCGTGATATCCCTTTTTGGGCATACACACACCTTGTTTATGCGGGGTTTTTATTTGGTTTTAAAGATCCCGATCGTTTTCATCACATTATAGACAAAGGCATTAGCCTTTGCGAAAATGACCCAAAGGATAAAAATATACAAGGCCTTACTTTGCAGTTATACGGCTATAAAGCCGCCTTCTATAGTTTTACCAAAAAAAAAGAACTTGCTAAAAATTGGTTTATAAAACAGGCCCAATTGGCGAAAGAATACGAACAAGGTTTGGTCGCCCTTACATCCTACAAAAACGCATTAATCGTATTACAACAAAAGAAACAAGGATATCAGATTGAAGAGCTAGCCCCCGAAGCTTATGAATTCTGTATCACTTTGGAAGATGAAATTATAAAAACAACGGAGTTTCCCTATATCGCCAAACATTATATCGATGTACTCCGCAGGCATAGAAAAAGTAAAGAAGATAATCAAAAAATTGAAGACGTTGACCAATACCTTATTAGCTTGTTCGGAAGGGATTGGGAGTTGATGGGTAAAGAACTCATCAAAAAAATTAATACTAATGAAGAAAAAAACACAACCCTTGTAAATTAACATCTATGTCACTACTAGCAGACACCCATTTTACCCCTGTGGTCGGTCTCGACACCCATTTTACCACCCTACCGCCTTTTAATCCCTTTCAACCCTTTATTGGAATGGTCTTAGACCCAATGGACTATATCCCTTTTATTGGAACTAATGTATATATTAACGGTGCTAAACGAGCCGTTTCCGATACCAGTGGTGTATTGATTACCATGTTTCACATACCCATTGCTAGTCCTTTTGCTCTAGCACCCATTATTGGACACGAAAGCATGAATTTCTTTGCCAGTCAAACCGTATTTGCTGATGGTACACGCCTTAGTCCTAAAGGACATATGGTAATGACCTGTAATGATATTGGGATTCCTTTATCAATACAGCCTGGTAAAAACAAACCCAAGAAAAACTTTATCTCATTATTTGCACCCACCTCTTTTTCTGTATCCATTCCAACCGGCCCTCCTGTTTTTGTAGGAGGCCCCTACATTCCAGATGTTGCAGGGATAGCACAAGGCTTGGCTATGAGTTATGGATTTGGTGCTGTACTACGAAAGCTAGGAAAAACAGCCAATAAAATAGCAAACAAGATAGCCAATAAACAAGGCAAAGGCTCTAATAAGGTTAGCCGTTGGCTTTGTAAATTAGGCTTTGAACCCATTAACCTTGTAACAGGAGCGGTTACCTATGAAGGACTTGATTTTGAATTGCACGGAGTGATTCCCTTTACTTGGGAACGTGTATGGGATTCTGATTCCGATTTTGTAGGCATGCTAGGACATGAGGTGAGCTGCAAGTACGATCGTTCGGTTGACATATTTGAGGAAGAAGAAGTGGTAGGGCTTCGTTTTGACGATGGTAGGATGCTATCGTTTCCCTTGCTAGATCGTGGAGAAAGCTATTATTTACGTCAAGAGAAAACGACCCTTACCCGCAGTCCCAAAGGACATTTTATCGCCTATGATCATACCGAAGAGTATTATTATCACTTCGAGATGCAAAGTGTCAACTTTTCTGAAACTCCACGATATAAGCTTTCCAAAATAGAAGACCTTCGCGGGTTTACCATAGTCTTTGAATATTACTTTGATAAACTGGTTAAAATCGTTGATACGGCAAAGCGTACCTTACTATTGGAATACAATGCCCAAGGTTTTGTGGCAAAGGTAAATCAAGAGACCATTATAGGAGAACAAACCTTGGTAAGCTATACCTATGATGCACTAGGAAACATGACAGGCATTACCGATGCCTTGGAGCAAACCACCGTTATGGAGTACCAAGAGCATTTGATGGTAAAGAAAACCGATCGTAACGGACAGACTTTTTATTGGGAATATGAGGGAAGTGGTATTGATGCCAAGTGTGTTCATACATGGGGAGATGGTGGTTGGCAAGAGGGTTGGATGGAATACCACCCCGAAGAGGGCTATAACAAGATAACCGATGCAAATCGTATTGATACCTATTACTATTACACCCCTGAGGGATTGGTAACTGAGATAAAAAACGGAGAGGGCGATAGTAGCTTTACCGAGTATACGAAGCACAAGGAGGTCTATCGTGAGATTGATGCCGAAGACAATGTTACAGGCTATACCTATGACGATAAAGGAAATCAAACAAGTATTGTATATCCTGACGGGACGATTTCGTATTTTATGTATAACGACCATGGGCGTTTAGCCTTGGTGATAGACCCCGAAGGAAACAAACGAAATTATACCTACAAAAAAGAACACCCGCACTTGATCAACAGTATTATGGAGCCTGATAATAGCATGACGGTATTGCAATACAACGATCTACAACTGGTTAGTGAGGTGCGTAATGGGGAAAGAAAAAGTACACTTACCTATGATAAAGCGCATAACTTAAATAGCTTAACAGACCAAGAGGGCGAGGTAACAGGTTGGTACTACGATCATATGGGTAGGGTTGCCAATACCAGTACCAACGGAAAGGTACAGCAAAGTTATACCTACGATCGTTTGGGACGTGTTACTCATATTTATACAGGCGAAGGAGGGGTTACTATCCTGAAATATAATGCCTATGATGAAGTAATAGAGGCTGCTGGGAATCATACCTCCAAGGTATTGTTTAGTTATACCCCCATGGGGAGTCTAAAAATGCGTCAAGAACAAGATACCAAAGTACATTTTGTCTATGATAAGATGGAACAGCTGACTAGTATTAAAAACGAACATGGAGAAACCTATCGTTTTACGCGTAATAAAAACGGTGAGATTGTAAAGGAAACGGGTTTTGATGCCTTGACAAAGGTCTATAGAAGAGACCGAGCAGGCAAGGTAATAAAGGTAGAGCGTCCCGATAATCAGTTTACCGAGTACCAATACGATGCTTTGGGAAAAATAGTGCGTGCTGAGTATAGTGATGGTACGTGGGAGACCTTTAATTACAATAAAAACGGACAACTTGTCGATGCGCATAACCAAAACTGTGCGGTGTATTTATCACGGGATGCGATGGGACGAGTAGTGGAAGAAAGACAAACCACAGGCATTCCCAGTGATCAGGGATATAGCATCACTAGTGAGTATACCAAAAATGGTTACCGCAGCCATATCCGTTCTTGTTTAGGAGCACATATTGAGCATCATTACAATCTAAAGGGACAATGTATAAGTACCCATGCACAACAAGGAGATAGCGCGCAGTACCAAGCACAAATGCAGTACAGCCCTTTAGGACAAGAGATAGAGCGTTTGGTTAGTGGTGGCATTCGTAGCAAGCGTTCTTATAACGATTTTGGCATGCAGGCAACCCACCAAGTACAAGGCAGGGGGCGTGATTATCGCAATACCCGATATTCTTGGACTCCCAGTCTTCAATTGAATTATATACTAGACATTCCCCAATGTATTGGTACTAAGTTTACCTATAATGAATTGGGAAGTTTGGCTAGTGCACAATATTGGAATAATACGTATGATTATAAGCTACCTGACGAGGTTGGAAACCTTTATAAAACCAAGGAAAAAGACGACCGAAAATACGGTGCTGGTGGTAGGTTGTTAGAAGACAAAGAGTGGCATTACCTCTATGACAAGGAAGGCAACCTTATTAAAAAGACCAAAAACAATAGTGAGGCAATCATTGCAGCCTTTAAAAAAGAACAGCAAGGTAAGCCACCTAAGAAGCTGTATTGGATTGACAGGGTCTTTGGGTATACAGGCGAGCCTGACGAGCCTGATTTAGCTCCTAAAACCGATCCTGAGCAATGGAAATATGGTGAATGGCAGTACACATGGCAAGCCAATGGTATGTTGCGAAGTGTAAAAGATCCCAAGGGAAAGGTAACGGCTTTTGAATATGATGCGCTGGGCAGGCGAACCGTTAAAATAAACCTTGCACAAAAGGAAATACACCGTTATATTTACGATGGCAACGTTCTTTTACATGAGTTTAGTTATCCTTTAGGAGACAGGCCTAAGGCGGTAGCGGATGATATTGGTAGGTTGTTTCTTGAAAAAAAGGAGGATACCTCCAATCTAGTGACTTGGGTGTTTGATCAGGGTACTTTTATCCCCCAAGCCAAAATAGTTGGGGATAAGACCTATTCCATCATATCAGATTACCTAGGTACGCCTATTTTATCATTTGATCAAGAGGGGAATAAGGTATGGGAGCGAGAATTGGATATTTACGGAAAACCCCGTAGAGGTGATAATACGTTTATACCGTTTTTATACCAAGGGCAGTATTATGATCAGGAAACAGGATTAGCATATAATAGGTTTAGGTATTATGATCCTGATACGGGGACGTATTTAAGTAAAGACCCAATAGGGTTGGAAGGTAATAACCCGAATTTGTATGCATATGTACACGATTCTAATGGGTGGGTCGATGTTTTTGGGTTAGAAATGGTTACTGTATATCATTATACCAGTGCGGAGGGATTCAAAGGAATATCAGGAACTGGAGTAATCAAGGCATCAGACCCTGGAGCTAGAGGTAAAGGTGCTATCAGTGGTGGGGGTAAATCAAAAGGTGTTTTTGTAACTAGGGTTAAACCTTCAGATTTGCAAAAATCAGGGCTCAGAGGACAAATGGGGTTAACAAAAGCGAAGAGCACACATTATATTGATTTTCAAATTGATGACAGCCAACTCCATAAATTAGACAGACAAGATAGCATAAAGCGACTTCGTATAAATGAAGATGTTAATCTACGGGGAGCAAATAATAAATTAAAAGATGGAGTTTCCATGGGTAAAACTCCTTGTAAATAATTAATATGGAGTTAACAGGAAATTTGTATGGTTTTTATTCAAACAAATCTATATCTGAGGTATTCAAAAGTTTAGAAGAATATTCAAAGAATATTAATTTCAAATTTGAACACAATTCGTTTCAAGAGGAAAAAAGCATGTTTTTTTACAAAGATGATAGCATGCTCGATCATCATGACGAGGAAGGTTACAATACTGAAATTAATGGAGAAGGATGTTTTAATGTAGAAGCGAAAGAAACAAAATTAAATGGAATTGCAACATTGTTTGAATTCGACGGAGAATCAGATTTTGATCCCTATGATATAAATTTAGCTTTCACTCAAGTATATTATTATGTTCTTACCGTTCCTCATCTAGTAGAAAATGATATGTTTTCACAAAAAGTACATAGATCCTTGTTGAGTATATTAAGTTAGTTTTTAGTTTTTTAAATAAAAAACCCAGTTCCCGCACGAATCCTTTCGTGTGGTAAATATTAATAAGTAATCAGTATTAAAAAATAAAATTAAGAAACAGTTACATTAGTTTGTAGCTGTTTTTTTGTTATTGTGAAAATGCTTGTTTTGCTTTAAAGTTCTGAACATAAGTATCTATAAGATTAAATAGTATACTTTGTGTTTCGTTGTCTAAATTTTGAATGTCCTTAATACGTTGTATAATTTTTTTATCAAAGGAAACATTTTGCCCGTCTCCAATTAAATAATCTAAAGAAACTATAGTACTCCCCATTTTTGAAGGCTTCCCTGTTTTTCATACAATTTAAAAATCAATGATTATATATATTACGAATTTGAATATAAAAGGAGTTTCGTTTACAGAAAATTAGAGTTTCAAAAAGCGAATAAAAAAAACAGAAAACAGGCTGGTTCAGAACAGCTTTCCCATTATATTTTTAACATGAATAAAACAATTGAATCACTCGTTATATCAGTAGATAATTCTGAAAGAATTAAAAATAAAATATTGACAAACCTTGAGAACTCGAGTAAGAAAAACATGGTATTAAATTTAGTCGAGATTGATTTTTACTTTAAAGAGAAAGAAGTAGAATTAATTTATCATGCTGTAGATAATGATTACCTTAATATAAAGTTAAATTTTGACGATTTAAAGATAATATTAACTAAATAAACATATAAAAACTTAAATTTACTTCTATTCTGTATCACAGAAAAAAAATAAAAACACCACTACCTAATTGTAGGCTATGAAGTGATACTATCCTTTTAAAAAGGGTAGCTATATCCAAAACAACATATTAAAATAGTTAGTCAAGAGACTAGCAAGGTATCAATAATAAACAGTCAAACCGCTGTTTGTGTTGTTGTTGCTTGTAGTTTTAAGAAATGAATAGTAAACAAATAAATATAATTTTAAAAACCAAAAAAGTATGAAACAGTTTAAGAAACTATTAGTGTTTGCCTTGGCATTTTTTATCTATACACAGACCTATGCTAGACGGGCGCGTGTAATCGTCTATGGTGAAGAACAAAAGATTGAGCATGTGGTAGACCTACCCAATACCGAAGATTTTAAAACCACCGGAGGCGATTATTTTGATATTGGCAGTATGTATACCAAAAACCACATTCTTTGGGTATCCCTCTACAATACGGATCCCGTACTAGTGGGCTATGTCAGAGGAAAAGACGAGTATATCGAACTCTCAGCTGAGAATATCCAAGAAATTGAAAAAAAGACCAATATAAAAATCCCTGAAGCGGATACCTCCTTTTTTGATAAGTATATAAGCAAATTGGTGGTCGCATGCATCATCGCTACCATTATCTTATCCACCCTCACATATTATAAAGACTTTATCGACCGAATTAAGAACCCAAAAAAACCTTATGACATATAAGCAGGCGACATGAGATAAAACAACGCTTTACAGTGAAAGCAGCTGCAACTATATGTGGCTGCTTTTAAAAATACAAGTCACAAGAAAATAAAACAGCTATACAATTACCAAAATATAAATAAACAAAATGAACACTAAAGAAATTCCTCTTACAGAAAACAACAACAACTATAGGCTTATAAAACAAACCTTAGAAAAAGAACTATCAAATAAAGGCTATCAAGTAACAATAACTAGGAATAAATGGATTATAAACTTCAAAGGAAGCCAATGTGTCATTACTAAGAAAAGCGCTTGGAATACTGCATGTATCGAGATCAATGAAAAAAAAGAGAAAATAGAAATATCTAGTATTATGAATAACGCCAGATTAGACAGTATATTTAGAAAACAGTTTGGCTTAATAGGAATGCTCTTTTTAGAACCCTTTTGAAGAAAAACACGAAAAGAAGTGTTTGAAGCATTAAAACAATCGTAATTATATAACACTAACCAAAAATTCCTGAGTATTACGACTCAGGAATTTCAAACTATTTTTTCAAAAGGTACTACATTTTGTAATATACCCCAAAAGTTAACGCTGTTTGTTGAGCAACATTTCTTCCGCTAAAAGCTCCACCGATCCCCACATTAGCTCCCAGTTTAGGGCTGATTTCACCAATCAATTTAAGTCCATACGCAGCATAGCTTTGATCATTAACATACAACCCCGTCAAAGTATTAGTAAAAGACTCCACACGATCACCATTTTTTAAAGACATCACTCCATCTAAAAAACCAGCTACCCACAACCAATCAATCGCTTTATACCCGACTTCACCACCTAACTTGAAGTTACTACTATAATTATTGGTACGAATATCAACCCCAGTATGCGATTGTACATACCATCCGTTAAACCCTCGTCCTACAGATATTAATGGGGTAAAAGTCCATGCGTCATAACCCGTTCTGAGTCCAGATTGATTACTATAGGTTCCTGTATTGGTTTCCACATTCAATTGTCCTGAAATCAACCATTTTTTATTATAAAAATTATGTTTTACTCCCAACTGTAGGTTTCCTAAGGCCGTTTTTGACTCTTCAGTAGTAAAGCTAATCAAAGAATTTTCATCAACCAACCCTTCAGATGCAACCATTTTTACAGGTACACTAGCAATGATCGTTGTTTTGTCAGAAATACCATACTCTGTATATAGCTGTAAGGTATTATCCGTAATATTACGTTCCGTACTATAGGCAGGGTTTCCAAAAAGTTTGTTGTAATTAGCTATCGAAGTAAAGGATACTTGTACATAGGCTTCCTTTTTTTTCTTTGTCCATGGGCTTTGTGCAAATAAGGTTGGACAAACCAATAGGGCGAATAAAACTTTTACGTTGTTCATATGTTTCTCTTTGATTTTATTTAGTATGTATTGATAAATAATATTTTTATGGATATTAGTTGTTTTTTATCTATGACACTTACAATTTTTCTGTTCATTTTTCGCAAAAATAAGTACTTTTATAGATTATAATTTATTAGATCATTTTATTTCATCATAAAATGAAATAAATTACCCTTCTGAAAATAGTTATTATTAAAGTTAACTATTTATCGTCTGGATTTTTAACATTTATCAAAAAAATCACATAAGGCCATCACCAAACTAGATATAAAATAGCACATACAACCCAGTAAGTTTATGAAAGTACTTGAAAAAATAGAAGTAAAATTAGCACAGTTTGTAACTAAGTATTATACCAATGAACTGATAAAAGGAACTATTCTTTTTGTTACATTGGGGTTACTTTACCTTTTTGTAACGGCATTTATAGAATACTTTTTATGGTTACAACCATTGGCACGAACACTTCTTTTTTGGTTATTTATCCTTGTTGAATTGTTCTTGTTCTTTCGTTTTATTTGTTTTCCTTTATTTAAATTATTTGGTTTACAAAAAGGGATCACTCCCCTTGAAGCTTCAAAAATCATAGGAAACCATTTTCCTGAAGTTAAAGACAAACTGATTAATATTCTTCAATTAAAAGAAAACTCGACACAATCAGACTTATTAATCGCTAGTATTGAGCAAAAATCAAAAGAAATACAACCCATTCCTTTTAGTAGCGCGATTAATTTTTCTTCCAATCTAAAATATGCTAAATACATTTTAATTCCTGTACTAATTTGGTTGGTGAGCTTGGTTGCTGGATTTAATACAAAATTAGGAGAAAGTTTGAACAGGGTATTAGATCATAAAACAGCTTATACACCACCAGCTCCCTTTTATTTTTCGCTTTTAACCCAAAAACTAGAAGTAATCAAAGGAAAACCGATTACAATAACGGTAGAAGCTAAGGGAAGTATTATTCCAGAAGAAGCTAAAATTCACTTTAATGATCAACAGTATTTTTTACAGAACAACGGAAACGGAACGTTTAGTTATACATTTAACGAAGTACATGAGGCTACTTCATTCTATATCCAAGCAAATAAAGTACAATCAAAAACATACGATATTGACCTTATAAAAACGCCGTCAATTCAAAATATTACACTGAAATTACACTATCCAAACTATACAAAAAAGAAAAATGAAATCACTACAAACACAGGAAACATAAATGTTCCACAAGGAACATTCATCACTTGGGAGATCAAAACATCTGAAACAGATAGTGTTGCCTTTATTTCTAATAAAAACAAGAAGTTTTTTAATAACAAAAAAGAAAACATCTTTAGTTATAAAAAAAGAATACTTGAAAACTTAAACTATAAAATCACCACCTCAAATAAACATTTAAAGGATTATGAAAATCTACAATTTACTATCAATGTAATTAAAGATGAAGTACCAACCATAAAAGTACAATCTAATATTGATAGTATTACACGAGGAAATGCACAATTTTTCGGACAAATTTCTGATGATTACGGGTTTTCAAAATTAGAGTTAGTTTACAAAGAAAGAAACACTCAAATAACTGATAATCAGTTAATTAAAATAAAAAACACTCCTATACAATCCTTTACATATGAGTTTCCTAATGCACTAAAACTAAAACCCGACACAAATTATGAAGTCTATTTTCAGGTATACGATAATGATAGGGTAAACGGTAGTAAAAAAGCCATAAGTAAAACTTTTTTCTATAATCAGAAATCCGCACAACAAATTGAAGAAGAATTAATCCAAGAACAAAAAGAGCATATAGAAAAGCTAGAAAAATCATTAGAAAAGCAACAAAACACTAAAAAAAGCTTAGAAAAAATTCAATTAGACTTGCAAAACAAAAAGAATATTAGTTGGAACGATCAGAAAAACATAAAAAACTTAATAAAACGTCAAGAACAATACAAGGAGATGATGCAACGACAAGCACAAAAACTCCATGAAAACTTGGAAGAAAAAAACGACCAAAACGAAACGTTGAAAGAGAAAAAAGAAAACCTAAAGAAAAGAATCGAAGAAATAAAGAAACTCGACAAACAACAAAAGTTATTAGAAGAGTTAAAAGAGTTGGCGGATAAGCTAAAAAAAGAAGACTTAATCAAAAAAACAAAAGAGCTAGCCGAACAAAACAAGCAACAAGAACGTAGTTTGGAGCGTATATTAGAATTAACCAAACGTTATTATGTTGAGCAAAAAATGAATCAAATTGCTAACAAATTGGATGAAATGGCTAAAAAACAAGAAGAGCTCTCAAAAAAAGAAAATACTGAAGAAGCCCAAAAAGAACTTGCTAAAGAATTTGAAGAAACCAAAAAGAAAATGGAGGATTTGAAAAAAGAAAATAACGAATTAAAAAAACCAATGCCTTTGCCCGATACTGAGCAATTGCAAAAGGAAGCAGAACAAGAAATGAACAAGTCTATGGAAAATATGCAACAGAAAAACGCATCTCAAGCCAAAAAGAACCAAAAAAAGGCAGCAAAAAAGATGAAACAAATGAGTCAAAAGATGCAAAACTCTATGCAATCAATGAGTGCAGAAATGCAAGAAGAGAATATGGAAAGCCTTAGACAGGTCTTGGAAAACTTAGTTACTTTCTCCTTTGATCAAGAGGGTTTGATGAAAACCTTTACCGACACAAATGCAACCCATCCTAATTTTGGAAAAAACATAAAAAAACAATACCAATTAAAGACTTATTTCGAGCATATAGATGACAGTTTATTTACCTTGTCTATGAGAGTACCTAGCATTTCTTCTAAAGTGCAAGAAGAATTAGCAAATGCGCACTACAATTTAGATCAATCCCTAGAAAATTTGGCAGATAATAAAATTGTAAACGGTGTTTCTAACCAACAATACGTTATGACATCTGCAAATACTTTAGCAGATATGTTAAGTAATACTTTGGATGCCATGAATAGCCCTAAAGAAGGAATGGGCAAAGGAAAGGGAAAAGGCGATTCTTTTAGTTTGCCCGATATTATTCAAAAACAAAATGAATTGATGCAACAAATGAAAAAAGGGTTAGAAAAAGGCAATGAAGGAAAACCTAAGGATGGAAAAGGTGAAAAAGAAGGAAAGGGGCAGAAAGGTGAAAAAGGACAAAAACAGGGTAGTGAAGGAGAGCAGCAAGACCAAATGGACGGCGAATTGTATCAGATATATAAAGAACAATCGCAATTAAGACAACAATTAGAAGATGCTATTAAAAAAGGAAAAGATGGGAATGGAAATGCCAAAAAAGCATTGGAACAAATGGAAGAATTAGAAAACAAAATATTAGAAAAAGGGTTTAATAGGGATGTCTTAGCGCAAATGAAAAAGCTCAATTATGAACTTTTAAAGCTTGAAAAAGCAAGTTTTGAGCAAGGAAAGAAAAAGGAAAGAAAATCGAATACAAATACAAAAGAGTACCAAAGTACCCCAGAAAAAACGCTAAACTTTAAAAAGATGTTTTACAATCAAAATGAAATATTAAACAGACAATCCTTACCTTTGCACCAAAATTTCAGAAAAAAAGTAAAAGAATACTTTAGCACTCCGAAAAACGACTAAGTTTTAATACTAAAATATATTCATGACATACCTATTATAGAAGATGCAAACTAATAAAACAGTTTACATCTTTATCAAATCCGAATACGTCAACAAAGGGTTAAAAAGCAGGTATTGAAAAGAAAAATAAAGCAAGTAGTGTTGTACTAACATAAACGAATGAAGACTTAAAAATTATACTACTTACTTTAAAAACAAGAAACATATATCTTTCATAAAATCCAAAAGAATTCATTATTCATACATCCAACCTAAAATGATATACTTTAATTACGAAACAGATTTTACTTTACCAGACGAAAAAGAGACAGCTAATTGGATCAAACTATGTATTGAAAAAGAAGATCACGAGCTAGGAGAAATTAATTATGTTTTTTGTGATGATGCATACTTACACAAAATAAATGTGGAGTATCTCCAACACGATACGTTAACCGACATTATCAGTTTTGATTATTGTGAAAACAATTTGGTAATGGGTGATATTTTTATCTCTGTAGAACGAGTAGCAGAAAACGCTAAAAGTTTTGGTGTCTCTTTTGAAAACGAATTACACAGGGTAATTATTCATGGTGTATTACATTATGTTGGATACAAAGACAAAGAGGAAGAAGAAAAGAAAGAAATGCGAAGAAAAGAAGAGGAATGTTTAATTTTGTGGAATCAAAAATAAATCCCGTTCCACGTGGAACTGAATAAAAAATGAGTTTATTAAATACAACATACGATGTCATTGTAGTAGGAGGAGGGCATGCAGGAAGTGAAGCTGCTGCTGCTAGTGCCAACATGGGAGCTCGAACTTTGTTGATCACAATGAATTTACAAAACATTGCACAAATGAGCTGCAACCCTGCTATGGGTGGAATTGCAAAAGGACAAATAGTACGCGAAATAGACGCTTTAGGAGGCTATAGCGGCATTGTAACAGACAAGACGGCTATACAGTTCAAAATGCTAAACAAATCGAAAGGGCCCGCTATGTGGAGCCCAAGAGCCCAATCGGATAGAATGCAGTTTGCAGAATGCTGGAGAAACCTACTTGAACAAACAGATAATTTAGATTTTTACCAAGACTCAGTTAACGGACTCTTATTTGAAGGAGAAAAAATAACAGGTGTAAAAACCATGTTAGGATTGAATATAAAAGCCAAAACTGTCATTTTAACGGCAGGGACTTTTTTAAATGGTTTGATTCATATCGGTGAGAAAACATTTGGTGGTGGTAGAGCAGGAGAAGGAGCTTCTACAGGAATTACGGAAGATTTAGTAGCTAAAGGGTTTGAAGCTGGAAGAATGAAAACAGGAACTCCTCCGCGTGTCGATGGTCGTTCTTTGGACTATTCTCTAATGACAGAACAACCAGGAGATGCAAGCCCAGAAAAATTTTCTTATTTATCTACTACAAAACCGTTAGAACAACAACGGTCATGTTACTTGACCTATACAAACCCTGAAGTACATGAATTACTAAAAGAAGGTTTTGATAGATCACCAATGTTCAACGGCCGTATTAAATCAACTGGTCCTCGTTATTGCCCATCGGTAGAAGATAAAATCAATCGTTTTGCAGAAAAAGAGCGTCACCAAATTTTTGTAGAGCCAGAAGGATGGAATACCGTTGAAATATACGTTAATGGTTTTTCTACTTCTTTACCTGAAGATGTACAAGACAAAGCTATTCGTGCCATACCAGGATTTAAAAATGTAAAGTTCTTCCGATATGGATATGCAATAGAATATGATTATTTTCCACCAACACAACTAAAACACAACTTAGAAACCAAACGCATAGAAAATCTATTCTTTGCTGGGCAAATAAATGGTACTACGGGATATGAAGAAGCCGCTGCACAAGGATTAATGGCAGGTATAAATGCAGCTTTAAAAACCCAAAACAAAGAGCCTTTTCTATTAAAAAGAAACGAAGCATATATCGGTGTTTTAATAGACGATCTTATTACAAAAGGTACAGAAGAACCCTACCGTATGTTTACCTCAAGAGCAGAATACAGAACCTTATTACGTCAAGACAATGCCGATATACGTTTGACAGAAAAATCTTATAACCTCGGTTTAGCGAAAGAAGAAAGAATGCAAAGGGTTACTGAAAAGAAAACTAAAACAAACGATCTTATTAACTTTTTAAAAGATTTAAGCGTTTCTCAAGAAGAAATAAACCCTATTCTTAGCGCAAAGAATTTAGCTGCCGTTAACCAATCAATGAAGCTTTATAAAATTGCAGCAAGACCACAATTAGCCTTTATAGATTTGATGGAACTTAAAAAAGTTGCTGGTTTTATAAAAGACCAAGAGATCGATAACGAAATAATCGAGCAAGTAGAAATACACTTAAAATACTCTGGATATATTGAAAAAGAAAAAAACAATGCTGATAAACTTAACAGACTAGAAAACGTTCCGATTCCATCGAATTTTGATTACTCTAAAGTTAAATCTTTATCCTTCGAAGCAAAAGAAAAGCTAACAAAAATTCAACCTACTTCTATTTCACAAGCTAGTAGAATAAGTGGTGTTTCTCCTAGTGATATTTCGGTTCTTTTAGTCTACATGGGTCGATAAAAAACATTTCTTTTTATATAAATCAAAAAACGTTCCATATGGAACGTTTTTCTTTTCACTTCAATATCACAAATCGAAATGATACTATTCAAACAATATAACTCAACATTTAGTTAGCGGTTTTTAAAAAAAACTTTATTACCTACAATTAAAACTATGCTAAAGTAAATCTTGATTTATGCTATATCATATCTACAAAAAATATTTCAAAGGATTTTATCTTATTAATAACGTCATGTCCTTTTCTGTGATATGAGGCAAAGTAAATTCAAATAGAATACTCTTTATTATAGAAATGTTATCAGTTGTATATTCTATGTAACAAATGGCAAGATTAAGGGTATAAAGAAATAAAAAGAATAATTTACGAAGAGAGTCTGATTAGTTTTGTTTCGATAGCACCATCCTTATAAAAATAATTCCTGTATTATTTAAAATAGTAACGTAAAATTATTACTCTAAAACTACAAGGGTAGGGTATGTATTGTAATAAAAAATTGATGGTAGGGTAAAATTTAAAATTCTTTTAGCTACAATAACAAGTAACTTTTAAGTTCATAAAACAGAAGAAAATTAATACTACATCGAAATCTGATACAATTAATTCATCGACTCATGTATGAATTAAATATTCTTAAAACAAAAATCACCAATTTGTTCCATGTGGAACATAGGCTATTTTTCATAAGTAATATAATAAAATATAAACTCCATTTAGTAAATTTGAAAACATTATTCTAGCATCATAAATCTAAAATTAAATGGACTATTTATCCAACACCAAACCTTTTTTAACATGTAACGATTATTCTGTATCTAAAGAAACTTTTGAATTAGTTTATAACGAAACCTATGATTTAGTAATTACGAATAACATTCCAAAAAACTTGGACCGTTATTATGAAAGTGAATCTTATATTTCTCATACAGATGGTAAGAAAGGTTTATTTGAAAAAATGTATCAGTTGGTAAAATGGTATACTTTACAAAAAAAACTTAAACTAATCAACAATTTAAAAACAGCAGAAAAATCCATCTTGGATATAGGAGCGGGGACAGGTGATTTTTTAAAAATATGCCAACAAAATAATTGGGATACATTCGGTGTAGAACCTTCCGAAAAAGCTAGAGAATTGGCTCAGAAAAAAAACATTGATTTATGTAAAAATATTGAAATAATAAAAAATAAAAAATTTGATGTAATTACGCTTTGGCATGTACTAGAACACATACCAAATCTAGATGAATATATTACACAACTAAAAAAATTATTAAAACCAAAAGGTGTTTTATTAATAGCCGTACCTAACTTTAAAAGTTACGATGCATCGTATTATAAAAATTTTTGGGCTGCTTATGATGTACCTAGACATATCTGGCATTTTTCAAAAAAAGCTATAGAAAAAATTTTTATGCAACATCAAATGAGAATATTCAAAATTCTTCCTATGAAATTTGATTCTTTTTATGTAGCCCTTTTAAGTGAAAAATACAAAAAAGGAAAAATGAATCCCTTTCGTGCAATTTATATTGGATTTTTATCAAATATGAAAGCAAAAAGAAAAAAAGAGTACTCATCACAGATTTTCTTGCTAAAAAAAGAGTAAAAACGATTTTAAACACATTATAAAAGACTATTATTTATAAAACACAGAAACATATTAGTAAAATTTAAAAACCTCTTAAAACAGTTGTTTTAAGAGGTTTTTAAATAATTAAAAGTAATTATATTTTATATCTACTATAAATTTTATTGATTAAGTAAAAACATTCCAAAAATGGTGATTATAAAATAAACGGCCAGCGTCATCGCTCCAGCATAATCTTTTGCCAAGCGTTGACCGATTAAAAGAAAAACCAACGTGAGTCCCGATAATTGAACTCCCAACAAAGCTAATTCTTTCGATCCTGTGGTTAGGATGTTAAAAACACCTACAAACATAAATGCTCCTGCAAGTAATTCGATTACTAAAATAACAGCAAGTAAAAAGGGTACCGTATTTTTTAATGGCGAGTTTTTGAAATGATCTTTGATAAAAGATAAATTACCATTCCAGTCTGTTACTTTATCAACGCCAGATTGCAAAAAAGTAACAATTAAAAATAGTAGAATTAAAAGTTCTGTTATATTATCCTTAAATAGGTCCATAAAAATAGTTTTTTGCAAATATACTATCCTTGAATAGGAAATAGGTGTTAAAGATAAATTATGCCTTAGAAAATATACAATGATATAGTTGTCTTGGGAGGATAAAAAACTTAAAAAAACAATAAATTTTATAATTTAAAACAAAAAATCAGTAACATTTACTTAATTTATACGACCAATACAATAAAATTATTTTCAAAAAACTAAAAAATCAAATTTTATGATATTATTTATACCTATTATATTTATTGGGATTGTCGTCCTATTTTCTGCTTTCTTTATTATTAAACAACAAACAGCCGGAGTTATTGAAAGGTTTGGTAAGTTTCATAGTATTAGGCACTCAGGATTACATATGAAAATTCCTATTGTTGATAGAATTGCTGGTAAATTGAGTTTAAAGATTCAACAGTTGGATGTGATTGTAGAAACTAAAACATTAGACGATGTTTTTGTAAAACTAAAAGTCTCTGTACAATATAAAGTGATACGAGACAAGGTGTATGAAGCATTCTATAAGCTCGATTATCCACACGATCAAATAACTTCTTATGTTTTTGATGTTGTGCGTGCAGAAGTTCCTAAAATGCGCTTAGATGACGTATTTGTAAAGAAAGATGACATAGCCATCGCCGTAAAATCTGAATTGAATGATGCTATGATGGAATATGGATATGACATTATTAAAACCTTAGTAACAGATATTGATCCTGATGCACAAGTAAAAGAAGCCATGAATAGAATTAATGCTGCGGAACGAGAAAAAGTGGCTGCACAGTACGAAGGAGATGCACAAAGAATTTTGATTGTAGAAAAAGCAAAGGCGGAAGCTGAAAGTAAAAGATTACAAGGTCAGGGTATTGCAGATCAACGTAGAGAAATTGCTCGTGGTTTGGAAGAATCTGTTGAAGTATTAAATAAAGTTGGTATCAATAGTCAAGAAGCATCTGCTTTGATTGTTGTAACACAACATTATGATACATTGCAAGCAATAGGAGCAGATACGAATAGTAATTTGATTTTATTACCAAATTCTCCACAAGCTGGTAGCGATATGCTAAATAATATGGTAGCCAGTTTTACTGCGAGTAATCAAATTGGTGAAGCCATGAAAAAATCTAAGAAAAAAAACAAAGACGAAAATGATCTGTAGAACGAAGCAAGCAGTTGTTATCCATAAAAAAACCGAATCGTTGTTGATTCGGTTTTTTTATATTATTTTTTATCTTCTATATTCTCTTGGGAATTTTCGTCATCTTCTTTGGTAGCATTTTTAAATTCTTTGATACCGGTTCCTAATCCTCTCATCAACTCAGGTATTTTTCGCCCTCCAAACAACAATAGTACTAAGGCAACTATAATCGCAATTTGCCAAGGACCAACAAAACCTAAAAAAATAGTAAGTAAATTCATTTTATAAACTTAAATTGATGCCACAAAGATACAAAATTTAACGCCTAGGTTCAATCACCCCACCAATTACTTTTTTATCCTTTAAAACCTCTGGTTTTCCTTTGTAAAATATAGATCCTCCAAAAGAAACCTTAGCGTCTAATATTTCACCCGATTGTACTTCCGCTTTTGCTCCTGAACCTGCTCGAATAACACTCATGTTTGTTACTGCTAGTTTATAGCCATGATAATTTGCCCCTAAGTCAACATTTATATGTTGGTTTTTTGTCGTACCTGATAATTTTACAACCGCCCCTGAAGTACTTTTTACTTTCAGATGTTTACTAGTAACCACCATATTAATAAAAGCGCCTTCTTGGGCTTTAACTTCAGCTTTTATTTGATTTAAATCCTGACATGTAATAATTGCGCCTTCATTCGCATCAATCACATCTATATCATTTTTATAGTACAAGGTAATTTTTACTTTACCGTCAGCAGTTGTTTCAGGAAAAGAAAGAAGTATTTTTAGTTTTTCGTTTTCTGCTTTGATTTTTACTTTATTCGCTTTTTCTCCTTTTACAATTGCTTTATTTTCGTTCGATTTCACTAGCTGAACATCAATACCATTATAGACCTTTAAAATTTTAAAGCTCCCCAACTCTTTTATAGTCTCATTCTGGCAAAAAGCAATGGTTTTTGTCAAGAACAAAACTATTAATACATACTGTTTCATTTTTATAAAATTTAAAAATCTTATAATCAATAAATTATAAAACTTTATACTTATTTGGTTTCAATAATTGTACCAATTATAAACATTTTATTCTACACAATAGTATTTAGGGGTTAAAAACTTACCAAATCAAAGTCTAGATGTTTACGTTCTAAGTCAGTATTTTTCACTTTAACAACGACATTATCTCCTAACTGAATACTATTTTGTGTGGATTGACCAATAACAGCATATTGTTTTTCATCATAGATATAATAATCGTCTTTTATGTCTTTAATTCGAACCATTCCTTCACATTTATTAGAGGTAATTTCAACATAAATTCCCCATTCTGTTACCCCAGAAACAACGCCTTCAAATTCTTGATCTTTATGATCTTCCATATATTTAACTTGCATATACTTGATAGAATCTCTTTCTGCTTTTGAGGCCAATTCTTCCATTTTTGAAGAATGTTTACATCTATCTTCAATTTCGTTAGCGTCTACAGACTTTCCACCATCTAAATAATGTTGCAAAAGACGATGTGTCATCACATCTGGATACCTTCGTATGGGTGATGTGAAGTGTGAATAATAATCAAAAGCCAAACCATAATGTCCAAGATTATGTGTGGTGTATTCTGCTTTGCTCATCGATCGAATCGTTAGGGTTTCTACCATATTGGCTTCTCCTTTACCGTGAACATCCCTTAATAGTTTATTCAAACTTTTGGAAATACTTTGTCTATTATCCGTATTAATTTTATAGCCAAACTTACCTACAATATTCTGTAAAGAAGCTAGTTTTTCATCATCTGGCTCGTCGTGAACGCGGTAAACAAAAGTTTTTTTGGTTGGTTTTCCTTTATGAAAACCTATAAATTCAGCAACTTTTCTATTGGCTAATAACATGAATTCTTCAATCAGTTTATTAGCATCTTTTGACTCTTTAAAAAATACGCCTGTTGGGTAATTTTCTTCATTTAAATGAAACTTAACTTCAACTTTATCAAAAGAAATAGCTCCTTCACTCATACGTTTTTTTCGCAGAATTTTGGCCAAATCATCAAGTGTAAGAATGGCATTAACAATCGATTGGTCTACGCTGTATTCTTTGCCTGTTAAAGATATATCTGAAGGAACTACATTGGTTTTTGATTCAATAATAGCTTGGGCCTCTTCGTAAGCGAAACGATGATCAGAATACGTAACCGTTCTACCAAACCATTGATTGACAATCTGTGCTTTTTTATTGATTTCAAAAACTGCAGAGAAGGTCAGTTTTTCTTCGTGAGGTCGTAAAGAACAAACACCGTTTGATAACATTTCTGGCAGCATAGGTACCACACGATCTACCAAATATACTGAGGTTGCCCTACTATAAGCTTCATCGTCAAGTATCGTTTTGGGCTGTACATAGTGAGAGACGTCTGCAATATGAATACCAATTTCATAATTGCCATTATCAAGCTCCGTAAAAGATAAAGCATCATCAAAGTCTTTAGCATCTTTTGGATCGATGGTAAATGTCAAATCTCCACGCATATCTCTCCTTTTAACTACCTCTTCTTTAGTGATTTCAATCGGCAGTTCTTTGGCTTCATTGGTTACTACATCTGTAAACTCATGTGGTAAGCCATATTCTAGTAAGATGGAATGTATTTCTGTATCATGCTCTCCTGGTTTTCCTAAAACTTGTGTTATTTTTCCAAAAGGGTTTTTTGATTTCTCTGGCCAGTCTGTAATTTTTGCCAATACTTTTTCTCCGTGTTTTGCACCGTCTATTTTACTTAATGGTATAAAAATATCAGCATACATCTTTGGGCTATCTGGTAAAACAAAACCAAAATTTTTACTTAGCTGAAGTACACCGACAAATTCAGTTTTTGATCGTTCAACTATTTCTATTACATCGGCTTCAATTTTTTTACTTCGTTTTCTTTTATAGATATAGGCTTTGACAATGTCGTCTTGTAATCCTTTACCTAAATTTAAAGAAGGTACAAAGATGTCTTCTTCAAAATCTTCACAAATGAAATAAGCATTTCCATTGGAAGTAACATCAAGCTTTCCTATATGATATTTTCTATCTTTATTCACTTGATATTTGCCTCTTTCTACTTCTATGATTTTTTTTCGAGCCTTTAATTCTTCTAGCTTTCTAATGATTTTTGTTCTTCCTTCTGTATGGGTGATACCTAATTTAGCTGCTATTTGCTTGTAATTAAACTGTTTGGTATCATCACTCTTTAATATATCAAAAATGTTTCGGGTCAAATTTTTAATATTTTTTCCCCTACTTTTATTGAATTTCTTCTTTCTAGTCATCAATCGATCATCTTATTAAGTTATTACCAAAGTACAAATAATATTCTTCTCATTTAAATAACGTTGGTATTTAATAATTATTTACCTGATTTTAATTTGTAAATAAAAACATCATAGTAATGATAGTAAGGTTTTATAGTCCTACTATTTCAAAAACTACCTAGTAACCTTACTGATAAATGGAAACATAATTTAGGGTAGTAATAGTTCAAAAAAAACAATAAAACCTTAATTAACAACATATTAACTAAAAACACTTTTTTACTCCTCTTGATCTGTTATTTTTTTATTAAAAAAAAGTTAAATAAAAACCAAAATTAGTGTAACACATCAATAATTTACACGTCTATAAAGACAAAAAAGGATTAGAAATGAAAAACATCAAACGAATTGTAGCTCTTTTTTTGTTGATTTTTATAGTCGGTATTATTATTCTTATAGTCAACATACAGTTACTTCTAAGTAACCCCATCAGTAAACAACCGATGAAAAAAGAAGTTATAAGATATTATTATAAAAATACCTTAAGTAATAAATAATATCAATTTACACATTACACGCTACTTGTATTAAGGCAAAAACAGCTATTGTAAAAATGACACTTTTCTTATTTCTTTCGTAACTTAATAAAGTTACTTTTAATACTTAAATACTTTCAAACTCAAGATGAGTTCATTTTAAAAAGTCTCTCTAAAGAAGTATTTTTACTGTATTTCTTTCTCTACTCTTTATAGGTTCGTTTTTTTACGAGAAAACTAGTAATCAAAAATTAGGTTATCAACACATATATTATATTAAATAAAAAGATTTAAAAATTTTAAAAAAAGAAAATGATTATAATAGCTTGTGAATAGTTGGAGTAAAAAGTGTATTTATTTATTGTTTTTGTCACTTATTAAAAGCTATTAACAACAACTTATGTAAAAAATAGCCTTAAAATCAAGAAACTAATTATAGTTATTAACAAGTGTAAAAATGAAAGTTCACAAAATAACTGTAATTAGATTTTTGAAATTGCTTGTCAAAAACTAGTAGATTTTTTGTTGATAAATGTTTACTAAAAACTAAAAAAAAAACTTGCATTATTTAAGCTAGTTCTTGTATTGAAAAAAAAGCTTAGAAAAGCAAAAATATTTTTCAAAATATACCAATAGTTCTCAACAATTAGCTAACTAGTTATAAGTACTTATGTATAAAGCCTTTTACTGTAATCCATAAAAATATGTGTTAATTAATGGTTGATAACCGTTAATAACTGTATTTTTGTAGGTATCAACATAATTAAAATCAATATTTTATGACAATTGCTATTGGTAATGATCATGCAGGAACGGAATATAAGTTTGAAATTATAGAACTTTTAGAAGAATTAGGACATAAAGTTATCAATTTTGGTACTAATACAGGAGATAGTATGGATTATCCCGATACGATTCATCCGACAGCAGAAGCCGTTGAAACTGGGCAGGCAGCAATGGGAATAATTTTGTGTGGAAGTGGAAATGGTGCACAAATGACTGCAAATAAACATCAAGGTGTTAGAGCAGCTTTATGTTGGAATAATGAGTTGGTTGCATTGACACGTCAACATAACAATGCTAACATATTAACAATTCCTGCTCGTTTTGTTTCGTTACAACAAGCTTTAGGTTTTGTGAAAGTGTTTTTATCAACTGATTTTGAAGGAGGTAGACATGAAAATAGAGTAGGTAAAATTGCATGTAATTAAGAAATGGTATTTGAAGTAAAAAATTTCGATGATTTAACAAAAAAAGAGCTATACGAAATACTTAGATTACGCTCTGAAGTTTTCGTTGTAGAGCAAGATTGTGTTTATCAAGATATAGATAATAAAGATTATAAAGCGCTTCATGTGATAGGGAAAAAAGAAGGTAATATAATTGCTTATACTCGTTTATTTGATGGCGGAGACTATTTTGATACACCTAGTATTGGAAGAGTAGTAGTTAAAGAAGAGCAGCGAAAATATAAATATGGGCATCAGTTAATGGAGGCATCTATTGAAGCTATTCTTCAAAATTATGATAACTCAACCATTACTATTTCTGCGCAAAAATATTTGATAAAATTTTACGAAAACCTTGGCTTTAAAACGATAGGAGAAACGTATTTAGAGGATGGGATTCCTCATATTAGGATGATAAGATAATTGTGTAATGCATGTATCTTTTAAAAGATACATGTGTTATCCTAAATCAATCATTTGACAAGCTTTCAAAGCCAAACAGGCTCCTGCTTTTGATCCTAAATACCTACCAAGAGAGGAAGTTTGTAAATCAAACTTTCCATTATTGGTGATTAATCTTGTTTTTCGTACTCCGATTTTAATAGGATCGATAAAAAATTCTTTAACCATAACGTATTCTCCATCGATAACTACCAGTTCTGGATCGAATATATTTATAATATTTCCGATCGCTTCTCCTAATATAATACCTTGATTTTCAATTAATTTTATAGAGAGTTCATCGCCTTTCAAAACAGCATCTAAAATATCATGATAGGTATACTCAGAAATTTTTTCTTTGGTAAAATATACTGATATTTCTCCTTTTAATAGGGCTTCTTTCAAATCTTCTAAAAGAGCATTTCCTCCAATCATCGTACCTAAACAGCCAGTTTTTCCACAGTCACAAAGTCTAGTTCCTTTACGAAATTGTGTATGGTTAAAATTACCAGCAAAACCAGAACTACCTGTTATGATTTGTTTTTCGGATATGATACTTAGACCAAGAGATCTACTTATTTTGATGACAAATACATTTTCTTTTCCTTTTGCAATTCCCATTGCTTGTTCTGCTATACTAATGGTTCTTGTGTCGTTATCCACAAAAACAGGAAGTCCTATTTTTTGTTGTAGGTGCAGCCTTAGTGATATATTTTCTGGTGAAAAAAAGGTAGTGATGGTTCCGTTTTTTTTCGTTACGTTAGGTGTACCAATTCCAATGGCAAGTATGGTTGATTTTGAAATATTACTTTCTTGTAAAGCTTCTTCAATAAAGAAAGTAATATTCTCTAACGTTTTTTTATCGTATGTTAATTTAAAATTTCTATTTACTTTTTCATAGTGTGTTTTTAAGTTTGTGTCAACAACACTTAGGTGGATAAACTGTGACAATATTTCTACACCAATAACAAAAAATTTATTTCTATTAATAGTAAATCCATAAGGTCTTCTTCCATTGTAAGATGTTTTTTTTCCATCTTTAATTAGATAATCATCATTCATTAATTCTTTGATTATCTTGGTACAAGCAGGAATACTTACATCAATCTTTTCAGCAATTTCAGGTATTGACATTGCTTCTTTAGATTTTGAAAGTAAGCGAATAATATATCGCTTATTATTCTCTTTTCTTCCTAGTACTCCATTTTCTATATCGGTATTTAATAAATTTAATTCTTCCAAGAAAATATAATTTTTATTAAAGAGCGCTAAAATTACTGATTATTATTAAACTAGCGCTTTTGTTATTACTTAATAATCAGACATTTCTTTCATTCTTTGTAAAACATCTAACCCCTGTTGATACAAATAGTAGAGCATATCAATAAATACCCAGTTTTCAGCCAATTTATCATTTTCGCGTCTATAAATGTCTACTACACGCATGGCTGCTTTTGTATCGCTTTTTGGCAAGCCTAAAAAACCTCCTTTGTTTTTATTATATAGGTTTGGCCAACCAAAAAAACCACAATAGTTTCCTTCAGCAAATCTGGCAATGTGGCCATTAAAGACTTTATCTGACAGGTTTTTTCTAAAAGGATATTGGTGTTGTTTTTGGTATCTTTCTATCGTATATGATGCGCCAATACCAGTAGGACCGTACCATATCATATCTTTTTTCCAAGTTTGTTCTAACAATGAAGGAGGACAATCGTCTTGTCCTGATTTATTAATGCTATCTAAATCATCAATCATTTTGTTAACAAGTGTTATGGTTTTGTTTGTTTCTTTAGGATCATTTTTACTCAAAAGTATTCCATCATGAGTTTTTGGTCCTGGATAAATAAAGGAGGTACCCGTCATTGGTGTTAAAGGATAACATCCTGCTTGTTCCATAATATTCAAGATATCTATGAAAATTGCTGTTTCTGCAATTTGGTTATTTGTTATTCTATGAAACTCTGCATAACGTATAAAAAGCATTTTTTTGGTAGGAAGTATTCCTAACCACGTTTCGTCAAACAAACCTAAAAGATTACCTACACTAACAACCCAAATTGAGTTTCCATTATCACAATCGTTTGCACCAGCAAAAAAGATATCTTCTCTTCGTTGTATTGGTGAAAAGGATTTACGTATGGGTTTCCAGAAGTTGTTTATTACTTCTTTTTGAGTAAAGAGTTCGTAAAAAGGATGTACGCCTCTCCAATGATAATTTTGAGTGGTGTATTTTTTTAATATGTTTTCTAACTTACTATCAGTAGCATTATCAAACTCTTGATAATAGTTTCTAACTAACTGTTTTTCTTTTTGAAAATCAACCATAATCTTTTGTTGTTTATGTCAATGGTCTTCCTCCATCAACGGGAAAAACACATCCTGTTGAAAAAGTAAAGGATTCTACTATGTTAAGTAATGCTCGTGCGATATCTTCTGCTTCCGCGATTCTGCCTAATGGAGTTTTGTTACGTTGTTCGTCAATATATTCTTTTGGTAAGTGTTTGGCATATTCTCCATTAACCCATCCTGGAGATAAGGAGACAACCCTAATTTTAGGTGCCAATGCCCTTCCTAACGACATGGTCATAGAATCTATGGCGGCTTTTGACGCGCAATATGCAACATTACTGCCAACAGCTGTTCTTCCTGCAATGGAAGAGATGTTAACTATAATAGGGGTATTAGCCTTTGATAATTGATTTTTTAAGGCCCTGATACTAGCAAAAGCTCCTCTAAAATTAACTTGCATTATTTTATCGATCCATTCGTCTGTTAATCCATCTAAGTCTTCATGAACAATAGGCTTGGTAATTCCACAATTATTAACTAGTATATCTAAATGACCATAATTTTCTTCCACATACATGGCCATTTCATTGAGTTTATTACTATCAGTAACAGAGGCTAGATAAACAGCATGTCCTTCGTTTTCTAAACTATCTAAAAGCTTATTAGCTCTTTCTTCTGCAACTTTTAATTCATTGATGATAATTTTATAACCATGTTTGGCAAGGAATCTACAAATTTCAGATCCTATACCTCCGCTTCCTCCTGTAATTAAAGCTGTTTTAATTGTCTTCATTTTCTCAAATAAAATTTTGAATTAATAGTAAAAAAATAAGTGTTAGCACAAAAAAAGCGAGTAGGTAATAACTAACCGAGTCTAGTTTACTTGGTATGATATACCATCCATTTTCTTTTGCGGGTTTGTTTGATTGTTTGAATTTTTCTTTTTGTCCTTTAATAGTATATAATGACCATTCTTTTTGTTTCCCATCCAATAATAAGCTTGCACTAATGGAGACGATGATATTTACTAATGAACCAATAACGGCATACCAAGTCCAAGCAATATTGGTATAATAATTAGTAATGATCAACGCAACAAAACCAGCTGCTACGCCAATTAATAGGCCTCTTTCTGTGGTGTGTTTTGAATAGAAACCTAGACCGTACATGCTTAGTTTAGCTCCTACCATATAGGAGGCAACTTTGGTAAGTAGTTCTAGAATAGACCCTTTAGATTCTGTAAAATAGATGGCTGGAATAATGATTAATATTGTCCAAAATACGGTAGACATTCGGGCTACAAGTAAATAATGTTCGGGGCTTTTGTTGGGTTTAAAGTATTTTTTGTAAAATCCTTCTGTTGAGATAGTTGAGAAAGAGTTTAATGCAGAAGATAAACTTGACATACTAGCAGATAATACGGCGGCAGCAATAATTCCTATTAGCCCAGGGAAGCCTTGATTTTCGGCAAACTCAAGCATAATCGTATTATCATTATCAAATTCACGTCCATTATAATACTGATAAAATAGGACACCAATAAAAATGAATAAGAAGTAGATAAAAAATGCTGAAAACCCCATAAAAGCAAGAGATTTTTTTGCATCACCCATATTTTTCGCTCCCAATGTTCGTTGCATCATCATTTGATTTGCTCCGTATACAGTTATATGATAGATTGTCATTGCAATAATACCACCCCAAATAGTTGTTACTTCAGACAAATCAGTACTTACGTTTATTGGATTTATTTTTCCTTTTGTTTTGAGTATTTCTAACGTATCAGATAATGAGTCTGGCAATTCATTTATCAAGGCAAAAAACATAATAATTCCAGCTATCAAAAAAATTGCTGATTGTAAAACATCCGTCCAAATCACAGCAGTAATACCTCCTAAAGATGTATAAATCAGGGTTATTATAGAAACGACTATAATACTAGTGATAATATCTACACCGATAATATACCCGATAACCAATGCAGAACCGTATAAGACAGCCGCAGAAGATAATAATTGTGTTATTAAAAAAATGATAGAAATTGTTGTTCGAGATGTTTTACCAAACCTTTTTTCTTGGTATTCATATATAGAAACGACACCCGTTTGCATAAAAAAAGGTACAAATAATGCCATTACTATGACAATTACTAAGGGATAATTCAAGTGAATTGCGATTACAGAGAGTCCAGATTTATAGGACCAAGCAGGTGCACCTAAAAAGGTCATTGCACTGACATAGGTTGCTAAGACAGAAATTCCAATTGCCCACCAAGGGGTGTTTTTTTTACCTAAATAAAAATCTTTGGCAGTTTTCACTTTTTTTGAAAGGACGAAACCTAGCACGAGATTTAGTATTAAATAACAAATGATGATAATCCAATTAAGTATGCTTAACTTTCCCATGAAATCTCTAAAATTATTTTATACTGTAACGTTCAACTCTTATATCTGCCTGTTTTTTGTGTCCAACAAAACCTTCTATTTCACATAATCGAGAACAGTAATTTCCTACAAGTACACTTGCTTCATCTGTAGTAACTTTTTGATACGTACATGTTTTTATGAATTTTCCAACCCATAAGCCACCTGTAAACCTAGCTGCTTTTTTTGTTGGTAATGTATGATTTGTACCAATTGCTTTATCTCCATAAGCTACATTGGTTCTATTACCTAAAAATAAAGCCCCATAATTGGTCATGTTTTGCAAAAAGTATTCTGGGTTTTTTGTATTTATTTGGACATGTTCACTTGCAATATCATCAGCAACTTTAACCATTTCTTCATAGGTGTCTACTAAAATAATTTCTCCATAATCTCGCCAAGAGACACCAGCCAAATCAGCGGTTTCTAATACGGCCAATTGTTTTGTAATTTCAGCTTCTATGGATAAGGCTAATTTTTTGCTATTGGTAAGCAATACAGCAGGAGAATTCGGTCCGTGTTCTGCTTGTCCTAACAAGTCTGTTACAACCATTTCGGCATCTGTAGTATCATCTGCAATTACTAGTGTTTCTGTGGGGCCGGCAAGTAAATCTATACCAACTTTTCCAAAGAGTTGTCGTTTGGCTTCAGCTACATATTGATTTCCTGGTCCAACAATCATGTCTACTTGGGGCATACCGATCGCTCCGTATGCCATGGCAGCCATGGCTTGAACACCACCTAGAATATAAATCTCATCTGCTCCTCCAAGATGCATCGCTGCTACGGTTTCTGCGGGAGGCAATCCTGTTTTTGGATCAGGAGGTGTGCATGCAATAATTTTTTTAACTCCTGCTACTTTAGCGGTTAGTACACTCATGTGTGCAGAGGCTACCATTGGGTATCTCCCTCCCGGAACATAGCAACCTACCGAATTTATCGGAATGTTTTTATGTCCTAAAATTACTCCTGGAATTGTTTCTATTTCTACATCTCTCAGGGCAGATTTTTGAATTTGTGCAAACCTTCTTACTTGCGACTGCGCCCATTTTATATCTTCAATGGTTTTTGAGGTAACCTTCGAAATTGTCTCTTGAATTTGTGTGTCGGATAACCTAAAGCTTTTAGGGTTCCATTTGTCAAATTTTTCTGATAATTCTCTAATGGCTTTATCACCATTTTTTGCTACTTTTTTTAAAATATCATGAACTATCTCTCTAGTTTTTTCTTGATTCGCAGCTGAATTTTCAGCTGCCATTCCTTTTTTGATATATTCTATTGCCATTGCTACTTAATAATTTTAATGATTAGTTGTTTGTTAGTGTTTGTCAATATTTTTAATCGAGTAATATGGGAGGAGATGGGTAATCTGTTCCTACAATGCAGTAGGCAAATCCATAGGAAAGCGCAGATATTTTTCGTGCTGAATGTTTTGGAAAGGTAAAAATATCTCCATTTTTTAATACAAATACGGTTTCTTCCCCATCCGTTTCACAAGCTATTTCAAATGTTCCTCGATGAACAAAAAATACTTCGACTTCTCTTCTACGATATTTTCCAGTATTTCCTTTCGAATCCGATTGTAATCCATATACATTAAATCCATCTCCCTTTGGGTCTCCTGGTTTTACACTGAAATGATGTTTTTTACTGTCCTTAGGTCCAATTATATCAAACCAACGAAGAGTTTTTGGGGTTTTGTTAGGAAAACCAGAAAAAGGAGATGTTTTATAATTTCCTACACAACCGACATGATTTTTCATTTCCTCGAGCGTATATTCATCAAATTTATCTAGTTCATCTGATGTTAAAGGTTTTATAGGATTATTGCCTTTTGGAATGGATTCTCCTATGGTGGTATCTACTAGTTTTCCGTTATCTAACAACACAAGACCATGCTTTTTAGCTTCTTCTATAACTCTTGGTAACCAAATAACACCACCACCAGCATCGTCATGACCTAAGATGGAGAAAATCATTCCATATTCGTCACCAATATTTTCAAATCCTCGAAACATGTTGGTTGGTAAGGAAATAATATCTCCTGGATGTAATATTAATTCGGCTTTTTCGTCGTTGTTCCAATAAAAACGCCAATGACTTTTATAAACCATAAAAACTTCCGCAGTAAAATGTGAATGTGGCGAGTTTTTAATTCTTGGTGGCTGCCCTGCAGCACCAATACAAAACCCATGTTTTTCTGTAAAATTTACTTTTTGATGTACACTTTCAGAAACACCACCGCCTATGATGCTATAATTATCTTTTAGATGACTTCCAGGGGTTTTTGCATCTATAAAAGCAGCTTTGCAGGGAATTAAGTCTTCATATTTGATTAACCTTTTTTCTAACATTTGTTCGCTTTTTAAAATTACCCTTGTTTTTCTTTTAATAATTCGAACACATTAATATCAAATTGTTCCAATACATCTATCATGTCTATCATTACCCAGTTTTCTCGAAGAAGGTTCCCTTCTCTTCTCCAAAAATCCATAATGCGCATTGTAAAATGTTTATTCGTTGCTTTAATTCCTAACCACCCATCGCCTTGGTGTTTACCACTCATAGCAGGGTATCCTAGATGACAAGTATAATTTCCTTCTGCTATGTTGATAAAGTCAGCATCGGTAACTTCTTTTACTAAGTCTCTATCTGGGAAGGCTTTTAAAAAAGGAATTTGATGGTTTTTTTGAAAACCTTTTAATCCTCTAGTAGTACCGATACCACCAGGTCCGTACCACATCATTTTGGGCACATCCCAGTACTTTTCTTGCTGCATAGAATCCATAGTCTTTCCATCATAATCTAACAAACCATTTAGCATGTTGTTGGTTAAATTGTAAGATTTTAGCGATTCTTCTGGGTTTACAGGATAATCAATGATACCGTCTTCGGTAAAAGGAGCGGAAACAATCCTTTGTACTCCTTTTGTAGGGAATAGTTCTATACCAGTTTGGCGAATTACATCGAGTATATCTAATAAAAACCAAGCGTTATCGATTTGTCCGTTGCTCATTGAAAACGCAGCATGAAAACGAATGTATGTCGCTTGATTTGAAGGTTTGATATTTATCCATTCCTTTTCAAAAGTTCCAATAAAGTTCCCTGCGATGCAGACACAAAAATCTTCATGATTTTTTCCTTCCATTATTATATAAGGTTGTATTTCAATATCAGGAAAAGAAGTTATTAGTGTTTCTAAAAAAGAGTTCTTAAAATCATGTGTATGATAGGTATCAAATGGACGAGAAACATGGATTGTAGCGTTTTGATTAAATATTTCTAGAAAAACATCTTGGAAATCTTCTTTTCGCGTCTTATTGATTTTTTCAAAATGCTGTATGATTGACCTTTTATTTTTGTTGTTTTTTACTCGCATAATTATCTATAAATTTGACATAATACATCATATCCATCATATACCATCCACTCTTCTATTATGGAATTATCGGCAACCGAAAAATGACTAATAATAGGTACTAAAACTTGTTGTTTAGAGTCGATATTGAAAATACCTTTTCTTGTTGTTTTTCCGATAATATGCCACCTAACAGCTATTTCAGTTTGATTATCATTACGATTGGATGAGATACGTTCTATGTTGACAATAGGGGTTTCAAAAGAGCATAATAAGTCATAGATATACTCTTTAATATTTTGAATATTACAAAAGGTTTTATTACCTATTGCGTTTATTTTACTTTTATCTGTATAGAAAGATGTTATATTTTCTAGGTTTCCTTTTTTCCAAAGTTGAGTTATAGTATTGAAAATTAAGTAGGTATCAGTGCAATTTTTCTCGATATTTGTAATATAATTTGTTTTTTTTAACAGTTTAGAGATGTTTATATGCAGCGGGTTTTGTTTTTTATATACTGAGTGTTTTTTTGCCATTTCTACAGGGTCAAAACCTAATTGCTCAATTAAATAGAGATTATCTCTGACTAACCATTCTTCATAGATTTTATTATTAGCGATTTTACAGTCTGCAATGGTTCTAAAAAAGACATTTTTACCTGTAGCATCTCCATAAATGGTTTTACCTAGGTTGGTTGCAGTAGAGCCAATACGATGTGAAGAGTAAAACGAACCCTCTTTTTCTTCTGACCAGATTACTGCTTCTCCGTGCATTTTTCTGTTGGGAAAAGAATATAAGGTGTCTATAGTTCCATCAATTACAGCATTAATCCCTGTAATATTTCTAGCTCCAATATGAATAAAAACATCTTCTTCATAGGTGTCACGTATAACCCACACGGCTCTTTTTTCCCATATTTCTTCGGTAATTTTTAATATGTAGTCAACAATATTTTTATATTTATTATCAAAACCTTTGAGTTTTTGTAATAAACCATCTCTTTCGTACTTATTTGTTTCAATGTATACTTTATCCACCATTTTCTTATTGTCTATTTTTGATTTGCTTTCTAACTTGCTTTGTTTCTTTATCCACATGTTCCATTAGTATTTTTCCATCAGATTTTAATGCGATAAACTGGCATCCTTTTTCTATCATTTTTAAGGTGTTATTTACAGAATCACACCATACACCAACAAATAAATTATGTTGTTTACTGGTAGTAATAATTTGTTGAACAGCGTTATCAAAACTTGTTTTTTCTGTTTTATCGGCTTCAATAGAAAGCTTTAAATCACCTGAGCCTATAAAAACGCCATCTAACCCTTTTACGGAACATATTTGATTGATATTGTTAAGTGCTTCTAGGGTTTCTACCATCGCAAAAACGAGTATACTTTCATTAGCTTTTTTTACATAATCATTACCAGCATATAATTTTGCTCGAGTAGGCCCCATACTCCGATAGCCAAGAGGCGGATATCGACAAGCACCAACAAAACGTTCACATTCTTTTTTGGTATTTATCATTGGACAAATAATACCATAGGCTCCACCATCCAATAGACGCATTATTTGTCCAGGATCGTTCCATTTAGATCGAGCAAAAGGAATCGTATTGGTGGTAGCAATTGCTTGCATCATTTGAATGGCTGTTTCGATGCTATGCAAACCATGTTGCATGTCTACTGTTAGACAATCCCAATCAGCATTTGCCATCATTTCTGCAGTCCATGTATTAGGAATATGAAGCCAACCACATAGTACAGTTTCTCCTTGCTTTAATGCTTTTTGTATTGTATTAACTCTCATTTTTTATTATAGATTGATACCATTTTTTGATGATATTATTAACTTCTTTTGGTTTTTCAAGGGTGCTCAAATGACCGCATTGATTTATTATTTTCAATGTTGCATTCGGAATCATCTTTGCCATTTCTTCGTGTAAGTCAACAGGACATACATTATCTTCTTTTCCTGTAATAATAAGTGTGGGACATTTTATTTTGGGTAAATCTTTGCTACTATCAGGACGGTTTAATTGTGCTTTAATTTGATTATGGAATCCGTTAATGCCAACCTGTAGCCCCATATTTAAAATAATGTTTCTTAACTTTTTGTTTTTTTGGTTTTGATAGTATAGCATTGCATCGGTTAATTCTTCTTGAATAGCAACATCAAGTATTCCTAAATATGCCATACCAAGAAAGCGTTGTTGTGCCTGTTGAGTTTTGTTAGAAGGTTTTTTATAATTCGTGTTTAATAGAATCAAACCATCGACACGTTCGGGGGCTTGACGTAGGATTTCAAAAGCAATTATCCCACCATAAGATAACCCAAGTAGTAAGAAGGAACCTGTGTAGGTTTTCAGTATATTATTAGCGATACGTTTTAAACTATCAGCACTGTTGTTGCTTGCAGTAAAACAATCAAAAAGATCACTTAACCCCTCATGTTGTTGTTTGAATAAATCTTCATTACATAAAGTGCCGGGGATCATTATAAGCTTTTTTCTATCCATAAAATAGTTCTCTTATAGGGTTAATATTTTTTAAAAGGAAAGGGAAAATCTATTTTAAGAAGTGTAAGCAGAAAATAAATTAAGAACAATCCCCCTCTCCTAGAATGAAAACAACTTTTAATTTTGATACCAATGTTTGGCGGTGATAATATCTCCGCCTATATTGTTAACTGCATTTTGATAATTTGTAGCATTTACCGTTTTTTCAAGTACAGGATAAAACATTCTAGTAGGAATGTTATTAGAAATAGTAACAGCTTCTATACCAATTTGCATTGTTGGTTTTCCTGTTCTTTTATGATCAGCCCATATATCAAATATATTCAAGCCAAAACCAGCTATCCATTTTTGCTGTAAGATCCTTTCTAGTTGATCGTTTTCACTTGTGCCAATTCCTGTTAAGGAAACATCGGGCCTATCTAGAAAACCTGTAGGCATAGTTATTCCCCAATAATCAAAATTACTGGTAACGCCTGTATCAAAATATTCTTTTGTAGTATTTGGTAAGTTCCAGTTTTTTAGTTGGGCTTCCGCTAAAATAAATTGTAATTCAGCATAACTTATGTAGGCAAAATCTAACAGTCCTTTATCGTTTTGAAATAGTGGCTTTAGTTTGACAGCATTTGGTAAATCGGCAATAGTTTTTGCTGTTGCTTCAGTTCCACCACTTATTACCCCTACATAAGCATCGTTGTTCGTAGGGTCTGTTTTTTGTGTAAAAAAAGCCAATCTAGGATCGTCATCTCCAGTATCTGATGAAGAGGTGTTTGTTCCATTGACAAATTGATCAATAAAACGTTGACTTAAAGTAATACCACTTATAGAAGTATTATTTGAAAAGTCTGCAACATTCGGTGCTATACCTGTCATATCATATACGGCTTGATCTTCATTGTTTGTGATGATTGGATATTGATTGGAATCGTTTATTATTGTTTCAAATTCTGATTGTGCATTTGGATATACATTGGTGTTTGATAATCGTAATAAATATTTCAATCGGAGTGAATTTGCCATTTTTCGCCATTTCATTGCATCTCCATTAAATAGAACGTCACCGCCTTGAGCAAATGCGGTACTGGCATTTGCTAGTAGTGTATTTGCTTCTTCAAGATTGGTAAGTATTAGAGGAAAAATATCTTTTTGAGCGTTATATATTGGGGTAATATTATTTTCGGCATTACCTGCTTCTGTAGTAGGAACATCAATCCATATTTCTGTTAAGGTAGCATAATAATAGGCATTTAGAATTTTAGCAGCAGCCAAATATCCAGCATCATTCCCTGCTTTTTCGACCAATGTTCGAGCATCTCTCAAAGCTTTGTAGGTAGCAGCCCAAAAAGCATCCATAACTGGGGTATCTGAAGAAAATTGATACCTGTCAAATGAGCTTTCATTTGTATATACCATATATTGCATTACTTGCCCAATAAACTTAAATTGCATGTTTATATTAGGGTTGATAGGATCAAATATTACACTCTTAAGTATTGCTGAAGGTGGTGTATCCGAAGGCAAGTTGTTGTTTTTGTTTATTTCTTCAAAATCACTAGTACACCTTACTAAAGCAAGCAACATTAAAAGAGTTATCACATATATTTTGTTGTTATTTTTCATTTTGAGTACTCTTTAATTTAAAATCCAATATTTACGCTTAAACCATATGTAGAAGGAGTCGGTAATTGCCCTGACTCTACACCTGGTACCAAAGTACCATTACTAATCATAAAAGATTCTGGATCAAAATGTCTTAATTCATGCGATTTTGTGTGGGTATATAAATTTCTTCCAAAGATTGAAAGCTGAAGTTTTTCAAATGGTAGGTTTGTAAAAAAGCCTTTTAGATCTGTGGTTAAGGAAACTTCTCTTAATTTGAAGAAAGAAGCATCAAAGGTGTTTAATGCGGCGTTTTCCCAATGTCTAGATCTACGCGCAAAATTAAAATAAGGCATAGAAATCGTGTTGGTGATATATCCTCCGTTTCCATCAGACATAACTCCTTCTGGCAATACTGTTGGAGTAATTTCTCTATCTAAAGTTTGTGAATCTTTACCTGCTTGCATTAATCTTGCTCCAGTTTCTGTAAATAATTCACCACCATGACGGTATTCTCCAACAACCCTAAGATCAATACCTTTGTAACTAAATGTAGATACAAAACCAGAAATCCAATCAGGGTTGTAGTTACCTACTTTGACTAGATCATCTTGATAAGAAGCAGTAGCAATACCATTTACATCACTCCAAATAATTTGACCGTTATGTCTGTTGTAATCTCTACCATAAATATCTCCCATAGTACCTCCGGGGATTGCTTGAACAATAACTCCGGGGAGTGTAGGCCCTTGTCCAATAATAAAGCTATCGACTCCTTCTTCTAATTCAACAATTTCTCCACGATTTGTGGCCCAGTTTACATCAAAGTTCCATTGAAAATTATTTGTTTTTATTGGAGTAGTTCTCAACAAAAGTTCTACCCCTGAATTTTCTACTAGTCCCGCATTGAGTAATTTTGCATCGGCACCAGTACTTGCACTAATTGGTACGCGTAAAATTTGATCTTTAGTTGAATTTTTATAATAGTTGGCTTCAAAATCTATTCTGTTTTGAAACATTCTTAAATTCATACCAAACTCTAAAGCAGTGGTTGTTTCTGGTTTTAAATTAGGATCCACTATCACAGGTTGATTTGTCGTCGACCCCGGTAATGTACCATAATCAAATGTTCTATTAATTATTTGAGGATCTGTATCGTTTCCTGTTTTGGCCCAGTTTGCCCTAAATTGTAGATGATTAATTTGCTCTGGTAACGATACCATGGATGAAATGATCGCACTTAACCCTATCGATGGATAGAAAAAAGAATTATTATTAATATTTAATGTAGAAGACCAATCATTTCTGGCGGTTACGTCTAAGAAAAATTGTTTTTTATAATCAAATTGTAAACTTCCATAGAGACTATTTAGTTGTTTTTCAACATCAAAAGCTATTATCTGTGGACGGTCTAAGGCGTTTCCAAAATTATAAACATCTAAAATAGCTAACTGTTCTACTCTTGCTTGAAAATCACTTGATTCTTGTTTTAAAATATTTCCTCCTATATTAGTATTTATTGTTAGATTATCACTTATTGAAGTGTTGTAGTTTATTAAAAAGTCAGCATTAATTTCTTTATAACTAATTTTTTGTTCTCGATACATACCTGTTGGAAAGTAATATTCACCAATGGCTCTTCTAGAGTTTCTATTATCATTGTAATAATCCATACCAATTCTTAGAAAGGCATATAAGTTGTCGCTGAATTTGTAGGAGGTTTTTAGATTTCCGAAAAACCTGTTTCTATCGAAAGCATTAAGATTTTCTTCGGTGATGACAATAGGATTTGTTATCCAAGCAGGAGCGGATCGCTCTCTACGTACTCCTTCGGAATTGAAGACCCAATAATTGTTTTTATAAGCATTGATGTCAATATTATTTGGCGCCCATATAAGCGCATACATTAAGCCCTCTCTACTGTCATCCCCAATTCCTTGTACAGGGACATTGTCTGAAAAACTATTTACAAAACTTCCTGAAAAAGACGCGGAAAGTTTTTCATTTAAATCGGCATTAACATTGATAGCAACGGTACTTTTTTCGTATCCAGTATTGGGTACAATACCTGTGGTATTTTGGTTTGCTATTGAAATTCGTCCGTATACGTCACGATTGCCATCACCACTAAATGAATATGATAAATAGTTGTTTAGTGTCAATCCAGTGTTGAAAAAATCTTTACTCTTAAACCTACTAATTAAAGGACGAGGTTCTGTGACTGTTGCTGTTCCTGCTCCTGTATACCATTCTTCTACTTGTGGTTGTACAAATAAGCTACCATCTAGTAAAAGACCATAACCACCATAAGCACGATAATCATATGCTCCTGTTGTAGGGTTGTATTGCCCTCCTGAATACTTATTTTGTACATCCCAAAAACGTGTTACTTGGTCTATGGCAATTCCTGAACTGAAGTTTATACCTGAGCCTTTTTTGTTTTTTCCGTTTGTTGTTCTGATGATAAGTGCCCCATTAGACGCACGATTTCCGTATAAGGCTGCTGCTTTTGGTCCTTTTAATACTGTAATATCAGCGATGTCGTCTGGATTAATGTCTGTCAACCCATTACCATAATCAATTGGTGAATTTTGCCTGCTATTACCCCCCCTAATACCGTTAAAGTCATTTGAAATAGGAATACCGTCGACGATGATCAGTGGCTGGTTGTTTCCTAAATCTAAAGAAGACTCTCCTCTTAAAATAATCCTAGAAGACCCTACACCAGAACCTGCATTAGAAGTAATTGTTAGTCCTGGAACTAATCCTGTTAATTGTTTTGATATATCTCCTATTCTTGCTGTGTTTACGCCAGAAGCTTCTAATGTTTGTGCTGCATATGTAACTTCATCTTTAGACCTAGTGATTCCTAGTGCTGTTACAACAACTTCTGATAGTGTATTTGCGTCTTCAGACAAAGGAACTACCATAAAATTACTATTTGAAACTAGCACTTCTTTGGTTTGATAACCTATAAAACTTACAATTAAAATGTCGCCTTTTTTCGCTTCTATAGCGAAGTTTCCGTCAAAATCTGTGCTAACTCCTTTTGTTGACCCTTTTACTACAACATTTCCACCTGGCAGTGGATCTTTTGTTAGCGCATCGATTACTTTACCTGTTATTTTTTTTTGAAAATTGGTGTTTTCTGATGCTATACCAATATTAGATATAAGCAAAAACATCAGTAACCAGTACCAATTCAATCTTGGCTTTTTTGGAGCCCCCCTCCCCTTAGTTACCATATTTGTATTGTTTAGTTTGTGTTATTTTAGTTAAAAAATTAAAATATCGTCTACAAGTAAGTAAAAAAATATTAAATAAACTAATAGTTTGTTATTTTTTTTACAAACTGTTATGTTTTTTGATAAATAATTAAGTATATATTATTAAAACATTGTATTATTTGTTAGTTTATTAAATATTAATCTTTTATATATTATTTGTTCAATAATTATTTGATATTTTAAATATTTGTATAATTTTTTGAAAATAATTAAGACAGTAATAGGGGAAATTAAAGATAAGAGTTAGCTAATTGTAATAAAAATTTTATGTAACACTGAAGGAAAAGGAAAATTTTTATCGATTGGTTATTTTTTATAAATAACCAATCGATAAATTTTATATATGTTATTGTATAAATAGATAGTCATCCAAAACAAAGCTGGATGAACAACACTTTTGATTATGTTGTTTTGTGATATTCTATTAAATTTTCAATAGGTTTTCTAATAACCCCTGAGATTTTAAGGTCATTTTTAGCAGCTACTTCTTCAAGAATATTTCGGAAATAATAGGCTATAGATCCTATAAAGTATATCGGTGTATTTTTCTTTTTGTTATACCCTAGAATATGAAAGTTAAAAAACTTTTTAAATCCGTTTCTTACAAGTTTTTTTATGTATTTATTTTCTTGATGTAAGAACATAAATTTTGCAAAAGTTGCTAAATAAGTATTTGGGTTGTCAACTTTATATAAATGATGTTTTATATCGTCTGGATTTAAATTGTATTCTTGCCTAAATAATTCGGCGATGTCAGTAGGCATTTTTTTATAAAAATAATCTCGTAACAATCTTTTACCATAATAATTACCACTAGCTTCATCCATAACTGTATAACCTAGAGATGGTGAAATATATTCAACATTTTCTCCATCATAGTAACAACTATTAGATCCAGTACCTAAGATACAAACGATAGATTTTTGGTTGCTAGCAGCAGCATAAACAGCTCCTAAAATATCTTCTTCAACAACGACTTTTTTAGATTCAGAAAAATAATCAGAAAGAATATCATTTAGCGCTTTTTTGGGAGTATCGGTTCCGCAACCTGCTCCATAAAAGAATATTTGTTTGATGTTTTCTTTATTATTCTTTAATTCTAAACAATTGTCTATTCTCGATTTTAATTCGGGTAAAGAAACAACATTGGGGTTGAGTCCTTGAGTTTGAGTTCTAAAAACCTCGTTTTGGTTTTTATCTATGGCAATCCAATCTACTTTTGTGGAGCCACCATCGGCTACTAGTAACATACTATTTTTTTATAGTTCCCCCAGATATAAAAATATGTAGAAAAAAAAAAGCTTTTTTTTAAAAAAGACTTGTTTTAAATAAACAGGATGCTAACTTTTTTATAGAAGAATAAAAGAAGGTTATTCAGGAGTTTTTTATAACTTAGCACATCTTATTTTTTAATAAACTTTAGCGGATTTTATGGCAGCAGATAAAGAAAAGGAAGCGAAACTAAAAGCGCTTCAACTTACACTAGATAAGTTAGATAAAACTTACGGGAAAGGAACAGTGATGAAGCTTGGTGATAGCCAAGTAGAGGATATTGATGCGATATCATCTGGTTCTTTAGGGTTAGATTTAGCCTTGGGAGTTGGCGGATATCCTAGAGGAAGAATAATTGAGATTTACGGACCTGAATCGTCTGGTAAAACAACATTAACCATTCATGCAATTGCGGAAGCGCAAAAAGCAGGAGGAATTGCGGCTTTTATAGATGCAGAACATGCTTTTGATCGTTTTTATGCCGAAAGTTTAGGAGTAGATGTAGATAATTTAATTATATCACAACCAGATCATGGTGAACAAGCATTAGAAATTGCTGACAATTTAATTCGCTCTGGTGCTATTGATATAGTGGTAGTCGATTCTGTAGCTGCGCTTACTCCGAAATCAGAAATTGAAGGAGAAATGGGAGATTCTAAAATGGGATTGCATGCGCGTTTGATGTCTCAGGCCCTACGTAAATTAACGGCTACAATTAGTAAAACAAATTGTACTGTTATATTTATCAATCAATTGCGTGAAAAAATTGGTGTAATGTTTGGAAACCCTGAAACAACAACGGGAGGTAATGCATTGAAATTTTATGCTTCTGTTCGTTTGGATATTCGAAGAAGAACGCAAATTAAGGATGGGGATAAAGTAGTTGGAAATAGTACCAAGGTGAAAATAGTAAAGAATAAGGTAGCACCACCATTCCAACAAGCAGAATTTGACATTATGTACGGCGAAGGGATTTCTAAGGTTGGTGAAATTTTAGATATCGGAGTTGAATACGGAATTATAAAGAAAAGTGGATCTTGGTTTAGTTATGGAGATACCAAATTAGGACAAGGACGTGATGCTGTGAAAGGGATCATCAAAGACAATCCAGAATTAATGGAAGAGCTAGAAGGAAAGATTAAGGAAGAAATAGATAATCAAGATTAATGATGATTATAAATTAAAAGTTCAAACAGAGAAAAAAAGAGGCGATTTATTAGATAATTGCCTCTTTTTTAATTGGTGTTTAATCTTAATTTTAGATTGCGATATTTTTATTAGCATTTAAGATACACCTGTACTTCCAAAACCTCCCGTACCTCTTTCGGTTTCACTAAGTATAGAAACTTCTTCCCAGTTTACACGTTCATGTTTAGCAATGACTAACTGTGCAATTCGATCGCCATTGTTGATAGTAAACTTTTCGTTGGAAAGATTGACCAAAATAACGCCTATTTCACCTCTATAATCAGCATCGATGGTTCCTGGGGCATTTAATACTGTAATTCCTTTTTTAGCAGCAAGACCACTTCTAGGCCTAACTTGTGCTTCGTAACCAGTGGGCAATGCTATAAAGAGTCCTGTTTTAACAATAGTTCGCTCCAATGGATTTAGTGTAATTGCTTCATCGATATTTGCCCTGAGATCCATTCCTGCCGAATTTTCTGTCTCATAGGTAGGTGTTTTGTGATTTGACTTGTTTATTATTTGTACAACCATAACAATAAAAATATTTTCGATGCCAAAGATAATAAGCTTGGTTTTAGATTCTCGAAGAGAGATTTATTAATTTCGCGTTGTAAAAAACAAACGACTGAAATGGGAGGAACTCAAAAAATAGCCGTATTAGGAGGCGGAAGTTGGGCAACAGCTATTATAAAGATGCTTTCTGAAAACCTTGATACCATAGGATGGTATATGCGTAGTGTATATGCTATTGAACATATTAAAAGGAATAAGCACAATCCAAACTATTTAAGTTCGGCAGAATTACATCCTGAGCAATTAGATTTGTCGGATGATATAAATTATATTGTTGAAAATTATGATTTGTTAATTTTTTGCATTCCATCTGCGTTTGTAAAATCAGAACTGGACAAGTTGACTTTACCTTTACAGGGTAAAATAATTTTTTCGGCAATTAAAGGCATTATTCCAGAATCAGGACTTATTGTTGGTGAACATTTTCATGAAGCTTATCAAGTTCCTTTTGATTGTATTGGAGTAATAACTGGTCCTTGCCATGCTGAAGAAGTTGCCATGGAGCGCTTGTCTTACTTGACAGTTGCTTGTCAAGATGAACAGAAAGCTAAAGATTTTAGTAAGCTAATTAAAGGGCGTTATATCAAAACAAAAATATCAGATGATATTATCGGAACCGAATATGCAGCCATGCTTAAAAACATTTATGCCATTGCAGCAGGTGTGGCACATGGTTTGGGATATGGTGATAATTTCCAATCGGTTTTAATGAGTAATGCCATTAGAGAAATGAAACGCTTCATAAAAAAAGTTCATAAAATGAAGCGTAATATCAATAATTCTGCTTATCTAGGAGATTTATTAGTGACAGGATATTCTGTTTTTAGTAGAAATAGAATGTTTGGTAATATGATAGGAAAAGGATATACCGTCAAATCAGCTATGCTTGAGATGAGTATGGTTGCAGAAGGGTATTATGCTGTAAAAAGTGCCTATAAAATTAAAAAAGAAAACGGAGCAAAGACGCCCATTATTGATGCTGTTTTCAATATTTTGTATGATAAAAAAGAAGCGAAGGATGAGTTTAAAAAGTTAACAAATAAATTAGATTAGTTGTTTGTAATGGTACACAAATAACTTTTCTTTATAAAAAAGAATTTCCCCCATCAATCGCTTCATTATTAATTATGAGTTGTGTGTTGGTTTTGTAAAAAATTACAATTCATACAAATTTAGACTAAAAATCGGATTTGTAAATTTTTTATAAAAATAACTTACGTATAAAAACACTATTATTTAAGAGTAGTGGTGAAAACTATTACTTTTAGTTTAAAATTAAACAACAAATGAAAACAATTCAAGAAGCTGTTGAAATTACAATTAGAAAAACGCCATTCATTGAAGAAGCTTTGAATGAAAAGTTGATTAATGTATCGTCGTTGGCTAGAGACATCTTGCCAGAAGTATCAAAACTGCTTAAGAAAGAGGTAAAGGTTGGGGCGGTAATGATGGCTATTAACAGATTATCCCCCGTAAATGAATTACGAATAAGGAAAAACATTAAAAAACTTGCTTTAGATTTAGGAGATGTTATAGTTCGATCTGATTTGTGTGATTTTACTTTTAAAAACACCCCTTCACTACTTAAAGAAATAGCAAAAATATTGAGTAAAGCGGCAGATAGTAATGATTACTTTTTGACAGTTTCACAAGGTATTTTTGAAACAAATATTGTTACGAGTGAAAACTTACAATCGTTGGTTGAGGAAATTTTTAAAAGTGAAGTATTGATTAATAATGTAACTGATTTAGCTTCGATAACGATTAAGTTGCCTAAAGAAAATTTGGAACAGTCAGGAGTTTATTACTTTATTTTGAAGCAATTTGCATGGGCAAATATTGCTGTTCAGGAAGTAATATCTACTACACATGAAATGACCATTGTTGTCAAAGAAAAAGACATCAATGAGACTTTTTCTATTTTGATGGATTTAAAGTTGAACTAAACAAGATATTATGGAAAAAAAAGACCCCTATGCTTCTTTGCGGATTAAAGAATTTAATATTTTTCTTTTAGTTAGGTTTATGTTGGTTTTTGCTTGGTCTATGCAATTTATCATTATTGAATGGCAAGTGTATAGTATTACTAAAAATCCGTTATCATTAGGGATAATCGGATTGATGGAAGTAATACCAGCTGTATCGTTAGCACTTTTTGCTGGGCATATAGTCGACCAAAGAGAAAAAAGAAATTTATTAGCATGGTGCATAGGGTTATTTTCTCTAATAAGTTTTGGTTTATTTTTTTTAACACTACCTAATACAATTCAAATTTGGTCTGAAAACACGCTCTTATTAGCTATATATGCATTGGTGTTTTTTGGTGGAATATTACGCTCTTTTTTCGGACCTACCATTTTTTCATTGATTGCATTAATTGTACCAAAGAAACTGTATCCAAATGCAGCTACTTGGAGTAGTTCTACTTGGCAAATAGCAGGTGTTTTAGGCCCTGCGTTTGCGGGGTTTACCATTTCTTGGATAGGTGTCCATTGGTCATTATGTATCGTATTTAGTTTGGTTTTGGTTTCTTTTTTAACGGTTTTTTTGATAAAAAAGAAACCAATATTAAATCCAAAAATAGGCGAACCAGTATTTAAAAGTTTACGAGAAGGAATTCAGTTTGTCTATAAAACAAAAGCCATTTTTGGTGCCATAACGCTTGATATGATTTCGGTACTTTTTGGTGGTGCTATTGCTTTATTACCTGTATATGCACAGGATATTTTGAAAGTTGGTCCAGAGGGATTTGGTGCGTTACGTGCTGCACCAGCTGTGGGGGCTTCGATAACGATGTTGATTACGGCTTATATACCTATTAGTAAAAATGCGGGGATGAAATTGTTGTCGGCTATTTTTGGTTTTGGTCTTTGTATCATCGTTTTTGGAGTATCTTCTGTTTTTTGGATTTCGGTGGTTGCCTTATTTTTTAGTGGTGTAACGGATGGGGTATCTATGGTTATTAGACAAACTATTTTGCAATTAAAAACACCTGATCACATGAGAGGAAGAGTAGCTTCGGTTAATTCGATGTTTGTAGGGTCTTCTAATGAATTAGGTGCTTTTGAAAGTGGTTTGACGGCAAAATTAATGGGAACGGTTACTGCTGTTGTTTTTGGTGGTACCATGACCTTAATCACGGTACTTACTACAGGAATTCTTAATCCAACGTTACGAAAACTAGACTTGACAAAGGATATGGAAGAACACGAACAGTCAAAATAAAGTAATCGAAAAGTAAAACCCCAAGTTAATGGGGTTTCTCTTAATAGTCAATATTTTAGGATTTGGTAATTTTTATAATAATGGTTTTTTAACCCTTGTTAATTGATAACCAGCAAAAACACCGTATCCGTTTTCTCCTTCAATATTGGAAGGGGATATTATAGGTTCATAAAAAATATTTCCGTTATTTTCATTGTTCAAATATGTTGCTTTTAATGTATCGAAAAGTACTTTTTCAGTGTTAAAAACTTCTATCAAAACATATTGGTTATTATCTATTTGAGCTATTACATCTCCAATTACTGAAATTTTAGTACCATCACGATTATTATCAGTAGTAAATTTTTTTGTTTTAAAAGTAAGACCTCTCCAAGGAGAACCATCTTTATCAATAAAGTAGCCATTTAGTATGTAATAATTTTTTATATTTTCAATGTCATCGAACTGTACTTTTATTTTTTGAAAATAGTTAGAAGTGTTGTTTATCAACTTAAAATTAATATCCTTAATGGTAGAGGACGGTATTTGACAAGAAGCATTAAATTTTTTTCCTTGTGCATTTACTGTAAGAAAATATTTTTTTCCAGAGAGGATAGGTAACTGATTCGCTAGTATTTCATACTTTTTAGATTTTTCAGAATATTTTAAAGTCACTTTTTTACCATTTTCATTAGAAATAGCTACAGAAGCATTCTTAATCACTAAATCTGATTCTGTAATATTTTTGGTAGCTCTAGATAAGGATTTAGAAACCTGTACTTTTAAGATAGTATCTTGAGGAGATAAATATCCATTAATGACAATCAATTGCTCTTGATCTAGTAGGTCATTGACATCAACATTAGTTTCGCAACTATAAATAAAACAACAAAGAATGATATATTTTATATATTTCATGATTTAACGAGTTAAGGTTTTAGAATTTATAGGTATAACTTATACTGGGAATAAACTGTAGTAGAGAATATTTTTTTAAATTACTATTAAAATCAAAATCATAAAAGAAAGGGTTTTTTCTTCCATAAAGATTATATACTGAAAACTCCCATGTACGTTGTCTATTTTTAGTAAAGTTTTTATGAAATTGTATCCCTAAATCTAATCGATGAAAACTTTCTGCTCTAAAGTTATTTCTTTCTGTAATAAAAGGATTGATATTATTTCTATAGTTAATGTTAGAGGTTATTGGAAGACTATTCCCTAAAGCGACTCTATCTGCTAAATTAAAATTATCACCACTAGAATACACCCAAGATCCCGATAAGGTTATTCTATCGTTTGGCTTATAGTTACCAACTAAGGAAAAGTCATGTCTTCGATCATATCTTGCAAAGAATTTTTTTCCACCATTAACTTCATCAAATTGTCTCTCAGACCAAGAAAGGGTATATCCTAACCATCCTGTTAACTTACCTAGTTTTTTTTTCAATAAAAATTCTCCACCGTAGGCCCAGCCTTTTCCACTGGTAATATTATCTTCCCAATCAATTTCTTGTCCTGTTTCGATATTTTCAAGAAGTAAGAATGAAGCTCCTTCTTTATAAGATATAATATCATCCATAGTTTTATAGTATCCCTCAAAGGTCAAAGAATACCCTTTATCTAAGAAGTCTTTAGCTAGTCCTAGAGCAAATTGCTCAGATGATTGTGGTTTTAACTTATCAGTAGAAGAAACCCAAAGGTCTGTAGGAAGTCCAATACCAGAGTTTGATAATAAATGGATATATTGATTCATTTTAGCATAGGATACTTTTAGGGCTAAGTCTGTTTTAACATTCCATGAAACAGTGGCTCTGGGTTCAAAGTTTAGGTAATTTTTAGATTTGTATTTGAAGTGTGTAAAACGAATACCTGGAGAAAAACGCAAAACAGTATTAATTTTCCAGTCATCTTCTAAATATGCAGCATTTTCAATGGAGTTAATATGTTGTTTTACACTACTATTTTCACCATTAGTTTGATTAGTTCTAGATTGTTTTGGTACAAAGTTATGATAGGTGGAAGCAACACCAAAACGTAGTGTATGTTGAGGAGTTGGGTAATAATCAAAATCTAATTTAACCCCATAATCATTGATTCCTGAATTAAGTTTAAAAAAGTAATGCTCGTTGTCAAGAGAACTTTTGGTATCAATCCCAAAGGTATAATTACTAAAAATAAGAGAAGTATTGGCAAAAAAACGATCGTTGAACTGATGATTCCATCGCAGGGTAGATGTTATATTTCCCCACCCTAAATTAACATTGATATCTTCTCCATTAGCATAAAAAGAATCTCTTCCAAAATAATTACTCCAGTATAACTTGTTTTTGTCGTTAAAGATATGATGTATTTTAAAGTTAAGGTCTGTAAAATAATACCCTCCTTGTTTATTTTTATCCATTAATGGTTTTAATAGTAAATCTATATAGGAGCGTCTTCCACTTATCAAAAAAGACGTTTTATCTTTATTTATAGGTCCTTCTAATACTACAGAAGAAGAAAGCAGCCCTATTTTGAATTTTCCTTTTATTTTTTCTTTGTTTCCGTTTTTTGTGTTGATTTTTAATACAGAAGATAACCTTCCTCCAAACCTAGCAGGAAAACCGCCTTTAAATGTTTCTATTGATTTTAACGCATCGCCATTGAATACAGAAATGAAACCAAATAAATGATTTGAGTTGTATACAGGGGCTTCATCTAGAATAATTAAATTTTGATCAGGAGTTCCTCCACGCACAAAAAAACCAGCACTTCCTTCACTTCCTCTTTGAATACCTGGTAATAATTGAAGTGTTTTTATCACATCTTTTTCACCAAGAATAGCGGGAATGTTTTCAATATCTGAAGGCTTTAAAGAAACCACACTCATTTGAGAAACCTGACTTTCATTGGTAAGTTGATTCGAGTTAACAACTACTTCATCCAATTTATTTTCTGAAATCGTCATCTCAATATTAAGTTTGGTATGTTGTTTTAAATCGATTTTCTTTTTTAGCGTTGTATATCCAACATAGGAAATAACGAGTTCGTGTGTGCCTTTTGGTAGTGTTAAGGAAAAGAACCCATAATCATTCGTAGTTGTCCCTGTTTTTCCATTTACAGTATAAATAGAAACCATGGGTAAATGTTCTCCACTCCCTTTTTCTTTGATATAACCGTTGATGGTAAATTTTTCAGCTTTTGTTTTTGGAGGGTCGGATTGCCCAAATAGTTTTCCTAAAAATAATAGGAAAAAGCAATTGATAATTACAAAGTGTTTTTTTGTTTTCATTAACAAAACGTTTAAAAATTTGTTTTTTTGTATATAATTTTTAACAATCTTGAATTGTTATGAAATAAAACAATTTGAAAAAATAAAACCCTAATAAAGCAAATGTTAATAATAATAATAACCTCTTATTATCTTTATTAACTTATTGAAAATTAGTTTTTTTGTTTTTTATTAATTAGTTGTTAAAGTTTAAGTTATTATGTTTAATACTTTTTTATAGAGGTAATAATTTTTTATCTAAAGGAGTTGGTATTATTTAATCTTTGTAAATAAATCCCATAAAACAACGCCACAGCTTACCGCAATGTTTAGTGAGTGTTTCGTGCCTAATTGTGGAATTTCAATACATATATCTGAAGCAGAAACCACTTCTTGTTGTACACCTTTGACCTCATTTCCAAAAACAACCGCGTATTTCTGGTTTTCAATGGGTATAAACGTATCTAGCATCGTACTATTTTCGGCTTGTTCAATGGCTAGTATTTTAACTTTTTCTTCTTTTAATCGGTTAATTAAAGCTAAAGTATCCTCGACATATTCCCAATCTACAGATTCAGTAGCCCCCAAAGCAGTTTTATGAATTTCTTTATGAGGAGGTATAGCAGTTATTCCGCAGAGATAAATTTTTTCAATCAAAAAAGCATCTGAAGTTCTAAAAATAGCGCCAATATTGTGTAAGCTCCTAACATTGTCAAGAATTACAATTAAAGGTGTCTTTTTGGTTTGTTTGAATTTTTCAACACTAATACGACCTAATTCGCTGTTTTTTAGTTTTCTCATATCTGTTTGAATTATGACTTTACCCCTTATATTTAATATCTGTGAGGTCAAAACAAATCGATTATTTCTCACTTTTTTCTATCTTCGCAAAACTAACCGAAAAAATCCATACACTTGGCAAAAACAAAGGCAAAAAAAGTAACCCCATTAATGCAACAGTACAACGGAATTAAAGCTAAATATCCGGATGCTATGCTGTTGTTTAGGGTAGGTGATTTTTACGAAACCTTTGGTGAAGATGCGGTCAAAGCCTCTGAGGTATTGGGAATTATTTTAACCAAAAGGGGTTCGGGTAGTGAAAGTGAAACCGCATTGGCTGGTTTTCCACATCATTCTTTGCATACCTATTTACCTAAGTTGGTAAAAGCGGGTTTACGTGTGGCCATTTGCGATCAGTTGGAAGATCCTAAAATGACAAAAAAAATTGTCAAGAGAGGTGTGACAGAACTGGTAACTCCGGGGGTTGCTTTAAATGACGATATTTTATCGGCTAAGTCTAATAATTTCTTAGCTGCCGTTCATTTTGGAAAGAAACAAATAGGTGTTTCTTTTTTAGATGTTTCTACTGGAGAGTTTTTAATTGCCCAAGGGAATGATGAGTATATCGATAAATTATTACAAAACTTTTCTCCAAGTGAGGTATTGGTACAAAAACAATATAAGCAACAGTTTTTAGCTTTTTTTACCAATAAATATCATGCATTTTATTTAGAAGACTGGGTTTTTCAAAAAGATTACGGTTATGAAACCCTTACGACTCATTTTCAGGTAAAAAACCTTAAAGGTTTTGGGGTGGATGAACTAGGAGAAGGAATTGTTGCTGGAGGTGCCGCTATGTATTATTTGGCAGAAACCCAACATAATAAAATTGAACATATCCAAACCATTAGCAGGATTTCGGAAGACAATTATGTCTGGATGGATCGTTTTACGATAAGAAACCTTGAATTATATGGAGGAAATTCTTTGAATGCTATTTCATTATTGGATATCATTGATAAAACTATTTCTCCGATGGGAGGAAGGTTGCTTAAACGTTGGTTAGCCTTGCCGTTGAAAGATATAGACGCTATTAAACAACGCCATGAATTAGTGAAGTTTTTAATAGAAAATGAGGGCTTCTTTGAAACGGTTACGTATCAATTAAGACAAATTTCGGATATAGAGCGATTGATTTCAAAAGTGGCAACGGCCAAAGTTTCCCCAAGAGAAACGGTGTTACTTAAAAACTCTTTAAAAGCAATTTTGCCGATTAAAGAGGCGGCTGTGCAGAGCAAAAATGCCTCTGTGAAGTTAATTGGCTCTCAAATAAATGAATGTACAGAGCTGATTGCTAAGATAGATACGACAATTTTAGAAGAAGCACCTGTAAATATCAACAAGGGAGATACGATTGCTTTAGGTGTTTCGGAAGAATTGGATGAATTACGAAATATAGCCAACTCTGGAAAAGAATATTTGGACTCTATGTTGGAAAGGGAAACTGAACGTACCGGTATTCCGAGTTTAAAAATAGCCTTTAATAATGTTTTTGGTTATTATATAGAGGTTCGAAATACACATAAAGATAAGGTTCCTGAGGAATGGATTCGTAAGCAAACATTAGTAAGTGCTGAGCGATATATTACAGAAGAACTTAAAGAATATGAAACCAAAATACTAGGGGCAGAAGAAAAAATAAAGCAGATCGAGTCTGAGATTTTTACGGAACTCGTTACTTATATTATTGGATTTGTGCAGCCGATTCAACACAATGCACAGTTAATTGCGCAGCTAGATTGTTTACTTTCTTTTGCTACTTTGGCTATTGAAAATAACTATGTACAGCCGATTATTGATAAAAGTACGGACCTAGAAATCAAAGAAGGGCGTCACCCTGTTATAGAAAAACAATTGCCTATAGGGGAGGAATATGTAACAAATAATGTGACGTTAAATCGTACTGAGCAACAAATCATTATGATTACCGGGCCTAATATGTCGGGTAAGTCTGCCATTCTTCGTCAGACAGCATTGATAGTTTTATTGGCGCAAATGGGAAGTTATGTCCCTGCTCAAGAGGCACGAATTGGATTGGTGGATAAGATTTTTACTCGAGTGGGTGCTAGTGATAATATTTCGATGGGAGAATCTACTTTTATGGTAGAAATGAATGAAACGGCTTCGATATTGAACAATGTTTCGGAAAGGAGTTTGGTGTTGTTGGATGAAATTGGAAGAGGAACTTCTACGTATGATGGTATTTCAATTGCTTGGGCTATAGCAGAGTACATTCATGAACACCCGACAAAAGCGAAAACCCTTTTTGCTACGCATTACCATGAATTAAATGAGATGACCACGACGTTCGAACGTATTAAAAATTACAATGTTTCGGTAAAAGAATTGAAGGATAGTATTATTTTTCTACGAAAATTAGTTGCTGGAGGTAGTAATCATAGTTTTGGTATTCACGTAGCGAAGTTAGCAGGAATGCCAAATAGGGTGATAAAAAGAGCTACTAAAATTCTTAAAAAACTTGAAGAAAACCATGCACAAAAGGACGTAGAAGATTCTTTGAAAGATTTACAAAAAGAAGAATTACAACTTAGCTTTTTTCAATTGGATGACCCTTTACTTGAGGATTTGCGTGAGGAAATATTAGAAACGAATATTGATACGCTAACACCTATCGAGGCATTGATGAAATTGAATGAAATTAAACGTATGCTGAGTAAGAAATAAGACGAGGTCTTCGAATATCTTTTTAGTATTTTTGAAGAGAGAGATGAGAGAAGACATAAGTTTTAACAGAATTAATAAACTAGCTATACCTGCATTGATTGCGGGGGTAGCCGAACCCTTACTTTCTACGACAGATTTAGCAATTGTAGGTAATATGAATGCATTTGCTACTGAGAGTGTAGCAGCGGTGGGAATTGTAGGGTCGTTTTTATCCATGCTGATATGGGTATTTGGGCAAACAAGAAGTGCCATTTCTTCCATTATAGCAAGATATGTAGGTGCGAATAAATTAAAAGAGATTCTAAACCTTCCTTTTCAAGCTATTTTATTAGTGGTAGGAACTGGGTTGCTAATTTTAGGTATTAGTTATCCTTTTGCTAAACAAATATTTCAGTTTTATAATGCGCAATCGCTCATTTTAGATTTTTCCATCAGTTATTATAAAATTCGTGCGATTGGTTTTCCTTTTACATTGTATGTAATTGCTGTTTTTGGAATTTTTAGAGGCTTACAAAACACTTTTTATCCCATGTTGATAGCCATTGTTGGTACGGTAGTAAACATTGTGTTAGACCTTGCTTTTGTTTACGGAATAGCTGAGGTTATTCCTCCTTTACATATAGAAGGAGCAGCCTATGCCAGTGTTTTGGCACAAATTGTTATGGCAATAATGGGAACTTTTCTGCTGCTTACTAAAACTACGATACAACTGAAATTTAGTTTTCCTTGGAATAAAGAAATAAAAACATTTATTCACTTGATGGTAAACTTATTTATTCGTACCCTAGCGTTGAATGTTGCCTTGTATTTTGCTACTTCCTATGCCACTGATTATGGAAAAGAATATATTGCTGCCTATACCATTGGGTTGAATTTATGGTTGATGGGGGCTTTTATGATTGATGGTTATTCGAGTGCAGGAAATATTTTGTCGGGTAAATTGTTGGGTGCTAAAGCCTATAATACCTTATTGAAATTAGGTAAAAAACTTATTTTTTATGGTTTATTGTTTGGTAGTTTTTTAGCAACAGTTGGTGCTATTTTCTACACGTTTATTGGGAAAATTTTTATACAAGATGAACTAGTACTAGAAGCATTTTATCGCACTTTTTGGATTATTTTAGTGATGCAGCCGATATGTGCTATAGCATTTATTTATGACGGAATTTTTAAAGGTTTAGGGGAGGCTAAAATTTTACGAAATTTACTGATACTAGCAACGACTTTAGTATTTATTCCTTTGTTACTGTTGTTTGATTATTGGAACTATAAACTTTATGCTATCTGGATTGCCTTTTTTAGTTGGATGATTGCTAGGGGTGTTCCGTTGATTTTTATTTTCAGAAAGAAATTTACCAAACTTTCCAATTTGAATTCGGTATAAATTTATTTTCTTATCAGTTGTAAGGACTTTTTACACTAAATAACTAATTATCCTAAGAAAATCAAACGAAAGGGTCTGTCTAAAGATTTTTCAGTTTAGGTCTCAAAAGTTAAATAGATTTTGCAATGTATTATCTGGATTTGAAGTTGAATTAGTATTTTTGAACAAAAGAGTAACCATGACTACAACACGACGTAATGGAAGTTTGTATACAAAAATAGAAAACCGAATTGCTACGATTGAATTTGGGCATCCCGCTAGTAATTCTTTTCCGAGTGAATTGTTAGCGCGATTGGCAAAGGAGTTTGAATTGTTATCTAATAATGATGAAGTAAATGTTATTATTTTAAAATCTGAAGGGAATCGTGCTTTTTGTGCAGGGGCATCTTTTGATGAATTGGTGGCAATAACGAATTTAAAAGAAGGAAAAAAATTCTTTTTAGGTTTTGCAAATGTTATTAATGCTATGCGAAATTGTTCGAAATTAATTGTGGGTAGAGTACAAGGAAAAACTGTTGGCGGAGGTGTCGGTTTGGCGGCAGCTTGTGACTATGTATTAGCTACGGAACATGCAGCGATTAAATTGTCTGAATTTACAATTGGTATTGGCCCTTTTGTGATTACTCCAGCAGTAAAACGAAAAATAGGGGTTAGTGGGTTAGCTGAATTGACATTGGACGCTACAAGTTGGAAAAATGCATATTGGGCAAAAGAAAAAGGGTTGTATGCTAATGTATTTGAAAACACTGAGGAGTTAGACAAAGAAGTAGAAATTCTTACAGAAAGGTTGAGTTCTTATAATCCAGAAGCCTTGCAAGAGATGAAAAAAGCACTTTGGTTGGACACAGAACACTGGAATACGTTGTTATTAGAAAGAGCGGAAACTTCAGGAAAATTAGTTTTGTCGGACTTTACGAAAGAGGCGTTAAAAAAGTTTAAAAGCTAACATTTAAACTTTTTTAATTTTTTGATAGTTATTATAAAGAATGTTAAATTCTTTCCAGCTTTTTGTTGTGATATCAAATAGATTAAGTAAAGACCTAAAAAACTCTAATCTATACATTCGTACGTTCTATTATAGAACGTATAGCGTTGGTTATACAATTCTTGAGTATAACTGTTTTTAGCTTATAAAGTATTACTTTGATAAGTTCAACTAAGGGAACTATTAGAGGAAATCCTCGTTTTGTTTTGGAATAAGAGGAACTATTTCAATTGTATGTTTGTCTATTACGGTCAACATAATAATTTGTTTTTAGAGAGTTATGTTTGGTAACACAAATGCCTACAATCCATTTTTAATTCTTCTAAAAGTTTTATTCACTTCAATATATAAACGTATGATTTTGGAATGTTTTTTGTCGTAACAAAATAGAAAATCAGACTTTTATTGGTCTCAGTTTAGGGTGAAAACCCTGCAATTTGATTACAGTACTTTAGTAATGTGAAAAATTATTACCTTTCAAATATGGATAAAATTTTACGAAAGGGATCACATACAGTAAGTAGGTTGACCTGCCATATAGTTTGGGCAACAAAATATAGGTATAAAGTTTTAAAAGAAGATATTCAGTCAAGATGTAGGGATCTGCTAATCCAGATCTGTGATGCTGAGAATGTAACTATTTTGAAAGGAGCCATAGGTTTGGATCATGTTCATATGCATATAGTATATTCTCCGAAACAAATGAAGGCTTCCCTGTTTTTCATACAATTTAAAAATCAACTATTTTTAGAATATGAAGAAAAGCAGATTTAGTGAGGCACAGATTGTATCTATGCTTCAACAATACGAATTAGGAATGAAGGTCACGGACATTTGTCGTGATAAAGGGATTACTAGTGCTACTTTTTACAGTTGGAAGCGAAAATATGGAGGTATGGACGCCCAACAGCTAAAGGAACTCAAGTCTCTTCAGGAAGAAAACCGCCGTTTAAAACAGATGTATGCTGATTTAAGTCTAGATCATAGAATTTTAAAAGATATTATCGAAAAAAAGCTCTAAAGCCCTGTGATCGGAAAACGCTTGCTCAAACAATAGTCGAACAAGAGGATCTCAGTATTCAGAGAGCTTGTGAGATGGTGAACTTGAGTAGATCTATGTGGTATTATAAGTCTAAAAAAGACGATACTCAAGTGATAAACAAACTCATTGAAATGAGTGAGATTAAGCCCAACAGAGGGTTTGATTATTATTATCACCGCATACGTAAACAGGGCTTTATATGGAACAGAAAACGTGTTTTAAGGGTTTATAGATTGTTAGGACTTACAATGCGTCGTAAAAGTAGAAAAAGACTTCCAGCACGTATCAAATCTCCTTTGAATGAACCAGAACAACCTAGAGAAATCTGGAGTATGGATTTTATGTCAGATAGTTTAATTACTGGACGGCGTTTTAGAGTATTGAATATCATCGATGACTACAATAGGCAAGCACTATGCACTCATCCAGACTTTTCTATGCCTGCAATACGAGTTGTTAATCATTTAAAACAAACTATGGAAATATATGGGAAGCCCCTTGAAATACGAGTAGACAATGGATCAGAATTTTTATCAAAAATGTTTGTCCAGTTTTGCCTAGTTGAAGGTGTAGATATAAAATATATCCAACCTGGAAAACCATCACAGAATGGGTACATTGAGAGGTTTAATAAAACTTTTCGGGAAGATGTGTTAGATGCCTACCTATTCAGAAATTTGGAAGAAGTACAAGTGCAATCAGAGATGTTTAAGATTATAATGAAAATCACCCACACAAATCATTAGGTAGGAAAAGTCCAAACGAATATTTAAGCGATTTTTTCAAAGGGGCTAGCCCCTTTGAAAAATATTTTGTTAATTTAAACACTGTGTGAAAAAGGGTAAGTCTTCACAAAGTATTAGTTATATAGTCAAGCAATTAAAGGGAAGGAGTTCACGGAAATTACAGCAAGAATTTCCAAAATTAAATAAAGTGTATTGGGGAAAACATTTTTGGTCAACAGGTTATGGTGTATGGAGTACAGGAAATATTACTGATGAAATGGTAAATGAGTATTTGGAACACCATAGGAAGCCAAACTCTGATAACTCCAATTTTATATTGGAATAATAATGGGACTTTCAGTCCCAAGTAAAAATCACTCTGCACTGAAAGTGCAGAGTGATTTAGTTTAATTCTATAACGCGATAACTACCTATTATTTTAATGTAAATACGTATCAAATAAAAATTGTATTTCAGGGTCTTTTTCTAAAAGAGAGTACTCTAAATATTTTTGTATAGGAATTTTGTTGTCAGGTATAATTCCATGTTTAGATGTTATATTCTTATCAAAAAATAATTCTGTTATAGGAATTCTTACCTGTAGTTTTGTTTTTGGGAGTTTATAGGTTAAAAAATACCCTGCAAAAGTAGAGTTTTCGTTACCTCCTGTTTCTTCACCAATAATTTTTCCTCTATTGTGATCTTTAAATAATTTAGTAAAATAGACAGCAGCAGAAAACGTTTTCCCTCCTACTATTAGGTATACATTACCTTTAAAATTGTCTTTATCTGCAGGGAAGTTTTCTAATACGCCTTCTTTAAGTCGATCATTACCTATATATAGACCATCTTTTGTTTCGTTAAACCTTTGATACAAGAAGTTTTCAAAACCTCGTACTTCATCTTCCCCAACAGGATTACCATGATCATTGAGCAAGTTTTCTTTTTCAATTTTAATATTAGAAGTTCTATAATTAAATATATTTTTAAAATTAGAATCTGTAATAAATGAAAATAACAAAGCAGCTATATTGGGGTCACCTCCTTCGTTATTTCTTAGGTCAATAGCAATATTATTGTATTTTTCTTTATTAACCCGCTTAAAAAACTTGCTAAACTTATCATATGCATAGTTTTCTGTAAGATTGAAAGTATTTACTGTGAGTACCCCAGTTTTTTGCTCTTTATAATAATGAGGATGTATGGTACTCTCTTTTTCTAATTTATTAATAGGTAAAATACATAGTTTGTTTATTCTGTATAATTCGTAATAATTGATAGAGGATAAGGTTTTTGTTTTTAATTTTTTAGTCTTTAGATCTAAATATTCGATTTTAAATGTTTTTGGGTTTCTCTCAATAAGATTAGAGAAATATATAGGGAAAGAGGATGTGAGTTCTGATGCCGTTTTGGTCATATTATTATTATCTCCATGAATATGTTTATTCATTCTGTCTACTAATTCGTGTGAAGTAATATCTTGGATCTTGGTTATTTCTGTACCATAAGGAAGTAGTTTACTCTTTATATTGATAAATATTTTATGGTCTTTAACAAATACAGGAAAAGGAAAAAAAGATGATTTTTCGATCATGTCACTGGTAAATTCTTCAGGAAGACTATATGCCAAATGCCCATCACCAATTCTATTGATACATTTTAAGAAATTAGGATATGTAGGCGTTTTTTTTAATAGAGCTATAGCATGTTTTTTTTCCTTTAATTGTTCTTTTTCAGAGATTATTTTATAAGGGTTTGGATGTTGTTTTTTTATAAGTTGATTTAATAAAGACAAATCAGTGAGATAATCATCTAATGTTAATTCGTCTATTATTAAGGTTTGTGAAATACAAGGAATAAAAAATAAAAGAATAATTGAGAAAAGAAGTGTTTTCATAATTTATATGATACTGAAATTAGTGAAAAAGAATGACAAGAATTATGCCAATATATATATACAAAAGGAGATTGTTCTAAAATGAAATGATTTTAACTTTTTTTTTAGGATATTAGACAAACACCACTTTCTATAATGATAATTGACCGTATTCAACTTGTATTCTTTTCAAACAAAGTTTTAACGGGTAATTGATTCCATTGTGTATTTGTTTTCAGTTTATAAAGTATTACATTGATAAGTTCAACTAAGGGAACTGTTTGAGGAAAACCTCGTTTTGTTTTTGGAATAAAAGGAACTATTTCAATTGTATTTTTGTATGGTACGGTGTAGATAATGGGATGGTTTTAGAGAGTTATGTGTGGTAACGTAAATATCTACAACCTATTTTTATTTCTTCTAAAAATCCGATTCACTTTGTCATCAGATTTCCTCCTCAGATTACCAAAAAAGGTTTTTAATTTGTATGCGAGACATTTTATCATTTTACGATAGCTTGTAATGTATATTTTGGAGTAAATTTAAAATCAAATTTGTACTTTCGAAGCGAAAAGTAAAAACACTAAAAAATGGATAATTTTTTATTTGCAGGGTTAGCATTTTTGGTAGCTATCGTATACTTTTATAACAAATACAGAAGTAACAAAAAGTTTAGAAGGAAGTGAGTAAGATTAGGATAACAAAACAATTTAGTTTTGAGACGGGGCATGCTTTATATGGTTATGATGGAAAATGTAAAAATGTTCATGGGCATAGTTACAAACTTTCGGTTACGGTAATCGGAGAACCAATCAATGATAATACGCATGTAAAATATGGAATGGTCATTGATTTTAGCGACCTTAAAAAGATTGTTAAAGAAGAGATTGTTGATTTGTTTGATCACGCGACGGTATTTAATAAAAATACACCTCATATTGAATTGGCAAATGAATTACAAAAAAGAGGTCATCATGTTATTTTAGTTGATTATCAACCTACAAGTGAAATGATGATTGTTGATTTTGCAGATAAAATACGGAAACGACTTCCTGAAAACATTCAATTACATTCGTTAAAACTTCAGGAAACTGAAACTAGTTTTGCAGAATGGTTTGCTGCCGATAACTAGTAATATAAATAGCATTATTGGCTTTTTGGAATACGGTAAATAGAATTATTTGCCGTTAAACTTGTTCATGGTATTAGCCAGTCCGTCAGTAATAAAAGATGTTATTGCATTTACACTGGTAGGAATACGCTCAATTAAGGCGCTTTCTTCTTCTTTACTCCATTGACCTAACACAAAGTTTACTTGTCCTCCTTTTTTATAACCAGCACCCACACCAAAGCGAAAACGAGGATAGGTACTAGTATTACATTTGTCTTGAATGTCTTTCAATCCGTTATGTCCACCAGAACTTCCTTTTCCTTTGAGTCTTATCGTGCCAAAGTCAATATGAATATCGTCGGTAATTACCAATAAATTTTCGAGACTGATATTTTCCTTTTTCATCCAATACAAAAGTGCTTTACCACTCAGATTCATATAGGTATTCGGTTTTAATACGATAACTGTTTTCCCTTTGATTCTGAGTTTTGCGATATCTCCTAGTTTTTCAGTTTCAAAAGTGCTTTGATGCTCTTTAACAAAAGCATCTACAATTTTAAACCCAATATTATGGCGAGTATTGTCGTATTTTTCACCAATATTTCCTAAGCCAACAATTAAAAATTTTTTCATGTTTTCTTTGCCTTTATGTAACAATACAATTGTCTTTTTTATCGAATAAAGATACAGGGTTAAAAGCCCATTTCATGTTATAAAAATAAAAAAGCGTTACACATGGTAACGCCTTTAAAAGTATAATTTTTCAAATTATTATGCTTCAGCATCTGCAGCAGCTTTTGCAGCATTACGTGACATACGTACTTGTGCTACTACTGTATTATCTGGATGTAATAATGTATAATTATCATTTTTTAATTCAGTAACATACAATTTATTACCGATTTCAAGCTCTGTGATATCCGCTTCGATAAAATCTGGTAAATTAGCGGGTAAAGCTTTTACTTTAAGTTTACGAATGTTGTGACGTAAAGCACCACCAATTAAAACCCCCTTAGAATTACCTACTAATCTTACAGGAATTTCCATAGTAACAGGCTTGTCTTCAAATAATTGATAAAAATCAATGTGTAAAATTTGATCTGATACTGGGTGAAACTGTATGTCTTGTAATACAGCATTGTAAGTTTGTCCTTCAAGTTCAATCGTTGCTGTATATACATTTGGAGTATATACTAACGCTCTGAACGCTTTTTCGTCTGCTGAAAAATGTACAGGTTTATCTCCTCCGTATAATACGCAAGGAACCTTTCCAGCATTACGTAAGGCTTTAGTTGCTACTTTACCTACGCTTTCTCTTTGAGATCCGTTGATTGTAATTGACTTCATTACTTATTTATTATAAAATAGTTATTTACATTAAAAATTCGTCGCTAATTGACGTGTTGTCTTGTACTTTGTGCATCACATCAGCAAACAAAGTGGCGCAAGATACAACTTTTATTTTAGATACACTTTTCTTCAAAGGGATAGAATCCGAAACAATTAGCTCCGTTAATTTAGAGTTTTGTATACGTTCGTATGCTTCTCCTGAAAGAATTGGATGAGTACAAATAGCTCGTACACTCAAAGCACCTTTTTCGATCATCAAATCGGCAGCTTTCGTAAGCGTTCCACCAGTATCTATCATATCATCTACTAAGATGACATTTTTCCCTGTTACTTCACCAATAAGTTCCATGTGTGAAATAACATTGGCTTTTTTACGCTGTTTGTAGCATATAACTACATCACTTTGTAAAAACTTAGAATAAGCATAAGCCCTTTTTGAACCACCCATATCTGGCGATGCCATGGTTAAGTTTTCTAGTTGTAAACTTTCGATATAAGGTAAAAAGATTGAAGATGCATATAGATGGTCTACTGGTTTTTCGAAGAAACCTTGAATCTGATCTGCATGTAAATCCATGGTCATAATTCTAGTGGCTCCTGCCTCTTCTAATAATTTTGCTACCAATTTAGCACCAATAGCTACCCTAGGCTTGTCTTTTCTGTCTTGACGTGCCCAACCGAAATAAGGCATTACTGCTGTAATATGCCTTGCAGAAGCACGTTTTGCAGCATCAAGCATCAATAACATTTCCATCAAATTGTCTGCATTTGGAAAGGTAGATCCGACGATAAAAATACGTCTTCCTCTCACAGACTCTTCAAAAGCAGGTTGAAATTCACCATCGCTGAATCGTAAGATTTTGACATTTCCTAATTCTGTACCAAACTTCTTAGCAATCTCTTCTGCCAATTCTATACTTTGTGAGCACGCAAATATTTTTGGGCTAAGTTGATTTGTAAGCATTTACCTAATTATCTTTATGAGTTAGTGTTGTTGTATGTGGCGCAAAAATAAAACTATTTTAAGAGATTGAAAGTATTTTGCTGATTTAATCAAAAAAAGTTATAGATTTGCAATCCCAATATACAAGCCAAAGTGGTGGAATTGGTAGACACGTCGGATTCAAAATCCGATGCTCGCAAGGGCGTGTGGGTTCGAGTCCCACCTTTGGTACAAACGATAAAAAAGACGGTCAAATAGATCGTCTTTTTTATACCTTCAAAATTGCTTATCCCTTTGTAATTTCCATTCACCTATATATTTAAATTACTTCAACTAATAATATCAGAAACAAGACGATTTGAGAATTATCTTTATGATGTAGTTAAGTTTAGTTTTTTTCATGATTAGTTATTTGTTGAAGTAAAGAAGTATTCCAAGAGGGTTTGCTTCTTTTCTTTTTTAGAAGAATTTTTTATGTTTTTTGCCCCATTTTTCTAGTTCCTTGATTAGTGGATTTAGATCATATCCAATGGGTGTTAATTCGTATTCTACACGCGTGGGAACTTCAGCATAAACGGTTCGTTCTATAATTTTATTTTCTTGTAACTTTTTTAATTCCAAAGCTAACATTCTTTCGGATATATTTGGCAGGCATTTTTTTAATTCATTAAAACGTAATTTCCCATGTATCAAATAACAGCATATTGCCAGCGTCCATCGTCCGTTGATGATATTGGATGCATATATTTCTAAACATTGATTTTCTAATAGTTGTTTATTAGCATAATTAGTTGAGGTTTTTTTAATTTTTACCATTACTTACATTTTTTATAGTAGCCTACAATTGGTAGCTAACATAAAGAATTATTAGGGCTTCAGCTATTTTTGTCATTATAATTTTTAACCTTTCATATAGATGAAAACATTAATAATTGTTATCCATCCAGATATTCAAAAATCTAAGGTAAATAAGCGATGGATTGAAGAGTTATATAAATATCCAGATAAGTATTATATTCACAAATTACATGAGGTTTATCCAGACGAAAATATTGATATAATGGCTGAGCAAAAGCTTATCGAAAGTTATGAGAAAATTGTTTTTCAGTTTCCTTTTTATTGGTTTAATTGTCCACCTTTTTTTAAAAAATGGTTAGATCAAGTACTCACTTATGGATGGGCTTATGGAAACCAAAGTGGCTATAAGGTTTTTAATAAAAAGGTTTCTTTGGCAATATCAGTAGGAATTGATGAGAGTGAATATACTTCGAATGGAAAATATAAATATACTTTAGAGGAATTGACCTCACCGTTTGAATTGACATTTAAATATATAAAGGCAGATTATCAACCCATTTTTGCATACTATGGTATTGAACACAACACATCTGATGAATGGATAGAAAAAAGCGTCTCTAATTATATTGATTTTTTAGAATCACTATAATGTTTCATACACTACTGTTCACCGATACATATAGGTAAATTCAACTAATTATAGATTAATTAACAAGTGTTGAGAGCTATCTTTATACTTGTAGTTACGTTTTTTGTTTTTTTTCATGATTAGTTATTTTTGAAAAAAGGAAGTATTTGTTTTAACAAATACTTCCTTTTTTGATTAAAATAGTATGTAATGTGTTTGTTTTGTTAATTTTTTAACAAAAAGATAAAAAATACTTCTTTTCTTTGTTAAGTGATTCCCTCACAAGATCGCTTTTATATTTCTTTTAGGGAATTCATGTAATAATAATAAATCCTAAAAGCCCCCACTGGGGGCTTTGTATATATTACATAACCCTCTTTATAAAAAGAATTGTTAAACGTGTTTTTAGTAAAAATAAACAACTAATGTTTTTGTGATAAATACACAAGACTTTATATTTGTGATGTTAATTACAATTAATAAAAGCTTTTATTATTACGTAATTTCAGTTTTGGGGATGTAGCTCAGTTGGCTAGAGTGTTTGACTGGCAGTCAAAAGGTCGCGGGTTCGAGCCCCGCCTTCTCCACACCACGAACCCAGTGTATTACTGGGTTTTTTTATGTCTTTATTTTTTTTAACTTTGTTGAAAACAATCTTTTTTTGGTATGTTTTGATGAAAATATATGAAATTTTTATGAAATTTTTTTAATGAGAAATGAAAGGTAGACTGCTTTTAGATATTCGGGAGTCACAGCTTAGAAAGGACGGTTACCCCGTAATTTTTAGATTGTCAAATAAAGGTACGCAAAAAAGCTACTCTTTAGGTCTCCGATTTATGAAAAAAAATTGGGATTTTAAAAAGGAAGAACCTAAAACAATAAAAAGAGATATTTTATATATCAAGAAAAAGAAGCTGTTGTTAGAGGAATTGTGTTATAGATCATTAGATGATAAAACAATAACTTTTGAATTTATCAAGGCTCAAATGAAAGGGGAAGATGAAGTAAAAAAAGTAAAATGTTTCTATAAGTATTCAGAAAACTATATACAAGAGATAGAACAAAAGTTAGACGGAAAAGGTTTCAAAAAAGTTGGCAATGCAAATTCTTATAAAGCAGCTATTGCTCAAATGAAAAAATATAAGGCTACGCTGTTATTAAGTGAAATTGATTATAGGCTTCTATCTGAGTTTAAAACTTGGCAATTTTCAAAAGGAAATAAGAAAAACACAGTAGCTGCATACATGAAGTCTTTTCGTGCATTGTATAAGGAAGCGGTTAGAAGAAAGCTAGTAGAAGATACAAATCCATTTGAAGGTGTTTTTAAAGGGATAACAGTAAAGAAAAACAGAACAAAGAAAAAACATGTTAGCAAAGAAACTATTTTAAAACTTGAAAACATTAAAGACTTGCCTAGAGGTAGACAAGAAGCTCTTGATATTTGGTTACTGCTGTTTTATTTTGGTGGTTTGGATTTTAAAGATTTGTATTATTTAGAAAATAAACAAATATCAAAAGGGAGGGTTTATATAACACGTGGTAAATTGAATGAGGGCGGTTATGAATTTGATCTAAAAATTTTTGATAAGGCTAAAAAGATATTAGATAAGTATAGGGTGAAAGATGATAGATTTGTGTTTCCTTGGCGAAAAGACTACGACGGTTATAAGACTTTTTATAGTAGATTAAGAAGAAATTTACAAAGAATACAGAAGGATAACGATATATCTGTTGAGCCTCTAGGTGGTACGTTAGGCACGAAAGTTACACGACACACATTTGCAACAATTGGTTCTCGATTGTTTGTAGAACCTGACCTTTTAAGGTCTTTAATGGGGCATGAAAGAGACGATATAGACACGGTTTACAAAGATATTTATCCTGAAAAATTAAGGGATGAATATCATTTAAAAATTATATCAACGACTTAAAAAATATCAAAAGAATTTGTTATTGTGCGTGTTAGATAATTTTTATAAATTAGTTTGATCTTTTATTGTAAAAGAATAACCAAAACTAAAAACTAAAATTATGAAACAAACACTGCTGCTTTTGCTTGTTGCTATATCTTTTCTTTCTTGTCAAGAAAATGAAGTTTTTGATGAACCTTTTAACCTATGGATTGATTTATATGATAGTTCCAATAAAAAATGTGAGGATAATAAGAGAGGGTGTACCGTTGGTAAAGAATTTGAAACTGGGTTTTATTTGAAAATTGGAGATGCACGAAATTCAAGTTTAGACAACAATATGTATTTAAAGATAACGGGGGTTGAAAGTGATGATGTAGTTTTTGAAAACAAAGACCTAAATGAGGAGATTCCGCTTAATGAATTCTTTCTCTTAGAAAATGTTTTTGTACCTCTTAATCCAGTGCGAGCTTCTATTTATATAAAAATATCATCAGAATACAAAATATCTGGAAGTTTCACCCCGAAATTTACTTTCAAGGTAACAAATAAAGATGGTACGAAATATGATCAATTTGAGATTGATTTTGAGGATTATGTAGTGTCAAATTGATACTAGTATAAAAATATAGAAATTAAAAACCTCTAATAAAAAGAGGTTTTTTTATGGCTAGAATTAACTTTAATTTATTGTAATGTTAAAGTTTTATAGGTAAAAACCCTGATGCTTATTAGGGTTAACCCTAAGTTCGTGTTAGGGTTATTAGGTATTGTTAAAATAGTTTTAATACCGTAAATTTGAAACGTCTAAACTGTACAAACTTTTTAACAAAATGTAAACTAACTATTAAAACCTTCACTAAAATAGGTCTTTTCGTGTTATTTTTACTAAAATTTTAATAATTAAAAATTTTATAGAAATGAAAAGATTTTTACTTTTATCTGTTGCTATTTTTAGTTTAATTTTTACAAGTTGTACTGATAATACCCTAGAAGAAATTGAAAACAAAAAAAACGAAAAACAAGTTAAGTTTGTCGAAAATGGTGAGGTCGGTGATCATATTGATGATGGACAGCAAGAAGGTTCTTAATTTTAAGGCAGTGATATTTGGATTGATATATTTTTCTATTTGTTCTTTGCCATATATACATATAAATTTTGAAAAAGTTAGTGAATGGAAGCCTTACAAAGAGCATTATGCAAAATATAATGAAATATTAGAGAAGTCAAATTTAGAAAGGAATAGTTTGTTAAATGATCTTTCTAGCAAGAAAATTAGCATAGAAAAATATGTTGTTTTATCAAAGTCTTTAGATGAGCAAAGGTTAAAATCATTAAAAGCTTATCATATTAAAAAAAATCATATTAAAAAAGAGTTTTCATTTTTTGGATATTCTTCTTTTAGATATTTTTTATATGCATTAGGGCTGCCTTTATTTGCGTTATTTGTATCAATTTTTTCTACTTTTTTAGTTTTTAAATATGTAGATATAAGTTTTTATAAATATGCTTGTTATGGTTTTGTTTATGTTTCTTCTTTTTGGTTTTTGAGGTCTTTTTTAACAAGAACTGATTTTCCTAAATTTTCTTATGATTTAAGTTATGTGATATGCTCTATTTTTTCTACAATAATCATTGTTAGGGTTATAAACTTGTTAAATAGTAATAGTGTAAGAAAGAAAGAAATTCAAAAAGAACTAAATCTTTTGGTGACAAATGGTAATAAATTAGTAAGTATTTTAAAGTCTTAAAAATGTTAGAAAATTTAAAAAGAATAAATTTCGAATTTGCATTATTGATTAGCGATTATGAGAATGGTCGTTTGTCTAAAAAACAAGTGATGGAAAACTTTGATAAGTTGCTAGTTGATTTAGAGCAGTTTTTAGATAAGAACCACGAGGTGTTTTTGTTAATGAAAAAAAAATTTGCTACAGCTTTAAATAATATAGAGAGGATTAAATGGTTGGATGAATCTATCCGATTAGAGTTAGATGAAATTGCTTTTCTTAGAAAGCAAGTTGGTTTAGTTTGATCTTTTATTGTTTACAAATTCACGCAACATTTCAGTTTCTTTTTGTGATAATTTTAATTTAAGCCATTTCGAGAAAACAGCGTCTTGAAGTAGTTCTTCTTCGTGTTGCATAACTCCTTTTCTAATTATTTCTATTTCTTCAAAACTTAAAACTTCATCATCTACAGTAGTTTTTGCTACTTCTGTAGAAATATCTTCCATAAGTTTTGAAATCTCAATGTTATAGAAATTTGAAACTTTTAATATAAACTTTTTGCTAGCTTTAATACGTCCATTTAGATAATTGCTAACAGTTGCTTTTGACATAGATAAGTCTCTAGATAGCTGAGCTACAGGGAATTTAAAGTCAAGATTATTTACTTCTTTGATTAATTTTTGATTTAACATATAATTTTTCTACTAAAAAAGTTTTAATAAAAGTTTTAAAAGTATTAAAACTTTTTATACATTTGTAATGTTCATCAATACAAAACTATTAAAAGTAAGGCGTAAAGCCAAATTTAAAGTATTAAAATACCTCAGAATGGTATCTAATAAAATAGTTTTAAAAAATCAAAAAAGTATGAATTTGAGTAAAACGGAATTTAACGTAGCTGCTTATTTATCAAGTGGTTTAGAAACTAAAATTATAGCTCATAAAATGAATCGATCAAACCATACTGTTATAGCGCATTTGCGTAATATTCGCAAAAAAAACGGTTGTAAGAATATAGCAGATATTACAAGGGAGTTCACTTTAAAATATGGTGATCCAAGATTAAAAACGATAGACTAGATGGACAGGATAGAAAATATAAAAAATTTGTATACCAAAATAAATACTGATAGAAAGCAGGATTTTTTTAAAGAGGTTGCGAAAGAATTTGAAATAGAACCTTCTTCTGTTAGAGTAGGATGGTTTACTAGATACGATATACCTAAGAAATATAGGGTAAGAGATAGATTAATAGAGTTTATGCAAAAGTATATAGCACTGCAAAATAGTTGTTTTGTAGAGTAGTAAGTAAATAAATGTTTAACCAAAAAAAGTATAAAATGAATAATTCTTTCCAACAAGAAGATTCACAAAAGTTCGTGGACCATCTATCACAGTTAGGTTTAGTTGTGATAGATAAAAAAGCCTTAGAGGATATACTTTTTGAATTAAAAGTTAAAGCGTTGATTCCGTTAAAAAACAAATGGTTGACGCGTAAAGAAGTTAAAGCAAAATATAATATATCAAGATATTGGCTTGATCAACGGGCTTTAGACCCAAAAACCTTATTAAAAGTTGATGTAGGGGATACATGTAAGTCTACTATCAAATATAACGAGCAATCAATTATAGACGAGCAAGATAGATTAGGAGTATAACGGTCTAAGCCTTATAACGAAAAAAAAGTAAAGTTTTAATTTTTGGAGAAATCCGCACTAATAAAGTAAGTAGTTATAAGGCTTTTAAATATAGGTAGATTGGTTATTTGTGTTAATTCCCTTCTCATTTTTTACCTGGGGGGTGATTTGAGAAGGGTTTTTTAATTAAAGAGTGATGAGTGATTATAATTTAAAAACCAAAGAAAAAACCGATAAAAATACACCTTGTTTTGATGATTTGAATAAATGTGAAGATACTTCACTTTGTGATCCAGTAGGATTTTTTGATATGATTGAAAGATGTAGGTTGTGTAAACGAGTATTGTAAATTTAAAAATCAAGTTAATATGTTCGAAGTTACTATAAAATCTGAGGTTTATGAGATTGCTAAAAAATTAGGCAGTCGAAAAGGTTTTTTTGACTACTATTTTTCCATTTTAAAAAATTGTGAAACATGTAGGCAAGCGTTTGAATTAGTGAATGAAATGGCTTGGTTGATCTTTGGGGAGTATAGATACTCTTCTTACACTTCGTTTACTGTACAAAAAAAAAGATTTCTGAAAAATGGCGGAAAATAATATAGAAAAAGAGATTCAAGCACTAGTACTCAACGAATTCTTGACGAAAAACGATAATAGTGTACCTGCTATTTCTAAGCGATTAGGGATCGATAAATATAAGGTACACAAAATTTTAAATAAATATTTAGACGGAAAAAAATCAAAAGTAGAATGAAAGATATATCACATTCTTTTTCAGTAAACATAGCAAAAGAACATGGAGTAAATTCAGCAATTTTGTTACAACACATTGTTTTTTGGTATCTCAAAAATAAATCTGATAAAATTAATTTTTTTCATCGTGATTATTGGGTACGCATGTCTGTGAAGCAGTTAGGGGGTTATTTTATATACTTTAATCAGAGGCAAATAGGTTATGCTTTAAAAAAATTAGAAGAAAAGAAATTAATAAAAAGTAAGGAATTTAATGTAAAAAAGTCCGACCGAACAAAATGGTACACGTTAACAAAAAAAGGAAAAGAAATCACAGGTTTAAATGTTAATTACAAAATTGTAAATAACAATGATTTAGACGGTGTTCAAACTACTGAAAATAAAGGGGTTACAGGTTTTGATAAAAATGTTAATTACAAAATTGTAAACAACAACGAAAATGCTCCTGAAAATCAGGGTGATGTGAGTGGTGAAGAGGTTGACAAAATTGTAAAGCCAGTTGACAATTTTGTAAATACATTATATAAGGAAGTAGATATAAAAAGTATATATACTATTACTACTATACTTGAACAAAAAGTTGATTTGATTGAAGTGATAGCAATGAAGAATAAATTGAAAATTGAAACCGTAAAGTATCAAATTTCAGAGTTTTCGAAATATGTTATAGCTACTTCACAGGTGTATAATAACAGAAATGAATTGTACAAGCATTTCATGAATTGGATACCTAAACAAGACCTTTCTGAAAATGATTGTGATAAAAATTTAGATTGGTTTTTGAAGAGGTTTAACAGTATTTCAAGGAAGCAATTTGTTAAAACAAGTTCTATAAAAAAACTCTTTCAAAAACAACTTGACAACGGTTTTTCAGGAGATCAAATGGTTTTAGCGGTCAAAAATCTTTACAGCTCAGATGTTCGAAATGATTTTCATTTAAAATCAGCATTCAAGTTTGCAACGCCTGATTATCTCCTAAAGGAAGGTAACTTAAATAAATACTTAAATCTTAACTACTAAAAACTAACCAATAATGAAAATGTATAAAGACTTACAAATAGCTAAACAAGTACTTGAAAAGCAATCGGAAGGAGTTGTTAGAATTAAAAACAGCAGTTTAAAAGAAGTTAAGATAAAAGAAACAAATGCTTTAATAACTCTTTTGAATAATCATGAAAGTATTCTAAATAAGAGATTTAAGTTAGTTAGTCTTGACGGATTGTTGTGTGCTAGAATGCATACTTATTTATTTCAGTCAATAAAGTCTGGAAATGATAATATATCAGAAATTTTACTTAAAGATATGTTATTAAGAATTGATAATGATTTACGTTTCCCAAACGCTCGAAAAGAGTCTTTAATTTCATTATTGGAAACTCAAGATTTTGTTTCACAGTTTAAAAATAGAGGGTTACATTCTTTAAGGAATCAAGGAAAAGAATTTACTGTTTTAGTAGATAATTTACTTCATCAAATAAAAACCAATTTAGTATGGAGTTGATTAATGTTTACAATAAAAAAGTAGATCAAAAAGACGATTCAAATGGTTTTTTGAAAGAGATATTGTCTCTTAGAGTAAAGGCGTCCGATGATATAAAAGGAAACGAGTATATAATTAAAATAGCAGGTATAAATAAATTTTCAAAGGGAGATATATCTGGATGGATTGGTAAGGCTAAAAGTAAGAAAACATTTGCATTGACACTCTTTGCTTCTTCTTTTTTAGGAGGGTTTAAAACAGGAAAGTTTACCGCAAATAAGAAAGGGAAATTGTTGTGGATAGATACTGAACAGTCGCCAAAAGATGTTCAGAGTATAGCAAAGAGAGTAAGATATTTGGTAGGTTCTGATAAAGATTTGTACATATATGGATTGCGACCAAAGAGTCCAAAAGAAAGAATAAAAGCTATAGAAACGTTGCTAACTCATTACAAGGATATAGAGTTGCTAATAATTGATGGGGTAAGAGATTTGTTAATGGATATCAATAACCCAGTAGAATGTACCGAAGTAATGACTCTTTTGATGAAGTGGAGTTGTGAATTGAATATTCATGTGGCTACTGTTCTTCATCAAAATAAAGGCGACGGTTTAGCTCGTGGTCATATAGGTACTGAGTTAGAAAATAAAGCTCAGAGCACTATTAGAGTTACGAAAGATAGTATAGATAACAATACTAGTTGGATAGAAGAATTGTCTGGTAGAGGCAAAGGTTTTGAGAAGTTTAGCTTCTCTATTGATAACAATGGGATACCTCATTTTGTGGAGCAAGTAATTGATTTAGATGATGAAGAAGAACCTCCGTATTGATATTAATAAAGCGATGTCTATTTGCTTTAGAAATGGCTTAAAAGTAGAGCCAGTAGTTACAGGGAAGAGTTTTGTTATACATGTAAATGATAACGGTAATGTGATTGAGTATAATAAGAAGATTAGTTCTAATCAAGTAGCAACAGCTGTTACTAAAACATATAAACACTTTGCGTTAAAAATATTAAAACAACAAGAATATGCCTAATAAGCCAACTGTAAAGCGTAAACCATGGCAAGAGGAAAGAGTGGTTCATAAGAGGAAAAAGGATAATTCTAAGATATATAACGGTAGAAAGTGGAGGAAATTTAGGAAAGAGAAATTGAAAGAGGAGCCGTTGTGTCGAAAATGTTTGAATAAAGGAGTGATAAAGGAGGCTAAGGTTGTGGACCACATAAGAAGAATAGAAGACGGTGGAGAAATATATTCAAATAAAAACACTCAGAGCCTTTGCTCTAGGTGTCACAATCAAAAGTCAGGTAAAGAAGCCCACGGTTATAAAGAATCTAATTGAGGGGGTATGGGGTCAAATACCTAAAAAGGTATCTGGTTGTACATCGCCTATCTCACTAGATTTTACTCATGATAATTTTTCAATAGGGGGGGTATAAATAAATAAGGATATAAACATGGAAGTAGCACATAAACAAATAAATAATAATAGTAAAGTAGTTGAAATGACTACAGAAGAAAAGGATTTATATCAAGCCTTAAAAAGTTTACCAGAGCCACCAAAGGCATCAGGTTTAAATAAGTCTCAGGTAATATGGTGGTACTGGTTTGGCAATGAGTTTTTGAAAACGAAACAATTTTCAAAATTAGATTTAACGCATCTACAAAAAGCTGCTTTTTGGATGGATGCTAGATGTCAAGCGATTAATAAAGTTAATTCAAAAGGGTATGATGGCGGTTTGGTTCAGGAGTTTGAATCAGGTGCCACAAATGTTTCAGGTCATGTTAGTATAATAGAGAAAGCAGATAAGCATTTAGATGAAGTATCTGCGCATTTTGGGTTGTCTTTTAAAGACCGTCAAAAATTGAAAGGAAGTAAAAAAACAGATAACCAGTTGAGCTTGTTTGATGTAGTATTGGATAAAATACATGGTGCATAATGGAAATACCTAAAGAAATACAAAAATCTATTCCCTTTCAATATGCTTATGCCGTTGAAAACGGCAATATAATTACTGGGAAAAAAATTAAACTCGCAGTGAAAAGGTTTTTCAGATTTATAGATGAAGCTTCATCAAAAGGGTATTGGTTAGATCATAAATTAGGCTTCGCTTCTATAAGGTTTTTTGAAAACTTTTTAACTCATACAAAGGGAAAGATGGCAGGTGAAAAATTTGTTTTAGCACCACACCAACAATTTATGTTGTATAATATTTATGGATGGCAAAGAAAAAATGAATTTGGAGAATCAGTAAGATTGATTAAGAATACGTATGAGAAAGTAGCAAAGAAGAATGGTAAAACAGCAGTTGAGGCAGGTGATGGGCTTTTTGCAATGGCTTTTGATATGGAACAGGGTGCAGAAGTATATATTGGAGCTACTAAGGAAGAGCAAGCAAAGTTATGTTTTGGTCAAGCATCAGATTTTATTAATAAATCTTCTATACTACAAAATTTAGGTTTTAGAGTGTATCAAAAAGAAATAAGATTTTTTCATACAAATTCATTTATGAAGCCGCTGGGAGGAGATTCTAAAACCCAAGACGGGATTAATTCTCATAGAACAATAATAGATGAATATCATGCGCATAAGGACGATTCAGTTAAGGAAAATTTGGAAAGCTCCTCAGCATCGAGAAAACAACCGTTAACAAAAACTATAACAACGGCAGGTTTTAATGTTCATGGTGTTTGCAAGAAGTTTGAAGAAAGTTGTGAGCGAATTATAGAAGGTACTGATGAAGATGATAGTTTTTTTATAATGATCCATGATCTTGATGATGGGGATGATTGGGAGGATCCAAAAAATTGGATAAAAGCCAATCCTAATCTAGGGGTAACGGTTTCAATGGAGTTTTTACTTGGAGAATATAAAAAAGCTAAAAACCAACCATCTAAAATTCCAAATTTCAAAACAAAGCACCTTAATATGTGGGTTGATGCACCTGATGTTTGGATAGAAGCAGATTTTTGGAATAACTGTCAAGTTCCAATCAAAGAAGAAAATTTTTCCAAATATGGAAATTGTGCTGGATTAGACCTATCCACAACTACAGATATAACTGCTTATGCAATGATATCTTACCCTGACGAGGATGGTGTAAGAGATTTAAAAGTTTGGTGTTTTTGTCCAAAAGCTACTATTGATAAGAGGAGTAAGGAGGATGGTGTTCCTTACCGTTACTGGGCTTCTATGAAAAGAGAAAATGCAGTTAATGATAAGGATACTTATTTGATTGCGACGGACGGTAATATGGTTGATTATTCAGAAGTGGAAAAAGTAGTTATTGATCAGTATTTTAAAAATAAGACTAAACATGTCGAGTACGATAGAAAGTTTAGTGCTTCATTGGTTCAAAACCTAATGGAAGAAAGTATTGAGCTTTCTCCGTTTTCACAAACGATAATGAATTACACAAGTCCTACCAAAGAATTTGATCGTTTGGTTAGAAGTGGAAAATTACGAGTTGGTAAAAATCCAATTTTAAAATGGATGTTGTCGGGCTGTGTTCCAGTATATGATAACAATGAGAATATACGTTTAGATAAGTCAAAATCAACGAATAGAATTGACGGTATTATTGCTTCAATTATGGCTATTGCAGGAACAATGACTATAGAAGAAAGTAAGGAGAGTAAGTATAATAATCCTGATACTGAGATATATCTAGGGGAGTAAAAAAACAAAATATATAAAACTATAACTAAAAATTAAAGTAATGAAAGAGGTTTTTGCATATGGTCGAGTTAGTACGGATACACAAAATTTGGATATGCAAATTGATAAATTCAAGCTACTAGGAATAAAAGAAGAAAACATTTTTTTGGATGAAGATTCAGGGAAAAAGGACGATAGAAAACAACTCCAAAACTTATTAGGTAAACTCCGAAAAGGAGATCAAGTTGTGTTCTATGATCTGACAAGGTTGGGTAGGAATTTGAAATATTTAATAACGTTAATAGAGCATTTCTATTCAATTGGGGTCGATTTTAAAGACCTAACCAATCCTTTTATAAATACCCAAAGTACAAGAACAGCTGAAGGAGAATTAGTCTTTTTGTTATTTGGAGCACTGGGGCAATATTTTAGAAAATCAAGTAACGAAAAAGTAAAGGCAGGGCTTGAAGCAGCAAGAAAACGAGGGAAAGTGGGAGGACGTCCAAAAGGAGCGTCAAAAAGATTAAGAGAAGTTGCACCGCATGTTGTTGTAATGCATAAAAATCCAGATACGTCTATTTCTGATATTCGTAAGGCGTTTAAAATAAGTCAAGGCTCGGTTTACAAGTGTTTTGAAATCGAGAATTACGACTATAAAAAACAACACAAAAATAAAGGGAATAAAAATGCTGCTTATAAGGTCAAAAAGACCAAAGCAGCTTAATAATAACTAACTAATAACTTCAAAATTATGAGTTTAGCCAAAGAAATACTAATTAAAGAATTAGAAGAAAATAACCATGAAGAAAAGGTAGAAGATGTAATATTTTGGGCTTTAGAATCATATTGCCAAACCGAACCCAAAGACACTTGGGGAAGGATTATAGCCTACTCCATCAAACAAAGAATTTTAGATGCAGAAAAAAACGATACTGTAATAGAACCTAAAAAACAGTAGAAAATGGATAAAAACGACCACAGACCACATTGGGTTCAAGATCTTCATGATGCTCTAGATTTCGGAAGCAATATAAAACCAATCAATCAGGAGAAAACGAAACGACCAAGCATAGGAATTGTTCCGAAAAAAATACATGAAGCAAGTAGATTGGATGAAATTCGTTCTGCCATCTCAAGAAGGTATAATAATAATGAAATTATACCAACTGAATGGATAGAGGAGTATAATGAGCTTTTGAAAAAGCTAATAATACTGTAGAAATTATGAGAACTAAAGGAATGGAAATACAAGTAGCTTATCAGACATTTTTGATAGAAGGTGTAAAAGAATTATTGAAAGCTGAAAAATCAATAGTAAAAGATGGTTGGGTTAAAGTTACTCTTGATGAAGAGTATAAATGTAGCGATAAAGATTTAGCTAAATACAAAATTGAATACCAATATCCATTACACCTGATTCATTTAGGAGCTGATTTGCATAGAGCTAATTTAAAGTTAAGCAAAGAGTTAAGAACTAGATGGTACATCTATTAAAACAGTAATTATCATGGATAAAGAAATAAAGATATTTATCTATACCAGTCCTTTATTTTATGTATTCACTGCTTATGTAGGAATATGTCAATTATTAAATTTTTTAGGCTTAAAAAATTGGTGGTTTATAATTTTTAGCCTTAATAAAAATATACATAAAGAAAGTTTTAGAGATGTATGCTTACAATTGAAAGATAGTAACATAATAAAAGATGGTTTTTGGCTAAACAGAAAAGCATGGAGGTATATTTTAAAAGCAATTGAAAAGTACGAACGAAATATAAACTAATAGTAATTATGAAAAATACCGATAAAATAAAGTGTATAACCTTTGATAAGGAAGCACAGAAGAACTTACCGCAAGATGTTAAAGACAAAATGAAAGCGGACAGAGAAAAGGCAAGGAAATCTCAAAAACAGTAGCTATTGAGCTACGCAAAAGCACAAAAAGATGAAAAATAGTAAAAAAATTAAATCAGTTTCAAAGAGAAACTTTTTATGGGGACAATATCAAATTTTTAGACGCCTTAAGCCAAATGTAAGTTTTGAACAGTTCATAATCTTAAAACAGTAGTTATGGCATCATGGAAGTTTTTTTACGAATCAAAAGATACCGATTGCAGCTTCATTATAGAAGCTGATGAGCCAGAAGACGCTTTTGATAAAGCTTTTGAAAAGTATGGGCCACAAGTGAATCATATGGTGACCCATGAGTTATAAATATAATTAAGAAACTCGATTAGGTAAGGACTGAAGTAAAAGCTCAAGATTTTCTAGACTACATGAGACAGTTAGTCCAAACATATTTGGGCCAGGAGTAACTGGTTCATTTTTAAATGTAGCGAATACTTCATCATTAAGATTAATTTTAAAGGCCTTTAAGATTGTATCAACTTTTTCTTCTTGTTCTTTTCTAAAAATAAATGGACCATATGACATAAATGTAATTTTATAATTAATAATCATAAAAATAAGTATAAAAACAACACGCTCATTTTTGAGTGAATAACAACAAAAACAGTAGGTTTTCAGAGCCTGTAAAAACTGAAAAAAGTTCTTTGATATAATTGTAGTAAATATTTATTTTGCTAATAAAATAATGGCACAAATAGTTATTATATTAATGTTCTTAATAACGCTATTCATAGGAATAGTTAAGGTTTTTTCCTCAAAAAGAGAATTTATAGATTTATTAAAATTTAGTTTTAAGTACTCTTTTGTACTATTTGGAGCTATGGTGTTAATGTTTTTAATAGCTAGTCAATTGTCCAATAAACTTAATATAGATGAACCTGAAAGATTGATTTTTGTTTTCATTGGTTTGTTTATTTTTTTTAGTATTTGGTATTTGTTAATGATTGGGAACGAAAAGGATTAATTTGTCTAGATGTAATATTTACTACAAGAGCTTCAAATCGAAGCTCTTTTTTATTGTCAAAGTTTTAGAAAACAAGTTTAACTGACACATAGCGTGTCAAAATAATTGTAGTATTATCCATAATAAAGTTTAGTTAAAATACAAAGGTAATGAAAAGCAAATCTATTGCAAATAAAACATTAGTATGAAGAATATAAATAAAGACTTAGAAGAGCAGATAAATAAGAATAGAAATCTTATTGAAAAATATTTGAATTCTTCTTTTCCATTAAAAAAAATTTATTCTAGGATTAAAATACTAGCAGCAAAAAACGAAGAATTAATTAAGGAGTTAAATAAGCTCTCAAAATCACAAAAAGAGTAGCATTATGAATAAGCTTTGTGCCGATGATATTCAATGGAAGTATAAAGAACATTTAACTTTTACAGATCATTCACATTACGTTGATAGGGATGAAAGGTTTAAAATTCAAAAAGAAACAATTACCAATCGAGATGGTCATGGTTGGGTTGGAAGCTCAAAAGTTTATTTTTTCATTGATCATTGCCCCGTGCAGTTTAGTAATATAGGAGATATGGTAAAAGTGTGGAACGAGTTAAACGATTATGATAAAGCTACTACAGAAGTAAAATGGATTAAAGTAATTAAACAAAAACAGTAATAAATCAAAACTTAGATAAAATGAAAAATGTAAAGCAATTTAGAAAAAAGCCAGTTGTAATTGAAGCGTTACAATATGATAACGCAAACTATAAAGAAGTATCAGAATTTACAGGGCAGGAAATGAAGCCTGTTTTAGAATCTGAAACCGCTTACGTTGCTGGTAAGGGTGCGCCTATTTTCAGTATCTCAATTGATACTTTGGAGGGTGAAATGAAAGCAATGCCAAGCGATTGGATAATCAAGGGAGTAAACGGGGAGTTTTACCCGTGTAAACCTGACATTTTCAAAAAGACATATGAAGCTGTTAATTAAAGTGTAGGTTTTTCCCTACATAAAAAATACAACAAATGAAATATATAAACGAAAGAAACGGAGAGGTAAAAGAAACTAATTATTTAAGCCTAGTTCTTGGCGAATCTCAATATAGAGTTGAAAATCTTAACGGAGGTTTAGTTATAACTAAAGTTGATTTTGATAATAATCGTATCTCCATCCAACCAATGGTAAGGAATCAAATATTAATTAAATAGTAAAAAACAAGATATGCCAAGAATTAAAAATATACAAATAAGAGCATCTTATATTGTTGGTTTTGGAGATATAGATGTACCCGAAACTATATTTAAAGAACTTCAAGAATTAAATAACGAATGTAGAGCGGTTGATGGCTCAACCACTAAATATGAAGCAGCTGTTAATTGGTTAAACGATAATGTTGACGAAATTGATGCTTTTGATGGTGATTACGAAATTGAAATATTTGATTAATCAGATTATAAAATAATAGTAATAAATGGAATACCTCACAATCGATAAAAGACTGGCAGCGAAAGGAGATATTAAGCTAAAAAAAGAACCTTTTTTTGGTTTAAAAGTAAACTCCTTTGTTACAGAAATTGGAGACGGTAGAGAAAATGGATGTTACCGAACAGACAAATTTTCTCAACCATTTAAATACGCCGGGAGTTTTATTGATAAAGGAGAAAAATATTTCGCATTTCAAGTACCTCAAAAAATGTTGCCGGGCAATAGTCAAAAACATTTTTTGCTATACGAGACAACCGGGCATGAAATTTTATGTAGGACTAAAACTTACGTGAGGTTTTTTGCAGCAAAATTTAAAACTAATCAATTAGAATTATTTTAATACAGTAGGTTCTCCGATACCTTATAAACGGAAAAGTTCATTGACATAATTGTGGTAAGTTTTTTTGATTTATATTTGTATAAATCAAAAAAAGTGTTATCTTTGAAATATAATAATTTAAGCAGAAGAGCTGACTGCAAACAAAGGAGCGAAATTAAAATATGAAAACTTTAAACCAAAACACTGAAAACTTTTTAAAAGCCGTTAAAAATAATTTAGACAACTCTGAATGGGATTATTATTTCACAGATCAGGGAAATAGTATAGATGCTCAAAAAGCGTGTAACTATCTAAATTCCCAAAAATTCTCAATAGAGGTAATAAAAGGAGAGTTGACTGAATGGTGGTCTGGTTTGGTTGATAACCTAAGAGATCAACAAATCACAGGAGAAGAAAAAGCGAAGTATGCAGCATCATATATAGCTAGTGGTTTAGCCCAACAAAGAATTTTAAAATTTATTTGGAACTCAAACGATGGGGTTGATTCTTCAAAATGGTGTCCAAGCCTAATAGAAAAAACAACATTTCTTTTAAGTTAAAGAAAAAATTTAATAATAAGAGAGGGGGGCAACCCCTTCTTAATTTTTTTTAAAAATGAAAAAACAAGAATGGGTTCATATACCTAATTATTTAGGTTATAATGCTCTTTTTAATGTAAAAAGAGGGCTTTTGTGGAAAGTAATAACTTTTCAAGACAACGAGTCTTCAGTAAACTGGATATATGAAAATGAACAGGAGTTAAAAAAAAGCAATGTTCCATGTGTTTCTACACATAAAAAATACCCTTTTGTCTTATTTCCTATAGCTATTTATAATGATTTAACATTGGATAAAATACAGGTTTTAACAAATAAAGCTAGTGATGTTTATGCTACTAAATGGTTAAATAACCAAAAATTAAAAAGGAATTTTTCCAGTAAAGAGTCAAGTTTATGGCGAATAGCAGACAATCGAATTGATTTTCCTAAAAGGATTGATTTCATAAAAGTAGCCAATCCCGTCTGTATGGTTTCTATTGATGACGACTATTCTGTTAGAACTTTTGAAGAGTTTGAACAGAATGCAGTTGTTAATATATTAGAGCCAAATACATACACAGATACAGAAAGAAAAGCTCTAGTTATTGAAGCTTACAAGTTTAGTATCATAGAAGATAATTATGGGCAGTAAATCAAATTTTAAAAATGGAGAGAATTGAAAATAGGGGCGGTTTTAGACAAAATTCAGGAAGACCACGTACAAATAAAGTATATATTCAATTGAGAATTGAACGAGATAAATTAGAAGTTTTAAATAAAATGTTTAAAGGCACTAAGAAAAGAAATCAAGCCTTTATAGAAAAGATAGAAGAACTACTAAACCAATAAAAAAATCTTACCACAAAGCACCTTAATCAAGGTGTTTTTTTATGTCAAAAATTTAGTAATAATATTAATTGACGGCTTATTGGCTGTCAAAAAATCAGTAGTATAACTAACTTAATAAAACTTAGATAAAAATGAAAATAACAACTGAAACACCAATTTATTATTTCATAAAAAACGAATCAAATGGTTCATTTCACCACATAGAGCTTGAAGCGTATTTGGAAATTCCACAAAAAGGAAATATATCTAATTTTCAAACATTAGAAGATATAAGGTTATTTGTTAGTAAAGACTTAGATAATAATGAGATTGTATCGTTTCATTACGAAGGAGGCAGAAACGATTGTATCGGGCATTGGGCAAATAATAAGGAAGAACTAGTTAAACAAAAAGAATCAGAATCTTCAATTTATAGGTTTAAGACAACAGATAGAGAAACCTATTTAAATCTAAGAGAAGAAGTATTTAAAATTTATTTAGCACATCCTAAAACAGATTTTGAAAAATTGAAAGTAGGGAGTGAATATAACTTTTAAACTGTAATATATGAGACTAGGATTTGTAGCAGGAACCAAGGACATAAGGGTAAACGAAGAAGCTTTTGTGTTAACTCCTTTTTTTTATTTCGTCCAGCCGCATGGATATAGGTTTAAATTTTATGGAATAGGAATTTGTTGGGGATGGTGGGCCATATATTTTGCAGGTTGTACTAATTGGACTAAAGAAGCCAGTATGTTTATGTGGCTTGGAAAAATTAAATCTAAAAATCAGTAGTATATGACAGCAAAAGATTTAGAACAATGGAAGCGCAAACTTAAAAAACTATCCAACCAAAGAGAAAAAAACATTAACAGGTATATTATTCCAATTGAATTAAAAATGGAAAAAATTATCTCCAAAATAAGAGAGGTAGAGCCTGATTATAACGAATATTAAAAATAGTGTAGTATGAAAAACATAAATATAATACATGCAAAGTATTTCGGGCTGCCGAACGTTGAAGCAGATTTTTACTCATGGATTGATAGGTTACAAGCTCATTGTGAATGGAAATACCCTGACAGAAAATGGACAGACGAAATTTATTACACAATTGCGTTTCAATGGAGAGCGAAATATGATGAACTAAGAGAAAGAGTATTGAAGATTGAAGCAGAAATTAATAAATCACAAAAACAGTAATTACCATGAAAACACGAAAACACAAAAAGAAACTAAAAATTAAAGCTGCAATGGAACATTTGTTTTATACAACTGGTCGTCCATTATTGATTTCAAATCGACAGATAAATAAAGTTAAAAAGATTTTTAAGTATAACAAGGCTACGAATGAAGTAGTAGCTATTTAAAGAGTAGAATAACTAACCAAAAACAAATAATATGAGTTACGATTTAAGACCTAGAAATAAAAAAGTAGAAGAAATAAGAGTAGGTGCTTTTTCATGGCCAATGATTCTTCAAGAAACTGGAGCTGGATATGTTATAGGATACGGAAGAGGTAAAGACCCTGCTAGCTATGTTTATGATAAGAGGAATCATGGCTCCCCCGCTTCAAATGACGGATATATTGTAACATCTAGTGAATCTAAAATGATGGCACAGGTGTTGAGAGGTTTTGTTTTCGTTCAAAGATATGTCAACAAGGAATGGGGTTCTTTATCTGAGGAAGTAAGAGTGCTTGAAAAGGAGTCTGAATACTTCAGAAAACCATGGCATGAAGAACGATTAAAAGAAATTGAAAGATATGCTGAGTTCATGGAAAATTCAGGAGGGTTTAGGATTTATTAAAACAGTAATTATGGCAATATATATATTAAACAACAAAGAACAATCATTGATACAAACTGCTCTAAAGAGCTTCTATAACGG
>CANMCD010000003.1 GCA_947496185.1 uncultured Tenacibaculum sp.
ATTCAGGTACGCATGAAATTATGCTCAAATATGTATTTAATAGAAATAGAGCTTTTAGATTGAGGTGTTTTTAAAAATTTACAAATAACTACTTTTATTTTTTTAAATCTATAAAATAAATAGAGAAGCTATGTGTCATTTAAAACAAAAAACAGCCCTCCAAATCAATTTAACGTAGCATTACATCATAATGTAATGTTTATATAAATTATTTCACTTTTTTTACTTCGAAAACAAAATAATCTATAACTATTTTTAAAATATCATTGAATATCTATATAGGTATTCTGAATAATAATCTTTATCATATAGTAAACTATATCCAAATTAAAAACCTTTTTGTTTATATAAAGTCGTAGTTAGACCTAATAAACAATTCATCCCCCGCTTGTAACTTAATGTTTAATACAAAAACCAGTATTCGCTATAGTACTGGTTTTTTTTTCTCTGCTAATTCTAAATACATGAAATACGCTTACACAAAAATGATATTTGTAAAAAAATGACTTTCTAATTATGAAAAAGTTATAAAAAAAGTGATCTAATAATATTATCTCAAAGGCCAGTAATAAACAAAAAACAACACAAACACAAAACACTCATTTTAAAACACTTAAAAGATAAAACCATAAGAAATTCCCGTTAACAGAAAAATACTTATCAACATATATTTAACGAAAACAATGTGTAACAGCTATTTAATTATGTTAATTTAACATTATTTTCACTTTATTTGTAACTCAAACCAAACCCAATTAGTAACATGAAAAAAGTACTACTACTTTTAGCATACTTGATATGCGCTTTCGTTAGTTACAGTCAAACGAAAGACTACAAGCAATCAGACATTTCAAAATCGACACTTCCAGACATCCACGAAAAAGGATTCTGTAGTACACCTAACTTTCCTTCTCTTTCTATTGACGTTCAAAAAAAAGCTATTGAGAGGTATTCTTCGGTAAAACAAGCTAATACAAAAGTAAAATATCAAAAAGTTTATATCCCTATTAAAATCCATGTTATACAAGATAATTTCGGATTCAGTTCATTAGAAACAAACCTTTTACCCAATTTAACCACCACACTTAACGGATATTTCGAAAAATCAAATATTGAATTTTATCAATATGGTGAAACCGAATTTATCAAAAATAGTAAACTCTACTATTTCAATAGACAATTGGAAGCGGATTTAAGATCAAAACATGGAACAGATAATGTGATTAACTTATATTTCTGTGAAATGGGAGGAAGTGCCTACTCTTCTTTTCCTTTTAATGCCCCTGGGTTATTTAAAGAAAAGCAAGATGTTATTATGAGTACTAACTCATTTATTAAGATGCCCCAAATATTAGCGCATGAAATTGGACACTTCTTTGGACTATTCCATACTTTTGAAAAAGCAGTAGGAACTGAAAATGTAAGGCGAGATAATTGTTCTGTAGCTGGAGACTTACTTTGTGATACAGCGGCTGATCCTTTCCCTAATGCTAATCCATTTATTAGAAATTGTGAATATACTGGACAACTTAAAGATCAACACGGTGACCTTTATACCCCTCCTTTAGAAAATCTTATGTCGTACTATGGAGACTGTATGAATATTTTCACTTTTGATCAAAACCTTACTATGAGGTATTTTTTAGAAAATCACCCGAACAGAATTCATTTTATTCGTACTCCCGAAACCCCTAAAAGCTTTCGTGTAATCAACCATTACAGTGAAGTAACATTGGAATGGGAATACAATAAAGAACATAAAAGCTACTTTGAAATTGTTAGAAAATCGAATTCGGATACTAAAACCTTTACTGTAGAAAACACCAATACATTTTTAGACAATACGGTAACTGAAGGGACAAAGTATACCTATACACTTAAAGCGGTAAACAATGATAAAAGTTCATCAACAATAAGTGTAAACACAATAGTAACAGGAAATAGCTTCTGTTCAAGAATCACTCCGTACAATAACAAAATAGCATACCATGAAGGGGACACGGTCTTATTTAACGGAAAAGTATATACGGCTAATTGGTGGGTACAGGGTATAGATCCTACAAAAGGAAACCATTGGAAATACACACTAAGCTGTAGTACTACAAATAATGCTCCAGAGGTCATTTCACTATCTCCTGAAAACGACTCGTCACTTTCGGTAGGAACTCATTTATTAACAGCAACAGCTTCTGATAGTGACGGAAAAGTTATTTCAGTTAATTTTACTGTTGGAAAAAACATATACAAAGGAAAACTTATTGATAATAAATGGCAAGCCGAAGTTTCCTTGCCCTTGGCTGATAGTTTAGCTATAGCAGCAATAGCAACAGATAATAGTGGACTCATTTCAAAACGTACCCATAAGGTAAAAACAAACAACAACAAAGCGCCATTAGTTTTACTCGTTTCTCCTCCAAATAATAGTACATACAAAACTGGAGCAGCCATAAAACTTCATGCTTTAGTCATTGATAGCGATAAGAATCTAGATCAAGCCTATTTTATCATCAATGATTCACTAAAAGTTAACGGCATACTTGACGGGATACATCTTAGAGCTGATTATACCTTACCCGCAAATAAAGAGGCAAAATATCGAATAACCGCCTATGCAATTGATAAAGACAAAGCTTTTCGAACAGTAAGCTCTAATATTTCAACACGTAATGAAATCATTTTAGACACCCCTAAAAAAGGAAGTATTTATGAACAGGACACCCTTTCTCCTATTGATTTAAGTGTGAAAAATACCCATCCAACAGAAAATATCAGAAAAGTAGTATACACAATAAATGGTAAAGATTATGAGACAGCCGAACATCCTTACAATATTGCATGGACTCCTTCCTCTTATGGCTCGTATAATATTCATGTGAAAGCCCATCTTACTAACGGAGAAGTAAGACAACAACTATTCTTAGATTTTCAAGGCAACCTTGTATACGAGCAGCATTTATTTAGTATAACAAAACCAAATACTGCCACGAAGCCTAATATAAAAATAATTACCCCCGATAAAAAGACCTCATATAAGCAAGGAGAAACGGTACTATTAGGAGCTTATATTGATGATTTTAACGTTGGTATTAATGAATATAAACTAACTTTATATCGTAATAAAAAAGACACGATCAATTTAAATGCTCGATATTGGTCTTTTAGAAAGTTTTTATACAGCATAGAAAGAAGTTTACCTCCTGGAGAATATGAACTAGTTGCAAGTCTTACAAATAAAAATAACGAAACAGTTATCGATAGAAAAAACTTTAAAGTATTGACAAAAACTCCCATACCTATGGAAGTAGATGACACGAAAGAAGTATTCTATAACACTGAAGATATTATCTTTACCTACCGTGCTAAAAATCCTCAAAAACTGGTTAATTCATCTGTTTATTACAAATATTTAGGACCAGAAGGTAGGCTTTATGATGAAGAACATAAACAAGCCGAAAAAGGAAATGAATTTACCTTTGATTACCAGCCCAATTATTATGGCACTCATAATATTCTCTTCACTGTGAGTGATGAAAATGGAAATTTTGGACAAGAACTTCGTACTATTGAAGTCCTTTATAGTGAAGCTTGTGAAATAGAAGCGTTCAATCCTGATAAAACATATACTAAAGGAAATATGGTAAAAGTAGCTTCTAATATTTACAAAGCTAAATATTGGGTAAGAGGAAATTCTCCAACCGAAAAAGACAAGTGGGGACCATGGGAATTATTAGGGCATTGTGGTCAAGTAGATTTGAGTACCATACCCGATACTGATTCAAATATTGTTGCTTACCCTTTACCCTATGTTGAAGATGGGATTAATGTCAAATTGTTAGGTACTACTCCAAAAGCAACCTATACAATCCGCGGTTTATATAATAGTAATGTTTATCAGAAAGGAGAAATACAAAATCAAGAGCGTATTGAAACCTCTAAGCTCTCTAAAAACACAATGTATATTTTAGAGATTGATTACAACAATATTAAGACAACTAAAAAGTTTTTAAAATAGATGCCGCCACGCATAACTAGCGCTTTATTTATATTTAATTCGAACCAGCATTTTGATAATGCTGGTTTTTTTTATCTCGTAAAAACACGCCAAAATAGACTAAAAAAATATAGATAATTTAGCTTTAATAGGCTATTAAAAACTCATTACAAAATGAGTAATAATTACTTCAGATTTAAATTATGCCCTATAATAGCTTTTTAACATTTTACTTTTTTGACAAGTACTATAAAAAATCACTTTTCTTATTTTAAAGGCCTTTTAAAGGGTTTTAAGAGACTTTTAAAGCCTTCAACAAGTTGTCCTTTTTTTTCAATAAAAAGGCTTAAAAACTTTATTTTAAGACTTAAAAACATTAATTTTGTTGCTATGGATGATCACTATCAGTGTGATTATTTTTTGAAGGTTAGGATGAAATATATCTCTTTTTCTTAAGAGTTTTTAAGGAATACTTCTTCCCCCCTTATAAAAAAGAATTTAACAAAAACAGAAACAAATCTCAAATAACATGAGTGAAGAAAAAAAGCATAATTATTCCGCCGATAGTATACAGGCACTAGAAGGAATGGAGCACGTACGTATGCGTCCTTCTATGTATATTGGCGATGTAGGTGTACGAGGATTACATCACTTGGTGTATGAAGTAGTAGACAACTCTATTGACGAGGCACTTGCAGGTCATTGTAGTGAAATTTCTGTAGATATAAATGAAGATAATTCTATCACGGTTCGCGATGACGGTCGTGGTATCCCAGTAGGAATTCATAAAAAAGAAGGGGTTTCTGCTCTTGAAGTTGTAATGACCAAAATTGGTGCTGGTGGTAAGTTTGATAAAGATTCTTATAAAGTTTCTGGTGGACTTCACGGTGTTGGAGTTTCCTGTGTAAACGCGCTATCAGACCATTTAAAAGCGACAGTTTACAGAGACGGAAAAATTTGGCAACAAGAATATGAGAGAGGAAAAACCTCATACCCTGTTAAAACAATAGGCGATACTGATAGAACTGGAACGGAAGTTACTTTTTTACCTGATACCTCTATTTTTCAACAGACAACAGAATATAATTATGATACACTCGCTACAAGAATGCGAGAGTTAGCCTATCTTAATAAAGGGATTACCATTACCTTAACCGACAAACGTCATAAAGATGATGAAGGAAATGTGATTGCGGAAACCTTTCATAGCACCGAAGGATTATCGGAGTTTGTTAAATACTTAGATAGTACTCGTGAGCAACTAACGGCGAATGTTATCTCCATGGAGGGTGAAAAAAATGGAACTCCTGTAGAAGTAGCCTTAGTATATAATACCTCATATTCAGAAAATTTGCATTCGTATGTAAATAACATCAATACACATGAAGGAGGTACTCATTTATCAGGTTTTCGTAGAGGGTTGACCCACACACTCAAAAAATATGCCGACGAATCTGGTTTACTTAAGAATGTTAAGTTTGAGATTTCTGGAGATGATTTTAGAGAAGGTTTGACTGCGATTGTTTCTGTAAAAGTTGCAGAACCTCAGTTTGAAGGACAAACCAAAACTAAACTAGGTAATAGAGAAGTTACCTCAGCGGTTTCGCAAGCAGTATCTGAAATGCTAACAGACTACTTAGAAGAAAACCCAAATGATGCCAAATCAATCGTTCAAAAAGTTATTTTAGCCGCTCAAGCACGTCACGCCGCTCGAAAAGCACGTGAAATGGTGCAACGTAAAACGGTAATGAGTATTGGAGGGTTACCTGGTAAGCTTTCTGATTGTTCGGAAACAGACCCTGCAGAATGTGAAATCTTCTTAGTTGAGGGTGACTCGGCAGGTGGTACCGCTAAACAAGGACGTGATCGTAATTTTCAAGCAATTTTACCACTTAGAGGAAAGATTCTAAATGTTGAAAAGGCTATGCAACACAAGGTTTTTGAAAACGAAGAAATCAAAAACATGTTTACGGCTCTCGGAATTACAATCGGTACTGAAGAGGATCCTAGGGCATTAAATTTATCAAAATTAAGATACCACAAAGTAGTCATCATGTGTGATGCCGATGTCGACGGTTCCCATATCGCTACGCTTATTTTGACCTTCTTCTTTCGTTATATGCGAGAAATGGTTGAGCAAGGATATGTATATATCGCTACTCCTCCACTTTATTTAGTTAAAAAAGGACAAAAAAGAGAATACGCTTGGGACGATAACCAACGTGATTTAATTGTTCAAAAAATGGGCGGTGGTGCTACTATCCAACGTTATAAAGGTTTAGGAGAGATGAATGCAGAGCAACTTTGGGACACTACCATGAACCCTGAATTCCGTACCTTACGACAAGTAACCATTGATAATTTAACGGAAGCAGATAGAGTATTTTCTATGTTGATGGGAGATGATGTTCCACCACGTAGAGAATTTATTGAAAAGAATGCTAAATATGCAAACATTGATGCTTAGATAAAAGCTAAGTTGTCCATAATAATATATAGGTACCCAAATGTATTTTTAAGTAATACATTTGGGTATTTTCTTACCTCCTAATGACACTCTTTTGAACCTATTACATATAATTAATTACCACAACCTTCTTTTTAGATTTTTTATTTTTAAAAAGTTTTTTCCTACCTTTACAAACATAAACCCTTAAATATCAACACCCCATAACCCCTTACTTCCATGAAAAGAATTACATTTATTCCTTCATTACTTGCTGTATTACTTTGTGTAACACAAGTAAAATCTCAAGAACTTGAAACCATTATTTTAGCCAGAGAGGACGCTGCAAAAGTAACACAAGCTTATTTAGCTCCTGCTTTTAGAGGTTTAATCTATAATATGAATAGTGGTTGGTATCATACCGCTAAGGTTCATAAAAAATTTGGTTTCGACCTTTCTTTTGGTATCAGTAGTGCTTCTATTCCATCTGAAGAGGAAATCTTTAATATTGCGGCATTAAATTTATCCTCAAATACAACGGTAACCAATGGCGTAGATACTTCTCCGACACTAGCCGGTAGTAATACCATCACGCCTGCTCAATTACGATATACAACGTCTATACAAGGACAAGAAGTATCCGCAGATTTTACGTTACCAACAGGTATTAAGGAAGACCTTCCTATTAATGCTATAATAGCTCCAGCTATTCAAGTTGGATTTGGACTTCCCTATAAACTCGAAACCATGCTACGTTTTGTACCCAAAGTAGGTAGTAAAGAAGTAAAAGGAGGCTTATTTGGGATTGGTCTTAAAAAAGAAATTACCGATTGGTTTGGCCCATTAGACAAACTACCACTTCATATTTCACTATTAGCTGCTTATACTAATATGGGTATTGACTATGTGAGTGATAGTGATAATACTAATAATAGCGATGGGGTTACTACCCAAAATGCCTCAACTGAATTCAGGCTAAATGCATTTACCTTTCAAGCAGTCGCTTCCTTAAACTTTCCAATTATTAATATCTATGGAGGTTTAGGTTATAACAGAGGAAGTACTTCTTTAGATATGTTGGGTGATTATACGTTAACCTATCAACCTACAAATAATGCGCTACCAGCAGTCCAAGAAACCGTAACAGATCCCTTTTCTTTAAAAGAAAGTACAGGAAGTTTTAATACGACTATAGGCGCTCGTTTGAGTCTTGGTTTTTTTAAAATTTTTGGAAGTTACACCTTACAAAAATACAATACTATTAATGTAGGTATGGCTTTTAGTTTTAGATAAAAAACTTATCCATTTATAATATTCTAGCCTTAGAGAAAAATCTCTAAGGTTTTTTCAATAGAATTACGAATTCACCCATGATTATCATTTAGCTCATCTTGACTTTTTCTTTTGAAAGTTTATTCTTGGTTAAGATTTTGTAGGTATTTTGAATTAATCTGAGGTAAATATGAATTATGTTTATAAATAATTCATTTAATTTACACAACACTCTAAACTTTACTTGGTAATGCTTTTATATCCATAGGCAAATTGTTATTTTTGTACATCTTATTAATAATCATTCAAAATAACAATATAAAATGAAAGTAACAGTTGTAGGCGCAGGTGCTGTAGGTGCAAGTTGTGCCGAGTACATTGCTATAAAAGATTTCGCTTCAGAAGTAGTTTTAGTGGATATAAAAGAGGGATTTGCAGAAGGTAAAGCTATGGACTTAATGCAAACGGCTTCTTTAAACGGTTTTGATACTAAAATTGTTGGAACTACTGGAGATTATAGCAAAACTGCCAATTCTGATGTTTGTGTTATCACTTCAGGAATTGCACGTAAGCCAGGAATGTCTCGTGATGAATTGTTAGGAATCAATGCTGGGATTGTTAAGTCTGTAGCTGCGAGTTTAATTGAACACTCTCCAAATACAATCATCATTGTAGTATCTAATCCAATGGATACAATGACCTACTTAGTACATAAAGCTACTGGATTACCTAAAAACAGAATTATCGGTATGGGTGGTGCATTAGATTCTGCTCGTTTCAAATATCGTTTGGCTGAAGCATTAGAAGCGCCAATTTCTGACATTGATGGAATGGTTATCGGTGGACACTCTGATAAAGGAATGGTACCTTTAACTCGTTTAGCGACTAGAAACTCTGTTCCTGTTTCTGAATTTTTATCAGAAGATAGACTAAACCAAGTAAAAGAGGATACTAAAGTAGGAGGTGCAACCTTAACTAAGTTATTAGGTACTTCAGCCTGGTATGCTCCGGGTGCAGCTGTATCTGGTTTGGTTCAAGCTATCGCTTGTGATCAAAAGAAAATATTTCCTTGTTCAGTTTTATTAGATGGTGAATATGGTTTGTTTGATTTATGTATCGGTGTTCCTGTAGTATTAGGAAAAGATGGTATCGAAAAAATCGTTGAAATCAACCTTAGTGATGCTGAAAAAGAACACTTAAACTCTTCAGCAGAAGCGGTTAAGAAAAATAACGAAGCACTACACGCTTCAATTTAAGAATTTTCAATTATCACTTACATTTCTTAAAGTTTTATTAAAAAACACTTTTGAATGTAAGAAATTCGTGTTTTAGACGTCAATAACTATAGAAGCGTAACGTCTAACGTTTCGTTTTTCATAGTTTTTCATAGCAATTTTCCCACTTCTATTTGAAGTGGGTTTTTCTTTTTTATATCTTAGTATACTCAATTTTTTCCTTTTGAAAACAATAATTGTATCCGTTACCAATGATTTAGTTACTGACCAAAGAGTTGCTAAGATATGTAATACACTTTATCAAGCTTCTTATACAATAATTTTAGTGGGTAGAAGTTTACCCTCTAGTAAAAAAATAACTAGAACATATAAAACCAAAAGACTAAAACTTTTATTTAATAAAGGTTTTCTTTTTTACGCAGAATACAACCTTAGACTTTTCTTTTTTCTATTGTTTACAAAAAAAGATATAGTCCTTTCAAATGACTTAGACACACTACTTCCTAACTTTTTAATTAGTCGACTTCAAAATAAAAAGCTTATCTATGATAGCCATGAACTATTCTCTGAAATTCCTGAATTAATAAATCGACCTTTAACTAAAAAGGTATGGATACTACTGGAAAGATTGCTCATACCGCACCTAAAAAACTGTTATACGGTGAGTCAAAGTATCGCTGATTTTTATCAAAAAAAATACCGTACCTCTTTTAAAGTTGTTAGAAACGTTCCTAAACGCAAACAACAAGAAAAAGGAACATTCCCCATTGAAGTAAATGATAAGAAGATAATTTTATATCAAGGAGCTGTAAATATTGGTAGGGGACTTTTACTAATGATCGAAACCCTACCTTTATTAACTAATCATATTTTTATCATTATTGGTACTGGAGATATTATCTCTCCCCTAAAAGAAAAAGTTACTCAAATGAAGCTCCAAAATCGTATTTTTTTCTTAGGAAAACTCCCTCCTAATGAACTTCAAAAGCTAACTCCTTTAGCAGACATCGGCATTAGTTTGGAAGAAGATTTAGGGCTAAATTATAAGTTTGCTTTGCCTAATAAAATATTTGATTATCTAGAAGCAGAAGTTCCAGTAATCACATCTGATTTACCTGAAATGAAAAAATTAATACAAGCTTTCCAAGTTGGAGAAATTCTCTTTAAAAGAACTCCTGAAGAGCTTGCAAAAAAAATTAGAGAAATACATACGAAAAGCTATATTACTAACATAAAAAAAGCAAAAAAAACACTGCATTGGGATAAAGAAAAGTTAGTACTAATCCAACTGTTTCAAAACCTTATGTAGATAAGTTACTCTAAACAAATTATAATAAAGTACTGAAGAAGTTTTTATTGCTTGTTTTTCAAAAAAAAGACTAAACAACCCCATTCCTACTAAAATTTTTAGTTTCCTCAATTTAGTATAGGTTACAACAAGCCCTACCTCTCCTACTACTTCATTATTGTGATATAGTAACCTTCCTAAATTATTAAGCGCTTCTTTCGTTTTAACCATAAACACTTCATTAGTATCAATACCTATATGATAAACCTCGTTAGCGATATGCGTTATTGGTATATTTTGCTTTTGTATTTCTTTAGAAAAGAGTAAATCTTCATAACCATACCCTTTTATACGCTCTTCAAAAGATATATTTTCAAAAAGTCGTTTATGAATCATAAAGTTACCTGTTAAAAAGTATTTATAGGGTATTTGTCTTCTTTTTGATAACGACACCTCCTCATAGATCTTTCCGATCTTCCAACGTAACCTAGCACTGTCTTCTTCCTGTCGGTAGGCAATACCACCAACCACAATAGCATGCTTTTCTATTATTGACAAATACGCTTCAATAAAATTCTCATTTCTAGGTAGTACATCTGCATCTAAAAAAAGTAAATACGGGTAAATTGCTCGTTTAGCTAATAAATTTCGCAAACTACTTCTTCCTATATTCTGGGGTAAGACTTCAAAAATACAATTAGGTAGTAAATTTATTTTATAATTGTCATTACTGTACACCGCCTTTGACCCATCATCCAATACAATAATCTCAAACTGACAATTCGTTGATTGAAGTTGTTTTAGCAATATTTTTACCAGTGGATATACATTCCAACGATACGTCGGAATTAACACAGAAAGCATGTTAAACGGTTTGTTGAACTACTTCGAATAACTCTCCTCCTTCACATTTTACCGTTTTTTGTTTAAACTTAACGATCAACTGATAATCGTGAGTGGCCATTAAAATAGTTTTACCACTCTGGTGAATTTCATTTAGTAACTCCATCACTTCTAAAGAAGTCTTAGGGTCTAAATTCCCCGTTGGTTCATCCGCTAATATTAATTCTGGGTTGTTAAGCAATGCTCTTGCAATCGCTACCCTTTGTTGTTCTCCTCCTGAAAGTTCGAATGTTTTTTTGTAGTATTTTTCTTTCATTCCTACTTTCTCTAATACCTCATGAATTTTATCTTTAATATCCGTTTTATTCTTCCAGCCAGTAGCCTTTAATACAAATTCTAGATTATCAAACACATTTCTATCATTCAACAATTTAAAATCTTGAAAAACGATACCAAGCTTCCTTCTTAAAAAAGGAATATCTTTTTCTTTCATCTGCTTTAAATCAAAACCAACAATATTCCCCAGACCTCTTTGTAATTTCAAATCACCATACAGTGTTTTCAAAAGACTACTTTTCCCGCTTCCTGTTTTTCCTATTAAATAATAAAAGTCTCCTTTATTTAACGTAAAGTCAACTTTTGATAATACTAGATTGTCTCTCTGATAGATATCCGCTTTTTCAAGCTCTAAAACAGGTATACTCATTTTGATGTTGGTTTTCTACAAAGCTAAAATATTATTATGAAATTATTACGCTAAATACTAAGAGAAATTAAAAAATTATCGCCTAATTTCTATAACGAAATCAAAATAATCCTTATTCGCAAATCACAACATCAAAAGGTACTACTGTATACCCCGTTATATTTTCCTGTTCTAACATCTTCAACAATTTTTCACTTACAAGTGTCTTTAAACCAAGCCCTAAAACCTGAGTTTCATAAACATCATATTTTGGAAAACTTGTGGTAAATATTATTTTTTCCCATTCCATATGAAGGTGATGAGGTAATACATTTTTTATCCTTAACAACTCTTCAGCAGAATAATTCAAATCGATATCTAAGACTGGTTGTAATTGTTTCTTATGATCTATAACCACTCCTTTAGAATTTTCTCTGTCGATAAAACGCCAAAAATCAACGATAATATAATGAAACCAATAGTAAGTATATACTTTGTCAAATTGATAAACTTTTATGGGATAAAAAGCATGAGGAGGAAGTTGACATTTTTTTAAAACGAGTCGTAATGCTGGACTAACAATAAGTCCAAAAGGCACACCATATGCCTTTATAACATCTGTCAACTTTGCTTGTTCGTGTAAATTTAATTCCACTTCTGGCACAAAGTCTGGAAATTCATACGGACTCATTAGATATACCCCATTATCATTGGGGTCATATCCCTTCCTAAATTCGGATTGAGGATCATATCCTATCGACTCCAAATTAAAGTCCCATCTAAAAACATAATACTTCATTTTTAACCTCTTTTGCTTCCTTCAACCTCTTTAAGAGACTAATTACCAACTACATCACCTATAGCATATTTAGGTTTTTTATCTTACATCCCTTACTATTTAGACCATCTATCAGGTCTTTAAGTCACATATGTCCATGGGGGTTCATTTTTACTACTTATTTCACTATAAAAAAATCCAACAAGCCAACATTTTAACTTTTATACTTGTAATTCTATAGTTTCTAGTAATATTTTTGACAATTTTTTAGTAGTTCTTCTATTCTTAGTAATTTTTTATTTGCTTCTTCATAATGATTAACCAAAATCCTATTGATTTCTTGGTTACAGTCTCCAACACATGCAACCAACATACAAAAAAAGGTCAATCGTTCTATGGATGCTATATTATCTACATTTATCACTTCTTCATCATTATAGTTTCCCTTGCTACAAAGATAAACACAAATAACTGATATTCAAAACCAAACAACGAAACAACGAAAACATCATCAAATATTAATATTTGCAATTATAATTAATAAATAAAAAACTAAAATATAACCTATTGTTTCTTTTTACTTTAAAACACAAACAGGTATAAACGTTTTTTATTACGATCTTTTTTAATTACTAATAGAATAAGAATTGTCATATTTTTTCAATCACACACTAAAGTTAATTTGATAACATTTAGTACATTTGACAATTAGCTCTCCAACAAAAACCAAAAACGAACGTTATAGTTTCTATACAACTAAGTATTATGAGAATTAATTGTATTAAGAAGAAAGTAACTTTAATACTTTCCCTAGTAATCATCCACATAACTAGTGCTCAAGAAACTGCTTATAACACAGGTAATAAAGCAGATTTCTACAGGGCTTCCAAATTGTTTAATCATAAATCTTACGCAGCAGCACAAAGCATTTTCAAAAAGGTTTCTAAAAATGCACATACCCATCGAAACCTAAAAGCAGATGCGGATTATTACGATGCTATTTGTGCTATTAAATTAAATCAAACAGACGCCAACGATAAAGTAATTAAGTTTGTAGAAACGTATCCGTATAACAACAAGAAAGAGAAAGCCTATCTTACTGTAGGGAATTATTATTTTGCGAATAGAAAAGCTTCACATGCCCTAAAATGGTATAAGTTGGTTAATGAAGATTTATTAAATCAGTCAGAAAAAGACGAGCTAAACTATAAAATGGGATACTCTCTACTTGTTTCGAATTATTTAAAAGATGCAAAAGAAAGGTTTAATGCCTTGTTAGGAAACCCTATATATGGTAATGATGCTCGTTATTATTTTGGTTATATTGCCTATAAACAAGAAAATTTTGGAGAGGCAGAAGACAATTTAAGCCAATTAGCCAATGATGCTACCTATAAAGCAAAAGCCAATTATTATATACTTGATATTAGTTTTAAAGCAGGGCGATTTGACAAATCCATTGAAATAGGGAAAAAACTCCTTAACAGTTCAAAAGATGAAAATGAAATATCTCAAATATCTAAAATTATAGGAGAAAGTTATTTCAATCTTGGCAAATACCCTGAAGCCATCCCCTACCTTAAGGATTACAAAGGGAAAAATGGACGATGGACCAATACCGATTATTATTACATCGGTTATGCCTATTATATGCAAAAGGACTACGAGCAAGCCATAAGTTATTTCAATAAGATTATTGGTAGCTCTAGTAAAGTAACGCAAAACGCCTATTATCATTTAGGAGAATGTTATCTGGAATTAGATAAGAAAACAGCCGCTTTAAATGCTTTTAAGAATGCTACAGAAATGGCTTATGAACCAAAAATAACTGAAAGTTCTTGGTTAAACTATGCAAAATTAAGTTACGAGCAAGGAAACCCTTACAAAAGTGTTCCTGAAGTATTAAAGCAATATTTAGAAAAATACCCGCTTTCACCTGAGGCTCCTCAGATTGGAGAATTGTTGATTACCTCGTACCTACATCAACATGACTATGATGGTGCTTTAGCGTACTTAAATAGTAGTGAAAAAAAGAATCCTGAAAATGAAAAGCTCATCAAAGAAGTTTCCTTATATAGAGGTATTCAACTGTTTAATGAAAAAAAATTCAAAAAAGCAAAACCGTTTTTTGAAGTCGCAGCTAAAGCAGAAAACACCACTGTAGTTAATAAAGCAAATTATTGGCTAGCGGAGATACATTACCTTTCGGGAGAATATGAAAAAGCGCTGGGTAATTTTTTACTTGTAACTGACAATGAAACGGATGAATTTGTTCAACTTGACTATCATATTGCCTACGCTTATTTTAAATTGAAAAAATACGAAGATGCCGCGGAACATTTCAAGCGTTTTTTAAGTAAAGAACAAGATAATACAGATTTAAATGATGATTCTTCCAACCGCTTGGGAGATTCCTATTATGCGACTAAAAAATATAAAAAAGCAATAAAATCATACAAAAAAGTCATTGAAGAAGGGGGGATCGGTGCGGACTATGCCGAGTATCAAACTGGAATGAGCTTTGGCTTTTTAGGAAAAACAGAGGACAAAATAGATCGTTTAAACAAGGTTGTAAATGATTATCCTGACTCTCAACTAAAAGACGACTCTCTCTATCAATTAGCTAGTACTTATACTGCTATTGACAATGAAAAACAAGCTCAAGCTTCTTACGAAAGAATATTACGTGAATATCCAAAAAGTAATTACGTACCCAACGTATTACTACGTCAAGGACTATTGTATTATAACAATAACAATCCTACCAATGCTTTAAAAAAATACAAAGAAGTTGTTGCTAAATTCCCAAATTCAGAAGAAGCTAAACAAGCAGTTGGTAATGTTAAAAATGTATATATCGATATTGGTAAAGTAAATGAATATGCCTTATGGGTTAAAAATGTGAAATTTGTAAACGTATCAGATGCGGAACTTGACAATGCAACTTATCAAGCTGCTGAAAACAAATTTTTAGAAAACAATGCAGAAAGAGCCGTTCGTGGTTTTTCTAATTATCTGGATAGTTTTCCTGAGGGACTCAATGCGTTAAAGGCTCATTTTTATTTGGCCCAATGCCTTAATAAACTTTCTGCAACCAAAAAAGCCACACCGCATTATGTTTATGTAACCAAACAACCTAAAAATGAATTTACAGAAGAAGCTTTGTCCAAATTAGCACAAATCTATTTAGATCAAGACAACTGGCAACAAGGTCTCCTAGTGCTTCAAGAATTGGAAAAAAATGCAAACTATCCTCAAAATATCATCTTTGCACAAAGCAACCTTATGAAAGGTTACTATAACCAAGAAGATTATGAGAAAGCTATTGCGTACGGAGATAAGGTTTTAAACAGTGGAAAAGTAGAGCAAAACATCGCTGAAGATGCTAAAGTTATCATTGCTAGATCCTCTTTTAAATCTAATGATTACGAAAGGGCCGAAGAGTACTTTCATGAAGCCAATAAAAAAGCTACGGGTAAACTAAAAGCTGAATGTTTGTATTACAATGCGTTCTTCTTACATGATCAAAAAGCCTACGAAGATTCAAACAAAGCCATTCAAGACCTTATCGCTAATTACTCAACTTATAAATATTGGGGGGTAAAAAGTTATGTAATCATGGCAAAGAACTATTACGCACTTAAAGATGCATATCAAGCTACCTATATCTTAGAAAATATTGTCAAAAATTTCGCTGAATTTCCAGATGTAACTGAGGAAGCTACTAATGAACTCAACGCCATCAAAAACAAGGAGGCAAAAACCAATGAATCAATAACTAAACAAAATTAATTTTTAATTGATAGTTAATATTTGAAATCAATGAAAAAGCATATATGGTTATTTGTGCTGTTTGCAATAACAATCGTTAACGCACAAGAAAAAACGCAAAAAGCTAAAGACACTATAAAAACGGAAGTTGTTAAAATTGTAACTTCCTATGTACCTAAAATTAGTGATGCTTTTAAACTAAAGCAGCAACCTACTATTTCGCATACAAAAGAAACCGAAAAGAAAAAATTATCCTATGAAATCTTCTCTGTTCCTGTAGCCTCTACTTTTGTACCTAAGAGTGGGAGCCTAAAAAAGATTGATTTAGGAAAACGCGAACGATTGTATGACAATTATATCTCTGCTGGTTTCGGTAACATAATGACGCCTTTTATTGAAGGGTATTTTAGAAGAAGTATGAGTCATTATAGTGAACTTGGTGGACATGCTAAATTTTTATTATCGTCAGATCCAGTACAAGACACTAAATTGAGTAGTACATTTTACAATCTAAACTTTGACCTTTATCATCAACAAATTGAACGTTATCTGACTTGGGAAGCTGGATTAAGTTTAGAAAGAAATAAATACAATTGGTATGGTCTTCCTAGTAACATTCCTTATACAGAATTCGTAATTGATGCCATAGAACCTGGACAAACCTATGGGTTTTATAAGCTTTTTGGAGTTGTAGATTTTGACGATTCAAATATCGATAAACTAAAAGGTGATATTTCTTTTTTCTCTGATGGTTTAAGTAGTAATGAATTTGCAGTCAATTTAGGCGGTAATTTTAGATTTCCTTTAGAAAATCTCCGTCATAATTTAAACGATTTGCATGTAAATACTTCTTTGGAATATCTAGGAGGAAAATTTCAAAACTCCTATGAAGCCCCAACTAATGTAAAGCATCGTTTCTTTACAGTAATGGCTAATCCTTATTATAATTTCTACCTTAAGGATTTTTATATAAAACTTGGAGCTAAAGCTAACTTTGCTTTAGATATGGAAAACAATTTTAACCATTTATTACTATATCCTGATATAGAAATCTCATATCCGATCGTTAGAGATTACACCAATATTTATGTAGGAGCAACAGGAAATCTAGAAACTAATAGTTTTCAACGTTTCAGTAACCAAAACCCATATGTATCCCCTACTTTATATGTAACACAAACGAATGAAAGATATAATGTATTTGGTGGGTTTAAAGGAACATTAAGTAAACAATTTACCTATAATCTCAAAGGAAGTTATTCGGATATTGAAGATCAACCGTTTTTTTCTCTTAACTATTCAAAATCAAACGGTCTTAAATCAACAGGCGATAACGGTTTTTTCCTTTACGGTTATGAGTTCGGAAACTCATTTAGAGTGCTCTATGACGATATTAAAAAAGTCACCTTCTTTGGAGAGGTTACCTTTGATGGTATTAAAAACCTAACATTAGGAGCGAATATTACCTATAATAATTTTACCTTAACCAACAGACTTCACCCATGGAATATGCCTCAAATTAATGGAGAAATCTCTGGACTATACAAAGTTGATAAATGGTATTTTGGTACAAATGTATTTTTTGTAGGACAACGAAAAGGTGTACAGTACCAAGGAACTTCAACAGCTCCTTTTGATGTAATTGACTTAGATAGTTATTTGGACGTTAACTTTAACGGAGGTTATCATTTTGGTGATGACTTTTCTGTCTTTCTAAATGTCAACAATGCTTTAAATAACATTTATCAACGTTATACTAATTTCAATGTACAAGGACTTCAGGTAATGGGAGGTTTTACATGGAAATTTGACTCTTTCTTTTAATTATTCTTAAAAATATCTACAAGCAATATAAATAAAGTGAGGCTACCAAATTGGTAGCCTCACTTTATTTATAGCAACCTAATTTTAGTATACCACACACACAATTTATTTTTATTTTCCTATAGAACAAACATAGTTTTAAAGGCTAAACTCTTAAAAAAACAAGACACATAAAGAAGCACAAAATATTCAAACCCCTTTCTTGTATACAATATTCACTACAGTAATAAAACTTGAATTAAAACCAATGCTATAATCATCTAGTTAGACTTTTTGTGGATAAAAGTTTCGTATAAATCAATTGAATTATTTTTTCATTATTCAAGGTAAAGATATCACACACTGCTACGGTTTATTTTTTAACGAAGTAGAATAGGAAAAAGAACTATCCATATTAGGAACTATAATTTATAAGGTAGTCCCCTTATTTCGATATAGATAATCTATATCGAACTCTAGGTTCACCTACAAAAAAAACGAGATTTCATTACTGAAATCTCGTTCCTGGCATTATTTTAACAATAGGTTATTTAATTACTTTTTACTGATTTTTATCATTTTCACAACTCCATTTTCGTCTTCTAAAACACATAAATAAACTCCTGTTTTTATTGTTTTTAAGTCTAATAATTGTTTGTGAACTCCTGGCAATTTAGTTCGATTACTAAATACAGTTTGTATAATCTGATTTGAGATTGTACGAATCGTTAATGTTAACTTTTTAGTTGTATCAACTTTATAACGTAATTCCGTATTATCAACAAATGGATTTGGCACATTATTAAGAATTGAAAAATCTTCATAGGTCGATGAACGTTTTCTGCTATTACTTGAACATACTCCTAGTTTTTTCCACACTCTATGATTAACTCCTGAATAGTTTACAGGGTTTTTACTTCTATTCCAATATTGTGCTTGATACAATACTCCTGAATGCTTTACATAGGCCTTCTCCCTGTAACTCGAGTTACTACTCCAACTAGGAACTCTTGAACAATCATATACTTTATTATTATTATTGTTATTGTTATTGTTTCCAGTATCCGTTTGTCCTCCAGTACAAGTTCCTAGTTTTTTCCACTTTTGTGGTGATTTTGAAGGATTATGTCCTCTTGTCCATGTTTTTGCCTGATACAATACTCCTAAATATTTTGTATAATTATTTGTTCCATAGTCTTTAGTACTACTCCAAACCGAAATTCTTGAACAGTTATATTTCTTGTCATTATTATCATTATCAGTGTTTCCATTATCGGTTTGATCTCCAGTACAAGTTCCTAATTTTTTCCAAATTTGTGGTGAGTTAGCTGGACTGTTTCCTCTTGTAGCTCTTTGTGCCTGATACAACTTCCCAGATAATTTCACATAATTATTGGCTCTATAATATTTAGTACTACTCCAAGTCAAAACTCTTGAACAATTATACTCCTTATTATTATCATTATCTGTGTTTCCATTATCGGTTTGATCTCCAGTACAAGTTCCTAATTTTTTCCAAAATTGTGATGATCTTGAAGGGTTTTGTCCTCTTGTCCATCTAATAGCCTGATACAATACTCCAGATAATTTCACATAGCTTTTCGCTCCATAACCTTTACTACTACTCCAAGTTGAAACTCTTGAACAGTTATACTGCTTATTATTGTTGTCATTATCAGTGTCACCATTATCTGTTTGATCTCCAGTACAAGTTCCTAATTTTTTCCAAAATTGTGATGATCTTGAAGGGTTTTGCCCTCTTGTCCATCTAATAGCCTGATACAACACTCCAGATAATTTCACATAGCTTTTTGCTCCATAACCTTTAGTACTACTCCAAGTTGAAACTCTTGAACAGTTATACTGCTTATTATTGTTGCCATTATCAGTGTCTCCGTTATCTGTTTGATCTCCCCCTTTACAAGTTCCTAATTTTTTCCACATTTGTGGAGACCTCGCTGGATTGTTTCCTCTCGTACCTCTTTTTGCCTGATACAATACTCCTGATAATTTTACAAAACTATTTGTCCAATAATATTTACTATTACTCCAAGTCGAATATTTTGAACAATCATACTCTTTGTTTCCATGATCTCCATGGTCACCATGGTCATCATCTCCGTTATCATCAACAGTACTTCCATTCGTGTCACCATCAGGATTACTTGAAGGGCTCTTCTTATGAGACACCATAATATCACTTACTGCATAAAATGCTTCGTGACTTTGCGTATAATCTCGTTGCCATACACTTACTAAAGCAGCTCTTTTACCTGCATAACTATCAGGTATACGAGATTTAATCGTTGAATATTTTTCAGCAGGTCTTTTCCCTATAGAACCAATTTCTATAAGTTCACTCCAAACTAAAGGTTTTGTAGGATCCCAATTTAAAGGTGTGATATATACCTTATAATATTGTGTTTTGTGTGGAGCTGAATTCAACCACTTAACGTTTATATAACCGTGATTTACCTTGGTAGTCGCCCACCTTGAAGACAGTGCATCTAAACAACTAAAGTTAAATTGACCATTACCCCCACTAGCAATTTTTCCATCAGGTACAAATTTTCGATGGTTACCGTTTTCAGTGTTCGGTTGTAATACACTATTCCAGTTATAAATGTTACCTCCACAAGGTCCACAATTTCCAGAAGAAGGGTTTTTATAACATTTGTAAATCCTACTAGCAGGCCAAACAACTGTACCATGTGCAAATATGGATTCCGAAATACTCGAAAAGCACAAGAGGATTAGAAAAATTTTCAGCTTTTTTTGTGCACTAAAAAAGCGTTTTAATAAATGTTCTTTCATTTTTTAATTGATTAAATTATTTGATGGTTCAATATTAAAACCTTGTAATTGATTTACTTACAAAAAAAACACATTATTTTTTTCAAGATTTAATAAAAATAATTTGAGTTCTTGCAATTAAAAAAATTGAATAACTTTATGATTTTAACATTTATTTTTAGTTTTTTTAAGATATTTTGACAGTATGAACTTGAGTGTTTTCAAGTAGACCATTAATATTTACAAGACCTCTACTTGAATACAAATAATTGATATCAAACTCAAGTGAATAACAACAATACCATTCCAATATTTATTCAAAAAATCTTGTTACCTATTTTTTTTGTTTATAACACAAAATATTCCTGCTATGTCATTATTGTTACTTCATAGAACAGACTTATTCTAATTTTAGATCAAAATTATTTGAGAACTATACGTTTATTAAAAATGTTCCTTTTGATACTACCTAAAAAAACATATTTAAGTGGGTAATATTATAGAGCACATATAAACTAGGTTTTGACTATTTCTTAACCAAAAATCATCTGTATCAAAATAAATGGCAAGCGTTGTACTATGGTGAAGATCCGAATGCGTTAAAGTATAGCAGAATGGGCGAAATTTGGAAATACCGCCAAAACAAAAAATATCGATTTAGAATAGAATTTGATATTTTCATCAGAACAAGTGAAACAATCAAAACGAAGTCTATTACTTTTGAACAGGGGTTTATTACTTTTTTGTTTGATTCTAGAGAAAGTCCCGCCAGTTTGATTGCTATTACCCCAGATACACAATATGGATTCATATATGTCTGGATTCTCGGGACTATCTTATAATGCTACCGATACGTCCTTAGTTAGTTTTTCTGGGGGATACAGTTGGTACCTTCCTTGTGGACAAACTAAATTACACAGAGGAGGTATTCCTGTTTCTGATATTAATGCTAAAGTTGTTTCTGCAGATGTATTACGATTGTATGCTATTGTTGGTTAATTATACCTAAATAAAAAGGATTAGGTTTTTTATGACCTAACCCTTTTTCAATTAGCTATTAAATAGTAATATCTTTTAATTTTTATTCTTCAATAATTTATTGACTAAAAATTTCAACTCTTTAATTTCTTTATCTTGTTTTTTCAGTTGTTCTTTTTGCCTTTTAATAGCAAGGTTTTGTTTTTCTAAAGATGTTATTTTCTTCTCTTGCGCTATTGTATATAAAGTTAGTTCCTCTATTTTCTGTAATAATTTTGCATCCATTTTCCCGAGATAAAACCCACTACTTTCTACTTCTTTCGCACTCGGAATATCTTTTAAATGTCCTTTTTCTTTAATATGCGTTTCAACTTCATAAAGTGTTGGTAAACTATACTTCTTTTCGAATACAAAATCTGGCCAATTCCCATTTTCAACTTTAATTTCTCTAGCCCCAATTGATCCTTCCACTGCAAGTTTGTGGCTTCCTGTAGTTACAGTTCCGATTCCAACGCTACCATTTTCATTTATTCTTACTCTTTCCTTATTCCATGTTCCTAATAACAAAGGACCTCTATAATAATTAAAAACTCTCGAAACATCAATGCCGTTTTCATTACTTTGTTTGATATCTAAGCCTCTCGAATTAGACTTCATACTTTTCATCATTATATATCCATCATTAATAACGATCTTTCCATTTTCATCAATTCTAAATCTTTCTGTATTCCATGTACCTAATGATAAGGAACCTTTAAAATAATTAGAAATTCTGGAAACATCAACACCTGCTTCATTACTTTGGGTTAGTTCTAAACCTTTAGAGTAATGCCCCATACTTTTCACCCTCAAACTCCCCTCATTTACAACCAAATTACCTTTTATGGTTTGATCTTGTGCTAAAACGAAGCTACTATATCCTAACATAGCAATAATGACAATTATAATTTTTGTTTTCATTTATTAATTTTATTATTGGTTGAATTTATGTACTCTATTCACTATTATTAGAGGAAATTATATTTAAATATTAGCTTACTTAAATCATCGATTTTCCTTTTCAATCTTTGGTACAATCTTATTTCCATTCCATTTTAAGTATCGCTCAGTAATTCTCGTTTCTGACCATTCTGTTTCTAAATCTTGAACCGTTATTATTTCTTTTTTATAACGTATTCTTCCTTTTTTACCCCCTTTATCATCAGGAAAAATATATTCTTCTTTATTAAAATAAAGACACCCATCCTCTATTATTGAATATTCAATAGCTTTCAATAACTCATTCCCATTAAAAAACAAATAAATACCTCCTCCATCGACACCAAACAAATTCCCTGTGTAAGAAATTTTCAAAACACTTTCAAGATCATCTAACCCTTTATTATCAAAGGCCTTAATTGAAAATTCATGAGTAAATAACTCGGTAATGTTTTCAACATAATGCTTCTCCCCTTTTTTAATCACCCTTGTTTTTAAAAGTAATTTTGCATCTTCCCTTTTTAAAGCAACCAAATAAGTACTATTTTTTATGGTTGCGTTATCAAGTGAAATTAAATTTCCGAGTACATACCCTGTTTTATTTTTATATTGTACTTTATACCAAGGAGACATTATACCTTCAAAAAGTAGTTTTTCAGTTGTTTTCTCAAGAATTTTTACTTCTTCCCCTATTTTTATAAATACTGCTACATTTGATTCGATATTAGGTTCATCTCTTAATTTAACGTTATCGCCAAACATATAAACAGTTTCTCCAAAAGAAAACTCATGTCCTTCTGAAAGATATTTTACACTTTGTGAAAAAGTACTTATTGAAACCAAAAGTAGTCCTAGCAGTTTTTTCATCTTTTATTTATAGGTTTATAACTTAATCTTTAACTAAAGTCAACTTAATTTTTGAGGTGGCAAAACTAAATTATTGCAATCAAAATAATAAAACATAATTATATATTTCTACAAAAAAGAGGTTGCACTAATAGCAACCTCTCCATATAATATTTTAACAAAAAATTACTTATAGACACTTATTTTGACTGTCTCTAAAGTTCCATATTCATCTTCCAACACACAGAGATAAATACCGTTGTTGAGACGCCCCAAGCCCAAAGGTTGATTATGTAGCCCTGTAAACTTCCTTTCTTTACTAAATACAGTACTTACAACTTGATTTGTTAGTGTTCGAATCGTCAAGGTTAACTTGCTAGTCTCATGAACTTGATAATGCAAGGACGTCGAATTCATATAAGGATTCGGTACATTTTTCATAATGGTAAAAGCTTTATGGTTTCCATGTCCACCGTGACCTCCATGTCCGCCGTGACCTCCACCACACATTCCTACGCGTTTCCACATCTGATAAGTACCAGAAAACTTTGAAGGATCTCTTCGAATGTTCCACCATTTCGCTGCATATAAAATTCCTGAGTGTGTTACGGAATCATTTCTTCTATACACTTTTTTAGCATCCCACTTAGGTTTTCCTTTACAGTTTACGGGATCTTCTCCTCCTCCGTCAGGATCCGTTTGATCACTCTTTTTATGAGATACGGTAATATCACTTACTGAATAAAATGCTTCATGGCTATAATCAAAATTTCTTTGCCATACACTTACCAAAGCAGCTCTCTTACCTTTGTAGCTTTCTGGAATCAATGACTTAATAACCGTTGTCTTTTGTGCAGGAGTCTTACCTACACTCCCAATTTCTATAAGCTCATCCCACTTCAAAGGTTTTGTAGGATCCCAAGTAAGCGGTGTAATATACACTTTATAGTATTGTGTTCTATGCGGGGCTTTGTTAAACCATTTTACATTTATATAACCGTAGTTTACCTCAGTAGTTCCCCATTTTGATGATAATGCATTCAAACAACTGAAGTCACCACCACCATTACCTCCACTTGCTATTTGTCCGTCAGGTACGAATTTTTTGTGATTACCATAATTAGTATCAGGCTGTAATACACTCATCCAATCGTATATCATATTTCCACAAGGCTTACAAATATCTAGTCCGGGAGTTCGATTTTGATAACATTTATATATCCGACTAGCTGGCCAGATAACAGTTCCGTGTGCAAATAAAGACGGTGCGCTTAGGGTTAAACATAAAAAAGCTAGGAAAAAACCAAGCCGACTTTTTAATTCAAAAAAATTTGATAGAATAATTTTTTTCATGATTAGAAGGGTTTATAATTTTATTGTTCTTAAATATATTAATTGAAAATGAATATATACTACTTTTTTAAGCTTAAAATTCAATTCTCAACAACAAAACACCTCAAAAAAACTAATAAGGTTTATTAACAGCTTTATTTAACAAAAAGTAAATAAATAACACAATACCCTTCAAAATATAAAAGCTCTCAACAAACAGCTATTTGTTGAGAGCTTTTTAAAAGTCAACCTCTAATTAAAACTGTAACAGTTTTTTAGAACGTCACATAACATGCTAAAAAATTATTTTTTAACACTAATTTTAGCTGTTTTTATTACGCCATTTTCATCTTCCAAAACACCGATATAAATACCAGGCTTTACAGCATTTAATTTTATAGATTGTATATAGATTCCAGGTAATTTAACTTCGTTACTAAACACCTCTTGTATTACCTGATTAGAAACTGTTTGAATCGTTAATGTCAATTTTCTTTTTTCGTTTACTTGATAATGAAGTGATGTATTATCAACACAAGGGTTAGGAACATTTTTGACAATTGAAAAAACATCATTGCTAGTATTTAACGATATTTTTGTATTTTTACTACATTTCCCCATACTTTTCCATACTTGATCCACCCCTGAAAATTTTGATGGATTTCTTCCTTTTGCCCACCATTTTGCCTGATACAATACACCTGAAAACACCACATGATCATTTTTCCAATAAACTTTGTTATGATGCCATCCTCCTATATTTGAACAATTAGATGAATGGTTGTCTTCATGATCATTATTATCCTGATCGTTGTTATTTTCATCAGTATCTCCTTCTTGAGTACCGTCATTATTATTTGCACAAACTTTTATATGTTTCCAAACCTGATGATCTGCTCCTGAAAATTCAGAAGGTTTTTTACCTCTTGTCCACCACTTGGCTTTATATAATATACCTGAAAAAACAACATAATCATTTTTTCTATAAACGGTATTGTTATGCCACACTGAAGATGTAGAACAATCGTAAGTATCATTAATTTCCCCTCCAGTATGATCTCCATCATCATGGTTGCCTTCATCATTTCCTCCATTATCGTCATCATTACCTCCATCATGATCTCCATTTCCATCATCACCATGATCATGGTCATGATCGTGATCTCCATGGTCATGGTCAGCATCTGAATTCGGATCACTATCAGGGCTATTTGCTTCACTTTTTGTATGAGAAACCATTACATCACTAACCGAATAAAAAGCTTCATGACTATGGCTATAATCTCTTTGCCATACACTCACTATTGCAGCTCTTTTTCCTGCATAACTATCTGGTATTTTAGATGTAATAAGGGTAAACTTTTGTGCCTCTCCCTTTCCTAAACTACCAATTTCTATTAGCTCATCCCAAACTAAAGGTTGTGTTGGATCCCAATCTAACGGGGTAATATACACTTTATAATACTGAGTTTTATGTGGCGCAGTATTGTGCCATTTTAGATTAATATATCCGTGATTAACCTTAGTAGTTCCCCACTTAGATGACAAAGCATTTAAGCAGCTAAAGTTTCCGCCACCATTTCCGCCACTTGCTATTTGTCCATCGGGTACAAATTTTCTATGATTTCCTCCTTCTGTATTGGGTTGTAAGACCCCCATCCAATTATACACTGCATTTCCACAAGGTTTACAAACACTATTCGGATTGGAAGCATTTTGATAACATTTGTAGATTCTACTGGCTGGCCATACTACTGTCCCATGAGAAAATACGGATGGCGAAATACTCATAAAGCCTATAAGAAATAACATAAGCTTTAGTTGATTGTGTAATTTAAAAATGTTTGTTTGAAAATAAATTTTCTTCATATTAAGGGTTTTTAATTAATTACATTTCCATTAGTTTATCAGAAAAACAAACGAACTTATTTTTTATTAAATTATTTTGTAATTAAACAAAAACACCAAACTTTAACATAATCAAAAAAAGACATACAAACTAGGCAAAATAAAGGCAAACGCCTAAGTCACAAATAAACAAACACTTACTATTTTAAATCAAAAAACCACACTATAAAATTTAATTTATAATGTGGCGCTATCTTATATGTTATATACTATACTTCCTTATTTATTCGTACTCAAAATTACCGTACTCACTTTTTATGGTAAGCTTTTTTTCATCAGATGCCGCTACACGTCCAATTATTTGTGCTTCTACATTAAACGATTTTGATATTGAAATAATGTCTTCCGCAATTTCTGGAGTAACATACAGTTCCATTCGATGTCCACAATTAAACACTTGATACATTTCCTTCCAGTCCGTTTTTGATTGCTCTTGTATTAGTTTAAACAATGGTGGAATCGCGAACATATTATCCTTAATAATATGATTCTTTTCTATGAAATGTAATATTTTCGTCTGTGCCCCTCCTGAACAATGTACCATACCGTGAATGGTATCTGAATTGTATTTAGAAAGAATTTCTTTTATAATTGGAGCATAAGTTCTCGTAGGAGATAACACTAACTTTCCTGCATCTATTGGAGAATTTTCAACTGCATCATTTAGCTTGGTGTTTCCTGAATATACTAAATCAGCGGGTACCGAAGCGTCAAAGCTTTCTGGATACTTTTCTGCTAAGTATTTATGAAAAACATCATGACGTGCAGAAGTCAAACCATTACTTCCCATACCTCCGTTGTATTCTTTTTCGTAAGTAGCTTGTCCAAAAGAAGCCAACCCAACAATAACATCTCCTGCTTTAATATTTGCATTATCTATTACATCTGATCGCTTCATTCTTGCAGTTACTGTAGAATCAACAATAATTGTTCTTACCAAATCTCCTACGTCAGCAGTTTCACCCCCTGTCGAATGAATGGTTACACCGAAAGACTTTAATTCAGCAATTAACTCTTCTGTTCCATTGATAATTGCAGATAATACTTCTCCTGGGATATTATTTTTATTTCTTCCTATCGTAGAAGATAACATAATGTTGTCAGTTGCTCCTACACATAAAAGATCATCAATATTCATTATCAAAGCATCTTGTGCAATGCCCTTCCATACAGAAAGATCCCCTGTTTCCTTCCAATACATATAGGCTAATGAACTTTTTGTACCTGCTCCATCTGCGTGCATTATCAAACAATATGCCTCATCATGAGTTAAATAATCTGGAACTATTTTACAAAACGCTTTCGGAAACAATCCCTTATCAATATTTTTAATTGCATTATGCACATCTTCTTTTGATGCTGAAACTCCACGTTGTGCGTATCTCTTAGAAACTTCTTGTCCCATGATGGTATTGCTGTTTTTTTATTGGTTGCGAAATTACTTTAAAACAGGCAACTATCAAAGTATTATTACCTAATAATACGATGCCCTCCAAGTACGGGCAAATACTTCTTATTACCAAATGAAAATCAACTCGTTAACCTCTTGTTAAAGTTTACTTAAATGACTTTATAGTAACATCTTTTTTACCTAACTTTGGATGCAGTTATTACCCTTGAATATATTTTTCTCAATGGAGTAAAGACCCATTTAAAAATTTATTTTATTGAAGAGAACCTTTAGAACCAACAACAAAATACTAGCTAGTATTTTAAAAGATAACATTATACTAGTATTTACTATAGCTTTTTTAACAGCTGTCTTTTATTATTTTAAAGAGGGAGAGCATTTTATTTTAAATTTTCTTTCACTTAAGATATTAGCAACGATTGTGTTTGTATCAAATATTCACAATATCATTATATTAATCAGTTATTATAAAGAAAACAAAAATACCAAAGTAAAAATTGATACTGATTACAAGAAAATTATTATTAAAAAAGACGGTATTTCAAGACAATATCTTTTTTCTGAAATTAAAACTTCTGTTTATAATCTTGGAATTTATTATAAAAACAAATTAGACAACGCCAAACGGTGGCCTATCTTAGGATCAGACTTAGGGTATTGGAAAATAGAATTCAACAATGGAGACAGTGTATATTTGTCCAACTTACTTGTTGATTTCCTCCACGATAAACCAATCGTCAAAAACACTAAATACCGTTTTATATTGTTCCCTATTATTAGAAAAAAATAGTAGTCGTCCCCATTTCCAACTATTTTCTCTGTTTGCTCATTACTTATAATAAGCCTTTTTATTTTTATGATTTAATACGAATAGTTATGCTAAGTAAGCATATTTAATCCTATCTTCTTTTTAAAACAAACGCTTGAAGCGATCCCTTTATAAGGTTGAAAATTCGGAATAATATCATATCCATTTTTTCGATATAAGTTAAGGGCTGGCAACATATCTTTACTGGTTTCTAAGACTATATTTTCAAAACGTAACTCCCTTGCCCATTTTTCTAGTTCTTTAAGAATATTCGTTGCTAAATTTTTTCCTCTATAATTTGGTTTTACATACATACGTTTTATTTCTACTGTTTCTTCCGAAGCCACCTTAAATGCTCCAGTTCCAACAGGAGTATCTTCTACATAACAAACCACCATGTGATGAAATAAGTCTAACGTATTAAATTGATTAAAAAAATCATGTTCTTCTCCATTAATGCCTTTTAAATATTCGTCCAATTCTTTCACTAAGGCTATAAAGTCTTCGTTACAAGATTGGATTCTTTTTAATGTTATATTGTCTTCCATTATCTAGTAAATAATAATTCTCTATACTTTGTTAAAGGCCATAAATTGTCATCAACCAATAATTCTAATTTGTCTGCATGATATCTAATTTGGTCAAAGTAAGGTTTAACTTTACCACAATAGGCATCCGCATGTTTTTGCCCCGACAATTTATTTGCCTTTTTACGCTCTGCTGTCATCTCTTCTATTTTTGAATTGATTTCAGCGATATGATTAGATATTCTTTTTATTAAATCAATTTGTTCTTTTGCATACCCTTCATAGTGTTCTTCAAATATTTCTTTTAAACCCTTTACATTTTCAATTAGTGTATTTTGATATTGAATAGCTATTGGAATAATATGATTTCTTGCTATATCTGCCAATACCCTACTCTCTATCTGAATACGCTTAGCATACTCTTCTAATTCTATTTCATGTCTAGCTTCTAGCTCTACACTACTCATCACGCCCATCTCTTCAAACAGTGCTATTGCCTTTTTTGAAACTTTGGATTTTAAAGCTTCTGGAGTTGTCTTATTATTACTTAATCCTCGCTTTTCAGCTTCTTTTTCCCATGCTTTACCATAACCATCTCCCTCAAAACGTATCTTTTTAGAAGATTTGATGTATTCTCTTAGCACATTAAATACGGCTTCGTCTTTTTTCAAACTTTTTTCATCAACCAAACGATCAACTTCTCCTTTAAAATCTTTTAATTGTTTGGCTATAATCGTGTTTAATACGGTCATCGGCCCTGCACAATTAGCCCAAGCACCTACAGCTCTTAATTCGAATTTATTTCCAGTAAAAGCAAAAGGGGAAGTTCTATTTCTATCCGTATTATCCAATAAAATTTCTGGAATTTTTCCTACGATGTTTAATTTCAAATCTGTCTTCTCTTGTGGAGAAAGCTTCCCTTTTGTTACATTCTCTAGCTCATCTAATACTTCCGATAATTGTGTTCCTATAAAAACAGACATAATGGCCGGAGGGGCTTCATTGGCTCCTAAACGATGATCATTACTTGCACTAGCGATCGCGGCTCTTATTAATTCTTCATAATCACATACTGCCTTTATCGTATTTACGAAAAAGGTTAAAAACTGTAAATTTTTCATAGGGGTCTTCCCGGGGCTCAGTAAGTTTACTCCTGTATTGGTTGACAAGCTCCAATTATTATGCTTCCCAGAACCGTTAATTCCCGCAAAAGGCTTTTCATGGAACAATACTTTAAAGTGGTGACGTTGTGATACTTTTTCCATCACATCCATCAACAACGAATTATGATCTACCGCTAAATTTGCTTCTTCATAAATCGGTGCCAATTCAAACTGATTAGGTGCTACCTCATTATGCCTAGTCTTTACAGGAATACCTAACAACATACACTCCTGTTCCAAATCGCGCATAAAGTTCATTACTCTTAACGGAATGGTTCCGAAATAATGATCGTCTAATTGTTGTCCTTTAGCGGAAGAATGACCTAAAAGCGTCCTTCCCGTAAGCATGATATCTGGTCTGGTTGCTGCCAAAGCCTTATCAATCAAAAAATATTCTTGCTCCCACCCTAAAGTAGCATTTACTTTCGTTACATTCTTATCAAAATATTTGCACACAGCGGTTGCGGCTTCATCCACAGCTTGTAATGCTCTTAGCAACGGAGCTTTGTTATCAAGTGCTTCACCAGTATAAGCAACAAATACTGTTGGAATGCATAAAGTTGTTCCATAAATAAACGCTGGGGAAGTCGGATCCCAAGCTGTATACCCTCTTGCTTCAAAGGTATTTCTTATTCCCCCATTCGGAAATGAAGAAGCATCGGGTTCTTGTTGTACCAATTGTCCACCATCAAAACGTTCCATTGCTCCTCCTCCTTCAACCGTTTCAAAGAAAGCGTCGTGTTTTTCTGCGGTAGCCCCAGTCAGCGGTTGAAACCAATGTGTATAATGAGTGGCTCCTTTAGAAATTGCCCAATCTTTCATGCTTACAGCTATCTGATCAGCTATCCCTCTATTTATCTTTGTACCAAACTCAATCGCATCCTTCACACTTCTATATGCCTCTTTCGTCATATACTCGCGCATGGCTTGTTCATTAAATACATTCTGAGCAAAGAGTGCTGAACGCCTTTTTTTCTCTTCTACAGTTATCGTACTTCTAGTAAAGGTTTCTTGTAATGCATTAAATCGTATAGCTGACATAATCAAAGTATTTTGACTCAAAAATACAAATTTTAACCATACCCCCTAAAAAAATAGGGGTACAAAAAAGAATGAAAACGTTGTAATTTAAAATTACCCCTAAAATATTTGGGGGTATCGTAAAAAATACTCATTTTTGTAACTCTAAACAACACAACAATTAAAATATTATTAAAAAACTAAAATCATGAATAGATTTAAACTAGAGTATATTTGGCTTGACGGATATTACCCAACACAAAACATGAGAAGTAAAACTAAAGTTATTGAAGACTTTAGCGGAAAACTGGAAGATTGCCCTGTGTGGTCTTTTGATGGTTCTTCTACAAGACAAGCTGAAGGTGGCGACTCTGATTGTTTATTGAAACCTGTAGCCATTTATCCTGATCCTGCTCGTGAGAATGGTTTTTTAGTAATGACAGAAGTATTAAATGCTGACGGTACACCTCACCCAACCAATGCGCGTGCTAAAATTGATGATGATGACAATGATTTTTGGTTTGGATTCGAACAAGAGTACTTTATTATGGATACAGAAACACAACTTCCATTAGGTTTCCCTATTGGTGGTTATCCTGGTCCTCAAGGAATGTATTATTGTTCTGTAGGTGGAAGAAATACACATGGTAGAGACTTTGTTGAAGAACATGCCGATTTATGTATTGCTGCTGGTTTAAATTTTGAAGGTATTAACCAAGAAGTTGCCTCTGGACAATGGGAATTTCAATTGTTTGCCAAGGGAGCAAAAAAAGCAGGTGATGAAATTTGGATCGGTCGTTACTTATTAGACAGACTTACTGAAAAGTATGGTTACTATATTGAATACCACCCTAAACCTGTTAAAGGTGATTGGAACGGTTCAGGTATGCATGCTAATTTTTCTAATACTTTATTAAGAACGTGTGGAAGTAAAGAAGTATACGAAAAAGTGTGTGAAGCTTTCCGTCCTGTAACTAAAGAACACATTGCTGTTTATGGTGAGTTTAACGATCAACGTTTGACTGGTTTACACGAAACAGCTTCAATTAACGACTTTAGTTATGGAGTATCAGATCGTGGTGCTTCGATCCGTATTCCAATTATTACCGTTGAAAAAGGCTGGAAAGGATGGCTAGAAGACAGAAGACCTGCTTCAAATGCTGATCCATATAAGGTTGCAGGTAGAATCGTTGAGACTGTTAAGGCTGTTAAAATAGAAGTTGAAGCCAACTAATAAAAACTAACATAATTCACAAAATGAATCGTCTAAATAATTTAGGCGATTTTTTTATGCTAATGTTAGGTAAACAAAAACAACATAAGAAAGCAGCAAAATTATACCACTTTCTCTACCAATACGCATTTTTTTAGGCATAAAAACCATAGGAAGAATCACTAACGAAATGGCTAACATCCAATAAATATCATTATTTAACAAACTCATAGCATCCTCTTTTATCTGAATTGGGGTTATTAACGAAGTTATTCCTAATACTGCTAGTATATTAAAGATATTTGATCCAATTAAGTTTCCTAAAGAAATGGCTTTTTCTTTTTTATACACTGCTATTAACGAAGCGGCCAACTCTGGAATACTCGTTCCTACCGAAACCACAGTTACCCCAATCACAGCATCACTTACCCCTAAATTTTTAGCCAAACTTGTAGCTCCTTCAATCAATAATTCCGATCCACCCCACAAACCAATTCCGCCAATTACTAAAAAAAATAAGATTTTAAGCATGGACAAACTTTCTTCTTCTATTTCTTCCTCTTCAATTGCGTTCTTTTGAAAACGAAGTAGGTATACCAAAAAAGCGAGCAATATCAAAAACAAAACAGCCCCTTCATACCATTGTATCAAGTGATCATTTATGATAAAAACATACAATAATAGGGAAGCTAAAATCATTACAGGCCAGTCTGTTTTATAAAAACTTTTCTCAACATCTATGGGAGATAACAATACAGTAATCGCTAGTACCAGCCCTAAATTTGCTATATTGGAACCGATGACATTCCCTACTGCTAACCCTGTAGCTCCTTCTAGAGCAGACTTTATACTCACAATAAGTTCGGGTGCTGATGTTGCAAAAGAAACAACCGTCATACCGATTACTATTTTAGGGATTTGCAACCGTAAAGAAATACCAACTGCTGCTTTTAATAACCAATCTCCTCCAAAAACCAACAATACCAAACCTATAACTATAAATAATACGCTCATTAATTATTTTTTATGCGAATATAATCTTTTACAAAGGAAAAATAACGGTTTACCCCTATGTAAAAACAGCTATTTTTATATTGGCTAAATTGATTAAAAACCCTGTAAAAAACCTTGATCTTAAATCATACATTTTAAAATCGAATACATAATTCGGAATTAATTATTGTGGTTTAAAACAAAGGCTCCTAGTCGATATTTTCTGCAAAACACAACAGTAGTACCTTATTGTATACTATTTATTGATAAACGAATAAATACTCCACTCCTATTATTTATCTTTTACAAATGATTTCTTTCTCAACAGAAAAAAAACAAACAATACCATAATCAATACATTTGAAAATATAATCTTTTTAATCACACTATTAAATTGCAAGGCATTATCTCGCAATTTACTTTGTAAGCGTCGTATTTCTTTTTTATGAGATAACGCAACGCTATCTAAAACAAAATGAAATTTATTGAACGTCTCCACATGCAATCGATTAATCCTATTTTGCCTTACAAATGAATAAAGAATCGCTTTTTTTTCCTCTTCTGTATACTCTTCATCTTTTGAAAGATAAAGTCGTCTTGGATATAAAAGGCTGTCAGAAAAGCTTTTTTTAAGTTTTTGAGGTCTTTGATACGGTGTTGAAACATAATTAAAATCTGAAAATGTGTAGGTGAGATACCCCAAAACTAATAATGCAAAAGCAATTAGGTACACATAAAATTTAGGATGTTTCACCGTCGAAGTTATATAAAATGTCTTGCGATTCGGTGTTTTATCTTGTATTTGCCCTGTATTAGACACAACTCCCTTTTGCACATCAGCATCATACATTTTTTTCTGCTCAAGAAACTCTACTCTATCTAAGCTGTACTTTCCCAAATAACAGGTTACTTTTTTCTCACGTACCAACCATTCAAGTACTTCACGAACTTGTCTTTCAGAAATTTCAGCATTGTCAATACGCCATAATACATCCTCAGGTGTCATTTCGGTTGCTTTTGCTACATTTTCATAGAACATGATTTTTAAAACAACTTCGTGTAACGGCAAATCTGTAAAAATACTCATAGCTTAAAAAAGTTTATTTTCTGGCACATAATAATAGTTTTCATTACTTCCATCAACAAACATTTGCGTTGTAGCACTTTCAAGTATAAGTTCTAGCGCTAAAACCTTATCGTGTAACGACTTCATTAAAACCGTATACGCTTCATGTGAAAGCTTCGATTTACGTTTTATTTCTGGAATTTTAATTTCATTTAGAAGCACATTGTTAACATCAATTCCCGTTTTTACTTTTACTAGTTTCCCTACGGTACTACTTCTTTTTAACTCCTTATAAAAAAGAAGTTTATTCAATTGCTTATAATATGTCTTGTATTTTTTATATAAAGCCCTCCTTTGTTTTGTTGTCACATTTTTATCTATTAACGGAACAACAGATCGGTAACTCTCTATAATTGCACTTAGTTCTTCTTTGGTAAATAGGTACCCTGCTTCTAGCTGTTTATTTTCTTTTAAGTCTATTCTCGAAGTTTCAAGATAAACTTGATCTTTGTTTATTTTAGGAACAAACAAAGGGTTTATTGAATCTTTTTTAAGAATTTTCGAAATTCGACTCGTAGGCTTACTTCTCAGAAAACCTAATTTTTCGGAACCCTTTTCTAAAGAACTCAACAAAACATCGTTGCTTTTTATCGTTTTACTTAATAAAGAGTCTACCGCTATATCAAAAGATAAAGGTGTAAGATTTTGGTTAATTTTCGGAAAAACAATTCCGCCAGTATAGAGACTATATTCAGGAGCATCCAACAAGTAAATATTATCAGTATCAGAAGGTAAAAATGTATAAAAATCTTCTTTTTTGAAGTTTTTATTTTCAATGATAAAATCAGACATGTATGCACGATATTGACCACTAACCTCTTTTAAAACTCTTTTTGACTTCAAAACAAAGTCTTGATGCGCATTATCAGCAGTATTTTCAAGTTGAAAAAACAACAACCTCGACAATGACCTTGACAATTCATAGAATAATTCACTTCCCTCAAAGTTTATTTCTAAATTTTTCTCCCCTGCAATGAGTACAATATTATTTTCAAAATCTCCACTTTTATCATGAACGTTTATCATATCATATAAACACTTTTCAACACCTTCAAAATTGTATTTATCCGTTTCAATTGAAGGGTCGTTTAAAAACACTTTTTGAAGGTAGTCTATCCATAGTGTAAAAGAATCATTTTTAGGAAACTCATAATAACTATTACATCCAAAAGAGCTGGCACTAAACGTAAAATTAAAGTCTTTAAAACGTGGATCTTCAGACACTAGCAAACCAATACGCTGTAACGATGTAATTTGTCGTAAAAGCTTTGCTCTCAAAAAATCAGAGCAGTCAAAAATAAAATGAATGTTACAGGTTTTATTTTCTTTCTTCATTAGTGGTGCCTCTTCTAAAGAAACATCACTTCCCATTATATTAATAAGTTTATTACCATAATGATTCCAGACAGTTAATGGAATGTGAGTGGTTACCGCTAACGTATCCGTATTTCCTATAGATTGTTGATCCCCCCCTTCAGGTTGAAATAAAAATCCACCTTTTATATCTCTTGATTTTACAACGTATTTAGTTGAGTCAGGATTTGTGAACACGATGTTTTGAGTTCGATTTGTATTCCACACTTTTCGTTGTCCAATATTTTTAATTAATTGGACGGGCACCCACCCCATAACACGCTCTAAAGAATCTGAGGCATGTATGTGTTTTTTGTTAGAAATAAGTGCCGCTGTTTTGTTGATATTATATTTATATAGGTATACAAATTGATTCGTATTAAACGACTTTTTTGCTGGTACTTTTAGTTTGGGATCTGTATATGTTTTTACAGAATCTTTTTGAACATATTTTCTAAAATTAATCAACGTTTTGAGGTCATTACCCCCTAACAAATAAACTACTGGATTTAAATTACTTTCACTAATTTTTGGATAGGAAAAGTGAAGTAATTTATTTTTTTGCATCCATCCGACATAGGTAGCATTTTTTACGTCTTGAAAATTATATGTACTCCCATAAAACAAAGAAAATACCCCTTTTGGCTTCCCCAATTGTGTAGGATCAAATTTTACAAGCTCTAAAAAATCATCTGTTTCGTCAATCACAAAATAAGGTGTTAAAAACCGCTGTTGTTCTCCTTGTTTCAACCCTAAATTGTCTAAATATGTATTGTTATCACTTCTATCGGAATAAACAACACGTACTCCTTTGTCTTTATACTGTCTTTTTCTTGCATTCGTATCACTTAGAAAATTATACGTTTTTCTAGAAACCTTATGTACTTTGGTATACGTACCAATTTGACTATATGTTTTTTGTTTTAAGCAACATAAAAATAATATAGCTACCAAAAAACAGCGTTTACTACTATGTATCATTTCTTAATTATATTCTGAGTAACCTCTACCTTTGTTATACATCGGGTGGTATCTACAACCACCTCATTAATCGTGATACTTTTAGAACCTTTTCCATCTAAATAATGTAGCCCTTGACAATAACTATATAGGTCGTTGTACCTATCTCCGTTAACTACAACAACCATTTGATCATCTTTACATTTATAATTACGCTCTATATGCCGCAAACTTTTATAAAATCTTTTCGTATTTCTCAAATTCGCATCTGCGATCGCTTGTAAATTTTTACGAATATCTTCTGCTACAATTTTTAAAGAGTCTATGGGTTCTGTGGTAATCGGATTAAACAGTGGTAAAATTTCTATTTTATGATATACTGGAAAACGACTTTGATCTGTATTGAGTTTTACTAAATATGTCCCTTCTTTTTTATAGGTGTAGGTTACTTTTTCTTCATAAGCATCCACATTTCCAGTTTCTCCAAACTCCCAGTACCAAGTTTTTATACCTGGCGTATTGGTAAAAAATACCAAGCGCTCTCCTGCATACCCTTTATCTACTCCGTGTATAAAAGGCACCGAATCTAAAGCACTATTACGCTTAACATCAACAATGTCTATATATTTAGGAATTTCATTAAACTTATCAATTTTAAGTGTAACTAAATATTTCCCTGCTTTGGTAAATGTGTAGTTTACTTTATTGGCTTGTGAAATGGAATCTCCGTTACCGAACTCCCATAACATCTTTTTATTTTTAAAAATCGAGGTATCACTTACCCTAAATTTAAGTTTTTCTCCTGTTTCGTATTGAAAATTATTATTTTCATCACTAATATAAATGTCTAGATTGACAATTTTGGTATTAGAAGGCAACCAAATAGCTAGTACTACTGCTGTTAGTGTCACAATAACTAATAGGGCAAAAGTAAGTTTATTATTAAAGCGCATAAGTTATAAATTTGCCTGACATTCAGTTAGGTTAGTTGATAAGAGCTCCATATTACTTTTTAGATTACTATTTTGCTCTCTAGAAAAATAATACGTATCGAGTATCCTAGATATTTGCAATGAGAATTTATACTTTGAAAGCCTATTATTTTCTAAGTAAATGGCCTTAATATCTGCAATAGCTCTCTTTACTTCGTCTTGTTTTTGCACTTGATAAATATCAAAAGCCATGGCTTTAATTTCTTCACTTATTTGTTTTGCTTCTTTAGCTACTTGTTTTTCTTGCTCAATCACTTTTTCAAACTCAGTAATAGAAGCAAGTAATCGCTTATTATCAGCAACAGGTACTTTTATTAATAATTTTGTTAGCACCATATATTGCAAACTAAATGCTAAAATAAATAGGAGGAAGAATTTTATACTTCGCCAAAAATTTTCTTGTAGGTCTTGTAATTTCATAGTGATGATTATTTATTTTTTTTCCCTTGTTCTTCGATGTATTTTACTTTACATTTTTCTAACTGACTTTCTATAAATCGAAACTTTTCATGGTCTTCTTTGTAACTGTCATAATTATCTTGAATAACCTTTATTTCTTCAATCATCTCTTTGTATACCAAAAAGTCATCAGGATTCGCATCTTTATCAATTCGCTTGATAACTTGCTCACGAATATCGGAGATCAAACTCTGAAACTGCTTGTATTGACTAAGGTTACGTTCTTTTGTCCCCATTTTATTAAGCCGTGTAATAATCTCATCTATTTCGAAGGAAAGTGCCGCTTTTTTTCTGTAAATATCTGTATATCGCTTATGTTTTTCTTCAAGAATAATTACTCCTTTCTCTCCTGTTTTTATGGTCAGATACCCCGCTAAAAAAAGAAGAAGAATCAAAATACCAAACACTAGTACAAAAAGCAAATACCCTTTTCTTCGTTTTTTATAATTTAATGGTTTCATGTGCTATTAGTATTGTTCAGAATATTAATCAATAATAGACCACGAAGAATCCTTCTTTTCGGTTCTTTGCGTAGTTACATCCTCACTAATAACAATATTATCCTTTCTTACTCCGATGTACTCCAAATCGCTCATTTTCTTCCATAAACGTTCTAAAACAGTCATGAAATAATCTAGTTTATTTAAAGTAGTAGTAATATCTGAATGATCGTAATTTAGATTTATCACATCACCTATAGTTGACTCAAAAACTGAAGGTTTTATATCAATCCATTCATAATAGTATTGCAGTAGTTTTTCGCGATCTTCCTCTTGTAATATGGCTAGTTCCGTTGAAATATAATTCCCTAACAACGATATACTTTGTGCTAAAAAAATAGGGGGATTTTCTTCTCCCATTTGTGTATATGTAAAAATATGATCACTTACATACCTCATCACCCTAGCACACAGTTTAAAAGTATTCCCTGCTAGTTTGTTGTTTTGAAACTTATGCCTGTTTTTATTATTAATAATGATAGAATAATTTTTTAGTCTTATCATAATATCACAGACTTTTTTATGAAATGAACGCAATGTAGCATGGTGTTTAATTTTTGTAACGGGTGGCACGTATTTTTCATCTACTGAAAAAGCACCATTCTTCCACAAAACTTTACTCACTATGAGATAATGTTTATCCATAAACTGCAAATTAAAATGACTCTGAGGGACAATATGCAAACCTATCTTTGGCAATGCATAAGGGTGATGAAGCGGAATGTTTTCAGGATCAGGTTCTCCAACAGGTACTAACCTAAAAGGGTTTACGGTAAGCAGCACATAAAATTCTGAATTTGAGCTTTCCTCAACATCAGATGATGATACCGCAGCTGTAGGCCCATCATCTCCGTATAACTGTTTATTAAATAAGATACGGCAGCCCTTTTTAGTAATCGCATTGCAATGTACAAGTCGTAAAGAGAAACGCTCTTGCGTATTTGTATTAATCACTAGACCAACGGCCTCTTTAGTATCTCCTTCAGATTCTAAAAGTCCGTAATTATAACTTGTTAGGTGTGTTGTAGCATAGTCTCGCATCATATCTGCATGGTGAAAATCACTTTCAATAAAGTGATCTTTATTAATTTTTACACCATCTGTCCAATTTATTAGTAAATGTCTTTTTTGTCCCATTGTAGTCTGTTTTACGTGTTTTGGTTAGCTTCAATGTTTACAGGTGCTTCGTTCTGTAATACACGTCGTGCATACACCGTCATTTTGTTTTTAATGTTATTTTCTAGTACCGTTTCTTTAAAGTTTAGCGTTCTTGTAAAAAGAGGAAACGGAAGCCATTTATCGGTATAGAAAATCCAACCATAATCTCCTTGCTCGTTGTCCATTTCGATGACTTCATTTGGAAAACGAATGTTTTGATCGTCAACGAATCGTTTAAACCAACGGCCTATAGTAACATCTTCTGGCATTTTTACCGAAAAAGTAGCATGTTGACTATCATTAATATTTCTTTTTACTTTCAAGGTCACTTGCATTAATCGGAACGTATCTATATTATTCCAGTATTCTTCATCACTGACTTCAATTTTATTTTCTTGCGGTCTCCATAGATCGTAAAAGGCGGGCGGAATAATCACAAATTTCTCTCTGGAAAACACATATAAAGCAGGTGCTAAAAACCAAAGTGTGTTTGACATTGCCCACACCCCATAACTAAGTTTTGAAAGCCAAGTAAATGCTAAATAATAAATCCAAGAACCCAGAATAACACTAATACTATATGCAAATATCATGAGCCCTTTTTTATCGTTAAATCCAATAGATTTAAACATGCCTGATTTTGAAAAGAGGTTTAAACAATACCCAAGTATTAAATAAGTTATGGTAGAAATAATCAACCCTCCCCAAACAAATTCATATTTCAATAGTCCTAATAAAGAGGGCAATGCTAAAATAAGTGAGAGCAAAAGAATGAAAACAATCAGCGGTTTCATTTTTAACACTTCTTTTCCCTTAGCTAACGTTTTCATGATAATCAATGTAATGATCACCAGAATAGGCGCTAACAGGTACTTTAAGAAGAAAGCAATTAATGCAGTCATGGTAGTAATCAGTTTTTAATTATTGGTTAGTTATGCTTTATGCTACTAAGACAGTATTGTATCCTAAGTAATTTTCACCTAAAACAATAGCGGCTTCTTTTTTCGTTTGAAATTCGACAATAATTTGTCGGTTAGAAAATATAAAATACTCTAAAATCATATGAATAATGGTCATGTCTGTTTTGATTGTTTTATAGTCTAATTCTTTATCGACAATCATGGTTGCCTTGAGGTCTTCAAATTCACTAGGTGTTTCTCCTTGCAACCCCAAAGTAAGTCCTAATATTCCTTCTCCTAACACTCCAAATGGTGATGCTTTATGTAGGTGTTTTTGATAACTAAGTGCTACTTCATATCCCATCATTTGCTGTAATAATTCTTCTAATAAAGGAAGGTTTTCTTTATATTTTTCAGCATTACAAAGCTTCAGAAAGAACTTATAATACTGCTCTTTACTAAAAGGAATATCTTTATCGATGATTTTCCGAGCCAACTGATACAGTATTTTCACAGACATTGTATCTGTAAATATATTTAGGTACCTATTGGTAAGACGCACTCTTTTTTCAAATAATTTTGTATCAAAAGGAATGAAAAATCGAAGATTATCCGCAGCTACTTTTTTGTTTTTCCTTATCGCATCAACTACTTCTGCATTGCTCATTGAAGGGTTACTAATTACCAAAGGATGGAAAAATGATTCTGGTAATTGATGGTAAATACTATTCCGGCTCAAATGTATAAATACCGCTTCTTTTATATCATCATTTACAACATAGTTATAACTTGTTAGGTCTACAATGTCTTTGGAAAATGCACGGCTGTTCATCCCCTTATTTTTTATCCAAAAATTTTTACCCTCCTTCCCCCCTATTATGTCTAACATCTCAATATAACATACCTCCCCTAAAAAGCTTATAATTTCACTACGTTTTATTTCTTCTAATTTTTCCATAATTTTAATTCATATTATAATGTTCAATTCTTTTTCTACTCCTTTACATTTCAAGGTATTTCATATTGTTAATTTACTTTTTCCCAAGCCAAACTGTTTTCCTTATAATCAAGTTGTACATTGTCACCTTCAATAATATTTTGAGCAACAATCATCCTTGAAATTATTTTCTTTATATAGGTTCTGATAACTCCTACAATAGGTCGTGCTCCATACTTCTTCGAATATCCTTTATTTGCTAAATAGGTAAGTGCATCAGGGGTTAGATTTAATAGTATCTTTTTCTGTTCTTGTAATTGTTTTTGTAGATTACTTAAATGTAATTTAAAAATAAGCGTTGCTACTTGTTCGTTTATTGGAGCAAACGGAACAACCTCTGTCAAACGTCCTAAAAATTCAGGTCTGAAATGAGCACTCATCACCTCTATTAATTGGTTTGAAGCTGGCATTGTACCTGATTCAATTTGCTCTGCAATCCATTGACTGCCTATATTTGAAGTGAATATGATAATTGCATTTGAAAAGTCTCCTTCGCGTCCTAGCTTATCATGTATTTTTCCTTCATCCATAATTTGAAGAAATACATCATACACAGAACTATGTGCTTTTTCAATCTCATCAAACAACACTACTGAATAGGGTTTTTGACGTATTTTATTAACAAGCATCCCCCCTTCTTCATAACCTACATACCCTGGAGGAGCACCGTATAATAACGCTGCGGAATGTTCTTCTTTAAATTCAGACATATCAAAACGAATCATGGCATTTTCATCGTCAAACAACAATGCTGCTAACGACTTGGTAAGTTCCGTTTTTCCAGTACCCGTAGGCCCTAGAAAAAAGAAAGACCCAATAGGTTGCTTGGGGTTGCTCAATCCACTTCGTGATTCTATAATGGCATCAGAGAGCGTTTTAATAGCATGATTTTGCCCCTTTACCCGTGCTTCTAATTTTTCTTCAATATTGAGTAATCGTTCTTTTTCTTCCGCCTGAATTTTCCCTATAGGAATCCCTGTTATATTAGCAACTATGGCGGTAATTTCTTGATCAGTAATTTGTTGTATGGGAGTTGCTGCTATGGTAGTGATTTCTTCTAAATAAGCTATTAATTTGTCAGAAAACACGGTTGCTTCTTTACTATCATCAAGGGTATGCTTTGTGTCTATTTTGCATAAAATCACAGGACTTGTTTGATCTTGTGTAAGTTTGTACAAATACTTTAATTGCACTAAAGCATCTGTGGCTTCAAGGTTTATTGCTTTTACTTTTTTTAGGATTGCTGCTGTATTTTTAACCGTATTGCTATTACTCATTTTTGTAGCAGCCATCGTTTTGTCTAGCAAATTGATTGCTTCATGCGGTAGTTTACTCTCTTTAAAGTAACGTTTAGAAAACTGAATCGACTCTTCTATACATTCTTTTGAAAGTTGAAGCTCGTAATAAGCTGTTAGTTTTATACGATGATTTTCCATACACTGTTTTAACAGCAAAGGCTCTAATTCTTCCAATATCAGCACATCAAGTTTCCTGTTTATAGCATGTTTTTCAATTGTTTTTCGATAAGCATCTCCAGTAATGGTAGCTATAAGTCTTGCTTTTCCATTGTTAAGTTCCGAAGCAATGAGATTGATAACAGCGTTTGAAGATTGATTGCCTTCAAGAAGCATGTGAATATCATCTACAACTAATATACTATTGTGTATCTTTTGAATTTTATCAAAAATAGCACTAAGGCTTTTGGTTATTTCTCCCGGACTTGTTTTATTTGCCAAGAGCTTGGATGTATTTAATCCGATAACATGTGTCGCTTGTTGAGAGGTTTCTGGACTGGTAAAAAGATGGTATAATAATGCATTGATAAAACCTGTTTTCCCTACACCAGCATCGCCTACGATAAGCATTCCACTATTTTCTTGACGCGCTAAGTTTTCTAATGTATGACGAATTTCTTTTTCTCTTCCTACTATTATCTCTCCTTCATTACTATAATGAGGTGTTAACAAGTTCTCACAGTACGGAATTTCTTGAAGTAAGTTTTCCGCACTTTCATATTCCATAAAATTGAGCTGTTGTGGAGCATTGTATTGATTTAAAAAATCTTGCTCACTTACCATAATCGTTTCAAGTTGATTTCTGTCATAAACTACACCTTCTCGGATTGCAGCTGTAAATACACAAACGGCATCAATATAATCGGTACCCAATTTTAATTTTGATCGTTCTGATTCGTCAAATACTTTGGCTACTTCATCATCTGGCACAACGGATTCTCCATCATTATTTTGTGAAACATAGGATTCTTTTCGTACATCAAACCAATCTCGAATGTATTCGACATCTTTTCCCATACTATTGAGAATATCCTCAAGACCTGTGGGTTCTAAAAACATAGCCAACACCAAATGAGCTACCCCATAGGTAGTATGTTTCTCTTTAAATGCCATTGACTTGGCCAATCGTACTGCTGAGACTAAACTCGGACTAAAAAGTTCTTCCATATTTTTTTAATGTATTAAAACCGAATAAGGCAAGTTGTGTACAGATTTTTGTTCCAACTCTAGTTGCAAAGCATCACTTAATCGTTTTTTATTTTCACTTGTATGAATATTGTTTTCGGTTAGGTAAACATCTACTTTTGTTGTTCGAATAAGACCTTGATTTTTATTTGGAGAAATTCCTACTCCTGACCGTACCTCTACACGTGCAACCGTTTTACCAATATTTTTTCTGACAAACTCTTTGACATCTTCAATAGACACAATCCTATCTTTAGAAAGCAATCCGTAACGTAAATAGCTAATCTTTTCTTTTCCGTCGTTTTTATAACCACCACCAACGGTATCCGTTTGCAAACGAATTGATTGCGGAACCAAACCGCTTGTTTGAAATTGCTCCATCATTTTTCCTGTTTTCATATCATTTGCCTCTTTTGCATTTGTCACCCAGTAACGACATTCCAAATATGCTGCCTCTTTGTAAGGCAATGTCAAAAGATACTGCCTGTTATTATGTTCAGAAATGTTTTTGTATCCTACATTTATTTTTCGTTCTAAAAGGTCTAACTTATTATTGATGTCTTCTAGGTAAGTATTTAGCAAATCGTACCCTATAGCCGAAAAAGAGCTTCCTTCTTGACGGATTGTTTGAATCATTTGTTCTAACATGGCTTTAGCGTTGCGTTCATCAAATTGTTCTAGCTCACCTGCATACAAAGAATAAGTGCCGTCTAAATTATCAATATCATTTGCCAAAGTATTGTTGTAGTTACGCCCCTCATTATCCTGAAGCCATTCTACATTTAAAAAATAGCTATTATTAGGACGAAGTGATATAATTTTTCCATTGCGTTGTAGGTTGTGTTGTTTGTATTGCGTTTTTCGATTGACTACTGGAAACGTATTCATTCTCACATCCAAATTATCTAATTCAACTGCTGTAAACGCCACTGGAAGTACTATTTTTATCCAAAAGAGCTTATTTGTAAAATCTTCAATATCCTCCTCTTGAAAATGAGGCGTAAATTTGTCTATAATCGATTGTTTTGATTTTTTCTCAGGCAATACCAATGTGTGTAAATAGTTTCGATAATAACGTAACACCGTATTGAAATAATGCTCTTTGGTTGGGGCTATATTTTCAAAAAACAAATCATTTTGTAGTTGATTATTCTCTGAATCATAAAACTTTACCAATCTTAAATACGTGGCTATTTGAGAATTTCTAAGAATAAGTGCCAAGGGTATTTCATTAATTTCCCCTAATAGCTTATCATCGATGTCGATACCAACCCACAAGGTATAATCTTTTATTTTTTTGTTTTCTTTTGTCGCTATTGTTTCATATTCCCGCCCTCTTTCATCAAAAAAACAAGCTTTATTGTGTTGTATAGTACAAGCGACATGGCCTTGAATAAGATGATGTGTGAGTAAGGGGGTAAAAAATAAATCTTTATGTTGTGCTCCTTGGATTATTTTTTGTGTAAAAAACTGTGAGTTTCTAGTGATTTTATGGATCCCCTCTGCCGGAATTGCTCGTAATAAGGCGTGAGAAGGCAGTGGTAATGACCAGTTTTCTTGTACTAATATTTTAGAAATTCGTTCTAGTAGTTTTGCATCAGATATTTGAATATCCTGCTCTATTTTTGAAAACTCATAACTAAAAACATCTAAAAAAAGCTCTATAACAGGATCAACCATTCTTGGATTTTCAATCCCCCATAGTTCCATCGCTTTCTCCAACATGTTTTCTTTAATAATTTGATATTTCTTCCCCATAATTTTACTGTGATAACGGACTTATATATAATGTGGTACTAAAATGAAAAGGCAAGTCTTGGTATACGATTTTTCCTGTCACCGAAATATCTGCTTTCCGACAAACACCTCGTTGTACCTGACTATTAGACTCTTTTTCAAACTCATTCAAACTAACGCCTACTTCAACATCATAAAGTCTTTTCTCATATTTAGTTATCGTTTCAAGGAGTGATTTTCTTACCTTTTCTTCCCACTCATAAACTCTGACTAATTGATTAAATTCTAATTCCCATATTTCTGAACCAAAATCTGGTTTTCCAGCAACTTCTCCGTACTTACAAGTTATTTGCATCATTATAAATTGCGCAATTGATTCTTCCATAGAACAGGTTTTTAATGGATTCCCTGCCAATACGGATGAAAAATTAATAGGAAGTTTGATATGTTTCATACATAAAGAATGTTAAAAATTAATTCAGTTAACAGTAATTAACTTACTTTTTATACCTATTTCTTAATCACTTAGTATTGGAAAATTCTTATCAAATAGATGCTACAGGATACCTTCCATCGAGCTTACTACAGCATTGACCAAGTTATTTTTTTAAGAAATATTGATGTTTAGTTCTGTGCTCCCCAAAGCAGAAAACTATTTTTAATGACGATACACGCTTCAATACGTTGTTTGTATTTCTCCCCTAAAGTCACGTCAACCCTGACGGTATCGTTTTGTATCAAGTATTAATGAAAATCTCATTTTTTTCGGTATTGGATGAATGCTGGTTGTGCTGAAATAAGTACGTTTAAAGGCATCATCCTTTTTCTGTTTATGGGTATTTAAAAAGAATATATCCCACCGTATTTTTACAAATAAGTGTAGTATAGTTTCAATTAATTTTACCATAGCATAAGGGTTTAAGATTAGACGTCGGTAAATATAAATAAAAATGCGTGTGTTTTGTAACGTAAATTTTAAAAATTAAGAATTTTATTCTTAAAAACCCCATATATTAACAAACAAAAACAATGTTTTTAGAAGAAAAGTAATGATATTTCCGTCATTGAAAAGCAAGGCATCCTAAATTTTATTAGAAATTATTAATTTAATATGTATTTTTAATTTTAAACCTATAGAAAACTAATATTTTTCTCAAGCCAAGGTGATTAATCACCATTAATTCAACTTTGATAAAACACTAAATAACAGTGCTTTTAATACCCGTATTTAATGTAGTAGTTAAACTTTATTTAAAAATAAAATATTCGCAAAACAACTTACTTTTTTAAGTTAAAAAATAACTATAATTTAATCTTTTAATTAATTTATTACATTTATTTTAATAAACCAACTCAAATAATTACATTTTTTTTCTACCTTTAGCTGAAAATTTAAATAAAATTATTATGTCTATGTACAATTATGGTATAGGTGGAAATGAAGTCAAAGTTGACGCGGGCGAATCAATCGCTGACATCCCATCAAACAGAACATTACTAGTTCAAAAACTAACAAACGAACCTTCAGTTACTCCAGAAGCAGTTTATCATCTAAAAACAGTTGAGGAAGTTTTTGAAAAATTTGAACCAAAAATAAAACTAGAGTTTCAAGACGAAAATGGTGCTGATGTAAAAGAAGAAATGACTTTTAAAAATTTAGGAGATTTTGGAGCGAAATCAATTAAAGCGAATAGCCAATTTTTAAATAGGCTAAGCATAGAGAAAGAACAGAATATTAAAATTTCTCGTCAACTTTCTTCTAACAGGGCATTAAAAAAGGCGTTGGAAAATCCCGAAACCAAAAATGCAATTATCGAACTACTAGAGGCTTCTTTAAAAGAAATTGAATCAACTCAAAAATAAAAACTAAAAAATGGCTAAACAAACACAAACTCAGGTAAAAACTGTAGAGAAGAAAGCAATTTCTGCCGATAATGCAATCAATGCATTGGCAGAATATGGTGGTTTTTCATTTGTTGAAAATATCATTGATGGGTTTTCTAATCTGAATACAAAACGAAAAGCAAGACGTAATATTTTTCTTAATGATGAGCAATGGGAAGGAGAAAGAAAGAATTTAGCAAACCGCTTGAAGGTTTGGTTAGATATCTTAAAAAAAGAAAAGGATATTGTAGCTATGAGGGATGTTGCTAAAGAAAAATCAGTCAAAGCTGAAGAGGTCTTGAACGTAAACCTTCTTAGTGCCTTAAAGGCTACTGAAGAGCTTGAACGTTCTTACCGTTCTGTGGCGCTGTTCTATAAAAATACAGAATCTGATAAAGTCAAAAATGTAACCATTCTTAATGCGGATTTGGAACAAATAAAGGATCTGGACAATACATTGTTTATTGATTATGTAGCCAATGAAATGAAGCAAAACTTTGATAGATTAGACCTTCGTAATAACTATGGAATATTAGCTGTTCCGGGATACTTAGGATCAAATGCTATCCTAGATAAATGGTCTAAAATTGCCCATGATAATAAGGCAGTTTTAGTGACCGATTTTCAAGACTTAGAAACTCCTGACGATGTGGTAGACATCTTTTTTAACGCAAACCACACAGGAGGTGAAGTACATAAATCAAATACCTTGATGACTTGTAACTGGTTGTTGGGTCGTAAAAAAGAAGACACTGTAGGGGAAGAAAACGACTTGTTCGTTCCACCATCTACCGCTTTGGCTGGAAAGATTTATAGTACATTGATGTCTCAAGTTGTTGCTGGTAAAAAATTCGGAGGAATTAACGAAGTAGAAAGTGTACGTTTTGACCTGAAAAAGAGCGAAATTTCACAGCTTGAAAAAATGGGGCTCGTTCCTATGGTAAATGAATATAGCAAGGTAATGGCTTTTTCTGCTAAAACTTTATTTAATGGAGATAATTTAGGATTACAGACATATTCTGTGGTTCGTGTATTTGACCATATTACTAAAGTACTTTTTGATTTCCTTAACCGTAGAGCTTTTGAAAATTGGACAACACGTACGGAGGCCGATTTACGCAGTCAAATTGTTAAGTTTTTGGATGGAATCCAAGGGCCTTCAAACCTAATAGAGCGTTTTAAAGTAGTGAAAATAGAGCAAGACCCTAATCAAAAAGATAGAATCTTATTGGATATACATATTACTCCGTATTTCCCTGCCAAAAGCTTTGTTATCCAACTGGATGGTCATAAGGGAGATGGCCCCGAAAATGCTGTCTGGAATAGTGAATATGTACAACAAAATTAGAAATAGTCAAACAACTGTTTATCAACATAGGTAATTACATAATAATAAGGACAGGCTTTCTTGTCCTTATTGTTGTTTTCTTGTTGGAAGTCAGGTGTGGACTACAAAAAAAATAAATATTCCATTGTTTAAAGAGACAAATAGGGTACAAAAAATGTGTTTTTAAAGTAAAATTAACTCGATTTAAGTAAAATTGAACTGGTATTTTGTTAATCTTTTATCTCCTGTTTTAATCAGAATTTCTTGCTCAACAGCCCACTTTAAATCTCTGCTTGCTGTAGCTTGACTAATATCTTTAAAGTTTAGTAAATAATCCTTACGGCTAAAATGGTTATTACCTATGATATCTTTATATAGTTCAACTCTATCTTGTGGTGTGAGCGTTCTATTTTGCGTTTTTAAGAGACTTTCTAAAGATTGAAGTATAATCTCAAGCATAAACTCAATAAACGGTGTAGAATGTCCTGATTGGTCTGATAGACTTAAGACCTTATAATATTCCTCTTGATTTTCTTTGATGAGGCTTTCAACTGGTAGAAACTCAAATACTGGATATTGCTGCATCAATATCAATGTTTGCCATAAACGCCCCATACGTCCATTACCATCTAAAAAAGGATGTATAAATTCAAACTCATAATGAAATACACAGCTTTTAATTAACAATACATCTTTATCTTGCTTGAGGTATCCAAATAAATCATTTAGTAATCCTTTTACCATATCTCCGCTAGGAGCTACGTGCGCTACTTTAGAACCTTTTACAATCCCAACATTTTTAGTTCTTAGTTTACCTGCATCGTCAATTAGCCCTTTCATAAGGATGCCGTGTGCTTTTTCTAAGTCTTCTAATTTCTTTGGGTTGAATGTTCGTAGTTGCTCATAAACCTTTATAGCATTCTGTACCTCTACAATATCCTTTTGTGGTGCAATTACTCGTTTATCGTTTAAAAGTGCCGTAATTTGCTTCTCAGTGAGAGTATTACCCTCAATCTCTAATGAGGATTGAATCGTTTTAATGCGGTTCTTTTTACGTAACTCCGTAGGTGGTTTGTATAAATGTATAGCATTAATTTCTCCTAGTCGCTCCGAAATAGTTACAACTAATTTTAAAATTTTATCTGTTATTTGATATGGTGGCCTCATTGAATAATAGTATCATTTGATAGTATCACAAAGATATATTTTATTTTTAGTTATAATTTACCAAACCGTATTTCGCAGCCAAAAACTTATTTATTGATGCCTCTTTTTCTTTATTGGTAAAGCTTGGTATAGTAAAGAACTTAATGTAATTTTTCGCAAAAGAATAATAACCACTAGAATAAGGTTTACTTTTTACCTTTACGTAATACCAAAATATATCCGAATTTAAGATTACCTGTAATAAACAAAGTTTTTCTTTGTCATTATCTATCACTGCATATCCATTGTAAAAAAGTAAATCTTCATTATCTGTATATACAAAATAAGGTTTATTTGAAAGATAAGGAAATAGTAATTTTTGACCTTTAAGCATTAATGCTTGATTTATACCAAAGGCAAACCACTTTTCATATTCTTTGTTGCCATTATCCCTTTTTGCTAACTCTTGTTTATGGTCTTCTAAATACCTGTAAGCTTCAATAAAAGTGCTAGAAAAAAAGGACTCATCAAATATCTTTAGTTTTTCGTTCTCCATGTGATAGGGAAAGATTAAGTATTCTATTTTTTCTTCTATCTCTTCTTCTTTTTTAAGAATATTAGGTTTTATCGCCCTTCTGTATATACCTTTTTCAATCCTATAGTCTTTTCCATTTTTTGAGAAGTAAAAATAAACTTCATCTTCCGAGATTGGCTTTAATAGATATATTTTATTCCTTAGGGTTGCGAAGCCATTTTTAATATCTACTATATCTTCTAACTATTTCTCCATTAATTCTAAATCGTTCTTTTTGTAATTCTACTGGGGTCTTTGATTATTTTGTAGTCTTTTGAAATATGGAACAGGATTTCTGCATTTTTTTGCACGCCGTTAGGGGCAGTTATTGTTCCTTTTGCGGTTAAATCATAGTACAGTAGTTGAATACTATCGGCTGTTTGAGTTTCATTTGCCCATTTTTGTGCATTCTTTCCGAGTTTTAAAATTGTAAAAGTGGACTTACTCATTTCTTCCTTGATTTTCACCTTAATTATCCTTTTTTGTCTTATTTTATATGTTTTTGTCGCTTTATTTCGCTGTATGAGGGACAAATAATTTGAAATAACTACAGAGGGACACAAAAGGGACAATAAAGGCACAAATTTTAATCAAGGAAAATAAATAACATCACAAAGTAAAAGATATAAAATAACAAAAACCCCTTTGTTTAAAAGTGTTTAATGAGTATTTAATTATTTTTATTATCGGATTATTTTGCTTGGTTACTTCCCAATACAAAAATTCCCAAAAATATGTCCCAAAATATCCTTATCCACATCATATTCACCAGTAATGTTACCAAGATGACGTAAACACTCTCGAATATCAATTGCAAATAAATCGGACGAAATCCCCAAATCAATTCCCTGCCTAACAGCTTCAATACTTTCCAAAGCTAAGGTCAGTGCTTCAAAATGACGTGAATTCGTAACAATCGTCTCATTATTACTCAAAGCCCCAGTATTTACTAATGAAGTAAGGTTTTGTTGTAACACATCAACCCCTGTTTTATGTTTAGCAGATAGTAATAAAATATCTGGATACTTATCCTTCAACATAGCTACCTGCTCAGCAGTAATCCGATCTATTTTATTAACGATCGTAAGGATACGTTTGTTCAAAAAACGTTCTTGAATCGCTTGCATTTCCGATAAAAATGCTTGAGAGTTTTCAATAAACTTCTCTGCATTAATTAAGAAAATAACAAGTTGGGCATTTTCAGCTTTTTCATAGGCTTTTTTGATTCCTATATTCTCCACTACATCTGTAGTCTTTCTAATTCCAGCCGTATCAATAAAACGAAAAGCCACCCCTTCAATAATCACCTCATCTTCAATTGCATCACGGGTAGTACCTGCAATATCAGAAACAATGGCTTTTTCTTCATTAAGCAATGCATTTAGCAACGTAGATTTTCCAACATTAGGCTCCCCAATAATCGCTACGGGAATCCCATTTTTCATAGCATTACCAAAAGCAAAAGAATCTATCAGTCTTTTTAACACCAATGAAATTCTATTAACCAACTCGGTAAATTTACTACGATCAGCAAACTCAACATCCTCTCCAGAAAAATCCAATTCAAGCTCTATTAATGCAGCAAAATCGAGTAACTGTCCTCTTAATTCTTGTAACTCATTGGTAATTCCTCCACGCATTTGTTGGATGGCAACTTGATGAGAAGCAGCCGAATTCGAAGCAATCACATCAGCCACGGCTTCCGCTTGACTTAAATCCATTTTTCCATTTAAGAAAGCACGCATGGTAAACTCGCCATTATCGGCCATTCTACAACCATGCTGTAAAAATAATTGAATGATTTCTTGTTGAATATAGCTCGAACCATGACAAGATATTTCCACTACATTTTCACCAGTATAAGAATGTGGGTTCTTAAAAATTGACACTAAAACTTGATCGATTATTTTACCACCATCAACGATATGTCCCAAATGCAAGGTATGGGACTTTTGTTTTACTAACGATTTATTTTTTTTAATTGAAGAAAAAAAACGACTTACCGTTGCTATACTTTTTTCTCCAGACAATCTAATAACAGCAATGGCACCTACCCCCGCAGGCGTAGCCAAAGCAATAATCGTATCATTTTGTATCATGCTACAAATATAGATAGTAATTTTATGTCAAACTTTTATTCAAAAAAAAAATTAAAAAAAGGTGTAACAATCTGTAAAACCGTGCGTCTATTATATTGAAGTTGAATTTTTAAAGTAGATATGAAAAAAGACAAACAATTATTAGTACTTACCCATCTAAGCCAGTTATTAGATTATATTACTGGAATTGGAGGATTTTTAGTACCTTTAATTATCTGGGCTGTCAAAAAAGAGGAAATTCAGGATATGGACCAACAAGGAAAAGAGATTATTAACTTCAGAATCTCTATGTTTATCTATATTCTATGTTGTATACCTCTTATTTTATTATTTGGTTTAGGACTTTTAGGAATGGTTTTCTTAGCAATCATGTGCTTTATCTTTCCTATCGTCAATGCTGTGAAAGTTAGTAACAACCAACAGCCCTACTATCCACTATGCATTAAGTTTATATCATAGATATATAATCTGAATGGATCATTTGAAAACTAGAAAATCGCCTTTCGGGGCGATTTTTGCATGTTATACCATTTCTACCTCTAAATTGCTTGTTTGATATAATCTTCATATTCGTAATAAAAAAGCTCGAACTGTGTCATTGTCTCTACAAAAAATTCGTAACACGCCCTCCAAGTATCTTTATTATGAATACTAAACTTTAAAGGAAAGGGAACATAAATACGCTTGATTATTTTTCGATTATCCAATTCGTAATTATTATCAAAGATTACTTCAGGTAAAAATTCTGAAGTCAAAATTTTCTTGAGTGATTCCAATTGTTCAAATAATAAATCGTTGGCAATTTCCTCTGGATGCTCAAAATCTAAACAGACAGATGCTTTTTTCCTATCAGCCTGAAATTTAAAAGCAACACCTTTTATCTTTGTATTATACAACAACCATTTTCTTGGAAAGGACTTACCAAAGCTAGTCCAAAACTCTTTCCGTAGACGTGCAGACGCTTCTTTACTAAACATACCTTATCCGTGCACCTTAGCTGAAGTTCCTCTGTCTTTCATCATATCGGCTTCAAAAGCTAACAAATCAACCCATTTTTTATCGACAACCTCTCTGTCCATATATTTTCGTGCATAACCTAAGAACAAGGTATAATGGTTTGCTTCCGAAATCATCAAGTCTTTATAAAATTTAGACAATCCCTCATCCTCCATATTATCAGAAAATACTTTAAATCGTTCACAACTTCTTGCTTCAATCAAAGCAGCTACAAGTAACCTATGCACTAAGGCTTCTTTTCTATTACCTGTATGCGAAAAAAACTTCTGAAGCTTTAGTGCATAATCATTTTTTGTAGCTTGCCCCAAGACCATTCCGCGTTCAATCATGATATTATGTACCATTCTAAAATGTTCCATTTCTTCAATAGCAATATCACTCATATCTTTAACTAGCGCGGTTTCTTCTGAGTAATTGATAATAATAGAAACGGCATTGGATGCTGCCTTTTGTTCTGCAAAAGCATGATCCGTTAATAATTGTTGTAATCCATTTTTAGCCACCGCTACCCATGAGGTTTCCGTATCAAATTTTAATCCAAGCATACCCTGATTTTAAATCGGTAAAATTAAAAATAATTTGACTGACTAAAATTGTTTTTTCATTAAAAAGCTATTAGCAGAAGAATTATACAAGAACATTGTATTAAAAGAAAAAAAGAAATTACTTTTGCGCCCTTAAATTTATGACGATGATTTAGTAACATCTGTAATATCTTTAACTCCAAACTACGATACAAACACCTACTATAACTAAAATAATTGTGATGAAATTAGCAATTTTTCACAAGGTAACATACCCGTTTTTTTAGTTAAAAGTTATTTTCAGATCTAAACGATATGTTGATAACCATTTATATCAAATACAACCTATAAAAGAGGAACGTTAAACACAGAAAAAACACATGAAATTAGGAATCGTTAAATTCATATTTACAATTTTTATAATTGGAAAAATGGTGTTTTTTGTATCGCCATTACAAGCACAAGAGAAAAAAATACTCATTGGTGAATACCTTTCTTTATTGGAAAAAAAATTTGGAATAAAATTTTCCTACAACGACAATCTCATCAAAAAAAGATTTATTGCTAATAACATTAATGAAGTACTAGAAAACAATCTAAAAAATCTGGAAGATAATTTTTTCATACATTCAAGAAAAATTAACAATAGGTATTTCATTCTTTCGGAAAAGGAAATCACTGCTAAAGTATTTGTATACGACAAAGTAGATAACAAGCCTATTTTTCCAGCCTATATAGTTTCTTCAATTAAAAAAGACACTATAAAAACAAACGAAAAAGGTCAGTTTAACATACAAAAAATAGCTTATAATGATACGCTACAAGTATTTTCTTTGGGGTATGAAACAAACAGTATAGCAATAACAGACTTAAAAAAAACGAACCCAAAAATCTATCTAAAAAAAAGCAATCTTTTAGAGGAAGTTACCGTAAATGCTAACGATACAAATATATCCATCAACCCTATTTTAGGATATACATGGGACAAGGAAAAAATAAGTGCGAATTTAGGAAAACCAGATGTTTTCGAAAATATTCAATTTTTCCCAGGAATATCAAACCCAGTTGAAAATGCTGGAGAAATTTTTATAAGAGGAGGAGACCAAGGACAAAATGCCGTTATTTATAACGGTATAAAACTATACCAAACATCATTTTTTTTTGGCGCATTTTCGATATTCAACTTAAATGATATTGAAAATATCAAAATATACAAAGGGAATACAGATGTCACCTACGGTCATCATGTCTCTGGAGTCATTGATATTAATACCGATGAAAACATCCCCAAAAAGACTGAAGCAAATATAGGCATAGACATGTTACAATACAACGCATCGTTAAAACTTCCGCTGTCAAAAAAACTATCTTTTTCTTTCTCTGCAAACAAAAACTTAGCCCATAAAACGGAAACTTACACTAAAATATTCGATAGAATTACACAAAACACAAGGTTAGTACCTAACCCTAATGGTAGTATTTCTCAAAAAAACACCAGCAAATTTGATGTCTCTTTCGTAAACTTCACCTCAAACATTAACTTTAAACCAAACAATAAACACTCCTTTACACTTAATACCATCAAGAATGCAAATGAAATAGATATTTACAATACTCATAGAACTCTTGAGGAAACAAAAAACTTTGGAAGTGCTCTAAATTGGGTTTATCAACAAAAAGAAAAAAGCAATTTAAAAACAACACTTTACACATCATCATATCAATTCGATTTAAACGAATACTACCCAAACAATCAAGTTAATTTAAGAAACGATATAAAAGACTATGGAGTAAAAACTGTTTTTTCTACCCAATATTCAAATAATAGTTTTCTCTCTGGAGGTTATGAATTTTTAAATCAAAAAATACAAATAGAGGGAAATATATCTAATGAGTACGTAAAACAAAACAACACACATTCATTATTTCTAACATATAAACGAGATAATAAAAACACATTGTACAGTTTAGGCTTAAGAACCAATCATAACTCTTTAACAGACAAAATGACCTTTTCTCCAAGAATTTATTTTCAAAAAAAACTCTTCCCTAAACTACACTTAAAAACAGGTATTGAATTCAAAGAGCAAAATGCTAATCAAAGTTTATTGTTAGGAGCTACCAATGTCAAAACATACCAATGGAGTTTTTTAGAAAATCATACAAATATGAGAAGTAAACAATATAGTATTGGTTTAATTTTTGACAAAAAAGACTTTTTACTTGATCTAGAATTATACAAAAAACACGTAAGTGGTATAAAAGGTACAAGAATCGAAATATTAGCAGGTGCCTTTTTTGCTAATTATCTGGGTGAAACAAATGTTACTGGTATAGATGTATTGTTCAATAAAAAAATCAGTAACAACCTCAATACTACGTTAAGTTATTCGTGGAGTAAAGCATTGTACAAATTTGACAAAATTAATAACGGTATTCCTTTTTCTTCAGATTTTGATGCAACACATAATCTAAATTGGTTACACACATTGTCTTTTGATAAAGTAAGTTTTTCTATCGCATGGTTATTTAGAACTGGCTTACCCTATTCTACCCATAGAGAAAAACCTAGCAATAATAATTTTGGTATTGAAAATATAAATTTTAATGCAGAAAGGTTATCAAACTATAGCAGGATAGACCTTTCTATTCACTACCCATTTTTTATAGGAAAAAAAGTAAAAGGCAAACTAAATCTATTCCTTCAAAATCTATTAGATCAAAAAATTGTAATTAGAAAAGAACTTCTTATGGGAGCGTCACGGCATTCTGAATATTTATCTCAATCGTATACCCCTAATATCTCTATAGAATTTCAACTCTTATAAAAAAGGTTCCTTAAATTTCTGCCAAAACAAATCGACTTCAATATGATGCCTATTCTCATCCCCACTCAGTTTTAATTTAATGCAACAAAAAATAAAAACTGTATCATTTTTACCAAAAAAAACAAAAACCTATACAATATTAGAAAAAGAATTTAAATTTGTATCACTAGAGCTACAGTAACTTTAAACCAACCCAACTTGAAAAATACAGATCAAAATACAATAGCTTCCTACTACTATCAAAAAATTACACTTTATTCTATTTGCTATAGGAAATTTAATCAAGCTTCACATGGTAATTTTTTACCTCCTCCATATGAGCATGTTGTTTTCGCATTACTCTAAACATTTGGTAACGTATATCTAATCAATATCTTTTCTTTTAAAGAATGGATAGTATTGGGATATATTAAAAACTTGATTAAGAAAAAAATAATGAAAAATTCACTAATTAAACTCAGTTTTAATACTTTCTTTTTTGTAAAAATACTGTTTTCAACATCTTTAGTAGCTGCTCAAGAAGAAATAATCCCGTTAAAAAAGCACCTCTCTATTTTAGAAAGGAAGTTTAAAGTAAAGTTTTCATATAGCAACAATATTGTAAAAGGAAAATATATTGAAAACAACATTTATAACGAAAGCATTATAAAAAATTTAAAAAAATTAGAAAAACACTTTTTTATTACTTCCAAAAAAATAAATGATCGATACTTTATTCTTTCCATAAAAAAACAACCTTAAAATCTTATGCTTATGATATAGATGGAGGAAAACCGATTCCTAGCGTTCATATTAGCCTTTTATCTCAAAAAGATACAGTTACTTCAAATAACAAAGGTTATTTTGAAATTCCTAATGTACTATGCAATGATAGTTTACAGCTAATATCACTAAACTATGAAATGAAAAAGATATGTGTACAAGATATAAGTAAAAACAATTTTAAAGTTTTTTTAAATAAAAGTACATTGCTTAAAGAAGTAAACATACACGGAACAAATAATGCTATTTATATAGCACCTATAATTGGAAATAAAATCAATTTCAAGAAGACTAATGAAGAATATGGTAAATCAGACGTATTTGAAAATGTACAGCTCATACCCGGTATTAGTAATCCTAACGAAAACCCAGGAGAACTATATATTAGAGGAGGTGATTCAGGCCAGAATTTAATACTTTATGATGGAATAAAACTATATCAAACATCTTTTTTATACGGTGCTATTTCTATTTTTAATCCGTTTAATATCGATAACATCAAAATATACAAAGGAAACACTAACGTAGCCTATGGAAATCATATTTCTGGAGTTATCGACATTGAAACAAGAAAAGAACCCCCTAAAAAAACAAAATTCAATATAGGTGCAGACATGTTACAACATCACACTTCTTTAGAAATCCCTATTTCTAAAAAACTAGGCATCATACTTACAACCAAAAAAAACTTAGGAATCGAAACTCCCACTTACAATCAAACATACAATAGAATAATCCAGAATTCAATTATTGCCAGTCCTCGTTTTAAAAGTGATAGTATCAACAATAATGTAGACTTGTCGTTCTTTAATATAAGCTCAAAAATTATATATACCCCCAATAACAGAAATACTTTTACTCTTAGTGCACTTATGTTTAGAAACTTTGCTGATGTTTTTCTTGAAGAAAAAAGTGATACACTTGATTCTAGTAGAACTTATAACTACTACTACTCTAAATATCATGCAAAAAATAGAAATTTAGGCTATTCATTATTATGGAATAATCAATTGAGTAAAAAAATAAAAGTAAACACGAACCTTTATTTTTCTTATTACAGGCAAAATATTCTTGAAAAATTCAAATTTATTAGTACAAACAATGCAGAAATATTAAATAATACTATAAATACTAACAAGATTAATAACGTTGGTATCAAAACTTCAATTGAAGTAAAAAATGAAGATGACTCACAAGTAACATCTGGATATGAATATACGAAACAAATGGTTCGTTATAACTATTCCTCCTCTAACGACGATGAGGATATCAACCAAAAAGAATCGAATGAAACACATTCATTGTTTACAAATTATGTCTTAAAAAAGAACAGTATCACCTTAAATTTTGGGCTTCGAATAAATTATAATTCATTATATAAAAAGTTTTTTTTCTCCCCTAGGTTCTTTTTACAAAAAAAACTTTATCCTAATTTATATATCAAATCAGGCTTGGAGTTTAAACAACAAAACTTAAACCGTATTATATTCACAGACAACAACCTAAACTTAAACACCTATAATCAATGGATCTTATCCAAAAAGTATCCAAGTATGACAAGCGAACAGTTTTATGGCGGCTTCTTCTATAAAAAACCAACTTTTTTAGTAGATATAGAATATTACAGAAAGAGTATCTCAGGAGTATTATATCCTATTTATAGAACAACTACAAAAGGAGATCCTACATTACTTCAAGGAAACTCCTTAGTATCTGGTCTTGATATTTTAATTAAAAAAAGATTTTCTAGTAGCTACAATTCGACGTTGGGTTATAGTTGGGGAAATGCTAAGTTTGAATTTGATCATATTAACGACGGTCATCCTTTTCCTACAGATTTTGATATCACTAACAATGTTAATTGGACACATACTTTCACCTACAAAAAAATCAATTTCAATTTTTCTTGGTTGTTTAACACAGGATTAATTAATAGTATTATAGCTCATGACAATTCCACCCCAACCCCTAACCTACAAATTAGCTATAAGAGAGCTCCGAACTACAACCGATTTGATTTTTCTGTAAATCATAGCTTTCAGCTACGTAAAAAAATACATGGAAGGATCGGTTTGTCAATTAAAAACTTACTTGACAATAAAGTCCTTATGAGAGATGTAAGAACAACTAAATCTGAAACCCAACCTTCTTCTTTGAAGATTTATAACCAAAGGTTTACTCCAAACGTATCTTTTGAGCTTACATTTATGTAAGATACCGTTTTTTGATCTTTTTTAGACCGCCTATGGTATTTAATAATGGGGTAAAATGGCTATTTGGCACTTTTATAAATGCTTCAGAGTTCTATTCTAAAACTTAACTCCCTATAAAATGTGGTGGTTTTCGTCTTGTTGATTTTATTTGTTTTCTGTAACTTTGAATATAACACGAATTAAACAACGTGGGTTATACGTATGAAAAGAGCATTTTTTAAACTTTTAGCGAAGCTAAATAAAATACTATTACCTTCTTTCACAAAAAGAAAGCTTGATATTTCAAAAGCTTCTAAACTACAGCTGGCCATTATTGGTTGGAGGGTCTATGTTACGATGAATTCGATGAACTAAAATTAAAATACATGGAAAAATATCATAAGATTTTTACGGGCTCTGCTATCTTGGTTAACAGACTTGCTTTTTTATTACGAGAAGCAAATGTCTCGCCAATTATTAAAGATGAAAAGGAATCAGCTCGTTTGGCTGGATTTGGAACTACAGGGGACGCTGTAGAACTTTTTATACTACAAACTGATTTTGAAGACTCTAAAAAAATCATTGAAAATTTCTTGAAAGAAATCGAAAAATAATTTTCTCTAACTAAAAAATAATTCTATATTTGCCCCCGCAAACGCACGGCCTCGTAGCTTAACTGAATAGAGCACTTGATTACGGCTCAAGAGGTTGCAGGTTTGAATCCTGCCGAGGTCACTTAAAAACCCTGTAAATATTTAATTTACAGGGTTTTATGATTTTAAAGGGCTACGAACAGGGCTACTTAAATTTATATCAATTAATCGTTATATTTGAACAAAACTAAACTTAAATGAATAGAAGCAAATATTTTGAATATGTAGATGAGAAAATTCATATACTTGCTCATAGAATTAACACAAGGGGGAAACTAAACATTCTAAATCTACACCTTCATTCGGAAAACTTTTATCTTCATTTTTTCAATTTACTTTTTGACTATCAATTGGTAAATTTAAATAGTAGTGCTCAGAACGTTGAAGCTATTGACTTAATTGACCATAAAAGCAAAATAATCTTTCAAGTATCAGCTACTTGCACAAAACAAAAAATAGAATCAACACTCGCAAAAAATATTTTTAAAAAATATAAAGGTTATAGTTTTAAGTTTATTTCCATTTCAAAAGATGCAACAGATTTAAGAACCAAAACATATTCAAATCCTCATTCTGTTCCATTCAATCCTTCAGGCGATATTTACGATATTACATCTTTACTGAATATAATTCTCGGAGAAAGTCCAAAAAGACAAAGAGAAATTTATGAATTCATAAAAGACGAGTTAGGGGAAGATATTGACATTGTCAAACTAGATAGTAATCTTGCCGCGATAATAAACATTTTGTCACTTGAAAAGTGGGATAACTCTAATAGTGATGACAGCTATAATAGTTTCGAAATAGATAGGAAAATTCAATATAATGAACTTGATGACGCAAGAGAAATAATTGAAGAGTTTTGTATATACTATAAAAAAGTTGATGAAAAATATACAGAGTTTGATTTATTAGGTGCTAATAAGAGTAATTCTGTTTTAAACTCGATTAGAAAGGAATATAGAAAACTTAAGAAAACGGGTAACAAAGATGACGTTTTCTTTGAAACTATAGAAAGTATTAAAAGTAAAGTTCTTGAAAGTAAAAACATAGACAATATTCCTATTGACGAAATAGAATTATGTATAGACATTTTAGTTGTGGACGCTTTCATAAGATGTAAAATTTTCGAAAACCCAAAGAATTATAATTATGCTACTACCTGATAATATTAATCCAGAAAATAGCATATATTTTAATGCATCTCTTGCTTTAAAAATATTGCAAGAACACGGCAAACTAGATTTGTTAGATTTGTACCAAAAAATATCTAAAACAAAAAAAATATCATTTCCTGTTTATATTTTGTGTTTAGACTGGCTTTATATCATCAATGTGGCTGAATTAATAAAAGGAGAAGTTAAATTATGTTCTTAAAATCACTTCAAATAATAAATACCAAGAGTTCATCTATAATACGTGACATCGAATTTCGTAATGGAATAAATTTGATTGTTGACGAGAGTAAAGAGAGTATTACAGGAAATAATATTGGAAAAACCACGGTTTTAAAACTTATAGATTTTTGTTTTGGTGCAAATAAAAATCACATATGGCAAGATCCCGAAAACCCTAAAGAAGTATATGCTCTTGTCAAAGAGTTTTTAATCGATAATGACGTTCTTATTATACTTACTCTTTCCGATACTCTTAATCCTAAAACAGAAACAGAGTTTGTAATTGAGCGTAACTTCCACAGTTCTAGGAAAACAGTTATAAGACGGATAAATGGAACTCAATACACAGATGATGAATTCGAAGATGTCCTTAAAGAACTATTTTTTCCAAATCTTATAGCTGAAAAACCTAGTTTTAGACAAATTATATCTCATAATATTAGATATAAAGATTTGAGCATTAATAATACCCTAAAAACACTAGATAAGTTTACTTCAGATGCCGAATACGAAACTTTATATCTTTACTTATTAGGCTGTGAATTTAATGAGGGTAATAAAAAGCAAGAAATTCTTCAGAACATACGTCAAGAAAGTAACTTTAAAAAACGTTTAGAGAGATTTCAGACAAAATCTGCTTATGAAACGACTTTATCTCTTATCGAGAATGACATTGAAGAATTACAAAATAGGAAGTCTAAATTAAACTTAAATGAAAACTTTGATTCGGACTTAAACAAACTCAATGAAGTCAAATACCAGATTAATAAATTAAGTTCAGAGATAAGCAAAATTAACATTAGAAAGGAGTTAATAATTGAAGCCAAGAACGAGCTTGAAGCAAATAAGTCAGAAATTGACCTTTTACAATTAGAGCAAATCTATAATCAAGCCACCGACATTTTAGGAGAATTACAAAAGTCATTCGAAAATATGGTAAACTATCATAATCAGATGATTTCAGAAAAAGCAAAATTCATTAATAACGAGCTACCAAATTTGGAGCAAAAACTTGAGAAAAAAAATCAAGAATTAGAAACATTACTAAGACAGGAGACTAAATTGTCACAAATTATAGCAAAAAGCGATTCTTTCGAAGAATTAGAAGTGCTAATAAGTGAGCTGACTGAGAAATATCGACTTAAAGGAGAGTATGAAAATACGATTCAACAACTACAAGAAGTCGATGACAATTTAAAGTCCTACAACGACGAACTTGATGAAATTGATGATGCCTTATTCTCAGATGAGTTTGAAGAAAAAGTAAAAACCCAATTAAATAAATTCAATAAATATTTTTCATCTGTCTCTGAATATTTTTACGATGAAAAATATGCTTTGAAATATGAAAAAATCACTAACAAAAAAGGTCAGAAACTTTACAAGTTTTCAGCATTTAACACAAATTTTAGCTCAGGCAAAAAACAAGGCGAAATATCTTGTTTTGATATAGCTTATATTCTATTCGCTCGTGATGAAGAAATGCCAAGTATGGACTTTTTGTTAAATGACAAGAAAGAATTAATGCACGATAATCAATTAGTGAAGATTGCAAACTTTGTGAACGATAAGAATATTCAATTCGTTGCATCCATACTAAAAGATAAACTACCTAGTGAATTGAATAATAAAGATTACTTCATTCTAGAACTATCTGAAAATGATAAACTTTTTAAAATTGAAAATTAAGCAGTAGTATCAAATAAACAAAAGATTATAAATTCAATTTTCTTAGTTTATGTTTAATTATTTCGTAGTAAACCAAATTAAAATCATCTTTATTTCTTAGATGATATATTTCTTTGTTTCTCGTGAAATGTGCAATTATCTTATTCTTTAGTAGTGATTTATATGTAATCTTTACGCTTTTAAAATAATGCACAAAAGATACAACAGTAGTAAAATTTGTCAAATAAAACCGCTGACTATTTAATGTAATCATCCAAGTAGAATCTCGACCATAATAATTTAATTCAGGGAAAAGATCTAATTTTTTGACTGTGGTATATAAATCGAAAAACTCTTTGTCAAAAAAATATTCAGTAACAGGAGCTTCGAGATAATCAATTTCAAAAAACTTTCCAATCGTAGTTCTATGATTACCTTGCCCTATAAAATATTTGTCCCCATATTTTGAATAACTTAAAGTCAAAGATTTATTTTTCTCCATAAAAGTATTTTTACTCCATGTATAATTATCAAAACGTTTTAAACACCCAAGCACTGCTAACCACATTTTTCCATGGTAATCAGGATGTGAAGTGCCAACTATATTTTTTAAAGGGACTTTTTCACTTTCATGATATTTACTAGGAAGTATATGCCAAAATGCCCTATCGGTAAAAGCTTCTTCATTTTCAGTTATCTCAAAATGCCATTTTTTTAATTCAAATTTAGAGTCTAGAATTTTTAAATTCTTCAACCCTTCATTTTCGCAATAAGCCCATTGCTCATAATCAATATTCATTTCATTGAAATTTATAAAATACAATATTACAACATTGATTATAAAAGGTAATAATGTTAGATATTACACTACCTTTTTAATAGACTAACTAGAGTAAAAATCACTAAATATCGGTAGCATCATAAATTTAGATTAACAATGTATTATCAAATATTTTCCTAACCTTGACTAAATATCTCTAGCTTTTTTTTAAAATAAACTTAACGAAATGAGACAAGCAAAGATTTGAGATAAGGAACGAATGTGACTTAGTGAGAATTTTGCGCAGTTCGAATGAGATAAGGTTATTTTCTACCAAATTGAACAACTAAAAATCTGAATTTCATCTTATAACTTCTGGATACAGATTGAATAACTTTTACAATGTTATTTTTTCTGTTTTTCGCTACTTCCGTAACTTTTCCATAGATTTCAAATAATCTTCAACAGCTTCTTTAAAAGCCATTTCTAACTCTTCTTTAGATTCTCCTTCATAAGTAACTAAATCATTGATACCTCTTATTTTTCCAAAAAAAAGAGTTTCTTCTTTACTGTAATTGATAGAACCTAAATACTCTTTATATTTTAAAACATTTCCCATATTCCTTTATTTTTTAATTAGTACCTATTGGTTAATTTGTATTTTCTAGAAATATCGTTTTTCTCAAAAAAAATCAAACCATCAATAGAATTATTAAAATCAACATCTATATTAAAACCTATAATTTTTGCATTTTGCTTTAGAAGGTTTTTTACAAGTACTGGTATGCGAGAGTTTCTTTTTTCTAGGTTATAGATATAATGGTCTAACATCTCAATATCACCGCCTATACTTTCTAAAAAAACACTATTTTCTTGGCTTAAGCTAGTTACCCTGAATTTCTTTAGAGGGGAAATATATTTGGCAACTCCTTCATTATAATGATATTTTTTTATGAATTGTATTATTAAGTTTTTAGAAACATCCGATAGGATATTACCAAAACTAACACATCCAAAAAGGTAATTATTTTTTGGATAGTTAGATACAAAAGATAATATTCCTTTCCAAATTAAAAGTAACGGAAAGACTTTTCTTTGATACTCTTTTATTATAAAAACTCGACCAAGTTCTATAGAGTTACTCAAAAGAAAGTCTAATTTTGAATCAATTTGAAACAAGCTAAAAGAATAAAACCCATTAACTCCGTAGTTATTTAAAATTAAACTCCCTACACCAATTCTTGCTCCACCAATAATTTCTTTATTAGAACTATTCCAAATCAGTAGATGATTATAATACGTATCATATATATCTACATCAATATGTTTACCAGTCCCCGCTCCAATTTCTTTATACGTAATCTCTCTAAGTCTACCTATCTCATAAATTAAACTAGGTATTTCATCGTATTTAGTAACAAAAACTTCATAATCATTCATTTTAAACAAACGAAGTCCTTTCCTACGCAAAGTATTAATCTCGTTATTATTTTGCTGCTTTGACGATATATCTTTAAATCTCATTATTAGATGTTTGAGGTTTATGTATCCTGAGTATATATAGGCTGTAACACAATATTAAAATCATTAACAATCAAAAATTTCAGTGTTATAGTAATTTTTTTAATATGTCGCTAGAACATAAAAGCCATAAATAGAAGAGATAATGTAGTATACTATAATAATTATAAGAGCATAATATATATATTTTCTTTTCTTATTTTTAGGTGAATCTAAGCTCATCTTTTTAAAATTTAGTAGTTGAAACTGAGGGACAAAAACTTTCTGGTTTTTTAAGAATAAAAAACTTACTACTTTCCAAACATTGGTGCTTTTCTTTAGATTTCAAACCTGTTAGCTGTATGTAATTGACTTGATAACTATTAAATACTTTCTCTAACTGAAATTTGATTATCAAAGACAATTCTTCATTTATACTATGCCTATAATTTAAATCTATAATTGCACTAATTAAATAACTATTAGCTGTTTCACTTATAACATCAGTAAGAAAATCTTCTTGAGGAGAATCAATACTTAAAACCCTAAAATTCGTGATATTTGGCTCTTTAAGAATACCGCTTTCTAGTAATTTACCAACACTTTGAATATTGTTTTCTATGCTACTGACTACTTGTTTTTTCACATCTTTATAATTTATTTCCTGAGCAATAACATTATCAAATAATAGTAAAAGAATTAGAGTTAGTATTGTTGTAATAATTTTCATTTTAAATTGTTTTATAGATTAAACTTTATTATTTGTAAGATTAAATTTTCTTATGCTACCGTTCTAAAGGCTTAAGAAAACCTTCCTAACTTTGATGCTCACCTAAAAAAAAGGGATTATATGGTTTAAATTTCATGTTTAAATGTCTCTCATAAATACCTTTAAAATCATGATATTTATCTGTATGCATTACAAAATCTTCTCTCATATCCTTACCTGTTTTATATGGAATAAAATCAAAAACTGGTTTTTTTAAATAAAAATGTTGTTGATTTTCTTTTTTTTGAGAGCGTATAAAATCAATTATGTAATCCTTATCTAGAAACAATGCTTCTCTAGGATTTAACCAAGCAAACTCTTTGAATTCATTAAGAACTTTCCTTTCTATTTCTAAGTCGTTTGTCTTGAAAACAATTGATTTTTTAATATCAATATTGTAATTTTCATATATCCTGTCACACACTACATAATTATAAAGCCGTTTAGGGAAATATTGTTTAGTTTTTCCAACTTTTATAAAATCCTGATCATGAAATATTAAGATGTAAAAAATGATTGTTGCTTTACTTTGTTGACATATAGCGTTATGCAACGACATAAAGTTTTTATATGTTTCTGGGTATTCAGAAAAGAATGTTGTTTTTTCTATCAACCATTGATTATAAGATTTACTAATAAGAACCATTTCGGAAAGTTTCATCCCTCTATATTTTCCGAATGGCATAATATCTGAGTTTTCTTTTGAAGTCTTTGCTTTAGAAATTAAATTGACTAAATATTTATGAAAATTTGGATGATGTTTTCTTATGTTTTTTTGTTTTGAAATGAATATACAATAGTTTAAATCGTCTTTAATTATTCGCTTTACTTCTAAATGACTGTATTTACCAAAAGGAAATTTCATATAAATAACATTTAAAAATCCATATCTGTAATTCGTCTAAATCTTCTACTTGTCTTACTTTTTATTTTTTCTTCCACAGTTTTACCTTTCTGAAGGAATACATTTACATCTCTGTATATTTGATTAAATACAGATTGAGCACTATTGGAACTGTAGTTATTTAAAGGTTTTATTTCCTCTATCTCATCAGGCATTTTTTGCATATCTATTTGCTCTAAAAATTCTTTGTTTTTACCTTCGGCTAATATTCCTGCAAATTGCCCTGGGTTTAGCGTTGTCATTTGCTGAATAAGTACCCTATCTCTCTTTTGAATTGATTGATTTTGACTTTTATTAATATACCCTATTAACGTTCTTTTACTTCCTTTCAGGGTCACTACATCTTCCCTTTGTCCAAACATTTTTACCACCCTTTCTGCCGTCTGTTGGTTCGTTGTTCTACCATAAAATTGATTTCCAAGATTTGATATTAAAACTTCTGTTTTTTCTCGACCATATTTATCATTCATTTGGCTTATATCTTGTGCTCCTACAACTACTGCAACTTTATTACTTCTAGCAGTTGCAGGAATTTGTTCAAAATTTGGTAAATAAATGGTGGGGCTTTCATCAATAATAATTGCAGATTTCGACTTATTAGGTTCATTCATAAGTTTACTACAAACGGTAATTATTAACGAACAAAGAGGAGCATAACTATCAGACAATGTAGAACTGTTACCAACAAGTAGCATTGTTGGGTTCTTAGGGTCGTTTACGTTTAAATTAGTTTCGTCTTTAGACAGAAGCCAAAAAATATCTGGAGTATTATAAATACCAATAGCATTTTTTAGTGTTCCTAAAACTCCAGCTACCTGATTTTCTGCACCTTGACTCACCGCTTCTGTAAGAGAAGAAATATATCCTTTAACTTCATTATCTCTACTTAGTATTTCTACTATCTGTTTGGCGTTTGCAGTAAAGAAGAATGCAAAAATATGTGGTAAGGTAGCTATATGTGGAGCATTCTTTTTGAAATACCATATTGTACCTGAAAAAATAGATAGCATTGACCTACTCCAAAAATCCTGCTTCCCTATATACTCAGGCATTAAGTTGTATATAAATGCTTGTGCGTAATTAGTAGAATGTATCGCGCTTTCTACATAGTTTACTGGATTTACTCTTTGTGAATTTTTAGGATTTTTGAAATCTATTTTTTCAATAGAAATCGAATTATTATTGTAAAATTTGTAACATCTCTCAGTTAACTCCATTAATTCAGGGCTTTTGAAATCATATAAAACACCTGTGTAACCTTTTTGTGCGCATTGCTTAATAATAGGATATATAAATGTTCTTGATTTTCCACTTCCTGCTCCTCCTACAACTAATACCCCTCTATAAGGATTGATAATTGTTAAATCTTTTCTCCTTGCAGAAAAATTAAACGCTTCATCCTTCTTAACTTTTGTTAATCTATTTCTGTGTCCTGAAATATTTTTAAATCCTAATATAATTGCATAAATATATCCTGTTATAAGACCAAAAGACTGAAGTAGTAACCCTAAAATATTAACCTCTTTTTGTTTTTTTGAAATCATTAACGCACACGCATACATGAAAACTAAAATAATAGTACTCTTTACGATGGATTCTTTGCTCCTTTCTATGTATACATAGAATGCTAATGAAGCAATAGGAAGTAGTAGGATAATGTATTGTATCATAATAATTGTTTTTATAGTTCTATCTTCTGTAACCTTTATTTCTAGTAGGTTTTAATTCTCTTCTCATAGGTAATGTTCTTACAAGAGCTCTTTTATAATTTTTTTGATTGTTCCTAAATTCTTTTAAAAACTCTTTTCTCTTATCCGAATGTATAACACCACCTTTTTTTTCAAGCTCCTTTTTGTCCTCCAAACGATTAAGTTTATTGGCTTTTTTCCACTCAAAAGTTTCTTTTATACCTCTTTGGTAATCAAATTTTTTATCAAATTTTTCTTCAATTTTGTTATAGAATTCATTTCGATTAAAACCTTGTTGAATTTTATTTTTAGAGCTTTGCTTCTTATGCTTACTCATAGGAGATAATTTGGTTTTTTTATCCTTTGCTTTTCTACTTTGAATAATATGCGCATGTAAGTTTAAACCCTCTTTAACATCCCCTTGTTTAGCTCTTCCCTGTATAACTTCTATATCTGTTCCTTTATATTTTCTTTGAGTTTCAATTTTTCCATAGTATTTTAAATCTGCACCACTTTTAATATTTTCTCGATTGTAATTTTTAGCTTGGATATTCTGAGCTTGTATTACGTATTCTTTAAATTCGTCTTTAACTTTTGATTTTTCTTCAGGTGAAAGCTCATTCCAGTTTTTGACATTCTCTTTTCCCGTTGCTTGATAAATTATCTGTTGCTGTTCTGATTTACTTGGATTATATTCTACTTCAACAAATTTCCAATCATTTTTACTAAGTTGCCCTCTTCCGTATCGGTCTATCTCTGACTTTACTTCTTTAGTTTTTATATTCTTGCTTTCTTCATTGAACCATTCATTTTTCTGCTCTTTATCTAGGTAATTTGCAAGATTATTACAACTCCCTGTATTACCTCCAGCAACGCTTGAAATATTAAATTGCGTGTACATATTACTCTATCTCATTAATATCTCTTAAAAGACTCTTATAAGCTTCTTCAAAAAAATCTTTGAAGCGAGTTATAAACCTTTCTTTAACTTCTGTTTTTTCTCCATAAAATTCATCTGAAATTCTTATAACTTCTTCAACAGTTCTTACACTTAAATATTCCAATACCTCTCTTCTATCTTCTCTTAATCGTTCTTTAAAAAACGTATATATATTTTCTTCTGTTTGCTTTAAATTTTTATCCTGAATTTTCAAGAACCCAATCAATCTATTTGTTTGTAAAATTTGTTTTTTCTCAATTTCCTTCAAGGGGAGATTATATTCAAACCCCATTTTTTCAGCTACTAAGATTGCCAATTCAATAAGGTCGTTTTGGGTTATTCTCATTCTCTTTGAATGTTTAATTATTAACTCTTTTGTATATGGTTTTATCCTTACTGTAGTGGCTTTGTCACTCATTGTATATTGTTTAATTATTGATGAACTTTTTAGAAATAGCTTAAAATAAACATAACCAACTGCTTATCAACCCCGTAGGGCAAGATGATACAGGACGTAATGAAGCGTAGCGTAATGAAGTCCTGTATCGTCTTGCTTCCTTCGTAACCCTGTTATTCTTGTCGCTCCATTAAGTATTCGTTAAAATCTTTATACCCTTGATAAATAAAACTAAAATCCATACTCACTTTATGATTCTTTAATAAAATTTTTGTCCCATTTTTTCCAGCTTTATCATTGTCTAAAAAGCATAATACCTTCTTGTAATTTTTAATTTTTGGAATTATATTTTTCACATTTGAAATAGAGTTCAATATGATATAATCCATTTGAAATGATTTTGTTTTGTAAAACGTTTTAAATGATAAAAAATCAATAAAACCTTCAAAAATTGCTACTTTACTAGAGCCATTTTCTATAGTTGAAATTTCTTTATTAACCAGATTTCCTTTTATGTATTTATTTCTAATTTCAAAACCATTTTTATCATTTTCAAAAGCTATAGCGAAATACTTTTTTGAGTTTAATTTGTAGTGAATTTCCCTACAATACTTTATTGCAATCTTCTCATCTATTTTCCTTGAAATTAAATAGTCAATTAACACTTTATGCTGAAGTAATTTTACTCCCATAATTGTATATTTTTTTTCTGTTTGTAAATCTATTTTTGTTTGCTGATGAAAAGAAAAAGTATTTGTATTGTCACTTAAAAAAATTAACGCTTCAGAAATTGTACATTTTAATATATAGATTACTAAATCTAAAGTATTCCCTCCATAACCTTCAGAATGATTATACCACTTGTTAATCCTAGTGTCTATTTTTAGTGAAGCTTTTTTTTCGTTCTTGTAGAAAAACCAAACTTCATTTCTTTTTTCTTTAGCCATTCTCATTCCTAATTTTTCTGCCACTATCTTGGCATCCATTTTTTTTGCTATCTCGCATGTAATTTTTTGAGCTTCCATATTCAAGGTATTTGTTATAAATATTTTGATGATTTGATGACAAACTTTTGTTAGCTACTATCAATACTGGGATTTTAGATGTCATCATTTTTTCATCAATCATCAAAAGGTTTCATTTTTCTATCATCATTATTTTTTGATAATATTTTGATGACAACTTTGATGACTATACAAACCACTACTAAACAATACTTTAAGTCATTAAGTCATCATTTCATCAAAAATTTGAGTAATATTTTTTCTTTCAACAGCATAATACCTTCCTTTTCTATCTATTTGCACAAATTCTCCATAACTTGTATACTCATAACCTCGATATGCATTCGAGTTATCTGAAGGTTTTAAATTCCATTTGCTTTTCAGAATTTTTCTGATTTCATTAACTTCAAAATTTTTACGTCTCACTTTTGATAAATTTGACGCTATCTCTCTAGGTGTTGCTTTTATTTCTTCATCAAGAATAGAGTCAAAAATTTCGTAAAAAAGTTGTACCATTTCTTTTTCCAATACATTATTATTTAACCACATAAGCTTTGATAATGCTTTAGTTTTAATTTGTTGTGGGGTAAACCACATTCTTGTTTTCTTATTCGAAGAGAACTTTCTATCAATTAGGTACTGTAAAAAGGCTGGTATTTCCTTAATTAATTTCTGTAGGTATTCAGTATCTTCATTTTTAAAAGGCTTAATTTTTCTAACCCAAAAACGAATTTCATTACTATCAATCAAAATAAATGTATCCTCATTATTACTGCAAAGAATAAACTTTCCGAAAAATTCTATTTCCTCTCTATCTTTTCCTTTAGCTTCAACCTTATCTTTATCCGTAGTACTTAAATATTTCAATCGCTCCGTAATTTCTTTTTTATCAAAGAAAACTTCATCAACAGCAATTATAGTTTTTGATGCCCAGTCTGCATTAAACTGAGAAGAAAAGTTATCTCCTTTGATATAGGTCATATTTTGACTAAAAATTGCCTTCAACCATTTAATGAAAGTACTTTTTCCTGTCCCTCTTTCTTTACTTACAAGGCATAGTATTGGGAGTATTTGCGTCGGATATAAATAAATAATTTTTAGATAATCTAAACCTATTTCTTTTTGAGAACCAAAAACATGCTCTACAAAGCCCAATGAAATATCACATTCTCCACTTTCTGGTTTAATAGGCAACTCATGATATGTATTATAGAAATCCCCAATTTGCTGTTTATAATCTATATGTTCAGGTATACAACAAAAACCATCAAGCTTAGGTATATTTGATAAATAACTTTTACCGTGGTCAGAGATTATAGTTTCTCTATTCCATTTTACTTTTATAGAAATTTTATCTCCTGAAATTAAAGGCTTTTCAATCTCCTTATAATATGATGTACCAATACGGATATATGGAATCTTTTCTTTCATCTACGCTTACTTTTTTCTTAATCTTGATAGCTCACTATTTTTACGAGCTAGTTTCAACAATTCAGCTTTAGAAAAGAAAATAGACCTGCCGATTTGGTAATATGGGACTTTACCTTGTTTTTTCCAAGATATTAAACTTGTAACTGAAATACCTAGAAATTTAGCTGCTTCCTTTTGGGTTAAGCGGTCCTCTTCTGGATTAATAGGTATGTCACTTATTGTTTCTGTTTTTCGAATCTCTTCAATTACAGCTTTGACAACTCTTTTTAAGTCATCTTTACCATGTGTGTAGAATAGAACATTGCTCATGTTTAACGTATTTAAGTTTTACATGAGCTAAATTCGCTGTAAATCTGTTTCAGTTTAAGTTACCCAATATTTTGGGTATGTGAAAAATTGTAAATGCAAGGCTTTGACTATGAAAATAAAATTTAATCTGGGTTAATCTAAATAGTAGTTTAAGTCCATTTGAATCTGTTTTGACAATGAAACACTATCATCATAAAACTTCTTTCTTAGAGTTTCAAATTCTAAAGAAGAATCAGTTTTGAAATAATTCAATATAATTTTCGCCATTTTTCTACCGCTATTTTTTCTAGAATCAATTATAACTTTTTTTTCTTTCAGATATTTAAAAAAACCTATCATATCAGAAACTTCTTCCTTACTCAGTAGATGTAATTTTTTATTTTCTACTTTCTTAATTTTTAAATAATAATCATCTGGCATACTTTTTTCGTAAACAGTAGAATTAATGATGAAATCCTTAAAGTCTATATTAGTTAAAACAGTATTACTGAACCTTCTCATTATCCTCAACAAATCTTTTTGCCTATACTTATCGCTTATTACCAGCATTTTGGATTCTGATTTCCTAGACAATAATTCCAATTCAATATTTTTTAGATATTTTTCTCTATCAATATCAAGGTAACTTTCTATTTTTTGGATATCTATACTTCTTAGAAAATTACTGTATTCTTGTATTGGAATAGAGAAATCGGATTTAGAAACAATAAAAAACTCATCCATTACAACTTCAATCCCATTCCCTAATTCTTCAAAATACCTTTTCAATTCCATTGCATTTTTATAAGTTTGAGATTCATTTATGACAAAACTCTCCAAATCAAAATATTCCGGATAATCATAAAAATTGAAAACCCCAATCTGTCTAAGTAGTAAATCAAGCTCTTCTATACATCCTACGTAATAATTCAATCTAAAATTGATTTCCTCTTTTCTTAAAAGTGAAAGCTCATGAATAACAAGTTCCTCCCATATTTCTTTTTCAATAATTAGTACACTCAATCCTAGAATATCATACTTATCAAGTATTGATATTTTATTCTTAATTATATCGCTGTACGAGTATAGGGAATACTGTTTTCTCAGACGATGCACACATAACGAAAAAGACCTACTTACCGTCCAATGGAGTTCATCATCTAACAAAATCTCACCCCAATAATCACGTATATATTCAACAATAAAAATTAACTTTTCTTTATTATTGTAACCCCTAATTAAAGAAAGAAATTCCTGCTTCTCGTTATTACCCTTCACCCTTATCATTTTTGACATTATTCCAAGTCTTATCCATTTCTACTTTCTTAAAGTCTTCAGCTATTTTCACATATCTCCTAAAACTTTCTTCTTTCTTATGTCCTGTGATATTACGGACTACCATTTCTTTCATCCCTAAAATAAGAGAATTTGTTACAAATGTTTTTCTTGCTGTATGTGTTGTTATTAACTGATATTTCGGCACTGTTTTATCTATTCTCTTTTTGCCAATATACCTAGTCGTTGAAGTAGGTGTATTAATTTTAGCTAATTCACAACATTCTTTAATATACTTATTCATTTTTTCTCTTGAAATTACTGGTAGCGGCTCATAAATAGTGTCTTTATATTTTGCCAATATTTCCTTTGCAAAACGATTTAAAGGGATTTTATGATCTATCGTTTTTGTCTTTTTAATATTAAGCTTTATATAATCTTCAAAAACATGTGACGAGTTTAACTGTTTTAAGTCGGAATATCTTAGCCCTGAAAAGCAGCCAAAACAATATGTATCTTTAGTATGTTCAAGCCTTGCTAAATCAAACTTAAAGGTGTATAATAGCATTAACTCTTCCATTGTAAGATAAACCACTTCAACTTCTTGTTCTGGAGCTTTGAACTTTTGGAAAGCTATATTTTCATGATATCCCCTATCAAATGACCAATTCATAAATGTTTTAAGTACAGAAATTAACTTAGCGAAGTAATTATTTAAAGTATTTCTCTGCTCAAATGCATAATCACGAAAATCTTCAAAAAAATCAATTGTAATATTGTCAAAATGAAGTCTAAAATTAGAGGTCTCAGCAAAATCTTTATAAAAATTTAAAGCTGTTCTATACCTCCTTAATGTTCCATCTGTTTTAGTATTCTTCCCTTTCTCTATAAATTCTTCAAAGCAATCCACAAAATCATGCGTTAGGTTAACTTTGAGCCCTGATTTAAGTTTGTCCAATATAAACTCTTTTGTTGGCTCAATTTCATTAAGAAGTAAGTATCTGAATATTAGTTTTACTTGGTTTTCAAGCTCATCCAGCTTCTTATTGTATTCTATTGAATAATTATAATCATCTATCTTTTTATTTGGTTTTATTCGCTCTTTTTTAACATCCCAATGATTTAAAGAACTATGTACCCCTGAAACAACTTTAAACAATTTAAACCCTTTGGCTGTAATTAGCATTCTTACTGGAGCTTTCCCTGCTTTATTTATTTTATCCTTTCTTAAATGAAATGAAACTTGCATTATTATTTAATTTAAGATAAATATAGTAAAAAGGGCAACAATAAGGGCTACTATTTTAAAAACAAATGAATTTAAAAAGAAATAATCATATTTCAATAAACCCAATAATAACAATACAAATAGATTTAAAACAGTAAAAATTGATTTAAAAAATAGCGTACTCCTGCCGAGGTCACAAAATAAAATCGCAATTACTTGATTATTAAAGTATTGCGATTTTTTATTTTTAAAGTGTGTCGCTTTTTGTGTCGCTATTACTTCCTTTGCTCCTTTCTACAAAGGAATCCAAGTTTAAATATACTGAAACATCTAAAACTAAAAAAACAACTTGCTGAAGTCAAATTCAAAAAGTTGTTTATTAAGTATGGGGGGATATGTAAAAAGTTTATAAAAATTTTTAGTATCATCTACAGGTGGATTGTCGTGTATGCTCCCTGTAATTTTTGGAGATTTCGACCAAGCCCAAAACCTATTAAAAAGACTTAATAATTTACTGTTGCGCTTGAGTTAGTTATAATGCTTTAGCATTAGTATTTATAAGGTGTTACGGATATTCATTAAAAATTTAACAAGAAATAGAATCAACTAATAAATAAGCCGATTTTATACCCAAAATTGCTATCCAGAGCAAAACAACCATATCAAGCATAATTTTGTGTTATTTTACTATTTCATTAAAAAATACGCAACCTATTAGAAAGGTCATACACGCATAGCGTACATAAAACTCTAAAAAATCAGCAGATTTTGCTATCTAAAAATAGGCTTAAAATAGGGGTTTAGTGCTGGGTGGCCTCCCTTTCTGTCAAAAAGTATTTTTTTGAACTTCAGAAGCCTATTTATGACACAAATTAGTTAGACTGGAAGTATTTCTATCATTCTTTTATCGAAGATATATTGTTTAAAGATTAAAGCACTAACAAACTTTTCATTTTCAATAGTAAATCGCAAAGTTCCTATTCTTTGTGTTTTATTTTGCTCGGTTTCTATAAACAATTCTATAAGATGTTCATATCCTCTAACAAGAATTTGAAAGTTAGAGGACTTGAGGAGATTAAATTTATCATTCAAAAAGTTTATGTACTCTTTTTTAGAAGATATTTTTTTATTTAGATAAGGCGATTCATATTGAAAATTGTTAGACAATATGTTTTCGAGATACATGGTATCTAAATATTTAAAAGTATCTGCGTATTGCAAAATTAAATTAACATTCGCTTTCATTTATTAATGCTAATCCATTTTTAGAGCATCTTCTCCATCTTTTCTGAATACGGATCCAGTTCGCTTATATTTCATTTTGACTCCATCAACGCATAGAACGTAAACTGCATTACCAAGTTGTTCGGATAGTTGTAACAAAATAATTTTAGATTCGGCCACACCAATATCTATAGAAATATGTTTTTTCAAATCATCAACTCTTGTACCCATTCTTTTCCAAGATTTACTTTTATTCCATTTAGGCTCTTTAAAATCTTGGTCAATATTGCAAGTGTTTTTATTGTTACGGCCATCTGCATATTGCCATGTGTTATCATTGTTTAAAATTACTTTTTTACCATCTTCGGTAGTGGCCGTAATAGTTTGTGAAATAACTATTTGAAAAGTTCCAAATAGTAATAATGTAAGTGCTAATTGTTTCATGATCTATTGAATTTTTTGATTTTTCTTATTGTTTAGTATTAGGATAACTATTAATACAACTAGTAAAGGAGTGATTGTATAAATTACAAACTCACTATAATCGTATGCATGAAATAGTGAATGTGGTCTAGTTCCATCGTGATAGTAAGTAAAGGTGCCAGATCGAGCATTATTTTTTTCAAAGGGATAGAAATATGATGCTCCTTGCTTATCTGAGATAAATAGAATCACGAAATTTATAGTAAACCATATTAAATATAAGATAGACATCTTAGGATATTTACTATAAATTCTTTTTACAAAAGATACGATATTAGGCATTTAATTAAATTTTACTTCACCAAATCCCTAATGCGAAATTATTATAAATAAAAGAAGGTATGGGATTTACACTCAAATCTAATCACAGAGGTTCTGGTAAAACCCAACAGTATAAATAAGAGAAACCCACACCAATATGGTGTGAGCATCTACTCCCTTATTCTGAACTGTTTATTTGAAATTTACCAGATTTCTGTGAACAGAATAAAAAGCAATGCCTTCTATTTTTCGATATGTCTGCCACAAATTTAATCAATTACATCAATCCAGTTGTCATAAAAACAGGTATATTTGAAAAATCTTGTCAAGAAACATAAGTTCTATAATCATGGAGTTAAGTCATATTATAAAAAAAGCTAGAGAAAACAAAGAATTGTTAATGCGTGAACTAGCTGCAAAAATTGAAATTGACATTGCCACTGTTAGCAAATTTGAGAAGGGAGATAGAAATCCTACAAGACCTCAAATAATAAAGCTTTCAGAAGTGTTAGAATTAGATGTTAATCAACTTTTAACGCTTTGGTTAAGGGATAGGATAATAAATGAGATACAAGGAGAAGAAAACGCATTAGAAGCCCTTAAAATGGCTAAAGAAAAAATAACACAGAACTACAAGAAGCACTAAAAAATGACTTTATCAGATATTTTAAAAGACTCTAATTACAAATTAGAACAGTTTTCAAAAGAACATATTCAAGCTATTGAAAAAAATATTTACACCAAAGAAGTAAGAGGAAAAGTACAGCCTTTTGTAAAATGCTTAGTCCGTAATAAAGATATCCAATTAAAACCAGAGGAAGTAATTAGGCAATTATATGTATTATATTTAACAGAAGACTTAAGTTATCCTACAGACCGCATGGCGTTAGAATATGGTGTTTCTTTTGGTAGAGAAAAAAAACGTGCTGACATTGTCATATTTGATAAAGACCAAACTACAACACCTTATTTAATTGTTGAAGTAAAGAAACCAAAACTAAAAGATGGTAAAGAACAGCTTAAGAGTTATTGTAATGCGACTGGAGCACCCATAGGTGTTTGGACAAATGGAGATGCTATTTCTTATTACCATCGAAAAGATCCTAATTACTTTGAACCAATACCATCTATACCAAATGCTAATGAGAAGCTATCGGATATATTAACGGCTCGTTGGACTATGCAAGACCTTATAGATAATGATGCTTTGGTAAATGAGCGTAAGTCTTTAAAGGCTCTTATTGTAGAGATGGAAGACGAAGTATTGGCCAACGCAGGAGTAGATGTTTTTGAAGAAGTTTTTAAACTTATCTTTACAAAGCTTTACGACGAAATGGAGAGTGGTAGAAAAGAAAGTCGTTATCTAGTGTTTAGAAATTATGGAGAAACGGAAACAGACCTAAAAACCAAAATTCAAGAGTTGTTTGACAAAGCCAAAAGTAAATGGCAAGGTGTTTTTACCAACGATGCTAAACTAATGCTTACACCATCACATTTAGCGGTTTGTGTTTCAACGCTTGAAAAAGTAAAGCTATTTAATTCTAATTTAGATGTAGTAGACGAAGCTTTTGAATACCTTATTAATAAAAGTAGTAAAGGCGAAAAAGGACAGTATTTTACACCTCGCTATGTGATTGATATGTGTGTAAAAATGTTGAATCCGCAAGAGCATGAAACTATGATTGATACCGCTTCAGGTAGTTGTGGATTCCCTGTACATACCATTTTTAAAGTATGGCGAGATATTTTAAAAGATGAAGGAAGAGAAGAAAGCCATTTATTTACTACCGAAAAGAAAGGCGGACGCTATGAAGATTATGTAGTAAACAACATTTTTGCTGTAGATTTTGATGAAAAAGCGGTACGTGTATCTCGTACCTTAAACCTTATTGCAGGAGACGGACAAAGTAATGTCTTACACCTTAATACTTTAGATTGGGAGCGTTGGGATGCCAAAGTAAAAGAAGACGAAGACTGGGCAGATACCTATTATGAAGGATGGCGAAAACTTAAAAACTTACGAAAGAAAAAAAATAGCAACCGAGACTTTAATTTTGATGTATTAATGGCAAATCCGCCATTTGCTGGAGATATTAAAGAAACACGTATTATAAATAAATATGAATTAGGTAAAAAAGCCAACGGAAAATACCAAACCAAAGTAGGCCGTGATATATTATTTATTGAACGTAATCTTGATTTTTTAAAGTCTGGCGGACGTATGGCAGTGGTATTACCACAAGGGCGTTTTAACAATAGTAGCGACAAACACATACGAGATTTTATAGCAGAACATTGCCGTATTTTAGCGGTAGTAGGTTTACATGGTAACGTATTTAAACCGCATACAGGCACAAAAACCTCTGTATTATTTATACAAAAATGGGATAATGAATTATGCCCTAAAGTTGACGATTACCCTATCTTTTTTGCCACAATGCAAGAACCTAGTAAAGACAATAGTGGAGAAAAAATATATGTAAAAGATGCGGACGGCCAAGACGCATTAGATGTACACAAACATAAATACATACAACACGACCTATTTAACCACGACGGTTTAACCAAAGACGGAATAGCCGAAGCCTTTTTAGAATTTGCTAAAAAAGAAAAACTCTCTTTTGTGGGAAAGGATTAAGCCCTTTTAATGAAACCCACTATAGGGAATTGTTAGAAGGGCTCGAAATTAGCGTTTTGAATTTATCAGAAGTTCTATATGATAATAATACCAAAAGGTTAGATAGTGAATATTTTAAAAAAGAATTTTTGAAAATTGATTCTAATATTAAAAGTAATAATTTTAAAAGATTAAAATATCTCACTCAAAAGATAACTGATTTTGGAGCTTTTTCTCAGAATAACTTTATTGAATACTTACATGGTGGAAGTCACTATTTTATAAGAAATCAAGATATAAAAAACTCTTTCGTTGATGATGATAAAATTTTTATATCTAAGGAAGTTTATGAAAAATTGAGCTTAAAATTAGAGGAGAATGATTTATTATTACAAAGAACAGGATCCATTGGCAAAAGTGGTATTGTTCTTAAAAAAGATTTACCAAGTTCAGCTAACCAAAATTTGGCTCAAGTAAAGCCCAGTAAAGAAAAAATTAATTCTTTTTATTTAAATACATTTTTAAATTCTTTAATTGGTCAGAAAATATTTGAAAGGTTAGCGACAGGAAATGTACAGCCTTGGTTAAATTTGGGACAAATAGAAAGTATTAAAGTTCCTATTAAATCGAATGTTTTTCAAACTAAAATAGAAAATTTATTAAGGTTATCATATTTAAAAATAGAGAAATCTAGGCAACTCTACACCCAAGCAGAAAAGTTATTACTACAAGAAATAGGGTTAGAAGATTTTATACCAAGTAAAGAGTCTGTAAATATTAAATCCTTTTCAGAGAGTTTTGGTAAAACTAATAGATTGGATGCAGAGTATTATCAATTAAAATATGATGAAATAATTAAAGGAATTCAAGATACTCCTGAACATGACAAATTAGTTAATTTGGTGAAAATTCAGAAATCAATAGAGCCTGGGTCAAAACACTATCAAGAAGATGGAGTTCCTTTTTATAGAGTGACAGACATTGATAAACGAGGTCTATCTACTACAGATAAATATTTATCAGAAGAATATGTTTCTGAATTAATAACTGTTTATGACAAGAGAAACAAAGGTAAATCAGAAGAAGAAAAGGAATATATAGTACCTAAAAAAGAAACAATTCTTTTTTCTAAAGATGGAAGTATAGGTAAAGCATATAAGCTTCGTGAAGACTTAAACGGAATTACTTCGGGTGCGCTATTACATTTGAAAGTTAAGAACTCAAGAGTTAATGCGGATTATTTAAGTTTGGTTCTAAACTCCTTTCCTACTCAGATGCAAGCAGAAAGAGATGCAGGAGGGTCAATTATTCAGCACTGGCGTGTACATGAAATTGAAAGTGTTTTAATCCCAATAATTGCAGAAGAAAAGCAACAGCAAATAGCTAATTTAATAGAAGAAAGTTTTACATTAAAAAAACAAAGTGAGCATTTGTTAGAAGTTGCTAAAAAAGCCGTAGAGCTAGCGATTGAGCAAAATGAGGAGGTCGCTATAAATTATATTGAAAATGAAAAAACAACTACAGCATGATAGAAATAAAACTTCATGAATATAACGAATATTTCCAGAGGAAAATACATCATATCAATCAATATCAGTTGCAAAGCTTAAATGATTACTTTGATAAATATACAGCGTTATATTCATTATATAGTAGAATGTATTTTACAATACTTCCAATCTTAAAGGCAAACAACATTATTAGCGGTAATGTATTTAAAGTTGCAGGAAAGACCAACAACCCAATTTACAACAGAAGAGAGCCAGACGAAAAATTAATATCAACTTTATATGTTTCTAAATATTTAGATACGGAGAGTAATGTTATTATTGAGCAATGCCGAGAAGAAATAAATAGTTTTATAAACTTCATTGAAAAAGATATTTTTCATATCGTTTTATACTTCGGCGTCCATCAGGCTGAAGAAGATAAACGTCTTTTAAAGCAATTACAATCTAGTTCCACAGCTAACAAATTAAAAGCTTTATTGATGATTTTATATTGCTTAAAGCGCAATATATTTACAGGAGAAAAAGGCTTTTATCAAAACCAACAAGACATTTTAAGTCCAGCTATTACTTCTTTAGAAAAAGTTATTAATATGTTTCACGAAAAATTAATGCAAGAACAACAAATATTAAATATATAGTTGGAAGCTAATGTTAGAAATATAAAAGACGTTATAAAAACAGGATTTAATTTAAGCTCTGAATTCAATATACATTTTGAGAATACCAAAAAGAAGTATTTCAAATTTTTGAATAGGAAGTTTAAAAATCAAAAACGGTTAAATTTTTCTATTGCGGTCGATTTCAACATTGAAAGTGTTATTGAAAAAGGGACATTATGCTATAACAGATTACCTAATTCTGGAATAAGATTTTATATAGCTAATAAAACACTTATTAACAATAAAACTATTTATAAAGTTAATATTCTCGACAATCGAATTACGGCAAATTATTTAATTTGGTTCCTAAGCCATAAAGAGGTTCAAAATTATTTATCGCTTTTTGGCGTAGGGGCAGTATTTACATATATCTCCTTTGATTCATTCCATAATATTGATATCCCTTTACCCAAAAACAACAATAAAGTAGTTGTCAAAAGTGAAGGTGTTGAGATAAAATCTAAAAATCCATTTAGAGAGCTTTTAGATATTTATTACAAAGAATTTAGAGATAATTATTCAGAAGCAAATTATATGACTGCAGCCGTTTTATCAGGAGCCATTGCAGAAACATTATTACATAATTTTTTACTTGAAATAGGTCTTGCACAAAAGCTTCTTGAAAGAAAAACATTAGGAGGTATTATAGATTTAACAGAAGCGTATTTGATTGATAGAGGTATTACGGATTTTCCTCTTAATCATTTTAAAGATATACAGCAGTTAAGAAATAGTGCTATTCATCCTGCGTTGGCCAAAAACAAAATTCAACCTGACAATGAAATAAGTAAAACTGATTTTGATTGTTTCAATCATATAGTCAAATATTTTGGTTTGTAAGAACAATAAACTATGGGTAAAACAATAACTACACACTTTTTAGAAGGCACACCTAAAGGAATACAAAGCCTTCAAATAAGTAACAAAACGATAATGGGGTTTGTAATACCTCGTGCAGAATTGAAAAAAGCCAAAGAATTAGAAGAGTTAATAGGCTCTCCGTGTTTGTATATTCTTATAGAAGAAAGTGAAGCGGTAAAGCCCAAAGCTTATATAGGGCAAACGGATGATTTTTTAGATCGTGTATATGAACATAACCAAAAGAAAAATTTTTGGGATAAAGCATTAGTGTTTATCTCTCAAGCAGGAACTCTTAACAAAGCTGATATACTTTATTTGGAATATTTATCTATCAATAATGCAAGAGAGATAAACAGTTATAATACAGAAGAAAATAAACAAAACCCCAAGCAACCAAAGTTACAACGCCATTCCATAGATACATTAAATGATTTCTTTAATGATGTTAAGTTTATTATAGAATTTTCAGGTTTTACGATCTTTAAATCAAACAGTAACTCTAATCATTCCTATGAAATATTTTATACTAAGGGGAGAAAATCAGATGCGCAAGGGTTTTATAATGAAAATGGTTTTACCGTCTTAAAAGGTAGTATAATTGCTTCTACAGTAGTTAAATCGTTCGGTTGGGAAGATAAGCGTAATCGTTTTATTGAGGAATATACCGAAAATATAAAAGGCAATATTACCCTTAAAACAGATTACACTTTCAAAAGCCCCAGTACTGCTGCTGATTTTTGTATTGGTAGTAGCAATAATGGTTGGATAGTTTGGAAAAATAAAGAAGGAAAAACCTTAGATGAAATATTTAGGAGGTAAATTCTCTCTTATGTGCATTTTCTTTTCACTACATTAACAGATTCTTCACAATTTAGCATCTATTATAGGGGTAATAGTATCGTTATCCATTAATTGATTAAACTTGTTAATAATATCTCTTCTAAGATTGGTTTTCCAATTATTTAATCCGTACTTACGAATAAGTTTTTCTAATTTATCTTTATGATTGGATATTGTATTTCGATGATGAGTTTCTTTTAAACTAACCCAATAATTAGGATGAGTACAGTCTTTAATAAATTGCCTTTCTCTCTTGCTCATAAAGGAGTTACCATCATAAGAATCAATAATCAGCAAGTTTTTGTACTTTGTTAAAAAATCTTTTATTAAAGACCTATAGACGATAGGACTTCTTAAATCTGACAAAGCATAAACACCTAGCTTATTTAAAACTCTTTTAGACTTATACTTAACTTCAATTCGTAAAATTTTAGTCCCTGCTAAATTTCGCTTATGTTCTTTATATCTACTTTGATCAAGAGTTTTGTTGTAAATTTTCATCTCGTATTCAGTGTAGATATATTTTTGAATTATCTTATGTGGGTTGTTCTTTGGGTTATAACAGGGACTTTTACAATCGTACATTAACAAATGATGTTTTAAAAACTTTGTTGGACAAATATCTAACTCAATATTGAACCCGAACTCTAAATGTGTTAGAGACGTTTTTTCTAATGGGTAATCTATTTCATCTTCTAAAACATTCAAAGCATAAATAATATCTGAGAAGTAAAAATCATTATAGTTTTGATTTTCCATACTTACAAGGTTATTAAAATATTTATGCAACGAATTTTCAATCGTACCTCCTTTTGCAGTAATGTTGATGAATAAATTTTCTAATCTTGAACGTATTGGGTATATTGTTTTTCCAATAGAATAATTATACTTCCCTTCTACATAATAATTGTCACGCTCTGAGAGTAATTTATATTCTATTTTTTCTTTATCTAATATTTTGGATTTTGTTGAATCTATCATCTTTTTGTTAAAAATTAGCATAAGAGATTCTTTGCAACTTCAATCAAAGTTGCTAAATATCTATTATGAATTGATTAAAATTTTATTCAGCTGTAGACATAGCTATACATACAATGGTAACCTTAAAAATCAAGAGCTATCAGGTTTTTTCATTGCTTTTACAATATCGGCCTTCTTGTAAAAAACTCTATTAGCAATTTTATATGGCACCAAAATTTCATGCTTCTCCCAATTATGAAGAGTTTGGGAGGTTACTTGGAGCATAGAAACAACTTTTTTCTTTGGAATAAAGTCTAGTTCTTTATCTTGCTCTATCTTTAAATTATTTATCCACTCAATGATGTTTGGTTGTAATGTAGCAAGAATCTGCTCAACTAATTCATTGCAGGATAGTTGCTGTAATAGTATATTTTTGGCCATAATATTTTCTTTTTTTAATTATGACCGCAAGGTGGGTTTGGGAATATTTTGGGAAGAAGTAAATCTCCCAAAAAATCATAAAAGACTATTTTTTAGAATCATAAAACCCAACTCTTATAAGATTTGAATTTACTTTCTCTAAGTTTTTTTTGTTGTGGTAAGGGCTTTTAGATGGGTCGCTATCATTAAAGATGGCGTTTAGGTATGATACTAAAGTTGTTTGTTTTTCTCCAGTAATACCACTAACTACTGAAGATAACTGATTAACATTGTAATTCTTATATTTTTCTCTTAGAAACTCTAAAACCCCAAGCTCATGAAGATATATTAATTTGACAGGAATGTTTGAGTCCGAAAGGTCAATTTGAGCTTCTTCCTTCTCTCTTTTATTATCTGAATCTAAATTACTTTTGTATTCAGTAAGGTATTCGATAATGTTTCTAAAAGAAAAAATTAAATTCTGCCTTACAACATTATCGCTATAAGCTTTCTCCATTACTTCAATTATTAGGTCGGATTCATTTCCTTTGGGATATCCTTTTAATTTTTGCTTATAAAACTCTTGATCTTTAACAATTCCTTTATACTGATTTTCATTGTAAATTAAATCAGATTCTGAATCATTTTTATGTGCTTCTCTCTGTTCTCTAAACGCTACTTCTAAATCTAAAAATTTATAATATTCCTCGCAGTTTCTTTTATATAATTTGTAGCGTCTAATTTCATTAGATATAAAATCCGTTAAGTTAGAGTACTTATAAATCTCTTGATATTGTTTATATAGGCCTTTAAAAGAAGCTTTATAATCTTTTAAAGAATAACTTATTGGACTGATTTTAAATACTATTTTTCCCATACCGTAAATCTAATTAAAGAAATTGGATTGACTTGCTTTTACAACTCTATCAAACGGACTAGCTTTAATATAGTTGTAGAATACTTTTTCGGTGCTATGGCTTGTAATGTGCATGATATCATTAACTGGCACCCCACTTAAAAATGCATTAGAGCAAAACGACCTTCTACCAGTATGGTTTTTAATTAACTCATATCTTGGGACAGAAACTTGTTTTGCTATACCCCCAAGCTTAACTTCATAATTTTCTATTTCATTAATTTCTGCAATTCTACCTACTTCCTTAATGGCATAATTAATGTGCTGAGAAGGCATCTTAGGTATTACATAGCCATATTTATTTAAAATATCTAAAACAACTTTTTTAAGTGGTATAAAAATTGGTTTGTTATTTTTCGTTGTTCTTACTTTTAAATATTTTTTCTTGTCTTTATCTAGTATATTTTTTTCTATGACTTGGTCTATATCGCTTACCCTTAATCCTGTGTTGGCCATAATCAAAAATAAATCCCTTGCTTCTGATAACTTCTTTGAAGTTAAATATAGAGACTTACTTATTTTTATTGGCTTTATATTAGATAAATTAACATTGTGCAGTCGCTCAAGTTCGTCTATGTTTAAATAAATGTTGTAGGCCTCCCCTGATGGCTTTCTAAAATACTTCTTGGTATGCTCAATATTGTTGTGATTACCTAATTCTAAACTTGCATTTAACATTGTTTTTAGAACTTTTATTTGTGTTCCTATGTAATTAGGTTTGTATTCTTGTTCTTCACACCATTCCAGAAAATCATTATAAAAAGAAATTCCTATTGTTTCATAATTAACAGAGTATTCTTCTCTTGCAAAACGTTCAAGAATCCGCATAGAATTTTTATATGTTTTAGCTGTTCCTTGCTTTAAAACCTTTCCTGTAGACATTAATGGCCGTTTGGTGTAATTGTCGACAAACCATTTGTAAAAAGGAATCAACTTTAATACGGGCTCTTCTTTTTCGAGCTCCTTTCTTCCAAAAAAAATATCACACTCATTCTTTAGCATCTCATCATTAATTGATACCCCTTTTCCTGTGTGTAAGTTATTGTAATAAGATTCTATATGAGTTCTTAATTTATTTAACTTATCGTTAATGTTAAGCCTATTAGTTTCTTCAACGACGTTTCTAACTTTACCAGGTACTCCGTAATCCCAATTCTTAATTTTTTTAACCTTCAATTTTGTGCTATACCGAAACCTTTTTTTTGTACCATAACTAAAGCTAAGATAAATTCTTCCTCCTCCGTCTGCTGTTTCTCTAACTGTAAATTTTGTTCTCATTACTAATTAATTAAGACCTGTAAAGATATAAGATATTATATCAAATTTACGTTAATAGAGTCATAAATGTGTCGCTTTTTGTGTCACTTTTATTTTGATACTCATTTTTTCTAATGAACCTAAAAATAATACTTTTGTTTATTATTTTTATGTTTTACAGTAGTTTAAGTGATAATTTAATGTTCAATTTGAATAAATTCAAATCAAATAGAATAAAGTATTTGTAGTCCTGACGAGGTCACATTAAATGTAAAAAACCCTTGATTTTCAAGGGTTTTTTTATATTTCAAAGTAAACTTTCCCGATAAATATAGTTAACCTTCATTGATTGATATAAAACAGCCTAACCACAACATTTAGGATTGATCCAATTAATCTTCAACAAAGGACATATAAAACTCAACAAAGAAAAAGACAGTTTAATCTCTGAAAAGGAATATAGAAAATTTTATGAAGCTATTCGAAACTATAGAGATTAAGTCAAACATGATTAGGCATCATAAAAAACTAGAAAAAAAACAGCTCAAAAAAGAATCTGTCCTGACTTTTTTAGATTTATTAAATAGTTAACTATTATCTTTATTTAGCATATAGTTAAGACTACTCTTTATTCTATTTCCTTCATTGTCTAAATGTTCAAGGCAACCTTTCCTAATTTTATACATCCTTGAATCATGTTTACTGGATAAAACTACTTTTCCATCCTCAACTATGAAAGCTCCTTTTTCAAAAAAGTTATTTTCCTTGTTTAGTGGTAAATATTCCATTCTTTTTGAGAAGGAATGGTCTTTGTTTAAAGTCAGAGTAACTATGATTCCGTTGCAATCAGCACAAGGAATAGTCCCCTTATAAGTTCCATATAGTTCTGTACCATAACTATAATCCCCAGATAATTTTTTCTGTTTTTCTTTTGTACAGGAAATAAATAGAATTGAAACAAGAATTATCAAAATATTTTTAACCATTATAATTTTCATTTGAACGAAATATAAAAAAAAAACAATAAAATACACATTTATTTCCTATAAACTTTCCTAAAAAAAACTGATATATAATTATTTGACAAACTACTGTTTAAAAGTAACCATCATAAAATCCACATAGGAATCTATCTGTTTTTGATCGTTATGAAATTGATGCTCGTTAGCCATTTCAATTACTGTCCTCATTTCCCATTCATTGGTTGGGTATGGAGAATAAAAATTGTGTATCCATTCTCCTTCCTTAACTAATTCGCAAGCGACGTCTTCTTTTGAAGCTTTTTCAAAATCAGAAACAGTTAAATGTGTATTCTCCATTAAATATTCTTTTGCCTCATCTGTTGTCATGATTTCTACTCTTATTTTATAATTCGTTTACTAAATCTTGGACATAAAAAAACACCTTGATTAAGGTGCTTTGTGGTAAGATTATATGTTTTTACTAACGGTATCGTGCAAGAATAGTAGCGGATTTACAGACACTAAATTTCGATTAAAAAAAGACTTTTTTTTTATATTTACTTACTTCTATTTTAGTTATTAAACCTCATATTTGTTATATGCGGTGTTCGCAATAGTTTTTAATCAGTTAAGAATTCATAATAAGATATGTGAAAAAGGGTAAGTCTTCACTTCGTATAACTCAATAAACCTTCATTAATTAATATAAAGTAGCCTAATCACAAAATTTGGAATTGATTCCTTATCAATTTTATATTAAAATATCATTCTTTATAATATTCTCTATATTTCTTTCTGCCAAAGCTGTGATAGTTACAAAAGGATTCGCTCCTATACTTCCTGGTATTAATGATCCATCATTGACATACAAATTTTGATACCCTTCAACTCTACCGTATAAATCTGTTGCTTTTCCTAAAACACATCCTCCTAAAGGATGATATGTAAAGTAATCTGCAAAAGCTTTTTTATCTTCAAAGAGGTCATACCTATATGTAGTAAACTCCTTTCTATTAATTTTATCCATCATATTTTTCACAGCTGCAACTGATGGTTCACTTTGATTAGCTCCCCAATTTAATATAGCTTCATCTTTACTAGGGTCGTAATTAAAATAGCCTCTTTCTGGGCTTTTAGTTATCGCTAAATATAAACTTATCCAGCTTTCAATTCCCATTGGCAATGGAGACACTTCTGCAATAACTGGATGAGCAGGGTTATCCCAATCATTAATTGCCATTACTGCAATAGTTGATTGTTTTTTTCCTGTTGGATTCCAAACATGGTTAGCCCTAGCCGTCATAATATTTCCATTTGGCCCCCAATTCTTACCTATTTCATTGTTAAGATTTGGTAATTCTCCCTTGGCTTTAGCTTTTATTAAAAGAGAAGAAGTACCCATAGTCCCCCCTGCTAAAACTAAATGATCACAGGTAAACGTATGTTCACCTACTACATTTCCTTCTGCATTAATTTCAACTACTAATAATTCATAAACTCCATTTTCTTTTTGAGTAATACGACTTACTTTATGCAATACTTTTAAGGTAACATATCCCGTTCCTAATGCATCTGCTATATAAGTTTTATCTAGACTTTTTTTCCCAGCATTATTTCCATAAATCACTTCATTATCATAAGCTGATTTTTCAACAGTACCTGCTTCTTCTTGTTGCATATAATTAAAATCATAAGCATTAGGAACCAACTGAGTTTTAAATCCTGATCTATGTGCTTGCTTTCTTGACACTCTTGTAAACCTATAATAGCTAGAGTTTTCTAACAAATTACTTGGAATTACATCCACACCCAACATTTGATTTGCTCTTGGGTAATAGGTTCCATACATCGCTCCTGCATCAACCTCTGGAAAAACTTCTTCGAAATAACTTCTTGGAGGGGTCATAGCAATTGCTCCATTTACCAAAGAACCTCCCCCTACTCCTCTACCGACATATACAGACATATTATTATAGTTTAAACGGTCAAGAACTCCAGCATAAGACTCAATATTTCTATTAATATTTATCCATAAAAAACTACTTAATGGTAATTCAGTTTTATTTTTAAACCACATAGCTCTTTTATCTGGTGCATTTATTTTACAGAACACCTTTCCATCGTCTCCAGGTGTGTCCCAAAGTTGTCCCATTTCTATCATGAGCGTATTTATTTTTGCCTCTCCTAATCGAAGTGCTGACACCGCTCCTCCATAACCTGTTCCAACTACAATCGCTTTAAAATGGTCACTATTTGTATTTTCATTTGGATTTTCAAATAGTTCTTCATCAATACACCCTGTAAGTAAATTAATGGTCGATAATCCAAAAATCGAGGCAGTCCCTAACGCAGACAAACCCAAAAACCTTCGTCTTGAATAATTTGATTTCATACTCCTTTTTATTAAATATCTCCTTAATATCTCTTAATTGAGATAGTGCTACATTAAATAAGCAAACCATATCTATTACAACTTAAAAGTAACGTCTAAAACATCTTTATACGAACATTTTAAATCACAAACAATATAGTCTGTCATCCATCATAATATTTAAAAGTAATTACTCGATATCATTTATAAATATCAGTAATCATATAATATATGTTGTATCATACTAAGAATTAGGACTTATAATATAGGGCGGAAGTGATCATTAGGAAATAAGAATATTAACCTATACTCAAATATAATTATTTAAACTATAGTATTCAAAATTATATTGATATAATCTCTAATATTATAGCTTTCAACTAATAACTTGAGTAAAAAGTCAGTATAGGTTTACCTAAAAGCTGACACAAAAAATGAAATTAAACTAAGAAAAGACCTATTATTAACATCAAATTAATCAAATAATTTTACCCTTATAAAGAACAGTATAAATATAAATAAAAAAAGTACATTTCTTGCTTTATACTTATCAGAAGTTTCCTCCTCTAAACGTGTTCTACAAAACCGAATAATGCCCCACCATAAAATACCTCCTATTTCTATAAAAAATGCATTTCTTAAATCTTTTAACATAATTTACAGTTAAATTATTAGTAAACTCTTCATTCTCTATTTTAAACGTACTTAATACCATAATTAGTTATAAAACTCATCTGTATTATTAGCAATAATTTGGCTTGACACACCATTTTACAAACCTTACGGTAGTTTTATAATCTTTGTATTTAGTGCCAAATTAATATAGGGTAATAGTCTATATTTTACAAAAAACACCTATTCTAAACAAAAAAACATTTTTTTATTCTTATCTACGGAAAACTGACCCCATTTCTCCCTATTCTCCCTACTATTTTATATATCCTATTCTTAAAAGAATTGGAAATTCCACCTCTTTAACCTCTCCTTTCCCCCATAATTCTTTTAATTCAACTTCCAATGCGTCCAATGGATTATATCCATTCTTCTTAAGAAAATGTTTCACTGCTGACCACGTACTCAAATAGCCAATTAGATGGGAAAAACCCCACCGGTGTTTATTTACAAACATTGGAGTTTCTATTTCTTTAAAAGGAAACGGTATTGTTTGGTAGTTTCCATCAATATAATTTCTTTCTTTATCCCAATATTCTCCTATAACATTCGTATAAAACTCCATAATTACCTTATCTATCGTTGGTGTAATTTTCAGTAAGCCATAACCTACAATACATAGTTTTGCATCTTCCTTTGCTGTTCGAATAACCTCAGCATAAAACTTTTCAAAGTCAAACCAATGAATAGCTTGAGCTACAATAATTAAATCAAATATTTCATTCTCAAAATCCGTTTGCTCTGCTGGTTGAACACTGTATTTTATAGTATCAACCTTAAGGGCATTATCTATTTGAGATTGACTTATATCTGTTGCATGGATGGTATCAAACGTTTTTGCTAATTCATAAGCAATTTGCCCATTTCCAGTTCCACAATCCCAAGCACACTGCTTACGCTGTATAATTGAATTGAGGTAATCAAAAAAAGCAGCTGGATACGTAGGTCTAAATTTTGCGTATTTATCCGATTGAAACGAAAAGTTATCTTTCATAAATTGTCAATTACTAAAGCAATTTTATTCTTATTTTTACTTGTAAAATAGCACTGTATAAAGGTACTATTTTTAACATACTCCCTACACATCCAAAAAGTATAAGTTTACGACCAAAATGTATAAATTTCAAATACTCTTGACACTGTAAATTTGTAATCAAATAATTATAATAATCTTTAAACAATACATATTATGAATTTACATGCAGGAAAAAACAAGGTAACCTTTATATCTTTTGGAATAGCACTAGTGCTGTAAAAGTATCAACAGACACTGTAGCAGAATTTTTCTATAAAAATTAATTTCTGTAGATCCCCGTTATTTGAATAAAAATTCAAAAAGGCTACTTTAGAATTAATTACTAAAGCTCATGAAGAAAATAGTATTTAAAATCATACAAAAAATGTTAATCACCTTATTATCATTTATAATAATATTGGTAGTTGCTTACTTTTTATTTGTCGCATATTACCCCACTTTTGGTGGAGATGTAACTAAAGAGCGTCAAAAGCTATATACAACCTCAAAACAATTCAAAAACGGTACTTTTCTTAATGAAGATAAAAACGTACCTAAAAAACTTAACTTTGGTGACATCCTAAAAATATCACAAAAATTCTTTTTTACAACCGTTGAAAACGATACACCGAAAACCAATATACGCGTTCAAAAAACAGATTCCGCAAGTTTAGCTGGTTATCAAGGTGCTACTCGATTCATTTGGTTTGGTCACTCAGCATTTTTAATGCAGAGCGAAAGCAAGAACATTTTGTTAGACCCTATGTTTGGAGAGGTTGCTGCCCCCCATCCTCTGTTAGGAAGCAAACGTTTTAACAGTGAAATACCCATAACAATAGAAAAAATGCCTGCGATTGATGCTGTTATTATTTCACACGACCATTATGATCATTTAGACTACGAATCCATTAAAAAATTAAAAAGAAAAACCAAACATTTCTTTGTTCCGCTTGGCGTTGGTGTCCATTTAGAAACTTGGGGAGTTGAAAAAAATAAAATTACAGAAATGGATTGGTGGGAAGAAACACAATACGAAGATTTTACGTTTATTTGCACTCCTTCACAACATTTTTCAGGAAGGAAAATGAACAATCGTCAAAGTACCCTGTGGAGTTCTTGGGTTATTAAAACACCGAATGACAATATATACTTTAGTGGTGATAGCGGTTACGGAAAACATTTTACAGAAATCGGTAAAAAATACGGGCCTTTCGATTTTGCTATGTTAGAATGTGGGCAGTATAATAAAATGTGGTCAGACATACACATGATGCCAGAAGAAACCGCACAAGCAGGTTTAGATTTAAAAGCTCAGAAAATAATGCCAATTCACTGGGGTGCATTTAAATTAGCAATGCATTCATGGACAGATCCTATTGAACGAGTAAGTAAAAAAGCTAAAGAATTAAATATTAAACTCATTGCTCCAAGAATAGGAAACCCCATACTTGCTAAAGAAGACACTTTCTATACCGAAAAATGGTGGGATAACTATTAAAATAAACCGTAATTTTAAAGAATAAAAATGACAAATTTAAAAATATACTAAACACCTATTTTGAGCAAGACCTCTTGGCCGAAAAAGGGATTCCGACTGTCGAGTGCATGGCTTCCAAATTAAATTTGAGCCATCGCTATATGAGTGACACTATATAAATGGAGACAGGAAAAACAGCAGTAGACCAAATCAATTCGTTTATAATAGAAAAAACTAAAAGCCTGTTATTAAATCCAATTTTCCAATTTCTGAAACAGCTTATCAATTAGGATTTGAATATCTAGCATACTTTACAAGGGTCTTTAAAAAGAAACTTGGCATCAGTCCTAAAGAATACATTAAAAATTATTCTGTAAATTAACTTTATACAAAATATCGTTTGTTATAACCTTTCTCTAAAAGAAAACTTTTGGATGGTTTAGGCACATCACAAACAAAAAGACTGTCTTTTCAGACAGTCCTTTAAATTTTTTCAAGATTCATTTTCAAAATAACATCCTAATAAAAGATGTTTCTAACAAATCCTATCAAAAAACTAGCGTTACGAAAAATTACTCCTTATGCGTTTCTTGATGGTCTGCCATAATTTTTTCATGATCTTTAAGCATTACCGCATGTTCAGATTCCATTTTATCATGATCCGCGATCATTAATTTATGTTCTGACTTCAAGTTTTCGTGCTCCTTTTTAACAGCTTCGTCAGACATTTCTCCTGTTTCATGCTTAGACTCAATTTCAGCATGTTTGCTAATTAACGCATCATGATCTGCGATCACCTTTTGATGTTTTTCAATCAAAATTTTATGTCTAGCTTCAATTTCAATATGAACAGAATCCGTTTCAGGCAAAGCGGCATGTTGTTCTAACCAAGTGGCATGCGCTGCTTCGAGCTGTTTATGACTCTCCTTTAATTTAACATGCTCCGCTTCTAAGTCCGCATGTACTTTAACCAGTTCTTTATGTAGCTTTTCATCAAACTTAGGTTTACATGCCACAACAAGTAACAGTAAAATAATCAATGAGTTAACGATTTTAGATTTCATTTTTTATCGGGTTTTATTATTATTATCCAAAATTATAAAATTTAACTACAATTTTAATGCAATACCTTAATGATTTTTAAAATTATAAACAATAAAACAGTATTTTACTAATACTCACAACTTAAAAACAATAAACGGATTTCGATATATATGGTCGTTTTCAAACGCTTAATTTTCTGATTAATACATATATTTTTCATCAAAAACATTACTTTTCAAATCAAAAAAAATCTAACAATTTTCAAATATTATTAGAATTTATTGTTATAAATTATAATTTTCTTTTCAAAAACAACATATTTACCTAAATTACAACACTTTAACTTCAAAATTTTAAAATCTATGAAAGCTAAACTACACCTAGTAGTGGTTGCCTTATTGGCAATTCCACTCTGTCTAAACGCACAAAATTTACTAAACACAACTACTTGGACAGTAGGGTCTGGGTCAATTGGTGTCTTTGGTCAAAACGGAACTACCGCCGAAAATCGTAGAGAACTTGGAAGAAACCACAAAAATGAAGAAGTCGTCCTATGGAAAGCCACTCCAGACGCTTCTAGCAATGCCGATGGGGGCTGGAATACAGCGCACTACAATATTGACCATACAAAAACCTATCGCTTAGTAGTCTGGTTAAAGAAAACGAATTCCAATAGCGGTACTTCGTATTTTGGTTTTCACAGTTATGATAGAGGACACCATTCGCTTGGTCTTAACAACAGATTGAACACAAACCCTTATTTCTGGTATGGAGATTTACCCCAGCTCAACAAATGGTATTTATTAGTGGGGTACGTACATGGAAGCAATTACGATACTACCATAAATTATGGAGGTATCTATGATGGGGCAACAGGACAAAAAGTACGAACCATTACAGATTATAAGTTTAGCCCTTCTGCAACAAAATTAAGGCATCGTGCTTACCTATATTACGATACCAATACTTCAGACCGACAATACTTTTATGCACCAAGAATGGAGCTAGTTGATCAAAACGAACCCACCATTGAAGCACTCATAGGACATCATAATTATGATCAAAACCTATTAGCTCCCCATTTAGCACATTGGACTGAAGGTACAGGTGGCGCGACAGGTTTTGCTCCGAATGGTCATTATACAGAAAACAGTAGAGAAATTGGCAAAAACCATGTAGGAGAAGATGTCCTTTTATGGAAAGCTACTCCTGATGCTTCAAAAAACGCAGATGGAGGCTGGAATACAGGTTGGTATTACGGTATCGATAATGACACCTCTTACCGATTTAGTGTCTGGATAAAAAAAACAAATTCTAATACTGGAGCTACCTATTTTGGATTTTATGCCAATAATTACGGTTCGCTAACCTTACAAGGTGCTTACAATGGAAACCCCTACTTTTTTGCGGGTGACTTACCCAAACTAAATAGATGGTACTTATTAGTAGGCTATGTTCATAGTAAAAACCATAACAAAAACAATCATGCAGGAGGTATATATGATGGTGTTACAGGAAAAAAAGTACGCACGCTCACGGATTATAAATTCAAACATACCGCTTCTGCCATCAGACATAGAGCCTACCTATATTACGATAACAACACCTCCGACAGGCAATATTTTTATGCACCTCGAATCGATAAAATAACCAACGGTTTACCCTCAATAGAGACACTTTTAAGGATCAATGAAAATTCCAAATTAATCATTTCGTTTGACGCAGCTGGAAACCAAAAACAACGTTTTTACTGTGAAGAAGAAGGATATTGTGCCCCACCCGCACCTACCAGTAGAAAAATTGAGGATAAAGTGACCGAAGCAACGCCTCGTTTAGCACCAAATCCTGTTGAAAATGATAACGAAAGCACCTCACATATTGAACACCGAATATACCCCAACCCAACCGATGGGGAAATCGGTATTGAAATTTTACAAGAAGGACATCAACTAACAAGGTCCATTAGTATTTATAGTACCCATGGAGCACTCGTAAAGAAAATAACCATTGGTACACCAAGAAACCAATTAAACATAGACATAAGTGACTTGTCTACAGGATCCTATTTTATTCACATTCATTTTTCGAATGGTGCAACAGTCACTGAAAAAATAATAAAAAACTAAAAACTGTTACCAATGAAGAATTTACTATTAACAATAATGGCAGTTTGGTTTTCTCTTGCAGGATTCGCACAAAAAAACAAGCAACTACCAAGCAAAGGAGACACTTTTACCTATAAAAAACTAGGACTTTCCAAATCAGAAGGTGAGCGTATTTCGATAGACCAACCCAAAGAAAAAAAAGCTCCTATTAAAAACCTAAAATCCTCACACTACGCTGCTGAAAAACTAGGCGACTTAACCGTTTCACTAACAGGAGCAATGGTCTATGAAATCCCAATTTCCGTTCCTTCTGGAATTAGAGGGATCGCACCAGAAATCTCATTACGATACAACAGCCAAACTACTGACGGTATTGCAGGGTACGGATGGAATATTGCAGGACTCTCGTCTATATCAAGAATACCAGCTACAAAATATCATGATAACAATAGAGACGGCGTAGATTTTGACGATTCAGACCGCTTTGCACTCGATGGGCAACGATTAATTTTAAAAAGTGGTACGTATGGCGCACATGGCGCTGTATACGAAACAGAAAATTATTCAAACATAAAAGTTGTTTCTTACGGAAGATCATACCATGGCGCAGGTTATGGCCCTACGTATTTTATCGTCTATTATCCTGATGGAGCTAAAGCGCATTACGGAAACATTAGCACCAGTAGATCTGCAACAACCTATGCCATTACCTCTTGGGAAGATCACAAAAGAGTTCGCATAGATTACTCTTACTTCAAAAGATACAATTCAATATATATCAACGAAATAACCTATGGTGGTGTATGGAATACGAACACCACTGCAGTCAATAAAATTAAATTCAATTACCAAAGAAAATTTGTACAACACCAAGGTTTTGTGGGAAACCTCTCTTTTATGCAAGATCAAATCATAAAAAATATTGAAGTATTTGCAAATAATGTAAGGTATAAAGCCTATGAACTGGGACTTGATTTAAATCACATTCACGATTCTATCTACTTCCTAAGGTATGTAAACGAAAAAAGTGGCGATAATAGTGAAACACAAGCCACTATTAGCTTTTCATACAATGATATCGGAGGAGGGGCAACCTATGAAGGACTTACCACCACGGGATTGAATAATGTACATCAAAATAACGCTAAAACACTTTCCCTAGATATTACGGGAAATGGTTCAATGGACTACTTGGTGTATCCCAATAGTAAAAATAAATTTTGGTTATTTAAAGATCCTAAAAACGGCAGTTATAATTATCCTTATGAAATAAATACTGGCTATTTCCAATCGATTTTTCCTTTAACAACACTAAGTCATCAGGGAAAAATTTTATCAGGACAAAACATTGGTATTGTTCAAAACGCTTCAAACAACACCGTAAACTTTAAAGTGTATTCCAACGGTACAGTCAACCCAATTTATTACCAATATACCAAAACATGGAGTCAACCTACCTACCCTTATTACACGACTCCCGAAAATTCCACACAAAGAAGAATTCCATTTGAATATGTCGCGGGTGATTTCAACGGTGATGGCTTGTCGGAAATTTTGGCCGTAGGAAAACCCTACACCAGTCTTTATTGTTATTATCACGGAGATTGTGACAACCCTAATCCTTGCGATGATATTAATTTTACAAAATCAAAAAACAAAGACTGTTTAGAATTGTTCCAACGATCTTCTGGACAGTTAAACGAAAACAAAAATGTAGATATAAACTATGTCGAAAAGTACGAAAAACCGTCAATAGACAACTCGTTAGAGATAGGAAAACCTTTCGATCTAAAATCATATAAATCTAATAACTGTAGCTTCTCTTGCTATTCTTCAACAGCCAATTACAAAAGTATTTATAGTATTGATTTAAAAAGAAATGTAACTTCAGGATTTACAAAATACGCGGGATATTTACAAAAACACCTAAGTGGAAATTATAAACTCAGAACGGGGGATTTTAACGGAGATGGTAAAACGGATATTTTACATGTAACCGAAGATAAATATGCCTATATATACAGTTTTGACAACAACAATAGGATAAAACTTTTATGGAGCACCTACCTTTTCTCTTACAATGCAAACCCTAATTATCCATTTTTACTGGGCGATTATAACGGAGATGGCAAAACAGACATCCTATATGGTACCGCTAACAATAGTACTACTTTTGTCTTAGGACTTGCTACAGGTACACGTTTTCATATCGGAAGAAAAACCATGCCTTTCAGCTACCAAAGTAGTACTTGGAACGGCTCCGAACTAAATACCTACTATTACATTCCTGTAGATGCCAATGGAGATGGCAAAACAGACATCGTAAGGCAACATGCCAAAACCTATAACCATAATTCCAACGGAACATTACTCACTAAAGTCTATTACAGTGAAAAATTAACCCGTTTGGACGATCCTTTAAGCATTCATTTTTTCAAAAGAGGAGGAAATACTACAGTTAGCGGTAATTTAAACCACTACCCCATTCCTATATTTCTATCATCCGAACAAAAAAACAAAACCATTCAAATAGGAATGCTAAGTAATAATTGGATTAAAAGGTTTAATTTTAAAGGCAACTTTAACGATCTCTATCTTACTAAATTATATGGTGGTAACAACGAAGATTATGAGATATCCTATAATTACCTAGATCCTTCACTATCCAACCAAGATGGAATCCAAACGTATGGTACTGGGTATGATGAAATTTATCCAAATATAGACCTACAAGTTGTACCAAACATCAGGGTGGTAAGCATGTTCAAACGGTTAAGCGACGACTCTCCCACCATCAAACAATCGTTTGGTTATTATCGAGGAGTCTACAACGTCGACGGACTGAGTTTTCTAGGGTTCAAAGGGATTGCCAAAAGTAATTGGTACGAACATAGCAATGAAAGAATCTTTAATGTTTCAAAGTTTGACACCAATTTAAGAGGAATGCTAACAGAAGAATATTCACAGCGATATTATGTTAACTTTAATTATACTCCTCATAATTATATCTCAAAAACAACCTACCAAAACGGTTCTTCACTTTCTAGTAGAAAAGTATTTAAGTCGTGGATCAATTCAAAGCTCGTTAGAAACAATTTACAAGGTATCAACACCAATATTCGATATCAATACGACAGCTACAACAATCCTATAAACATAAACATTGACTATCATGGACAAGGAAGTTCCGTTGTAAATTATGCTTACGCCAACAATACAGGATCGCCTTATTTTATCGGACGGGCAACAAGAAGAACCGAAGCCACTAGTATTGGAGGCAATACGTTCAGAACCGAACAACAGTTTAATTATTCAGGATACCAGTTACGAGAAGTTAAATCTAAAGGAAATGGTACGCCATATAACTCCGTTGTTTTTGAATATGACAACCTCTTCGGAAACCTTATAAAACAGACAACCACCCCTAATGGAGAGGCTTCGAGAATTGTCCGCTATGAATACGATAGTTCAGGACGTTATCTAAAAAAACATACCGATGTAGAAGGGCTTGTCACAAAATATAACTACAACATCAACACAGGTACGCTTGCGTCCATGACGGATCCGTTTGGACATACCACTCGATACGAATACGATGCAAGAAATAGGCAGACCAAAATAATTGATTACCGACAAAAAAAGATTAGTACTTCCTATGAAGCAGATACTTCTTACCGTCTTACAGTGACCAACAATGGGGATGATGGCAGTAGTACAATTTCTAAATACGATCAATTAAGACGTTTATACGAAGTACATAAAAAAGACGTATTAGGACAATGGTCTAAAATAACCTATGAATATGATAAGTTTGACCGAGTTTCGAGAGTGAGTCAGCCTTATACAGGAGCTCAGCCTTCTCAATGGACAGAAAATTTCTACGATGTTTATGGACGAATAACCGAACGTGACCTGTATACAGGAAAAGTATATTTGATGCATTACAGCGGACTTACCACAACGGTCAGTGACGGTACTAAAACCGTCAGCTCTACCATGGACGCCATGGGGAATATCAAAACAGTAAGAGATCCTGGAGGAACCATCAACTATAGCTATCACGGTAACGGACAACTCAAATCAACCAACTACAACGGTGTTATTGTCTCTATAGACATCGATGGTTGGGGAAGAAAAACAAGGTTAGTCGACCCTTCGGCAGGTATCTATCGATATGAATACAACGGTTTTGGTGAATTAAAAAAAGAAACAAACCCCAAAGGAAGCATTCAATACAACTATACAACGGTAGGTAAGTTACAGCAAAAAAGAATTTACGGAGATCAAACAAATATGACTATTAACTATACCTATCACCCCACCTATAAAGTCATTTCTAACATAGCAATGACAAGTGCTGATGGTAACAATAGTACGTATAACTACACCTATAACAACAATGTAAACCTAACACGAGTTAATGAAAACAATCCTTATGCTCAATTCAGAAAAGAGTACACCTACGATGATTTTGACAGAGTTAAGACAGAAAACTTCTACGCTAAACTATTATCAAACCAACGATCTAGCCAGAAAAAAATAGTCAACACTTATCAAAATGGCGGACTCAAACAAATTAATAGTTACGGAGACAATAAACTGCTTTGGAAAGTAAACGCGGTAAATGCAAGAGGACAAATAACCGACGCCAATTACGGAAATGTCAAATCAATAAATAACTATAACAATTACGGTTACTTATCAAGTATTAAGGTAAATAAAACGGCAAACAACGCAAATTTAATGACCTTAAATTATGACTTTGATGTACGAAGAGGACTACTTAATAGCCGAACCAATAGCATGTTCTCTTGGTCTGAAACCTTCGGTTATGATGATTTAGACCGTTTAGTTACATTTAATGACAATGACGGAAATAAACACCACGAATACGATGCTTTTGGTAGAATCACCGAAAATAGCTCCGTAGGAAGCTACCATTATGCGGGGGTTTCGTTTCAATTGGCGGATGTCGATTTAAATACACAAGGAGATTTATTTTATCAAAATAACCAACTGCAACAAGTATCGTATAACGCTTTTAAAAGTCCACACGAAATACTTCAAGAAGACAAAGACCGTATCGGATTTCAATACAATGCTTTTTTACAGCGCTCTCACCGTTTTTACGGAGGTTTTGAAGACAATCTTTTGCAAAGAAACAAGCGTAAACATTACTCCTTTGACGGAAGTATGGAAATTACACATGACGCAGCTACGAACAAAACATCCCTAATAACCTTTATTGGAGGCGATGCCTATAGCGCACCTGCAATATGGAAATCAGAACAAGGAGGTACTAATAGAAATGAATTTTATTTTTTACACCGCGACCACATGAGCAGTATCCTTATGGTCTCCAACCAAGAAGGAAATATTGCAGAAAAGCGTCACTTTGACGCATGGGGAAACATCGTAAAATTAACCGATGGAAACGGCAACGCACTAGAAGATTTTAAGGTTATTGATAGAGGATATACAGGACACGAACATCTTACTAGTGTTGGTATTGTACACATGAATGGACGTTTGTACGACCCCAACTTAAAACGCTTCTTAAGTCCTGACAACTATATACAAGACATGACCAATACACAAAACTTCAACCGTTATGGTTATGTTTTAAACAATCCTTTAATGTATTGGGATCCATCAGGCGAACAAACCGAAGGAGGTGAATCGGGTGGTGGCTTGTTATGGCTTGTTGCCGCTATTGGTTCAAGTATTGCACGATCGTGGAAAGCCATTACCAATTGGAGTGGTTGGAAAAAGATAGGCGAAGCAATTGCAAGACCGTTCCGAGAAATTGGCAGGTTCTTTAGAAGGCTCTTTGGGGGAGGCAAAAAGAAAAAAACCATTCGAGAAGTCGCCAACCCTCAAAACTTGAATATGGATCCATTAGCCCGATCCAACATTGAGTATATGCCTAAAGGAACAGTCGGCGCAGGACAATCCGATATTGGACTAAAAGTGATGATGTTTGAAATGGGCTTCAAACACGGCTTCTATCAGGGAGGTGTTAGCACGTGGAAATTCATTAAAAGTCTAGGTACGGCCCAAGGATGGAAAGACTTAGGGCAAGGATTCGTTAACCTCGGGCATTTAGCTTCACCAACATCTGCTCAAGGCATGATTATGAAAGGACAAATGGCAGTAGCGGTTAACAACTACGTAAATAAAATACCTACCATGTCCGCTTATGAAATAGGATACGACGTAGGCTATGGGTCTGAAAAAATAACAGAAGCTGTATTGATTTCCAAAGGTACAGGGCTAGCAGTGAATGTTGTAAAAAACACCGCACTTGTAACCAGAGGAACAAAAAATATCACGTATCTTACTAGAGCAGGAAATTATCCAACGTGGAGTACCGTAAAATCTCGATATTGGAAACTCATGAACGAAGGAAATGTACCCAAAGGTACGGCACAGGTTCGTATGAGAAAAACAGGTGAAATTCGTAATATAAATGTATCCAAAGAACTTCATCATATCAATGGAAGAACGGGTGCTGATCCGCATAGGTTTAGCAACCTAAAAGAGGTTTGGCCATGGGAACATGAAGCGATTGATCCGCTAAGACATACGGGGTATGATTTTATAAAATGGATAAAAAAATAACCTATAATAGTGTAAAATGAGCACATTAGTAAACATAATAAAATCTCACAGTAATAGTGCCTTTTTGGATGAAGATGGAAATCCCATCAATATTCAATTAAAAGAAGGAGTTGTTAAAGAGGATATTATTACATTTGAAAAGAACATCAGTATTGATTTACCAAAAGAATTAAAAGAACTGTTCGCTTTTTCTAATGGCTTGGATCTTTTTGGCATCACCTTATGTTCAATGGAGGAAATGGATTTTTTTGAAGATTCACAACTGTTAGGCTTCCACAACTGGGGCAATGGTGATTTTGACTGTATTTCGCTAGGTGGCTTGTATCCAAAAGGCTCTATCGTATTTATGGCACATAACGAAGACACCACTACTTTGGTAAGCAATGACCTTACATCATGGATAGAAGAAGTCATTTCTGAGATTAAAAAAACAGGAGCGCTACGGCATCCTTTAGAATATAATAAATCAATCATTGAAGGCGTTTATAAAAATAGTAATACACATAACAAAGAATGGTAAAAACATCAGATATAGAGAACCTTTTAAAAACCCCTACACTACAACAAACGGAAAACACAATTACGAATAACTTAGGTTGCAATTTATATAAGGATGACTTATCGCTATTAGCTGGATTCCTTAAAGGAGAAATAGAGAGTTCGGGATTATCATTAGCGGCTATTGAAAAGTTCATCACGGATACCCCTGAAGAAGTAATCACTTTTAGTCAAATCTTTTGGGATACATCAAAACCACAAAGTTTGAGTGCAGGAATTGCGATTACTTATGGTATTTATATCATCTATCTTAAAGAGAAAACTAGAGACGATTTGTTACAATACATCAAAAAAAGGCGGATTCCTAAAGCTAAAAAATTCCAAGAACAACTGTTAGCAATCAAAGAAAAAATGAACCTTTAAAAAGTATCATTAACAGCCCTACTCCCCTATTTTCTTTTCTGGGGAGGGTACTTTGTATAACCTTGACAGGTATTTTTTCCCTAAGATTATTTGGGAATAAAAAACCAAAATACTTATCAAAACACTTGGTGTTATGAATAAAAACAGGTCATGTGTTGCTATTTCCCATCCATACGGAAGTGAAATCACCAAAACAACAAATCCCCACACCATACTTATAAATAAAAAACAAACAAATGGAGGTGATAATTTTTAATCCACAGAATATACAAGGGAGCTAACCACCAAAAAACAAGTGTATAAAAATTATGCCCATAATGTACAAAAATACTTGTTTCTACATAGTGACTAACATAATCATTGGCGGTATGTTCAAGCAAAGGAAACAACACTTGTCCTAAAAAATAGAGAACCCCTAAGTTAATTATGGAAGATATTATGTAAAACTTTTTCATTTTTTAAAGATAATAATAAGCATGATCATTATTATTTAACTCTCTTTTCCAACCCATAAATAAACTATCTTTAAATCATATTTTAAAGGGATATCTTTTAGCTTTTTTTCAGTACTATAATAACGCTATAATCGCTATTCTAAATACTTTATAAAAACTACTTCTTCTCTTAGGGGTAAATTTAATCAATACGGACTTAATTACTCCTCCTAACGATAAATCTATACTTTCTAATTAATTATTAATACATCTAAATCATGTTACTTAGCTAATCCCTTGAGCAGTTTTCCATGCAGGAAGGGGGACGTTAGTTTGCTGAGGTGTGAAAATCGACAGTTTTCACGTCTCTTTTTTGTTTTACACAAACACAAAGAATATTACTTATTTTCTCAACAAAAATTGCATTGTTTTAACATTTAATTCATGGTTTTATGACGTTATAAGAATTAAAAAGAGGAAAAATTGTATTCTTTTCTTTGTTTAATACCCTGAAAATTAAAAAAACTTAAAATATTAAATATTTATCATTATTGAATTTTAACTAAAATTTCTTTAAACTACTTGAAAAACAACTGACTTGTATTTATTACTTTTACCCTAAAATCATCTATAAAATAACATGCTACATACTGGAATTATCTCATTGAAACGCCAAAAATCACTTCATAAAGCTTCTTTTTGTATCCTTCAAAAGGACATAAAAAGCTTGCTTAACTATAAAAATGAACTGCATGTTAGTGAACTTTCTTATGTTAACTCCTTACAATATGACAAACGAAAATCAAGTTTTTTACTTGGTAGAATTAGCGCAAAACAAGCTTTAAATCAATACATTACAAACAAAATCCCGTTCTCATCTTTTGCAGTTAGTGCGGGCGTTTTTCAATTTCCTTTTTTTGAACACCTTCCTTTTGGCGGCGTTCAAGTATCTATTTCTCATACTGATTTTATTGGTATTTCTATCGTTTACCCTGAAGCACATCCCATGGCAATTGATATTGAAAAGGTTAATCTAAAAAATGTGGAAGCTATTAAACCGCTACTAACGGAAAACGAAATTAAATTAACAAAAAGCTATTTTTCTAAAGAAGACCAAGCCTATACTTTATTATGGACAATTAAAGAAAGTTTATCAAAAGTGCTTAAAACAGGGCTAACCCTCGAACTTCCACTATTAGAAATAAAAACACTCACGGTAAATAATGAAAAGTATGTAACTACTTTTAAAAATTTTTCTCAGTATAAAGCTACCTCTGTTCTTATTAATTCATTCGCTATTTCGGTAATCACCCCTAAAAATACTGAGGTCGACTTGTCAGATTTTATAGCGTGCTTACAAAATATTTCAGGATAATAATTGTTGTTGTTCAAATGACAAATAAACTACTAGGTGATAAATAAAAAAAACTTCTAGGTTTATACCCTAAAAGTTTTCTTATTTTCCCCTTAAATTATCCGCTCAAATGTAATGAGTGATATGGCAAAGATATAGCAACTTAGCAGTGGGGGAATGGGTATTTCCGCAACTTAAAATGTAGATTTCCGTTTTTTGCCATTCTTATTAGCTTGCTAGACTGAAGGCTTTCCTATTTTTCATACAAATTAAAATCTCGTATATAAATAGTATCAAATTTATGATTTGAATCCTTAAAAAATCAAATATTTATTTGTTTTAAACTATAAACATAGCATTATTATAGTGTAGTTATTGCGCACAAAGCTTTGATGTAATGCAAACTATTAATAAATATTTTAGATTGGGTAGAAAAGTGGTTTTTAAACAGTTTATCTTATAAAAACCACTTTCCCTTACTGTTAAAGCTTATAAATATGTTATGTGATAAGTAACCTATTATTTATTTGCTTTTTTGTTCATTAAGCCTTTGGCCAACGATTGTCAATCGATGCGTTACCTATGATAATTTCCTCAGCCGAAACGGTTAGTTTAATTTTCATAGGCGTCTCTCCATTTACATCTAAGGTTTCTTTGAAATAAACCAAATATGCATTTTTAAACTCAATGTCTTTCATTTTGGCATCTTCATCAGTTTTTTTATAAATAATTTTACCGTCTACTGATTTAAATTGAGAATTTAACATTGCTTCAATCACAGAAGTGTCTTCAGTTGATTCGATTTCTACTGTAACACGACCACCGATTACATTGGAAGAAACTCTTCCTTTTTTGTCAGTTTCTCTACTAAATGAATACTCAGAGTGTAATACATCGAACTCTTTACCGCCAAGTTCAAGGCTGGCACGGAATGAACCCATAACATTTTTTGTTTTAAGAAATTAATTAATATATTTTTGATTAAAGCTTCTTTATAAAAAGACACTTCAATCCATACATAACAACTGAATAATTTTGCCTTGGTTAGAATGTAAGAAATTTAAGCGTGCAACTTTATTAAATTCTTTAACAATCATTGGTACAGGAAGAAAAACCCAATTATTAATTATACAGTAAATATATATTATAAGACCTAATAAAGCACTATAAATTCATTTTATTTATTAAAAAATAATCTATTTCATAAAATCAACATTAACTCTTTACTAAAAAACATAGATAAGTATTTGTTGACTAAGTCTTTGTGTGTTATAGTAAAAACAACATAACCTTTAATACGGTTTCTTTTTTACCGAAATGTATTTAATTACTACACCAACTATATCACTTAAAACACTTCAACTTTTTAAATACTTGGTAGGTTACACTCTCTCTACTTCGTAAAAACTTATAACGTTCAAACTTATCTTTTGGTTCAATATTCGTTGCAAAGAAAAATAAGTTATTCTTAGTTTCCATATAACCAACAAACCAACCGTTATTACGACCTCTATTTTCTGACCAACCTGTTTTTCCACTAAGTTTATAATCTTCATTATCTTTAATAACCATCATTCGTTTCATTATCGATTCGGTTTCTTTTGAAATAGGCAATTCCGAATAATAAAACTTTTTTAAAAAAGATATTTGTTGAAATTGGGTAATTTTAGACTCACCTTGGAGCCAAAACTTATCAATATTCGAAGAAGTTACTTTGATAGATCCGTATTGAAATTTATCAAGGTATTTTTTCATGTTATCAACACCAATTTCTCTTGCTAATTTTTGATAACAAGGGACACATGAAGTATGAAAAGCATCCCTGAAGAACAAATCCTTTTCCCAGCTTTTATATCTTCTTTTTTCACCATCCCATTTGATAAGTGTGCTATCATCCTCCATAACTTTCGTTTCTAACGCAATAATCGAATTGGGAATCTTAAACGTTGAAGCGGGTAACTTTCCTAATTTAGCCCATTGATAGTCATTTGTGTAGTAAATATTCTTTTGTGTGTCATAAATTAAAACAGCTCCTTTAACTTCAGACTTATCAAAGACTTGTTCAAACTCTACTTCTATCACTTCCCGAATTTTGGGCATGATGTTTTTTTCTATGATAACGTTATTGTTTTTTGTTTTACAGGAAAACAAAAGAACTAATGGCAAACAATATTTTATAAAATGATTACCTATCAACAATAATTTATATTGCATTTTATTTATTTTTTATACGCTCCCACCTTTCAAACTTTTTATAAAGATGAATAAAAACGATACTCCTACTAATAACTCAATAAAAATTGCAGTAAAAATAGATGTATTCATTACTCCTCTGGAAAACTCGTAATACCCTAAACTGGCCAAACCGAGCATCGTAATTGTTAATGATAAAGCAATTGCTTGTCTTGGTAATGAATTTTTTAAATTGATCACCATAAATAACAAAACTGAAAAAGCTATCATAAATACCGAAGCTCTTTTACAAATTACCTCTAAGCTTAGAGAAAAGTCTAAACCCAAGTCCGTTATGAATTTTTCAGTTTTAAAAAACATTTGAAAAAAAAGAAATGCAAACAATACAGCAGTAAAGGCACTAACAATTTTATAAAAATTAAGTGGTCGCATAGTAGTTAGTAATTGATTTTTGATATGTTTTCTATAATTAAAAACGAAATCTCAATTTTAGAAAACGTTTATAAAATTACTAATTTTTATTCACTTTCAATATATATCTTCAAATAAAAACCCAATATCTCATAAAATTATATCAATCTATCAACTGAAAATCAAGTTTATCAAATGTAACGCCATTAATAATTATAGATAGCTGATGTAAACCCGTATAAAATTTTCTCGTAGTGATGATTTTAAACGATTGTTTTCTATTGATTAATACAACCGAATTTTCTGAATATGTTTTTTCACTTATTTTAAATACTTTTCTTGATAACGTTCCGTTGGCCTTTTGATAATACAAACCGTATTCTAACCTAATTTTAGCACTTTCATTAGCTGTATTCTCCAACGAAAACGAAAATTCTAAGGAATTATCAATACGAACTTTCGGTGTATGAATTTTAAAATTATTGACCACTATTTTAGCTACCGAACCAAAACCAAACAGCCCCAATACAGTCGTATTACCTTCTTTTAATAACGTTCTACATCCGTGTTTTACTACCCAATCCGTTGCTTTAGTTTTTCCTATCCATTTTTTTACAAGTTCTATAACGATAGCCGAATTGTCTTTGGATATATCATTAAGGTTATTGGCTACACTTCTTCTCACATATTCTGAAGGATCATTTTTTAAGCTTTCAAGAATGGGTAAAATTGGAGAAGGATCTTTCTTTAATGACGGAAGTGCCATAGCCCAAGGTAATCGAGGTCGAGCACCTTCTGTTGCTAACCTTCTTACTGCCGCATTATCATGACCTGACCAACGTTTCATTTGTGCTATCATCTTATCTTTATAACGAATAATAAAAGGACGGACAGTAAATTCGCAACTGGTAAATTGTGTAACTTGTTCGATGGCATGTATAGAAGTATCATAATCATCTAAACCAAAAACCTCTATAAAATCGGGAAGAAACATATATTCGATACTTTCTTCTTTAATGTTATTCTTTTTTATATAAGTAATAATAGCCAACAGTACTACAATATTTTCTTTATAATTATCTGACAGGTGGTTCTTTAAAACTAAAGTGATATGACGCATCCGTTGCTTTAGTTCACGCTCCTCCCATACATCATCATAAATAGTTCTAATAAAGGATTTTTTATTAAATTCTGGTTTTATTGCAACCATTATATTCGTAAACTGCTCAAAAAACTGTTGATTGTATATGTTTTTAAATAATTCGGCCATAACTTAATGTCACATTAATTGGTTTCTATGAATTGGTAAAACTAATCAATGGTTTTAAAACCTATACTAGATTAATCAGGAATAGGCTAAATTATTTGTCTTGAAATGAAAACCAAAACCACCAACTAACAGTACTCTAATTATTTTTAAGAATTTGAAATTTGTCGATAATTTCTTATCTTAAAACAAATAATTATTTGACCTCATGAAGTTTAATCTCAAAACCAAAATAATCCGTGTATTAACCTTAGGAGGTATCTATTCTTTCATTTTTTTAATTGTCGATAAATTAATTGTAAGATCCACACGCGAACATTCACTATCAGAACTTGTTGTACAAGGACTTTTATTTGGAATACTTTTTACTTGGTTAAGCTACCAAAATGACACAAAAAATAAGTAAGTATGATTTTATAAGTTATTACTAAAAACTTTTAACTGTCTTTTTTCTAGAGAGTAACCTTCCTTCTATCCCGTAAGACAGCCCTATATTAATCGTATATCCTTTTAAATTTGAATTAAAGTTAGAATGACTTAAAAACACTCTTCCCCTAATGAAATGAAATCCTTCTTCCCTAATATCTAAAAAAGATTGTCTAAAATTCACTTGTTTTCTTCGTTTTCTATCAAAGTTTAGTCCCAAAAAAGTGGCTCCAGAAGCGATTCCCTTTTTATCGGCTGATTTCGGCCTATCATCTGACCTTGGTTCGTTTAAAAAAGTTACCCCATACCCTATAAAAGGAATCAATCTTAGATTATCATTCTCATATAGCGGGTATCCTAAAGAAGCATTCATAAGACCTATGGTAGCTTTTTCTTCAATATGAGTATCATGATGGTATATATCTTTTTTTAATGTACTCGTAGTAAGAGATATGTTGCTTGCGAAATATATTTTTTTATAAGAAAACTCAAACCCTAAAGCTAATCCTATTGTAGTATTAAAAAACTCTTTATATTCCTGACCATACATACAATATTCCAATCCTAAATATCCACCGTATGTCCAACTACTTCGTTTATAATCTGGAATTTCGTAATTTTTTGTAGCATCTAAATCTTTTTCTGTTTTCGTCAACCACTCTTTAGTTACATCTTTGTTTATTCCCTTTTTACTCGCTTCTTGAAAGTCAAAAATTTTCCTTTCAAGTTGTCTTTTGCTATCACCCAACAAGTTGTTATATCGATCATTTGAAGCGATTTCAAAAAACCTTCTTTGTAACCTCCTTTTATTCAATTCTATAAGATTAAATACTACTTGATGATACTGTAAGTTCCAATCATCTCTTAAATTGGAATGTACAAATGACAACCCCTTATCAATATAAGCATTAGAAAACACCCCCGAATACTTCACTCCATTTATAATTTTACTATCGGAATTATACGTTAATGCATACGATAGATGATTTAGGTAATGCTCCGTAGGACTTCCTTGAAAATCTTCCCAAGTTAACGCCCCCTCTTTCCAATATTTTCTATACTCTTGAGAAAAACCAATACTACTAGTGAATAACACAGCAATTAGATATACTATTTTTTTCATTTTTACAATCTTATATATTTTTTAAGGGGTGCAAAAGTATGATTTTCAGACAAAAAAAAACAAAAAAACACGCTTTAACATTCTCATTATCTTTTAAGTGAACTATTTCATCAATTCAAAGAAAAACACCCTCTATTTTTTAACTTTTTACAACATAAAAAACACAAAAAAGAACAACCTATTTATTTACATACAGATAGCAAAAAAACAGATAAAACACTTTTCTAATTCTATCAAACAAAAACTCGTAAACCCCTGCAAACACTAAGGTTTTAATGAAATTTTAAATAAATTTTAACTTTTATTTAGCTATTGATTCTTCTATTTTTCTTGAACTTTGCAAGTGAATAAAAAATGATTCAAGGTAAGTCATTTTTCTTTTCACAAGTAAGAGGTTAGAAAGCTCCCAAAAGGGAGCTTTTTTTGTACCATATTGTCTCATTTTTGCAACTTGTAGTGTGTTTGTATACAAGCATCTAGTACTAAAAAACTTCTTCAAAGACACTACCAAGCTAAACACTTGATTTTTAACACGTAAGTTTGTCATGAAGTTAATAGTTTTTTTCAATTTAAGCTATCAAAACAATCTCAGTTAAACAATTTTAAGTTTATTTCCTCTAGTTTTGATAGCTTTTTTTAAATTAAAACACTCCTCTTAATTACCCACGCCTTGAATCCCCCCTCGCCTTTCTCCTTTCTTTTCTATTTTTTTACTCTCAATTTTTGTAGCTTTATAGCTATTTAACTACAAATACTAAACATCAAATGAAAAAATTGTACTTACTCCTATTAGGGGGAGTATTCGCAGCTTTGTCATGTAAAGTTGAACCTAAAGAAACACCTACTAAAGCAACATCAAAAAAGACGCACAAAGTAGACTCAACAAACATTAAACACCTATTTAACACTGCCTTAACTCAAGGAAAATCATATGAATGGTTACGTGATTTAACCACTAACATTGGTGGTCGACTTTCTGGATCTCCTGAAGCAGCAAAAGCAGTAATATGGGGAGAAAAAATCATGAAAGAAGTAGGATTGGATTCGGTTTGGCTACAACCTGTAATGGTACCGCACTGGGTGCGTGGAGAAAAAGAAGAAGCCAGCTATACTTTTGAAGGAAAAAAAGTAAATGTTCCGATTTGTGCCTTAGGTTTTTCTATTGCTACCCCTAATGAAGGAATCACAGCCAAAGTCATCGAAGTAAAAAGTCTTGAAGAAGCTAAAAAACTAGGTGACAAGGCTAAAGGGAATATTATTTTTTATAATGGTGCTTTTGACAATACACTTATTAATACATTTCAAGCTTATGGAGGTTGTGTAGGACAACGTTTTGCTGGTGCCTCAGCTGTAGCTTCACTGGGCGCAAAAGGCGTTATTGTAAGATCTATGACCAATGGCATTGATGACTATCCACATACAGGTTCGATGGGCTATGGCGACTTACCCAAAGAAAAATACATTCCTGCAGCCGCAATTAGTTCTAGAGCTGCCGAAAACCTAAGCAAACACTTACAAAAAAACCCTAACCTTAACTTTTATTTTAAACAAAGTTGTAAAACGCTTCCTGATGCCCCTTCATTTAATGTAGTTGGCGAAATAAAAGGATCTGAAAATCCTGATAAAATATTGGTAGTAGGAGGACATTTAGATTCTTGGGATTTAGGTGATGGTGCTCATGATGATGGTACTGGAATTGTTCAATCTTTGGAAGTAGCCTATTTGTTTAAAAAAAATGGAATCACTCCAAAAAACACCTTAAGAGTTGTGTTCTTTATGAATGAAGAAAACGGTATGAGAGGTGCTAAGGAATATGCGCGTTTAGCTAAAGAAAATGGTGAAGTACATGTTGCTGCCTTAGAATCTGATGCTGGTGGACATACACCCAGAGGTTTTTCTATTGATGCAAATAAGGAAAATCTACACCTAGTACAGAGCTGGAAGAAGTTATTAGCTCCTTATGGATTGCATGACCTAGTTAAAGGTGGTAGCGGTGCTGATATTGGCCCTTTAAAAGACGAACATGTCACCTTAGTTGGATATCGTCCTGATTCACAACGTTATTTTGATTATCACCATACTGTAATCGATACTTTTGATAAGGTAAATAAACGTGAACTTGAATTAGGAAGTGCTTCAATGGCCAGTATTATTTATCTAATGGACAAATACCTTTACGCTAAAAAACCTATCAAACCTTAAAAATAGAATACTGATTTTAAACACCGTATACTCAACAAACAGGTTCTTGTAAAAATTTTTCATTTTTATTGCATCTTTTTCACCTTGCATGTGTCTACTATACGAACCGTAAATAAATAAAAGATGAAAGATAAAAATCAATGTACCTGTACCTGTGAAGGGTGTAAAAATGGAAACTGCAAGGATTGTACTTGTGAAAACTGTAACTGTAACAATTGTTGCTAACAAACTAATTATAATTCGAAAAAGAGACTTAAATACAAGTTTCTTTTTCTTTTTTTAGTAAATTTAATACAATGAACACACAACAAGTTTGGACAAAATATGCTGAAGATTTGAAACGCTTTATTCTTAGCAAAGTATCAGATCCAGATGTTAGCGAAGATATTTTACAAGATACATTTATAAAAATCCACACTAAATTACATACCCTAAAAGACATTACAAAACTAAAACCTTGGATTTTCTCTATTGCCCGAAACACGATTAATGATCATTTTAAAAACCTTCAAAAATCTTATAAGGAAGGCTCTTTACTTGAAACACCTACTAGTGAAGACACCCCTAATCAACATACAGAAAAAGATTGTTTAGTGGGCATCTTAAAAGGCTTGCCGAAAAAGTATAGAACCCCGTTATTTCTCTATGACATTAAAGGAATGAAACAACAAGAAGTTGCTGTATACCTCCAACAAAACCTAGCTACTACTAAATCGCAAATTCAACGAGCTCGCAAATTAATAGCTAAAGGTTTTATGGATTGTTGTGGTTATGTTTTAAATGAAAAGGGGAAATTGGTTGGTGAAATTCAAGACAAAAAAGATTGTAAGATTTGCAAATAACTCAATTACCGTTTACGAAATCAATTCATTGTATCATTTAAAAAACATAACATTCTTCATTAGAATTTACAATTAATTCTTGCGTAATGTTTATATTATTAAATAATGAAATACAATCACACAAATCATTATCTTCTTTTGTAAGTAGCCTGAGATAAGTTACTTCACCTTCATCCCAAAACCAAGAAAGTCCTTCAAACGGCTTGTACTGTCCATTTTTAGTTAAAATTACAGCAAAAGTTTTAAAGTCTACTGCTATATGGTCTTTATGCTGAATGGAGTCTAACAATACATTATATTTCATTTCTTTACCTATAAACTTACTTCCTTCATCCAAATTTATGGCTTTAGTACTTGTTTCATTCCATTGCTTTAAATCTTCATGGTATTTGCATTTTTCTAAAGGAAAAATATTATTGGTTTGTATATTCTGTGCAGTTAACCAAGAAGCTTGATAAAAACAATACGGAGTATTGTCTAGAACATCTAAAAACCAATGTCCATCATTAGTAGTTTTTAATTTGATCTGCTCTTTACTCGATTTACCTAAAACATCGATTGGATGAATTGTTTTTCCTTTAATTTTGTCTACAAACCTAGCTACTTGAACCATTCCCATTAACCCTACTTGTTCTTTTGGATAGGTAGAAATCATGGATTTTTCTGTAACTAATCGAATTTTAGCTGTTGAATTTGGGGGTGTTATTTCTTGTTCGAATATTCCCTTATCATCTATTTTTTTCCAACTCATTTTTTAAGGTGTTTATATTATAGTGTAAGTAAATTTTGTAATATTCCCTGAGGAGGTAATCAATTTACGTACACAATCACTTAAATACAGTTGTTTTAGGCATAAACGTAGGAAATTTAAGCATGAAAGTTAAAAAAATACCACCTCATAGACTTCTGCAGAAAAAAAAACAGGTTTATTACGTTTCCCCCCTACAACAAGGCACGGGTATAAAACTAGTATTCAAGTAAAAAATTTTGAAAAATTAGTGAAGACATTTTACTTACATTAAAATGAGTTCAATTTATGGAAATTAATTTCGCCCTCTCTTTCTGGTATTTCTTTTCTTGGTTTTATTTTTCTGTAACACAACCGTATCATCAAAAGTATTTCTTACTTTTTTAGGTTTATTCTTACGCCAAGAAGTGTCTGTTGGCAATAACTTTTTAAGTAAATCGGTTCTTCCAACCTTGGTCAAGGTATCTTTAATCCACTTTTTGTTTTCTTTTTTGTACCAAAAGAAAAATTTATGCTGATCTAATTTCTCTTGCTTCGTTTTTGGGGTATTTACTTCCTTTAAAGTATATGGATGATAACCACTATAATATATTACTGTAGCAACGGTCATTGGCGTAGGAGTAAAATCTTGAACCTGTTCTAATTGAAATCCCATATCTTTAGTTTCAGCCGCTAAGTTTGCCATATCTTCTGGTTCACAAGCTGGGTGACTTGATATGAAATAAGGTATCAATTGAAGGTTTAACTTTCTCTTTCTATTAATTTTATCAAAACGATCTTTAAATTTATGAAAATACGTAAAAGACGGCTTTCTCATTAATTTTAACACAGGGTCAGAAGTGTGTTCTGGGGCTACTTTTAGCCTACCCGATACATGTTTGGTCATTACCTCTTCTGTATATGCATCAAGCTCGTTCGGATCTGCATTTTTATTAAACTCTGGCACCAGCATATCATGTCTTATACCACTACCTATAAATGATTTTTTAATCTTAGGGTGTGCATCTACAGCCTGATATAGATCCGTTAAAGGTTTGTGTGATGTATCTAAATTACTACATATCACAGGAGAAATACAAGAAGGTGCAACACATTTGTCACAAATGGACTGTATCTTTCCTTTCATTTGATACATATTCGCAGAAGGCCCGCCTATATCCGATAAGTACCCCTTAAAATCTTCCATTTGGGTTAATTCATCTACTTCTTTTAGTACCGACTCTTTACTCCTACTAGCAATAAACTTACCTTGATGTGCTGAAATGGTACAAAAACTACAGCCACCGAAACAGCCTCGATGAATATTTACTGAAAATTTAATCATTTCATATGCCGGAATTGGTCCACGTTTGTTATACTTTGGGTGGGGCATTCTTGTATAGGGCAAATCAAATGATCCATCAATTTCCTTTTCTGTCATCGTAGGATAAGGAGGGTTAATCATTAACGTCTCCGTTCCTATTTCTTGAAAAATTCTTCTAGCGTATAATTTATTAGATTCTTGTTCTATAATCTTAAAATTTGCCGCGTATGCTTTTTTGTCTGCTAAACAGTTTTCATGCGAAGCAATATGAACATCTTCCCAGTTTTTATTTTTAGGTATTTTTTCTCCATCCCCAAGTAATACTGCTGTTTGTTTAATTGTTTTTAAACTTTCAAAAGGAACTCCTCTTTGCAATAAACTTACTAGTTCTCTTAGCGGTTGTTCTCCCATACCATAAACCAACATATCTGCTTCAGAACTTTGTAAGATAGAAGGCATTAACTTATCTGACCAATAATCATAGTGGGTTACCCTTCTAAGTGAAGCTTCAATCCCTCCAATAAGCACTGGAGTATCAGGAAACTTCTCTTTTAAGATTTTTGTATAGACTGTCGTAGCATAATCGGGTCTGAATCCTTTATCTCCATTAGGCGTATAGGCATCTTTGTCTCTTCTTCGTTTACTAGCGGTATAATTACTCACCATAGAATCCATACACCCTGCAGTAACTGCAAAAAACAAACGAGGTGTTCCTAACTTTGTAAAATCTTGCAGGTTATCATTTACACTGGGTTGTGGAACGATCGCTACTTTCAACCCGTAGCTTTCTAATATACGTCCAATCACCGCAGGCCCAAAAGCTGGATGATCCACATACGCATCACCGCTAAACAAGATTACATCCAATTCATCCCATCCACGTAGTTTCACCTCTTTTTTAGTCGTAGGCAACCAATCTGAAAGTCTTCTAATTCTCATACCTCCTGCAAAGGTACAATGTTTTCTTGATTAATTGTTTATTATGAAGAAAAGGACAAATACTATCCAAACTGAGTGCTATATAAATAGTAGCATATACTTTACTTCTCTTGAATTAAATCATAGATTCATTTTATTTTTCTACTTCCTAAAAAACACCCCAAGAACACTTATACACCGTTAGCTTTTTACAGCCAACAATACTATAAAAATCTTCTATTCCCATTTTAAAGTAACAACAAAAAATCAACCTATTGCATAAAAAAAACACCGTTAAACGGTGTTTTTTTTAGTTTTACTTATTTTTTATTTTCTAGTAATATCAGAAACTACTTGAATGTAGCAACCCCATTTTTCAACCAATTAAAATACTCATCTACATCTGGCGTATACGCTACAGGATCATTCAAGTTTTCTTCATTTAAATCCATCAACACATAATATGGTTGTGAATTTGTTTTGTATTTGATTGCTTGTAGTTCACTCCATTTTTGTCCGATATAGCGTAATTTTTTACCTGGTCGTAACTTAGATTCCACTACTTCATCAGCTTCTAATGGACGTTTATCATCTACATATAAAGAAATTAATACCACCTCATTTTTAAGTATTGATAATACTTTATCTTTTGCCCAAACATGTTGTTCCATTTTTCTACAATTCACACATGCATGTCCAGTAAAGTCTAGTAAAATTGGTTTATTAACTGCTTTAGCATAGGCCAATCCTTTATCATAATCGTTAAATGCTAAAATATTATGTGGCGGCATTAAGTGTGCGCCGTCAGGAAGATCTGTATGCGTTTCTCCCTTACTAGAAGCTTGCACTTGAGTAGCCAACTTTTGATAACCAACCCCATAAGGAGACTCACTGTAATGTTGTGCAGGCGGGAATGCGCTAATTAAATTTAACGGTGCCCCCCATAAACCTGGCAACATATATATGGTAAAAGACAACGAAAGCAACCCTAAACTCAACCTTCCTACTGATATATGTGTTAAAGGTGAATCGTGTGGTAATTGAATTTTTCCGAACAAATACAGCGCCAATACTCCAAAAATAGCAATCCAAATAGCTAAGAATACTTCACGCTCCAACAAATGTAATTGCAATACCAAATCTGCATTGGACAAAAACTTAAATGCAAGGGCTAGTTCTAAAAAACCTAAAACTACCTTAACAGTATTTAACCATCCTCCTGATTTTGGTAAAGAATTCATCCAACCTGGGAAAATAGCAAATAATGTGAAAGGTAATGCAATGGCTAACGAAAACCCAAACATACCGATAATAGGTGCAATTCCTCCTTTAGAAGCAGACTCAACTAATAAGGTACCCACAATAGGCCCTGTACAAGAAAAAGAAACAATTGCTAAAGCTAATGCCATAAAAAAGATCCCTATAAGCCCTCCTTTATCGGCTTGTGCATCTACCTTCGTTCCCCAAGAACTCGGCAATGTTAATTCGAATGCACCTAAGAAAGAAACAGCAAATATTATTAGTAAAAAGAAGAAAGCTAAATTAAACCAAACATTTGTTGAAAGTGCATTTAAGGCATCTGCTCCAAAAACTCCTGTAACAATAGACCCCAACATCACATATATCACAATAATTGATACACCGTAAATAATAGCATTTCTTATACCTTGTGACCTGTTTTTACTTTGTTTTGTAAAAAAACTTACTGTCATTGGTATCATCGGAAATACACAAGGTGTCAATAAGGCTGCAAAACCTGATAAAAAAGCGATAAAGAAAATAGAAAGCAATCCTTTTTGATTCTTGCCTTTGGTTGGCTTCTTATTAACTAATTTTTTTTTGTCAGTTACTTTTTTTGCCTTTGTTAAATCAAAGACTAAATCTATTTCTGTAGGCGGTAAACATCTTGTATCTTGACATACCATAAATTCCACCGATCCTTTAATATTTTTATTAGCATCTTTAACAGTTACCAATTGTTCGAACGACGTCTTATTACTAAAAGACTTTACCTTCATCTCAAAAGTCGTATCAAAAATTGTATGTCCTGCTTCTTCTTGTACACTACCTTCAAGGGTGTAGTTATCGTCTTTTACAAAGAAAAAAGTAGTTGGAATAGGGCCTCCTTCTTGCACCTTTTGTGAATAGATATGCCACCCTGACTCAATAGTAGCTGTAGCTATTAAATTAAATTCTGTATCTGATATTTTTTCAACAGCTGTTTTCCATTTTACAGGATTATGTATTTGAGAAAAAGTTACTCCACACATAATGATGCAAATAAAGGATAGCGTCAACTTCATTCTTGATCCTTTAACCAATCTTATAAATGATTTCATTTTTGTAGTTAAATTTACTTTATTATTTCTCATGCTTCGGTCGTCTATCTATTATATTGTTTACAATATTACCAAATTAAGATGACATTAAGTGATGTCAAAGCTGTTAAAAAAGAGGAATAATCGTGTAACTTTTGTTACAAAAGATTCAAAAAAATAATTAACCAACAACTAAAAACCTGTATATTATTATAAAAACGCTAAAAAGTTCTTTCTGTCTATTTCTTTGGCTCCTAAACTCGCCAAATGACTATTATAAATCTGACAATCAATCAATTTGTAATTACAGTTTTGAGCTAAGTGGATAAAGGCTATTTTACTCATATTACTTTCTTTACTAAACATACTTTCCCCACAAAAAACACCATTCCCTAAGTCAACACCATACAAACCTCCAACGATTTTTCTCCCCTTCCAAATTTCAATTGATTTGGCATATCCTTTTCTGTGTAAATTTATATACGCTTCTTGCATATCATCCGTTATCCATGTACCTAACTGATCATGTCTATTAATATACTTACAATTAAAAACGACTTCTGCAAAGGCTTTATTTTCAGTTACCAGATAATTTTCTTTTCGAAGTACTTGTCTCATCGACTTTGACACCTTAACCTCATCGGGAAACAATACCATACGTTTAGGTGGACAATACCAAACAATAGGTTCTCCTTCATTAAACCAAGGAAAAATTCCTCTTTGATAAGCATACACAAGCCGCTCAACTGACAAATCTCCTCCTAAAGCTATGATTCCGTCTTCTGTAACCAGATCATAAGAAGGAAATGTAATTTCTTTATTTAGCCAAATCATTACTAATATTACTTGTAATCATTATACCTTACTTTTAATGCATCTTTACCGATATTATATGAATTAATGATACCTGTAAAATCACTTACAATTCAGTCATATCAAACAGTGGTAAAGGCAACTATTTTTGAAATACTTTTTCTGCTTGTTTCTTTAATTTCATGTTGGTTAGTTTGTTTTGCTAAAATAATTAAAATGACGCGATTTTTATACCTAAACCACATAATATTACACCATACAAAAAGCTCCTAATCAAGCAGTATATCTAACAGTACGTTGAATTCTTCACATTTAATTTACATTATTTCTTTGATTTATCATTGTTTACCTTGTATTTTTGCAGCTTCCTTTATTAACCTTAAAAAAAAGCGTTTAAATGAACACAGTTAAAAAAGATAAGAAAAGGAATAAAACTCCTAAAGCAAAACGGCTACATAACTACTATCAACGTACGGGTTTTTACATGTTTATATGGGAAAGCTTAAAAAGAGCCTTTTGGCCTATTGTAGGGGTTGTTGTTGGATTGTATATATTCAACAAATATGTATATAATATCAACGATGGTCTTCAAGCTATGACAGAAACTTTTTCAAGGACTGGAGTATTGGTCTCTTTTTTTATTTCTGAGACATTACTAGGCTTAATACCACCAGAAATTTTTATTGCATGGTCAAAAAAGACGTCATCTCCAATTCTTAACTTAACAATACTTGCTGCCTTATCATACACTGGAGGAATTATATCCTATTTTATTGGGTTAACTTCGTTAAGAATTAAAAGAATAAAGAATTACTTAGAGGTTAAAATGGCGAAACATTTAAAAAACACAAGCAAATGGGGAGGTTTTTTAATCTTGGTTGGTGCATTGTTACCTTTGCCTTTTTCTATTAGCTGTATGACCGCTGGTATGATAAAATACCCTTTGAAAGGCGTGATTCTTTTTGGCTTATTCCGTTTTTTACGATTTGCTATTTATGCTTGGGCAATATTTAATATGGTAAGTTAACAACACCTATAAAAAATACCTTATTACCAAATTTAAAATCACTATACAATTTACAAACCTAGACTAGATTGTGAAGTAAGGTATTACATCTATTTATTTAACACATAATATCTCGGGGCAAAGTATATCTAATTCTTTGTGTAAAATACGCTACTTATAACGAAAAATTTCAGATACAAACAGTTTCTCAAAACTACACCAAAAAATTAAGCCTCCTAGTTCTATGACTAGAAGGCTTATTTTTCCCCCCTTTAGTTCCTCTCTCAGAAGACTCTGATCGATAACATTGGTGTAAATTTAGTAAGGAAAAAAGATTATCTATGTTAACAAAAAACTAATTTTTTCATAAAAATTTTATAATTCAACCATAAAAAAAGAGTATTTTTAACACTATTTTAACTAAATATTCATTTTTTTACCATTTAAAATGGCAAATCATCAGGCTCATTCTCTGTAAGATCAGGAGCTGCACTAAATTGATCTGCTGGTGGAATATTTTGAGGAGCATCTTGACTTAATTTCTCAATTCTCCACCCTTGAATAGAATTAAAATAAACCGCTTTTCCTTCTGGATTTATCCATTCTCTTCCTCTCAAATTAATCGATACTTTCACATCTTCACCCATATTAAAAGAATCTAACAAGTCACATTTGTCTTGAATAAATTCTATCAATATCATTTGAGGGTATTGTTCGTCGGTAGTTACTACAATTTCACGTTTTCTAAAACCATTGCTACCAAACGTTTGGGTCTCATTGATTACTTTAATTTTGCCAATTACTTCCATTATTATCTTATTTTATTAAAAGTACTTTCCAAGCACTCTCGACATCATTTTTACCTAAAAACTCTTGTGCAAAAGTATGTTTTTTTTCTACAGATAAGCCAACATATTCTGGATGATCTTTTGCAAAGTTATTAACATGTTCAGCTAGGGGCAACTGCTCTACATTACCTAACATTCCTAAATTATTCCCTGTTAAAATAGTACTGTTTTTGATTTCATTCGGAATTTGATCGATTCCTATCCCTAAGGTAGTAATTGGTTTTGGAATTTCAAAAAAACCATCCCTAGCTCTAGTATAATAACTTCCGCCCGCTCTGGCTACTAAATCAATTTTATATTGATCAATACTACCATCCTCACCTAAAACAGCTTCGTTAATATGAAGCTTTACTACTTCACATACAATTAAATTCCCTGCTCCACCTTCTTTACCTGTATAGATAATATCGGTTACCTTACATTCAAATTGAACAGGTGACTCTGCTACTCGAAAAGGTTTTACTTCCTCAGAAGGTAACATCGTCAAGCCTGATTTTTCAAACTCATTTACTCCTTTTGGATACATAGAACTACTCAACGACATTTGTTGAACAATATCGTAATTTACTACATTAATCACCACTTCTTTTGTTTCCTCAGCATTATCAAGTGTATGTTTGGTTGTATTCGCTCTTACACTTCTCGCAGGAGAAAATATCATAACTGGTGGATTTGCCCCAAATACATTAAAAAAACTAAACGGTGATAAATTAGGATTCCCTTCTTTATCAATTGTACTTGCAAAAGCAATAGGTCTAGGTGCTATAGCTCCTAATAAATAACTATGTAATTTCCCCGTAGGTATATCAGTAGGTTTTATTGATAACATTCTTTACTATTTTTTGACTGTAAATATACTATAGTTTTGCCTTACGAAGTTATAAAGATAATCAGTAACACTATAAATACATTCAAATTCTGGAATAGTTTATCTTTGACATATGAGTTTTTTTAGAAGTCCTTTTTGGTTAAAACGTATCTCTGTTTTAATTTCGGTTATTATTGTTTCATTCATATTATGGAATACTTATGTCTTTTTTCAAAAGTTTAAAGAAGAAGAACGTACAAAAATGAAAATTTTTGCTGCTGCTATGAAAGAACTTAATGATAATTCAAATTTAGATGCTGATGTAAGCCTACCTTTAAAAATCATTGAAAACAATTCAAATATCCCTTCAATTCTAGTGGATGAAAATGGCAGTATCGATAAAAATTCTTTTAGAAATCTTGATCTAGAAAAAATTAAAGATCCTAGCTATATAACAGGACAGCTAGAAAAAATGCGAAAAGAAAATAAACCCATTGAAATTAGCTATAAAGGACAAAACAAACAGTATATTTATTATCGAAATTCAGATTTACTGTACAAACTCAAGTACTATCCTCTTGCCTTATTACTAATCCTTTGTTTGTTCTTAACAATATTATACCTAGTATTTCGATCTAGCAAAATAGCAGAACAAAATAAACTATGGACTGGAATGGCAAAAGAAACCGCACATCAAATAGGAACTCCCCTATCCTCACTTCTAGGCTGGGTTGCTATACTCAGAACTGAAGACATCAATGACCTTTATGTTAATGAAATTGAAAAAGACGTAGATCGTTTGAGTGTCATTGCCAATCGCTTTTCTAAAATTGGTTCCTTACCCGAACTTACCAAGCACAACATTATACCTACTACGCTAAAAGTATTCAACTACCTAGAGTCGAGAAGTTCTAAACAGATTCATTTTTCCTTTAAATCTGATAGAGAAGAACTCTTAACCGAAATCAATATCGAATTATTTGGTTGGGTGATTGAAAACCTAATTAAAAATGCCATCGATGCTATGCATGGTAAAGGAAATATAACAATGGTGATTTCTGACACTCCTAAACATATAAAGATTGAAATTTCAGATACAGGAAAGGGGATTCCTAAATCTCAATTTAAAAAAATCTTTACTCCCGGATTTACTACAAAAAAACGTGGATGGGGATTGGGATTATCACTTTCAAGAAGAATCATAGAAAACTACCACAAAGGAAGAATATTTGTGCAAAAATCTTCTTTAGGTGTTGGAACTACCTTTGAAATTCACCTTAACAAGCAGTAAGCTATTCGAACTTCTTAGCAATATCCTTTGCTACAGCATGAAATTCTGAATCTGTCAAAGAGACCTTGTGTACAAACCTCATATCATCCATTGTATGGATTGGAATTAGATGTACGTGTACATGAGGCACTTCTAAACCGATAATACTCAATCCTACACGCTTGCATGGGATGGTTTTTTCAATAGCTTTTGCTACTCTATAAGAAAAAGACATCAATCCATCATAAGCCTCTTTAGTCAAATCAAAAACCTTATCTACCTCTTCTTTGGGGATGACTAAGGTGTGTCCTTTACTATTTGGATTTATATCTAAAAAAGCATAATAATGATCATCCTCAGCTATCTTGTATGAAGGTATTTCTCCTGCTATAATTTTTGTAAATATACTAGACATGTAATATATAAGTTCTTAGGTTATTTAAATGAGTTTTCATAAGTGTGTTTTTCAAACCACTTATAAAAACCCAATTTTTAGTTTTACTTATCTTGAGATTTCAAGAATTTCGAACTTCATGATACCATTTGGCACTTTAATTTCAGCAACGTCTCCCACTTTGTTTCCTAACAAACCTTTACCTATAGGTGAATTTACTGACAATTTACCATTTTTGATATCACTTTCGCTATCTGCAACCAATGTATAAGTGAATTCCATATTGTTTGCAGTATTCTTTATTTTAACGATCGAATGGATCAACACTTTAGAAGTATCTAACTGACTTTCGTCAAGGATTCGAGCATTTGCAACCACATTTTTAAGTTTTGCAATCTTTGTTTCCAACAATGACTGTTCTTCTTTAGCTGCGTGGTATTCAGCATTTTCACTCAAATCACCTTTATCACGGGCATCCGCTATCTCCTGAGATACTCTAGGTCTTTCCACTTGCTCTAAATGTGTAAGCTCCTCCTTAAGTTTTTTTAATCCTTCCTCTGAATAATATGATACGTTTCCCATTACTTTCAAAAAATTTAAAAATCTCACGCCTAAAGGAATGAGATCGTCTTACAAATGTACAAATTTTTCGTAAATTCGTAACATTAAGTTAACATACTATTCAAAACGGATGAAGGGATTATTTTTACTACTCATTACTATATGTTTAACAATAAGTTGCGGCAGCAATACAACCATCAATAGTTGTTTCAACAATACGATTCAACCCATTACGTTAGACCTAAACACACCACAACTTAATGGATTACAAACCCCGAATGGAACTGCTGAAATTACTGGTGGATTGAACGGTATTATTTTATTCAACAAAGGTACTAGTGGCTCGTTTAAGTATATTGCATTTGACCGTCAGTGTCCTAATAAAGATTGTACTACCCCCATGACTATCAGCTCCCCTACAATGGAATGCCCGTGTGATAATACAAGATACAGTCTTTTAAATGGTTCATTAATCTCTGGAAATAGTAACTGTGAAGGAGGCGCTAGGATGTATACTGTAATTCAAAATGGTAGCTCGATCCAGATATCTGATTAAAGCGATTACATATACTTATTACTACCGTGGTATTTCTAATTAAATTATATTTTTGACAAACGAATCTTGTTCTTGAACCAAAACTAAGATTGCTGTGATTACAATATTGCACTAAGTAAATAGCTTGATTTTGACATAATATCAATCTATAATGAACTTTTTAATACATAATTCGGGTTTAATTTAAACACTACTACCAAATAGATTCTTATTTTTGCAGCCATAACAACACTGACTAACAAATTAATCGTGAAAAATTATTTTTCTTCAGACTTTACATTGGGCGTTCTTGGAGGCGGTCAATTAGGAAAAATGTTACTTACTGAAACACAAAAATTTGACATTCAAACCTTTATTCTTGACCCAAATAAAGAGGCTCCCTGTGCTAAAATTTGTAATGAATTTTTTCAAGGAGATCTGCTAGATTTTGATACGGTATATAATTTTGGTAAAAAAGTAGACCTTTTAACCATTGAAATCGAAAATGTTAATATTGATGCACTGGATAAACTAGCAGCAGAAGGCTTACGTATTTTTCCGAAACCATCAAACCTCAGAACCATTCAAAATAAAGCACTACAAAAAACTTTTTATAGCGATCATCAAATTCCGACAGCTCCGTTTACAAGATACGAAGGATTGGATAACTTAAAAAAAGCTATTGATAATAAAGAGGTAACCTTTCCTTTTGTATGGAAATCTGCAAGGTTTGGATATGATGGGAATGGTGTTAAGATTGTAAAGGCCTTAGAAGATTTAGCACAATTACCAAATGGCGAATGTATCGCTGAAAAATTAATTCCTTTTAAAAATGAATTGGCCGTTATTGTTGCAAGAAATATTAGTGGAGAAACAAAGACATATCCTGTTGTTGAAATGGAATTTCATCCAGAAGCCAATCAAGTAGAATATGTTATTTGTCCTGCAAGAATTGAAAATAACATAGCAGATAAAGCTCGTAAAGTAGCTTTACAGGTGGCAGATGCTTTTGAATTTGTAGGATTGTTAGCCGTAGAAATGTTTCAAACAGAAAATAATGAAATATTGGTAAATGAAGTTGCTCCTAGAACCCACAATTCTGGGCACTACTCTATTGAGGCTAGTTATACCAGTCAGTTTGAACAACATGTTCGCAGTATCTTAGACCTGCCACTAGGAAATACCGATAGTAAACTTGCTGGAATCATGGTTAACTTAGTTGGAGCTGAAGGATATACTGGTAATGTTGTCTATCAAAACATCGAAAATATTTTAAAAATAGACGGAGTGACTCCTCATATTTATGGCAAGAAAGAAACCAAGCCTTTCCGTAAAATGGGACATGTAACCATCGTAAATAAAGATATAAACGAAGCTCGAAAAATCGCACAAGAAGTCAAAGAAACTATTAAAGTGATCGCTAAATAAAAATATATTATGGTTGGAATTATCATGGGAAGTGATTCAGATCTTCCAATAATGAAAGAAGCAATTGAAGTACTTGAAAGTTTTGATATAAAAGTAGAAGTGGATATTGTTTCAGCACATAGAACTCCTGAAAAATTAGTTGACTATGCTAGCAATGCTCATAAAAGAGGTGTACAAGTAATTGTAGCAGGTGCTGGTGGTGCAGCACATCTACCAGGAATGGTTGCTAGTATGAGTCCATTACCCGTTATTGGTGTTCCTGTTAAAAGTAGAAATTCTATTGATGGATGGGACTCTGTATTGTCTATTCTACAAATGCCCGGAGGTGTTCCTGTAGCTACCGTAGCACTTGATGGTGCTAAAAATGCAGGTATTTTGGCTGCTCAAATTATTGGGGCATCCGACACAAAAGTACTTGACAAGATTATCACCTATAAAGAAGGACTAAAAGCTAAAGTCGAAAAAGCTTCAGAAAAATTAAAAAATAACTAAATTAGTACACAATTTAGTAACGCAAAAACCTCATAGTTACAAAATCTATGAGGTTTCTTGCTTGATATAAAACATAAAAATGAATCCACTCTTATTAGATTTTGATACCGTTCCGTTTTCGGAAATTCAAGAAGTACATTTTAAACCCGCAATAAAACAAGCTATTGAAATTGCAAAAAAAGAAATTGATACTATAATAACCTCAAAGGAAAAACCTTCATTAGAAAATACCATTGTGGCATTGGACAATGCAGGAAAAGAACTGGATAGAATTGAACGTATATTTTTCAACCTTAATGCAGCAGAAACGAATGAAGAAATTCAAACAATTGCAAAAGAAGTTTCTCCATGGTTAACCGAATATAATAACGATATTACCTTAAATGTAGCATTGTTTGAAAGAATAAAAACCGTTTACCGTCAAATACCTGAGCTCGATTTATCTCCAGAACAAAAAACATTAATTGAAAAACATTATAAAAGCTTTACAAGAAACGGAGCAAACCTAAACGATAAAGACAAAGTTACGCTTCGAGAAATAAATACAGCACTAGCAAAACTATCTTTACAGTTTGGTGAAAATGTATTGGCAGAAACCAATGCTTTCGAATTATTACTAACCAATGAAGACGATGTTTCTGGTTTGCCAGAAGGCGCAAAAGAAGCTGCTAAATTATTGGCAAAACAACGCAATAAAGAGGGGTGGCTAATTACATTAGACTACCCTAGTTATGTGCCTTTTATGACCTATGCAAATAATAGAGCATTACGAAAAAAGCTATCCTTAGCCTTTGGAAAAAAAGGCTTTCAACAAAACGACAATAATAATGAAAAGATCGTTTTAGAAATAGCTAATCTTCGCCATAAAAGAGCCAATTTATTAGGATATAAAACGCATGCTCATTTTGTTTTAGAAGAACGTATGGCTGAATCACCTGAAAAAGTATTAAACTTTTTAGATGAGCTCTTAGAAAAAGCCAAACCTGCTGCACAAAAAGAATTTGATTACCTCGAAAACTATGCAAAAAAACTAGATAAGATTGATCAATTACAAAAATGGGACGGTGCTTATTATGGTGAAAAACTTAAAAAAGAATTATTTGACCTTGATCAAGAACTTTTAAAGCCCTACTTTAAGCTAGAAAATGTAATAAACGGTGTATTTGAAGTTTCACATCGTCTTTTTGACCTGAATTTTAAAGAAATAGACTCCATAGACAAATATCACGAAGATGTTAAAACTTATGAAGTAACGGATAACAATGGGGTACTTGTCTCTTATTTGTATGCAGACTTTCACCCAAGATCAGGGAAACGAAACGGTGCTTGGATGACCTCATACAAATCACAACAAATAATAAACAACACCAACGAAAGACCGCATGTTTCTATCGTTTGTAATTTTACTAAACCTACAGAAACCAAACCTTCTTTACTAACTTTCAATGAAGTAACTACTTTATTCCATGAATTTGGTCATGCGCTTCATGGCATATTGGCTAATACGACATACAAAAGCTTATCTGGAACCTCGGTTTCTTGGGATTTTGTAGAGCTTCCTAGTCAAGTATTAGAAAATTGGTGTTATGAAAAAGAGGCTTTAGAGCTTTTTGCCAAGCATTACGAAACGGGTGAGACAATTCCTATGGAGTATGTCACAAAAATTAAAGAATCTGCTAATTTCCAAGAAGGAATACAAACCCTTCGTCAATTAAGTTTTGGTTTGTTGGATATGAATTGGCATGGCAATAATGATATTTCCTCGGTTACTTCTGTAAAAGATTTTGAAACAGCTTCTTTTACAAAAACAAGACTTTTCCCGGACACACCCGAAAGCTGTATGAGTACCTCTTTTTCTCATATTTTTCAAGGAGGGTATGCCGCTGGATACTATTCGTATAAATGGGCAGAAGTATTAGATGCTGACGCCTTTGAGTACTTTAAAGAAGCAGGGATTTTCAATAAAGAAGTCGCTAATAAATTTAAAGACAATGTGCTTTCAAAAGGAGGTACTGAAAAACCTATGGAACTGTACAAACGTTTTAGAGGAAAAAAACCAAATCCAAACGCACTTTTAAAAAGAGCTGGATTATTATAATTTCTTAACTTTTTCATATACAAAAAGGAAGGTTTTGCAAAACCTTCCTTTTTGTATTTTGATATTTTATAACTTTACTGTTGATAAGTAATCGTCTACTAAATACTATGAACATGAAAACAGAAGAAGCTTCAACTACACTTACAAATATTTTTATCACTAGCTTTCCTTTTATAGCTCTTGGAATACTCTTTTTACTTGTAAGTACTCCAACCTACCATCAACACTCCGAGATACTATCAATTGCTGTCACTATAGACATATTACTTGTTTTACCAGTGGTACACTACCTACTTATACGTAATACTAAAATTCCTAATATCACAGTTGTTCCCTTTTTAATACTATGCACTATAATTTGTCATTTTGTACTACCTAACGAACATCACACCTATCTAAACCTATTTAAAACTTGGATACTTCCTATCATTGAGCTTGGTGTTGTTAGCCTTATTATCACAAAAGTTGTCTATATTATTAGGCATTATAAAAGAAAAAAACAATGTTCTCCTTTTGACTTTTTTACCGTTTTAAAAGAAACTTGCATAGAAATTCTTCCCAAACCAATAGTATGGCCATTAGTCACGGAAATTTCTATTTTCTATTATGGGTTTATTCACTGGAAAAAACGCAGATTAAAAGAAAATGAATTTAGCTATCACAAAGAAAGCGGAAGTGTTACCTTATTAATCGCGCTTATCCTCATTATCGGTATTGAAACCTATGTGGTACATGTTGCTTTAATGACATGGAGCAACACGATTGCTTGGATCATTACAGGAATTAGTATATATACGGGAGTACAAATACTAGGTTTTTAAAATCGATTCTCAAAAGACCTATTTTTGTAGATACTAAGGCAAAAAAATTATACCTCAGATATGGAATCATGAGTGAATGTATCATCGATTTTGAGAACATCACCTCCGTCATGGTTACTTCCAAAGAAATTACTTTCAAAAACAATACTTGTAAACTATCAGTTTTAGGAGGTCTGGAAAGTCACAACGTGATCATTACCCTTCGTAACACCAATACATTATATAAATTATACGGTATAAAAAAACCTTTTACTATGTTAGCCTTATCTATTGATGATAAACACGTTTTTTCGAATTTAATAAATCAAATACTTAACAACAAACAACCTCCTACTATTAAGTAACTAATAGTAAAGTAGTTTCCTGTTAATTTTTTGAAAAAATTAACAAATTGTTTTTATTTTAAATTTAACAAGTAGTTAACTTTGTCTCATTGTTTAGAAATAATGGGGATAAAACGAAACAATTTATTTAAAAAAATCCTTTCTATATTTTGTATACTTGTCTTGATAACGCCTTGTATACTCAAGTCTTTACATGACCATAAAAATGAAGACATTACGGTCTGTCATGAAAAATCTACGCATGTTCATGAGAAAAGTCTAAATCATTGTGATATTTGTTATTATTACTTTTTACCGATTTACGATAGTAAATTACGTATAGTAAATTTATTACACTATACCACTTATAAAAAGCAAACACTTGATTACACGGCTATTTTTCATACACCCTACTATTTCTTATACAAGAAACTAAGGGCTCCTCCCATATCCTAAATAGTATATTTCTTTCATTTTTTATCCATTCTATGCATCTTAGTTTATAAGATGGCAGCAATGGACAACGTGACCGTTTTTCGTTCAAAATTTCACTTTCTTTTACGAAGAAATGTACTATTCAAAACTTAAAAACAAATCTTGTTATAATTAGACAATAATTAGTCTAAATAAAAAAAACATATATATTACGCAAACTTTTAGAATACACATATACAAATGATACGAACTGAGAATCTAACTAAAAAATACGGTGATTTCACCGCCCTAAACAATTTATCATTAGAGATAAAACAAGGGGAAATTCTATGTTTACTTGGTGCTAATGGTGCTGGTAAATCAACTACAATCAACTTATTATTAAACTTTATCGCTCCTACATCTGGTAACGCTTTCATCAACGAATTGGATGTCGTTAAAAATGCCACCAAAACAAAGTCGTTTTTGACCTATATACCTGAAAATTTAATGTTATACCCTACCCTTACAGCGGTTGAAAACCTTGATTACTTTTTAGGCATTAGTAATAAAAAGTTTCCAAAAACACAATTAGAAGCTTTTTTAAATGAAGCTGGATTACAATCGGAGGCATTTCATAAAAGAGTACAGTATTTTTCAAAAGGTATGCGACAAAAGGTAGGTATTGCTTTAGCAATTGCAAAAGAGGCAAAAGTTTTGTTATTAGATGAACCTACATCTGGACTCGATCCGAAATCAAGTAACGAGTTTGGTAGGCTACTTCAAAAAATGAGAGCGAACAACGTCGCTATTTTAATGGCTACCCATGACATTTTTAGGGCCAAAGAAATTGGGTCACACATCGGAATCATGAAACAAGGTACCTTAAGACATCATTTTTCTACAAATGATATCACCTTACCTGAACTCGAAAAATTGTATTTAGACACCATGATTTTAAATGAAACTGCCGTATGATCTCAAACATCGTAAAAAAAGAACTCAAAGAAACCTTTAGAGATGGCCGTTTCAAGGTAGCCGCTATGATTATCTTGACACTAGCCATTGTCTCTATATTTCTGACAGTTGATCAGTATAAAAAGGTTAACGAAGCGCACAATGAAGCACGAGTTAACGAGAGAGCAGCCTGGGAGTCTCAAGGAGAAAAAACTCCGCACTCAGCTGCACACTTTGGAAATTATGTATTTAAACCCAAATCTCCATTATCTTTATTAGATCAAGGAATCAATAAGTACACTGGGATTTCTATTTTTTTGGAAGCCCATAATCGAAATGAAGCACAGTTTAGTAATGCTTCTGACCAAACTTCTTTATCTCGGTTTGGTGAACTAACAGTAGATTTTATTTTACTGTACATGCTACCTCTAATCATTATATTAATTGGGTATAATAGTTATACAAAAGAAGTAGAAGGCAGGACCTTTTTTATTTTGAAAAGTCAAGGTATAACGGGCTGGAAATTACTTTTAGGTAAATGGTTAGCTACCTTATTTCCTGTATTGATCATCACACTTATTTTATTTTTATTATGCGGTGTGTTATTAGCAAACTTACAAGATTACGGTATCTTAAACTGGAGTGCTTTAGGAGTTTTATTTCTAATTTATTTAATCTATTACTTGGTATTTACCAACATCGTCTTACTTATTTCTTCTTTGGTTAAAAAATCTGGGGTATCTTTAGTTTTGAGCTTATTCTTTTGGGTAGTTGCCTGTTTTATTGCTCCAAAAGTAGCGGGTAATTTGGCAGATAACAACTATCCATATCCAACACATCAAGAATTTTCTAAACGAATAGCTGAAGAAAACAAAAAGGGACTGGATGGACATAATCCATGGAATGAGGAAGCTAAAAAATTAGAAAGAGAAGTACTAAAAAAGTACAAGGTAGACAGTCTGCATAAACTTCCTTTTAACTTTGGTGCGTATAGAATGCAAAAAAGTGAAGAATATCAATCTAAAGTATATGCAAAGCATTATGAGTTTTTGAAGGCACAAGCCAAAAAACAACTGGGAGTATATACCTCTTGGGCGGTAATTTCTCCTTTTTTACCTGCTAGACTTTTATCCATGAGCATTACACAAACCGATTATGAAAATCATTGGAATTTTGCTGAGGCCGCGGAAAAATACAGAATTGAAGCACAACGCTTTTTAAACGGTACAACAGAAAAAAATTCAAGGTACGGACAACGTTATGTGGCTTCTAGTGAAGTTTGGTCTAAACTTCCAAAGTTTCAATATGAGTTACCTTCTTTTAGCTCAGGTATTCCTAAAAACTACCCATTATTTATTGGTTTAGGGATCTGGCTAGTATTATCCTCACTTGTATTAATCATAACTAATAAAAATTACTAAAGATGTTTTCATATAATTTTAAATACGAATTAAAAACATTGGTGCGTAGCAAATGGTTACTAATACTTTTTGCAGTACTTTTTATCGTTATGTTATTTGCAGGGTATAACGGTAAACAAAAAGTTGACAAACGAGTTGCTGATATTGAAAAAGTAGCCAAGTCGGTTGAAGAAAAGGATAAAACCATGCTATCAGTTTTAGACTCTATCAAAAAAGGGCATAACGTGAACATGTCGTATTGGTTACTTCCTAATAAGCCTATGAATATTGGGTATTCTTACCCTAGGGTAGCTGCAATGCGTCCACAGCCTTTGGCCTTTATATCGAGAGGTCAAAGTGATTTATTTACACATTATGTACAACCCAAGGCTTATGGAGATAGTTTCTTATATAATTATACGGAACTCGCTAATCCAATACAACTACTTTTTGGAAGTTTTGATATTGCTTTTGTAATTATCTATATTTTACCCTTACTCATTATTGCTTTTAGCTATAATATCTTTTCATCAGAAAAAGAATACGGTTCATTACGATTAATTGCTTCTCAGCCTGTTTCAATCATCCAATGGGTATTACACAAACTTAGCTTGCGTTTTTTATGGTTAACACTATTAACAATAATAACCATTTTCATCACGTTTTTAGTTAATGGCTATAGTTTTTCTGAAAACCTAGCACCTTTTCTAAAAATGTTATTATTAGTAGTTACCTACATGCTATTTTGGTTTTCTATAGTATTACTGGTAAACATTTATATTAACAATTCTGCAAAGAATGCAGTGAGTTTACTAGCTATTTGGGTGATGGTTATTTTAATTATTCCTGCTGTAGTTGGACAATTAAGTAATACGATCTATCCAGTACCTTCAAGAACAGAATTAATAGCTGAAGTAAGAGAGTTAAGAGAAGAAGTTACTAAAAAACAAGATAAAATACTTGATAACTTCTTAAGAGATCATCCAGAATATGCGGATCATAGTAGTACTACCAATTATTCTTTTTGGCATAAATATCTCGCTTCTCAAGACTTAATAGAAGACGAGATAAAACCTATAGTTAACAGCTATGAAACACAATTAGAAAAACAACAAGACTGGATTAAAAATTGGCAATATGTTTCTCCGGCAATCATTTTACAACAAAGTTTTAATGCTTTAGCAGGAACATCAACAGCAAACTATCAAAACTACCGAAAGCAAGTAAGTGGTTTTGCTAAAACATGGCGTGACTTTTTTGTTCCAATGTTGTACAAAAACCAAGATTTTAATGCGAATACCTATACGAAGTTACCAAGATTCAACTATCAATCTTTAATAGCCTCGTCATTAACAACGCAGTTAGTATCGCTTTTGGTTTTCACCCTATTTTTTATAGGAATTAGTTTGTTAATTTTTCAAAAGAAACTACAAAAAGGGACACTTATAAACTCCTAAAGGCAAGTCCAACAAAAATACCTATCTCTTTAAGTAAGAAGATAGGTATTTTTTTGTGTAACTATTCTTTTATTATCATTGTATCAATTCAATTGATACAAGCTCAAAATACTAAAATTATGGGCTATAATTCATGATTAAAAAATTTAGTTAACATCTACAATATTTTTTATTATAAAAATGAAACAATGAAAGGGTTATTACTGGAAAATAGATAATCTCCTTAAATATTGTAAGTACCTCTAAATATTCATTTACTACTATAAAAAGTAAAAAAAGCCACGAAACTACCAATCCAATTTTAATCCATACTTTATCCGTATGTTTTGCGGTATGATAGACCGCATACAAAGAAAGTACTAAAAATAGCCAGTCCATAAACTGCCACCAATACGGACTTGCATTTGTACAGGCTTCTGAACAAGTAGTAGCTAAAAAAACAAAAGGTGTCACTAAACAGTGAATAAAACATAATAAAGAACTGATTATTCCCAAATTATCAGCTCCCAAAGTAGGTTTGATAATCATTCCAATTAAAACATAAATGCAACAATGTTGCAAATATATTACTTTTTTGGGTGCTCTTCGCTATTTTTTTCTTCAATCCACTTGCTCAAATATTTGGTCGCTTGAAGTGTTTTATAATGAAGCAGTTCTCCAAAAAAATTATGAAGTCGATGTTGGGCTAGGTCGTTACTTATAAGATGTAGCTTTTCTATAAAAAAAGGAATTAATTTTTCTTTATTATACCGCTCGTTTATAAGAGTTACCCCTAATTTTTGGGCCTCTTTCCAAACTTGTTCGTGGGTATATAAGGTTATAGCTTTTTTTGCAAATGCTTCAATTTCATCTTCAATAGCTCCATTCCAAGGAAGGGAATCATGCATTCCCTCAGCTCCGATCGTACTTGTTATACTCGGCGTGCCACAACGCATGGCATCCGTTAATTTACCTTTGATACCTGCTCCAAACCGAATGGGAGCTAACATTATTCTGGCTTCTCCAATTCTTTCTAATGCATCAGGAGTGTAACCTTTGATTAAAAAGCCTTCATTGGGTTTATGCAACTGCGTAATCTGCTGGGTAACGTACGCTCCATATATAGTAAGCTTTGCTTTGGGCAATTTTTTTCTGATAACTTTCCATATGTTTTTTAATTGCAGTACAGTATCAACATTTGGGGTATGCAAAAAATTGCCTATAAATAGAAAATCATGTCTTTCTGAAAATGGAAGCCATTTTTCTTTGTCAATTGATGTAATTTTTTCTAATAAAAAAGGCAAATAACAAAGTAATCGTTCATCTATGTTAAAAACGTCTCTTAAGAGTCTCATTTCATACGAAGAAATCACCAAAGTCATATCACATCGCAAAATCGCTGCAATTTCTCTTTTGGTTTGATCCGACCTAAGTAAATACTCTGTATTGAAAGAGATATTTTTTTTTAGGCATTCATGACGTGTTTTTCTTAAAAAATGTAAATCTTCAAGATCCAAAATTCGCATGGACTGTGGACTGTACTGTGCTACTCTCCATCCAAATTGTTCTTCCATCATAAAACGATCAAATAAAACAATTTCTGGTAACAACTCTTTTATATAACTATCAAACGTAGAAGAATTTAATTGAATACTAACTTCGGTTACTCCTAAAGCCTGTAAATCGATAGCTTTATCGCTTTTTTGGGCAGGAGAAGCAAATACGACCTTATAATCCAAATTTAAAAACAATTGAATTAACTGCAACATACGGCTTCCTGCCGCAGAAGAATTCGGTTCAACCCATACATACCCTATGATTACTATTTTTTTTTTCAAAAACGTTGTTTTTCTTACTTGAAATTTATTTTTAAGTTACACCTAACTATAATACTATAGCTTTATTTATTCCAAAAAAAGCATTTCAATGTGTAAAGGTAGCGGATTTTAATGGTATTTACTTTGTTTAGACACCTCATGTTTTTTCTTTCATTTTATATTACTTTTTTTGGTTCTAAAACAAAATTTATTTAGCCATTCATCAAGATAAAATTCCTTATAATTCTACTGATATTCTAATACAATACTGCGGTCTAGAATACGGTAAATAATTGTTACATTTGTACTTCTAAAAAAGAACTAAATAATATAAGCAAAAACGCTTAAAAAACAGAAAACAATGAAATACGATATTATCGTTATTGGTTCTGGTCCTGGCGGATATATATCAGCAATCAGAGCTGCCCAATTAGGAAAAAAAGTTGCTATTATAGAGAAATATGCAACATTAGGTGGAACATGTCTTAATGTTGGATGTATTCCTTCAAAGGCTTTATTAGACTCTTCTCATCACTACCACGATGCCATACATCATTTTGAAGAACATGGTATTTCGGTGCAACAGCCAACTTTTGACTTCGGAAAAATGGTAGCTCGTAAAGCTACTGTTGTTGAGCAAACAACAGGTGGTATCAAATACCTAATGGATAAAAATAACATTGAAGTATACGAAGGACTGGGTTCTTTTGAAGATAAAACACATGTAAAAGTAACTAAAAATGATGGTTCTAGTGAAGTATTAGAAGCGGCGAATATCATTATCGCTACAGGTTCAAAACCTTCTACTTTACCATTTATTAGTATTGATAAAGAGCGTGTAATCACTTCTACAGAAGCCTTAAAGTTAACAGAAGTTCCGAAACACTTATTAGTTATTGGTGGTGGAGTCATTGGTTTAGAATTGGGGTCTGTATATAAACGTTTGGGAGCAAATGTGTCTGTAATAGAATATGCACCAACGATCACACCTACTATGGATAAAGATGTATCTAAAGAGCTTACAAAAGTTCTTAAGAAACAAGGAATAAAATTCCACGTTAGCCATGGGGTAACTGCTGTCGAAAGAAACGGCGATGAGGTTGTCGTAAAAGCAACCAATAAGAAAGGAGAAGAAGTTACGTTCACTGGAGATTACTGTTTAGTATCTGTAGGAAGACACGCATATACAAAAGGATTAAACCTAGAAAATGCAGGTATAAAAGTAAGTGAAAGAGGTCAAATTGACGTAAACGATCACTTACAAACCAATGTAAGCAATATCTATGCTATTGGAGATGTCGTAAGAGGCCCAATGTTAGCGCATAAGGCGGAAGAAGAAGGAGTAGCTGTTGCTGAATACTTAGCTGGACAAAAACCTCATGTTGACTATAATTTAGTACCGGGTATTGTTTATACTTGGCCAGAGGTTGCGGCAGTGGGAAAAACTGAACAAGAACTTAAAGATAGTGGTGTTGCTTATAAAGCAGGAAAATTCTCTATGCGTGCCTTAGGTAGGTCACGTGCTAGCGGAGATATTGACGGTTTTGTAAAAGTATTAGCTGATAAAAACACCGATGAAGTTTTAGGTGTTCATATCGTAGGTGCTAGAGCAGCTGACTTAATTATGGAAATGGCAGTAGCAATGGAATTCAGAGCGTCAGCAGAAGATATTGCTCGTATTTGTCACGGGCATCCAACCTATTCAGAAGCTGTTAAAGAAGCTGCTAAAGCTGCTTGGGATGGCAAGCCTTTAAATGCTTAACAGCCTTAGCCTTTGTTAACAAAAAATATACAAATAGAAAACGTCTCAAAAGAGACGTTTTTTTATTATGAATTCTATAATTATATACATAATTTTTTATATCCTTTTTTTATTAACAAAACGTTACAATACTAAAACAAAGGAAGGTTTTAGATTAGGCATATAGCATTCAAGTTAAAAAAACAACATAAAAAAAACCGTCTCAAAAGAGACGGTTTCCTATTATATTAAAGGCAGGTATACTATTCTTCTATTCCGTAGAATGCTCCTACTCTATCTTCAATTTCTGAAGCTTTCTTAACAGCTTCGTACATTTGATAATTTTTATTTTTCAACGAACTACCAATACGTTTTCTATATGAATTATAATTTGGTAATTCAGTTGGTAATTGCTTCTTTTCGCTAACGAAAGCAAATACACCTCTTTGTCCTACGACATGATTATTAACTACATTTTCTTTAGCACTTAACATCGCTGCCACAATCTTAGGCTCATATCCCACTCCTGAGATCGTTGGTGATTGAAGATTAACCTCTGAAGCAGTTCTTACCGATTGTCCTGAACTCTTAGCAATCTCTTCTAGAGTAGCTCCTGACATTTTTTCTTTAATTAAATCTGCTTTCTTTTGATCTACAATAATAGGCCTCACTTCAGAAATTGCTTTATCGATACTCATTAAACCTTTTTCTGCTTTTCCTGTCAATTGTACTACTACATATCCACCTTTTACATCGAAACGTTTAAAATCTCCGATTTTTAAATCCTTACCAAAAGACCATCTTACAATTTCTCTTTCGCTTCCTAAACTAGGTACTGTTTCATCCAAAACTTTTAAACCTAAACCAGGTTGAGAAATTAATTTCTTCTCTTTAACGATATCGTCGAACTCTTTTCCATTGGTCAAATCTAACGCAAAAGTTTCGGCGTTTTGGAAAATTGTATTTTCAGTTTCTTCAGAAGCAACAATATCTTTTCCAAAAGTTACCAATTTAACTACAGGTTGAAAATTCTTTTGATCTTCAATTCTAATTACGTGGAAACCAAAAGCAGTTTTTACTACACCTAAATCTCCTTTTTTACCTTGGAAGGTAAAATCTCTAAATTCTGGTACCATTCTATTATACCCGAACCAATCGTAAAATCCTTCTTTTTCAATAGAACCAGTATCACTAGAAAACTCCTTTACCAAAGCTGCAAACTTAGCAGGACTCTTGGTAAGTACATTCTTCAAACTATCCGCAGTTTTCTTAGCTTCTTCTTCCGTTTGCGTTACAGAAGCATCAGCACTTGATGTCCCAACAAAAGGAATTAATATATGTCTCGCTTGTACAGAATCTGGCAATTTAGATACTTCAGTTATTTTAGAAATTTTAAAATATCCCTCTTCCTCATAAGGACCGAAAACATCACCTTCTTTTCCTTCGAAAATTTTGTCAGCGATTACTTGCGGTACCTCTACCTTAAACTTAAAATTATCCGCTTCTAAAGGAATATCCGATTTACTATCCTCCCAAAACAGACTATAGTCTGTTGAACTTCTAAGTCCTTTACCATTCTCAGAATCTTCAATTAAATCTGCTACATTTTTTTTGATCGCTTCTTTATCTTCTGCCGTAGGAAGTATTTCAAACTTCACAAATTTCACATCTCTAGAAGGTTCAACTTGATATCTTACTTGATTATCTTGTAAGTATTTTTTAATTTCTCCTCTATTTACAGTTACTAAACTGTCTGGTATTGCATTTAATGGGTAGTAAACAAATTTACCTGTAACCTTCGTATTTTCATTAAAATATTTTGCTTTCCCTTCTTCAAGAGAAGCTCCGAGCCCTGCAGAAACCAAATTATCATAAGTAGACTTTTCGATATTATCTCGTAAAGCTGCCATGTAGTTCTGCCAAGCACTCCATTCTGCACCTGCATCTCCTTTGATGGTGGCTAAATGTTCTTTTAATTTACCTTTGTCAAAAATACCAGCTGTTTGAAACCTTGGGTCATTTTGTACCCCCGGTGCTTCGTACAAAGCTTTTAAAATATCCTCTTCACCTACAGTTATTCCAGCATCTTCTAATTGAGATTTGTATATTTTTTGACGTAATAAATTATTCCAAACTGTTTTTGCTGCTTGCATTTCAGAAACTCTATTTCCTGTTTGCTTTTTGTATTGCTCTAAAGCTTCAGCAAATTCTTGACGAGATATAGTTTCTCCATTAACTGCTCCTATTTCATTTACTTTTGAAGCATTAAAAAAGTCAGAAATGGTAGAAGGATCTAATACAAATGCGAAAAGAGCCAAACCAATCACCAGAATCAAAAACATTGATCGTTCCCTAATTTTCGATAAAACAGCCATATGTGGTTTTTAATTTTATTATCAGTTTGCGAAAATACAATTTCACTTCCAATAATGCAATGTTTTTTTGAACCGCTTTAAAGTATATGCACTTAAAAAGATAAGTTATTCATCTTTATGCAATAACCGCAAGTAAATAGTATCAATTTTTGAAGTACTCACATTTAGTATTTTTATTTCAAAGCTCGCTATTTGCAATACTTCTCCTTGCATTGGAATATTTTCTGTATGGTTAATTATAAAGCCCCCTAAGGTTTCATAAGCTTCTTCTTTTGGGATGCCTAGCTCGTATTGTTCGTTTAGGTAATCCACCTCTAAACGTGCAGAAAATCGATATTCTTCACTGTTGATTTTTTCCTCTAAAAGCTCTTGCGTATCGTGTTCGTCTTCTATTTCACCAAATAACTCTTCCACTACATCTTCAACCGTTATGATACCAGAAGTCCCCCCATACTCATCTACAACCACGGCAATACTTTTTCTTTTTTTCATTAACGAGTTCAGTACTTCATTTATAATCATTGACTCAGGTACAAATTCCACAGGTAAAAGTATAGACTTGATGGTTTTCGTTTTTTTAAACAACTCGAAAGCATTTACATACCCTAATATATCATCTAATGAATTTTTGTAGACTAATATTTTGGACAGGCCTGTATCAATAAATAAATTTCTAAGATTGGCAACAGACTCATGCAAATCAACCGCTATGATTTCTGTTCTGGGTACCATGATCTCTCTAGACTTTACTTTGTGAAACTCCAATGCATTTTGGAAAATATGAATTTCTGAATCGACCTCTTCGTCATCATTCCCACCGTCTAGTTGTTCAGAAATATAGTCTCCTAGCTCTTCTTTACTAAACGCTTTTTGTTCTTCACTTTCTTTGGCTTTGAATAAAACTCGTAAAAAAAAGTCTGATATTCTGTTAATAAACCCTGTCACGATATAAAAAATCCAATAGAAAAAATAGGCAGGTATAGCAAAAACTTTAATCATTTCATTCGCATATACTCTAAAAATAGCCTTAGGTAAAAATTCAGCAGTAATTAAAATTACAATCGTAGATATCAATGTTTGGCTTAATAAACGTAAATCGGATAAAAAATATGTAACAATTTTATAATTTGAAGGCAAGAATTGATGAAACCAATTCAACAATAGCTCTCCCATAAAGTAACTATAAATAACTAACGCAACATTATTACCTACCAACATAGTAGTAATAAACTTGGAAGATTTTTCTGTTAGTTTTGCTAGTACTTTAGCTAAAAAGCTATCACTTTTCTTTTCTAATTCAATGTGTAATTTGTTTGCAGACACAAACGCTATTTCCATACCTGAAAAAAAGGCTGAAAAAATCAACGATAAAAAGATGATAGCTATTTCAAATTGCATGTATACGTAGTTTTAGTTTTGTTTGTTTCGTTGGTCAATTTTTTTTCTAAACCTTCTTTTAAAGAAAAAAATTAACACCATAAAAATAGCAAAACCAAACATTAATAAAGCACCTTGGACGTCTTTACTTAGTTTAATAATTCCTTCTACCAAAAAAATAATCGCTACTACTAGGTAACCATATTGTACGTAACTCCAAAGTTTGTTCATTATAAGTCGCTTTCTTTTGTTTCTATTTTTCCTGTTATGTCTTTAGCTATATAGGCTGATAAATCTTGTTTTGACTCGAAACCAAAACCATTAATAGTATCGGTAGCCGTGGTCAATCTAAAACCATCTTCCGTAAAAAAGTATTTTTCTTTTTGATCCCAAAACAATTGGTTGGTTTCTAAAATAGTATTTTCTGTATGATTGGTGATTACTACATTATCTTTTATCTCCGAAACCTTAGTTTTATTATAAGTACGTGCATACTTTCCCGTTATGGTAGTTGAGTCTTTACCATTATTTTCAAAGGTTACAATTTTAATCCCTACTGGAAACTCATTATAGGGATGTTCCTCTCTATTGGTAAAATCATGTAATAACGGTGTTATTAGTTTTGAGGTAATCTTTCCAGAGTCTTTATATACGTGAAAAACATTTTTTCCGACAGCAATAGGCAAATTTTTATCTGCTAAAAAATCTTGTATTTCTTTCTTGCTATTAACACAAGAAAAAAACATTGCTATCAAAATAATGATAGCAATGTTTGAATATATCTTAGGTGTGTTTGTTTTCATATTAAGGTACACGAACCGTTTCACCAATCCAACAAGCAATTTTATGGCTAGCTCCTGAAGCAATTCCTTTTTGGAAAATTAACTTCTTAGAAGGTACATTTTTCTTATAACTAGAAATATATCTTCCTGCACCACATCCTGGATCTACTTTTTTCGCTTTTAACGCTTTGTTTAAAGCAGCAACGTACACCATTCTCTTTTCAAATTCATCACTACCACAAGAGTTTGCACTCTTTTGATATAAACTAGCAATTAACAAGTATGCCTTCCCCATATTTGGGTTGTATTTTAAAGCTTCGTATGCCAATGCTCTAGCCCTACTACCACTAGCACCTTGCGCTTCTCTTAATTTTAACTTTGCCTTTTTTAATGGATCTGTTTCTAACTCAAAAGCTTTCTTTCTCATTTGAACAGCACCACTTTTATCGCCATTTCTTTCTAAAACACCTGCGATAAAGTTAAATGCATCTGCAGATTGTGTAACATCAGCATACGCAGTTGCTAACGTTTCGAACAATGGGTCTGTTTGACAACCTTTATTATACATTCTCGAAACCGCTCTCTTCAACCATACACCATCTGCTTTTTTAGCTTCAAAGTCTCTTTTGTATATCGGCACTAATCTTTCACACGTTGCTATTTCGGAAATGATAGCATCCAATCCTCCTTCAACTTTACCTAACGAAGTTGAGTTAATCGTATAAGCTCTTAGCCTCTTCTTCTCTTTAGTATCAATTGTACCAGCTTCTTCTTTAGCAATTAGCTTAGATATTTTTTTATTATAATCATCTAATTTGTCACCTACAGATTCCATTACATCATCGTAAGTATCAAATACTTTTTGAGGATCAGAATCTTTATACTTTTCTGTAATTGCCTTAAAATATCTAAAGATATTTTTAACCCCCATCGACTTTGGATCAAGCTTGTAAGACTTTTCTAATAATGAGAAAACCTCTGTATCATTCCCTAACTTATTTTTAATCAAGTAAGTTGCATAATCACTATGTGCCTTTGCTGCTCCTTTTTTAGGAAAATTGGTTAATCTTGCATTGTATACTTTTTTAGCCAACCCATGATCATTTGTTTTCTCCGCCACCTTTGCTCCATACTTGTATATATTAACTGACAACTTTGGACAGTTCGTTAATAAATACTCTAAATCAGGCTTTGCCTCGTCGTACTTTTTAGTAATCGTATTCCCTTTAAACAGGTTATACTTGATGTTACACTCTTGACTTGCTTGAGCATTAACCCCTATTGAAGCCACAAGCAAGAAAAAAACCGTCAATATGCACGTAATTTTCTTCATTATTTATCCTTTTATGTTAATCTATTCTCCTCTTTTGAAACCAGTTTCTACTATTTAATGATAAGCTTAATCGTATGTTATAATAACTTTCTTTCACTAAATTGTTCAATGTAGTTCCTTTTTCGCCGTATTCAAATCCAATATTAATACTCGATAATTGTTTCGGCATTGGCAAACCAAATCCAATATTTATGCCAAAGTCGTTAATAGATGTTAAATTTTGCCCCGTACCAAAACTATCTATTAAAAGACCTGTCTTTTCAAACCTAACTCCAGCCCTATAAGTAACTCTTTCCCAATAACTTGAAATCGAGTTGAATTTAGGAATATAATACCCTCCTAAAGAAAACTTTCTTGCTCTTTCGAATTGATATCCATCAGTAGTAATATTTAGGTTTCTTAAAGTTCCTCTGTATTCTTGATTTACACCTACATACCATTTATTATCTTTTCCTAAACCTGCCCCTACAGCAAATTTAACTGGTAAAGAAATTGTTCCTGAAAGTGCACTTCTATATCTTTCACCATCATCTATTATTTCTCCACTTAATACATCTCTTATTTCTACTCTTTTAACACTTCCATCAGAAGCAATTGTTACTTTATTTATTACTTCACTACCTGAAGCTGACAAATCACTTTGGAGCGTTAAGGCAGTACCTGTATAGAAATTCAATTTGTTTTTCATTTGATTTCTATACTGCATCCCAAACTTATATATACCTCCTCGTATGTTTAATTCTTCTATAGCCTGTGTACCAAAAACACCTGAACCATATGTCAATACATTGTTTTCGGTTTTACCGAAAAGAAAACTTGCTTCTGCTCCTACAGAAAGTCCTTCAAGGATATAAGCACCAAAACTAGCGTAAAGTCTATTGGTACCTCCAGAACCTGATAATCTAGTTTTTTGTGTAGCACCATCGAATTCCTCTTCTCCTCTTAACGCATATCCAACAGAAGAAAAAGGTTGTAACCCTACCGAAAATCCTGCTTTTCTACCTATAGGAAAGGCCAAAGCTGCATACCTAAGATTTACAGAATTCCCCTTTTGACTAGTATTCGTATCCGTTAACTTTAGAAAAGTAAAGCTTCCCCCCAAACCATAAGTAGCAAATCTAATGTCAGCCATAGCCGCTGGGTTTGAAAAATTCAAATGGTAGACATCTTTAAGTGCCACACCTATACCCCCCATCGATGCTTGCTCGACAGTAAGTGATTCAAAATTTTCTCCAATCCCAAAACGAGAATAAGGAGACGAATTGCTTCTTTGTGCTACTATGTTTACTGTGTTTACCACTAATAATCCTAAGATAAATCTCTTAATCATCCGCTAAATTATGTATCAATATCGTATATAAACCTTCCAGAATAAAATTCGGATTGGCAAATATGACACTTTTTAATTGTTTTAACAAGAAATTTGTGTCTCCTCCTGTTAAAACAACCGTTAAATCAGTATACTTTTTTTTATAGACGCTTATTACCCCTTTTATTTCATTTAAAACCCCATGCACAACACCAGAATGTATCGATTCATTGGTATTCGTTCCTATTATATACGGAAATTCTTCTGTCTCTAATAAAGGAAGTTTCGAAGTGAAGTGATGAAGTGCTTTATACCGCATACGTATCCCGGGAGAAATTGCTCCTCCTAAATATTCCTTCTTATCGGTTACTAAATCAAACGTTATACAGGTTCCTGCGTCGATGATTAAGGTGTTTTTGTGTTCATATTTACTTACCGCTGCCGCTGCTAAAGCGATCCGATCTGGCCCCAAGGTTTTTGGAGTTCCATAAAGGTTCTTAAAAGGTACTTTAATTTTTGAATTTAAAAAAATTGGACGAAACAATTTTTCTATTTGTGCCTTTTGTATATCCGAAAAAGTGGCTACAGACGATACAATTGTATGTGAAATTGAAAATTTAACATCAATTTCTTTTAATTTTTCTACCGCCTTTTCTTTTTCAAACACAAAAAGCTCCAACACTCTACCTCCTTGAAAAACAGCTGATTTTACCCTAGTATTACCTACATCAACGATTAAAAACATTCCTTATTGTAATAAGCTATCAAAAATACAATAGTTTTTTATTTCTTTTTCTTTTGGTAAATTGAAAAACGATTGTATATTTGCATCCGCTTAACGAAAGTAGCCACTGGTGCCTTAGCTCAGTTGGTAGAGCAAAGGACTGAAAATCCTTGTGTCCCTGGTTCGATTCCTGGAGGCACCACTAAGTAAAAGACACATTCTTTTTACTAAAGTTACAAAGTTAAGCTGGTGCCTTAGCTCAGTTGGTAGAGCAAAGGACTGAAAATCCTTGTGTCCCTGGTTCGATTCCTGGAGGCACCACCACAAAAACCCAAACATTCGTTTGGGTTTTTTGTTTTTACAACACCTTGTAGGATTCCCCTCTTTTTTTCATTAATTTTAAGGCTTTCTCTCCAAATTAAATCAAAACCACTATTTTCTATGACACTAAATAACCTACCAAAAGTTGAATTACACTTACACTTGGATTGTTCATTAAGCTACGAAGTTGTGCAAAAAATTGACCCAAATATTACCAAAAACACTTACGAAGCTTCCTTTATAGCCCCTCCTAAGTGTCAGGACTTAGCTGACTATATTAAAAGAGCTATAAGTGGCGTTTCTTTAATGCAAACAAAAGAACAACTCTCACTTGTTACTTTGGATCTTTTTGAACAGCTAAAAAAAGATAATGTTATTTATGCTGAAATCAGATTTGCCCCTTTACTTCATTTAGAAAAAGGACTGACATCATACGAAGTTGTGCAAACTGTTAACGAAGCCATTACGCATGGAATAAGAACAACAGGAATTCAAGCTGGATTGTTATTATGTACTTTACGCCACTTTACTAAAAAACAAAGTATAGAAACGGTTAAATTAGTAGAAACCTTCAAAAACACCAATGTTGTAGGCTTTGATATCGCTGCAGATGAAGCCAGCTACCCAATAGACAACCATATTGAAGCTTTTAGGTTTGCTCATAAAAATCAAATTTTATGCACCGCACATGCTGGAGAAGCCAAAGGACCAAAGAGCGTTTGGGAAACTTTACAAAATTTACATCCAATACGGATTGGTCATGGAGTTAGAAGTCTTGAAGATGAAAATTTAATAGCTTTTCTAAAAAAGAAAGGTATACACCTTGAAGTATGCCCCACCAGCAATATTCAAACAAACGTTTACCCCCAAATGCAGCACCATAAAATTGATAAAATATATAACAAAGGGATTTCTATAAGTGTAAATACAGATGCTCGTGCCATCTCAAATACTACACTAACTAAAGAATATAAAACTTTAGAAGATCATTTCAACTGGACAAAACAGCATTTCCTTACCTGTAATTTAGAAGCCATCTCACATGCTTTTACCTCAGACAGCATAAAAATAGAAATCAAAGAAAAACTACTAAAAGCCTACCAAGGCTAGAATTGTATTAAAAAACACATGCAACACCCCCCGACTCTAGGCTAAAATAATTAAAGCGGATACTCTAACAAGAGTGTTCCGCCCATTATATTATCCTTTTATCTAAACTAAAAATTCAAATAAATTAGGGTTATCATTCAGATATTCCCCATAAAAATTACGTTCTTTCATTCGTTTTATAAGCGGAACTAAATCTTCTCTATTTTCCAATTCTACTCCGACCACAGCTGGTCCGTTTTCTCTATTGGTCTTTTTAGAGTATTCAAAAAAAGTAATATCATCATTTTCACCTAAAACATCCATCACAAACTCTTTTAAAGCACCTGCTCGTTGAGGAAAACGTATGATAAAATAATGTTTTAACCCACCGTATAACAAGGCTCTTTCTTTAATTTCAGCTGTTCTTGTAATATCGTTGTTACTACCACTTATCAAACAAACTACATTTTTACCTTTAATTTCTTCTTTAAAAGCATCTAGAACTGATAATGTCAAAGCTCCTGCTGGCTCTACCACAATCGCTTCTTTATTATACATATCTAAAATGGTCTGACAAATCTTTCCTTCAGGAACGGTAACCATATCATCCAAATTTTGTTGGCAAATCTTATACGTTAAATCTCCAACTTGCTTAACTGCCGCACCATCTACAAACTTATCAATTGTATCCAATTTGATATTCTTCTTATCAGCTAACGCTCTTTTCATAGAAGGTGCTCCCGCAGGTTCTACTCCAATTACTTTTGTTGTAGGAGATAGCGTTTTAAATACAGTCGATACCCCTGAGGCCAATCCACCGCCACCAACAGGTACAAACAAATAATCAATTTTTTCGCTACTTTGCTCGATAATCTCTAAACCTACCGTTGCTTGTCCTTCAATAATCTTTTCATCATCAAAAGGGTGTACAAAAGTTTTTTCTAGACTATCTGAAACATGTTTTGCCGCCTTATATGCATCGTCGAAGGTATCCCCTGATAATTGAATATCTATATAGGCACCTCCAAACATTTTTACTTGTTCTACTTTTTGTTTTGGTGTAGGTGCTGGCATAAAAATAGTACCGTGTATTTGTTTTTTACTACACGCTAAAGCTACCCCTTGCGCATGGTTTCCTGCACTGGCACAAACAATACCATTAGCCAATTCTTCTTTTGATAAAGAACTGATTTTATTATAAGCTCCTCTTATTTTATAGGAACGTACTTGCTGTAAATCTTCTCTTTTCAATAAAATATTTGCCTGATACTTATTTGAATATGTATAATTATGCAGTAAAGGCGTTTGAGCAACTACCTCCTTCAAGGTAGTTGCTGCTTTTTTTATATTTTCTAATTTTGGATAATATGTTTCTATTTTCAGTCTCATTTAATTATACCAAAGCAGGCTCTTGTGCTTCTGATTTTATAGATTTCATGGCTGTCATGGCCGTTCGTAATTTCTTTCCTATTTGCTCTACAGGATGGTTTCTAATGGCATCATTTACCTCAATAAGTTGCTTATTATCTACCTTATTGGTTTTTGTATAGTTTTTTCCTATCACATCCGAAGACACTTTATTCATAAAATCTACTAACAAAGGTCTACAAGCATGATCAAACAAATAACAACCATACTCTGCTGTATCAGAAATGATTCTATTCATTTCATACAACTTTTTACGGGCAATGGTATTCGCAATTAACGGTGTTTCGTGCAACGATTCATAATAAGCCGAAGCATCAATGATCCCTGCTTCTGTCATCGTTTCAAAAGCAAGCTCTACTCCTGCTCTAACAAAGGCTACCAACAAAACTCCATGATCGAAATACTCTTGCTCATCAATTTCTTCTGAGGTCATGGTTGTTTTTTCAAAGGTAGTTTCTCCTGTAGCAGCTCTCCATGTCAGTAAATTCACATCATCATTTGCCCAATCTTCCATCATGGTTTTTGAGAAATGTCCCGTCATAATATCATCCATATGCTTATGAAATAATGGACGCATGGTTTCTTTTAATTCTTCTGACAATTCAAATGCCTTAACTTTGGCTGGATTCGAAAGCCTATCCATCATATTGGTTATCCCACCATGTTTTAAGGCTTCGGTAATCGTTTCCCAACCGTATTGAATTAATTTAGCCGCATAACTTGGTTCAATTCCTTCCGCTATCATTTTATCAAAAGACAAGATAGATCCTGTTTGTAACACACCACATAAGATGGTTTGCTCTCCCATTAAATCCGACTTAACCTCAGCAACGAATGATGATTCTAACACACCTGCCCTGTGCCCTCCAGTAGCATACGCATAAGCTTTAGCTTCTTCAAGTCCTTTACCTTGTGGATCATTTTCTGGGTGTACAGCAATCAATGTTGGCACTCCGAACCCTCTTTTATATTCTTCTCGTACTTCAGACCCTGGGCATTTAGGTGCTACCATAATAACCGTTAGATCTTTTCGTACTTGCATTCCTTCTTCTACAATATTAAATCCATGAGAATACGATAAGGTAGCTCCTTCTTTCATCAAAGGCATAACCGTACTAACTACTTTGGTATGTTGCTTATCAGGTGTCAAGTTACACACTAAATCTGCGGTTGGAATTAATTCTTGAAACGAACCTACAGTAAACCCATTTTCTGTAGCGTTTTTATAAGAAGCTCTTTGCTCTTGAATAGCACTTTCGCGCAAGGCATACGATACATCGAGCCCTGAATCACGCATGTTTAACCCTTGGTTTAACCCTTGAGCTCCACACCCTACGATGACTACCTTTTTACCTCTTAGCACTTCAATCCCTGCATTAAATTCTGCAAGTTCCATAAATCGACATTTCCCTAACTGAGCTAATTGCTCTCTAAGAGACAATTGGTTAAAATAATTTTTCATCTTAAAAAAAATAATAGTTTTTATGTTGTTATGTTTTATTACAATGCTTTTAGCATTTCAGATACACGCATTTCATCTCTGGTAATAGCTATTCTACCCGAACGAACAAACTGCATGATTCCATGCTTATCTAATATATGATAGAGCTCTTCTAACTCTTCTTTACCACCTGATTTTTCAAGCACAAAAAAATCTTTATTGATATTGATTACCCTAGACTTACTGCTATTGATAATCTTTTGGATATCGTCATTTTCTGTTAATAAGTCCGTACTCAATTTGAACAAGCAAGATTCTTGATACACCGTTTCATCATCCTTATGATAGTAGGCCTTAATCACTTCTACCTGCTTTTCTATCTGTCCAATAATTTTTTTAACCTCGGTTTCAGTTAATTTTACCAATAGTGTAAATCTAGATACACTTTTGATTTCTGATTTCGATACGTTAACGCTTTCTATATTTAAATGTCTTCGTTGAAATATAGAAGAAATTCTATTCAACAATCCTACATTATTTTCTGTGTATATAGAAATGGTATATGTTTGTTTATTTTCCATAATTATGATAGTCTTATATCTGAAACTGATGATCCTGTTGGTATCATAGGAAATACATTGTCTTCCTTTTCTACACAAACTTCTAAAAAGTATGCCTCTTCTGATTGCATCATTTCTTTAACCGAAGCTGCTAAATCTTCTCTTTTAGTTACCCTGTTTGCCTTTAGATGATATCCTTTGGCAATCGTAACAAAATCTGGATTTACCATTTCGGTTGATGCATATCTTTTATCAAAAAACAACTGTTGCCATTGACGCACCATTCCTAAAAACTCATTATTCAGCACCACTATTTTTACCGCTACTTTGGTCTGTAAGATTGTTCCGAGTTCTTGAATGGTCATTTGATACCCTCCATCACCAATAATAGCGACAACCTCTCTTTCTGGAGCTCCCATTTTGGCGCCGATGGCTGCCGGTAAAGCAAACCCCATAGTTCCTAATCCTCCCGAAGTTACGTTACTTTTACTCTGATTAAATTCAGCATAACGACAAGCGATCATTTGATGCTGACCAACGTCCGATACAATGACTGCATTTGCTTCCGATTCTTTATTAATCTCTTTCATGACCTCTGCCATGGTTAAACCTTCTTTTTCAGGGTATAAATTATCTTTAATCACCTTCTCAAACTCAATAGCATCGAATTTTCTAAACTCTTCCAACCAACTTTCATGTGAATTCTCATTTACTAGTGGTAATATTTGTGCTAAACTTTCTTTAGCATCTCCAATAACAGCCACATCTGTTTTCACATTCTTATCCACTTCAGCTGGATCAATTTCAAAGTGAACAATCTTAGCTTGCTTTGCATACGTATTCAGATTTCCAGTAACACGATCGTCGAAACGCATTCCGATAGCAATCAAAACATCACATTCATTGGTTAATTTATTTGGGCCATAATTACCATGCATTCCGACCATCCCCACATTCAAAGGGTGTGATGTTGGCAAGGCAGACAATCCTAAAATAGTCCAAGCTGAAGGTATTCCCGCTTTTTCTATAAACGATTGAAACTCTTCTTCGGCTTCACCCAAAATAACCCCTTGCCCAAATACAATAAAAGGTTTTTTTGCTGCATTGATTATATCGGCCGCTTCTTTTAGTTTTGAAGCTACTACAGGAGTTTTCGGTTTATAACTTCTAACCGAAGTACATTTCTCATAACAAAAGTCAAACTCTTCAAACTGTGCATTTTTTGTTATATCAATCAACACGGGACCAGGCCTTCCTGACTTAGCTATATAGAAAGCTTTAGCCATTACTTCTGGAATTTCACTCGCTTTGGTTATTTGGTAATTCCATTTGGTAACGGGAGTTGAAATACCTATGATATCCGTTTCTTGAAAAGCATCTGTCCCTAATAAATGATCTGCAACTTGTCCTGTAATACATACCATAGGGGTAGAATCTATTTGAGCATCTGCGATTCCTGTAATTAAATTAGTTGCTCCAGGCCCTGAAGTAGCAATTGCGACTCCGACCCTTCCTGAAACTCTAGCATATCCTTGTGCTGCATGGGTTGCTCCCTGCTCATGACGCGTTAAGACATGGTGAATTTTATCTTGATATTTATAAAATTCATCATATACTGGCATAATTGCTCCACCAGGATACCCATATAAAACATCTACTCCTTCGGCCAACAAACATTTAATTACTGCCTCTGCTCCTGTCATTCTCTCTGTCTGTTTTACAGTTTCTACTGTCTCTTCTTGTGTTTTCGTTGCCATTGTATTCTCGATTTTTCAGCTAACTCAACTGGTTATTTTCACTTTAGTTAACACTTTTTTTAGATTATTAAAACTCATCTGTTACACATCCATTAGATGCAGATGATACTGTTCTTGCATATTTATAAAGAACACCTCTATTCACTTTCAAAGGAGGTGCTTCCCAATTTTCTTTTCGCTTTACTAATTCTTCTTCAGGAACTTCCAATGTGATTGAATTGGTCTCTGCATTTAAAGAAATTACATCACCGTCTCTTACCAATGCGATTGCTCCACCTTCTTGTGCTTCGGGAGTGATATGACCTACTACAAATCCGTGTGTTCCCCCAGAAAACCTTCCGTCGGTAATCAGTGCTACCTCTTTTCCTAAACCTGCTCCCATAATCGCAGCTGTTGGCTTCAACATTTCTGGCATACCTGGCCCTCCTTTTGGCCCTTCATAACGTATAACTACCACATCTCCCTTTGAAACCTTACCTTCTCTAATACCATCATTTGCAGCGTACTCTCCTTCAAAAACTTTAGCTTTACCTCTAAAAAACAATCCTTCCTTTCCTGTTATCTTAGCGACAGAACCTTCTTTCGCTAAGTTTCCATACAACATTCGTAAATGTCCTGTTTCTTTAATAGGAGTTTCTAAAGGCTTAACCACTTCTTGTCCTGAACTCAAACTTGGCACTTCAGCTAAATTCTCTGCTAAAGTTTTTCCTGTCACTGTCAAACAATCTCCGTGTAACAATCCTTTTTCTAATAAGTATTTTAAAACGGCAGGGGTTCCTCCTACATCGTGTACATCTTCCATTAAAAATTTACCACTAGGTTTCAAATCTGCCAAAAATGGTGTGTTGTCTGAAATTCTTTGAAAATCTTCTAAGGTAAACTTCACATTGGCTGCCTTAGCGATTGCTAAGAAATGTAAAACCGCATTGGTTGACCCCCCCATTACAGTTACCAATCGAATCGCATTCTCTAATGATTTTTTAGTAACAATATCTGAAGGTTTTATATCTTTTTCTAAAAGTATTCGCAGTGCTTCTCCTGCCCGTATACATTCTTGTTCTTTGTCATTACTTATAGCAGGGTTTGATGAATTATACGGCAAACTCATACCTAGTGCTTCGATAGCTGAAGCCATCGTATTTGCAGTATACATTCCACCACAAGCTCCTGCTCCTGGACATGCTTTCTCTATAACACTTTGATATTCTGTCTCATCTATTTTACCTGCTACTTTTTCTCCCCATGCTTCAAAAGCAGATACTACGTCTAACTTTTTTCCTTCATGACATCCTGAAGCTATAGTTCCTCCATACACTAATACCGAAGGCCTATTCAATCGTAACATTGCCATTAGTGCTCCTGGCATGTTTTTATCACACCCTACAACAGTTACCAATCCATCATAAGACATTGCTTGCACCACTGTTTCCATTGAATCAGCAATTACATCTCTTGAAGGTAATGAAAAACGCATTCCTGGCGTCCCCATAGAAATCCCATCAGAAACACCGATAGTGTTAAATATTAACCCTACCAAATCTACATTTTCTGTACCTTCTTTTACCAATTTTGCTAAGTCATTTAAATGCATGTTACAAGGATTCCCCTCATACCCCGTACTTGCTATTCCTACAAAAGGTTTTTTTAAATCTGAATTTGACAATCCTATAGCGTGCAACATCGCCTGAGCTGCTGGTTGCGTATCGTCTTGTGTTATCCTCTTACTAAACTTATTTAATTTCATTGTTTTTGTTAGCTTCACCCCTCTTAAACTGCTAGGAGTTATAATTGTTTTTTTATGTCGTTCTTGTCGTTTTACATTATTACCAATAAAAGAGCTGATTTAATAATATTTTATCAATTAAAAAAACACTTTACTCTTATTTAACCTCAAATAACACCCAATTATTGATTATTTATTCGAAATTATTTGTTTCTATATTCTTTAAAATTCATTTCCTACTAATTAAATGATTTCCAGCTATCTTAGTTTTGATTTAACTTATTGTCTATCAGTTATTTATATGTTTTTTATTAATGACACTCACCTCATAAAAAAACCTGTATCTCTATGGCAAGCGATACAGGTTTTTTTATAAGAAAATAGATACCGTATCAGCCTGGTGGTAAGCTAATAATGACAATAATATTGCTAATAATTATGTTGGTATATGTGTTTATCATCTTGTTAACAAAAAAGGCTTCCTAATTTCTTAGGAAGCCTTTAACTTATAATTTTATATCTTTTCTAAATACTACTTCCTTTTATTAGTGTGAGATAATCACAATAATAATGACAATAGAAATAATATTTATAATTTGTTTACGCATCTGGGTACAAATATGAGAATTTATTTAATAATTGCCAATTGTTTTTTTGATAAATTATATTTTAATGATAGATTCACCCAATATCTTCTTTAAGAATCATTTTCAAAAAACATAAACCAACAACATAAAAACAATACATTACGTGGCATATGGTTATATTTAATTGGCTTATTAAGCTCTTTAATTTTTCTTTTGGTTTATGAAAGATAAAAATTAATTACTTTTAGCCTTAACTACTATCCATAACCGAAATATATCAGTAACATTAAATATGAGAATAGAAGGAAATACTGGTGAATTTATAGAATTATTAGAACTCGATCCTAACTCGTGTAGATTTTTGTTTAATAATCCAGAACTAAGTAGTTTAACAGTTCTATGGTTTCTGGAAAATGATAATACCCTCATTATTGACGGTGTAAAACATACTTTCAACAAAAATCAAATCGTTTTTTTTACTGAATTCCACAAAATAGAGATACTAAAAAAACACACTTCAAAATTTTTACGGTTTAATCGTCCTTTTTTTTGCATCATAGATCACGATATAGAAGTTAGTTGTAAAGGGGTCTTGTTTTTTGGAGCTTCTCAACTCCCTGTGATAACAATTTCCAATCAAGATATTGAACAGTTTGAAACTCTTTGGAAAATGTTCTCTATTGAAATGAAATCAAAAGATAACCTACAAATAAGCATGTTACAAATGATGTTAAAACGGTATTTGATCTTAAGTACTCGTTTATATAAAGAACAGCATTTACCTTCAGACATAAAAAGAGAAACAGATATCATACGAGAATTCAATTTTTTAGTAGAACAATATTTTAATGTTAAACATAGTGTTGCGGATTATGCCAAACTATTAAACAAATCACCAAAAACTATTTCTAATCTCTTTTCAAAATTAGGCAATAAAACACCACTGAACTATATACAAGATCGCAAAATGCTTGAAGCTAAACGATTATTATATTATACTGAAATGCAAATACAAGAGATAGCCTATAGAATTGGTTATAATGATATTCAATCTTTTAGCCGTTTTTTTAAAAAACAAGAAGGAGTTTCTCCATCAAGATATAGAGAAAATAAGCATTTGGGAAAAATTGCCAACTTATAAGGAAATCCTACCTAACAAAACATACTGTTCCGTTCGCATCTTTGTACTATCAATAATGATAAACAAATTTAATAACTGAATATTATGGCAAATTTTAATGTTCCTAAAAAAGAAGAAGTTTCTGTAAACAATCAACAAATTTTTGATAGCCTAAAAAAAACAATAGGTTTCGTTCCTAACCTATATGCAACGATAGCGTATTCTGATACGGCTCTAGGTAATTATCTACAGTTTCAAAATGCAAAGACATCACTTTCTAAAAAAGAAAAAGAAGTTATAAACCTAATTGTAAGCCAATTAAACAATTGTAGATATTGCTTATCTGCTCATACTGCTATTGGAAAAATGAATGGCTTTACAGATGAACAAATATTGGAATTAAGACAAGGTTATTTTTCTAGTAACGAAAAGTATGATGCTCTCGTTAAACTTTCAAAAGCCATTACTTTAAACAAAGGGAAAGTTGATAATACTGTCTTAGACAACTTTTTTAAGGCAGGTTATACCAAAGGAAACTTAGTAGATGTTATTGTGAGTATAGGTGATAAAGTTATTATGAATTACCTACATAACTTAACACAAGTTGAAATTGATTTTCCATTGGCAAAAGACGTATCGCTTCAATAAAACATCTATAGTAAGATTAAAAAAGATGATCTAAATTATAAGATCATCTTTTTTACTATTCACCAGAAACCACTCTTAGCTAACTTTTAAAACAAAAAATAAACACAAAATTATTGGGTTTATTAGAAATATTTTATAGATTTGCTTCTTATGCAAACAAATAGAGTTTACAATATAGTCCCGAGTATGTTAGTGCGGTAATGCCACCAGCACTTTCCACCTTTGACACCTAATTATATTGTATCACTTTATTTTTTTCAGTTTTGAATTTCACCACATTTTTTTTATTTCACGTTAGTACATCAAGTTTTAATTACAACTTAAAGTCAGTTGCATTAAATCCTGTTGCTACTATACGACCTCGCCCGTAAGGGTACTATCTAATTTATAGGAACAAGGTGCGTCCTGTTCCCCTTTCAAAAAAGAACAAATAGTTTATCCAATATTTTTATTTATCAATCACACTATGAAAATTATAGTTGCGGATGTTTCTCATAGCCCTTACGCTGCTATCATATGCAAAACCATTGAAAATGCAGCTAAAAAAAGAGGTACTGGTATTGCAAAACGTAAGCCTGAGTACATCATTTCAAAGATGGAACAAGGAAATGCAGTTATTGCTTTAGACGGAGATATGTTTGCTGGATTTTGTTATATCGAATCATGGCAACACGGTAAGTTTGTAGCCAATTCTGGACTCATTGTGCATCCTAACTACAGAGGAATAGGATTGGCAAAAGATATTAAACAACAAGTTTTTGACTTATCGAGAACCAAATATCCAAATGCTAAAATATTTAGTATAACTACTGGATTAGCCGTTATCAAAATGAATAGTAATTTAGGGTACAAACCTGTTACATTTTCTGAACTAACAGACGACCAAACCTTTTGGAAAGGCTGTCAAACTTGTGTTAACTATGATGTTCTACAGAGAACGAATCAAAAAATGTGTCTTTGTACAGGAATGCTATATGATCCTAGTACAGAGAACTCAGAAAAAAACGTTAAAGAAAACGTTTTTAAAAGATTGAAAAAAATTAAAGAAACTATCCACCTTAAAAAGAGATATTCATGAAAAAATTAGTAATTGCCTATAGTGGCGGACTAGATACTTCTTATTGTGCCGTTAGCCTATCTAAACAAGGTTATGAGGTACATGCAGTCAGTATAAATACTGGCGGTTTTTCACAAGACGAAATAAAAACAATAGAAAAGAATGCTTATAAAATGGGAGTTGCTTCCTATAAAAACATAGAGGCAGTCAGTACCTTTTATGATAAAGTCGTTAAATATTTAATATATGGTAATGTTTTAAAAAACAATACATACCCGCTTTCTGTAAGTGCGGAAAGAATCGTACAAGCCATAGAAATTATTCAGTATGCAAAGAGTATTGACGCTACTTATATTGCTCATGGAAGTACGGGAGCTGGAAACGATCAAGTAAGATTTGATATGATTTTCCAGACCATGGCTCCAGAGATAACCATCATTACACCTATTAGAGATCAAAAAATATCTAGACAAGAAGAAATTATTTACTTAAAAGAACATGGAATCGATTTGTCTTGGGAAAAAGCTGCTTACTCTATTAACAAAGGACTCTGGGGAACCAGCGTAGGCGGAAAAGAGACATTAACCTCTCAACATCCTTTACCTGACAGTGCATATCCTTCTGAAGTAATAAAAACTACCCCCGAAAAGCTAAAACTTTCTTTTTATCAAGGGCAACTTTGGGCTGTTAACGATCACCAACAAACTCCGGTAAAAAATATTGAATATCTCAATGCTATTGCTTCAGAATTTGCAATAGGAAGAGACATCCATGTTGGTGATACCATTGTAGGCATTAAAGGAAGAGTTGGGTTTGAAGCCGCTGCTGCCATACTTACTATCAAAGCACATCATCTCCTTGAAAAACATACATTAAGTAAATGGCAATTACAACACAAAGAATATTTGGCTAGTTTTTATGGAATGCATCTTCATGAAGGACAATACTTAGACCCAGTGATGAGAGATATCGAAAGTTTTTTAGAGAATAGTCAATCGAAAGTAACAGGAGAAGTATACATCACTTTAAAACCCTATCACTTTAATCTGGATGGGATTTCTTCTCCCAATGACCTAATGAATCCTGAATTTGGAAGCTATGGAGAAATGAATACACAATGGACAGCTAACGATGCGAAAGGTTTTATAAAAATCATTGGAAATCAAAATAAAATATACCAACAAGTAAATCAATTATCATGATACAAGTAGGCATTATTGGAGGTGCAGGATATACTGCTGGCGAACTTATTAGGCTTTTATTACAACACCCAAACACTACTATAGATTTTGTATATAGTACTTCGAATGCGGGGAACTTTCTTTCAGATGTTCATCAAGATCTGGTAGGAAATACACCGCTTAAATTTACAAATACTATAAACAAAAACATTGATATATTGTTCCTTTGCTTAGGACATGGAAATTCGAAGAAATTTTTAGAAACACACGCCTTTTCTGACCAAACTAAGATCATTGACCTAGGAAATGACTTTAGATTACAAAAAGACAACGAATTCCAACAAAAAAAGTTTGTTTACGGATTACCTGAACTTAATAAAGAAGCTATAAAAAACGCAAATTACATTGCTAATCCAGGTTGCTTTGCTACTGCTATTCAATTAGGATTAATCCCTTTAGCTAATAAAAAGAGGTTAACAAACACGATTCATATTAATGCCGTGACTGGAGCTACTGGAGCAGGTACATCCTTATCTGCTACTACACATTTCACTTGGAGAGACAACAATTTTTCTTATTACAAACCTTTTACCCATCAACATTTAGGTGAAATCAACCAAACCTTAGACTCCTTACAAACTGATTTTTCTGGTGATGTGATGTTTTTACCCAATAGAGGTAATTTTTCTAGAGGTATTTATGTTACCTCGTATACTTCTTTTGACGGAAACATTGAAGATGCAATACAACTCTATCAAGATTTTTATAACGATACACCTTTTACGTTTGTTTCTGAAAAAGATTTACACTTAAAACAAGTAGTGAACACAAATAAATGCTTGGTTCATTTACACAAACACGACAAGCAGCTTTTAATCACTTCAGTAATAGACAATCTTCTAAAGGGAGCTTCAGGGCAAGCAATTCACAATATGAATTTGATGTTTGGTATTGAAGAAACCACTGGACTACAATTAAAAGCAAATTATTTTTAAAACACTCTCATTATGAATATTGCCATTATAGGAACAGGAAACTTAGGAAAGTCGATAGCTAAAGGATTACTTCAAAACAACACTATCGCTAGTCTATATCTCACCAAAAGAAATATTAATGAGCTAGAAGAATTTAGTACATACGACAATGTTCATTGTACAACAGACAATCAAAAAGCAATATTAGCCTCTGATATTATAATTTTTGCAGTACAACCGAGGCATTTCGAATCTATACTTGATGATATTTACAACAGTATACAAAAACATCATGTACTTATCTCAACGATTACTGGATTTAGCATTGAAAAAATGGAAGCTATTATCGGTGTTGACAACTTTCTTATTAGGGCAATGCCTAATACTGCCATCGCTGTAGGAAAATCAATGACTTGTATTTGTGCAAACCAAAAAGGCAAAACACACCTAAATACAGCTACCACTATTTTCAATCAACTTGGCAATTCCATTGTAATTCCAGAAGCACAAATGCAAGCCGCAACCGTAGTATGTGCTAGTGGGATCGCTTTTTGGATGCGTCTTATAAGAGCTACAACACAGGCAGCTATTCAACTAGGGTTTGATGCAAAAGAAGCCCAAGAATTAGCCATGTATACCAGTCAAGGAGCGGCAAGCCTTCTTATTACTACTAAAAATCACCCTGAAGAAGAAATCGATAAAGTGACCACTCCGAAAGGCTGTACAATTCAAGGGCTAAATGAAATGGAACACAAAGGGCTTAGCGCTGCATTGATCCAAGGAATGGTTGCCTCTTTTAACAAAATTAATAATATTAAAAAAGAACAAATATGAGTTTATTTGACGTATATCCTTTGTTTGATGTAACTCCAGTAAAGGCAAAAGATGTCTATGTTTTTGACAACAAAGAGACCAAGTATTTAGATCTTTATGGCGGACATGCCGTTATTTCAATAGGACATTCTCACCCACAATATACTGCAAGCATTAGTGAACAGGTAAGTAAATTAGGTTTTTATAGTAATTCGGTACAAAACCCTTTACAAAAAAACTTAGCAGAACTTATAAAACACATGTCTGGATGTAATGATTATCAATTATTTTTATGTAATTCTGGAGCTGAAGCCAATGAAAATGCATTAAAACTAGCTTCTTTTCATACCGATAAAAAAAAGGTAATTTCCTTTAAAAATTCATTCCATGGACGTACCTCTGCTGCCGTTGCAGCTACTGATAACACTAAAATTGTCGCTCCAATTAATGCACAACAAGATGTAATTTTTCATGAATTGGAAGACTTAGCCAGCGTAGAGAAATCCCTTCAAAACCATGATGTTTGTGCTGTTATTATTGAAACCATACAAGGTATCGGAGGACTAAATGAAGGAAGTACTGGCTTTTATAAAGGACTTGAACAACTGTGTAAAAAATACAACACCCTATTGATTGCTGATGAAATCCAATGTGGATTTGGTAGAACAGGCGATTTTTTTGCTTTTCAAAAACACGGCATCACCCCCGATATTATTTCCATGGCAAAAGGAATGGGAAATGGTTTTCCTATAGGAGGTATCTTAATTCACCCAAGCATAAAACCTTCTTTCGGATTATTAGGAACTACCTTTGGTGGAAATCATTTGGCTTGTAGTGCTTCATTAGCTGTATTGTCTGTTATAAAATCAGAAAACCTAATGGAAAACACAAAACAAGTAGCGACTTACCTTATCAATCAGGCAGCTAGCTTACCACAACTAAAAACCATTAAAGGAAGAGGGCTAATGCTTGGACTCGAATTCGATTTTCCTGTAGCTACCCTCAGAAAGTCATTAATCTATAATCATAATATTTTCACTGGAAGTGCAAAAAACCCCAATTTATTAAGAATACTCCCCCCTTTAACCCTAAAAAAAGAGCATGTAGATATATTTATAGATGCTTTAAAGAAAGAATTAAATCCCTAAGAAATGAAAAAATTTACTACACTAAACGACATACATAATTTACAAGAAATCCTTGCACAAGCCTTGGAACTAAAACAACATCCGTTTTCTTTTTCGCATTTAGGAAAACAAAAAACGCTAGTCATGCTTTTCTTCAATGCTAGCTTACGAACAAGGCTTAGCACAGAAAAAGCAGCTAAAAACTTAGGTATGGAAGTTAGTGTTTTAAATATAGCTAATGCTTGGAATTTGGAATTTGAAAACGGCACCATCATGAACTTAAATACCTCTGAACATATAAAAGAAGCTGCCGAAGTAATCTCTCAATATGCAGATATTATTGCTGTCAGGGCATTTCCTAGTTTAAAAAATAAAGAACAAGATACCGCTGAATATATCATAAATAGCTTTTTAAAATATGCCAGTGTTCCTATTGTTAATATGGAAAGCGCTACAGCACATCCATTACAGGCTTTAGCAGACGCCATTACTATTAAAGAAGCAAATTTTACAAAAAAACCAAACATTGTACTCTCATGGGCTCCTCACCCCAAAGCACTCCCCCACTCTGTCGCCAATTCTTTTGTCAATTTAATGCATAAAATGGATGTTAATTTTACCATTACACACCCAAAAGGATATGAACTTGACCCTGCAATTACCAAAAATAGTCCTATAGAGTACGATCAACAAAAGGCTTTTGAAAATGCTGACATTGTATATACCAAAAACTGGAGTTCTTTCAATGATTATGGAAAAGTACTACTTGACGATGAAATGTGGATGATTACTAAAAAGAATTTAAAAGAAGCAAAGTTTATGCATTGTTTACCTATACGTAGAAATGTAGTTGCTGAAGATGCTGTGCTCGATAGCCCAAACTCTCTAGTTATCCAACAGGCTAACAACCGAACTTTCGCAACTCAAATTGTACTACAACAAATATTAATGTACGACAAAATGAGTAACAGCAAATTGAATAATCATTACATCAATCAATACGAATAATCCTTTATACTTACACAAATGGAAACAGTAAAAATCATAAAAATTGGAGGTAATATTATTAATGATGAAAAAACACTTTCTGCGTTTTTAGTACATTTTTCTCAAATAGAAGGATTAAAAATATTAGTCCATGGCGGAGGAAAATCAGCTTCGCAATTGGCTAAAAAAATGAATATCCCCGTAACAATGATTGACGGTAGACGTGTTACCGATAAAAACACTTTAGATATCATTACCATGATATATGCTGGAAAAATTAATAAAAATATTGTTGCACAACTTCAAGCATTAGATAGTAATGCTATCGGATTAACAGGAGCAGATGGCAATTGTATCGTATCTCAAAAAAGGCCTGTTTCATCGATTGATTATGGATTTGTAGGTGATATTTTCAAGGTAAACACACAAATACCAAAGACACTACTTAACTTGGGAATAGTTCCTGTTTTTTGTGCCATTACTCATGATAAAAATGGGCAATTACTCAATACCAATGCCGATACCATCGCTTCCGCAATCGCTATCGGATTAGCATCACATTTTAAAACAACGCTCTATTATTGTTTTGAAAAACCTGGGGTATTACTGGATGTAAATAACGATGATTCTATCATTAAGAATCTTAACACTGACATGTACCAAAAACTCAAAAAGGATAAAGTTATATATGAAGGCATGCTTCCCAAATTAGACAATTGTTTTCATGCTTTAGAAAATAATGTGCAAGAAGTTTGCATTGGAGGAACACAAATGTTATTTGAAGACAATAACCTTTATACTTCTTTACATTTATAATAATACACAACAATATCTATACTAAGACAACGATTAACTTAATTCCATTAATGTGCTAAAACAACTTACAAATAAAGCCATTCTTTTACTAAAAAATTTAATAGAAACCCCTTCTTTCTCCTCTGAGGAGGATAACACTGCGCTACTATTGGAAAAATGGTTTCAAGAATTTGACATTCCTTATACTAGGACTGACAATAATATTTGGTCTGTCAACAAAATTTATGACAAAACAAAACCAACTCTTTTATTAAATTCTCATCACGATACCGTAAAACCTAATAATGGATACACAAAAGATCCATTCAAAGCCATTATTGAAAATGACAAACTTTATGGATTGGGTAGTAATGATGCTGGCGGCTGTCTTGTATCTCTTTTGGCTACATACACATATTTTTATCAAAAAGAGTCATTACACTACAATCTAGTTTTTGCGGGTACAGCAGAAGAAGAAAGTAGTGGTCCTAAAGGCTTGAATAGCTTATTAAAAATAATACCTAAAATTGATGTTGCCATCGTTGGAGAACCAACACTCATGCAGTTAGCAATAGCTGAAAAAGGATTGATCGTTTTTGATGCTGAAGTCTTAGGAACCCCTAGTCATGCCGCTCACCCTAACAACAACAACGCCATATACAACAGCATTAAGGTATTACAATGGTTTCAAGAAGTTTCTTTTGAAAAAAAATCTACTACACTTGGTGAAGTAAAACTTACAGTAACACAGATAAATGCAGGAAAACAACACAATGCAGTTCCTGCCAATGTCTCTATGGTAATTGATGTTAGGGTAAATGACCAATATAATAATCAAGAAATAAACGATTATTTACAAACGCACGCACCTTGTAATATTACTCCAAGAGGTTTGCACTTAAATTCTTCTTCAATTCCTATAGAACATCCAATTGTTCAAGCAGGTATTGCTATTGGCCGTACAACTTACGGGTCTCCAACACTTTCTGATCAAGCTGTTTTGAGTTGCCCTTCGTTAAAACTAGGGCCAGGAGACAGCAAACGGTCTCATACTGCTGACGAATTTATTTATCTAAGTGAAATTGAAGAAGGAATTAAAATTTATGTTGAATTACTAGAGAAGGTTCTCTAAAAAACACCAAATATGAAACTCTGGGACAAAGGATTATCCATTGATAAAAAAATAGAAGACTTTACCGTAGGAAACGATAGAGAAATTGATTTACATATAGCACCTTATGATATACAAGCTTCTGTAGCACACGCTAAAATGTTACAAAAAATCGGCATTATATCAAAAGAAGAGTTAACCCAACTTGAAGAAGGGTTACATATGCTACAACAACAAATAACCAATAAAACATTTGTTATTGAACCTGAATTTGAAGATGTACATTCCAAAATTGAATTTGAACTTACCAAAACTTACGGGGAAGTCGGAAAAAAAATACATACTGCACGATCAAGAAATGATCAAGTATTAGTTGCACTACACTTATATTACAAAGAAAACCTTTCGCTTATTATCGAAAAAACAACCTTGTTATTTAATACATTACTACAATTAGCTGAAACACATAAAAATCATCTTTTACCCGGATATACTCATCTTCAAGTAGCCATGCCATCTTCGTTTGGTTTGTGGTTTTCTGCGTATGCAGAATTGTTAATTGATGATTTGTCTATTTTAAAAGCAGCACTCAAAACCATCGATCAAAACCCCTTAGGATCAGCAGCAGGTTATGGCAGTTCTTTCCCTATAGACAGGCAATTCACAACCCATGAATTAAACTTTTCTACCTTAAAATACAATGTAGTAGCTGCACAAATGAGTAGAGGAAAAAGTGAAAGAACCTTAGCCATGGCTCTTGGTAACATCAGTAACACACTAGCTAGATTCGCTATGGATATTTGTCTTTATATGAGTCAAAACTTTAACTTCCTTTCCTTTCCTGATACATTGACTACTGGTAGTAGTATTATGCCTCACAAAAAAAATCCTGATGTTTTTGAATTAATTAGGGGTAAATGCAACAAAATACAAGCACTACAAACCGAGATGGTTTTAATCACTAATAATTTACCAAGTGGATACCATAGAGACTATCAATTATTAAAAGAAAATTGTATTGTTGCCTTTGAAGACTTAAAAAATATTCTTGATATTTTTGAGTATGCCATTAAGCAAGTTAGTGTAAAAAACATAAACTTACACGATGAAAAATACAAATATCTTTTTACTGTAGACAATATTAATACTTTGGTAGAAAACGGTATTAGCTTTAGAGAAGCTTATAAAAAAATCGGTACAGCCGTAAACAATGGAACTTATGTACCCGATACCCAAAAAACACATACACATCAAGGCAGTATAGGAAATTTATGCTTGGATAAAATTGAAGAAAAAATGAAATATATCTTGGATTAATTTTTTTATAAAAAATGAGGTCGCCTAAAAATTACTTTTTAGACGACCTCTTTACGCTCTATGAGCTAATAAATTAATACATTTCTTTTAATGCTCTAACATCATTACTATTAAAGTTTCCGCTCACACCTGAATGGAAACAAGCTAACATTAGAGAAGTACTATCATATCCAGTAGGAGTACCAGGAATATGTACAGCTCCATTACTACCTACACCTTCACCTGATTGCCCACAACTCTGACGTGTATTCCAGTCAGTATGTCTAAAACCAACAGAATGTCCAATCTCGTGTGTAATTACATGCTCATTTACAGCAGTACTATAACTATCTAAACCGTGGATTTGATTCCATTTATGAGGTCTACCACCACTAGGAAATCCTGCGCTACCACCTGCACCACTATTATTTGGGTTGTTATATACGACCATATCTTTACTGCCAAAATCCGTACCAAAAGTCAATGTAAACTTAATCGAAAGCCCTAAGTTATTGTAATTAGCAACAGCTCTTGTTAGTCCAGTTCTAGCTTTACTAGAAAGTCCGTATCCACCACCTCCAGTGTATCCTAAGATAGTGATATTTCTACCTTGAGAGACTAAGTTATAGGTTCTATACTGACGTCCTGGCTTTTCACTTTCAGATTTTGCCAATTCAAATAACTGAGCTTCTGTCATTGCAATATCGTTTTCGATAATCAAACGAGGCTCTGAGGTTCCGTCAGGGAAATAAAAATCATCATATTGAATATGATTTGTATTCAAACGCAATTTAGTTGCTGCATCAAGAACTCGTTGAGATACATCTTTGGTCAATGTATTTTCTTTTTGTTCCGTTTGTTCAGTTCCATTTGCTTGCTCATTTGTTGAACATGATGTTAAAAGGACACTAGTAGTCAGGCCCAATAAAAGGGCAAATTTTGCTTTTTTCATAATTAGTAGTTATTTATACTTTGTTTGGGTTATAATTGTCGCAAATTTATATCTTTTTGTTAAATGAGCAAAAAAAATGCATTTTTATTAATAATTAAATTAAAAGAAGGGTTTAAAATAGTTTTTTTAATAAAAAAAAAGCATTCAAAAGGTTAAGTAAAGGCACTAACAAACAAGGAATTACACAATAAACAGAAAAGCTAAAATTTTAATACATTATTAAAATATTTTCATAAAAAAAGAGAGTATAACAACAGTAAAAAGCCTTTTTTTTAACATATTTTTTTTAATAAAACTCCGATTTCATCAACTTTTCTGCGTGATAACTTGCTAAAAGTTCTAATTCCAAGCTATCCAACCCTTAGTTTTAAAAAAACATGCCTTAATCAACGTTAACAGATCAATATCAATAAACTAACCTCAATACTCTAAATCAACATAGCAACCAATAAAAAAAGGCATCCCATTTTAGTTAGGATACCTTTTTTCTCTATTTATAATAAAACCAATTTTAATATAAAGTATGCAATGCCCTTCTATCATTATAATTGAACTCTCCACTTGTATATCTACCTAAACAAGATTGCATTATAGAGCTATAATCTCTTCCTGTTGGTGTCCCTGAAATATGGTTTGCACCTATCCAACCATGCCCTTCATTTGAATTTTCACCACAACTTCTTCGATCAAACCAGTCTGTATGACGCAAACCTATAGCATGTCCTATTTCGTGAGTAATTAAATGCTCTACCATATCCATAGAATAATACCCTAGATTATACACCTGTATCCATTTACCTGGTTTTCCATAGTTTGGAAACTCAGCTTGCCCACCTGACCTTCTTGAATTTCTATTGTTATATACGGTAATATCTCCGTTCCCATAAGCCCTAAAACTTAAATTGAACCGAATTGACAACCTTAAATTATTATAGTTTTCTACCGCCATTCTTAAACCTCGTTGTTCTGCATTTGTCAACCCATAATAGCCTCCTGTTCTACCGACGATTGATATCTGCGACCCTTGTCTTACCAAATTACGAGTTGAATAATGTCGACCACTTGCTCCCCCCTTTCCTTTAGTATTTTTTATTTGTTTTGATAATGAAATAAGCTCTTCTTCTTTTATCGTTATGTCTTCTTCAAGGTATAGCCTTTCTTCTGTTGTTCCATCAGGGAAATGAAAAGTGTCGTAGTGTAAATGATTTATATTTAATCCTAATTTCGAAGCAGCATCAAGTACCTCCTGTGAAACAGGTTTCGTCCATGCATTTTCATTTAACATATCTTCTCCTTTATCTTCTTCATTTGTACACGATACAGACAATAGTCCTACAACCCCACATATCATGAGGATATTTCCTACTTTGTTCATAAAATAAACTGTTTAAAATTTGTTGTTTGTCATTGTTATCTTAGAGAAGGATCAGAGGCTCAAATATATGTTTTTTTAACATATTTTTAACTAAAATAGTATTTTTTGTTAATTTTTGTTAAATTAACATTTACAAGTTTTAAAAAACAACAAAATTTATCACTTTCTCAATTATAAACTTACAATTTTAAACTTATGACAATAAAAAACAAAGGTTAATTATCTGAATATCAGGCAATTATTTCATACAACATTTATTTATTCATAAAAAAACTCTCAAGTTGGTTTACTTGAAAGTTTTTATTAACTCAAAATGACTTTATTCTTTATGTCAAAAAGAGTTATCTATATTCTTTTTATTTATATAATAGTGCTTTTTATTTATATAATAGTGCTTTGCCCCATATGAATATTTTGAAAATTCACATCGCTATCTTCCTGATTTTGTATATAATCCGCAATAAAATCACCTACTTTACTGGTAGAAAATGATTTTTCTGAATTAATATCCTCCGTGGTAATACCCAATTCTAACGATTTTTGCACAGCACGATCAATCGCCTCGGCTTCATCATGTAAACCTAAGTGTTCTAAAAGCATTGCTGCAGACAATATTGAGGCTAACGGGTTGGCAATATCTTTTCCTTTAGCTTGCGGAAACGAACCGTGAATAGGCTCGAACAAAGCATTCTCTTTTCCTACAGAAGCAGAAGCCAACAACCCTATAGATCCCCCAATAACACTCGCTTCATCCGATATAATGTCGCCAAAAAGATTTTCAGTAAGAATCACATCAAATTGTTTTGGATTTAATATTAATTGCATTGCTGCATTATCCACAAACAAATATTCTAACGTCACATCAGGATACTGACTAGAAAGCTCCGTCACCACTTTTCTCCATAACCTAGAAGTTTCAAGTACATTAGCTTTATCCACTAAAGTTAGTTTTTTTCTTCTATTCTGAGCTGCTACAAAAGCTAAATGAGCTATTCTTTCTATTTCTTCTACAGAATAAGAACATCCATCCGAAGCAACCTTACCATCTTCACTCAACTCTTTTGTTCCAAAATAAATTCCCCCTGTTAATTCTCGATAAATGCTAATATCTGTACCTTGGATTCTATCTTCTTTTAACGGTGAATTTTTTATAAGTTTATCGTAAGCCTTAACTGGTCTAACATTACAAAACAATCCTAACTCCTTTCTTAGACGTAATAGGCCTTGCTCTGGTCGTACTTTAGCTGTTGGGTCATTATCATATTTTGGATCGCCAATGGCGCCAAATAAAACCGCATCCGATTCTTCACATAATTTAATGGTTTCATCGGGCAATGGGTTACCTGTTTCGTCAATTGCACACGCTCCCATTAGCGCTTCTTTGAATAAAAATGTATGATTAAACGTATCCGCTACTGCGTTTAATGCTTTTTTTGCTTGTTCAGTTACTTCTGGTCCGATTCCATCTCCGGGAATAATTACTATGTTTGCCTTCATTCCTATATTTTTATATGCAGTGTATTATTATACAATACTGACTGCTTCAAATTTTTCTATTTCTTGTTTTTTACTAACCAAAAAGTCTATATCGTCGTAGCCATTAATTAAACACATTTTTTTGTAGGGGTCAATCTCAAATGTTACATCCCCAACAGGTGTTCTAACTATTTGTGCTTCTAAATCTATTTCTAACGTTGTGTTTGGTTTAGTAGTTGTTAGGTTTAATATTTTCTTTAAAAACTCTTCATTTACCTGAATCGGTAAAATACCATTGTTTAATGCATTCCCTTTAAAAATATCAGCAAAGAAGCTACTAATGATTACTTTAAATCCATAACCATACAACGCCCAAGCAGCGTGTTCTCTACTCGATCCACAACCAAAATTATCTCCTGCAATCAATATACTTCCTTTAAACGTGGTATTATTTAAAACGAAATCTTGGTTAGTGCTACCATCTTTATGAAATCTCCAATCTCTAAACACATTGTCCCCAAACCCTTCTTTATCCGTCGCTTTTAAAAAACGAGCAGGAATGATTTGATCTGTATCTATATTTTCAGTTGGTAATGGTACTGCCGTATCTATCAGTTTTACAAATTTTTCCATTAACAAGTTTCTTTAGTAAAGTTAACTATTTTTCCTTCTACAGCAGTTGCTGCCGCCATTAAAGGACTCGCCAAAATGGTACGTGCACCTTGCCCTTGACGTCCTTCAAAATTTCTATTAGAAGTCGACACACAGTATTCTCCTTCAGGTATTTTGTCATCATTCATTGCCAAACAAGCTGAACAACCAGGTTGCCTCATTTGAAACCCTGCGTTTTCAAAAATTTCTTGTAAACCCTCCTCTTTTATTTGTTTCGCCACTTGCTGTGAACCAGGTACTAACCAAGCATTTACATTAATTGCTTTTTGTTTGCCCTTTACATAATCGGCTGCTACTCTAAAATCTTCAATTCTAGAGTTTGTACAACTACCTATAAAAACATAATTCACAGGTGTATTAACCAAACTCTCTCCTTTTTTAAAGTTCATATACTGAAGTGCCTTATCAAAAGAAGGATCATTTTCTACAGGAATATTTTCTGAAATTTTAATTCCCATACCAGGATTCGTTCCGTAAGTTAACATCGGTTCAATATCACTAGCATCAAAAAAGTACTCTTGATCGAAGACTGCATCATCATCAGTTTTTAAGGATTTCCAATAGGCTACTTTTTTATCAAATGCTTCTCCAGTTGGTGCAAATTTCCTACCCCTTACATATTCAAATGTGACCTCATCCGGTGCTATCATTCCTCCACGAGCTCCCATCTCTATACTCATATTACACACAGTCATACGTCCTTCCATCGACATCTCCTCAAATACATTTCCTGCGTATTCACAAAAATAACCTGTGCCAGAATTCGTACCTAATTTGGCTATTACGTATAAAATAACATCTTTGGGTAATACGCCTTTTTTTAATTTACCATTTACATTTACACGCAAACTTTTTGGCTTTTGAATCAACAAGCATTGACTGGCAAAAACCTGCGCTACCTGACTGGTTCCTATACCAAAAGCAATCGTTCCGAAAGCTCCATGAGTTGATGTATGACTATCTCCACACACCATGGTCATACCTGGTTGCGTAATTCCTAATTCAGGTGCCATTACATGTACAATACCATTATACTGATGTCCTAAACCATATAAGGTAATATTATTCTCTTTACAGTTTTTTGTTAATTGCTCTAACTGATTTCTTGACAACTCATCTTTAACAGGTAAGTGCTGATCAACAGTTGGTGTATTGTGATCTGCCGTGGCAATTATTTTATCTGGACGTGCTATTGGAATACCACGTTCTTTCAGCTCATTAAAAGCTTGAGGACTCGTTACCTCGTGGATCAAATGTCTATCTATATACAGTATCTGTGGTCCATTAGGTACCGTTTCTACTACGTGTGCATCCCAAACTTTGTCAAATAATGTTTTCCCCATTAAGCAATTGCTATTTTTGATATTTTACTTACTTCCTTCATTATTAAATGAATATCTTGATCTATAACTTCTTTTTGTCTATCTGCAAATTGTAAAAAAGTCTTATACGCTGAATCTAATTGTACCTTGGTAAGATCATATCCTATTTTTTTTGCTCTATATGCTAAGGCTGCCCTTCCACTTCGTGCAGTTAATACGATCGCACTTTCTGTAACCCCTACATCTGCTGGATCAATAATTTCATAAGTCTCTCTATTTTTTATTACACCATCTTGATGTATTCCAGAACTATGAGCAAAAGCATTAGCACCTACAATCGCTTTGTTAGGCTGCACTAACATCCCCATTTTTTCTCGAACCATCAAACTAGTATCATATAATAATTTAGCATTAATATCTGTTTGAAGATTCAAATATGGATGCTGTTTTAAAATCATAACAACTTCTTCTAAAGCTGTATTCCCAGCACGTTCTCCAATACCATTTACCGTACATTCTATCTGTCTTGCTCCATTCATAACTCCTGCAATAGAATTTGCCGTTGCCAAACCTAAATCATTATGACAATGACAAGAAATTGTAACATCATCAATTCCTTTTACGTGGTCTTTTAAATATTTTATTTTTGCCCCGTACTCTTCTGGCAAACAATAACCTGTAGTATCAGGTATGTTAAGAACCGTAGCTCCTGCTTTAATAACTTCTTCGCAAACTTTCGCTAAAAAAGCATTGTCTGTACGACCTGCGTCTTCTGCAAAAAACTCAACATCACCTACAAAGTTTCTAGCATAAGCAACCGCTTTTTTCGCTCGCTCTATTACTTCCTCTTTAGAAATATTAAATTTATATTTGATATGTGACTCGCTGGTTCCTATACCTGTATGTATTCTTGGTTTTACAGCTATCTTGAGTGCCTCAGCTGCCACCTCTATATCTTTCTTAACAGACCTTGTGAGCCCACAAACTGTTGCATTTTTCACCAATTTCGCAATTTCATTTACAGAGGTAAAATCTCCTGGACTTGATATAGGAAACCCTGCCTCAATAACGTCTACCCCTAAAACATCCAATCTTTCTGCAATCACCAGTTTCTCTCTAGTGTCTAGCTTACAACCTGGGACTTGCTCTCCATCTCTCAAGGTGGTGTCGAAAATTTGAACCTTATCTTTTGACATATCTAAAAACTTTTGTCTAATTATATAAAACCAAATGTATATATTAGAATTTCTAATGAAGCATTTACTAGTAACTTCATTACGAGATTAAACCGTTATAAAAAAAACACAAAACACTGATTATCAGTTATTTATGAATAAAAAAATTACATCAACCAACCACCAAAACGATGCTTTATTCATTTTAATTAAATCATTATCCAAGTCCGAAAAACGCCAATTTAATTTGTATATCGGACGTTTGGGAGGAAATGTAGATGCAAAATTTTTCGCCCTGTTTAAAATTTTGGAGAAACAAAAAAATTATGATGAAAAGGCTATTATCAAAAGTGGAATTGTTAGTAAACAACAATTATCAAACTTAAAAGCGCATTTGTATAAGCAAATTTTAACAAGTCTCCGTTTAAACCCAGCTCACAAAAACATCCGTATCCAAATAAGGGAACAACTGGACTTTGCTACAGTTTTATATCAAAAAGGACTTTACAAACAAAGTTTAAAGCTTTTAGAAAAAGCCAAAAACATGGCGTTAGATAGTGAAGAAAAAAATATTGCCTATGAAATTGTTGAATTTGAAAAAATAATTGAAAGTCAGTATATAACTCGAAGTATAAATACCAGAGCAGATCAACTTACCGTACAAGCAAAAGAACTAAGCCAACAAAATGTAATCACAAGTAAGCTTTCTAATTTATCACTACAATTATACGGTATATTACTTAAAACAGGTTATGTACGCAATGATGAAGAATTACAAAAAGTACGTGAATACTTTGATGCACGACTTCCTAAATACGATTTTAACACCTTAGGTTTCAGAGAAAAACTTTGGCTATATAAAGCAAGGTTATGGTATAGTTTTTTAACACAAGATTTCCTTCTTAGCTACAAATACGCTAACAAATGGGTTTATTTATTTAAAAACAACCCTAAAAACATCGTACTTCATCCTGTGTTCTATTTAAAAGGTGTAAACTATCTTCTAGAGAGTTTGTTTTTCACTCAGCACTATAAGAAGTTTAAAACAGAGTTTTCTCACCTAGAAGAACTTATTGAGAATCAAAAAATTCCTAAAAACAATAATACAGAGGTATTAATTTTTCAATATTACTATGCCAATAAACTTCACCTACACTTTTTAGAAGGTAGGTTTAAAGAGGGAGAATACCTAGTAGCCATCATCAATCAAAAAATTGAAGAATACAGAAACTTATTAGACAATCATCATATTGTCGTTTTGTATTACAAAATAGCTTGTCTTTACTTTGGTATGGGAGACAATAAGAACTGTATTTTATATTTGAGTAAAATTATTAAGTCTAAAAACCTACATATTAAAGAAGATCTACAATGTTTTGCCAGAGTTTTAAGTCTTATTGCTCATTATGAATCTGGCTTGGACTACCACCTTGAAGTTCAATTTAAAGATACTTACCGTTTTTTATTAAAAATGGAAAACTTACAAGAAGTTCAAAAAGCATTTATTTCATCTATAAAAGCTTTAGGAGATGTGTACCCTCATCAAATAAAAAACGAGTTCAAAAAGATATACGCTCGACTCAAAATTTTCGAACATCATCCATACGAAAAAAGAGCTTTTTTATATCTCGACATACTTTCTTGGCTTGAAAGCAAAATAAAAAACACAACTGTTGATGAAATTATCAAAGAAAAATTCATTAAACTAAACAAATAATTCAAAAATCATTTATATATTTGCCCCCATGTTAAAAAATAACGAAAAAAATATTATACTACAAAATACCACATTATATGTGGTAAATCTTTTCGTTAGTACTATTTTTACTACAGGTATTATCATTACCCTCTAGGGGGTACTATTTTAACATATAATCAACCGTAGCTTATTCTTTTTTTAAAAAGTGTTAAAAAAACATGAATAACAAAATAATTAACCATAAACTATTAACAAAATACTCATACAACCTTCAACATGAAAGTTTTAAAATTTGGTGGTTCATCGGTAGCCAACAGTTCAAACATACACAAAGTAGTAGATATAGTCAGTCAAATAGCGAAAGAAGAAAAAGCCTTAGTTGTAGTATCTGCTTTTGGTAAAACAACTAACAAACTAATTGCCGCAGCTAAAGCGGCTTCTACTAATGAAAACAACTATACTGACTTATTTAACGAAGTAAAAAAAGATCATTTTCAGGTAATAGACGACTTGCTAAAAAATAATAGAAACGAAACGGTAAAAGAGCAAGTCACTACTTTATTCAACCAACTCTACACCTTACTAGAGGGGTGTTTTCTCTTAAAGGAAGTTACTCCAAAAACCATGGCAATAATTAGTGGGTTTGGTGAGCTACTTTCTTCTTATATTATTTCAGAAGTAGCTAAGGAAAACATGGATGCGTCCTATAAGGATAGTAGAGAACTTATTGTTACTTCCAATGTATTTGATAAAGCACAAGTTAACTTTAAAATCACGAATAAAAATATTGTTGACTTTTTTAAGAGTCATACACCGCAAGTAACTGTTTTACCCGGTTTTATTGCCAAAGCTGAAAACGGGTTATCTACTACACTAGGACGAGGTGGTTCGGATTATACCGCTGCAATTTATGCTGCTGCATTAGATACTAGTGAATTACAAATATGGACGGACGTTAGTGGTATGTTTACAGCAAACCCAAGCGTAGTTAAACAAGCTTTTCCTATCCCTCAAATTTCCTATCAAGAGGCAATGGAACTCTCTCATTTCGGAGCAAAAGTAATATACCCTCCTACGATTCAACCCGTATTGGAAAAGAAAATACCTATTTTGATTAAGAATACTTTTGATCCTGAAAATGTTGGTACATTAATTACAGAAAAATCTCAAAATTCAAATGCTGTTAAAGGAATCAGTTATGTCGAAAATATCACTTTATTAACCTTAGAAGGAAGTGGTATGGTAGGTGTTTCTGGAATTTCTAAACGTCTTTTTGAAACACTTTCAAGCCAACAGATTAATATTGTATTAATCACACAAGCTTCTTCAGAACATTCTATCTGTGTGGGTATTTATGATGAAGATACTGAAAAAGCAGCCGAAGCTATTAACAATGCTTTCGAAATTGAGATTGAACGTCGAAAGGTTGATCCTGTGGTCATTGAAAATGGCTTATCTATTTTAGCATTAGTAGGTGATAATATGAAAAATCACCAAGGACTAAGTGGGCAAATGTTTAGTGCTTTAGGCAGAAATAATGTCAATATTCGAGCGATAGCTCAAGGAGCGTCACAAAAAAACATATCTGCTGTAATTGACAGCAAAGATGCCAAAAAGGGATTAAATACCCTACACGAACAATTTTTTGAAGAAAAAATCAAACAGCTTAATTTATTTGTAACAGGTGTTGGAAATGTTGGTGAACGATTTTTAGCTCAAATATTACAACAAAGTGATTATCTAAGAAAACATCTCAAAATGAGTATACGCGTGGTTGGTTTATCCAATTCGAAGAAAATGGTTTTCGACACTAACGGTATTGACTTAAAAAACTGGAAAGAATTATTACAAAACGGTGAAGCTTCTTCTTTAGAAGGTTTCTTTAAAAAAGCGAAAAGCTACAACTTACGAAATTCTATTTTTGTTGATAACACCGCGAATGAAAGGGTATCAAAGGAATACTACAACTATTTATGTAACAATATATCGGTGGTAACGTGTAATAAAATAGCATGTTCTTCTTCTCTAGAAAACTATCGAAAACTAAAAAACATCTCTCGAAAATACAATGCTCCTTTCTTATTTGAGACCAATGTAGGAGCAGGTTTACCTATTATTGACACCCTAAAACACTTGGTTGCTTCAGGAGATCGAGTAAACAAGATTCAAGCAGTACTATCAGGTAGTTTAAATTTTGTTTTCAACAATTTCACTACCTCAACTAGTTTTCATGACATTGTATTAGAAGCACAAAAGCAAGGCTATACCGAACCTGACCCTACAATAGACTTGAGTGGTATAGACGTTGCTCGCAAAATACTAATTCTAGCGCGTGAAAGTGGTTATGAATTAGAATTGACAGATATAGAAAATGACTCTTTTTTACCCGAAAAAAGTTTGCAATGCAGAGACAATGATGCTTTTTTCCAAACGTTAAAAGAATCAGAGGATCATTTCCAAAATGTAGTTCAAAAAGCAGTAGATAACAATTGTCGTTTGAAATATGTAGCAGAGTTTTCTGAAGGAAAAGCGAAAATAGGCTTACAACATATTCCTACAGATCACCCTTTTTATAATTTAGAAGGAAGCGACAATATCGTTTTGTTTTATACAGACAGGTATCCTATTCAGCCGCTACAAATTCGTGGTGCAGGTGCGGGAGCTGATGTTACTGCTTCAGGAATTTTTGCAGATGTTATTCGAACTACTAACCAATGCAACTAATATAAACTTAAATAAAAATGGATTACGTAAGATTGTTTGCTCCTGCTACTGTAGCTAATGTATCCTGTGGATTTGATTCTATGGGGTTTGCTATTGATAATTTGGGAGATGAAATGTCTTTTCGAAAAACTACTAACCAAGGAGTCATTATAAAAGAAATTACGGGGGCAAAAGGCTTAAGTCTTGACCCTACTAAAAATGCTGCAGGCGTAGTGGCACTGGCAATGCTAAAAAAACACCCTGTAGCCTTTGGTATTGAAATAACCATGCATAAAGGTTTTTCTCCTGGAAGTGGATTGGGTAGCAGTGCTGCTAGTTCAGGTGGCACAGCGTTTGGTGTTAATGAATTATTGGGCAAGCCTTTTTCTACTTTAGAACTAACTAAATTTGCCATGTTAGGAGAAGAAGCTGCTTGTGGCACACAAATTGCAGATAATGTGGCTGCCGCCGTTTTTGGTGGATTTGTACTTATTCGAAGTTACGATCCTTTGGATGTTGTACGACTTCCCGTTCCCGAAAAGCTTAGACTGGTGGCAATTCATCCTCAAATCGAAGTTAAAACCAAAGACGCTAGGGAAGTATTACCCAAAGAAGTACCTTTAAAGACGGCAGTGACACAATGGGCCAATGTAGGAGGATTAGTAAGTGGGTTGTTTACTAACGATTACACATTAATTTCTAATTCACTTACCGATGTAATCGTTGAGCCTGCTAGAAAACATTTAATTCCACATTTTGATCAAGTTAAAAGTGAAGCCATTAAAGGAGGTGCTCTAGGAGCTGGAATTTCAGGTTCTGGCCCAACTATATTTGCTTTATGCGAAGGTGATGATATCGCACAAAATGTACATCAAATTATTGAGAACACTTATAAAGACAAAGGAATAAACTATCATATAGTAATTTCTAAAATCAATACCGAAGGAGTAAAAATACTCGAACAAAAGTAACCAAACATAATTCTCTGAAACTAACTAAAAAAAACAACACACAGAAACATGAAATATTACAGTTTGCATAAAAAATCACCCAATGTTAGCTTCCAAGAAGCGGTAGTTTACGGGTTAGCGCCTGATAAGGGGTTGTATTTTCCTGAAAATATCACTCCTTTGTCTAGTGATTTTATTCAAAATTTAGATTCGTACTCCAATGAAGAAATCGCTTATGAAGCCATAAAACAATTTGTTGGAGACGAAATACCAAGTACAGATTTAAAAGAAATCATCAGTGAAACCTTATCATTTGATTTCCCTGTTTTACCTATTGATGCACAAACACATACTCTTGAACTTTTTCACGGGCCAACGATGGCTTTTAAAGATGTAGGTGCTCGCTTTATGGCACGATGTCTTGGCTATTTTAATAAAGGAACATCAGAGAATGTCACGGTACTAGTAGCTACCTCAGGAGATACAGGAGGAGCTGTAGCTGATGGTTTTTTAGGAGTGAAAGGTGTAGAGGTGGTTATTTTATATCCTAGTGGAAAAGTTAGTGATATTCAGGAGAAACAATTAACTACACTCGGACAAAACATTACTGCATTAGAAGTCAACGGAGTATTTGATGATTGTCAAGACATGGTGAAAACTGCCTTTTTAGACAAAGACATTCAACGTACACTAACCTCTGCCAATTCTATCAATATTGCTCGCTGGCTCCCTCAAATGTTTTACTTTTTCTTTGCTTACAAGCAAGTATATCGAAAACATAAGGAGGTTGTTTTTTCTGTTCCGAGTGGTAATTTTGGAAACATCTGTGCTGGAGTAATGGCACAAAAATTAGGATTACCCATCAAACACTTTGTTGCTGCTACAAATATAAATGATACCGTTCCTAATTATTTGGTTAAAGGAACTTATGACCCAAAGCCTTCTAAAGCGACGATATCCAATGCTATGGATGTAGGAAATCCAAGTAATTTTATAAGAATTCAAGAATTATTTGGACACAACTTTGAGGCTTTAAAAAACTCTTTTTCTTCGTATTCGTTCACAGATAGTCAAACGAAAGACGCGATGAAATTCATTTATAGTAATCATAATTATGTAGCCGATCCACATGGAGCAGTGGGCTATTTAGGCGCTAAAGAATACCAAAAAACAAACACTAATGCCATTTGTATTTTTCTCGAAACTGCCCACCCTGTTAAGTTTTTAGATACCGTTAAAGATACATTGGGAGTAGATATTGCCATTCCTACACAAATTACAACTGTTATTAACAAAGAAAAAAAATCTATTAAAACCCAATCTTATGAAGATTTAAAGGATTTTTTAAACACTGAAAATGTACTAACATAACGGAAATTCACATTTTATGATGCGGATATACCCTTTATCACGCTGTGATGTCTTTCTATCTTTGTCACATCACTCATTACATTTGAGCGGATAATTTTAAGGGGAAAAATAAAAAACCTTTTAGGAGTTTACACCTAAAAGGTTTTTTTAATAAAACCACTCACCAAAATACAATATAACTATTTGTATATCAACTTATTTATCCATAAATTTAAGCACTAAAATTTGTACACTTCACTACTTTTTTTATTTGATAACATTCTGAATGTGTGAATTTTTAGTTACTCCCTATATTCCACAAATACCGCTTTTTTTTATACATATCGTAATAATTAAAATAGTTTAAAATGTATAAAAAGTTACAATTATCATTGCTTTTATTTTCGATGGTATGCTATATGAATGCGCAATCTAGTAGCTGTGGGTCAGGAGGTAATGTTTCAGGATCAATTGCCAACATTGGATATAATGGATCCAATTATTGGTTAGGGGTACCAAACAATATTAATGGACCGCTTCCTTTAGTAATTGCCTTACATGGAGATGAAGGACACCCTAACAATATGAAATCCTTTTGGGAAAATTTATGGGCTAGTAGAAAAGATTTCATCTTTATGGCGCCAAAATGTCCAGATTCGATTTGTAGAAGATCAGGTATCAATACTTGGTCTCGTGGAGGTCATTCAGGGTCAGAACCACAAGCTTTGTGGCTAAAAGATGCTATTAGACACGTAGCAGATAATTATCCAGTTGATGTAAGTAGAATCTATGCTGTTGGATATTCAGGTGGGGCTATTTTTTTGGGATACCAAGGATTTAAAATGTTTCAAGATGTATTTGCTGGAATCCAATGGTTTTGTGGAGGTGTAAATGAAACTGAACAACAAGTATATCAAGCTCCAGACAACCCCAACTGTAAGGTTCCGGGAAGATGTGTGATATCAAGATCTGGAGATAGAAATTTTTTAGTTACAGCTGCTGATAGGATTATTGAAATATTATCAAATAATGGACATATTAATGAATTCCTTGATACAGGTTGTAATGGACATTGTTGTAACGCTGGAAATTACTCGAGTAATGCACTTAATTGGTTCTTATCTTTACCACCAAAATGCGGTGAACTTTTAGGTGGAGGGTGTTATGAAATAGACGATACTACCTCATCAACCTTATCCGTTGAGAATAATACTATAAAAGAGGACTATTTTAATATATACCCGAACCCTAGCAAAGGTTCTTTTACTATTTCATCTCCTACCTATGAAAATCAACCTATTAATTTAACTATTTATGATTTCACAGGAAAAGTAGTATTTAAAAAAGTTAATTATTTTTTGAAAACTGGAATTTCTATGGATAAAGTAAGTACTGGAATATATTTAGTAGAAATGAATGATGGTGATAATTTAAAACTCCGAAAAAAAATAGTGATTCATTAACAACCTGAATTCAGTATAAATTATTATGAATAATATTATTCATAATATTACTTAAATAACAAGAACGGAAACACACAGTTTATTGTGCGGAAATACCCTTTATTACCTCGTAATGTGATCCTATCTTTGTGGCATCACTCATTACATTTTGAGCGGATAATTTAAGGGGAAAAATAAAAAACCTTTTAGGTCTAGGCCTAAAAGGTTTTTTTGATGGATTGATATTCTTCTTATACTATTTTAATTGATAATCTGGATGACCTGTTTGCCATAACGCAAAGGAAAAAACATCCGTATTATATTTATACTTTTTATCTTTTGTCATATCAAACCCGTGACCTCCTTTAAAATCTACCGACAACAAAACTGGACTTTCAGAGGAATTCGCCTGTAACATCTTAGCAGCAAACTTCCCTGTTTCCCATGCTGAGCCACGTGGATCATTAAGTCCTGAAATTAGTAACATTGCAGGATAATTTACCTCTTTTTTTATATGTTGATACGCATCCATTTCTAAAAGAGAAATAAAACCAAGACTATCCTTTACACTTCCAAACTCAGCAATATTATTAAGTCCAGACGGACCAAACTCAGTTCTAATAGCATTTAGCATTCCTGCTCTTATACTAACTGCTTTAAACAATTCAGGACGCTCCGTAATTGCTCTTCCTAAAAGAATTCCTCCAGCACTACCAGCCTTGGCAAACATTTTACCAGCGGAAGTGTAGTTTTCTTTTATCAAATATTCAGCGCATGCAATAAAACCTTTCCATGTATTCGGTTTGGTTTGTTTATAGCCTCCTTCATACCAAGCAGCCCCCTTTTCTCCCCCACCTCTAACATGAGCTATCGCATAAACCCCTCCTTCTTCTAACCATAACTTAAGGCCATCACTTACTTTTGGTTTTTTGGAATATCCATAAGCTCCATATCCTGTTAACAATACTCTATTTTGAGCATCTAATTTTATTCCTTCTTTATGAATAATTGATAAAGGAACTAACATCCCATCATGAGATGGCACTTCAATTTCCTTTATCACAAAGTTCTTCATTACCCCGTTATGATCTTCTGAGGCTATAATATTCTCTTTTATAAATTGTGTAGTCTTAGCATCATACTTATAACGTTGTTTATTTTTAGTCCATCCTTGAGCAATCATCCATAAGTTCTCAGAATCAACACCATTAGATTTTAACGATATATCTCCACTTAAAGGCATTTTTATTTTGGTTACTTCTCCATTTCTCTTCAAATCTTTATGATACACACGAGCAATTACACCATTCTTATTTTTCACAAAAAACAAACCGTTTTTGGTAATCTTCATAGTCGTGATTACTTCTAATGAATCTTCAGGAATAATTACTTCTAATCTCCCCTTACATACTTTATTTATATTTCCTTTTAAAATTCTAAAATTAGATGCGTTTTTAGCACTTAATAAGTATACATCATTCTTAGCAACGTAAAAGCTTTTAACCTTGTCTTCTTTTTTATATAGAGGTTTCCATGTTATTTTTTCTTTAGAAAGTTCACTTATTGGCGCATAATAATAATCCACAAAGTCCCGTACTGTAAAAATTCCAGCAAAAAGAAAGTCCTTCCCTACCATATGTGCTATCGGAAAATCTTCCCTTTTAATAGCTAGAGACGGATTATTCTTTTTGGATATAATTGTTTTTAACTTTAGAGGATCCTCTCCTAACTTATACAATACACAACTTGTATCCAGTAAAAAATCTTTAGCGTTTCTATCCGCATTAAATACATGCATATAAAAAAAACCTGTATCGTTGGGTAACCAATTAACACCTCCCAGTGAAGAAGGCGAACAGTTACCTATAATTTGAGGAAGTTTCTTTTTAGAAGAAACATCAAGAATAATCATATTGGATAATTCTTTACCTTCTTTTGTTGTGCTAAGTACTACTTTTGTTCCATTTGGACTTGGTTGGAAATAGTTAATAATATTTCCCTCAATTCCCAATTTTTGGATATCCTCTAAAGAACACAGAAGTTCTTCTTTTTCTTTAATCCCTTTTTTATAAAATAAACGCTTCGCAATTCCTTCTTTAGTATCTTTTAAATAAAAGTACTGATCATTTTTAGTAACTTTTACCTTAAATAACTTATCTCCTTTATTCTTGCCCTCTATTTTTTTTAATTTTCCTATAAGCTTTTCCCTATTATTAATTTTAGCGAGTACTGCATCAGTATACAAGCTTTGTTCTTTATACCATTTCAAGATTCTTGTATCTTTATCATTCTCCATAAACCTATAGGGATCAGCAATCTTTTTACCAAAAATAATATCATGGTATTCTTTTGATTCAATAAGTTCCTGCTGAATCTCTTTTGTTTTTTTTACTTTACAAGCTACTATGAAAAATATTGACAAGAATATAGTAGTTTTTTTCATGTAAGTTTTTAATTTAATTGTTAATCTAAGTTAGACTAACTAATCAATAAAGTGAAAATAAAAATGTATTCTAATCATCAGTTTTTGCATGCGAACACTTCACATCATTTCCACCAATTATCTTACCAGAACTCATAATTTTAGCTACCTGAAACTTCCTAATTTTCAATTGATTTTTTGATTTCTTTTTATCTTTCTTATCTCTCTTTTTTTAAATTTTAAAAATTCTCAATATTGCGAATATAATAAATTCCACCTAATAAAAGAACATAAAAAATACAGATAAATCCTTATAGTTTTATCAAAAAAAACATATTTATCTAAAAAATATAGCATTAACACTTATTATATTTTTTTATAAAATATGAAGGTTTAAGTTTTGTTCTTTTGTAAAAAGCTACCGAAAATGTTTGTTGGTAATTAAAACCAGACTCTTTTGCTATAGCTTTTATTGTATATAATCTAAAAATTGGATCTTCTGTTATTTTTTTTATAGCATAGTCTACCCTTAAATTATTCAGATAATTTGTAAAACTTGTACTTTTCTTCAAATTAACAACTTTTGAAAGATACGCACTATTAGTTCCTAGTTCTTTTGCTAACGAACTTAAAGTATATTTATTTTGAATAAATTTTTTTGAGACTTCAAACTCTTCTAAATCATTAAGTATTCTATTTATTAAATCTGGAGACATATTTGAAATTTTTACACCTCTTGAAACATTTCTCGTCACAGATATTCTTTCTTTATTCATTTCATGAATAATTTTTTCAAACCTATTTTTTAAAACAAAAGTTCGCCTTAACAAGGCGAGCATAAGTAATAAAAAAGCACTACTAAAAAGTATAAGGATAAATGTAGTTGTTCTATTTTTTTTATCCTTATTTTTTAAGAAATCGATTAACTTACTTTTTCGTTTTAACAAATTAGGAATATCATAGCTTTTGACCATTACATTAGATACTTCTCTATATCGAGTATTATGTATTGAATCAAATCGCATTAATTCTTCTATATAAAGTAACTGCTTTTCTTTATTTTTTTTTAACTTATAATAATCAATTATAAAAGGGAATAGATCTAATACTTCCTTTGAGACATCTTTTGTCCTATTCAAAAAAAAGCTCACCTCCTTAAAAAATTGTAATGCCTTTTCTTCTTCTCCTATTTTAAAATAATTTTTACTCAAATAAGAATTATTGATTGCCAATGTTAAGTCATGGTCGTCTTTTTGATTCTTAATCAATTTTTTAGATTTTAACAAACTATCAATTGATCTATGATAATTAGCCTCATAAAACAAACAGATACCCGAATTTAAGACAAAACGATTATAAATCGAAACATCTCTACTTTTCAAACACTCATTAATACCTTCTTTTATTATTATCATTGCTGAATCTAATTTATTTGAAAATATTAATGCATCTGAAAATGAGTACAAACTTCTGTTTAAATAATAATTTTTATTAGGAAACTTATTATTTTTCACAAACACCACATACTCTTTAAATAAGTTCTTTGCATCATCTATTAATCCCAATCTATATTTCAAGGTTGCAATATTAAATTTAGCTGTAGCATTATCTAATGTATTAATATTCGAAGTATTTATAGCTTTTAAATAAAACTTTAATGCAGTATTAAAGTCACCAATATCATGATAATAAACTCCTTTCTGTCTATATGCCCTAGTAGGATAAGCTTCCTTAATATTAAAGCTACTTGTTAACGTTATAATACTATCACAATATTGAGACATTTTCTTGTCTGAATACAAACCTGACAAAAAATAATACCCATCAGCAATCCTTATTGTATCCTTATCTAGTTTACCTTTTTCAAGATAGGCCTTAGCATAGAATAGTGCTTTTATTGAATCAAATCCAGTAATTCTATAGCTAACACTTAACTCTTTATATGATTTTTTTAGTAATGAGTCAATAACATATTCTTGTGAGAAACAAAATAAAATATAAAAATAAAATAGTGTAGATAGTAAGTATTTATTCATGGTTTTATGAGTAAAAATCTGATGGTTGATTAGAGTACTTAATATTCCTTTATCGACCAATACAATATATAGATATATGCATTTACAAAAATAGTTTTTAATTCTTAAAAATACTTTTAAACTAACAAGAACGGAAACTCTCAGTTTATTGTGCGGAAATACCCTTTATCACCTCGTAATGTGATCCTATCTTTGTGGCATCACTCATTACATTTTGAGCGGATAATTTAAGGGGAAAAATAAAAAACCTTTTAGGTGTAGACCTAAAAGGTTTTTTGATGGATTGTAATGTCCTGACTTACTTCAATTATTAAAAGACTTTCCTTTTTGAAAATCTTATACTATTTATAAATTAAAAACAACAACATTAAAAAACACATACTCATGTTAAAATATTAGGGTAAAAAGCATTAAGAATGTTATAGTAACAAATAAAACCAATACTTAAACATAAAAACATGAAGAAAATATTTTTTTTATTAACTATTAGCATTTTTTTTTATGCATGTACAGAAAATGATACGAACGAATTAGAATCTCCAAACCAAAAGGTAGAAAAATCAGATCAAAAAGATACTGGTTCTAACAAAAGGTGTTATTTCTGTTAAAAAAATAACCTATGCTTTTCTTTAAGGAGAAGCATAGGTTATTAAATCCTACTTATACATTAAAAAAACATATCAATAGAGTTAAATGTATATAATACCATTTGTAATTTAAAATTACAAATAACATAAAGAGACATCAAAACACTTCACTAGCTATCGCTTTGATATTACTTGATTTTCCCATAGAATAATAATGTACTACAGGCACGCCTGCTTTTATTAGTTCTTTACTTTGGGCTATAGACCATTCAATACCTACCTGCCTTATTTCTTTATTGTTTTTACATTTTTCTACAGCACTTACCAAATCTGGCGGTAAATCTAAGCGGAAGATCTGAGGAAGTATTTGTAGATGTCTTTTAACCGCCAAAGGTTTTATCCCTGGAATAATAGGGACGTCTATTCCGATTTCTCTAGCCTTTTTAACAAAATCAAAATATTTCTTATTATCGAAAAACATTTGAGTTACGATATAATCTGCACCAGCTTCTACTTTTTCTTTTAAACGTTTAATATCACTTTCTAAACAAGGTGCTTCAAAGTGTTTTTCTGGATAGCCAGCAACACCGATACAAAAATCAGATTTATAAGGAGTTTCTACAATATCATGTAAATACTTTCCATTATTTAAATCGTTTATTTGTTTAACCAAATCAGTAGCATAATTATTTCCTCCATTTGAAGCCGTAAAATACTGCTGATCTTTCCTTGCATCACCTCGTAATGCCATTACATTATCCAATCCTAAATAATGACAATCAACCAATACGTATTCTGTTTCTTCTTTGGTAAAGCCTCCGCACAATACATGTGGGATAGCATCTACGTCATATTTATATTTCAACGAAGCACAGATACCTACTGTCCCCGGCCTCATACGAGTAATTTTCTTCTCTAATAAGTCCTTTTCTTTGGGAATGTATACGTACTCCTCTCTCGAAGTCGTTACATCGATAAAAGGAGGTTTAAACTCCATCAATGGGTCAATATTATCGTATAATTCTTGAATATTTTGCCCCTTTTTTGGTGGAACTATTTCAAAAGAAAATAATGTTTTTTCTTTTGCTTTTTTTATATGCTCTGTTACTTTCATGTCTATATTTCTCTTAAACAAGAGTTTTACCCTTAGTCATTTAAAATTACCAAAGGATTATTCTTTCAATAATTTGTTTCTAATTTCGTTGTATTCTCCTTCGTACTCCCAATAAATCCATCTTCCTTCGATATAATCTGTAAGTATAAATTGTTTACTCACAGACTTGACTCTAGCTATGGCTACCAGCTTTTTTGAAAAACCTTTTACGGTAACTTTTTCAACAATTTCCTTGTTATTTTCATCAAAACCATGAACTATTTGGTGACTGCCCAAGGCTAATTCTATAAATTCTTCTTTCATTATAATTCTTTATCTTAATTATCAGCAATGGTTGGATGTAACCATTTTCTTGCTTTTTCTAATTTTATATTCTTCCTCTCCGCAAAATCACGTACTTGATCATCCGTTATTTTTCCTAAACCAAAATATTTCGCTTCTTCATTAGCGAAATAGTATCCCGATACTGCAGCAGCTGGCCACATTGCAAGGCTTTCTGTTAATTGCACTCCTATATTTTCGTCAACGGATAACAATTGCCAAATCATTTCCTTTTCTAAATGATCTGGACAAGCAGGATATCCCGGAGCAGGACGAATTCCGTTATAATTTTCTTTAATCAGTTCTTCATTCGTTAAATTTTCTTGAGATGCATACCCCCAATGTATCGTTCTTACCCTATGATGTAAATATTCGGCAAACGCTTCTGCAAACCTATCTGCAATGGCTTGTACCATAATCGCATTATAGTCATCATGATTGTCTTTATACTGTTGTGCTAATTCATCAGCCCCAAAAATTGCAGTACAAAAACATCCCATATAATCCGTTTTCCCCGTTTCTTCTGGAGCAATAAAATCTGCTAAAGCAAAACTTGGGTGATCGCCACTTTTCTTTAACTGTTGGCGTAATGTTCTAAAAATTCCAATTTCTTTGCCTTTTTTCTTAATAGAAATATCATCATCATTCACCGTATTGGCTTGGAATAAACCAAAAATAGCTTTTGCTTTTAAGGATTGTTTTTCTATGATTTGCTGAATCATTTTTTGTGCATCCGTATACAAACTTGTAGCCTCTTCTCCTACTACTTTATCCTCCAATATCTTTGGAAATCTACCGTGCAAATCCCATGACCTAAAAAATGGGCTCCAATCAAAAAATGGAAATAATTCTTTTAAGCTAAGTTGTTCTAATTTTTGAATTCCCAATTCATTCGGTTTGAAAATTTTTGAAGTTTCCCAATCTACTTTATATTTTCTTTTTCGCGCTTCTGTTAGTGGAATATATTTTTTTTCTTTTCCTCTTCGTAAAAACTTGTCTCGAAACTCTTCATAATCCTTTTTAAGCTTTGCTACATACTCATTACGCGTATTTTTATTCAATAAATCTCCTACTACAGTCACCGCTCTTGAAGCATCATTTACATGTACTACGGCATTTTTATATTGCGTATCAATTTTAACCGCAGTATGTGCTTTAGAAGTAGTTGCTCCACCAATTAACAGAGGAATTTCAAAGTTTTGACGCTCCATTTCCTTAGCTAAATACACCATTTCATCCAATGAAGGGGTAATCAATCCACTGAGGCCTATAGCGTCTACATTTTCCTTTTTAGCTGTTTCTATTATTTTTTCTGGGGGTACCATTACCCCTAAATCTACAATTTCATAGTTGTTACAGCCAAGTACCACACTTACAATATTTTTTCCAATATCATGTACATCTCCTTTAACGGTAGCCATTAATATTTTTCCAAGTGCTCTTTGTTCTTCGCTTTTTTCAGCTTCAATATATGGGTTTAGATAAGCTACCGCTTTTTTCATTACCCTTGCGGATTTTACTACCTGTGGTAAAAACATTTTTCCTTCCCCAAACAAGTCTCCTACTACATTCATTCCCGTCATCAAGTGCCCTTCAATCACCTCTAAAGGCCTTTCAACACTTAATCGCGCTTCTTCTGCATCCTCTTCAATAAATGCATCTATCCCTTTTACTAAAGAATGGGTAATTCTTTCTTGTAATGGGAGTGTTCTCCATTCTAAAGCTTTTCCATCATCTTGTTTTTTCTTTCCTTTAACCGTCTCCGCAAAATCTAACAATCTTTCTGTGGCGTCATCCCTTCTATCGAGAACTACATCTTCTATATGTTCGAGAAGGTCTTTTGGAATATCATCGTATACCTCTAGCATTGTCGGGTTAACGATCCCCATATTCATTCCTGCTTTTATTGCATAGTATAAAAACACAGAATGCATAGCTTCTCTCACCACATTGTTTCCTCTAAACGAAAAAGAAACGTTACTAACCCCGCCACTTACACTTACATGTGGAAGGTTTTGGCGAACCCAACGAGTAGACTCAATAAAATCAATGGCATTTTTTCGATGCTCTTCCATTCCAGTTGCTACTGGAAAGATGTTTAAATCGAAAATAATATCTTCTGGTGGGAAGTTAACTTTATTCACCAATACATCATACGAACGTTTGGCTATTTCATTTCTTCTTTCGTAGGTATCCGCTTGCCCAACTTCATCAAAAGCCATCACAATAACCGCTGCACCGTATCTTTTGATTTGTGTAGCTTCCCAAATAAATTTTTCTTCTCCTTCTTTTAAAGATATCGAGTTTACGACCGATTTCCCTTGAACAACTTGTAACCCTGCTTCAATAATTTCCCATTTCGAACTATCAATCATTATAGGAACTCTCGATATATCAGGTTCGGCAGCAATAAGGTTTAAAAAACGAACCATTGCTTCTTTACCGTCAATGAGTCCGTCATCCATATTGATGTCGATAATTTGTGCCCCGCCATCTACCTGATGACGGGCAATCGCTAAGGCTTCATCAAATTTTTCTTCTTTAATCAATCGTAAGAATTTCCGAGATCCCGCTACATTGGTTCTTTCTCCTACATTGATAAAGTTACTTTCTGGTGTTATAATAAGTGGTTCTAAACCACTTAATTTCATATATTTTCTTTCTTCCATCATCTACCTAATATTTCGGAAAAATTCTTATCTAAAAAATTGTTAATTTGTTTCGATATCGTTGTCAAATTGACTGACAAACCTAAACAAATTGATATACGATCTTGATCAATCATTTTTTAACTATTATCAACTCCAAATACTCTTGGTTCGTACCTACTTGCCAATTCAGCAATCGCTTTGATATGATTTGGTGTTGTACCACAACATCCCCCAATAATATTGATAAGGTTCTTTTTTAGAAACGCTTCGATTTGATCTGCCATTTCTTCTGGAGTTTCATCATACTCACCAAAGGCATTGGGTAAACCTGCATTAGGATGTGCTGAAGTAGCAAAATTTGTTTTTGGTGCTACAGCTTCAAGGTGTGGTTGCAATAAATTGGCTCCTAAGGCGCAATTAAACCCAACGGATAATAAAGGAATGTGAGAAACTGAAATTAAGAAAGCTTCAGCTGTTTGACCTGATAGGGTTCTACCAGAAGCATCAGTGATTGTACCCGAAACCATAATCGGAACGTCAATTTTTCTTTCTTCCTTGACTTCTTCAATGGCAAATAACGCAGCTTTTGCATTAAGTGTATCAAAAATCGTTTCTACTAAGAGTATATCCGTACCACCATCTAACAAAGCTTCGACTTGTTGCTTATAAGCAATTCGTAATTCGTCAAATGTCACAGCTCTATATCCTGGATCATTTACATCAGGAGACATACTCGCTGTTCGATTGGTAGGTCCTATGGCTCCTGCTACAAATCGAGGCTTATTCGGTTCTTTTTTGGTAAAGTCGTCAGCTACTTCTTTGGCTATTTTTGCAGACTCATAGTTTAGTTCATATACCAAATCTTCCATTTGATAGTCTGCCATAGCTATGGTCGTTCCAGAAAAGGTATTTGTTTCAACAATATCTGCACCTGCAGCATAATATTTTCTATGTACTTCTTTAACTGCTTCGGGTTGGGTAATTGATAATAAGTCGTTATTACCTTGAAGAGGTATTGGATAGTCTTTAAATCTTTCCCCTCTAAAATCTTCTTCGGTAAACTTATACTCTTGAAGCATCGTTCCCATAGCACCATCAAGTACTAGAATTCTTTTTTGTATTTCTTTATAAATAGTTGACATTCCTGATATTTAGGTCGGTGTCATCAGGAAATAGGAAGTTGATTCTTCACGTTATCTCTCTGCATTACAGTAGAACGTAGCACCTTCTTTGCTAAGACAAAGGGTTGCTAAGGTTTCAAAGGGTCTAATCCCTCCACCTTTCTTGATAACACCTTATGGTTAATGAACTTTAGTGCAAATCTATTAGATTATTTATTAACTTACAATATTTGCGTTATTTATTTTAAAATTAGGAAGCGCTAAATAATTAGGGCTTACCTTTTTTATTAATTATCGTAAAGATCGGAAGATAAATACCTATCACCACGATCACATACAATTGCGACAATCACACCTTTGTCTATTTTTTCGGCAACCTGCAATGCAATATGTAGTGCACCTCCACTACTCATTCCTGCCATGATACCTTCTATCTTAGCCAACTCTCTAGTAGCTTTTGTTGCTTCTTCTTGACTTACTTCTAGTATTTCATCTACCTTGTTTCTGTCAAATATTTTAGGTAAATATTCTGGTGACCATCTTCTAATTCCGGGAATACTCGACCCTTCCTTGGGTTGTGCTCCGATAATTTGTACGTTAGGATTCTGTTCTTTTAAATACGAAGAAACTCCCATAATTGTTCCTGTTGTCCCCATAGCAGACACAAAATGTGTTACTTCTCCTTCGGTATCTTCCCAAATTTCAGGTCCAGTGGTTCTGTAATGTGCCTTCCAGTTATCGTTATTTTCAAATTGGTTCAACATGAAATATCCTTGCTTATAGCGTAATTCTAAAGCTTTATCTCTTGAACCTTCTATTCCTTCACTTGCTGGCGTCAATATCACTTCTGCACCGTAAGATCGCATAGTTTTCACACGTTCTTCCGTGGCATTTTCTGGCATAATCAATACCATGTTTACACCTAATACTTTTGCCATTAATGCCAAAGCTATTCCAGTATTTCCACTGGTAGCTTCTACTAAATAATCCCCTTTTCTGATATTTTTTCTTTTGATTGCTTCTGCAATCATATTGTAAGCAGCCCTGTCTTTAACACTTCCTCCAGGATTATTACCTTCTAGTTTTAGTAATAATCGAACACCTTCTTTGTTCAGTACTGAACTTACCTCAACTAATGGGGTATTACCTATACTATCTATAATAGTTTTTGTTTTCATAAGTTCTGTTTTTAAAAAATCAATTAACATATGATTTTCTGGTAGTTATAGTATTTTCTGATTCAAATGTAACTATTGATCCCGGTGAAACCGTATCTGTTATGCATACGTTTGCACCAATGATACTTCCTTCTCCTATCGTCACTTCTCCACCTAAAATAGTAGCATTTGCATAAATGATTACATTATTTTCAATCGTCGGGTGTCGTTTAACACTTGCCAATTCTTTTTTCACTTGTAAACCACCTAAAGTAACTCCTTGAAAAATTTTTACATGATCTTTTATCACTGTTGTTTCTCCAATAATAATACCTGTTGCATGGTCTATAAAAAAAGAGTCTCCTATAACCGCCCCTGGATGAATATCTGTTCCAGTAAGCCCATGTCCATATTCGCTGATCATCCTTGGTAAAATAGGAATATTCATTTTGTATAATTCGTGACTTAATCGATGAATCGCAATGGCATGAAATCCCGGATAAGCAAGATATACTTCTGCAAGGGATTTACAAGCAGGATCACTACTTTCAAATGCTTCTGCATCCAAATCAAGTTTTTCTCTAATCGTACAAAAAGAAGTACTGTATTGTTCCCATATTTTCACTTCTTCTGTTACATTAAGTCTCTTTAATATTGTAGTAAACTTTTCTTTTAAAGAAGCTGCTCTTTTATTACATACATCATCAAATAATGCATAAAATAATTCCTTTGTAAAAAATGCTACTTCATCTTTTAATCTTAAATCATACTTATTAAATTCCATAATTATTATCCCCTCTTTCTTGTGTTAAATATACTATTCTGGTGCCAATTCTACTTCTAATCCTTCCAATTCTGGAGTAATTTGAATTTGACATCCCAGTCTACTATTATCCTCCACATAAAAAGCCTCTGCTAGCATCGCGTCTTCATCATCGGTCATTTCTGGCAATTCATGAGTAGATTTCACATAACATTGACAAGAAGCACACATGGCCATCCCTCCACAAATTCCAATAGTGCCTTCTGGAGCTAGTTCGTAAGAACGAACTACCTCCATAAGATTCATTGCCATATCTGTAGGTGCTATAATTTCATGAATAACACCTTCTCTGTCTGTTATTTTTATATTTACATCTTGCTCCATTACTCAATTGCTTTTACTACAGCCTTTGGCGCTTCTTTTTTTGTTCCATCAAATCCTTCTACACCTCCAACGGTAGTATACTTCATTACATATTTTTTATCTGGGTGAATACGTTGGTAAGCACTCTGACACATTAAGGTTGCTTCGTGGAAACCACATAAGATTAACTTTAGTTTCCCAGGATAGGTGTTTACATCTCCAATCGCATATATACCAGGTACATTTGTTTGATAATCCAATGCATTGTTTACTTTAATAGCATTCTTTTCAATTTCTAAGCCCCAATTTGCTATGGGCCCCAATTTTGGTGCTAAACCAAACAAAGGAATAAAATGATCTGTATTAACCGTAAAAGGATCTTTCCCCTTTGGAGAAACCGTTACTCCTGTTACTGTTCCTTCACCAACAATACTAGTTACTTCAGCAGGTGTAATTAAATTGATCTTTCCTAAGTTTTTCAACTCTTGTACTTTTTCAACAGAATCTAAAGCACCTCTAAATTCATTTCTTCTATGAATCAAGGTTACCGATTTTGCTACATCTGTCAAGAAAATAGACCAGTCTAAAGCAGAGTCTCCTCCTCCTGCTATTACCACATCTTTATCTCGGTAAAGTTCGGGCTCTTTAATCATATATTCAACCCCTTTGTCTTCATAGTCTGCTATGTTAGCAATAGGTGGTTTACGAGGTTCAAAACTTCCAAGGCCTCCTGCAATGGCAACTACTGGTGCTTGGTGTTTGGTACCTTTATTAGTTGTTACAATAAAACTACCGTCTTCTTGTTTTTCGATGGTATCTGCTCTTTCTCCTAAAGTAAACCCGGGTTCAAATTGTTTGATTTGCTCCATCAATTTATGGGTAAGATCACCAGCTAAAATCTCTGGATATGCTGGAATATCATAAATAGGTTTTTTGGGGTAAATTTCAGAACATTGTCCTCCAGGTTGGGGTAATGCATCAATTAAATGACAACGTAATTTTAGCAATCCTGCTTCAAATACTGTAAATAATCCTGTAGGGCCTGCGCCTATTATTAATATATCTGTCTTTATCATTTTCTATAATTTAACCAAACTCTCTGTAAGCTTATTTAACGTTTGTACTTTTTTTTCGAAATTTCCTTTTATTGTTTTTCTATATCTGTTTAAATTCTGAACCAATTGATTGATGTCTTCGGGTACTACTTCTTCAAAAAATTGACGTAACCTTTTAGCTGTAGTAGGCGATTGACCGTTGGTTGAAATAGCAACCTTAACGTTCCCTTTGGTTACAATCCCCCCCATAAAGAAATCACAATAAGGTGGATTATCCGCAACATTAACCAACTTGCTTTGCGCCCTACAATCATGATAAACCTGCATATTTACCTCAGGATTATCCGTTGTAGCAATTACAATATGTTTGTCTGTCAAATAACTACTTCTGTAAACATCATCAACAATAGTAACATCTGCCTTTAAGGCCTCTTTAATTGTTCCTTCTCTATAAAAAGGAGCTACCATAGTTACTTTAGCATTTGGACTTGATTTTAGTAAGAAACTTAGCTTTTCTTCAGCTACGTATCCTCCACCCACAATAAGAACTTCTAATTCTTTTACTTTTAAAAAGACTGGGTATAAGTTATTTCTTTCTTTGTTCATCCTACGGTTTCTTTTGACACAACTTCTTGTTGTAATTGTACTAACTTTTCTCTATGATTGACAACTGTTCCCAATACAATAATTGCGGGATTGCTTAGTCCCTGTTTTTCTACAATACTTTCAATTGTACTCACAGTTCCTATACCTATTTTTTCTTCAGGCGTTGTACCATTCTGAATAATAGCTACTGGCAATTCATTCTTCCCTTCCGCTTTAAATAAGGTTATTATTTCTGATAATTTCCCCATTCCCATCAATATTACCACCGTAGCATTTGACTTTGCTGCTAATGCTACATCTGATGATAATTGATGTTGTTTTGTCGTACCTGTAATAACCCAAAAACTTTCAGAGCTTCCTCTTTTAGTAAGTGGAATGTTTTGATAAGCAGGCACTGCCAATGAAGAAGAAATTCCTGGAACCATAGCCACTTCTAAACCATAAGCGACAGCATACTCCATTTCTTCTGCACCTCTTCCAAAAATAAACGGATCACCTCCTTTTAACCGTACTACGTGTCCATGACTATGTGCACGTGCAACAATTAACTCATTAATCTGCTCTTGTTGATATCGATAACAACCCTTACGCTTGCCTACAAAAATCATTTCAGCTGCTGAATTTACATATTCCAATAACACTGGGTTTACCAATGCATCGTACATGACTACATCTGCTTCTTTCAATGTATTTATAGCCTTTAACGTGATTAACTCCTCATCACCTGGCCCTGCTCCTACTACGGTTAATTTTGGTTGCTTTTTCATCTTTTAGAGGTTTAATTTTCTACAGTTATTTTTCTAAACGCATCTACCTTTTGATAAAAGTTTTTTGCGTCATTTAAATATTTTTTAGCAAACTCTTCTGAAGGTTCGTTTTCTTTAATTTGATTTACTAAACTCGAAAATGAACCAGCTAACTCCAACTTATTTGTTGCTACAAATACTTCATCAAAATTAGCGATAATACCTGCATGGGTATTGGTCTTAGCTCCTTCTGAAGTTAACAATGCTTTTGCTGTGTTTACTATCGCAGAATAAGAATGATAGATACTATCTGCCCATTGTGCTTCTTTAAGTGTTTCTTCTGCATTTTGCAATTTCTCTTCACTTTCAAATAATAAAGTAGCAATCAAATCGATAACAACTCCTGCACATTCTCCTACCCCTACAGCTTTCACATAGTTCTTATCATGCCCCCAGTCGATAAAATCATCATCTGTTAAATTGGTTGTATCTGATAAATGCTTCAAAATATCATAAAAATATTTCTTACCTTTTTCATCATAATACCCTAAGAAATCATGATTATTATCTTTCTTATTGGCTTCGAAATCATTTAGTAAAATTCTCAATGCTTCTGGTCCTCTTTTACTTGGTACTTTTACCAATTTATCCGAAAACCTTCCTGCTCCATCTCCTAAAATTCCTCCTCCAACTAATATTTGTAAAGCAGGTGCCATTAAATTACCCACTTTTACAGACATCCCTTGGAATCCAATATGAGCCATACTGTGCTGCCCACAAGCATTCATACAACCGCTAATTTTTATAGCGATCTCTTTATTGTTTAAATACTGAGGGTATTCTTTTTGGATTACATTTTCCAATTCTTTAGTAATTCCAGTACTACTTGCAATACCTAAGTTACAAGTATCCGTCCCGGGACAAGCAGTGATATCTGCCATACTATTATACCCTAAGTCTACAAAACCTAACTTTTTTAGTTCCGTATAAAAGAATGGTAAAAATGCTGCTCTTACATGACGAATTAAAATGTTTTGACGCAAGGTAAAACGTAATTCATTTGCTGCATATTTTTTAATTAAATCTGCTAACAACCTCGCTTCTTTTGTATAAAAATCACCTATTTTAACCTTAATTCCTATCGCATACAGTCCTTCTTGTTTTTGTTTACTTACGTTAGACTGCTTCCACTTCTCAAAATGTGCTGTATCTTCAATAGTTACTTCAGGTACTTCATTCGTTTCGAAGGTAATTTCTCCTTCAAATTTTGAAGTATCTATCGCATACGTTTGGTATGCTAACGCTTTTCTTTCTTCCTCAACTAAAGCTAAAAAACCGTCAAGTTTTACATCTTTTAATAAAAACTTTAATCTTGCCTTCGCTCTCTTAGAACGTTCTCCGTATCTATCAAACACACGAAGCACTCCTTCTATCGTTGGTATTAATACATCTTCTTCTAAGAATTCATACATTACATCAGCAGGACGTGGTTGTGCACCTAACCCACCAGCTAATAAGACTTTAAAACCTCTAACTTCTTTACCCTCTACTGTTTTAGTTTTTGCTATAAATCCTAAATCGTGAATAAAACTAATAGCAGTATCATCTTCAGAAGATGAGAAAGACATCTTGAACTTTCTCCCCATTTCCTGACAAATTGGATTTCGTAAGAAGAATTCGAAAGTAGCATGTGCATATGGTGTTACATCAAAAGGTTCGTTGGGATCAATCCCTGCTGTTTCTGATGCTGTTACATTACGAACTGCATTACCACAAGCCTCACGTAACGTAATATCGTCTTTTTCTAATTGTGCCCAAAGTTCAGGGGTTCTATCTAAACTTACATGGTGAATTTGGATATCTTGACGTGTAGTGATATGCAATCTTCCACGTGAATATTCATCAGAAACCTCTGATATTCTATGTAATTGTTCACTCGTTACTTTACCATAAGGCAACTTGATACGAATCATTTGTACGCCTAACTGACGTTGTCCGTATACCCCTCTAGCCAAACGTAAACTTCTAAATCGTTCTTCATCTACTTTTCCTTCTTTAAATAGACGTATTTTACGTTCTAACTCTAGAATATCTTTTTCTACAATTGGGTTTTCTATTTCTGTTCTAAAACTTTGCATGACTTTGTTGTTGATTGCTTAAAAGCGTTAATACTACTAGTGTAAAAACTCCTGCTTGGCTAAAAGCTCCTCTTCTGTTTCTACTTGGTCTTCATCTGGCACACAACAATCTACAGGGCAAACTGCTGCACATTGTGGTTCTTCATGAAATCCTTTACATTCTGTACACTTATCAGCTACTATAAAATAATATTCGTCTGATATAGGCTCTTGTTCTTCATTGGCATCTACTGCTCTCCCGTTCGGAAACGTTACTTCTCCTTCAAGAGCGGTTCCCTCACTATAGGTCCAATCTACCGCTCCTTCATAGATTGCTGTATTGGGACACTCTGGCTCACACGCTCCGCAATTGATGCACTCATCTGTAATAATAATTGCCATAGGTAACCTGTTATTTATGTTATTTTATAAACCCTACTCCTGCCGTAGTATTCGTTTTAGCATCTACTAGTATAAAAGATCCGTTCGCTTTATTTTCATCGTAACGATCTACGAATAAAGGTTTACTTACTCTAAGAGAAACCTCTCCAATTTCGTTTAATGATAATTGCGAAGGACTTTCTTCTTTTCCAGAAAAATCAGTATGAATTAACGAAGCTAAGTTGGTAACTTTCACCTGTGCATCGTTTATACCATGCTTTATATAATATTTCTGTGACACCTGTAACGGTGTTTTATCCATCCAACAAATGGTAGCATCCAATTGTTTAACTACTTTAGGTTCTTCACCTTTTTTTACTAACATATCTCCTCGACTGATATTTACATCATCTTCTAAGGTGATATTTACAGCACTTCCTCTTTTAGCCTCTTGAAAGGTTTTGTCAAAAAAGTGTATTTCTTTGATTTTAGATTGTGTTGCTGAAGGAAGTACTGTTACCTCATCTCCAACCGATAAGTTTCCTCCGTATAACTTCCCTGCATAACCTCTAAAATCATGATATTCATCTGTTTTAGGTCTAATGACTGTCTGTACTGGAAAACGAGCTTGTGATTCCTCTTGTACATCTTCTGGTGATAAGCTTTCTAAATGATCTAATAAACTTACGCCATCATACCAATCAATTCTATCCGACTTTTCCACTACATTATCTCCTTTCAATGCAGAAATTGGAATAAATGTTATGTTTTGTCCTTTGTATTCGCTTTTTTCTGCTAAATACTCGATTTCTCCTTTGATTTGATTAAACTTTTCTTCTGAATAATCAACCAAATCCATTTTATTAACTGCGATCACTACATCTTTAACTCTTAATAAGTTATTGATGAAGAAATGACGATACGTTTGTTCTACAACTCCATTTCTTGCGTCTACCAATACAATCGATGCTTGTGAGTTTGATGCTCCAGTAACCATATTTCTAGTGTATTCAACATGCCCCGGTGTATCCGCAATGATAAAGCTAGTTTTGGGAGTTGAAAAATATATATGTGCTACATCAATAGTTATTCCTTGTTCTCTTTCAGCCACTAACCCATCTGTTGCTAAAGAAAAATCTAAGTAGTCAAATCCTCTTTGCTTACTTTTTTCTTCGATTGCTTGTAGTTTGTCTTCGGTTAATGATTTTGTATCGTATAAAATTCGACCTATCAATGTACTCTTACCATCATCTACACTTCCTGCTGTTGCTATTTTCAGTACGTTCATTTTAGTATCTTGTTTTTTCTATTTTAGTATAAAACTTGAATAGCTTGTTAGTTTCTGTTGTTTTTGTTTTTTAAAAGTAGCCTTGTTGTTTACGTTTTTCCATGGCTGCTTCGGATCTTTTATCGTCTATTCTTGCTCCTCTTTCAGAAATTGTCGACACTCTAATTTCATCAACAATGGTATCAATATCGGTTGCTTCAGACAATACTGCGGCGGTACAACTCATATCCCCTACGGTTCTAAATCGTACCATTCTTTCTTCTACCTTTTCATCTTCTTCTCTATATACGACTTCATCATTTACTGACCATATTAATCCATCTCTTATGAATGTGTCTCTTTTATGAGCAAAATAAATCGATGGAATTTCTATGTTCTCCGCTTGAATGTATGACCAAACATCTAATTCTGTCCAATTTGAAATTGGGAACACACGTACATTTTGTCCTAAATCAATACGACCATTTAACATGTCAAACAATTCTGGGCGTTGATTTTTTTCATCCCATTGTCCAAAATCATCTCTTACTGAAAAAATACGCTCTTTAGCCCTAGCTTTTTCTTCATCTCTTCTTGCTCCACCGATACATGCGTCAAAGCCGAACTCTTCAATAGCATCTAGTAAAGTTTCGGTTTGCAACATATTTCTACTAGCATACTTTCCTGTCTCTTCTTTTACTTTTCCTGCATCAATATTGTCTTGTACATTTCTTACAATCAACTCGACACCCAGTTCCTTTACCAATCGATCTCTAAACTCGATAGTTTCAGGGAAATTGTGTCCCGTATCAACATGTAATAATGGAAAAGGAATCTTAGCAGGATAAAATGCTTTTTGTGCAAGTCTTACCAATGTAATACTATCTTTACCTCCTGAAAAAAGCAACACAGGTTTTTCGAATTGTGCTACTACTTCTCTCATTATATATATGGCTTCACTCTCTAAGGCTCCTACACTAATAATATTCGTATTCATAATCATGTTTTTTAAATATGTAAACCACATTCCCTATTACTTTCTACTTTAGTTGGATCGAAGTATTTAAATTCATTTGGTAAATTATGCTCATTTAAATACGTATCCAAATCTTCATCCGACCAGTTATAAAACGGGCTTACTTTTAGAATTCCGTCTTTACTTTTAGATACAACATCAATGCTATCCCTAAAAGCTGTTTGTCCTTTACGTAAATTGGTAAACCATACATCTGGTTGGTGTTCTTTCATTGCTCTTGTAAAAGGCTCAAGTTTAACTTGTTCTGTAAACAATGTATGTTTAGGATCATCTACTGTTGGTAGTCCTAAAGTAATATTTCTATGTGCTACCGTTTGTTTTGGTACATATAAGTGAATATTCAATCCTAATTTTTCAATCAATGCCTCAGCATGTTTGTATGTTTGAGGCGTATTGTATCCTGTATCACACCAAACCACAGGTATTTGTTGCAAAGAAGCTACTAAATGTAAAATAGCACCTTCATAGGGTCTAAAGTTTGTAGTAATTACTGGCTTTTTGGCTATCCCTAAAGCCCATTCCACAATCTCATGAGGCTTTTTGTTTTTCAGCTCTTCGTTTACGTTTGCTAAATTCATTGTTTTTATACTCATTTTTTTCCCCATTTTATACTGTTCCAAACTCTTTCATGAAAGAAGTACAATAGCATCTTAGTTATCAATTCAATTCCTCCTATAGAAAATGCCGTCTTTACTTGTCCTGTAATCATCCAAGATATCAGTATCGTATCTATAGTACCTACCACTCTCCAACTGATTGACTTTATTATACTTCTCAGAGGTTTTTCTGAATGCTTATCTTCTTTATAATCTGTTTTTCTTTCTAAAATTTGTTCTGCAATCATTTCAAAATACCTTTACCCTATCGGATTAGTAGGTTTTATATTGTGCAAATATAAATACTCTTTTTAAATATCAAATAAAAAACTTGAAAAATAATATTTCCGTAACATATCGTAACGTTTTTTAAACGAGGTCAGAAAGTGTTGTATTTCTTAAGACTTGTAGGGTGCTATCCCTTACTTGGATCATTAACTTGTGAACAGAACATGCCTCTTCATCGGGGCAATCATCACATTTTTCATAAAAGTTCAAACTCACACATGGCACCATGGCAATGGGACCTTCAAGGGTACGGATAACATCTGTCATTTTTATATCACGGGGTTCTTTTAGTAAATAATATCCTCCTCCTTTTCCTTTTTTGGCACCTAAGACGCCTGATTTTCTTAAAGTAAGTAATATGCTTTCCAAAAACTTATGCGAAATATTTTCCGCTTGGGAAATTGTCGCTATTTGTACTTTCACCCCATTTTCTTGCCTAGCAATAAACGTAAGGGCTTTAATTCCATATTTAGTTTTCTTAGAAAGCATATTACAAAAATACACTTTATTTTATTGTATTTTAACCTGTCATAACAAAGTTCTAACACATAAATAGTTTCCTAAACAAACTACATTACTGTCATTGAAATGGCCATGATAAAACACTTTTTTTCATTTTTTCTACTGCTATTCTAATTCACACCAGGAATTAGTGCTTGTTTTAAATCATTTATTATGTCTTCAACATTTTCGAGTCCTACAGAACACCTCACCAAACCGTCTGTAATTCCTACTTCCAGTCTATCTTCCTCACTTAATTTACTATGGGTTGTTGATGCAGGATGTGTCACAATCGTTCGAGAATCTCCCAAATTGGCCGAAAGCGAGCACATCTTTATCTTATTTAAAAAATTTCTTCCTGCTTCTATACCTCCAGCAACTTCAAACGCCACAATATTACCTCCTAAACGCATTTGTTTTTTGGCAACTTCATATTGTGGATGTGATTTTAAAAAAGGATACTTTACCAAACTTACTTGAGGGTCTGTTTCTAAAAACTGCGCTACTTTTACCGCATTTTCGCAATGTTTTTCGACACGTAACGACAAAGTCTCTAAACTTTTTGACAACACCCACGCATTGAATGGAGACATTGCAGGCCCTGTATTTCTTGCAAATAAATAAATTTCTCTAATTAAATCGGCCCTTCCTACCGTTACACCTCCAAGAACTCTCCCTTGACCGTCAATTAACTTGGTAGCTGAATGTACGACCAAATGTGCCCCAAAATCAATCGGATTTTGCAAATAAGGAGTTGCAAAACAATTATCTATAATCAATAAAAGATTGTATTTTTTAGCAATCTCCCCTAACAATTCCAAATCTAAAATATCAACTGCTGGATTTGTAGGTGTCTCTGCATATAAAATCTTAGTATTTGGTTTAATTAAAGATTCGATTGTATCCGCTTCATTTACCTTAAAATAACTCGTTTCAATATTCCATTTTGGAAAATACTTGGTAAACAACGTATGTGTAGAACCAAACACAGAACGTGAAGACACGATATGATCTCCTGCATTTAATAAGGCTCCAAAAGTTGAAAACACCGCAGCCATTCCTGTAGCAAAAGCATATCCAGCTTCTGCTTTTTCCATAGCAACTATTTTATCTACAAATTCTGTTGTATTCGGATTCGAAAACCTACTGTATAAGTTTTTTTCTTTTTCCTCTGCAAAAGAAGCTCTCATATCTTCCGCATCGTCAAAAACAAAACTTGAGGTTGCATATATTGGTGTCGAATGTTCTGAGAACTGTGAACGTTCTGTTTGCGTACGTATCGCTTGGGTTTCAAAATTTTTGCTCATCTATGCTTGTTCGTTTTTATATCTGTTTTATTAATTGTTATTCTTTGCCAATCGTAATATATCTCCTAAAACCCCTCTTGCTGTTACGCTAGCTCCTGCTCCTGCTCCTTGTATTACAATCGGTTGCTCTCCATAAGACTCTGTATAAATCTCAAATATAGCATCGGATCCTTTTAGACTTCCTAACGGAGAATTCTCAGGTACAGAAACCAACTTTACATCCAGTGTTCCTTTTGTTTTTTGAAGATCTCCATACAAATCGCCAATATAACGTAAAACATGATTCGATTGTTGCTTTTGTTTCACTTCTTCAAAACCTTGATTAAGTTTTTCTAAGCTATTCAAAAATGCTTCAGAAGAAATTTCTCTTAAAGGAGCTGGAATAAGATTTTCTATAAAAATATCTTCAAACTCATTCTCTAAATCCAACTCTCGAGCTAAAATCAATAATTTTCGAGCAACGTCATTTCCACATAAATCTTCTCTCGGATCAGGTTCTGTAAATCCTTTATTAATCGCCTCCTCTAATACTTGTGAAAAAGGAACGTCTTGTAATGAAAAATGGTTAAAAATATAACTCAATGACCCAGAAAACACACCTCTAATTCGGGTAATATTTTCTCCTGAGTCATGTAATAATTTAATGGTATCTATCAACGGTAACCCTGCCCCTACATTTGTTTCATACAGATAACTTTTTTTATTTTCTTCCAGAGTTCTACGCAACTCTTTGTAAAAATCATACGATACTGTATTCGCAATTTTATTCGATGAAACTAAATCAAAACCAGCCTCTACTAACGGAATATAGTTATTCACAAATTCTTTACTCGCTGTGTTATCTACAGCAATCAAGTTTTCTAAATGATTTTTCTTAGCAAACGCAATAATATCGGATATTGTATTTTGATTTTCTGAAGTCGCTAGTAAGTTTTTTTCCCAGTTTTCAGTAACCCCTTCTTTTTTCAATAATACCTGTTTAGAATTGGCTATTGCAAATATATTTAAGGCTATTTTTCTTCTTTCTAATACACTTTGGGCGCTACTTAAAATTTGTTCGATGAGGGTTCCTCCTACCAAACCTTTTCCAAATAATGCGATATTAATTTTCTTTGCCACACCAAAAACCTGACCATGAATTACATTCAATGCTTTATGTAACTGTTCGTTCTTTACCACCAAACTGACATTTTTACCTGTTATGGTATTATTAAATAACAAGGGAACAATTTGATTCTTTATCAATGAGTTAAATGGATGATGAAACTCACTTAAATCTTGACCAATAATCGAGATGACGGATACATCTTCAATAATCGATATTTTATTTACATCTTTGGTATAAAAATCATTTTCAAACTCCTTTTCTAAGGCCTTTACTGCTTCCTCCGCTTTATGACCGTCAACCACAAGACCAATACCTCTTTCTGAAGATCCTTGGGAGATAATACTAACACTTACTCCATTGTTGCTTAAAGCCCTAAAAATACGTGCATCGACACCTACTTTTCCTAACAACCCTCTACCTTCAAAATTTATTAAAGCTACCTTATCTAATACTGACAAGGATTTTATCCCTTTTGAAGTTGATCGTGAGGTAATCAATGTTCCTTTATCCTCAGGATTAAAAGTATTCAAAATACGAAGGTTAATATTTTTCTCTAAAAGTGGAACAATTGTTTTTGCATGCAAAATATTTGCTCCAAAATTAGCCAGCTCATTTGCTTCCGAAAATGATAATTCTTCTATTTTTTTAGCATCAGAAACCAAATCTGGGTTTGCAGTAAAAATACCATCTACATGGGTATAATTTTGTAATTCTTCTGCATCAAGGTAATTTGCTAATAACGAAGCTGTATAATTACTTCCATTTCTTCCTAATGTAGTCGTTTCTGCTTTTGCAGTAGCCCCTATAAAACCTGTAACGATGTTCACCTCATCATGACCACTCTCTTCAAAATATTTATGTACATTTTCTTTTGAAACCTCTATAATTGGTTGAGCATTCCCAAAGTTCTCATCGGTAACAATTAACTTTCTGGCATCGGTAGCCTTTGCTTTGATTCCTTTTTGTTGTAATAATGCTGCTACGGTTTTTATAGATAATAATTCTCCTTGTGCAAGCACCTCGTCTTTAATCTTTTTACTATAGTCACCTAACAGACTAACCCCTTCAAACAACTTTTCTAAACGGTCAAATTCTTGACTAAAATCTAAAGAGGGAGTTAGCTGTGCCTGTGCTTCTTTAAAAGCTTTTAACTGCTCATTATATACATCATTTCTAGCTGCCTTTTCTAAGATTTTTTCTAATTCATCTGTCGCATTTCCTCTGGCAGATACAATTACTGCTATCTTTTCACCAGCTGTTATTTTTTGTTCTATAATCGAAATAACTTGCTCTATTCCTTCATTCGACAATGACTTGCCTCCAAATTTTAAAACCTTCATTTTTTTATTCTTAGAGTTTTTATTGAATATAGGTTCAATAATCTTTTTTAACTGTTCGTATTCTATTAAAAAGGCATCATGCCCGTGTACAGAGTTAATTTCATTATACGTAACGTTTGGATGTACTGCTGCGAGTTCTTTTTGCGTTTCTCTATTTTCTTCTGCAGTAAAAAACAGATCAGAGTCAACTCCAACTATATGAATATCCGCTTCAATTGTTTCTAATACGTTTATCCCTTCTCTTCCTTTGGTTACATCAATTGTTTTCAGTAGTTGGTTGGTTAGTTTGTAAGAAGCCAATTGATATCTTTCTTGCAGTTTCTTTCCATGGTGCAACAACCAACTTTCTACATTAAAAATCTGTAATTCTTCATTTTTTGAACGTTGAAATCGCTTTTTAAAAGATTCGGGTGTACGGTAACATAACATAGCGTGCATACGCGCATCGTGTACTGGATTGCTTGAATTTGTCAAAAACTGTTCTTGAATTTGACAATTAGCTATTAACCAATCTGTAGACTTCCAATCTGTTGCTACAGGGATTAAATTCTCGGTTATTTTAGGTGCTAGTACAACCATTTCCCATGCAATTCCTCCTCCTAAGGAACCACCAATAAGTGCAAAGAGTTTTTCAATACCCAACTCATTTAAACCAATAAGAAAAATTCTTGCAATATCTCTAGCTACAAAACTCTTATAATCATCAATTAAAAAATTATCATATCCATTTCCGGGAATATTGAAACAAAGAATTGTATATTCATTGGTGTCAATTACTTTATTATCCCCTATTAAATCACTCCACCACCCATCATCTCCAGCTACATCACTATTTCCTGTTAAAGCATGGTTTATCAGAATAATAGGAGCGGTACCGAGCTCCTTACCAAACAGTTGATAACTCAACAGTAGGTTCGTAAATTCAGTACCGCTTACTGTAATGTAATTTGAAATTGTAATATGTTGTAAATCTTTATGTAAACTCATGATTATATGCAATGCTTGTGTTGTTTGTTATGCAAGTACTCCCTTAGGTATCTTATGGAAAGCTTGCTTTAAATCTGCGATCAAATCGTCTATATTTTCTAAACCTACCGACAACCGTATTAAATCTTTTGTTACTCCCGTACTTTCTTGATCTTCATCATTCAGTTGCTGATGTGTTGTACTTGCAGGGTGTATAATTAAAGATTTTGTATCTCCAATATTTGCCAATAATGAGAATAATTCGGTCTGATCTGCGATGGTTTTTGCAGCTTCATACCCTCCTTTTACACCAAAAGTAACGATACCGCTTTGTCCTTTAGGTAAATATTTATCAGCTAATGCTTTGTACTTACTACTTTCTAATCCAGGGTAGTTAACCCATGTTACTTCGGGCTGCGCTTCTAACCAATGTGCTAATTTCAAAGCATTTTCACTATGTTTTTGTATACGAATATCTAAGGTCTCTAAACCTTGAATAATTTGAAATGCATTCGTTGGGCTCAAAGCTCCTCCAAAGTCTCGTAAGCCTTCCAGTATAAGCTTAAAAGTATAAGATGCTGCCCCCAAAGCTTCGTGATATACCAATCCATGGTATCCTGCTGAAGGTTCTGTAAATTCTGGAAACTTTCCACTCGACCAATCAAATGTTCCTGCGTCAATAATAGCGCCACCTAAGGAATTTCCTTGTCCTCCAATGTATTTAGTTAAAGAATGGATAACAATATTTGCGCCGTGTTCTATGGGGTTTAATAGTGCTGGAGTTGCCACGGTATTATCAACTATAAACGGAACTTTTGTGTTTTGTGCATGTTTCGCTATCGCCTGTAAATCTAAAACATCTAACTTTGGGTTTCCTAATGATTCTACAAAAAAAGCTCTAGTATTTTCTTGTACCGCTTTTTCAAAATTATCAGGATCTGAAGCATCTACAAAAGTTGTGGTAATCCCTAGCCTTGGCAAGGTAACGTTTAACAAGTTGTAGGTACCTCCGTATAAACTACTTGACGCTACTATATGATCTCCTGCTTTTAGTAAGGTTAACAAGCCCGTTGAAATAGCGGCTGTTCCTGATGCAAAAACTACCGCACCTATACCACCTTCAATCGCCGCCAATCGATCTTGTAAAATTTGATTGGTAGGATTGTTTAATCTTGAATAGATAAACCCTAATTCTTTCAAAGAAAATAGATTAGCTGCATGATCTGAGTTATCAAACACATAAGAAGTTGTTTGATAAATTGGAACGGCTCTTGTTCCTGCGGTTTCTGTTACATTGTGCCCTGCATGTAAGGCATTGGTTGCGAATTTTGTTGTACTCATTTTTCTTATTTTTTGAGTTAATTAAATAAATTAAACCAAAAGTTGAAACACATCCTTGTTGAATGTTGCTTACTAGAAAAATGTTATTAAGAAATTTTTTAAGAAATTTCGTTAGTATACAGAAATTTCTCTTGGGTTATCTATCCTAAAAATTTTAGGTAGAATTTAGCACCTTCTTCACATATGTGTCGCAAAGGGTTGCTAAGGCTTCTCAGGGTCTAATCCCTCCACCTTTCTTGATAACATTGTTAATAAGTGTTTGAACTTTTACAGCTGCAAATATCATAAATTAAAATCTTAATTTCCAAATTTTATTTCTTTTTTTTCTTTTAATTACTGTAAGATTTTATTAATCAACAAGAAATCGTCGCACAGAAAAAGATGTATATAGGGTTTAATTAGGCTCCTTTCATAAAAAGCTTATATTTATCTATCAAATTATCATAAAAAAACCTTACTTAAAAAAATACTAGGATCCAGTTTTTTTCAATAAAAAAAGCTATTTCATTAGAAAAAACACTTACTTATAGTACCTTTATTATGGTAACCATCGTGCCAATAGTACCTATCCAAAAAACAAAAAGCCATTTTATAATATTAGCATATTTATCAGAAATTGTTAGTTCTAATTTATAAATATCCTCCTTAGTCGCAAGTAGCGACATCTTGTTTTTAACTTCTTTTTCTACTTTTAATGTAGTTTCACTTTCTAAATAATCCAAAATAATTGTTGCTTTTTTTTCTCCCCAATTATCTTTCAATATTTCATAGATCCTAACTGTATTCGTATTCATTTCATTTTTTTTACTAAGTAACTCTTCCAATTTATAAAAAAAATCTCATAAAGCAAGAAAGAACGAATAAATTTCACAAAAATATCTGACTTCATAAAACATCAACTACCTACTTTACACCTTATCGAAATTGATCAAAAACTCAAAAAACATTTCTCTCTTTTTAAACCTTTTCGTTTTCTAACCGTCAAAGAACTGTAACCTAAAAATGGAATCAAAATGAAGAAAATAGTATATTTATGTATGTTCGCCTTCTTATTCACTTTTCATATTAGTGCACAAGATCATGAAAACGATGATCACAAAATGACAGTCGAACAACAAACTGAGATTGCTGTTAAAAAGATGACCTTACGATTAGATTTGTCTCCTTCACAAGAAAACAGTATAAGACCGTTGTTAGCTGAAAAAATAGCTAAAAGAAAAGAAATCAAGGAAGCTAAAAAAGCTAGTAAAAAAGAAAACACGAAGCTTTCTATCCATGAACGTTATAATATGAAAATCGCCAAATTAGATGATCAAATCGCCTTCAAAGCAGACATGAAACGTATTTTAAATGAGGAACAATACGAACGTTTTGAGAAATTAGGAGCGAGAAAAGCATGTAAAGTAAGAAAAAGAGGAAAAAGAAAAATGCAACACAAAAACGAAAAAAAAGATAATTAGAGAATGGTTGTGTAATTGTAGTTCTGAGTTAGTTTGATTTCTAATTAGCTAACTCATTAAGATTGAATTTTTCAAAAATAGGCTGATCTCATCAGCCTATTTTTTTATTCTTTAAACCAACCTGCATATTTCACATAATTATTGGCAATCCTATCAATTTCTCCCTTGGTTAAATCTTCCGATATCTCTTTAACCTTTCTTGCTGGAATTCCTGCATACACACTACCACTTTCTACATGCGTATTTTTAGTGACTACTGCTCCTGCTGCTATAATTGAATTGGATCCTATTGTACAATCGTCCATAATGATACTTCCCATTCCTATCAGCACATTATCATACACCCTACAACCATGTACAATAGCATTATGTCCAATTGAAACATTATTTCCTATAGTAGTCGGTGATTTTTGATAGGTAGCATGAATAACAGCACCATCTTGAATATTAACTTTGTTTCCTATTTTTATATAGTGTACATCTCCTCTAATAACTGCATTAAACCATACACTACATTCTTCTCCCATCTCAACTTCACCAACAACAGTTGCGTTTTCAGCAATATAACAGCTATCAGGTATTTTAGGAGATGCTCCCCTTACAGGTTTAATTATCTTCATCAATAGTAAAAATTAAAATTTAGCAAGCACTAACTTAAAAAATAGTATCATGTTTTATACTCTTTTGATGATAAAATTTCAACTAATTAACTTTTAATATGATTTTTTAGTTGCCGTAACGTTTTTTACAAACAGTTATTATCTAACTATTCTTAAAATTTTCCACAAAGAAAAACCGCAAAACAATCAACACATAAAAGCCTTTATTTACAACACCTCAAAACTTACACCTCCGTAGTTTCCCTTTAGATTTTTATTAGTAAAAACCATTAGTATTCATACTGGTTTTCCCTGAGAAGACCTAGGCAAAACCCAGTGTCATTAAATAGGGATTATGCTTATTGCGAACTTACTATCTACCAAATAAATTTGAAGCAACGAATTATTCCCTCTAAAATATTGACTGCTTCTACACAAAAGAACCAAACTATTAGGTTGAACACGAGTTAAAAAAACATCCATTAAACTGAAAACACAAAAATATCATAAAAACAAATTTTCATACAAATACTCATCTCTTCACCTTAATAAAACGTTCTCAAACATTAATTGTTTGTATAGTATTAAAGTACTAGTTCATTACAAAAGTCAAAAAGTTTACATATAACATAAAACAATAAATATGGAAGTTAATTCAATTGAAAACATTAAAACTTTAAAAAGTAACATAATTGAAGGGTCATGGGTTAATTCATCCGGTGCTGTTTTGGTTATTTCAAAAGTTTATAGCTCTGGCTACTTTTCAGGAAGATATATTTCTATAAAAAACATCAAAGGAAATTATCCTGTAATTGGTTTTACAAACCCTGATTTTAACAATGTGAGTACAAATAATATACCTGTAAGCTTTTCTATTCATTGGGAATCAATTAACCCTGACTTTCCTACCAAAAACAACCAAAGACATTGGGTATCTGCAATGAACGGTATTTTTTTCATTGATGATAACAAAAAAGAAATGCACTTAAAGTTGTTACACGGAACCACAGCCTCGTCAGAATTAATCGATGCCGATATTTATGAATCAGGAATCTATACAGAATCTTTATTATTCACTAAGCATAAAGACGAAGCAACTACAATTCCAAGAAAAAAAGCAATCTCTCTAAAAGAAGATTACAAATACAGTATACCTAAAATAAAAACTTCCATTGCAGAACTCCCAAACTACATAAATATTAACCCAAAATCCATATACACATTATTAACCAATGTGATCGTTTCTTTTGAAAAAGAAGTTTCAGCGACTTTAAGTATTAAAGGCGTTGGAGATATTCCAATCACTGGTTTTTGTGATAAAAGAATTCCTGTCATAGACGATGGCTACTCGTTAAGAAGCATCTCTTTTTCTGGAGCATATATTGACGGTAATGAACAGGTAAAAACGATATCTCTAACAGGATTCATTGACTTACAAGAAGGCCATCAAATGACGCTTTCTTGTTTTACTTCAAAAAGCTTGTCCAATATTGATAACAAACAAGCTACTACAAAAATTAGTCAAGAAACCTTTACAGCTATCTTATAATTTATAAAAAACATAACTTTATGCCATATAGCAACAATGCACAAATTCAATCATTAGAAATTTCTTTACCATTATCAAGAGGCGCTTATCAAAACAATGGTGCTAGTCCTTGGTATGTAAACAATGCTGTATTAGGAACTCCGGGTACTACTATGAAAATAAATTTTGATACAGGCTCGCAATTTTCTTGGTTAACTTCTAACCAATGCAATACAACAGCTTGTAAACATTATAGTAGTGGTAGTTTTAGAACAAGATTTCCGATACCTATTTTTGAAAATAAAACATTTGAATGGGTTGATAAAAATCCTGCTTCTTTTGATTTTGGGCATTGGGGAAATATGGAAATGAACACTGCAAAAGATATTTTTGAAATTGCGGGAAAAGTAGAAGACCTAATAATCAACCCATTAAACCTAGTAACACATTATAAATCAAATCAATTCAAAGAATCAAATTGGGATGGCAGCTTTGGAGTTCCTACCGGTTTTGACAAACAAGAAGGCTTTTATTTTCATTTTGTAGAACAATTAATAAATCAAGGTTTATTAGCTCCTTCTAATGCAGAGATATCCTTTTTTTACGACCCTACCAACCCCATAAATAGCAGTATTTTTATCGGTACTATGACAGACCGATATTTGAAACAAATTGTTGATATTGAATCTGAAACAATATTAACATATTCAAAACACCCGATAGAAGGTCTTGGTTATATCTGGACTACAAAACTTGATAGCATGTTTGTTGGAAACGATGAAATAAATTTTGACAGTGAGCATGGAGGTGAACAAAGTTATTTTTGCTTAGACACAGGCTCTTCTCAATTAAAAGGAGATGCAAGAGCAATGACTGACACTTACCATCTAATGATGAATGCAATAAACGCAAATACTGAACTTCCCAATTTGACCTTTAAATTACCTGATGGCACAAAACTAATACTTGAAGGTGAAGATTGCCTTAGTACTATTGAAGATGGTTCCTTCAAAAATAAAAGTATTATTGATATTGCTCCATTACCCTACCTACCCCAACTAGCCTTAATGGGATCAAAAATGTTAGACCATATTTTTACAAGATATATCTATAATGTAACAGATAATGGCAAAGGTGGATATTCGTTATTTAGTAAAGAAATGAGAATTTACAACAAACTTGAGGGACCATGTATCATACAAAAAGTATAATTCTGAACCCTATGGCATCACTTAACTTTTTATAGAATAGCCCATAAAAAAAGGAAAGGTTATTGTTACTCAAAACCTTTCCTTACATATTTTATACATAAAAAAGCTTATAAATCAAAAGCATCTTTTACTTTAGCAACATAATCTAATTTTTCCCAAGTAAATAGCTCTACCTCTAGAGTTTTATTATCTCCATTGGGTTGGGTAAACGTCTTTGTTACCACCTCATTTTTTCGCCCCATATGACCATAAGCTGCAGTTTCACTATAAATAGGAGTACGAAGCTTTAAGCGATCTTCTATTGCATGCGGACGCATATCAAAAATCTTCGCTACTTCCTCTGCTATTTGTCCATCTGACACAGCCACCTTTGAAGTTCCATAAGTATCTACAAAAATACCCATTGGCTCAACTACACCTATAGCATAAGATACTTGTACCAATACCTCATCTGCAACCCCTGCTGCTACTAAATTTTTTGCAATATGGCGTGTAGCATACGCTGCAGACCTATCAACTTTACTTGGGTCTTTTCCTGAAAAAGCACCTCCCCCATGAGCTCCTTTACCTCCGTAAGTGTCAACAATAATTTTTCTTCCTGTCAGCCCCGTATCTCCATGAGGACCTCCAATTACGAACTTACCTGTAGGATTTATATGATATTTTATATCATCATTAAATAAAGCTTGCGTTTCAGGATGTAATTTCGCTTTTACTCTTGGAATCAATATTTCAACAATATCCTTACGTATTTTTGCCAGCATTTCCTCGTCATTCCCAAATTCGTCATGTTGTGTTGAAACTACAATTGCCTCAATACGTTGCGGAATATGATCGTCAGAATATTCTATGGTTACCTGACTTTTAGCATCAGGTCTTAGATATGTAATTTGATCATTTTCTCTTCTCAAAATCGCTAACTCTTTAAGAATTAAATGCGATAAATCTAAGGCCAATGGCATGTAATTTTCCGTTTCCTTAGTGGCATACCCAAACATCATACCCTGATCACCAGCTCCTTGCTCTTCTCTACTTACACGGTCTACTCCTCGGTTAATATCATCTGATTGTTCATGAATGGCAGAAAACACCCCGCATGAATTACCATCAAACATATACTCTCCTTTGGTATATCCTATCTTATTAATAACGTCTCTGGCTATCTTTTGAACATCTAAGTAGGTATTTGATTTAACTTCTCCTGCTAATACTACTTGCCCAGTAGTAACGAGTGTTTCACAGGCTACTTTTGAATCAGCATCAAAAGCTAAAAAATTATCTATTAAAGCGTCTGAAATCTGATCAGCTACCTTATCTGGATGTCCTTCTGAAACACTTTCTGAGGTAAAAAAATATGACATAATCTCTTTTTATACGTAAAGATTCGAAGTTGTATTTGATCGCTGCAAAAAGGAGTAAGTAGCTACTGCTTTAGCATTTTTTAATGAGGTCGCAATCAGAACAAATTTCTCCTCTTTGATTTACACGGACAAAAGTAAAGATTATTTCAAATATTAAAAAAATTATACTAATAAAATATTAAACGACTTAAAAAAACAAACACAATAAACTAATAATCATATTATTAATCAAATAATAGGCTTTATTCTGAAAAAGAAAAAAATCACGAATAAAAGTATTGTACAGCTTAAAGCTATTGGCATTAGGTAGCTTAAAACATTAATTTTCATTGTATTTTTTATTTTTTCAGGCTTAAAATCAGTCCAATTTATAGTACTTGATGAAATATTATCAAAAATCTTAGGGTAAAAATACAAGCGAATATTTTCATGAAATTTAGTTGTTTCCTCTAAAAACTTTATATGATGATTTAAACTGGTTTTTGCCAAACTATTCATTGTTAATTGTACTTGCAATGGAGGCACAAATTTTGCAAGTCCTTCACTTAACTCTTTTCTTTTTCTAATCTTAACTTGCATAGCTTCTTTTTCTTCTTTCGATTCATCGTCCCCCATTTGTTGCATAGCGTAATACCATAACCAAGAAAATCCATTTTCTTTAAATCCAAACTTTGTGAATTGAGGATAGTGTCTATAAAATTTTTGTAATGTTTCTTTTTTATCTGTATCCCACTTTTGATGATACTTATCTCTTTGGTTTACTGTCAAACTATAGGCTTCCTCAATTGGATACCTATTAACGACATAATCATTAATCAGCATGGGTATGAACACAACTATCAAAAGCCAACTAACTAATAAAGTAGTTGCATTTACTTTTGATGTTTTTTTAAAAATAGTTATTAAAAAACATAGAAGAAACCAGAATAACACATACAAATAACTTATTAAAATAAAATATATAAACTCTTTATTTAATGGTATAGCTAATACTACTTTTGCCATTAAAAACAGTATTGCTAGTATTAAGAAAATAAACACCACTCTTACAGCATATTTCATAATCAAAAATTGATAAGGCTGCCTCCCTTGAGTCCTAATTATTTTCCATGTTCCTTTTTCTACTTCTTCTGATAAGACATTAAACGTTAAAGAAATTATAATCAATGGAAAAAGATAGATAATTAAAAAGCTAAAATCTAAATTGCCTACTTGTAACCGCATTGGGTTTACTAAATCGGTGTCGTATTTTTGCCCTTCAAGGTTTAGTATCTTTACTGTTTGAACATTGGAATTTACATCACTAAGTCCAATTGAAATACTCGCTATTGGCTCAACTGGATTTATTAATGAAAACTTTAAATAATACATTAACAACCCTAAATCATCTTTATGAAGCTGAACTTGATTATCAATATGCTTTTGATATTGTTCTTTCGTCTTAGCTATTGCATTATTTTTCTGATCTAAAAATTGTTTTCCTGTCATTATACTTACACCTCCTAGAAACAATAATATACTAAGCGTTAAAAACACTACTTTCGACCGAAAAAATTGCTTAATTAACAACCAAAACATAACTACTTAATTTTAAAACTGTTAGAAAACTTTACTAAAACACTCCCTATGAATAATACCCATAAACCAAATGAAATTATGGATAAACTACTATTTAACAAAACCTTAGGCAATGAATCATATTTATAATGAAAGTCAGAAAAATCTTTCCAAAATTTCTTTTTAACAACATGAACTTTCCCTTCACTTCCTTTAGCTGTATTACTGATGTATTTCATCTGTAAATTATTCAAATATTGAGATTGTTTATAACGGTAATCTTCTGCTTGCAACAAAAAACTTGTATAGGTATTAAAATCCGTTCCAGATAAACTCATTGATATATTTTTAATGGCCAAAAACGGATTTATTAACGCTAATAAATTGGTCATTTTATTTTGTTTTTTAAAGGTGGTAATCAAGTCTTGTTGGTGTTTGTTAAAAATAGCTGCAGTCTGTTCTTCTCCCTTTCTCATAAGGAAACCACTATAATTAAATGGTAGTTCTTTTACATCTTTTACGTTATAAACATTCATAATTGAATCTCGTAAACTAATAAAATGAGGGTCATTAGGGTCATGACTATTTCCTTTTTTAGAGACTTCTTGTTCTATCATTGCTTTAAATTCTGCCTTTGTAGGACTTGGATACACGTAACTACCAATAACCTGAACTGTTTTTGGAAAAACAACAAAGAATATTACCCATATAACTAACAACGTAAGTAAAGCTTTTTTAGAACTGCTACTTTTTGCAGATAGTATAACAGTAATAAAACATAAAATCACATAATACACCACATAGGCAACCGACAAAAGTAAACTCCTCATTATGGTTTCACTATCAATAGCAATACTTTCCATAAACGATATACTCCATAAGGAGCATAAAGCTGGTAAAAAGAATAATATTGCTATGTAAAACAATCCTAAAAACTTCCCTAACAATAATTCCTTTACAGTAACACCTTGTGCATACATTATTTTGAGTGTTCCATTTTCTTGCTCTCCTGCAATTGATGAAAATCCTAAAAAAAACAATATTAACGGTAAAATTAATTGCAGTAATATTGCTGAATTTAATTTCCCAAAACGAACAATCCCTGTCGACAAACTTGCTTCTGAGAAATTGGCTGTATGCTGTTTATGCGCCTCTAAAAACATCACATTCCCCGTATAACTTTCAATACCTGAATCAAAAACACTCAATGGGTGTTGTAAACGAAATGCAAAAGTCCCAAAATGAGCCATTCTATGAGGGTGCTTATCTGGATTATTCTCCCAACTTTTCCTTGCTTTTTCTTTATGATCTTTTCTAATATGGTGTTGTTTATGATAACCATTCCAACCCGTTATGGTAACGTAAACTTGAACACTTACAAATATGACCCACAGTATAAAAAAACCTTTAGTAGTAAAGGTTTTTTTAAAAAACTGAAGGCCAATTATATTAATAATTTGGGTATTCATATAAACTAAAACTTATACGTTGCATTCAATAACACGTTTCTTGGTGCTCCAGGTGCTAAACGAAATGAATTAAGTGCTCCTAACCAATAGGTATTATCTAATAAATTATTCATTTTCAACGTTAGTTGAATACCTGTTTTTATAGGTTTATAATATATGGCTGCATCAAATACAGTATATGAAGGCAATAGTAAACGATTACTGTACCAAGAGTATTTATCACCGCTATACTGCACCCCTAAACCTAGACCTAAACCTTTAAGTGTATTGCTTTTAAAATCATACCTCCCCCATAGGTTCGCGCTATGTTTTGCTGCTCCTCCTACTCGTTCACCTATTAAAGACACTTCTTGATCTTCTAATATTTTCGCATCTGTATACGCATAAGAAGCCACTACCTGAAAATTAGGTGTCAAAAAACCTGAAAAATCTGTTTCAAAACCTCTACTTCGTTGTTTCCCTCTAGTTTTTAAATTTTCTAAATCATAAATATCATCTCCTATTAAGATATTTTTTTGAGTAATATCAAACATAGCAAAATTTATTACAGCTTTACCTTTTAACAGCTCTCCTTTAAACCCAACTTCATACAGACTACTCTCTAAAGGATCAAACTGTGCTGGTGAGGCTGACCAAAAGAATCCTTCTGTCGCTGGTGATAGAGAAACTGTATTTGACTGCGGTTGGTATCCTTCTAAATAAGTTGCATACACGTTCATCTGATTATTTAATTCATAAGACAATCCTATTCTTGGAATAAAAGCTTCATTTTTAAACTCCTGCTCCTCCCCTTTGTAATCAAAAATATCTGTAAACCATTCATACCTGAAATTTACCAATGCTGAAAGTTTGCCAAGTTTAAATTGATTTTGAATATAAATTCCACTTGAAGTAGATAAGTTCGCTGGAATTTCAAATTCAGAAATAGTGTAGTCTTTCGTAATTTTTATACTATTAGATGGATTCTCTAAATTAAAATGAGGAACATTCGGTTTTGGCATAACAAGACCATTCATTTCAATTGTCTGAAATTCGCTTGCTTTGGTAGGATCAAAATTAGCAACAGAACCGTCAAGCTTCAAATAACGCCTTGCTGTATTTTGTCCGCCACCAATTGATCGCTCCCAACGACTACCATCATAACCAATCAGTAGTTTATTCGTCGTTTTTTTGCCTTTAAAATCAAAATTGAAAAAGGTACTAAAATTATCAACATCCCAAAACTGTTCACGTTCTACATAACGCATCGCTGCTAGGGTTGGAATTGCATTCCCGTCAATATCAACAGCCGCTTTATTTTCGGTTCGATGCTCTGCCAGATCTTCGGTCCATGTTTGTTTCATATAGGAAACATTAAACCCTGAATTGTCTGTGAATTTTTTGGTAAAATTGGCCATAGTTATCAATTCTTTTGATTTAAAATAATCATTAGCTGCCCCTACATTAAGAGAAATAGGAGTGCTTTTTACATCAAACTCTCCATTAATTTTACCAAAAATGGGTTGTCCTCTGTCTAAATTCCCTACACCATTACTATAGATCATCTCTACATTTAGTGCTGTTGTTTCATTAGGTATAAAACTAAAGGAAGGAGTTATTAAAAAAGCATTATTTTTCACCAAATCTCTAAACGATTTAGCTTCTTGAAATGCCGTATTTAAACGATAAAGCAAGCTTTCAGATTCATTTAATGAACCTGTAAAATCTGCTGTAGCTCTCAACGTTCCAAAGCTTCCTGTAGACATAGAAATTTCATTACGATTTTCTGCCAATGGTTTTTTTGTTACCATATTTACAGTTCCTCCTGGATCTGCACTCGAAAAAGTTACAGAACTTGGTCCTTTAATAACTTCTACACGTTCGATATGTGATGTAATCGGTTGAAGAAAATAATATTGACGAGTTCGCATCCCATTTACCATTTGCCCATCATCCGCTTGAGTAATACCACGAATATTGTAATGATTGTATAAGCCTGTGACCGTTACATTACTCACGGTCTTTACGGCATCCGTCAACTGAAAAGCCTGTCGATCTGACAACAACTCTTTAGTAACCGTTGTAATAGCTTGTGGTAATTCTTTATTTTTTATAGCTATTTTGGTTGCTGAAAATGAATAATCACTATTATAATCTTTCCTTTTTCTCCCTATAACTTCTACTGATTGTAATTTTATGACCGACTCAATAAGGGTTATTTCTCCTAAATCAATCGTATCATTAGCTTTAATATTTATAGTTTTCTCATAACTATTATAACCTACATAGCTAATTTCAATAGTTTTTACCCCTTCATTCATTACTCTTATAGAAAAACTACCGTCATCATTTGAAGTAACTCCATTAGGTTGTTGTGTATTATCTGAAATAACAATACTTGCCCCTAATATTGGTATGTTATTATCCGTTATTACTTTCCCACTTATTAACGTTTGTGCAAAGCTTATATAACCAATGCAAAAAAAAGCAATTAATAAGTTTATCTTATTTAGTTTGTTCATGGTTGTTTAATTGTTTGTTAAATTGTTTTTATATACATATCCTGAAGTTCTTGTGCACTAAGTTGGTTCGTTTGTGTTGTATGTACTATAGTTCCTTCTTTCATGATACCAACTCTTGAGCCTATATTAACAGCATTAAAAATATCATGAGTAGCCATAAAAATACCTGTACCTTTCTTTGAAAGCTCCCTACATGTCAATGCGAATTCTATAGATGCTTTTGGATCCAAACCTGATGTTGGTTCATCCATTAAAATAAATGACGCATCTTTGGCTAAAGCAATAGCGATGGCTACCTTTTGCCTCATCCCTTTCGAATAAGTATTTAATTTTTTTTGATGTGCTTCACTCTCTAAATTCGCTTGAAACAAAAAACGACAAAGCTCATCTTTTGTATATGTATAACCTGCAAGTCGACTGAAGAAGTCTAAGTTTTCTTGTCCTGATAAATTTTCATACAGGCTTACTATTTCTGGAATATATGCTATTGTCTTTCGAATAGACGGATTTTTAATTATAGAATCTCCATTAATAAGTGCCTCCCCAGAAGTAGGTTGTAACAATCCTAAAAAAATATTAATTGTAGTTGTCTTTCCTGCTCCATTTTGTCCTAACAGACAAAAAATTTCCCCTGGAGATACCGAAAAGCTCACATTTTCTAACGCCAACTTATCCTGAAAACGCATCGAAAGTTTCTTCGCTTCTAACATATTTATATATCATTTTAATAAGTATAGTTGTGAAATACACAACCGTTTTACAGTAAGTAATTTGATTTCAACAAATAATAGACAAAAGAAAAACTGTCCTTTATTATTGAAATACTTTTTGTTAAATAAATTTGTTTTGTTTGTTTTTTACAAAGGAGGTGACCTCGCTGATTTTTTAAATAAGAAAATCGACGAAAAAAACTTTTTACTCTGAAGTACCTTAGCGACATATGTGGGTGAAGCAAACAATGAGTAATAAAAAGCAGATATGTTTACTAAGGTTGTTATTGTGTATTCATCACATATTTCACAATGACTTGAAGTATTTTCTTTCTCAATCTTTAAAAAATTTGATTGCTCGAAACTATGATCATCATGAAAACGCAGTGAATGAGTGAGCACAAAAAGGTGCATCATTAAAATGATCACCATAAAGAAGAAACTTATTATTCTTTTACCCCGTCCCACGCAACAAATATATACATAACAAATTAATAAGCAACTAATTACAACTTAAACCATATAAAAAAGAACTTTATACAGTAGCCTCGTTTACGATTTCTAATGATACAATAAGTGTTTTTTGATCACTTATTTGGTATTACTTTATAAATATTTTGAATAAGATTTAAAACATAAACATCTATATACGTCAATTTAAAGAGTCGTTTCATTTATATGAGCTTCTTAGGCTAGTCATACTAAAAAAACAAAAAAATGTCATTTTGTCACCAATTATTATCGTTTTTACCTTGAAATCATGCCATTTATAAAACATTTTTTTATTAAATTGTATTGGCAAAATATTTGTTTAACTTTGTGTGGATTTAATTTACGAGATTAACCTCAATAAAATAATAATAATAAAATGGCATTAGAAATTACAGATGCTTCATTCGAAGAAGTAGTATTAAAATCAGATAAACCTGTATTAGTTGATTTTTGGGCAGCTTGGTGTGGTCCTTGTAGAATGGTTGGCCCGATAGTAGACGAAATTAGTAGTGAATACGAAGGGAAAGCAGTTGTTGGAAAGGTTGACGTAGATGCCAACCAAGAGTTTGCTGCCAAGTATGGTGTAAGAAACATCCCTACTGTTTTGATATTCAAAAATGGTGAAGTAGTTGACAAACAAGTAGGAGCAGCTCCTAAAAACGCTTATACAAGTAAAATAGACGCGCAATTATAAGAATTACCGCACAAAAATATCACTTTTAATAAGGTTTGGCAGTTGTCAAACCTTTTTTTATTTTTAGCAAATCATACCTTTTGAACTGTAAAAAACAACCATATTCTTTCTTTTCTCCTGTATGGTTTCTTTAGGGCTCATTAGGCAACTATTAAATTAGTTTAAAATGACACAAGTATATTGTTCTTTTTAGTCTTAATTTGATGATAAAATATTTTACACAAACAACTAATCCTTGTCAAAGCCATCATGAACAAATTTAGCCTTATATGCTGTTTGTTGTTACTTATATCTTGTAACACCAACAAAAAAAAACAAATACCTATAACTAACGGAGTTTCTTTACCGCTCGCTGAGTTAAGAAAAAAACAATTCGACAACGTTGAATATCACTTAGATTTTAAAATACCCGAAACGCTAACAGCTACTATTCCATCAAAACTTAACTTACAATTAACTATAAATCAAATTGAAGACGACTTAATACTCGACTTTAATGAAAACTCAGAAAATTTAAAAAAAATCATAGTTAATAGAATTTCTATCCCGTTAAAACATGAAAAAGAGCATATAATTATTGATCATGAATATTTACAAAAAGGAAAAAACACCCTTGAAATTGACTTTATCGCTGGTGAATTATCGTTAAACAGGAATAAAGAATACCTATACACATTACTTGTTCCAGATAGAGCTAGCACCCTATTCCCTTGTTTTGATCAACCCGATATTAAAGCGAACTATCTATTAAATATTACAGCTCCTAAAGACTGGAAAGTACTTTGTGGTGCTCCTCTAAAGGAAAAAATAGAAAAAGATGCATTTATTGAACATCGTTTTAACAAAACAGACAAAATGAGTACTTACTTATTTTCTTTTGTCGCAGGAAAATTTCAAGAGCAAATCAAAACAATGCCTTCTTTTCCGATGCGCCTTTTATATCGTGAAACAAATCCTGATAAAATAAAAGAGAGTTTATCTCCTATATTTGACATACACCAAAGCTCACTAACATTTCTAGAAAAATACACTAACTATTCATTTCCTTTTCAAAAAATGGATTTCGCTACCCTTCCTCCTTTTCAATATGGAGGTATGGAACATACTGGTGCCATACAGTATCGAGAAAGTAAATTGTTTTTAGACCAAAATGCTACCCAATCAACCAAATTAGGTAGAGCAAAACTAATAGCGCATGAAACCTCACATATGTGGTTTGGTAATTTGGTAACGATGCGTTGGTTTAATGATGTTTGGATGAAAGAGGTTTTCGCCAACTTTATGGCTGACAAAATCATGAATCCCGTTTTCCCTGAAATTAATCATCGTCTTAATTTTATGATGTCACATTATCCCAGTGCTTATTCAGAAGACCGAACAAAAGGCACTAATCCAATCAGACAGCATCTGGAAAACCTAAAAAACGCAGGTACATTATATGGTAGAATCATATATAATAAAGCGCCAATTATGATGAGACAGTTAGAACTCCTTCTTGGAAAAGAAGCTTTCCAAAAAGGGATTCAAGAATATGTAAAAACCTATGCTAACGACAATGCTGATTGGAATGATCTTGTACACATATTCGACAAAAAATCGACAAAAAACATTCAAGAATGGAGTGACGTATGGGTCAACTCTCCTGGAAGACCTATTATTTCGGATTCTATTAGTTATAAAGATGGAAAAATTGAAAAGTTTACCATTCAACAAGAAGCCGAAAATGGTAGTAATAAAGTTTGGGCACAACAATTTTCTATTGGGCTACTTTATGATAAAGAAATAAAAACACTTGACATTGATCTCAATAAGAAGTCAATTAATGTTGAAGAAGCTATCGGACTTCCAAAACCTCATGAAATCATTTATAATTATAACGGTTTAGGGTATGGTATATTTCCTGTAACACCTCACAGCCACATCAGCTCAATTAAAGACGATGTAGCAAGAGGATATACCTTTATTAACCTTTATGAAAATATGTTGTACGGTGAAGTTGCTCCTTTAACAGCCTACAAAATATTCTTATCTGGAATTGCCGTTGAAAAAAATGAGTTAATTACTAATTATTTATATGGCAGAATAACCTCTATTTATTGGAAATTTTTGCATCATGAGCAACAACATAAAATACAGCCAATTACTGAAAATATTCTTTTTAACCTATTAAAGAAAAAACTTCCTAAAAATATCAAAAGAACTATTTACCACTTATACAGTTCAATAGCCTACTCAAATTCAGGTAAAGAGAATTTATATAAATTATGGAAAGGTTTGTTAAAAATTGACAATTTACAATTAAACAATACGGACTTATCTTCATTAGCCATGAGATTAGCTTTATATGAGCATCCTAAAACTAAAGAAATATTACAGCAACAACAAGAATCTATCACTAATAAAGACAAAAAAGAACGGTTTGTATGGCTATTACCATCCTTGTCAAAGGATGAAAAAATAAGGGATGAATTTATGCTTTCTCTAAAAGATCCAAAAAACAGGGAAAAAGAGTCATGGGTTGAAGCAGCTTTGAGCAATATACACCATCCTTTGCGTCAAAAAAGTAGTATCAAACACCTGAAACTATGTCTTGATCTTTTGGAAGAAATCCAATTAACAGGAGATATTTTCTTCCCAAAAAGATGGTTAGCTAATTCTGTAGGAAGATATTCTTCAAAAGAAGCTTATTTAATTGTCCAAGATTTTTTAAAACATTCAAAGGATTATCAACCAACACTACTTAAAAAACTATTAATGGTCGTAGATAATCTTGAAAGAGCTCAATTTATAGCACATTAAACTAGTAATCATTTCATTTTCATAGAATATTAGGTTTGGCAATTGCCAAACCTTTTTTTATTTTCGAAGTCTATGATTGATTTAAATAACTCATTAGCATCTGATATCAAAAACCTTGAATTTTTGGCAAAACAAGTAGTAGAGGGATTTATTACAGGGCTGCATAAAAGTCCGTTTCACGGATTTTCAGTAGAATTCTCAGAACATAAACTGTATAATAAAGGAGAAAGCACCAAACATATTGACTGGAAGCTTTTTGCAAAAACAGAAAAACTTTACACAAAAAAATACGAAGAAGAAACTAATTTACGATGTCATATTATTCTCGACAATTCTGCATCCATGCATTACCCTATAGTCAAAACACCTTCCTTAGATAAATTAAATAAAGTAGGATTTTCTGCTGTTGCTGCTGCTTGTTTAATGGAGATATTGAAACGACAACGTGACGCAGTAGGCTTAAGTATTTATTCAGACTCTTATGAATATTACGCTCCAGAAAAAGGAAGCGAACGGCATAGAAAAATGATTTTACATCAACTCGAGCAGATTATTCACTCTAGTTCTAATAAAAACACGCATACATATCAGTACTTACACGAAATAGCTGAAAAAATACATAGACGCTCTTTGATCTTTCTTTTTACAGACATGTTTCAAACAACCAGTAACGAAGAATCCTTATTTGATGCACTTAGGCATCTAAAACATCAAAAACATGAAGTAATTTTATTTCATACGTATGATAAAGACCTAGAATTTTCTTTTAATTTTGATAATGCTCCAAAAAAATTTATTGATGTTGAAACTGGCGAAGAAATAAATTTATATGCTGAAAATGTCCAAGAAAAATACACTGAGCTCACTCAAACCTTTTTTAAAAAACTAAAAAACAAATGCTTACAATACAAGATAGATTATATACCTATCAACATCCATGAAGGCTATAATGATGTGTTGACTTCCTATCTAATAAAAAGACAAAAAATTTTATAGGAAGTTGCTTTTTAAATTAAAAAATAGTTATATATTTGCAACCGCTTAGCGCAACGGTCTGGTAGTTCAGCTGGTTAGAATACATGCCTGTCACGCATGGGGTCGCGGGTTCGAGTCCCGTCCAGACCGCTAAGAAGTTCTTAAATTTCTAAATTTATTATCTGTAAATAACATTATTTATTTGCAACTGCTTTAAGCAACGGTCTGGTAGTTCAGCTGGTTAGAATACATGCCTGTCACGCATGGGGTCGCGGGTTCGAGTCCCGTCCAGACCGCTTAAAAAAATCGTTTAAATATTAATTTAGGCGATTTTTTATTTTTACTCACTTACCAACCTAATTCTCTTTACATTTTAATCCACCCATAATATTTGATATCACACTTTGAGCTATCGTTAATCTAACGTTAAAAAAGCCAAGCTATAGTTTAACCAAGCTACCACAATATATATTTGCACCAAATTGATCAACTAAAGGCTTTAAAACACATTTTTATTAAACATCATAAAGCACTTTAACACCTGCATGAAAAAAAAATACACAAGTCACCTCGTATTAGTTTTTACTTTTTTAGGATTTCTCCACCAAACCCAAGGACAAAACAAAAATCAAATTAAACAGATTAGAAGTAACAGTAATTTGACCGAACTTCATAAAATGTATAGTTCATTTAAAAGTCAAACAGCAAAAGATAAACAGATAGCCATTCAAATTGCAAAACAAAAAAACTGGAAGATCAAATTTAGAACCAAAGATAACAGAACAATAGAACTTCAAAAAGTAATAGACGGCACCCCTATTTACTATACTACCTACAATATAAGAGCTGCTAAATCAACTCGAACAAATCATTTAAACAAAGGAGGATCCTTAGGCTTAAATCTAATGGGACAAAACATGATCGCTCATGTTTGGGATGCTGGTATAGCCAATGTAAATCATCAAGAATATGATGGAAACGGAGGTAACAACCGTTTTTCTGTTGGAGATACTACCAATAAACTTGACTATCATGCTGAACACGTTACTGGAACAATCATGGCTTCAGGCTTTGATCCTAAGGCGAAAGGGATGGCTCCCCAATCAACTGTTATCGGATACGATTGGAATAATGACCTATCAGAAGCTTCATTGGCTTCTGAAAATGGCATGTTACTTTCAAATCATTCTTACGGGGTTGCTACAAGAGGCGCCGATAATGAATTATTACTAAACCCAGAATATTTTGGCAGTTATAATTATCATGCTCAAAAATGGGACGAAATTATGTTTAATGCCCCACACTATTTAATGGTGAAATCAGCAGGGAATGATGGTTTAGACAATGAAGCAAATCCCTTTCCTATAAATCAAAAAGGAGGCTGGGACAAGCTAACCGGACAAAGTACTGCCAAAAACAACCTAGTAGTTGCAAATGCTTATGATGCCAATGTTGACAGTAATGGAAACCTAATTTCAGTATCTATCGATGAAAGCAGTAGCCAAGGGCCAACAGATGACATGCGTATTAAACCTGATATTACTGGAAACGGTGCGAATATTTATTCTAGTTTTCATTTTCCGAGTTGGGACGAAGAAGCATCGCAACATCTTTCTGATGGCAATATAAATGATGACTATTATACTATTGGCGGTACATCTATGGCAGCTCCTAACGTTACAGGATCTTTATTATTACTACAACAGCATTATAAAAGCCTACATCATGATATCTTTATGAAAGCAGCTACTTTAAAAGGGTTAGCCTTACATACCGCTGATGACGCAGGTCCTCAAGGCCCTGATGCTGTTTTTGGATGGGGTTTATTAAACGCTAAGAAAGCCGCTGAAACCATCACCCAAAAAGGCAAAAAAACTAAAATTGAAGAGCTAACTTTAACGACAGGTCAAACGGACACAATTAAGGTTTTTTCTGATGGAAAATCTCCTTTATTAGCTTCAATTTCTTGGACTGATATACCTGGTGACATAAATACAAGCTTAAATTCTTCAACACCAACTCTTGTTAATGATTTAGACATTAGGGTTCTTGATTCAGAAACAACATTTTACCCTTATAGACTAACAGGTCCAACCACCTCTACCAAAAAAGACAATAAAGTGGATCCATTTGAAAGAATAGACATTCCTAATGCATCAGGTAGCTATACAATTATAATTTCACATAAAGGCTCTTTAATGGGAGGAAGTCAAAACTACTCCCTAATTGTCACGGGTATTACTTCGAGTTGTAACGCTACAACACCCAATAAAGTTTCCGTTTCTTCCTTAAACGATACCAACGCTAAAATTCAATGGAATTCCTCTCTTGGTGCTTCCTATGACATCCGTTATCGTCCAATAGGTTCAAATAAATGGATCACTAATACTGAAACGTATTCGTCTACTATTTTAAATAATTTAACTGCCTCAACTACATACGAAGTACAAGTACGTTCAATATGTTCTTCAACAAACTCCGACTTTAGTACTACAATCAATTTTACCACATTAGATACTCCTATATACTGCGAAGCATCAGGAAAAACAACAGATACTACAGAAATTACTTCAGTAGAATTTGGAACTATAAACAACCCTAGTAAAAAAAAGAAAGGTTATGAAGATTTTACGAGGTTAAACACTATTGTTTCCCCTAATTTATCCTATAACTTAGCAGTATCAGTAAATACAGGAGGAGATCATAAAGTTTATACTACTGCTTTTATTGATTGGAATCAAGATATGGATTTTTCTGATGATGAAACATATGAATTAGGTTTTATTAATAACAATTCACCTAACATACCATTACCTGTAAAAACCATCACTGTTCCTTCAAATGCCAAATCTGGGAATACAAGGATGCGAATTATCACAAAATATTCTGAAAAACCAACACCATGTGATACTGATTTTTTTGGAGAAGTTGAAGATTACACACTGAACATTTCCACTCCTTCATTAAAAACCATACCAAATCCTGCATCAGAGTTTATAACAATAAACCTAAAGCCCAATACGGACAATGCAACGTATACAATTTTTGACATGACTGGAGGTCTTATCAAAAGTACCTTCTTAAAAAAAGATCAGATTAATATTTCTTTTTTAAGTACTGGTATGTATATATTAGAAGTATATGACGGGCAAAAAACACTAAGAACCAAACTAATAAAAAAATAATAGTATGAAAAAATTCTACTTTTAGTAAAACCTCTTCTTACATTAGGCTGATATACATTAAGGTTCTAGACCAGAGAATTTTATTTTTTCAATAATAATATAGAGTAGCGATTATGTACCTCAACTTTTGACTTGAGATACATAATCGTGAATAGTTTCTTGTTTTGAATTGACAAATCTTCCCCTAGCCCTTTTTACCCTTTCGGGCAATTCTATAGATGTGAATTCGATCTTACAGACAGTTTTTAGAAAGTTATATAAGTAATTATTTCCACCTTCAAATCGTTCAAAAAATTCACATTAAAAGTCACTACTAACCGAGTAAATTTTTAAGAAAGATGACTATTTAATAACCTTCCTTTTTTTTCATATCTTGATTTTACGATAAACATTAGGATTTTGAGTAATAAAAAAGTGATAAACAACCAGAAGAAGTTAACGCCGAACTTTTAAAATTTACCTATTTTAATTTTAGCGTGATCAATTCTGAAGTACTTAATTTTGTATTGTTTTCCTTATTTATTTTCTTAATCCACTCAGCATCAATACCCATAGATTTAAAAGTAATGATATCAGACACAATAATCTCCTTGTAACCAACAGATTTGATAGAACTAATATAATCAGCTTTGATTCCCAGAGACTTAAAAGCAATAATATTAGATATTTTAATATCTTCGTAACCAAGCGTTTTAATAGATTTAATATAATCTGCTTTGATTCCGAGAGAAGAAATTGCTATCAAATCTTTTATATTTAGGTTATTTTTATGTGCTTTGATAGCTTGCACGTCTTCAAAAGTTGTGTTTCCTAAAGCCATTATTAATAATAACCCAGAAGGAACTTCACTGGAAAGTAGTGTTTCCAGATTGCTTTGAAAATTCTTGTTTTCTTCAAAGGTGAATTTATTATTAGGTAAAAAAGTGATTGTTCCAGCTGTTCTCTGTAATTTATATGTTTTCCCTCCAAAAGAATTTTCACTTTGTAACTCAGAAAGCTTTAAAGCATGTGTTGAACGTATTTTATTCTCTTTATATTGATTATATTCAAAAGCAACATATAATTTATCGCCTTGTTCTTCTGTTTTTACTTCCAATTATCTATATAACTTAAATAATCTTGGTATTTGGTATTATTTGATTGTGAATACATAATCCCTACCATTAATATTAAAATTAATTGAATTGGTTTTAACAGTATTATTAAATTAACTTTTTTTATCATGATATTTTTTTTAATAGTAATTCCTGTTTTTCATCTAGTTTGCTCTTCTCTTCTCTTCATCATTTCCTGATTTTCGTTGTCTAACATTAATTTTAGTATTCCCAAAATTGTAGCTTACTGAAAACCTGAATCCTCTTCCACTAAAAAGTCCGTACCCAAGATGCGTGGACCTAATACCATTTACGGTACTTATTCGCTTTCTTGGACTCGTATTAAAAACATCTAGAGCGTTAATTCCTACTTGTAACTGCTTTTCTAGCAAGGACATTCTAAACCCAATATTTAACGCCTGATTTGACTCGTTTTCAGTTTGATTTCTCGTAAACGGTGCCGAATACCAATAATTCACCTGAATACTTTTCGTTTTATCTTGATCCAATAAAATAGTATTGTTCGAAGATAAATAGTAACTAAAATTTATTACTTCGGACGCTATAATTGCATTATTTGTAATTCTTGAATCATAATTTACTAGGTATAGTAGATTTTGACTATTCCACCATGATGTAGGTTTAAATCTATACGATTCCGAAAGTCCGTATCTATATAAGGTATAGTAATTAAACGGACTAATAACCTCTGTAAAAGTCTTGTTGTCAGCTACAGCAATAGTTCCAATCCCATCAGTTTCCACTCCAAAAAATAATGTAGTGGATAACTTTCCTTTATATAAATGTGTAAACTCAAAATTGTCATTAAATGAAGGTTGTAAAAATGGATTTCCTTTACTGGATACATTTTGATTGATGAAAAACTCTGCTGGGTTTAACTGTGCAAAATACGGTCTATTGATACGTCTTCCATAGTCGAATGAGAATGAGTGGTTATCATTTTCAGTATACGAAAGGTAAAACGTTGGAAACAATTTTAAATAACCTACACCAGTACTAATATTTAATGACTTCGATGTTCCTTTTGTATCTGTATTTTCAAGACGTAATCCTAATTTTAACGACCATTTATCATTGAATTTTTTGAATCCATTTACATAAACAGCCTGATTTCTTTCCAAATATCTAAACCGATCTTGCTCGTCTATTGATGCTAACTCATTTATATTTCTAATATTATATTTACTATCAATATAACTTATTTTTGCCCCATAAGAGAGGCTAAACACTTTGAAAGGATGTGCTATATCAATGTTCCCACTATAGTTGACTACTTCACGGTTTACACTGTTTAATCCTGAATAATTTATTCCGATAAAATCATCATTTATATCAAATGTATTGGCAAGAATCTTTCTTTCATCATCTTCTTTAAATTTGAAATAATCCAAATCTACCGAAATACTTCTTCCCAACGTATCTAGCTTTGAAAAGTAATGTGTATTCACAGAAAAATTATTTGATCTACTATCTCGGGTTCCGTTTGCTTTAATTATCGAATCGATTTGATTTGATTTGATTTGTCTAAAATATTCGTATTTGCAATATCTTTCCAAAATGGCTGACTTGAACTTCCCGCTACCTGAAAACCAATAGTTGAGTTATCCGTTAATTGATAGTCAAGGATAAAACGTCCTGAAAAATCTTCAATATCTCTATCTTGAGATGTATTTGTTAACCAAGTATTTTACCTGTAAAAAACTTCAGCTTCCTGTTTGTAGCGCTCATCTCCAAATCTGGCATTAGCGATAGCTAGAATATTTACCTTATTTTTTCTATACTTAAAATTATTTCCAACAGAAAATACTGGAAGTAGTATTTGTTTATAGGAACTGGTAATAGCGTTATTCCAACTATTTTCTTTTGCCTTCTTTAAAATGATGTTTATTAAACCTCCATTTCCTTGTGCTTCATATTTAGCAGGTGGATTTGTAATGATTTCAATAGATTTGATATCTCCTGCTTGGATAGCCTTCCGATACTGTAAAAAAACATTACCCGAATTGAGTATTTTTTCAACTAAACATAGCTTCGCTAACATCAGTCACATGATGTTCTTGGTAAAAAATTATTTTTAAACTAGGGAAAAGTAAAAATGTAAGCTAGAAAATGAGCAATTTTTCATTTTTACGCTGCGAATCTAACAAAATCAAGTTTAAAAAGATACATATATTAACTTTTAATTAATTGTCAAATTTGATTCTATGGAGTTCTTATTTCTTATCTTTTTGTAAAACAGTCGCAACGAGTGTATCTATCCAAAATATAGGTATCTCATCAAAATTAATCAGTTCAATATTAATAGTAACTCCTCCTTATGTAATTTCAATAGAAATATCTTTGCAATACTTGAAGCATCGCCCAAGCAACTCTATTGACTGAGAAGTAATATCTTAAAAAAGTTCAGATCAATACTTCCTTTCTAAGTGCTGATATGTATATTATCAACAAAAATCATTAAGAACCAAACTAATAGAAAAAAGCATGAAATAGTTCAGCTTTTATTAACACTTATTATTAAATTTCAACTGGTATAAATTAAAATTAATTATTATTTTTAATAAAAATTTCCTCTAAACATTACAAACTTACCTTCCTCTCAATTGTTATTATTAATACAAAGAAACATACCCTATGAATAAGTTATCTATTATTGAATTTCAGAAGCAATATGCAACATCTTTTTACGATTTAAATATCGCATGGTTAGAAAAGTATTTCTACGTAGAAGACTATGATAAAGAAGTCTTAGCTAACCCTAAAAAATACATCCTTGACAAAGGTGGATTGGTCTTGTTTGCCCTATTAAATAATGAAGCTGTAGGTACGGTTGCCTTAATTAATCGAGGAAATTCAGTGTATGAACTTTCAAAAATGGCTGTTATGGAAAAACACCAAGGGCTACGAATTGGAAAAAAGCTTATGTATACTGCAATAAGTAAAACAATAGAATTAGGAGCTACCAATTTATACTTAGATTCTAATACTGTTTTAGAACCTGCGATAAATTTATATAAAAACGTAGGGTTTAAAGAAATTCCAGTCCCAGAAGACACGCCATATGAACGTTGTAATATTCGTATGGAAATTGCATTGTGATATACACTAACAAGAATTCCTCTAGAAATAATCTAAATTTATTGAGACTAACATACTCTTCAAAATAGTCATTCAGTACTTACTCAAATAAAAAAGAGGCTATCCAAAAACTAAGACAGCCTCTTTTTTAGGACTTCACAACGTCACAAATTTAGTCTTCAAGAAAAATACTCATATACTTATCATAAATAGGACTATCAATTGCTAGAAAATCCAACACACTATGAAAAATGTGATGTTGTGATAACATATCACTTTCCTTCAATTTAATAGTGTCATTAGAAACCCAAACGATAAACGGAATTTCCAATTGTTCTTTAGGCGCAATACTTTTAGGGATTCCATGCATATACAAATTACTTTCTCCTAAAGATTCTCCATGATCAGAAATATAAATCATCGAAGACTTATATCCTTCTAAGCCCTTTAATTGATCGATCAAAGAAGCTAATATATAGTCCGTATAAACAATGGTATTATCATATGCATTCATCAATTCTTCTTGCGTACAATTAGCCAATTCCACACTTTCACATACAGGAGTAAACTTATTAAATTGTGCTGGATACTTTTTGTTATACAAAGGCCCATGACTCGTACTCGTATGTAAAACTACTAGTATTTTATCTTTATTACTGGCTAATATCTGCTCTTTTAAACCACTTAATAAGACCTCGTCATATGCACAGCCTTCTCCTTCACACAACCTTTCTAAATCTGCTCTTTTTTGATAGTTTTTTATAGCTACTTTTGGTTCTCCCCAATTCGTGGTACGCCAAATCACTTCGACATCATTTCTAAACAAGTAATTCGGTAAGATTTCAAATAGTTTCCCTGTATTTTTATGTTCTAATATACACTTCACTCCTGCCGTGGTATACGTCGCACAGGATTCTGCGTTGAAATGATATACATTTTCTATTTTGGAAAGTAATGGATTTGTATTTTTCTCATAGCCATATAAAGAAAAATTACCACTTCTTGCCGATTCTCCTATTACAAGTACAGCTACTGACTTTTTAGTATTCTTAATCGTTGCTTTTGGTAATAATATTTGTTTTTCATTTTTCTGACTTTTATGAAGAAAATACCTGTTGGTATTCACCACATAAGACCAGGGCATTACTAAGCTTCCTATAATTTTTGAATTCTTATCAATCCATAACCAATTAGAAGAATTAATATAGGCCAATGCTAAAAGAAATATCAATGTCAAAGGTATATGTGTAAAGAACTTTTTCAATTTTACTGGCTTGTACTCTATTTTAAAGATTAGAAAACTAGGAAGGACTCCTAATAATAAAACGTACAAAACCAATCCGAAAGAATAAAAGCTACTGGCTTCATCATAATTGGTATTCAAAACATTACCAATCATTGATTTATCTATCAAAACTCCGTAATTATTTATAAAATAAACACAAAGTGCATTTAGGATAAAAAAAAGCGCAAGAATCAATTTTGCTACAGAACGAAGTAAATACAAACCAATATAAAAAACAAAAGCATTTAAAACTATTGCCAAAACAATAAGACTTACCAGAAAAAAGACACCATTTACACTGGCTACCTCAACATTACTGATAACATATTTGAAAAATGGATATTGATATAAAACCAGATTAACAAAACTGATAATCAACACATAATAAACTAAACTAGTTTTTTTTAACATAAGAATTAATAATTAAATAAAATGTGGCCGTTAAAGCAGATAATGAAAAATAAAAAATCAATAAATTGGCATTTAATATCCTTGTAACCAACAACAACGCCCCCACCAAAAACAAAACTATAAATACAGGGTAGTACTTTCTATTTTTAATCCAACGTAACCACTTAATTTTTTCGTTTATTCTAATACCTATTACAGCGACTGTAAAGCCTATCAGGCTTCCAATAATAACATCAAAAGGATAATGTGCCCCAACACCTACTCTTGAAAAAGCAATAATAAGTCCTAGGGTAAACATAAAAATCAACCATAAGGCTTTTTTACTTTTTTTAGAAGGCATAAAAGCAAAGGAAAGTGTCGTTATTACAATAAAGGTAGCTATGGAATGCCCTGAAGGTAATGACGTATTACCCGAAAGAGTTTCTCCTATAATTCTAAAACTTTCTTTATCAAACATCGCAGCTGGCCTAGGTACTGAAAACATTTTTTTTAATGTCGCAGACACCACTAATGATAATATCGCTGATGTCAACAACGCTTCCCATAGTTTCGGTGCATAGACAATAAAAACACTCAATAATGAAAAAGAAATCAGTACATCTCCAAATTGTGTAAGATTAAATTGTAACATAGGGTATACCGATAAATTATTATTAAGATATAAGAACAATTCTTTTTGTATCGAAACGTACCCTTTTATATAACTTTGGCTATCAACAACAAAAAAGAAATAAAGAAAACAGCATAAGAGTAAAATTAAAGCGGGAATTAAAAACCATAATTTTACTCTCTTTAAATTTTTAGCGATGCTATAATCTAAGCTTGATGAATAATCATACATTTTTTAGTAGTTGTTAGTTTGTGACGAGTTTAGATGTATCTTTAATCAATTACACAATGCATAGAGCACTATAAAACTGTAGTAATTGTAATATTTGAAGAGCAAAAGTATAAATTAATACGACACAAAATAATTTTTGAACACTTTCTTCTTTTAATAGTCTACAATAGGTCACTGATAGACAATACAATGTTTTTTATTATAAAAATTTGTTTATTAAAAAATAATTTCCAAGATTTGTCATCGATAACACAAAGGATACAATATTATGTTACGAAATATATGGCAAGGTTTCTTTTTTTACTTTTACTTTTTTAGTAGAAGACGAGACTTTATACCATATTGTTAAACATAAAAATAATATAACCATAAAGTCTCGAAGTTTTCGAGGCTTTTTTTTTACTATAATATGAAAAATATAGCCATACAAGGAATACAGGGGAGTAACCATCATATCGTGGCAAAAAACTACTACGGAGAAAAGATACAACTAAACGAATGTTTATCTTTTGATATCTTGGCTGACAAACTATTAAATAGTTCGTCCGAAGAAGCAGTAATGGCCATCGAAAACACGATTGCTGGCTCTATTATACCCAACTATGCACTAATCGACAAACACAATTTGCACATATCAGGAGAATATTACCTCCCAATCCATCATCATTTGATGGCATTACCGAATCAAAGCATCGAAGATATTAAAGAAGTATGCTCTCATCCTATGGCTTTATTACAATGTAAGGAGTTTTTCAAAAAATACCCTTCCATCAAATTAGTTGAAGGAGTTGATACCTCAGCTGTCGCTAAAACTATTTCTGAAAAAAAACTAAAGGGTGTGGCAGCCATTGCTCCCAAAATAGCTGCTGATATTTTTGGACTAGAAATTATTGAGGATGAAATTCAAACGATAAAAAATAACGAAACACGCTTTGTGATACTTCAAATAGAAAAACCAAACAATGGTATTGATAAGATAAACAAAGCATCAATTAGATTTGAATTAGATCATAAACGTGGAAGTTTAGCAACCATCTTAAATGTAATGAGCGATTGCAAACTTAACCTCACAAAAATTCAATCTTTACCCATTATAGATACTCCTTGGAAATATGCTTTCTTTGTAGATATAACATTTACCACCTATGAAGATTATGCTAAGGCTAAATCAGTATTAGAAATAATGGCTAATAACTTTAAAATACTTGGTGAATATAAAAACGGAAGACTATGATCAACTTTGCAAACCGCCTAGAAACTGTACAAGAATACTATTTCTCTCGAAAACTAAAAGAAGTTAGACAACTTACTATCGATGGAAAACCGATCATCAATATGGGAATTGGCAGCCCTGACTTAGAGCCTCCTAAAACCGTTCTGAAAGCAATTTTAGAAAGTATACACGACAAAGGAGCTCATAAATATCAAAGCTATCAAGGGTTGCCTGAATTTAGGAATGCTGTTGCCAATTTTTATCAAAAAAATTACCAAGTGTCCATCCATCCCGATCAAGAAGTTTTACCGCTTATGGGTAGTAAAGAAGGTATTATGCACATCTCATTGGCTTTACTTAATGAAGGAGACCAAGTCTTAATACCCAACCCTGGATACCCTACCTATAGTTCTGTTACTAATTTGGTAGGGGCCAAACCTATCTATTACGAGCTTGATGCAAGCACCAATTGGCAACCTAATTTTGAAGCACTCGAAAAACTCGACCTATCAAGTGTTAAACTTATGTGGGTTAATTACCCTCATATGCCCACAGGAGCAAAAGCTACTGAAGAAACGTATCGCCAGTTAGTCAATTTTGGTCTTAAGCATCAAATCGTTATCGTTAATGACAATCCTTACAGTTTTATTCTTAACGATACACCTAAGAGTATTTTTCAAGTAGCTAAAGCTAAAGATATTGCTTTAGAATTAAACTCTTTGAGTAAATCCTTTAATATGGCAGGATGGAGAGTTGGAAAACTTATTGGAAATCAAACTTTCTTACAAGAAATATTAAAAGTAAAAACACAGATGGACTCTGGAATGTTTTATGGTATTCAAAAAGGTGCTATTAAAGCGCTCGAACTCGATAAAGAATGGTTTGAACAACAAAACAGTATTTATAAAACAAGACAACAATTAATTTTTAATATAGCTGACATCCTTCAATGCTCCTATGATCCTAAAGCATCGGGTATGTTTGTTTGGGCTAAGTTACCTTCTGGACAAACATCAGAAGCAGTAATTGATGATTTGCTATATAATAAGCATATTTTTGTAGCACCAGGAAATATCTTTGGTAGTAAAGGGGAAGGTTATATTCGTTTTTCGTTATGTGTTCCCGAGGAAAAAATTAAAAAAGCAATAAGTCGATTTTAAATGAATGTATTTGTAATAGGATTAGGACTGATTGGAGGTAGTTTGGCACTAGACATCCAAGAAAAATGCCAAAACGTTACCGTTTACGGAATTGACAGTAACGAAGAACATAGTATCGAGGCTAAAAATTTAGGAATCATACAACATTCAGCTACTTATGATGAAATTAGCAATGCCGATGTCGTTATTATTGCTGTACCTGTAGATATAGCTTTACAACTTGCACCAAAAATATTAGATTATATTTCAGATAAAACGTTAGTTTTTGATGTTGGTTCGACTAAAGAAGATATTTGTCAAGTTGTCAAAAACCATCCTAATAGAAGAAATTTTTTAGCAACTCACCCCATAGCCGGAACAGAGTTTTCAGGCCCCAAAGCCGCGTTAAAAAACTTGTATAAAGGAAAAACAAATATTATTTGTGAAGTTGAAAAAACTGCTTTCAAATTGCAAGAGAAAGCATTGGAAATTTTTTCTAAAATAGGCATGCGTATCCGATATATGGATCCAAAATCTCACGACAAACACATTGCCTATGTCTCTCACCTATCACATATAAGCTCCTTTATGTTAGGTAAAACAGTAATTGAAAAAGAAAAAAACGAACGGGATATTTTTGATATGGCGGGCAGTGGTTTTGCATCCACTGTACGATTGGCAAAAAGTTCGCCAGCTATGTGGACTCCCATTTTTAAGCAAAACAAAGTAAATGTCATTGAAACTCTTGAAGAATATATTCAAAACTTACAACAGTTTAAAAAACTAATGATTGAAGATAATTTTGAAGAAATTTATAGAGAAATGGATGACACAAATCATATAAAACAAATTTTGAACGGAATTCTTATAGAAGATAACATAACCTAAAAACAACATGGAAAATTCAAAACAACTAAGAACCTGGCTTGACGATCTAAACCTATCACATCCATTGGTGATTGCAGGCCCTTGTAGTGCAGAAACCGAAGAACAAATATTGAAGATTGCACACGAATTGAAGAACTCTGATGTAAACTACTACAGAGCTGGGATATGGAAACCTAGAACTCGCCCTGGTAACTTCGAAGGTGTTGGAGCGTTAGGACTCAAATGGCTACAAAAAGTAAAGGAAGAAACAGGCATGAAAACCTGTACCGAAGTTGCCAATTCAAACCATGTGAAACTCGCTATCGAACACGATATTGACTTGTTATGGATTGGTGCAAGATCAACCGTAAGTCCTTTTATAATGCAAGAAATTGCAGATGCTTTAGAAGGTACTGACAAAATCGTATTGGTAAAAAACCCAGTAAACCCAGATTTAGCACTATGGTTAGGCGGTATTGAAAGATTATATTCTGCCAATATCAAAAATTTAGGAGCGATTCATAGAGGTTTTTCTACCTATGAAAAAACAAAGTATAGAAACATACCTGAGTGGCAATTAGCAATTGAATTCCAAAACAGATTCCCTGACTTACCGTTAATTTGTGACCCATCACATATCACCGGAAAAAGAGATATGGTATTTGATGTTTCACAAACAGCACTTGACCTCAACTTTGATGGACTAATGATAGAAACTCATACAGATCCTGATAATGCATGGAGTGACGCTGCACAACAAGTTACACCTGATACACTTAAACAAATGATGATTGATTTAAGAGTTAGAAAAGAAACAGCTTCAGACCAAACTTTTAAAGAGTCTTTAGATAATTTAAGAGCACAAATTAATATAGTAGACAACCAACTTATTGAAATCTTAGGTAAAAGAATGAAAATTTCTGATAAAATTGGAGAGCTTAAGAAGTCTAAAAACGTTGCTGTACTTCAGTCTAAAAGATGGAATGAAATATTAGGAAATATGATTTTAGAAGGAGAACAACGTGGATTGAGTGAAGAGTTTGTATTACGAATGTTTAAAGCCATTCATCAAGAAAGTATTAATCATCAAGAAAAAATTATCAAAGGAATTGACAAGGTGGCTAGTAATTAGCCACCTCATTTAATTTTTATTCTCATCTTTGCCCTATGGTAGGAAAAGTTTATAAATCTACAGGAAGTTGGTATTGGGTAAAACACGATAATACCTTATACAAATGTAGAATCAAAGGTAAATTCAGGATTAAAGGAATTAAAAGCACCAATCCGATTGCTGTGGGAGATATCGTTAATTTTGAACTGGAAACAAAAACAGAGGACACTACTGGGGTTATTACCAAAATTCAGGAAAGAAAAAACTATATCATCCGAAAATCAGTAAACTTATCCAAACAAACCCATATCATTGCGGCGAATATCGATCAAGTGTTTTTACTTATTACCATCAATAACCCAAAAACACTTACTACATTTATCGATCGTTTTTTAGTAACTGCTGAAGCATATTCAATAAATGTTATTTTAGTATTTAATAAAATAGATTCTTATGAAATCGAAGAAAAAGCGGAAATACTATATCTCAAAGACATTTATGAAAGCATCGGATATGAATGCATAGAAGTTTCTGCTTTAAAAAACAAAAACATCGAAACAATCAAAGAATTAATGACACAGAAAGTAAGTATGTTTGCTGGACATTCTGGTGTTGGAAAAACTACTTTGGTAAATGCTATTGAGCCTACATTAAATCTAAAAACTAAAGAAATTTCGGAACAACATAAGCAAGGACAACACACCACAACCTTTGCTGAAATGTTTGACTTGAGTTTTGATGCTAAAATAATTGATACACCAGGCATTAAAGGTTTTGGTGTAGTCGATATGGATAAAGATGAACTCGGAGACTATTTCCCTGAATTCTTCGCCCTAAAAGAACATTGTAAATTTAACAACTGTATCCATATAAACGAACCCCATTGTGCTGTAAAAGATGCCTTGGAAAATGAAGAAATATCATGGTCTCGCTACAAAAGTTATTTACAAATTTTAGAAGGAGAAGAAGAGAATTACCGTACTGATATATGGAAATAATTACAAAACACAAAGCCTACTATGAAAGCTGTAATACAACGAGTTTCTGAAGCTAGTGTTACTATCAACAATCAACAAGTAGCCGCTATAAAAGAGGGGTTATTAGTACTATTAGGTATTGTCGAAAATGACACAAAGGAAGATATTGATTGGTTATCAAAAAAAATAGTGCAACTACGTATTTTTAATGATGAAAACTTTACAATGAATAAATCTATTCTCGACATCCGAGGAGACATTATTGTGGTAAGTCAATTTACACTACATGCAACTACCAAAAAGGGAAATCGTCCTAGTTATATCAAAGCAGCCAAACCGGATATTGCAATTCCTCTTTATAATGAGTTTGTAGAAAAAATCACTGCTGATTTTGGAAAAAAAATCCAAACAGGAGAATTTGGTGCTGATATGAAAGTAAGATTGCTAAATGACGGTCCTGTTACTATCATCATTGATACTAAAAATAAAGAATAAGCAACTTTATTCATGCGTTTTATTAACATACACACGCACAATAGCACTAGCGAATTTGATACACTAGCAATCGTTAACACCTACCCAAATTCATTTAGTCCTACCTCCTATTTTTCAATAGGTATTCACCCTTGGCACATTAATGATGAGCAAATCGAACAAGACCTTCTAATCGTTGAAAAAAAATTACATACTCCTTATTGCTTAGCCATTGGTGAATGTGGTTTGGATAAAATAACTAGTACTGACTATACAACACAAATTGAACTATTTAAAAAACATATTCACCTTTCTGAAAAATACCAAAAACCTCTTATTATTCACTGTGTTAAAGCCTATAATGACCTTATTTTAATTCGAAAACACCTTTCTCCTATTCAACCTTGGATTGTCCATGGCTTTAACAAAAATTTACAAATTGCTTCCGATTTAATCAAACATGGAATATACATTTCTTTTGGAGCTGCCTTACTCCATAATAAAAGACTACAAACAGTAATAAAAAACATTCCCCTAAATCGTATTTTTTTAGAAACTGATACCACAGACGAACCCATTAAAAACATTTACAATACATTTGCGCTTTTAAAACAAAAGGACATAGCTTTTATTAAAAAACAGATAAATCAAAATTTTAATAGCATATTTAGATTATGAGTTGGTTAGAACGTACGGAATTGTTAGTACAAAAAGAAGGTCTTGAAAAAATTAAAAATGCCAATATTCTTATTGTTGGTTTAGGAGGTGTCGGATCATTTGCTGCTGAATTTATTGCTAGAGCTGGGGTACAAAAAATGACTATAGTAGACGGAGATGTTTTTGATGAAACAAACATTAACAGGCAATTACCTGCCCTTCAAAGTACTATCGGAAAATCTAAATCATCAATTGTTGCGGCACGTATCAAAGATATCAATCCCGATATTGAACTAACCGAACTCAATGAGTTTCTTTCTCCTGAAAGAGCTTTTGAAATTGTATCTACCGATTTCGATTACGTACTTGATTGTATTGATAGCATCACTCCAAAAGTCAACTTAATGGTAGCTGCTAGAAGAAAAAAAGTTAAAATAGTCAGCTCTATGGGAGCAGGAGGAAAAATGGATGCTTCTAAAATAAAAATAAGGGATATTAGCAAAACAAAACATTGCAAAATGGCTAAAATGATCCGCAAACGGTTAAAGGTTCGAAATATTGACAAGGGTATCAAAGCTGTTTTCTCTGAAGAAATTCAAATACCTGAGAGCTTAAAACTTACAGATGGTAGTAACTTCAAAAAATCATTTTACGGTACAATAAGTTATATGCCAGCTGCATTTGGTTTACAAGCAGCATCTTATGTTGTCAACCAACTTGTTCATAAAAAATAATCCCCATGTAAAATATTTTTTAATTATTTTTGTTTATAAGTTAATTTTACAATTATTAAAACTAAATAACCATGAATAAATCATTTATTGTATTTGCTTTTGCTGCACTATCAATTATTTCTTGTAAAAAAGAGAAAAGTAAAGTAGCAGCCAAGGAAGAAGTAAAAGAAGTTCAAAAAGTTGAAAACACACTTAACTCTTTCAAAGCAAACATTGCAGAATCAACCATCACGTGGAAAGGAACAAAGCCTACAGGAGCTCATGATGGTACAATTTCTTTAGAAAGTGGTGTTTTAGATATTGAAAACGGAGCAATCAAAGCGGGTGAATTTGTTATCAATATGAACTCCATAGTTTGTACTGATTTAGAAGCAGGTAAAGGTAAAGAAGATCTTGAAGGGCATTTAAAAGCTCCAGACTTTTTTGACGTACAAAAATTTCCTACAGCAAAATTTGTAATCGCTAGTAGTGAGGTAAAAGAAGGAAAATTACATGTAACTGGAAATCTTACCGTAAAAGAAGTTACCAAAAGTATTACTATTCCTGCTACATTAGCAGAGGCTGATGGCGTAGTTACTTTTAAGAGTGAAGCTTTTAATATTGATCGTACCGAATTTGGTATTCAGTACAAATCAACTAAGTTTTTTGACAATTTAAAAGACAAATTCATTAATGACTTAATCGAATTATCTTTCACTATTAAAGCAAGAAAATAATCTACAGTATTTACACGAACTAAATTAGTGTATACTCAGAAACTTTAAACGGAATTTCTTCTCTAAGATTTTCCGTTTTTTTATGCCTTACAAACAACAAACCTCAACAATAATAATCATCAGTACCTAGTGTATTAATAAGGTTTTAACGTAACATTCGGGTTAAATTTCCAGTTATAAAATAAGTACGATCTAGCTCTTTAACTTTTTTTTAACATATCTCTTTTATTTTCAGTATTTTATACTTATTTTTACAGTAACTGACCTAAATTGTGTATTAGAACTTCATTACGAAGTATGGAAGTTTAACAAAAACGAAGTATTTTCTTCTTTTTTATTCAGTAACTGTGGTGTAATACTTTTACTCTATAAGCTTGTTAAATTTCTTTAACGTACATAAAATTTCTCTCTCCCTTTTTTTTAAACCCCAATCAGAACAAAACTATTAACACTCGTACTCATGAAAAGACTATTTTTTATGTTGCTACTAGTATCTGCTAGTACGATAACATCTCAAAATTACTGGAAAGAATTATCAGTATCAAAAAGTAAACCTACTGAAATGCTTTCAAAAATTGATACCCCTTCCAAATTTCAACTATTTACCTTAAACAAAGACAGTTTTATTTCAGAACTGGCGTCCAAATCAGAAAACGCTTCCAACAACATAATTACCCTACCCAGTAATGAAGGTTTTAGTAAATTCAGAGTAACAAAAAAACAAATTTTTGAAAACGAGCTAGCCATAAAATTCCCACAAATTAAATCTTATACAGCTAAAGGTATTGATGACCCTACTGCAATTGCGGATATAAGTATCGGAACCAATGGTGTATTCGTCATGATTCGATCAAACCATCACAATACACTATATATTGACCCCTATTCTAAGGATCGTAAAACGTATATGCTATACAAAAATGCAGACCTATCACAATTAGGTAAAGACTTTCTATGTAAATTAGAAGAAAACGAAGAGTTAAATAAAACTCAAAAAGACAAAAAAAAGACCAATAGAGGCCCAAATGATATGAGGTTAAGAACCTACAGAATAGCTATTGTTTGTACTTCAGAATATTCTCAATTTCAACTTAATGATCAAAACGTTTCTCCTTTTGCTCCTGAATCAACCAAAAAAGCAGCAGTATTATCAGTAGTGAATACTACTTTAACAAGAATCAACAGCATATTCGAAAGAGATTTAGCTGTCAGATTGGTCTTGGTTGGAAACAACGATCGAATTGTATTTTTAAATGCATCCAACGACAACTTAACCAACAACAATATTGGAGCTTTAGTTAATGAAGGTCAATCTGTTTGTGACTCAAGAATTGGCAGCAATAATTATGATTTAGGACATGTATTTAGTCAAAACCCATTTCTTGTTGGAGCAGCTGTATTTAGAGTAGTTTGTGCCAATAATTATAAAGCGAGAGCTGCATCTTCATACACCAATCCTACAGGAAACTCATACTTTGTAAATGTGGTTGCACACGAAATTGGACATCAATTTGGAGCTGAACATACTTTTAACAATCCGTGCGGCGGTAACCGCTCGCAAACCAGAACCTTCGAACCCGGTAGTGGCTCAACTATTATGTCATACGGAGGAGGATGTCCACCGAATGTTACTGGAGGGTCTGATGAATATTTTCATGGTGTCAACATCACAGAAATGTGGAGTTTCATTAGTGGAAACGCAAATTGTGCTGGTATTATTCAAAATAACAACCAACAACCTTGGGTGAGTGCAGGCCCTGATAGAAGCATCCCAAAATCTACCCCTTTCGTATTAAGAGGAGGGGCTGCAGATACTGAAGCAATTGAAAAACTCACTTTTTGCTGGGAACAATTAGACACTGAAATTTCAACCATGCCTCCAGTATCAACTAGCACAGGTGGCCCTTTATTCAGATCCTTGCCACCTAAAAATTCACCCAATAGATATATGCCTGACTTTTCAACAGTATTAGCAGGAAACCTATCGAGTACTTGGGAAGTGCTTCCTTCGGTAGCTAGAGAGTTAAACTTTGCGCTAACAGTCAGAGATAACCATCCAAATGGTGGAGCAGTGAATAGAGATGACATACGAATACAAGTTACCAACGCACCTCCTTTTACTATTCAAAATTTAGAAACTTGGCAAAAGAGCACCAACCAAACCCTTACTTGGAATGTAGGGCAAACCAATCAGGCTCCTATCAACTGTCAAAAAGTAAATATAAAATTATCAACTAACGGTGGTATAAGCTTTGACCACACCCTAGCATCAAATACAGACAACGATGGTTCTGAATCGTTATTCTTATCTAATCTTGTTGAAGAAACAGAAAATGCTATCATTATGGTAGAGGCTGCTGATAACATTTTTTATAATATTACCGCTAAATTTACAATTACTCCACCTCCACCTCCAAACTTTACTATTGAAAATACTTCTGGAGATGGGTTCGTATGTAAAAACACAACGGACGAACATACTTTTAATATAACATTTATCGCTTTAAATGAATTTGAAGAAAATGCAGTATTCTCTCTTAATAATATACCAGAAGGTGCTATAAGTGATATCACACCAGATTCACTTTCAGATAATGGAACATTTACTGTGACATTTTATAATCTAACATCTGTTACATCTGGAACCTATGAAATAATTTTAGATGCTAAGATCGGTAACATCACTGAATCTTTAGTACTTAACTTAGATATTGCTTCAGAAGTTTGCCACTCAGAAGGAAACACCCTTAGTAACATAAGTACCACCTTAGTACAATTCAATACTATTGATAATGAAACACAAAATAAAGTTTCTGGATACCAAGATTTCAGAGAAATTTCAACAATAGTTATTCCCGGAGAAACCTACCCATTACACATAAACACTTTGGAAGGAAACAATTCACAATCTAGTTCATACACCTATGCCTGGATTGACTGGAATCAAAACTGTATTCTTGAAGACACTGAAAGATTTGATTTTGGTTCAGATACTATAGTAGAAGGCACAGACTCTCCTACAATACTTAGCCCAGTAGATGTAACCGTACCGCAAAACGCAGTAATAGGTAGTACCTTATTAAGAATTTCTACAAAAAACAGTATTAATGGTCTACCACAGCCTTGTGAAATTGACTTCGATGGAGAAGTTGAAGATTATACTATTATTGTTGATGCTACAGCAAATATTACTGAAGAGACTTTTGAAAACTTTACTCTAAATCCTAATCCTTCAGCGGGAGAATTTAGACTTCGCTTTAATGCCCAAAAAGGAGATGTTATGATCAACCTATTTGACACAAGTGGAAGACTTGTGGAGTTTTTCAACTATAAAAATAACGAATCCTTATTTTCAAAAAGCTTTTCTGTGGAAACAATTTCTAGTGGTCTATACATCATACATATTAAGAATGAAGACATACAAATCACTAGAAAACTAGTTATAAAACATTAAAAAACAAAAAACATTACCAATCATAAAACACTGACACATAACAATATATTTAACAGTATTAACTAATTTATATCATTTTATTTGTATATTTGCTGAACAATAAAAAACAATTCCCCTTTCCTTTTTATATCCAGTCATAGCCTTCTTTCTATTACTATTAATACAATTATTTATTATGAGAAAAATCTATTTTTTGCTATTACTGGTGTATTCTGGTATGATGGTGTCGCAAAATTATTGGGAAAAAATAGACTCACCAGACGAGTCCATGGAGAAAATCCCAAAACTTGTTGAAGTTAGTGCAAAAGATAACCTTCAACTATTCAAACTTAAAGTGGAAGCGTTTACTTCAGCCTTAGCTTCGAAGTCAAAAAAAACTTCAAACAATATTATTAGCTTACCTAATAATGAGGGTGGGTTTTCCGAGTTTAGAGTATCAAAAAAACAAATTTTTGAAGATAAGTTAGCTCAAAAATTCCCACAGATCAATTCTTACATAGCTAGAGGAATTAAAGATGCTACAGCCGAAGCACATATTAGTGTTGGAAACAACGGAGTGTTTGTCATGATTCGATCAAATAATCATAAAACATTGTTTATTGACCCTTATTCAAAGGATAGAAAAACCTATATGTTTTATCGAAAAGCAGATGTATCGAAATTAAAAAGAGACTTTAAATGTATGACAAAAGAAAGTCATATGTTAAAACTCGAAAAAAAGGAAGGTTTAACCACTAGTGATGGTCCTGATGACGGCTTGCTAAGAACCTACAGAATGGCCATTGTAGCTACAGGAGCGTACACACAGTTTCAACTTTACAACCAATATGTTCACCCTGCTGCACCTGAATATGTCAAAAAAACAGCAGTATTGTCAGCTATTAACACAACACTTACTAGAGTAAATGCTATTTACGAAAGAGATTTAGCTGTTCGATTCATCTTAGTGGGTGATAATGATAAACTTATTTTCTTCTTGCCTTATCATGATCAATTAACAGACGATGATTTAGAGGTATTACCCGCAGAAGGGCAACGTGCTATTGATGGTAGAATTGGTAATGGAAGCTATGATATAGGACATACTTTTGGGCAATCAAAAACTGAAGGAGGAATTGGTTACCTAGGACTTTGCCACAATCGTTACAAAGGACACGGTGCTTCTGTTTTATACACACCTGTAGGAGACACCTTTGATGTATCTTATGTTGCCCATGAAATTGGACATCAGCTAGGGGCACTACATACTTTTAACAACTCGTGTGGCGATAATTTTGACTCAGAAAGCTCTGTTGAACCTGGTAGTGGTTCTACAATTATGTCATATGCAGGGATTTGCGCACCAGATGTCGCCTTTGATTCTGACGATTATTTTCATGCAGTTAGCATAAAACAAATGTGGCAAGAAGTAGCTAGATATGGAACCAATTGTGCTGTAAAATATCAAACAAATAATACCGCCCCAGTAGTTAATGCTGGACCGGATAGAAATATACCTAGGTCAACTCCATTTGTATTAAGAGGAGAAGCTACAGACGATGATGGAGATCAACTTACGTATTGTTGGGAGCAAATAGACCCTCAATTTGCAGTCATGCCTCCTCAACCTAGTAACAATTACGGACCAATGTTTAGGTCTGTTCAACCAAAGACTTCCTCTGAAAGATATATGCCAGCCTTATTTAACGTGGTTAACAAAATAAACTATGCTTGGGAAGTAATTCCAACTGTAGGAAGACAAATGAATTTTTCGCTTATCGTACGAGATAATAACCCCGCTGGTGGAGCTATCGGTAGAGATGATATGAGGGTTCAAGTACTCTATGTACCACCTTTTACCGTTTCAACCCCAGAATCTTGGACTGTAAACACAGAGCAAACTATTGAATGGGAAGTTGGAAAAACTAACGAAGGTAGAATAAACTGTCAAAATGTAAACATTAAACTATCTACGGATGGAGGGGAAACATTTGACACTGTACTAGCAACAAATACTCCTAACGATGGTTCTGAAACTGTTACATTACCTGAAGGACTTGAAACAACCGATACTGCTATCATTATGGTCGAAGCTGCTGATAATATTTTTTATAACGTTACAGATACTTTTACCATTATTTCTACACAACCTAATTTTACCGTAGATAGCTTTTTTGGATATGCTTCTGCATGTAACAAAACAACTGATCAGGTAAGTTATCAAATAGACTATACCACATCACTTGGCTTTAGCGAAAATGTAAACCTATCTCTTGGTGACTTACCAGAAGGCGCTTATGGATATGTTTTTCCTAATAATGTCACTTCAGACACAACTGTTACTGTAGTATTATATAACTTATCATCTGTTGCTACAGGTGAATATCAAGTCACTTTATATGCTGATAGTACTGATATTTCTAAAACACTGGATCTTCAACTTTATCTTACCGAAGATCCTTGTTACTCTGAAGGGAACGGGTACACAAGTACAAGTACTACTTTAGTAGAATTCAATACCATAAACATCCCTTCACCACTAAAATACTATGGATATTATGATTTTAAAGCAATCTCTACTATCGTAATTCCTGGAGAAACGTATTATATGAATGTAGAGAACTATGGTGAGAGTTATCAAGCTAATAATGCACGAACTTATGCATGGATTGATTGGAATCAAAACTGTTTTTTCGAAGCCTCAGAGGCATATGATTTGGGTCAAGGCTCACTACCTCCTGAAGGATCAGACGAATTATCAGTTCCGACCTCAAATAGTCCGTTAGCTATCACAGTTCCAGCAGATGCACTCTTTGGTTCTACCACCTTGAGAATAACCACTAAAAATGGGCTAGAAGGATTACCTAATGCTTGTGATTTTGGATTTGATGGTGAGGTAGAAGATTATACCGTTATCGTAGATGCTACTGCTTCTACAACTAAAGATGAAATATTTGATAGTTTTAGCTTAGCTCCTAACCCATCAAGTGGTACATTTACGCTAAGTTTTAAAGCAAATAACAATGAAGATGTTAATGTCAATCTATTTGATATCAGAGGGCGACTTGTAGAATCTTTAGAATACAGGAATACTTCTTCTTTATTTTCTGAAACAATCACACCAACTATGGCACTTTCTAGTGGACTGTATCTAGTACAAATTAAAAACGGTACTTCTCAGACTACTAAAAAGCTTGTAATAGAATAAAAGTAAATAAATAGTAATAAAATAAATTAGGCTGTTTTAAAAACAGCCTAATTTTATTATGTAATGAACTCATCTTGACTTTTTCTATTCCCTAAAAAATCATTAATCCAACACTGAAGCTTGGATTTCAAATAATTTTTTGAAATGAAAAAGTATATGTTGTTTTACTTCATTTTCAGGAATTTTCCTTCCTAGTTCTGCTTCCATAGAGGTCACACTTTTCTCTCTGATACCACAAGGAATAATGTGATCAAAATACCCTAAATCTACATTAACATTAAGAGCAAAACCGTGCATGGTTACCCACCTACTCGCTCTAATTCCCATAGCACATATTTTTCTTGCAAAAGGCGTTCCTACATCTAACCAAACTCCTGTTTCACCAGCACTTCTCTCTGCTTTTATACCATAATCCGCTAAGGTTAATATGATTGTTTCTTCCAATAATCTTAAGTATTTGTGAATATCTGTAAAAAAATTTTCCAAGTCTAATATAGGGTACCCAACAATTTGACCTGGCCCATGATAAGTTATATCTCCTCCTCTATTAATCTTATAAAATGAAATTCCCTTTTGCTCAAGCTGTGTTTCATTCAGTAATAAATGCTCGATATCTCCTGACTTTCCTAATGTATACACATGAGGGTGTTCTACCAAAAGAAAATAGTTAGGTGTGACTACACTTTGATCTCCATCTCTCTTTTTTCGTTTCAAAAGAACAATCTCATCTAGTAATTCCGTTTGAAAGTCCCAAGTCTCCTTATAATCTTTAGAACATAAATCTTTTATTTTCAGTATTTTATTCATATTTTTAGCATAAATACCCTTTCACCCTTTGGTCTGTTAGATTCGTTTTTATATAATTCAAACATTAATCACATGAGAAAAGCATTATTTTTATTGTTATTTCTATCTCAAGCCAGTTTGGTTACTTCGCAAAATTACTGGAAAAAAATAGAATCATCATCTAAGCTCACAAAGAAAACTCCTCCTAAAGAAAAATCTATTGATCAACTAAACTTATTCACTTTAAAAACTGAAAGCTTCAAAACTGAATTAACACAAAAATCAGCATCAATAGCTGAAAATATCATTATTTTACCTAATGACAATGGTACGTTTTCAAAATTCAAGGTTTCTAAAAAAATAATTTTTGAAAATGTGTTGACTAAAAAATTCCCAGAAATTAAGTCTTATACTGCAAAAGGAATTGACGACCCTTCGGCCGTTGCCAATATTAGTTCAGGAACTGACGGCATTCATGTAATGATAACCTCTAATCTTCATAAGACACTATATATTGATCCATATTCAAAAGATCAAAAAACCTATAAGTTTTATAAAAAATCTGATATATCATCTAGAAATAAACAATTTGAATGCGAAGTTAAAGAAATAGGCAACCGTGTAATTTCTAATAATAAAAAGAGGGCTCGTATTGCGAACGATGGGCAACTGAGAACATTCAGATTGGCCTTAGCATGTACAGGTGAGTATTCTCAATTTCATCTAAATAATCAAAACATTCCTTCAAACTCATCAGACCAAATAAAAAAGGCTGCGGTATTATCTGCTATGAACACTACTATAACAAGAGTCAACGGTGTTTTTGAAAGAGACCTAGGTGTTCGATTTATATTGGTGGGCAATAACGACAGTATTATTTTTCTTAATGCTGCAACCGATCAATTATCCAACGATGATGCAAATAACTTAATTGACGAAAGTCAAACAGTTTGTGATAATAATATTGGCGCTGCAAATTATGACATTGGTCATACTTTTAGTACTGGAGGTGGAGGCTTAGCAGGTCTTGGTGTTGTTTGTATAAACAATCACAAAGCTCGTGGTATAACAGGAAGTTCTTCACCCATAGGGGATGCATACGATATTGACTACGTAGCACACGAAGTTGGGCATCAATTTGGAGCACACCATACCTTTAATAATGCTTGTGGAGGTCAACGATCTTCTTCTGCATCCGTTGAAGTTGGGAGCGGTTCTACCATTATGTCTTACGCTGGAATTTGTCAACCAAATGTAGCAAATAACAGTAATGATTATTTTCATGCAGTTAGTATTACTCAAATGTGGCAAAACATTCAATCTTCAGCAACTTGTGCTTCGGTTACAAATACCAATAACAGTCCACCAACTGCTAATGCTGGAAGCGACATGAGTATTCCAAAATCCACACCTTTCATACTGAAAGGACAGGCAACAGATGCAAATGGAACCTCATCCTTAACTTATAACTGGGAACAGATAGACAACGAAGTGGCCGTCATGCCTCCTGTAGAAACAAATACTGCAGGCCCCTTATTTAGGTCACTACCTTCAAAAACGGTACCTGAAAGGTATTTTCCTGACTTTGCTACTGTCATTGCTGGAAACACGGCTAGTACATGGGAAGTACTTCCTTCTGTAGCTAGGGATATGAACTTTTCTTTCACCGTAAGGGATAATCACCCAGGAGGAGGTGCAGTTGCTAGAGATGATATAAAAATTACCGTTACCGATTCACCTGCCTTTATCGTTACTAATCAAGCAACTTGGGCTCAAAATACAAGTAGAGATATTACTTGGAGTGTTGGACAATCTAATGTAGCTCCTATTAATTGTCAAACCGTAAACATTAAACTTTCTACAGACGGAGGTACCACTTTTGCTGTTAATTTAGCTTTAAACACAGCCAATGATGGTTCAGAAACAATTACCTTACCTAATAATATTGCGGATACAGAAAATGCGATAATTCTCATTGAAGCCGTTGATAATATCTTCTATAATGTAAGTTCGAAATTTACCGTTAGCTCTTCGCCTAGTTTTGCTATTACCAATACTACTGGAGACGCAGTTGTTTGTAATACGATTATGAACGAACAGAATTTTAATATTACCTATGTAACCTCCAATGGTTTTAACGAAAATGTAAACTTTTCGCTTAATGGTGTACCCACTGGAGCTACAGGCACTGTTACACCTAACCCACTTTCTTCTAATGGAACCGTTACCATAAATATAACCGACTTAAAAGCCGTAACACCCGGTAACTACCCAATAACATTACAAGCAAATGGGAGCAGTTTATCAAAATCATTGACATTCAATCTAAATGTATTAAGTGAAATATGTAGTTCTTCTGGTAATACAGACTACAATACAAGTACTACCTTGGTAAAATTCAACACTATTAACAACGCTACCCCAAACAAGACCTCTGGTTACCATGATTATACAGCTATTACAACCAATGTTGTACAAGGGCAAACTTATCAGCTTACTGTCAATACTAATACCGATGACACGGCTACACAAGAGTTTTCTACACTAACAACGGCATGGATTGATTGGAACCATAATTGTCAACTTGATCCAGATGAAAAATTAGATCTTGGTTTAGTAACAGGGAGTGCTGATGGACAAACAAGCTTAAGCCCACTAAGTGTAACAGTACCAAATGATGCACGAACAGGGAATACGTTATTAAGGGTTTCAACTAAATTTGCGGGAGATGGTGATCCTACTTCCTGTGAAACTGATTTTGATGGAGAAGTTGAAGATTACCACCTTATAGTAGACGCAACAGCGTCAACTTTAGACACAGCATTTGAAAATTTTAGTCTATACCCTAACCCCTCTAATGGAAATTTCACACTTAACTTTAGAACAAAATCTGGAAACGTTTTTATAAAATTATTTGATTTAAGCGGTAGGCTCATTGAGTCTTTAGAATACAAAAACACTTCATCTACTTTTACTAAAAACATCTCATCAAGAGCTGTTAGCAGTGGATTATATCTTATTCACATCAAGAATGGAGATACTGAAACCACTCAAAAACTTTTGATTAAATAAAAAATATAACATACATACCAAGAAGCAAGAAGAACGTAAAATAAAATTATGTTCTTCTTTTTATTTATCCCTATAACTCCACCTCCAAAATACCTTAAGAAAAAGCATTAAAAACTCATTTATTCTAATGAGTAATAAAAAAAAGATGCATTTTTTACTTCAACCCCAATAAAACATTACTATAAATTAATATATAGAATGTTATTTCATACTTTTTTTATGTAATTTTACCTTAATGAAATTAAATTCTATGCATGTAGCAATTGCAGGTAATATTGGCGCAGGAAAAACTACCTTAACAAAACTATTAGCAAAACATTATCATTGGGAACCCCACTTTGAATCCATCGATGAGAATCCTTATCTAGATGACTTCTATGCAGAAATGGAACGATGGTCATTTAATTTACAAGTATACTTTCTAAACACACGATTTAGTCAAATAATAGAACTAAGAAAAACAGGTAAAAATATCATACAAGATAGAACGATCTATGAAGATGCTCGAATTTTTGCCCCAAATTTACATGCTATGGGACTAATGACGAATAGAGATTACAACAATTATTCGTCATTATTTAAACTCATGGAAAATCTAGTAACACCTCCTGATTTACTCATTTATCTAAGAGCTAACATTTCAACATTAGTTGAACAAATACACAAACGCGGTAGAGCTTTTGAAAACTCCATTAGTATTGACTATTTAAGTAGGTTAAACGAACGTTACGAAGCTTGGATAAGCACTTACGACAAAGGAAATGTATTAACCATAAATGTTGATGATCTTGATTTTGTTGAAAAGCGTGAAGATCTAGGCGTTGTAATCGATAAAATCGATGCGCAAATAAATGGTTTATTCTAGCCTCCTCTTAAATTCACTTAACAAAATAGCTGTTGCCGTAGCCACATTTAAACTTTCCGTTTTTTGTGTATGTCCAAAACGTGGAATGGTTAGTCGATGGTTTACCAATTCTTTTATTTCAGAAGAAATACCATTAGCCTCATTTCCCATAACTAAAATTCCATTATTGGGCAAAGATGTTTTATATACATTCTCCCCTACCATGTCAGCAACATAAATAGGAAGCTCAGTTTCTGCTAAATATTTTGATAAATCAGTATATATAATATTAATCCTTGTTATTGACCCCATAGTAGACTGAACTACTTTTTGATTATAGCAGTCTACTGTGGTATTAGAACAAACCAATTGTTCTACCCCAAACCAATCGCATAAGCGTATGATTGTTCCCAAATTGCCTGGATCGTTAATTCCGTCTAACGCTATTATTACATTTTTCCTCCCTTGATCGAATGGGGTTTCTTTTGGAATATTAAATACAGCTAAGACCTTATTGGGGGTCTTTAGGTTACTTATTTTTTTTAATTCTGGTTCCTTAATAATGGTCACCTTTCCTTTCTCAAACCTCATTGTTTCATCGGTACAAAAAATATGTTCAACTTCTAGGTTTGATTCAAGAAGCTCTTGTACTACTTTTATCCCTTCAGCTATGAATAATTTATGCTTTAATCGATACTTTTTCTGCTGTAAACTAGTTATAAGTTTAGCATGGTTTTTGGATAAACTCATTAAACAAATTTTAATAACGTAAACCACCAAAAAAACAGTATTTTTGGTAAGCAAATTCGTGGCACAAAGTTAATGAAAAAACTCTCTTTCTTTTTTTTATTGATTGCAATACTCTATTCGTGTAGCACTATAAAGTATGTAAAAGAAAATGAACTTTTACTCACAAAAAACACGCTCTACATTGATAGTAACAAAGTATATAACAAAGAATTAAATGAACTCTTAATGCAACGCCCTAATATGAAAACATTAGGCATACCACTATCTTTGCATTTTTATAATTTAGGAAACCCTAAAGCACCTCAAACTCCTAGTAAATGGGGTAAAAAACATCCAAAAACATATAGTTTTTTCAAGTCATTATTTTCTGAGAAACAAAGTATTGCTGTAGCAAAATCTGCCATAGGACTAAATAATTGGTTTTTAAAAAATGGACAAGCTCCTGTAGTTATTGATGATAAAAAAACGAAAAAAACAGTTCAAAATTTAAAAACGTATTATCAGAATCACGGATATTTTAAAGCGAAAATCACTACTAAAAAAGATACTGTTTCCTCTCGTAAAGGAAAGGTAACCTACCATATCACCAAAGGTACTCCTCTTTTTTTAGACACCATATTCAAGGACATTAAGTCTCCTGTACTCGACTCAATATACAAACTTAAAGCACATAAAAGCTACTTAAAAAGCCAACAACAATATAAAGACCAAAACTTTATAAATGAAGCAAACAGACTTACCAAACTATTTAGAAATAGTGGTATTTATCATTTTAACAAAACGGAAAGTATTGATTTTTATATTGCTGACACCTCAAAACAAAAGACCAATATTGAGCTGGTTATATCTGACAAGTTAATAGAAAAAGATGGCAAATATATCTCTAGCCCCTTTAGCGTACAAAAAGTAAAAAACGTCAATGTTATAACCGACTATGCTTACAATAAAAAAGATGCTCCTTTCAATGACTCAATTAAATACAAAGGAATTAATTTTTATGCCCATGATAAACTAAGGTATAATCCTAAGTATTTATCACAGTCGGTATTCATTAAACCTAATAGTATTTACAGTGACACGCTCCGAAATTTAACTAGAACACATTTAAGAGGGTTAAAAAATTTCAAGTCTTCTTCTGTTATTTTTAGAGCGTTAAACAAAGATGAGTTAGAAGCAAATATTTTTTTAACTCCTACAGAGAAATATACATTAGGGTTTGATACCGAGCTTTCTCGTTCAAATATTCGAAACTTTGATATTTCAGGAAAATTTTCCATAATAAATCGAAATACATTTAAGGGAGCTGAAATATTTAAACTCTCTGCTTCTGGATCTTACTTTGATCTTGATAATGGTACTGGTTGGGAAATAGGTACTGACATCTCCTTAGAGATACCAAGATTCATGGCCCCTTTTGGATTCCACAAATTTGTTCCAAAACGAATGTTCCCGAAAACGAATATTCATACAGGGTTTAACATTCAAAAAAACATCGGACTCGACAAACAAAATGTATCCATTGGTATTGATTACAAATGGAATTATACTCCTAAAAAAACAATTCAACTTGAGCTATTAAATGCTCAGTATATAAGAAACCTGAATACTGAAAATTATTTTACAGTATATAGTTCTGAATATAAAAGCCTTCAAAAAGCTAACGACTCTCTTTATAGCAACAATCCATTACCCAGTAATCAGTCTACAAATTTTACGGCAATAAAGTCTCGAATTGATCAAATACAATCAAATGCTAGTTTCGCTGATAATAAACCTGATGCTTATTTAAGAGTTAAAAACATCAACAGAAGACTTAACATCATTACTTCTGACTTTTTAATTCCTGAAATAGCCTATAGCTTTACCTATAATAATCGTGAAAACATAAAAGACTTGAATTTTTCTTTCTTCAAAATACGTATAGCTAATTCTGGTAATATCATGGGGATACTATCTAGTGAGAAAAATCAGGCAGGAAAAACAACTCTTTTCAATATACCTATAGCTCAATACTTTAAAACAGACATAGAGTATAAAAAATATTGGAATCTAGGCAATAATTCTTCTTTAGCCCATAGAACTTTTTTAGGAAGCATCTTTACCTATAACAATGCTGAAATACCTTTCTCGAGAAGTTATTTTGCTGGTGGGTCCAATGATATTAGAGCTTGGAGAGCGTATGACCTAGGTCCTGGAACTGAAAAAACAAATCTAGAATTTAATATTGGAAGCCTTAAATTTTTGAGCAGTTTTGAATATCGCTTTGATGTTATCGGTTCTCTAAAAAGCGCCCTTTTTATCGACGCAGGTAATATCTGGGACATCACCAATTTTGAATCGGAAAATGACGACAGAGAAAAGTTTCAAGGCTTTAAATCTCTTAGTGATTTAGCCGTAGGAGGAGGTTTTGGATTACGATACGATTTGAAATTTTTGATTTTCCGTCTCGACTTTGGTTTTAAGATGCACGAACCCTATCTCGAAACCAATAAGTGGTTTCGTAATTTTAACTTTGCGAACATGAACCTAAACATAGGTATTAACTATCCTTTCTAATAAAAAAACGTTATCGTAAAAAAAAAAAAAAACTAACTTAAAAAAGTGTAGATTTGTTTTTTTAAACAACCGTAACTAAAAAACAGAAATGATGATTAAAGCTGGAGTTGCCACTGGTAAAGAAGTTCAACAAATCTTTAAACTTGCGAAAGAGAAAAACTTTGCATTACCTGCTGTGAATGTTGTAGGCTCAAATACAATCAATACTGTACTGGAAACAGCGAAAGAGTTAAACTCTCCTGTAATTATTCAATTTTCTAATGGAGGGGCTCAATTTAATGCTGGAAAAGGTTTATCTAATGAAAATCAAAAGGCTGCAATAGCTGGAGCGGTAGCTGGAGCTAAGCATATACATCTAATGGCCGAAAGCTATGGAGTTCCTGTAATATTGCATACAGATCACGCAGCTAAAAAACTATTACCTTGGATAGACGGTTTGTTGGATGCCAGCGAACAGTTTTATGCGGAAACAGGAAAATCATTATTTAGCTCTCATATGATTGACTTAAGTGAGGAATCGCTTGAAGAAAACATAGATATTTGTAAAAAATATCTTACTCGTATGAGTAAAATGGGAATGACTCTAGAAATAGAGCTAGGAATTACTGGTGGTGAAGAAGATGGCGTTGACAATACAGATGTAGATAGCTCAAAATTATACACCCAACCTGAAGAAGTAGCGTATGCTTATGAAGAACTAATGAAAGTAAGTGATCAATTTACTATTGCTGCTGCTTTTGGAAATGTTCATGGTGTATATAAACCAGGAAATGTTAAATTAACCCCAAAAATTTTAAAGAACTCTCAAGAATATATTTCTGAAAAATATAGTGTTCCTAGTAATTCCATAGACTTTGTTTTCCATGGAGGGTCTGGATCTACTGTAGAAGAAATACGAGAAGCAATTAGCTATGGTGTCATTAAAATGAATATTGATACCGATTTACAGTATGCGTTTACAGAAGGAATTCGTGATTACATGACAGAAAAATCAGCCTATTTAGCTTCACAAATAGGAAATCCTGATGGCGATGACATACCTAATAAAAAATATTATGACCCACGTAAGTGGCTACGAGAAGGTGAACAAACATTTAAAAGTCGATTAGCACAAGCTTTCGAGGATTTAAATAACGTTAATACATTATAAACAAACGAAAACATATCATAACTAAAGACAAAACAATGGCTTGGTTTAAACGTAAAGATAAAGGTATTCAAACCCCTACCGAAGAAAAAAAGGATACCCCTAAGGGATTGTGGTACAAGACCCCTAGCGGAAAAATTATTGATACTGACGAACTCAAAAAGAACTTGTATGTTAGTCCAGAAGATGGCTATCATGTACGTATAGGAAGTAATGAATACTTCGAGTTATTCTTTGACGATAATAAGTTTAAAGAGCTAAACGAAAAAATAACAGCTAAAGATCCTTTAAAGTTTCAAGATACAAAGAAGTATCCTGATAGGTTAAAAGAAGCACAAAAGAAAACAGGATTAAAAGATGCTGTTAGAACAGCTGTAGGTAAATCTATGGGTAAAGACATTGTGATTGCTTCTATGGACTTTGCCTTTATTGGAGGATCTATGGGAAGTGTTGTTGGAGAAAAAATTGCACGTGCAATTGATTACTCCATTAAACATAATCTACCTTTTTTAATGATCTCAAAATCAGGAGGTGCAAGAATGATGGAAGCATCACTATCCCTTATGCAGTTAGTGAAAACATCTGCAAAACTTGCACAATTAGCAGATGCTAAAATACCGTATATTTCTCTTTGTACAGACCCTACCACAGGAGGTACAACAGCTTCTTTCGCCATGTTAGGTGATATAAATATCGCAGAACCTAATGCCTTGATTGCATTTGCAGGACCTCGTGTTGTAAAAGATACAACTGGAAAAGAGCTTCCAAAAGGATTTCAGCGTTCCGAATTTGTATTAGAACATGGTTTCCTTGATGCTATTTATGAACGTAAAGATCTTAAAAAACAGGTGAATTTGTACTTAGATTTAATACAAAACCAACCTATTAGAGCATAAAAATCAAAAGCCAGCTTTTTGCTGGCTTTCTTTATCCCCTAAAAATATTACCTAATATAAACTACAAAGGCAATTAATGCAAAGATACAGATACTATAGTACTTCCACTGTTATAATTCCCTTAAATTTTAAAGCTAATTTCATAATATTCCCTTAAAAAAACACTGCCTCGCCTCTTACAAAAAATACACAACTGTAAATCAAAAATATACGACCATCTATTTTTTAAATTTATTCTTTAATAAACGTTAAAAACTAAAATACAGTAAGTTTTTTCTGCTATACTTCTTTAATAAATAAAATAATTGTAAATTCGCTGCCTCAATGAAATACATTGAGTACATAATAATCATTTAAACAATATTGGCATGTATTTAACCAAAGAAGTAAAGCAAGAATTTTTTGCAAAGCACGGTAAAGGAAGTAATGATACAGGAAGTGCAGAAGGACAAATCGCACTTTTCACATTCAGAATCAACCACCTTACAGAACACTTAAAAAGAAATCGTAAGGATTTCAATACAGAGCGTTCGCTTGTAAAGATGGTAGGAAAGCGTAGAAACCTTCTAGATTACCTTAAGAAAAAAGATATCAACAGGTATCGTTCAATCATCAAAGAATTAGGTATTAGAAAATAAACCTTACAAAAAGGCAGGAAATTCCTGCCTTTTTTTATTACGCTAAATAAATAATTTTCATTACTTTTAAGTCGTCATAAACGAACTTTGGCCAAACCAATTAAAAAAGTAGTATTATACTTCTATTGAAACAACAACAACCACACCACAACAACAACAACACACAAAACGAATTAAGAATTTTTAGAAAAACATTTTATGATTCCAAAAGTATTTAGCCAAGTAATCGAACTTGGAGATGGAAGAAGTATCACATTAGAAACTGGAAAATTAGCAAAACAAGCAGACGGTTCCGTTGTTGTTAGAATGGGTGATACCATGTTGCTTGCTACTGTTGTTTCTGCAAGAACATCTAACCCAGATATTGATTTTTTACCACTTACGGTAGATTATAGAGAAAAATTTGCCTCATCAGGACGTTATCCAGGTGGGTTTATGAAACGTGAAGCAAGACCTAGTAATGAAGAAATATTAACTATGCGTTTAGTGGACCGTGTTTTACGTCCTCTATTCCCAAAAGATTATCATGCTGAAACACAAATCATGATTCAATTAATGTCTCATGATGAAAATGTGATGCCTGATTCTTTGGCTGGTTTAGCTGCATCGGCAGCTATTCAGTTGTCTGATATTCCTTTTGAAGCTGCAATTTCAGAAGTTCGTGTAGCACGTATAGAAGGTGAATTAGTAATCAACCCGAGCTTTGAACAATTAAAACAAGCGGATATTGATTTAATGGTTGGTGCTTCTAAAGACTTTGTTGCCATGGTAGAAGGTGAGATGGATGAAGTATCTGAAGAAGAAATGGCAGAAGCAATACGTTTTGCTCATGAAGCGATAAAAAAGCAATGTGATGCTCAAATAGCATTGGCTGAAATGGTTGGAAAAAAAGAAACTCGTGAATACGATGCTGAAGATTCTGACGAAGACCTTCAGTCTACGATACGAGAAGCTGCTTACCAAAAGTGTTATGAGATAGCAAAACAAGGAACTTCTAAACAAGAAAGAGGTTTAGCCTTTTCTGAAGTAAAAGATGAAATTTTAGCTAATTATACAGAAGAAGAATTAGAAGAAAAAGAGTCACTAATTTCTAAATATTTTGCAGAAGCTCATAAAGCTGCTGTACGTGACTTAGTATTAAACGAAGGATTAAGACTTGACGGTCGTACTACAACAGATATTCGTCCTATTTGGTGTGAAGTTGATTACCTACCAAGAACACACGGTTCTTCAATATTTACACGTGGAGAAACACAAGCATTGGCTACGGTAACACTTGGTACTTCTCGAGATGCAAATGTAATAGATACACCTACAGTACAAGACGAGGAGCGTTTTTATCTACACTATAATTTCCCTCCATTCTCTACTGGTGAAGCAAGACCTTTAAGAGGTACTTCAAGAAGAGAAATTGGTCACGGAAATTTAGCACAAAGAGCGCTTAAAAAAGTAGTACCAGACGATTGCCCATATACAGTTCGTGTCGTGTCTGAAGTATTAGAATCAAACGGTTCTTCTTCAATGGCAACTGTATGTTCTGGTACGATGGCTTTAATGGATGCAGGAGTACAAATAAAGAAACCTGTATCAGGTATTGCAATGGGACTTATTTCTGATGGAGAACGTTTTGCTGTTCTTTCTGACATTTTAGGAGATGAAGATCACCTTGGTGATATGGACTTTAAAGTTACTGGTACAGCTGACGGTATTACTGCTTGTCAAATGGACATAAAAATCAAAGGCCTTTCTTATGAAATATTAGTAAAAGCCTTGATGCAAGCTAAAGATGGAAGATTACATATTTTAGAAAAATTAACAGATACCATTCAGACACCAAATGAAGATGTGAAATCTCATGCTCCAAAAATGGTTACTGTTAGAATTTCTGGAGAATACATTGGAGCCGTTATTGGTCCTGGAGGAAAACATATCCAAGAACTACAAAAAACTACCGAAACCACAATTGTAATTAATGAAGACCCTGAAACAGAAGAAGGAATTGTTGAAATATTAGGTAATAATCAACAAGGAATTGATAACGTTTTAGAAAGAATTAAAGCGATTACATTTAAACCACAGAGAGGTAGCGTATACGAGGTAAAAGTAGTTAAGATTCTTGAGTTTGGTGCTGTAGTTGAATATGCAGAGGCTCCAGGAAATGAGACTCTACTCCATATATCTGAACTTGCTTGGCAACGTACTAAAAACGTTACTGATGTGGTCAACGTTGGTGATGTTATAGATGTTAAATACTTTGGTATAGATCCTAAGACACGTAAAGAAAAAGTGTCTAGAAAGGCTTTATTACAAAGACCACCAAGACAAGATAAAGATAAAAGACCTAAGAAAGAAAGCAACGAAGCTTAAAATAAATAAAAAAAGGAGGCTACCATTTCGGTAGCCTTTTTAATGAAGAGAATTTGTTAATTTTTTAAGATCTAATTCCCCAATTATGATCCTAACAAAAACCGTACTCTATTAAGAAATTCATTTATAAAACAATTAATTAGCAAAAAACCCTACCTAAAAAAGCAAAAAAATTATATTTTATTTTAATAACAAATGAATATTTTCAAAACTACCTACCTTTCCTTAGGAACCAATCAAGGAGATAAAATCAAAAACCTCCAAAGTACTATTGATTTAATTTCTAATGAAATTGGCTGTATTCTAAAAATTTCATCAATCTACGAAACTCCATCATGGGGCTTTAGTGGAAATAATTTTTACAACATAACAATTAAGGTAAATACACGATACTCCCCAAATACATTAATGACAAAACTACTCGCTATTGAAGAGAGACAAGGAAGAAAAAGAACAAATGCTGATGGGTATGCTAATAGAATAATTGATATTGACATATTACTCTATGATAATCAAACCATAAACTCAGAAAAAGTAGTAATACCACACCCGAGAATGTTACTACGAAAATTTGTTTTAGTACCCTTGGTTGAAATCGCAGAAAAAGAAATACACCCTACTAAAAAAATACAACTAACAGCATGTCTTGAAGGCTGTGAAGACGATACTAAAATAAGCACTATAAAGGCTAATTTAAGCCTTCCTAAATCTATTAGAGATAGATACGATTATATTGCTATAGAAGGGAATATAGGAGCTGGAAAAACCAGTTTAACGGAGCTAATAACGAATCAATTTGGTGGGCAATCACTTTTAGAACGATTTGCAGATAATCCGTTCTTACCTAAATTTTACAAAAACCAAGAACGTTATGCTTTTCCCTTAGAAATGAGTTTTTTAGCAGATAGATTTCAACAGTTCACAAACGAAATAACAAAAACCTCTACTGATAAATTTCTAATTTCTGATTACTATATATTTAAGTCTCTAATATTTTCAAAAATTACCTTACAAAATGATGAATATGCAGTATACAAGCAAATTTTTGATATTCTATATAAAGAGGTAAAAAAACCCGATTTATACATTTATCTTTACCAAGACCCAAAACATTCACTCAATAACATAAAAAAAAGAGGGAGAAGCTATGAACAAGATATTGATCTTATTTATCTAGAAAAAATACAAGAAAATTATCTAAAACACCTTAAAACTATTGATACAGATATAGCGGTACTAACAATAAACACAAATGATCTTGACTTTGTCAATAATATCGAAGATTATAACCATGTTTTAAAACTAATAAAAGACTATAAAAAATAAGAGCGTACTAAACGCTCTTATTTTTTAATTAGTTCTAATTTTTCTGCAAAGTAATCACAAAAATCTCGCATTGTTGCACTCATTTTTTCGTCATTCGTTGCTCTTTCGAAAGTATTTGCCATAGATACCAATGTTTGGTGAAAGAATTGCTTCATATCATCTACAGGCATATCTTTGGTCCATAAATCCATTCGTAAAGTATCTTTCTTTTTATGATCCCAAACCGACAACATAACGGCTTTTGACTCTTCATTACTAATACCTCCGTCTTCAGCATCCCAAAAAATTTCTTCAGGCACCCTGTTTTCGTCCAATCCAACTTTAAAAGTTATTTCTGATTTATGTACGATACTCATTATTTTCTTGGTTTGTATTTAGATTCTCGAAAAATTTTTTCTTCACTGGTGTTAATCAGCTCGCGCAAAGATACAGGTTTATTTTTCATGTATGCCTTGACAATTTGCCATCCCACCCAGACTCCTATTCTTCCCGGAGTTTGATTATCTTCTTCTAAGTAAAATTTAGAAAAAGGAGCCAATTCAATAAACCTTCTATCCAGATTTTTATCGGTACTAAACAACAAATCTTTTTCGATAAAATAACGCCATATTTGTTCTTCATTATTTAATGTCCATACATATTTTTCTTCCTGAAACCCTATTTTTTCCCTGTCTAAAACACTGGGTAAATATGCATCTAATACCGCCATCCTCTTTCCTTCATAGATTATTTTATCTACAAAAGTTCGTTTGTTGTTTGGTCTCATTTGCTTAGCTATAATACTATTTGCCACATCAACGATAAGGTGATCTTTTGTATTGTTTTGTTTTACATACGCTGGATAATCGTTATAAAAAGGATGTTTTGCCCCTAAATAAGCATCTAAAGAAATTAACAACAAACTATCCGCATAAATAACTCTATTATCATGATCAATATTCGTCAACATTGTAATCACTTTTGGTGACATAAATCCTTTATTATAATACCTAACATGTTTGAATAAAGAACGCAAATCGGCCTTAACATCTTCCAAATTATTATAGACTTTTTGAGTCTCTGAATACAACTCTAATTCATCTTTATTCTTTCTTTTATTAATCCAAACACTATCTTCAATTTGGATTGGAAAAAGAAACGGATATGTTGTTTTTAAATCTTCCAATCTTTTTTCCTTAGTATTGTAAAAATCCAAATCAAATCTATCCAAATTCAAACGAATGTTGATATGTGAAGTATCAACCATATTTCTCTTTTGTTTTTGACAAGAAAAAAACGAAACGCTAATAATTAAAAGGGATAAAATAATTCTCATTTACTTTAGTATATTTACATTCAAATTTTCAACGTCGAAATTACTAAAATAGTTTTGTCGAATGAAAAATTCAATTTTAAAACACAAAGTAATGAATACACCTGAAGTGGCTACCTATATAATTGAATGGTTAAAAAACTATGCAACTAATGCAAAAGTTAATGGTTTTGTCGTGGGGATTTCTGGAGGCATTGATAGTGCCGTAACCTCAACCTTATGTGCAAAAACTAATTTACCTACTTTATGTGTAGAACTACCAATTCATCAAGCCCAAAGTCAGGTATCAAGAGCTCAAGAACACATAGCACAACTAAAAAAACGATTTGAAAATGTAACTAGTGTAAATGTAGATTTAACTAGTACATTTGAATGTTTCAAAAATGTAGTCCCTAAAATTGCCCCTTCCCCTAAAGTTGACCTAGCATTAGCCAATACCAGAGCTCGTTTGCGCATGTCTACCTTATATTATTTTGCAGGTTTACAAGGGTTATTAGTTGCAGGAACAGGAAATAAGGTGGAAGATTTTGGCGTTGGTTTCTTTACAAAATATGGAGATGGCGGTGTTGATTTAAGCCCTATTGCTGATTTAGTTAAGTCAGAAGTATACTTGTTAGGAGCCTATTTAAATGTACCTGAATCAATTCAAAAAGCACAACCCACTGACGGTCTTTTCGGAGATAGTAGAACTGATGAAGATCAAATTGGTGCTTCGTACGATGAATTAGAATGGGCGATGGAAATGCAAGCTAAAGGAAAAACCTTACAAGACTTTACAGCTCGAGAGCAAGAAGTATACAAAATATATACACGATTAAACCGAATAAATCAGCACAAAATAGTACCAATCCCTGTTTGTGAAATTCCTAAAAATTTAAAATAATCGAACGATTGCTTAACTAAAAAAGAGAGCGTCTTAGAAACAAAAACAAGCCAGATTATTAGTGTAATTTAATTACACTAATAATCAGAAAAGCTGTAACAATTTCATAAAATTAAAGAAAGTTAACAGAAATCATCTGCTGTTTAATTCTTTGATAAGCTTTTTTCTTTTGACCTGTGTAAATTTTAACGGGGAGTAGCAAAAACAATCTTATTAGTTCAAAAAATTGTAATGTCTTTCTCATTGTAATCAACTTTTAAGTTCATGTCTTTTCAGGCTGCAAATATACTAAAAACACTGGATTTTTCACAAAAATTAACGGAAGTTTAACTTGCATATTTAAACAACTCTATTTAACTTATCAAAGAGCAATCTTTTTAACTCGAAATAATTATTAATCTCTTCAAGGTCAGGAGACAAACCTTCTTCTTGTATCTCTTTCATAATACCTTGAATTTTCTTTTCAATCAATACTCTTCGCAAATTCAAGATTGCATCTGTTACTAACTTGGGTAATATTTTCTTAGTTTCCGTCACAAAAACCTCTTTTCTTTCCCAATCACTGAGTGTATATTTCTCTTCATCCATTAAAATATTGGTCACCAAACTTGAAATATCAGTATTCTCATGCATAATAAGTTCATCAATAACTATTTTTTCTTTTTGGTTTAATTGATTGGATAATTCATAATAAGTAAGCCTAAACAAATCGTTTGAAAATTCAATTTCATCTTCTTGAAGGTTTAGGTATAATTCATTTGAAACGGTATTTTGATATTCTTCTTTTTCCAATACTGGACGTCCAAATTTATCAACAGCATTTACCCAATTTACAAAATCTACCAACTCATTCCCGTACAATAACAATATTCGAATAATTTCTTTTTCTAAAATTGATAACTGGTCTATTTTCTGTTGCGCCCTGCCTGATGCTTTCCCTTTTACAACTCCGAACGATTGCTGTCCTCTTTCACTAAGTTCAGGTGAAGAAGACGTTGGCCTATTCGTTCCACTAGATCGAGCACCTTTATTTATTAACTGCGCCAATTCATCAAACAATACCTGTTCAGAAACTTCCATCATTCTAGCGCACTCTTGCACATACACTTCTCGCTGAATACCATCGGGTATCTTAGAGATACTAGTAACAATATCACGTATTAAACCTGCTTTTTTTACAGGATCATTCTTAGCGTCTTCAATAAGAAGTGAAATCTTAAACTCAATAAAATCTTGTTTCTTCTCTTCTAAGTACTTTTTTAAATCAGCACTTGAATGTTTTTTAGCAAAACTATCTGGATCTTCTCCATCAGGAAAAGAAACGACTTTCACATTTAACCCTTGTTCTAAAATTAAATCAATCCCTCGTAATGAAGCTCTAATACCTGCAGCATCTCCATCAAAGAGTACCGTAATATTGGTAGTTAACCTATTAATCAATCGTATTTGATCTGGCGTCAAAGCAGTACCCGAAGAAGCAACTACATTTTCTATTCCTGATTGGTGAAAAGAAATAACATCCGTATACCCTTCTACCAAAAAGCAATTGTCTTGTTTTGCTATTTCTTTTTTAGCTTGATACAACCCATAAAGTATTTTACTTTTATGATAGATTTCACTTTCGGGCGAATTTAAATATTTAGCAGCTTTTTTATCATTAGTTAAGATTCTACCTCCAAATCCCAATATTCTACCTGACATACTATGAATTGGAAACATAATACGTCCTTTGAATCGATCGAACTTCTTATCTTCAGTCCCTCCTTCCTTGACAATAGTTAATCCAGTAGCTTTAAGATACTTTATATCATATCCTTTTTTTAAAGCTTCTTTTGTAAAACCGTCCCATTCATCTTTACAATACCCTAAGTCAAATTTTTCAATCACTTCTTCCCTAAATCCTCGTTCTTTAAAATAAGACAAGCCTATAGCCCTCCCCATTTGAGAATTAAGTAAAATATCATGGAAGTAGTCCTTTGCAAATTTTGACACGAGAAACATACTTTCTCTTTCATTCAGCTGCTTTTTTTGCTCATCAGATTGTTCTGTCTCTTCAATTTCAATATTGTATTTTTTAGCTAACCATCTTATAGCTTCAGGATACGAGTAATGTTCATGTTCCATTAAAAAAGAAATGGCATTTCCCCCCTTACCTGTACTAAAATCTTTCCATATTTGCTTTACTGGCGACACCATAAATGAAGGTGTTTTCTCATCCGTAAAAGGGCTGAGTCCTTTGAAATTACTTCCTGATTTTTTCAGTTGTACGAACTCACCAATAACTTCCTCTACTCTAGATACTTCAAAAACTTTATCTATTGTTTCCTGTGTAATCATATATCTATGGTATAACCGCTAAGCAAAGATACATTAAACGTGTTTACGCTTACCTCATAAAACTATTTTTAATTATCCTAAATAAAAAAAATACTACTTACGACCTTAAATTAGTAATATTTACATAAATTTGCACTCTATTCCTCTAAAATCTCCCAAATATGAAAATTGTTAAAATTTTTAGTTTATCAATATTATTTTCCGTTAATAATTACGCACAAGAAACTATTAAAATTCCCGATATAGGGTTTGAAGAAGCACTCATTGATTTAGGATTCGATTCTAACGGACTGAATGGCGACATACTTGTGAGTGATACCAAGTATATTGTGAACTTAAACGTAAACGACCCTACCAATAATAAACTTTTACCCAATGTCTATTCTAAAATTAAAAGTTTAGAAGGCATTGAGCATTTTCCAAATCTAAAAAGACTAGACTGTCAAGGAAATGAAATCAGTAAAATTAATTTAACTAAAAATGCAGCACTCACTTTCTTGAATTGTAGTAACAATAAAATTGAGTACTTGGATTTAAGTAATAATACTAAACTTTTTTCAATTAGCTGTGATAATAATAAAATCGGCACATTAAAGCTGGGAGTGGCTCCAGACCTAAAAGATTTGTATTGTAACAATAACAAACTTACGCAACTTAACATTAAAGAATGCCCTGTTTTAGAGAACTTAGATGCTAGTGGTAACAAAATAAAAAGCATTGTCATTAAAAAAGAATTTTATGATAAGTATTCTGAGGGCTGGTATAAAGACAGTGGAACTGTTTATACTGAAAAAATCGACGAAACTCCTATACAGGAAGTAGTTAATAATGTAGCTCAAAACCAACAACAAACAAAACAAGCAGTAATAGGTAATAGTACAACAAGTGCTGCTAATAATACGAGCGTAAATGACACTTCAAACTATTATGAAAAGTTTCAATTATCGGTTGTAAATGAATATGATAATTTAGTATTAAACCCTTCTTATCTGGAAAATAAAAAACAAGAAATACAACATAAATATGAGCTAGATCCGCAACAATTGACAAAATGGATTCAAGAATACGGTTCTTTATCTTCAACCAACAAGACTTTAAATACCCAAAGTCAATTAAAAGAAATAACTTCTAGTTATTACAAAAAATTTAAAAGAACAGCAGTTGCTGAATATGAAAAATTAGTATTAAGTCCTGAGCATTTACAAAGTAAAAGAGAAGAAATTCGAAAAAAGTTTAATCTAGATGCTGAACAATTAGAAAAATGGATAGAAGAATACGGAATTTTTACTACTAAAAAACTTCAGGTTAACAGTGCTGCTGGAAACCTAAGAGGAGATACAGCAACATATTATACACAATTCAAACAATCTGTGGTTGCTGAATATGAGAGATCCGTATTAAACTTGTCTTATGTACAGAGTAAAAGAAAAGAGATTCAAAGAAAATACAACTTAAATGTTTCTCAAATTAATGAGTGGATCAAAAAATATAGTAAAACAGTAGTGAATTAAGAAGCTGCTTATTTACATTTTTAATACCAATAAAAAAATCCTCACAATAAAATTATGTGAGGATTTTTTATATTCTATTTATGTATAAGTTTATGATGCAGCTTTTAACTTAGTCAAAGCATTTTTGGTAAGCTTACTTTCGGCATATACTTTATCCACTATAAACTCTTTTTCATCAGTACTTGGCAATTCAAACATTGCATCAGTTAAAATAGCTTCACATAGAGATCGCAAACCTCTTGCTCCTAATTTATATTCCACTGCTTTATCTACAATAAACTGAAGTGCTTCTTCTGTCATTGAAAATTCAACATCGTCCATTGCAAACAATTTAGCGTACTGCTTTATAATTGAATTTTTGGGTTCGGTCAAGATAGCTCGTAATGTCTTTGCATCAAGAGGGTTCATATAACTTAATACAGGTAAACGCCCTATAATTTCTGGAATAAGACCAAAGTTTTTCAAATCAGCAGGAATAATATACTGTAATAAATTACTCTCGTCGATTTTATCTTCATCGATAGAAGCGCTATACCCTACTGCTTGCATGTTAAGACGCTTACTAATAATCCTGTCTATACCTGAAAAAGCTCCTCCAGCTATAAATAGAATATCTTTAGTATTCACTTCAATAAACTTTTGCTCTGGATGCTTTCTTCCTCCTTTAGGAGCAACATTAACTACGGCTCCTTCTAACAATTTCAACAATGCCTGCTGAACACCTTCTCCAGAAACATCTCTTGTTATCGATGGATTATCACCTTTACGAGCAATCTTATCTATTTCATCAATGAAAACGATTCCTCTTTCGGCTTTGTCTACATCATAATCAGCCGCCTGCAACAACCTACTTAAAATACTTTCTACATCTTCACCAACATAACCTGCTTGTGTTAAAACTGTAGCATCTACAATTGAAAATGGTACGTTAAGCATCTTTGCTATAGTACGAGCCACTAACGTTTTACCTGTTCCAGTTTCTCCTACAAGTACAATATTTGACTTTTCGATTTCTACTCCGTTATCGTCATCTTTTGTCTGTAGTAATCTTTTGTAATGATTATACACTGCTACAGACATTGCTTTTTTGGTTTGATCTTGTCCAATTATATATTCATCCAAAAAAGCTTTAATTTCCTTCGGTTTTCTAAGTGTCAAATCATTTGACAAGCTATTTGTTTTAGCTTCAGCAATTTCTTCTTCAACTATTCCATAAGCCTGTTCAATACATTTATCACAGATATGCGCATCTAGCCCTGCTATTAACAAATCTGTCTCAGGCTTTTTGCGACCACAAAAGGAACATTGTAAATTATCTTCTTTCGACATATTGTCTTTTCTTTTGCTAATTATTATATTACTTATTAGCTATTAACGCTCTTTATTTTCTGGTTAGAATCTCATCTACCATTCCGTATTCTTTTGCTTCTTCAGCTTTCATCCAATAATCTCTATCAGAATCTTCGTGAACTTTGTCAAACGGCTGTCCTGAATGATGTGAGATAATATCGTATAACTCTTTTTTAAGCTTTCCTATTTCTTTTACTGTTATTTCCATATCTGATGCTTGTCCTTGAGCACCTCCTAATGGCTGGTGAATCATGATTCTAGAATGAGGCAAAGCCGAACGCTTTCCCTTTTGACCAGCACACATTAAAACGGCTCCCATAGAAGCTGCCATTCCAGTACAAATAGTAGCTACATCAGGTTTAATAAATTGCATTGTATCGTATATACCTAAACCAGCATATACACCTCCACCGGGAGAATTTATGTATATAGAAATATCTTTTGTAGCGTCTACGCTTTCTAAAAATAATAATTGGGCTTGAATTACATTAGCAATCTGATCATTAATACCAGTACCAAGAAAGATAATTCTATCCATCATTAAACGAGAAAAAACGTCCATCTGCGTAATATTCAACTGGCGCTCTTCCATAATATATGGTGTTAAACTACTAGTTATCTTTCCAAAATATGTACTGCTTATACCATGATGCTTGGTTGCATATTTTTCAAACTCTTTTCCGTGATCCATTATTAAAAAGTTTTTTCTGGTTATCAAAGATGTAAAGATAAGAACAATTACCTTAATATTATAGCGGTTATTCAACCAAAAAAAAACCTGAACTTACGTTCAGGCTTTCTCTATTCTTCTTATTTGTTGTCGACATTATATACCTCCTTGATAAACTCTTCATAAGTTACCTCTTTAGTATCAAAGGTCATGTTTTCTTTATAAAAATCTAATAATTTTTGTGACACTAACTGATCTTGTAAGCGCTTCGCTTCCTCTTGATTGGACAAAACTCTTCCTGCAATATCATTCAATTCACTTTCTTCAGGATTCATATTTCCAAATTGTGCCATTTGAGTTTTGATAAACCCTTTAGCATACTCTGTCAATTCAGCATAATCAATCTTGATATCGTTATCCTTCATCACCTTCCCTTCTATCAATTGGTAACGTAACCCTTTTTCAGATTTTTCATATTCACTTACAGCTTCTTCCTCTGTAAGTTCCTTTTCCCCCGCAGTACGTAACCACTTCTGTAAGAATTCTTTAGGTAAATCAAATTTAGTATTTTCAACCAATGCTTCTGTTACTGCATTTAACAGTTGCTGGTCTGCTTGTTGCTGAAACTGCTTTTCTGCATCTGCTTTGATTTTGTCTTTTAATTCTGTTACTGTTTTTACACTTCCATCAGTAAATAACTTATCAAATAATTCTTGATCTAAAGCTGCTTTTTCAGTCTTGTTAATTTCTTCAACAGTAACAGTAACTTTAGCTTCCAACTTTTCTACATCTTCTTTAGAAACTCCAATAGTTTGTTGGTACTTGTAATCTTCTTCAAAAAGCTCTTTAGTATCCAACTCAATAACATCACCTACTTTCGCACCTGTTAACTTACCTCTATTTACTTCTTGTAAATCTTTAAGAGCGAAAGTCGATTTTTTGTTAATTTCTTTTTCTTCATTAACAAAAGTAGCACTAATCGTTGCTTCTTCTTCTACTTGCTCTAAAGCTAACTGCTCACCATATCGATTTTGAATATTTTCCAACTCTTTTTCAATAAGTTCCTCAGTAGCAACTATATGATATTTCTTAACTTCTTTAGATGTTAAATCAATTTCAAACTTAGGAGCCAATCCTAACTCAAATTCAAAAGATAATTGCTCTGCATCCCAAGAAAAATCTTCATTTACTTTCGGTAAAGGATTCCCTAAGATGTCTAATTTTTCTTCTGTTAAAAACTTATTTAATGACTCTTGCAAAAGCTTATTTACTTCATCAATCATAACTGCTTTCCCGTATTGTTTTTTCACCATACCTAACGGTACGTTACCTTTTCTAAAACCAGGAATATTAGCAGTTTTTCGGTAATCATTCAACACTTTTGTTACTTTATCCTTATAGTCGTCTTCTTTAATATCTACTTTTACAATAGCGTTAAGAGCATCAATATTTTCTTTTGTTATGTTCATCTTAAAATAAGTTTCTTTAAAATTGGGGGCAAAATTACTACTTTTCTTATTGAGAACCAAGACTTTTAGATATAAGTAAGCGCCCCATTTTTCCGCACATCTTTTATAGTCTTAATCACTGTATTTAAGCACTTTATTTAAGTATTTTTTTCTTCTTCTTTTATTATTGAAAACAATAACGTCCTAAAAAAAGATAGTAAAATACTAAATAAAAATGCCGTAAAAAAACCACTCACTATAAACCCTGACACAAGTTTTCCTGCAATCATTACAATAACAGCATTTATGACAAACAGAAAAAGCCCTAAACTAATTATAGTAGCTGGAAGCGTAAAAAAAATTAATATCGGCTTGACAAACATGTTCAATAATGAAATTGTTACTGCAACTATCAATGCTGTAGTGTAATCTAACACTTTTACCCCTGGTAAAATATTTGCCAAGGCTAATACTGCAATAGCTGTAAGTAATAATTTTAATATAAATTTCATGATCTAGTTTATGATTTACCCATTAACTTACTAGAACCATACCAAAATAATTTTTCTGAATTTTTGACAGTCAAAGACGCAATTAATAGTAATTATGTCATTCTTCATAGATGTATAGGATTACATCCAATAATATGATCCTAATGGCTGCTATGACCTTTTGAACAAAAGATAATGTAAGTTTTTCATAGCAACTCTTTCAACAGCTTCCTAAAGGAGGAAATCATCATTCAGGAAACTATTGACAGAAACACTCATGGTTTTCAGCTATTTTCTAATACGCTTTTAACTTGCCGAACAAAAACCCCTTGAACTTCTTCATCTTGAATCAATAATTCGATTAAGTTCTCTTTAATCTGTTTATTCATTTTTAGTGCTTGATAGTGAATATTGGGCTCCTTAAGACTCATATGATTAGGCAGCAACATATCCCCTTTTCCTGTTAATAGCCACGTTGGATCAATCTCTGGAAAAGCAATTAAAATCTTATTCAACACATTACTTTTAAAGGAGGCTTTTCTTCTTATCGCAGTCCCTATTGAGTTATTTGAAACACTAATTCTATCTTCAAAAGAACTGATATTTAAATTATTATACTTAATTATTTGCACAACTCTTTTGTATGTTTCATCTACAAAATTACTCATTGATAAATTTTTTTCTAAATTTTATATTCTTTTTTCTTTTGTAATTTGAATTTTGCTCACGGATTTACACCCTAGAAAGTAAAAAATTCGAACAAATATAAACCAAAAGCACTATTTTAATTAAAAAACCTGCTCACTTTTTATGATACCCCTAAAAAAAGTCAAAAAATAGAATAACAAGACTCCACATTCAATAAAATCGAATTTGAAACTAATTAATCCAAAAAACATTTCTTTCCTTTAGAAAAGAATTAGCAGAAAAGGGCGAAAATTTCCTTTTCGCCCTCTTATATTTAATTTAATAAAAAGTATATTAATAAAATAAATCACTATTTTTCAAGCAATTAATTTTCTTGATCTTTTAATAAGAGTAAATAAGCCGCGGTTGATGACGCCTTCTCTCCTCCTTCTCCACAAGAACCTAAAATTCCTATTTTTTTCGCTCCTTCAGGATTCCCACTATAGTAAACACTTGATTTTTGATATACATAATCACTAGAATTAAACCCTAGCTCCTTTCCTCCTTCTGGATTCCCACTATAATAAACGCTTGTCTTTTTATATACTCGATTATCTTTAACAAACCCTATTTCTTTACCTCCCTCTGGATTTCCACTGTAGTAAACACTCGTTTTTTGATAAACCCTATTGTCTTGAAGGAATCCAATTTCTTTAGCTCCTTCAGGATTTCCACTATAGTAGACACTCGTCTTTTTATATACTCGATTATTTTTAACAAAACCTATTTCCTTACCTCCTTCGGGGTTTCCACTATAATAAACACTCGTTTTTTCGTAAATTCTACACTGTGCATTTAACGCTAAAGTAAGTCCTAAGGTAAGTAGAGTTAATACTGTTGTTTTTTTCATGGTTTTAGTTTTAAGTTAATTATTATTTTACGGTTATGACTACAAACCAAATAAAAAAAAGAACGAAAACCAATCAGTAAAAACCCTGAAAAACAAATAGATAAAACCACTATGCTTTATAAGGGTTTTCCCTTAAGGGACTTCCCTAATAAAGTGTAAATCTCAAAAATATAGCAGTAATTACTGAATAAACATCACTGTTTTTTGATAAAAATCTTTAGGATTTTCAGCATGTAACCAATGACCAGCATTGGCAACTTTTGCGATACTCGCCTTTGGAAAATGTTTTTTTATTAACACCTCGTCTTCCAATGTGATATATCCCGATTTTTCACCAGATAAAAAAAGTGTATCTCCTAAAAAAGAAGTATCAGCAGGCAAGGCCCTACCTACTTCCTCAGTATTATTCGTTAACGATGATAGATTAAATCTAAAATCTAAAACATCTTTTTCTTTTCTATACACACTCTTCAATAAAAATTGTCGCACCCCCAATTCAGGAATTAAATCAGATAATTTGGCCTCTATCAATTTTCTTGTTGTATGAATTGAAAAATCAACTGCATTTAATGCTTTTAAAATATCATGATGATGAGGAGGATACATTTTAGGAGAAATATCTGCTACAATAAGTTTATTAAGAAAGGAAGGATATCTAACGGCAAATAACATAGCTACCTTGCCCCCCATAGAATGCCCTAATAAACATAAATCAGTAAGTCCATAATGATCTATGTATTTTTTTAAATCATCAACCAATAACTCATAAGAAAACTCTTCAGAGTGAAAGCTTCTACCATGATTACGTTGATCAATCAAATGCACCTGAAAACCATCAGTTACAAATTTATTAGCATGCGTTTTCCAGTTATCACCCATACCAAAATACCCATGCAAGATTAGTAACGGCTTTCCTTCCCCTAAAATTTTTGAATGTAAAATTTCCATATTATAACTTGGCTAAATTGCTTCAGTGCCTACCCCTTTAATTTCTGAATATACATGTTTACTACATTTTCTATACCTAAATAAATACTTTCAGCTATTAATGCATGCCCTATAGATACTTCTTGTAAATACGGTATATTCTCTTTAAAGAACTGAATATTATGAAGACTTAAATCATGACCAGCATTTACTCCTAAACCTAATTCGTTTGCCAAAATCGCTGCTTCTTTATAAGGCACAACAGCTTCTTTGTTCCCTTTTTCATATTGTGAAGCAAAATTTTCGGTATATAATTCAATTCTATCAGTACCCGTTTTGGCTGCTGCTTCAATTAATTTCTTATCCGTGTCAATAAAAATAGACGTCCTAATTCCTGATTTCTTAAACTCAGCGATCACTTCTTGAAGATAAGCTTGATGAGCAATCGTATCCCAACCTGCATTTGAAGTCAACACATCATCTCCGTCTGGAACTAAAGTAACCTGAGTAGGTTTGATTTCTAACACCAAATCCATAAACTTTTTTATCGGATTTCCTTCGATATTATATTCCGTGTAAACAACAGGTTTTAGATCGTAAGCATCTTGATACCTGATATGACGTTCATCTGGTCTTGGATGAATGGTAATACCCTCTCCTCCAAAACCCTGCACATCTTTCGCCACCTGTAATAGATTAGGCACATCCCCTCCTCTAGAATTACGTAGCGTTGCTATTTTATTTATATTTACACTTAACTTTGTTTTTGTCATAATCATTTATTTTTGCGTAGTATCTCGACAATAATAATGAAGGCAAAAGTAACTTATTAAATCATTTTAACCTATATTCGTAATAATGAATATCAATGAATTTATACTAAACGAAATAAAGGAGCTACATTTAGACAACACCGTAGGTAAAGCACAAAAATTATGTGAAAATTTACCCATTACTCATATCCCCGTTGTCAAAAATGGAAGGCTTGTCGGGTGCTTACCCGAAAGTGATATACAGACCATAGATGACAAAAAAGGACTTCTAAAAGATTATGATTATCTGTTAGATCATTTTTACACCCATGAAAAAGCAACCTTACTTGACTTAGTTGCTTTGTTTGCAGACAATGACTGTAACTTAATTCCTGTACTAGACAAAGAACTCAATTATATTGGCTATTATGAGTTAAGTGATATACTTGACGCCTTTGCCGACAGCCCTTTTTTACATGTGGAAAGTGACACTTTGATTATCGAAAAAAACAAAACAGAACATTCTATGAGTCAAATTTCTCAAATTGTTGAGAGTAATAAAGCGAGACTTTTAGGAATGTATATTTCACATGAAGGTAGAGAGAATATTCAAATTACCTTAAAAATTTCTTCTGAAAAAATTAATGAAATCATACAAACATTTAGAAGGTATGATTATACAGTCATTACCCAACACGATGATGACTATTACCTAGAAGAACTTAAAGATAGGGCTAGGTATTTGAAAAAGTACCTTGACATGTAAACTCTTACAAACACTTTTAACCATTTTCTACGTGAAGAAAGTAGCTATATACGGACAAGCATATACGGTTTCTGCAGAGAAGGAAATCAAAATTTTAGTATCCATTTTAAAAAGACATCGAATTGTTGTTTTCTTCGAAAAAGAATTTTATCGACTATTGGTCAAGAAAAAAACACTTGAAAAAAAATACCCTACATTTTCTGATTTTAATGATCTTTCAAATTCTTTTGACCTTATGTTTACTATTGGTGGAGATGGAACAATCTTAAGAGCCATTACTTTTATTAGAGATTTGGACATCCCAATTATGGGAATAAACACTGGAAGGTTGGGTTTTCTCGCTACTGTTCAAAAAAACAAGATAGAAGAAGCTATTGAACTTTTATTAAAAAAAGAGTTTACCATTCAAGAAAGGACCTTATTAGAAGTAGAAACAACACCACAAACCTCCGACTTTAAAGATGTTAATTTTGCCTTAAATGAAGTGACAATCGCCCGTAAAAATACTACCTCTATGATCGGTATAAAAACTTACCTAAACAAAGAGTACCTTACCAATTATTGGGCAGACGGATTAATTATCGCTACACCTACTGGATCAACAGGGTATTCTTTGAGTTGTCATGGCCCCGTAATTTTACCAAATGCTAAGAGTTTGGTTGTTACTCCTATTGCACCTCATAATTTAAATGCACGTCCGATGGTCATACCTGATGACATATCCATAGAATTAGAAATTAGCGCTAGGGAAAAAGATTTCCTAATTACATTAGACTCTCGAATTGCCACAGTTAATAAACAGACAAAAATTCGAGTTAAGAAATCTTCGTTTACGATAAAGAGTATTTTACCAAACAACCAATCCTACCTAAAAACACTGAGAAGCAAATTATTATGGGGAGAAGACACAAGAAATGAAGCTTTATAAAAAAAAGTTCAACAATAATTCTTCAAAAAAAAAGTTTATCTAAAAAGACGGGTTATTAACTTTTTAAAGCGAATCCATTTTGCTATATTTGCACGCTATTTTTACAATGAAAAAACGATTTTTATTTATATTATTTTTGGTAATTACAACAGTCTCTCCATCACAAAGCCACGAAGTAGGTCTTACATTCGGTGGCAGCAACTTTATCGGAGACATTGGTCGAACAAATTATGTTTATCCGAATAAAGCCGCTGGAGGTGTTATCTACAAATATAATATCAACACAAGAATCGCATTGAGAGGTAGTTATACTTATCTCCCTATTTCAGGTGATGATGCCGATGCTGAAAACGAATATAGAAAATTACAAGCAAGAAGCTTTAACAATACTATCCATGAATTTGCTGCAGGTGTAGAAATCAATTTCTATGAATATGATATTGACAACAACAAAAACAATTACACTCCTTATATTTTCACAAAAATAGCTACCTTTAACTATAAGAGCCCAGTTGAGTTTATTTCAAGCAATAAGGTTCGAGTAGAAAATAAATTTTCATTTTCTATTCCTGTAGGAATTGGTATCAAAGGTCATCTTTTCGATGATTTTGCCATTGGGTTCGAGGTAGGCGTTCGTTATACGCTTTCCGACGATATCGATTATAGTACTCCAAAGATAGAAGCCTTAAACTTTGGTGGTAACGGAAATGATTGGTACACCTTTACTGGTTTATCTATTGTTTATAACTTTGGTAAACCAAAATGTTTTAGTGGATTAACAAGATAAAATATGAACGAAAGACTACGAAGCATCAATTTACATAAAAAACCTAATCATGTTGCTGTTATTATGGACGGTAATGGTAGGTGGGCAAAAAGTAAAGGAATGCAACGTGTTTTTGGGCATAAAAATGCCCTAACATCAATTAGAGAAAGTGTAGATATAGCCTCAGAATTAGACATTCAATATTTAACATTATATGCATTCTCTACAGAAAATTGGAACAGACCCAAACTGGAAGTGGATACTTTAATGAATCTTATGGTTTCTACATTAAAGAAAGAGCTTCCTGAATTTATGAAAAAGAACATTAAAATAAATGCTATTGGAAACCTAAATCAATTACCCTCAAATGCCAGAAATACGCTGGCTGATATTATCAAAAAGACCAAAAACAACGAAAAAATAACCTTAACATTTGCTTTGAGTTATGGCTCTAGAGAGGAAATCGTTAACACAATCAAGAAGTTATGTAAAAAAGTTGTTAATAATCAACTTAAAATCGAAAAAATTGATGATAAAATTATAAATAGTCATTTATATACATTTAATTTGCCTGACGTTGATTTAATGATACGTACAAGTGGGGAACAAAGAATTAGTAATTTTTTACTCTGGCAAATGGCCTATGCAGAACTTTATTTCACTGAAGTTTTGTGGCCTGATTTTAGAAAAGAACATTTTATCAACGCTATTATAGATTATCAAAACAGGGAAAGACGATTTGGAAAAACAAGTGAACAGATTAAAGTCAATGAATAATTACTCATTTTTAACTACGTTGGTAATTACCATCCTATTTTCAACATTTACATTTGGGCAAGAAATAACTAAGGATAGTGTTAAAGTAGATAACAATAAAACAATCTCTTACGAAAAAGGAAAAGAGTATGTTTTAGGTGGTATTACAGTTACTGGGCTTCAGAAATTTAGTGAACAAACGGTTAGGGTTTATACGGGTTTAATTAATGGACATCCGATAAGACTTCCAGGAGATAAACTTTCTAGTGCAATCAAAAAATTATATGAGAGTAAACAATTTAGCGAAGTAGATGTTTACTTATCAAAACGTGATGGAAATACTGTATATCTTCAATTTGATGTTACCGAATTACCCCAGCTTTCCGATATTAAAATTGCTGGTGTAGGTAAATCTAAAGCTAAAGATCTTCAAAAAGAAACGGAGCTAAGAAAAGGGATGATGGTTACAGATAACCTAATCGTAACTACCCGTAATTTCTTAAAGAAAAAATATACCGACAAAGGTTTTCTAAAAACCAAAGTAACTCTCGATACTAAAAAAGATTCATCGGACATCAACACAGTAAGCATGCGCATATTTATTGATCGAGGTGATCGAATAAAAATTAAAGAAATAAACTTCGTTGGTAATAAAGCAATCACAGATGGTAAATTAAGAGGTGCTATGAAAAACACCAAACGTAAATTTTTTGGTCGTTTTTGGAAATCTTCTAAATATGTATTGGATGACTATAAAGAAGACTTAGAAGCCATCTTAGAAAAGTATAGTGAACAAGGATACAGAGATGCACGAATTTTATCTGACAAAGTAAGTTGGAATGATGATAATACCATAAACTTGGAAATTACCTTAGAAGAAGGACGTCAATACATATTTGGTGATATTCTATTTATAGGTAATAAAAACTATACAGACAAACAATTACAACGTATGTTGGGTATAGAAAAAGGAGACGTATATAACGGTAAAGTCCTAAAAGAACGTATATCAGGAGACGGTACTCCTAACTCTCAAGACATTCAGACATTGTACCACAACAGTGGATACCTTTTTTCTCAGGTTAATGCTGTTGAAACCAGTGTTAAAAATGATTCAATTACTGTTGAAGTAAGAATACGTGAAGATGAACAAGCAACTATTGGTAAAGTAACCGTTGCTGGTAACGACAAAACCAACGATCATGTTATATTTAGAGAACTACGTGTAAAACCTGGAGATCTCTTTAGTCGTCAAAACATTATCCGTTCTATTCGTGAAATAGGTCAGTTAGGCTTTTTTGACACCAATGTTACCCCAGATGTAAAGCCTAATTATCAAGATAAAACTGCTGACATTGAATTTTCAGTAGTTGAAAAAGGAGGTAGTCAAATAGAATTACAAGGAGGTTACGGTGGAGGTGCCTTTATTGGTACACTAGGGCTTTCTTTTAATAATTTCTCTGTAAGAAACTTATTTAATAAAGATGCATATCAACCCCTACCCATGGGTGATGGACAAACGTTATCATTACGTTTACAAGCTAGTAGAAGTTTTAGTACCTATAGTTTTTCATTTACTGAACCATGGCTCGGAGGAAGAACACCACAATCATTATCGTTCTCAATATATAGAACAAATCAATATCTATTTAATACTATTACCAGAGACGTTGATAAAAATCAAAGTTTAAGTATTATTGGTTTGCAAATGGGACTAGGCAAAAGATTACAATGGCCTGATGACTACTTCACTCTCTCACAATCAATTAGCTATCAAGGTATAAAGTTAAATAATTATAATTATCAAATTGGAAGATCAAATGACATACTAAGACAAGGTAATCTTAATAATTTATCCTACTCTATAGGGCTTTCTCGTAATTCAGCAGGACCAAGTTTGATTTTTCCAACCTATGGATCTGAATTTACTATTAGAGCAAAAGCAACCTTACCATATTCTCTTTTGAATGGGAGAGATTATACCAAGCCTGCGGACATTCTTCCTGGATCACAAGAAGAACAAGACTATCTTGCAGACAAATACAAATGGTTAGAATATTATAAACTATCTGCTAAAGGAAAATGGTATACACAATTAGCAAATAAGCTCGTGTTAATGTCTAATCTAGAAATGGGTTATTTAGGAAGCTATAATAGTCAGTTAGGTATCACTCCTGTAGAACGTTATTTTGTAGGTGGTGATGGACTACAACAAGGACAGATTGACGGAAGAGAAGTTGTCGGATTAAGAGGATACCGAAACCAGTCTTTATCTTCTGCCAGTGGAGGGACAATATATAATAAATTTCAATTAGAATTACGTTACTCAATAACTGATAAGCCTTCGGCTTCTATCTATACACTTGGATTTTTAGAGGCAGGTAATTCTTATGACAATTTTAGCAACTTTAATCCGTTTAACTTAAAACGTTCAGCTGGACTAGGGGTACGTATATTTATGCCTGCATTTGGACTGTTAGGTATTGATTTTGGTCATGGATTTGATCCTGAATCTAACCTCCCGAATATTGACCCTACTAAATCTGGATGGCAAACACATTTTATTATTGGAAGACAGTTCTAAAACACTCACATTGTAGTCTGTATGAGATTTTTGGCACGGTTTTTTCTAAACACAATATATAACCAATGAAAAAAAATAGACTATTAATCGTTCTTTTACTTACTGTAGCGGTTGCAACTGCGCAGAAATATCAACGTATGGCTTATATAGATATGGAGTATATTCTTCAAAATATACCCGAATATATAGAAGCACAAAATTCTTTAAATGCTAAAGTTGAAAGATGGAAGAAAAAGCTAGATAAAGAGGCACGTAATATTGAAATTCTAAAAACAGACTTGGTTAATGAAAAAGCGATCTTGACTAAGGACTTGATAGAAGAGCGCGAGGAAGATATTAAGCTTAAACAAGAAGCACTAAGAAGACTTGAGTCATTGTACTTTGGGCCAAATGGAGACTTATACAACCTTAGAAAGCAACTAATCAAACCTGTACAAGATCAAGTATACAATGCGGTACAAACAATTGCATCTAAGAAAAAATATGACTTCGTCTTTGATAAATCTTCAGAATTAGTCATGTTATATTCTAATAAAAAACACGATATTAGCGACCTCGTTGTAAAATTGATTAATATTGATCAAAGACAACAAGCAAAAAAGGACAAAATAGCAGCTAAAAAAGACCTATTAAAAAACAAAGAACTAAGTGAAAGAGACAAACAAATACAAGCTAAAAAAGAAGAAATAAAACAGAAAAAATTAACTCAAAAAGAGGAAAGAGCTAAACTTATTGAAGAAAAAAGACAGGCGCGCTTAAAAGCACGAGAAGAAAAAAGAAAACTGTTACAACAAAAAAGAGAAGAATTAAAAAAAGCACGAGAAGAAAAGAAAAAACAAGAACTCGAAAAGAGACAAAAGGAACAAGAAAAACAAAAGAATTAAATAAATTAAGTCAAAAGTAAAGACAATAATTAAATCAAAACGACAAAGATGAAATATTTTAAAAAGTTAATATTAGCTGCATTTTTCACAATAGGATTAGTTGTTTCAGCTAATGCACAAAAGTTCGCACACATCGATACTGAAAAATTGTTAAGAGAAATGCCTGAAACGAAAGCCTTGCAAACTGAGCTTGAAAAGCTACGTAAAACTCATGCTGATGATATTAATGGTATGGTTAAAAAATTCGAAGCTAAGGTAAAAAAATATGAAGCTGAAGGTAAAAGCCAAACGCAAGAGGTGAATCAAAAAAGGGCTATTGAGGTTCAACAAGATAGAAAAAAAATAGCTGAAGCTGAGCAAATAGCTTCTCAAGATATGCAAAAAAAATATCAAGAAAAGACAATTCCAATAATAAAAAAAGCTGAAGAAGCTATCAAAAAAGTTGCAGCAGAAAAAGGTTTTATCTACGTATTCGATGCAAGTCCAGGAAAAGGGTTGCTTGTATATGATAAAGGTGAAGACATATATAATGCTGTTAAAGCTAAGTTAGGATTTTAATTATACCAACATAAAATATAAAACTTTTGTACCTGCTTATTAATTAAGCAGGTTTTTTATTTTTGTAATTATGATGAAGTCTGCAAAACAAAAAGCTATTGGAATTTTTGATTCTGGTATCGGAGGAACTACTATCTGGAAAGAAATTAAACAACTATTACCTAATGAGAATACGATCTATCTATCCGATAATAAAAATGCTCCCTATGGACAAAAATCAAAAGAAGAAATCGTACGATTATCGAAAAAAAACACCGAATATTTACTAGATAATAACTGTAAAATTATTGTTGTTGCATGCAATACAGCAACAACAAATGCTATAAAAGTATTACGACAGTGCTATAATGTTCCTTTTGTTGGCATTGAACCTGCAATCAAACCTGCAGCAATAAAAACAAAAACAAATATTATTGGTATTTTAGCTACAAAAGGAACACTAAACAGTAAGTTATTTGAAACGACTTCTTCAAACCTAGAATCAAAACCTATGATCATTGAACAAATAGGAGAAGGGTTAGTCGATTTAATTGAAAAAGGTAAAATACACTCCAAGGAAATGAAGCTACTCTTAAAAAAATACCTCACTCCTATGATTAACGCCAATGCAGACTGTATTGTTTTGGGGTGTACACACTACCCCTACCTAAAAAAACTAATTAAAAACATTGTAGGAGATACTATTCGAATTATTGATTCTGGTCAAGCAGTAGCCACTCAAACTAAAAAACTCCTTGAAAATCATCAGCTAATAAATTCAAATGAAAAAGAATGTACCACCACACATCAGTTCTTATTCAATGGTAAATCATCTATATTAGAAGATATACTAACCGAGTATAGAAATAGTATCACTGTTGAACAGAAAGAATTCTAACACTCTCTACTAAAAACTACCATAAATATTAGGACAAGCCGCTCCTCTATTTCTTCTACACAAAACATTTATCCCTAGTGAAATTTGATGAAAGTTTGCATTAGAAAAAACAACATCTCCTGATTGTCTTGTAAATGTGTATGAAAACATATAGTTCTTATAATTCACTCCAACAATAGGTGTTACATAACTTGCATTGCCAAATACATTGCTCTCAAAACTTTTTCTATACGATGCAACCATCCACAAATAAATATTTGAAAACTTTTTATACACCTTTAAGTTTATATCCCCTATCTTCTCTCCTGTTTGTTCTTTAAACTGAAACATAATCGAGGGTTCAAATTCTATTTTTTCTTTATCTCCAAAAAAATAACTTGCTCCTATAATATAATTCCTCAAATTCAATGATTCAAAGTTAGAATTCAAATTATTTTTTGCTGACAGCAAAATATTTTTTACGGTAAAATATGAAGCAAATCCTTCATTATGATAGGCTAAACCAAAATCCGCATTGAAATAGAAATTACTTTCGATCACTTGGCTTACTACCGGATCATTAAAGAAAGTAGATTGATCTACTTGATTTTGTACTGCTGAAAAAGACAAACCAAAGGATAATTGATTAAATACACTTTCATTTCCCATATACAAGTGATACGCATACGAACCTTGAATAGCTTTTTGAGAATGATAACCATTTCTATCATTAAATAGAACAAATCCATATCCTGTATTGGAATATTCGTTTGGTTTCGCATGAAAACTTAACGTTTGAAGTTGAGGGGAATTCCTCAACCCTGCCCATTGTTGTCTTGCTGTTAATCTTACCTTACCGCATTCTCCAATACCCGCAGATGCTGGGTGGATTAAAAAAATATTGTCCGATAAATAATCAAAATAGATGGGTAAAGTCTCCTGTGAAGATATAGTAGACGTCCTCCCCATAATAAAAACTAGTAATAGAATACTTACTTTTTTAAAATACGTCATAAAATACTGCTAATATAATAACAAAGATACGGAACAATTAACACATTATAAACATGTATTGATCTTAAAATAAAAAACAAAAATCCTCCTTTATTAATTCACTTATTCTAAAAGATAACGTTATTTAACTGTTAAAATTATCTTTTTATAGATAAAAAAATAAATTTAATACTTTTTTTTATATTTTTATTATGAATTAAACACCCTCCTACCCCAGTAAAATTAAATACAATCAACTTTGTCATATTATAAATAACCAAGTAAAAAAATCCCTAATATAAATTACCCCCTTTGCCAAACTTATCAAAAACTATTCACTGGTTAATAAGTTATAGCATTACAAATTTGAAAGCCCATCATGATCTCATCAATTATCAAAAGAATAACTGGAAAAAACTATATTGGAAACAATACTTCATCACAAAGTAGAATCACTTTTAAGACTTTTAATCCACAAAAAAATAAAGAAAATGAATATGTATTCTATGAAGCTTCCAATAATGAAATAAATGAAGCTGTCTCACTCGCTACCAAAGCCTTTGAATCATACAAGCTTCTTTCTGGAAAAAGAAAAGCTGAATTTTTAAATACAATTGCAGAAGAAATAATACTTCTTGATGACTTATTATTACAAACCTATTGTCTTGAATCAGGATTATCATTGGATCGAGCAAAAAAAGAAAGAAGTAGAACCATTTTTCAACTTCACTCTTTTGCCAATTTAATTTCCAACGACGCATGGCTCGAGCCTAGTATTGATACCGCAATACCTGATAGGAAACCAGTACCTAAACCTGATATACGTAGAATGAATGTTCCTATTGGTCCTGTTGTTGTCTTTGGAGCCAGTAATTTCCCTTTAGCGTATTCTACTGCTGGTGGAGATACCGCTTCAGCTTTAGCTTCAGGTTGCCCCGTAATAGTAAAATCTCATCCTATGCATGCTGCAACAGGGGAATTGGTTGCCGCTGCAATCATTAGAGCCGCTCAAAAAACGAAAATGCCAAATGGAGTATTCTCTAATTTAAATTCAAGTGGCATAGAAGTTGGTCAACAATTAGTATTGCACCCTGATGTAAAAGCTGTTGGTTTTACAGGAAGTATTAAAGGAGGAAGAGCAATACACGACCTTATTTCTAAAAGAACGAGTCCTATACCCTTTTTTGCAGAAATGGGTAGTATTAACCCTGTAGTTGTATTCCCGTCTATATTAGAAAAAAGAGGAAAAGAATTTGCTCAAAAATATGCCAAATCTATCACAGAAGCTTCAGGGCAATTCTGCACAAACCCTGGACTAATCATGGGTATTGAAAGTGAAAATTTTTCCAAATTTATAGATACATTATCAAAAGAGCTAATCAAAATACCTCCTTCTTGTATGTTACATCCAAAAATAATGGATAGTTACAAAGAAGCTAAAGCCACAATTATAAAGCAACACAATGTCCAAGTAATTACCGCTTATCCTAATAAAGTAAAGCCTAACTATGTAAAACAGTCCTTAGCTACCGTTAGCGGTAAATATTTTATAGAAACTCCTGAATTACAACAAGAAGTATTCGGTCCATTTTCACTAATCGTAAAATGTAAAAATAAAGAAGAACTTGAAAGAGCAATATGTAATATTGATGGACAACTTACAGCCACTGCTTTAGGAAATATTTTAGATTTAAATGAATTTAAAAATCTAATTTCGCAACTAAGTAATAAGGTAGGACGTATTATTTTCAATGGGGTTCCTACAGGTGTAGAAGTATGTAATTCTATGGTTCATGGAGGCCCCTACCCTTCATCAACAGATGCTAGGTTTTCAGCAGTTGGTGAAAGTGCAATTAAACGATGGGTCAGACCATTTAGCTATCAAAATTGGCCAAACGAACTTCTTCCAGAAGTTTTAAAAAACGAAAATACATTAGGTATATTAAGATTCGTTAATAATAAATTAACTACGGATAAAATACAATAACCTAGCCCCTTCTCCATAAGGTGATATTTGGAAGTTTTTTTTTCTTGAGAAAAGTATGTTTGGTTAAGAAAATTAAATAAACAATATACGTATGAAAAAAACTTTTTTTTGTATCGACGCTCATACTTGTGGAAATCCCGTCAGAGTTGTTACTGGTGGTAGTATACCGAATTTAATTGGGAACAATATGAGTGAAAAACGACAACATTTTCTTAGTGAATATGATTGGATAAGAAAAGGGCTTATGTTCGAACCAAGGGGTCATGATATGATGAGTGGAGCCATATTATACCCTCCTTCTGACTCTCGAAACGATGTTGCTGTTTTATTTATTGAAACCTCTGGCTGTCTTCCTATGTGTGGACATGGTATAATTGGAACAATGACAGTAGCAATAGAAGAAGGTCTAGTCACACCAAAGGTACAAGGCTTAGTAAAAGTAGAAACCCCCGCTGGTTTAATTCAGATTAACTACCAACAAACTGATAAAAAAGTGGATTGGGTACGAATCACTAATGTTAAAAGTTTTCTAGCTGCAGAAAATCTTACGATAAGTTGCCCAGAGCTTGGCGAACTAATTTTCGATGTTTCCTATGGCGGAAATTTCTATGCTATCATTGACCCACAAACCAATTTTAAAGGAATTGAAAATTATACTGCTGCTAAAATCATTCAACTCTCTCAGGTACTTCGAAAAAAAATAAATGAAAAATATCCTGATAAATTTATTCACCCAGAGAATAAAACGATAAGAGATGTTTCGCATCTATTGTGGACTGGCAAACCTATTGACCAAAATTCATCTGGAAGAAATGCTGTGTTTTATGGTGATAAAGCGATAGACAGAAGTCCTTGTGGAACAGGAACTTCAGCCAGAATTGCTCAATTATATGCTAAAGAAAAACTAACTATTGGCGAAAAGTTTATTCATGAAAGCTATATTGGCAGTAAATTTATAGGAGAAATAGTAGCAGAAACTACTATTGAAAATCATAAAGCAATTATACCAAGCATACAAGGATGGGCTAAAATATATGGTTATAATCAATTAATAATTGACGATGAAGACGATCCTTATGCTCATGGTTTTCAAGTTATTTAACTCATGAATAAAAATATTCTAATTATTGGTGGTGGTATTATTGGGCTTTCATCGGCCTATTACCTATCTAAAGAAGGACACCAAGTAACGGTTGTTGATCAATCTGACTTATCTAATGGAGCATCTTATGTCAATGCTGGAATTATTACCCCCAGTCATATTATTTCTTTAGCATCTCCGGGAATGATCTCGAAAGGTATGAAATGGATGTTAAACTCTTACAGTCCTTTCACTATTTCACCACAACTTACTACTGATTTTATACGTTGGACATGGTTATTTAAAAAAGCCGCTAATAAGACCAATGTTGAAAAATCAATTCCTATCATCAAGAACATCAATCTTTTTAGCAAGGACTTATTTGAAGAAATTAAAAAATCAGACGACTTCAACTTTTATTACAAAGCTAAAGGCTTATTAATGTACTATAAAACTGACCGTGCTGGAGAAGAAGAATGGAACGTGGGACAAAAAGCCATTCAAGAAGGGTTAAAAGTAGCACTATTAACCGCTAAGGAAGTAACGGCATTAGAACCCCATGTTAAAACAAATATTCAAGGAGCTGTTTACTATCATTCAGATGCACATACTACCCCTTGTCAATTCATGGAACAACTAAAAACATTTCTAAAAAACAAAGGTGTACAAATAATACCCAACACAAAAGTAACCGATATTACCATAACCAATAACAAAGCCACTTCAATTGAAACAACGGAAAAAACATATTCTTTTGATGAATTAATCATAGCTTCAGGAGCATGGACACCAATACTGTGTAAAAAATTAGCACTAAAAGTCCCCATACAAGCAGGTAAAGGATACCGTATAAATGTACCTAAAACAACGGGGATTTCTATTCCCTCTATATTAACCGAAGCCAAAGTAGCGGTAACCCCTATGAACGGATTCACTCGATTTGCTGGAACTATGGAAATCGGTGGTCTACATCATAAAATCAACACTAAAAGAGTACATGCAATTGCAAAAGCAGCTGAAAGGTATTATACTTCTATAAACATTAGTCAAAAGGATATTAACAATGCTTCTTGTGGGCTTCGACCTTGTTCTCCTGATGGACTACCTTATATCGGTAAACTTTCAAAAATAAAGAATATAACCCTTGCAACAGGTCATGCAATGATGGGATGGAGTTTGGGTCCCGCAACTGGAAAACTTGTATCGGAATTAATTTCAGAGAAAAAGACAAGTATTGATATGGCTCCTTTTCATGTAGAACGCTATAACTACTAACACCCAAATACTGTATAGCAAATTGATAGGAATCAAAAACTATTCAATAGCTCATCAATTGTAATGAATACTATGATATAAAAAGTGGGGTTAAAACACCCAGAAAATAACCCCACTAATTGAACCATACCAAACTCAATAAAAAAACTACATAATTTTCATATATTTTACTATAACCCTCTTGTTATAAAGCTTATCTATTAGATACGACATTTAATTAAAACACATTCACATAGCTAACTAACAACCAATACCAAAACATAATACCAAATATTTTAAATCAGTCAACATATTATAAAATACAGAAAAGGAGGATAAAATAACACTTTACATTTTTTATGTTGACTGATTTATTGGAGAAAAATAGCACTGTAGTAATGACAAAACCCTTCTACCAGTTCTGGATATACAGCATACTTTTTCTATACGGATACAAAAAGGTAATTATTAACTTTTTACATCCTGCTTACTATTGTTTGTAATGAAAAACTATTTACTCAACATACTTCTCTAGATATTTTCTCTATACCAAAAAAGCTTTATGAAAAGCAAAAAAGATCATTAACAATATATTAATCAATCCAATACATTATCATTTTATACTTTACCAAATAGATTGTTATTAGCATTTTTTTTTATTCATAACACAATTTAATTTTTGCTTATTCATGAAACATAGGACGAAATTTCAACCTTCCTCATTACATGTTTTCTCATAACTAAACTTAAAATAAAACGAAATAAAATCTATTATTAAGTTCCATAATAAGGTTTCACAGAAACAAATTTAACCTTTATAAAAACATTCAAAAACTAATTAAAAAGATTTAAACATTTTTTTAATTACCTAAAATAAACATTAAAACAACACTTATTTTTTTCTTTAATTTAGCTATATTTGTTCGGTCACATATACAAATATAAGAATTATTTTCATTTCACCAAACAATCACAAAGAAATAATTTCTTTTTCACCTAATTTTTTATATACATGGAAGATTTTTACGAAAGACTAAAACAATTCAAAAAAAATAACAAATTAACTTTCAGTGATTTAGGAAGAATAATTAGTGTAAGCGCAGATGCTTTCCGAATGGCTTTGAATAAAAGAAATTTTTCAGAATTAAGAAAAGAAAGAATCATAGAAGTAATGGAAGGAAAAACCAGTATGGATACTTTTTCCTCAAATGACCTTTTCTTAGAAAAAGACGGCGTAAAAATCAGTGTTGACGAAGTTATAACCTTTACTTTAAAAAACATTAAATGGTTATACAAAAATGGGAAAATTGATGTTTTAAAAACCGCTATTAATACTATCGACAACACCGATGCTTACAATAATTTAAACCGAGAAATTAAAGAAATTAAAGCTTTACTTGAAAGAAATAAAGATGTCTTAAAGTAAACAAGGTAAATCATTAAATATCTCTTTTAAACTTTCTATTACTATGTCTCTGGCATATTGCTCTTCTTCTTCAAGTTCTTTTAATATTCTTTCAACCTCCTCCATGGTATCTTCATTGATACCACGTTGGTGTTCTTCAGTTATAAATCGTCGTTTACGTAATAATCGTTTTAATCTGATACACATAATTTAAATGGCAATTTTTTTCATAGTTTCTTTAATATCTTTATCTAACGCATTGGCTTGCTGTTTGACAGTTTCAACCGAATCTATAGATCTATCATGCCTTTCAGCATACAATGCCTTGACTGTCATTTTACGATAATGTTTGGTTTTTATTCTTAGTACTAGATCTATTAGGGTATTAATTATTCCTTCTTGAGTAGCATAATACTTTACAAGTCTCGATACAAAAATGGATACTCCAATACATATTAAAAACTCAAATAAGTAATATGTTTCTTTATAAAAATCTTCACCTGTCTGAAAAAGCAAATGGTACATCCAAAATAAAGACACGGATACTCCTAAAGTTGAAATAACTTCAAACCCCGTACGAACAGGCTTTCTATAATCATCAGATAAAGACTTTAACGAAAAAAATAGGGCTAACATTACCAATCCAAAATTATAAAACCAAAACTTAAAACTAGGTCTTCCTAAAAAGGAGTGTTCATAATAAAGCCTATCTTCTTTTTGTTTAAATTCCTTGAGTTTAAAGCTAGTATCATCTAATACTGACTTTCTTTGTTCTTGATACTGCTTAATGGTCACATTTTTCCCCAAGCCTAAAGCTAATGCATCTAACCTTCTATTCCTTTCTTTAATAATTCTTGAATACGACGATCTATGCTTTTTATACTCCTCTGAAAATTGCTTCAAAGGAGCATGAAACAATGACATTGACACTATTAATATTGAAAGAAAGCCAATAAATAGCAACCTCAAATTATTGTTCAACATCCGACTCTTTTGGAGAATCTGGTTGTACAACGTCACTACCTGGGTCAATAACTTGTATTTCTTGTTGTTTTTTATAAGTCTCTACTTCACTTAGAGAACTGTCAGTGCAATTTGTAAGTAGTGTAGCCGTTAATGATGCTACAAAAATCAAGACGATTTTTTTCATTTTTATGATATTTAAGTAGTTAGTATTTAATTTAAAAAACAATCAGTGAAATAATAAAATAACTATTATGGAACATAATATGTTACTAAAATCAGTAACTCAAAACAATCCCAACGACCTAAATATGTTGACTTAGACTCTCTCCTTAATAAAAAAGTAGCAACCATAAGACTACTTCTTATGAAGTATCAATCTCAAAATAATATTCATATTTAAAATAGGTAAAGAAACACTATTTTCTCTTACTACAGTAAATTATGAAATATTCAAAAAGCATCTATGATTTAGCACATTTTTCGTTTTAATTAGTTTTTATCTGCTGTTTGTTTATCTGTTTGATTCAATAATCGAACGATACAAACCTAAGCATCAACCCCTAATTACACAATACCTAAAAACCCTGAAATTACACTCAGGGTTATCCCTGAGTTTACCCAGGGATAACCCTAGTTTTTTAGGCTTTATAAGTATTATTGAACCACTAAACGCTGTCCAATACTAATAGTATTTCCTTTTAGCTTATTTACTTTTTTTAAAACATCGACATCTAAGTTAAACTTCTTAGCTATAGAGTATAAGGTATCTCCTTTTTTGACAACATAAAAGATAGAATTCGATGTATTTATTTTGGATTTTCTAGGCAAGGGCATACGATCATATTTAGTTAAACCATATTTATTAATGATGCCTATTAATTTTTGAGGATAACGCTTATCTGTTGCATATCCAGCTCTTTTTAACCCATATGCCCAACCTTTATAATTGGTACGTTTTAACTTGAAAAGGCTAGCGTATCGTTTACGATTTACCAAAAACTTCGAATGATCTTCATAAGATGATTCAGGATATTTGTATTTTCTAAAACATTCCCCTTTTTTATCATCATCGTGTGTTACGCTTTTACCTTTCCAACCTCGATGACATTTAATACCAAAATGATTATTCGATCGTATAGCTAAAGGGCTTCTACCACTCCCTGACTCTAGTACTCCTTGTGCAAGGGTTATACTTGCAGGAATGTTATATTCATGCATTTTTTTTATGGCTATAGGGGCAAATTTTCTTATGTAAGCTTCAGTATGATTCGTACTGGTCTTTCCTTGCTTTTTTATTTGTTTAAGCTGCGGAATTTTTGGTGGTACCTTTTTTTCTTTTACAACAACAACTTTTTTATTGGAGTGAACCACTCGCCTACTTGAGCCACAGCTAGTCATTATAAAAACACTTATTACAGTTACAGTGGCAAGCCCTAATTTAAATCTCATTCGTTTGTATTAACGTTTATTCAATTATCGTATGTTTTTTCTTTTGTAGCCGTAGGTTCATTCCTTCAATACCTTGTAACCCTCCAGTATGAATCATTAATATTTTGGTATTGGGCTTTACTTTCTTCTTAGAAACCATATCTAAAATTCCATACATCGCCTTACCTGTATATACTGGATCTAAAGGTACACCAGTAATTTTTTTAAACCTATTAATAAAGGTAATCAATTCTTCGTTAACTTTCCCATACCCTCCAAAATGATAGTTTTCTTCTAGTTCCCAACTATTAAAATCGTGCTTTAACTGTTTTTTTATAAGCTCCTTTAAAAAGCTTCCTTTTAAAGCAGGAAAGCCAATTACTTGTTGTTTTTTTGCTACAGAATTAATTACCCCTGCAATGGTTCCTCCTGTTCCCACTGCACAACAAATATAATCGAATTTTTGATCTTCAGTAGTAATTATTTCTTCACAACCTTTCACTGCTAAGTTGTTACTACCTCCCTCAGGAATAATAAAAAAATCACCAAATTCTTTTTTTAATTGCGCTATAACTAACGCCGATGTTTTATTTCTGTAGGCTTCCCTAGAAATAAATTTTAGTTGCATTCCTTTTTCGACCGCTATTCTAAGTGTTGGATTGGTATCTAAAACGTCGTCTAGTTTCAAAGCCAATTCATCACCCCGAATAACCCCTATTGTTTTTAACCCTGAAATTTGACCTGCAGCAGCAGTTGCTGCTATGTGATTAGAGAAGGCTCCTCCAAAGGTTAAAACAGTTTCATACTTCTTTTTTTGAGCTTCGAGTATATTATACTTAAGCTTACGGAATTTATTACCCGATATAAAAGGATGAATTTGGTCTTCTCTCTTGATAAACAATTCAATATTTCTATCCGTACACTCAGGTAAAAAAACTTGTTGATTTATCGAAGAAAAGCTGTCTAAAAATATCATTTTTTAATTATTCGAATAATTAGAAACTTGTTGTTCTATCTCCTCCCAAGCTTCCATAAGTTCATCCAAATTGGCCTTTTTTGCCTTGTAGTTTTTAAAAAAATCAGGCGTACCAGAAACTGCCTCATAGTCTTGGGCTAATTCTAAATCTATCTTTTCTATTTCAGATTCCAAATTTTGAATTTGGGTTTCTATTTTATGTAACTTGTTTTTAAGTTTTTTGAGCTCTTTCTCTTGTTCTTTTGAAAATTTATAGGCTTCTTTTTTGGTCGAAGTTTTCACCTCTTTTACTACTGTTCTTTTCTCAGCTTCACGTAAACTTTCTAATTGATGTTGCTCTAAAAAATAGTCTATATCTCCTAAATATTCTTTTATCTCTTGATCTTTAAAACCGTATACAGTAGTGGTCAACCCTTGTAAAAATTCTCTATCATGCGAAACAATAATTAACGTTCCATTGAAGTTTTGCAATGCCTTTTTCAGTACATTTTTTGAAGCAATATCTAAATGATTTGTCGGCTCATCCATAATTAAGACATTAAAAGGAGACAGTAATAGCTTACATAAGGCCAACCTATTTCTTTCTCCTCCTGATAAAACTTTTGCCTTTTTATCAACCGACTCTCCACTAAAAAGAAACGCTCCTAGCATATCTCTAACCCTTGCTCTGTTTCCATCATTTGCCGCATCTTCCATTATTTCTAATACTGTTTTTTCTTGCGGTAAATATTCTGATTGATTCTGTGCAAAATACCCAACCTGAACATTATGTCCTAACTTAAGGGCACCTTCATAAGGAATCTCTCCTACCAACATTTTTGCTAGCGTAGATTTTCCCTGACCATTTTGACCTACAAATGCAATTTTACTATTGCGCTCAATTAATAAGTCTACATTCTGTAATACCTGTTTTTCTCCATAATTCTTAGCCAAGTTTTCCGCCTCAACTATAATTTTACCGGGTTCTTTTGATATTTCAAAACGAACATTCATCACTGCTGAGTCATCTTGATCTACTTCTATACGCTCTACTTTTTCTAATTTCTTAATTAACGATTGTGCCATGGCAGCTTTACTCGCTTTGGCCCTAAACTTTTCAATTAATTTTTGCGTATGTTCTATTTCCTTTTCTTGGTTTTTCTGTGTTTGTAATTGCTTTTCTTTTATTTCTGCTCTTAATTCTAAAAATTGAGAATACGGCTTCTTATAATCATATATTTTTCCTAGTGAAATTTCAATAGTCCTATTGGTCACATTATCTAAGAACATTTTATCATGGGATACCAATACAATAGCGCCTGCGTAATTTTTTAAAAAATTTTCTAACCAAATTATAGACTCTATATCTAAATGGTTTGTCGGCTCGTCTAATAATAAAATATCATTATTCTGTAAAAGAAGTTTTGCCAATTCTATTCGCATACGCCATCCTCCTGAAAAGGTATCCGTCAACTTATTAAAATCCTCTCTTTTAAAGCCTAAACCTTGTAGTATTTTTTCAGTATCTCCTTGATAATTATACCCTCCCAACAACTCATAACGTTCTGTTTTTTCATTTAAATCAATAATTAATTGATTGTAACTTTCACTTTCATAATCTGTTCTTTCGACCAATTGTTTATTAATCTCATCTAATTCTTTTTCAATTTTTTTTATCTCTGTAAAGGCTTGATAAGCTTCCTCTAGTATAGTTCTACCATACACAAAATCAATATCCTGACGTAGAAACCCAATACGAATATCTTTATCAAACGCTAAAGTACCTCCACTGCTTTCAATATCTTTAGACAATACTTTTAATAAAGTAGATTTTCCTGCACCATTTTTACCTATGAGTCCTATACGATCTCCCTTTGTTAATTTAAAAGTAATTCCAGAAAACAAATCTGATCCCATAAAGGAAACTGATAAATTGTGTACGTTTAGCATGTTTATTATTTGATTATATGTTAACTATGTAACATGAGTTACTCCATATTCTTCAGCTTCTGCCGAAGTTTGTGCAAACTTACAAAACGAATGTCTTGTTTTATTAAAAATATGGGGGGAACTCAAAAAGATTTTCTTATTTTTATAGAACTAACCTCGTTTTTATACTGTTCTTTATTTGATTTTTACTATAAAATTTAATTTTTCTTATTAATTAGAAAAAAATTGATCTTACCTGTTTATAATACTGAGATATAAACTAAAAAAAGATCGTTAAATCTCAAATAATGTAGGTATACATCTATTAACATCAAAACCCTAAAAATATGTTTAAACCGGGTTACAAAACGTATAGCATTTTCAGGAACAAATGTCCAAAATGTCATAGAGGATCATTTTTCAAGTATTCAGTTACATTTAATCCTAAAAAAATAACAAAATTACATGACCATTGCCCTCATTGTAAATTAAAATACATGATGGAGCCTTCTTTTTATTTTGGTGCCATGTATGTAAACTATGCCATTGCAGTGGCTTTATTCATTGGTATTTTTATAATTTCCAACATGGTTTTTAAACTACCAATTCTTGAAAGCTTTATCTGTGTTGTGGTGATTTCACTTTTATTAACTCCTATTAACTTACGGTTATCTAGAATAATATGGATTAATTTATTTGTCAGCTATCAACCTGATGATACAGAGGTTAAATCACATAGTATGAGTCAAACCTATCAATAGAAATTTCTTTATCTAAAGGAATATTATTTTCTAGATGGTTGAATAAATGTTCAGCCATAGTAGGGGCTACCATAACACCTCGGGTACCTAGTCCATTTAGTACCGCTATTGTATCGTGTTTAGGATGTATTCCTACCAATGGTCTTCTGTCTTTTACAGTTGGCCTAATACCAGCAGAATGACCAGTAATGGTATAAGAAACCGATATGACATTAGCCAACTTCTGGACTAGTTCTTCCTTGCCTTCTAAAGTAGGTAAAGACGTTTTGTCTGTCCAATTAAATGTTGCGCCAACTTTGTAATAGTCATCACCTAATGGCAAAACAAAAACAGAAGATTTTAACAAAAAATCAATATTTAAATCTGGGGCATGAATCGTTAATACTTCTCCCTTTGTACCTGTTAAAGGTAAATAATTGAAAAAAGGATTGTTTTTTAAACCATAACCTTCACAAAATACAATTTTGTTACAAATAATACCTTCATAATAAATCTCCTTTTCCACTAGCTCTAAATGATCGTATTTGAACTGCTTATTTGAAAAAGATGCCATTCTTGTTAAGAAAGTTTTATAACTATTTATTAGTTTTTTAGTATCAATTTTTCCCGTACCCGTAAGTGTTCCAAAACCAAAATCACCTTTAACTCCTTCAATTTTTTCTTTGGTTATATTAGGCTGCATATAATGCCCCAAATTAGGCTTATCAAGGGCTATAAACCAATTATTCTGATCCTTGACTGAAGTAAAAATTTTTTTTGTTGAGAACTTTGTATCAAAATGCACCCCCAATCTAGTTGATAATTCTTTATAAAAGGGAAATAAGGTTTGCATTTGTTCATGTCCATTCCAAGCAGGAGTAAATCTTTTTAAAATAACAGGGTTATATACCCCTCCTGCAATCTTCGACGATGTTTGTGAAGCATCATCAAAGACCATGAATGTCTTGTTATGTTTAATTAATTCTTCGACAAAAGCAATACCTGCTAACCCCAATCCTACAATTATATAATCAACTTTTTTCATCTTATGGCAAAAGTAAACTTAATTCGAAAATGTAAAAAACAAAAAAGCTGTCTATATAGACAGCTTTTTTATTTTTTATATATTCTTTAGAAGAAAATTAGTAGTTCCACATGTCCATTTCTCTATCACGTATCTCTTCTTTTATCCTGTTTGCTTCTAACAACTGGAATAACGAATTTCCACGAACGTAATCTTTAATGGCCCTATCTCCGTAAAGATTTTCTTCTTTTTGAACTACTGAATTAAATCTACGTGCATTCAATAAGTTATCGTAAGATATCGGTCTTGCTGAGTTTAAAGGGTTGAATACTTTTGACTTGTGTAATGTTTCTCTTGCATCTGGATAGAATACCCAAAACAATTCATACACATTGTCTTTATCGTCAATCTCCTCAACACCTAAAACTTGAACATCAGGTCCCATAGGTGCGATACCTAACAATCGATACTTTAATTCACCTTGACGTTTGTCAAAGTACCAAATACCTTTCAAAAGATATCCTTTAACTTGTTCCGATTTAATTTGATAAACATCAACATTACCGTAACCGTCATCTCTACTATTTTCAGTTTTCTCTTTGATTTCTTCCATTCCAATCTTAGAGGTGAAATACGAATCATCATATACTTCCTTTATTTCACCATCTCTAATACCTTTAAGCAATGAATCAAATAGAGAACGTCTATTATTACCTGCACTAATGGTATCAATTGGATAATAATAAGGTAAATTAATCTTCTGATTTAAGTCGATATACTCCCATACTATTTTTGACCACAAAACATCTCTATCAGTAATATGACCATAAGGCAGGGGCTTATCATCCTCAGAAGCAATCTGTGCTTCTGATATAAATCCTATTTCGCTCACCTTTTTAGAATTTAAAAGGTTAGCTTGGGCACTTACATAACTTGTCGTTACTAGTGTTAATGCAACCAAATAAAAACGTTTCCAACTCATACTCATTAATTTTTACTTTTAATTTGTAATTTCAATATTAACTCCTAAAACTTTCTTCAACTTATAGTTAGATCCAGAAACAGAAGCTTTAATATCAAAAATTGTTATTATGTCATTTCTTCTAGCTTTTGCTAGGGCTTTCTTTGCTCTAGCATTTAAACGTGTTCCTGTCACAGGTATTGTAACCTGACCCGGAACTTTTATTTTAAAACTAGAAACATTCAATTTCAAGTCGAATAAGAAATCTGGTAATCCAGCAGCAACCACAACCTTGCTAACACTAGATTTAGGCATTTTTACTGTTCCATATTGATTTCTTACCATACCTACTGCTGGAGGTATATCTTTTATTCTAAACTTTTTATTAGAGCTTACTGGTTGACCACTTGGCAACTTACCACTTACTCTAATCGTTACTTCATTTCCACCCTTAGGTCTCATGGTGTAACTGTTACCTTTTACTCTACTAAGGCCTGGAGCACTTGCTACTACTTTATTTCCTGGTATTCCTGGAATAGAAATTGTTAATGGGTTCGATAAACCACGATAAACAACATTCATCTTATCTGCAGAAATAACTGCTTCATTCGGCTTAGGAATTACAGAATAAGTACTTTCAAAAGGTACAGGTATTTCCTCTCCATTTTCGTTAAAGAAAATAGTACCTTTAATTTTCTTATCTCCTACAGATCCCGCTGGCATGTCTATTACTACATGTCCGTCTTTAAAGTTTTTATAATCCTTTTCCTCATTAAACTCAACTCTTGAAGGTTTTAATGTTGGATCATATCTACCTAATACTACCGAACCTGTAACTTTTTCTCCTGGATAATACGCATTCTTATCTAAAGCAACGATACCGTTATAGTTACTCATCGACACTTCTGTCTCTAACTGACCTCCTAAAAGCGAAGAATAAATTTCTGATTCTGTGGTTCTAATATCCCCTTGAATCTGGCTTACATTCGCTATAGAAGTAATAAGCGGCATTCCTTCGTATCTACTTTTTAACCAAGGTATTTTTTGGCCTTCTGCTGATTTATCAGGAGTTGTGTTAAATCTCTTATCGATATTTTTTAATACTTCAGGTGCAGCTTTTTCTCCTAAAACTTCTTTTACACCGTTATTGTATTTATTAATCTCATCAACAAATCTTTGTCCTTCTTTAGAATACTTATCAGAAATAAAGAAAAGCTCATCTACTTTATCTGGACTCTTTTGAGATTCATAATTTCTCTTATCCTCTTCCTTTATATCAACTGACATCTTTTCTTTTAAAGATGTTAGGTAAGAAAAGAAATTATTAGATAATTCACTTACTTTCTTTGCCTTGTCATTCAATTCTCCAAACTTTTCAGGCTGATCGCTTGCTTTTGTTTGCAGTCCTTGTAATGACTTATTATTATTTGAAGTTGCTATAATATTTGCATCTTCAATTTTTTCCTTCATAAACCCAAAAGATGAAAGTACTTTTTTATCCATCTGCATTGCTAGCATTGCTAAGAATACAAGATACATAAGATTAATCATCTTTTGTCTTGGTGATAGTTTTCCTCCTGCCATGTTAAATTGATTTGTTAGTTATAAACAATTAGAGTTCCTTCTAATTATTTGTTAGACATTGCAGATAACATACCACCATATACTCCATTTAATGAAGATAGATTCGTAGCTAATGAATCCATTTGATCATGTAAACGTTGAGAGTTTTGTACTAATGAAGTATTCAACTCTGCTTGTTTTGATACGTTCTCTACTTGTGTAGAATACAAACCATTTAATGTTTCTAATTTTGATGCGGCCAAAGACATTTGTTTGTTGTATTGACCTGTCGAGACAACTGTTGAAGTAGTTGCTGTTAAGCTTTCAGCAGCTCCCTGGAAATTTTTAATGCTATCACCTAAACTTGAAATTAAGTTAGCATCTAATCTTGCTTCTTTTAAGATATCATCTAATTTTTTAGACAACATACTTTGAGCTTCATCAGGAGAAGCTTCTCCTTTTTTACCAGTAGATGATCCACCCGCTAACTCAGGATATACTTTTGTCCAGTCTAAATCTTCTTCTACTGGTTCGAAAGCTGATAAAGCAAAAACTAGAGCCTCCACTGCCATACCAATGGTTAACATCAATCCTCCTGTTAAGAATCCAAATTTAAAATGCATAATTTTAAATAAAGCTCCTACAATAACGATTGCTGCTCCAAGACCATAGGCCATGTTAAATAATTTCTTAGTTGATTTTGATTGCGCCATAATTTATTAATTTTTAAGGGAAATTAATGCTAATTTATATTTAATTATATTTAATGTTTACTTACTTTTATTTGTACCTAGGTAATCTTGAACCGTTCTAAATCCGATATAGCTTCTCGCAGTATCTGCATATTCCCATTCTCTGGAACCTACTTCTAGGAAGTACGCTACATCTTTCCAAGATCCACCTCTGATTATTTTTCTTCTGTTTTCTCTATTCTCTACATTCGGGTTCATTGTTGATCCCATGTAGTATGACATTTGGTTATAAGCTGTATTAGTCCATTCTGAAACATTTCCAGCCATATTATACAACCCATAATCGTTAGGGTTATACGAAACTGCTTCAACAGTATACAACGCTCCGTCTGCTGCATAATCACCACGTACTGGCTTAAAGTTCGCTAAGAAACATCCTCTGTCACTTGTTGTATTTGGCCCTCCCCAAGGATACTTAGCATAGTTCAATCCTCCACGAGCTGCATATTCCCATTCTGCCTCTGTAGGCAATCTAAATGCAGGTACTAATCCTAATTTTTGCTTAGAACGTTGAAAATTGTTTTTATTCTGAGTTCTCCAATGACAGAACGCCTTAGCTTGTCTCCAGCTAACTCCTACTACAGGGTAACCTTCATAAGCTTTATGAGCGAAATACTCTTGATGCATTGGATCATTGTATGAATAATTAAAGTCTTTAATCCATACGGTTGTATCTGGGTAAATATTTATTACTTCATCTTTTAAGAATTCTTTTCTATTCTTTCCAGAACGAGCTGCTTTTTCGTTATCAAACCAAAAATACCTGTAGTTTAACAATTTAGTATTAAAGGTTCTAATTCCGTTTAGCGCCTCTTCTTTTTTGATGTATAAAGAATCCATTACCTCTACATAATCAGCATCTGGATATTCTTGTCTTTCCCAGACAATTTCTTCTTCCCAATTTAAAGGTTTCAAAGAATCTAAACCTTCACCGAGTTCGTAATAATTTTCACGCATGTACTTATCATACGGAGATTCATTTACTGTATCTTTTGAAGCAAAAGCATACAACTGAATACCTGCTGGTTTATCTGCTGCTTCATCACCTGAAGAAGCAAATTCAGCCTGATAAGCCAATTTAGTTCTGGTTACAGAATCTCTTACCCAAAGAACAAACTGTTTGTATTCACTATTGGTAATTTCCGACTCGTCCATATAGAATGGTTGAACGGTTACCGTTTTGGTAGGCGCATTCATCGTTCCTAACGGATCTTCATCTTGCTTACCCATTGTAAAAGAACCTCCTGGTATTTTCGCCATACCGTAAGGTTTTTCTGCAAACCATTTCCTTTTAGATTTTACTCCAACCAATTCTCCTCTATCGCCACCAGAGCCACAAGAATACACGATAGATACTAATAATGCACATACTGCTAATTTCTTCATACTTTATTCTTTTTTTAGTAAAAAAAGAGGTGTAAACCTATTATTTTTTTTATTAAAAAACAATTACGTGTTAAAAAAAATCTGTCCTACACAGATAATGTTCTTTTATGTAAGCTTTTGCAAGGCCTTATACCATCTTTGCGGAATTTTACCTTTTAAAGCTTGTTCATAATCAACATAACTACATGGTATTAACGCATGTCTTTTATGTTTATTATTTGATATTAAATTTATTTCCATCCACCAGCGTCCACTTTTATCACTTTTATAGAAGTTTAGAGGGTCGTCATCTTCAAGAACCACCGTATATTTTTCGTAACTTTCTTTAGTTGTATACGGATAATCTTTAGCCCTATAATTTACTCCTTCAATAAAATACCAAATTATTTGAGCGATTAGTTTGGCTGTTTGATTATTTACGTCTAATGAGGCACTATATTCATATATTCCGAACGAAGTAACCTTATCATTTATTCCTGCATATCGAGAAATGGCACAGGCATCTTCCCCATAAAATCCATTTGGAGACGCCTTATGATTCCCTGGTGCTTCACTTTGTCTTACACTGCCTATATCAAAACTAACAATATCTGCATCTCTTAAAATGGGTTCGACAAGTGTTATGTCTTTTACTTCTCCTAACCTGTATGCATCAAAATACAGCTTATCAAGTAACGCAATTTCTTCTTGTGAATTAAAATACGTTTGATACCCAATATTACTGTAATTAAACAGATTATTAGGCTCTTCCATGATAACTCTATTAAGAAAAGATCTTGACAATAAGTTTTCACCCGAACTTCCTATATCAAATCTACTATCAATAGCAGTTAGGTTTACGGTTTGCTCAAGCGTATCGTATGCTCTATAATTTGCATAGGTTATATCTTGACTTCCACCAATAATAATAGGGATTATATCTTTCTTCAACAATGAAGCGACTACATTCGACACTGCAAAATAGGTATCCTCAACGGTATTTCCTTGTTCGATATTTCCTAAATCTGCAATCTGGGTATTCCACCTACCTGCATAGAGTTGGTACAATTCCTTGCGAATATAATACAACCCCTCGGCACAATCGTCAAGCAAAGCTCCACGACCTTCAGACACACCTATAATGGCTATCTTTACCATAGATAAATCTGGAAAACCATTGTTTTCCGTATGAAGTCTTATGTAATTACCCAACATCATGTCTTCGTCATAGTACGCACTACCAACAACGACATCATTTACGGGTGTAAAGAAATCGATATTCATTTATCTAAGGGGATTAAAAGTTTTGCAATATAATAAAAATTATATCGCTTGCTAATATAGTTTCTTTATTTTTTCGTTTTTCTTTTCTTTGTCTTTGACTCAATAATTTTGACTGCTTCATCTTGCGTTATTTTATCTATTTCGGTCGTCTTAGGAAGTTCTACTTTCGTCTTACCTTTTATTACATTAAACCTTCCCCAACGTGCCTTTTCTACTCTGATACCTACTTCTTCAAAATTATGAATTAACTTTTCTCGCTCTTTTCGCTTTTTATCTTCAATTAATGCTTCTAAGTCTTGTTGACTCAAATTATCAAAATCATATTTCTTTCCTACATTTATAAAAATCGAATTCCATTTTATAAAGGGACCAAATCGCCCTACACCTTTCTGTATTGGCAAATCTTCATACATTCCTATCGGTGCATCTGCCTTTCTTTTTGCCTCTATTAATTCAATTGCTCGATCCAAATCTACCGACATTGGATTCTCGCCTTTATCTAAAGATACATATTTTCCGTCAAACTTCAAATAGGGGCCGAAACGTCCATTGGCAACCACCACTTCTTTATCTTCATATGCCCCAACAGTCTTAGGTAATTTAAATAAATCCATGGCCTCTTCATAAGTAATAGAGTTCATTGTTTGATCTCCTTGAAGACTAGCAAACTTTGGTTTTTCTTCATCGGTAGCTTCTCCTATTTGTACCATGGCACCAAACCGCCCCAAACGGACATATACATTTTTTCCACTATCAGGATCAATACCTAACAATCGCTGTCCACTTGCTCTTTCTGCATTGGCTGCTACATCTTCTACATGAATATGGAAATCTTTATAAAACTCTTTGATCATTGCAGTCCAGTCTTCTTTTCCTGATGCAATTTCATCAAATTCATTTTCAACCTTAGCCGTAAATCCGTAATCTAAAATAGTTTCGAAATTTTCAACCAAAAAATCATTTACAATATTTCCTATATCGGTAGGTACTAACTTACCTTTATCAGATCCGACTTTCTCAGTCAACTGTTCTTCATTTATAGTTTGAGAAGCTAGTGTTAACCTAATATACTTCCTTTCTTTTCCTTCAACAGTTCCTTTTTCTACATATTCTCTTCTTTGAATGGTAGAAATCGTCGGTGCATATGTAGACGGACGTCCAATACCTAACTCTTCTAATCGCTTAACTAAAGAAGCTTCCGTATATCGTGCAGCGGGTCTTGTATACCTTTCTGTCGCTGTGATGTACTCATTCTTTAGCTCCTCGCTAATTTTCATCATCGGAAGCATTCCTGCTTGCTCTTCTTCTTCATTATCTGTCCCTTCTAAATAAACTTTTAAAAATCCTTCGAAAGTGATTACCTCACCATTGGCTAAAAAGATTTTTTCGTTTTTATTATTCGCTATTTTAACAGATGTTCTTTCTAATTGAGCATCGCTCATTTGAGAAGCTATCGTACGCTTCCATATTAAACTATATAAGCGGTCTTGATCATAATCTACTGACACTTCATGTTTCGACATATCTGTCGGACGAATCGCTTCGTGCGCTTCTTGTGCTCCTTTAGATTTTGTCGAATAATTCCTAGGCTTGCTATATTCCGCACCATAATAACTGGTAATTTCATCTTTGGCAGCATTTTTTGCTTCTTCAGACAAATTTACACTATCGGTTCTCATGTAGGTTATAAGTCCTGCCTCATATAAGCGTTGTGCCATCATCATGGTCTTTGCCACAGGAAAACCTAATTTCCTTGATGCTTCTTGCTGTAATGTAGACGTCGTAAACGGTGCTGTAGGGGATTTTTTTGCGGGTTTTTTCTGCAAATCATCCACCGTAAAATCAGCATCCAAACAGGAATCTAAAAACTCCGCTGCTGCTGCTTTTGTCGTAAAGTTTTTCCCTAGCTTGGCTTTAAACTTTTTACCTTCATTATTGACAAACTCTGCATCAACACGATAGGAAGCTACGGGTGTAAACCCTTCGATATCACGTTCTCTTTCTACAATTAATCGTACCGCTACTGATTGTACTCTACCGGCCGATAACCCTGTCTTGATTTTTCTCCATAAAACAGGTGACAATTCGTATCCTACCAGTCTATCTAGTACTCTACGTGCTTGTTGTGCATTTACCAAATTGTAATTAATGTTTCTTGGATTCTCAATAGCTTTTAATATTGCTTTTTTGGTAATCTCATGAAACACAATACGCTTGGTATTATCATCCTTTAATTTTAATTGCTCAGATAAATGCCAAGCAATCGCTTCTCCTTCACGATCCTCATCGGAAGCTAACCATACGGTATCCGCTTTTTTAGCTAAATCTTTCAGTTTCTTCACTACTGCTTTCTTGTCAGTAGAAATAACATACTTGGGCTTAAAGTCGCCTTCAACACTTACCCCCAATTCTTTGGAGGGTAAATCAGCGATATGCCCAAAACTTGATTCTACTTGAAAATCTTTACCCAAAAACTTTTCAATGGTTTTTGCTTTTGCAGGTGACTCAACGATCACTAAATTTTTTGCCATACTTACTTACTCTTAAATATAGTTATATCGGTAATTGCGTAGGTAGCTATTCCAATTCGCAAAAGTAGCCACTTTTTTTCTTTAATGATCTTTTTAACGGTAAATTTTACTTTTTCTTAATAATTTGAAACTTCTAAAACAGTACTCCTTAATGAGACATTAAATTTATAATATGACTAGATATCACTTCAACTTCAATCATTTCTATTTATTTTTTAATACAACGATAATGATACCACCCCCTATTTAAGAAAACAATTATTTTTATTAAATCATCCCCATTAATGACTAAATATCTACTAAAGAATACAGGTTAAATTCTGTCAATTTGTCATAACATCTAATTTTTGGTTGTATCTTTGCATGCATATTACAGCAAAATACCTGAGTATTTCATGGAACAAGTAGAGAAAACAATTGATGAAAAAAGGCAAGGTAAGCCCTTATTAACGGAAGTAAGAGAAGGCAACAACAAAAAACTTTTTATTGAAAGTTATGGTTGCCAAATGAATATGAATGATAGTGAAATTGTAGCCGCTATTCTTGCTGAACAAGGATTTAATACCACTGGAAATATTGAAGAAGCCGATTTGGTATTAGTAAACACCTGTTCTATTCGTGAAAAGGCTGAACAAACTGTTAGAAATAGACTTCAAAAATATAACCATGCTAAAAAGCGCAATCCTAAAATGAAAGTAGGCGTATTGGGCTGTATGGCAGAAAGATTAAAAGCTAAATTTTTAGAGGAAGAAAAAATTGTTGATTTAGTAGTAGGCCCCGATGCTTATCGTGATCTTCCTAATTTGGTTGAAGAAGTTGAAGCAGGTCGAGATGCCGTAAATGTAATTTTATCTAAAGAAGAAACCTATGCTGATGTTTCTCCTGTTCGCTTGAATTCAAACGGTGTTTCTGCATTTGTATCCATTACTCGTGGATGTGACAATATGTGTACTTTTTGCGTTGTTCCTTTTACACGTGGTCGTGAACGTAGTCGTGACCCTCAAAGTATCGTAGAAGAAATTCGCTCATTGCATGATAAGAACTTTAAAGAGGTTACACTTTTGGGGCAAAATGTTGACTCTTATTTATGGTATGGCGGAGGTTTGAAAAAAGATTTCAAAAAAGCTTCTGAAATAGCAAAAGCTACTGCGGTAGATTTTGCTCAATTATTGGATATGTGTGCTACCGAATTTCCTAAAATGCGTTTTAGATTTTCTACATCTAATCCACAAGACATGACACTTGATGTTATCCATATCATGGCAAAACATAAGAATATTTGTAAATACATCCATTTACCAATTCAAAGTGGTAGCAACGCCATGTTAAAAGCCATGAACCGACTACATACGCGTGAAGAATACTTAACGTTAGTTGAAAACATCTACAAAATTATTCCTGAAATGAATTTAAGTCAAGATATGATTACTGGCTTTTGTGGAGAAACAGAAGAAGATCACAAGGATACTCTTGATCTAATGGAAAAGGTAAAATATAGTTTTGGTTTTATGTTTGCGTACTCAGAAAGACCGGGTACCCTTGCTGCTAAAAAAATGATAGATGATATTCCTCTAGATGTTAAAAAACGTCGTTTACAAGAAGTCATCAATTTGCAACAGGAACATAGTTTGTTTAGAACCCAGCAGCATGTTGGAAAAATTCAAGAAGTACTTATTGAAGGAACTTCTAAAAAATCAGATGCTCATTGGAAAGGTCGTAATACACAAAATACCGTAGTCGTTTTCCCTAAAGAAAACTACAAAATGGGAGATTTTGTCAATGTAAAAATTGAAGACTGTACTTCTACGACGTTACGCGGAACAGCTGTCGGTTATTCAGATAACAATTAATCATATATAAACACAAACTAAGTACAAATCTAAGGGGATACTAAAAAACACGAATGGAAAATTTACAAGCTATAAAACAACGTTTTGGTATTATTGGGAATGACATTCTGCTAAACAGGGCTATCGAAAAAGCAATTAGAGTAGCACCAACAGATATTTCAGTACTCGTTGTTGGAGAAAGTGGTGTTGGTAAAGAAAGTATTCCTAAAATTATTCATCAATTATCACACAGAAAACACGCGAAATATATTGCTGTAAACTGTGGTGCTATTCCAGAAGGCACTATTGACAGTGAATTATTCGGGCATGAAAAAGGTGCTTTTACAGGAGCAACGGCTAGTAGAAAAGGATATTTTGAAGTAGCTGACGGTGGTACAATTTTCTTAGACGAAGTCGGAGAATTACCCCTAACCACACAAGTACGTTTATTACGCGTGCTGGAGAATGGCGAATTTATCAAGGTTGGGTCTTCTCAAGTCCAAAAAACAAATGTACGTATCGTTGCAGCTACCAATGTTAATATGCACGATGCCATTGGCAAGGAAAAATTTCGTGAAGATTTATATTACAGGCTTAGTACTATAGAAATACCCCTCCCACCCTTACGTCAAAGAGGGGAAGATATTCATTTGTTATTTAGAAAATTTGCAGCTGATTTTGCACAAAAATACAGAATGCCAACACTAAGACTTGAAGAAGAGGCTGTGAAACTATTAATTAACTACGATTTCCCAGGAAATATTCGTCAGTTAAGAAATATTGCAGAACAAATATCTGTAGTAGAAGAAAATAGAACAATTTCGGCAGAAAAACTGATTCAATACTTACCTAATATTAAAGGAAACCTTCCTGCTATAATTGGAGAAAATACGACTAAAAACGATTTTGCTACAGAACGCGACATTATGTATAAAATTTTATTTGACATGCGTAATGACATCAATGATCTAAAAAAATTGACACTTGATTTATTAAACGATGGCAATGTAACTCAAGTTCGAGAAGAAAACAGCTCTTTAATCCAAAAAATATTTGACGATCAACAACCCGTTGATACGCCAAAAGTAGAGGTCGTACAAATACCGCAAGCACCTATAGAAAACAATTACGATTTTATAGAAACTATTGAGGAAGATGAAAGCTTATCTTTACAGGATAAAGAGATTGAAATGATAAAAAAATCATTAGAAAAAAACAATGGAAAACGTAAGTTAGCCGCAAAAGAATTAGGAATTTCAGAACGAACATTGTACAGAAAAATAAAACAATACGATCTTTAAATAATAAATTATCGTTTTATATCTTTACATAACCACACACTTAAAAATGAAGAAACTTTTACATACATTTCTATATAGCCTCATTATTGTTTTGTGTATCGCTTGTGGTGCGTATTCTTTTACAGGTGGAAATACAGGAAATGCCAAAACAATGCAAATTGATTTTTTCCCTAACCAAGCTCCTATTATAGAGCCTACACTGAGTCAACGTTTTACGCAAGACTTACAAGATTTATTTACACGTCAAACCAATTTAACATTGGTAACAAATGGCGGACAACTTCATTTTGAAGGTGAAATTATTGATTATAGAATTACCCCAATGAGTGCTACAGCAGAACAAACTGCTGCACAAAATAGGCTTACTATTGTTGTAAATGTACGCTTTACCAATAGCCTAATAGAAAAAGATAATTTCGAAAAACAATTTTCGTTTTATCATGATTACCCCGCAAACGATCAGTTAATAAATGCAACATTAGATGCTGCTTTAACTGTTATTTTAGAACGTATTACACAGGATATTTTTAACGCTTCTGTAGCTAAATGGTAATCTATAAATAGTGACGACAAATGCTTTCATAAAACTAATTGATACCGCTGACCTTTCTCAGCTAGAAGATCCTTTGGCTATCAAAAATTTGATAGAAAAATACCCGTATCTTCAATCTGCCAAAGCACTATACCTTAAAGTATTAAAAGATAAAGAAAGTTACAAATACAATCATCAATTAAAAATCACTGCAGCCCATACTACAGATAGAAGTGTGTTGTTTGATTTTATAACCTCAACACTTTTTAAAAATAAAACGGTTACTGAAGAAAAACCTTCGCTAAAAGATAAGTTATTATCAAAACTTAAAAGCAGTGAAGTAAGTAACGATAAGTCTCTCGAAGAAAAGTTAGGTATAGGACTACCGTTATCTTTTTCAAAGAGTGAATCTTTTTCTTTTAATCAATGGTTAGACCTTTCTGATAAAAAAGTAATCGTACGAGAAGAAGCGTCTGAACTTCCTAAAACGAACGATAAGAAAACTGAAAAAGATGCTATTATCGATCGATTTATAGAAAATAACCCAAAAATTAGCCGACCTTCAAAAACAAATACCTCCAATATAAAGGTCAATGAGACACAAAGTGACAATCAATTAATGACCGAAACTTTGGCAAAAGTATACCTAGAACAAAAAAAATATGACAGTGCTATTCAAGCATATAAAATATTAAGTTTGAAATATCCAGAAAAAAGTGGTTTCTTTGCAGACCAAGTTAAAAGAATAAAAATTTTACAAAACAATAAATAATGACTACATACACTCTACTTTTGATTTTAATCTTAATCGTAGCCATAGCGTTAATATTAATAGTAATGGTACAAAACCCTAAAGGAGGAGGACTATCTTCTTCATTTGGAGGAGGAGCTCAAAATATTGGTGGTGTACAAAACACGAATACTTTTTTAGACAAAACTACTTGGACATTGGCGATCGCTATGTTTGCTTTGATCTTATTTGCAAACTTTGCTATTCCTAGAGGAAACTCAGCCAATGCACCACAGTTAGAAAATACCTTAAACGAAGTTGAAAACACAACTCCAAGTACACCAGCACCTGAGGTTAATACTACTCAAAAAGACAGTGTTAAATAATTTATTATTTAAAATATAATATCAGATGTCAACGTGTCACTATCGTTGGCATTTTTTTTTCAAAAAACCACCCCGAATAGAAAAAGTGTCAGTTTAAAAACTATGGCATAGTTTCTGACTAAAATTGATCGTTGAAAAACATAACTTACTAAAAAAATACAATTATATGGGATTAAATATTAAACCTTTGGCTGACAGAGTACTTGTTGAGCCAGCTGCTGCAGAAACCACCACAGCTTCAGGAATTATAATTCCTGATAACGCTAAAGAGAAACCTCAAAAAGGAACTATCGTTGCTGTTGGAACAGGTACTAAAGACGAACCTTTAACTGTAAAGGTAGGCGATACAGTTTTATATGGTAAATATGCAGGAACTGAATTGAAATTTGAAGGAAAGAATTATTTAATCATGAGAGAAAGCGACATATTCGCTATCATTTAATTCTATCAATTATTTTAACCTATTTATTAACAACCAACATTATTAATCTAGAAGAAAAATGGCAAAAGATATAAAATTCGACGTAGAAGCACGTGAAGGACTTAAACGCGGTGTTGATGCATTAGCAAACGCTGTAAAAGTTACTTTGGGTCCTAAAGGGCGTAACGTTATTGTTTCTAAATCATTCGGAGCTCCTCATGTTACTAAAGACGGAGTATCAGTTGCAAAAGAAGTAGAACTTGAAGATGCACTAGAAAATATGGGTGCTCAAATGGTAAAAGAAGTTGCTTCTAAAACCAATGATTTAGCAGGAGACGGTACAACAACGGCTACTGTTTTAGCACAAGCTATCGTAAAAGAAGGATTGAAAAACGTTGCCGCAGGTGCAAATCCAATGGATTTAAAACGTGGTATTGACAAAGCAGTTGAAGCAATCACAGAAGATTTAGCTAAACAATCTAAAGAAGTTGGTGATTCTTCTGAAAAAATTCAACAAGTGGCTTCAATTTCTGCTAATAACGACGCTTTTATTGGAAATCTAATTTCTGAAGCTTTCGGAAAAGTAGGTAAAGAAGGGGTTATTACTGTTGAGGAAGCTAAAGGTACTGATACATATGTTGATGTAGTTGAAGGTATGCAATTCGACAGAGGATATTTATCTCCGTACTTTGTGACAGATGCTGACAAAATGATCGCTGACTTAGAAAGTCCGTATATCTTGTTATTTGATAAGAAAATTTCGAACTTACAAGAAATTCTTCCAATCCTTGAGCCTGTAGCACAATCAGGAAAGCCTTTATTAATTATTGCTGAAGATGTCGATGGTCAAGCATTGGCTACTTTAGTAGTAAACAAGTTAAGAGGTGGATTAAAAATCGCTGCGGTTAAAGCTCCAGGTTTTGGTGATCGTAGAAAAGCCATGTTAGAAGACATTGCAATCTTAACTGGGGGTACCGTTATTTCTGAAGAAAGAGGTTTTTCTTTAGAAAATGCTACCCTTGATTTATTAGGTAATGCCGAAACAGTTACTATCGATAAAGACAATACTACGATCGTAAACGGTTCTGGTGATGAAGCACAAATCAAAGCACGTGTTAATCAAATAAAAGCACAAATCGAAACAACAACCTCAGATTACGATCGTGAAAAACTTCAAGAGCGTTTGGCTAAATTAGCGGGTGGTGTTGCTGTACTATACGTTGGTGCTGCTTCTGAAGTAGAAATGAAAGAAAAGAAAGATCGTGTTGATGACGCTTTACACGCAACTAGAGCTGCCGTAGAAGAAGGTATCGTTGCTGGTGGTGGTGTTGCTTTAGTAAGAGCTAAAAGTTCTTTAGAAACCGTAGAAACTAGTAATGCTGACGAAGCTACTGGTGTTCAAATCGTAAACAAAGCCATCGAATCGCCATTAAGAACAATTGTTGAAAACGCTGGCGGTGAAGGTTCTGTTGTTATCAATAAAGTATTAGAAGGTGACAAAGGTTTTGGATACGATGCAAAGTCTGAAGCTTATGTAGACATGCTAGAAGCAGGGATTATTGATCCTAAGAAAGTAACACGTGTTGCTTTAGAAAATGCAGCTTCTGTTTCGGGTATGATCTTAACTACAGAATGTGCTTTGGTAGACATTAAAGAAGATGCTCCTGCTGGTGGTGGAATGCCTCCAATGGGTGGTGGAATGCCAGGCATGATGTAATCAGAATAAAATTATTTATATACTTAAAAAGTCCACTTGAATGTGGACTTTTTTGGGTTTAAAATGTAACGTTCTGATATAATAAAGTTTCACTAATATTTAGCCCTATCTTTCCATTTAAATTTCTCTCTATTCACATTATTCCATTCCGCTAAATCCGAGAGCATCGTATTTATTTTTTTCTTATCCACCCATTTCCCATTTACAAAAACACCTGAAATAGCTTTTGTATTTTTAATAGCTTCCAATGGATTTTTATCTAATAAAATGAGATCTGCTAATTTTCCTTCTTCAATCGTTCCTATTTTATCTTCAATCTCTAGCCATATTGCTGGTAATCGAGTTGCAGACATTAATGCTTCCTGATTCGTTAAACCTGCCTCTACTAATAGTTCTAGTTCTTCGTGCAAGGAATATCCCCAAACAACGCCAGAAATACCCGTATCAGTTCCAGCAACCAAGGGCACACCTGCTTCTTTAAAAGCTTTTACAATTAGTTTATGAAAATCAATTAATTCTTGAAAATATGGTATTAATTTTGGAGATTTACTTGCATTCCTATGATAGCTATTAGATGTTAACCACTTGTCCTGCATCAAAGGATGTACGTATTGAAATGTTGGTAACTTATGGATACTTTCAAGTGATTTGGATTGTCTAAGTATCCAAACTATGTTGGATAAATTTGGCGTTAACCATGTACCATTTTCTTTGGCTAACCGAGCATATTCTTGTGCTTTTTCATAGCTAAAGTCATTCGTATTACTTGACAGTTCTTCAGCATGCGCTATCAGTCCAAAATGAGGAATAAAAAAGTCTTTTGCAGGCAAATTTATAAACGCTCTTGGAATATGTCCTACTACTTTCATCCCTTGTTTTTTAGCTTCATCAACAATCGCTTTAAAAGTATTTGGGGTTAAATCGGAATATGTTTTAATAAATCGATAGCCTAATCCCTTAGCATTTCTAACAGTCTGCCTGCCTTCTATAGGCGTCGATGCTACTAACTCATTCCCTGCTCCATCTATTACAGCTGCAATAGCTATACGAGGTCCAATTATCTTTTCTTGTACTATCTTATTCCTTAATTCAAAAGCTCCAACCCTTCCACTCAATTCAAATACAGTAGTCACACCATTCACTATATAAGGAGTCATTATATGTTGTTTCTCAAAAATATCCGTAAGTCCTTTGGTTGGATATCCTTCATTAAAAGCTAACTCATTTAAATTATGTACATGCATATCAATAAGTCCGGGAATAAGCCATTTGCCTTTCCCATTTATTATTCTTGCTTGCTCAGGAATTGTTTTGTTGATGGAAGTAATTGTTTTGTTTTTTACAACAATTGTAGCATTTTCTATAATTTCATTTTCCTCGGTCATTGGAATAATCGTTACATTTTTTATAGCGATTATTTCTTCCTCAACTTTCTTTCCAGATGTAATATCATCTTCTTTTATTTTACAACTATTCAACGTAATAAATAGTGTCAATAAATAAAATTTAGCTAAAATAGAAGATACTGGGTAAGCATTCTTATCCCTTGAAAAAATTCGGATACACATAGCGTTTGTAGTTTTTATATAAGTTTGTTAAAATATTTGATTGTTCTAAATTAATGGGTACTACCCTTTTTCAAAGATAACATCAAACATTACAATAAAAAAGGCTGTCAAAAGATGACAGCCCAATATCATAGTTTAATTTTTTAGGCATCTAATTCGGTATCGGCCATTGATCAGACTGGGGGAATTCTCCTTTTTTCCACAAAATAACTTCCTCTTTCGTTATTAAACAGTCCTCTAATTGTGTCATCATTTTTTCTTTCTCTAAATCTTGCCCTATAAATACCAGTTCATTTTTTCTATCACCAAACATCACATCCCAATTCTCCTCAATTTGTTCTTGGTTTTCAACAAAAGCGGCATATCTAGTGCGTTCTGTAAACGTCATATTAGCCCACCAAACCCCTGCTGTATCTGCTTTACATGATCCACCTGCAGAACTCCAAATGAGCGCTTGATCAGATCTTGAGGCTAACCAAAATAAGCCTTTACTTCTAATGACATTTTGTGGGAAGCACTGATTTAAATAATTCAAAAAACGTTGTGGATGAAACGGTTTACTACTTCTAAACACAAAAGAACTGATCCCATACTCTTCTGTTTCAGGTACGTGTTCATTTTCTAATTCCTTAATCCACCCAGCAGATGCTTCCGCTTTTTCATAATCAAACAAGTTCGTATTGATAATATCTTGTATGGCAACTTTAGATTCACTAGTCGTAATAATTTTAGCTTCAGGATTTAATTTTTGAATTATCGCTTTTAACTCTTTTAAACTTTCTTTCGTTATTAAATCTATTTTATTAATAATAATCACATTGGCAAACTCAACTTGGTCCGTCAATAAATTTACTATGGTTCTATCGTCTCCTTCTATATTCGTTAAGTCTCTTGACACTAAGTAATCTGCACTAGAAAAATCTTTCAAAAAATTTAAAGCATCTACTACGGTTACCATCGTATCTATATAACTAAAACGGCTTAAGTCTATCGTTCCATCTTCACTTTCAAAAGTAAATGTTTGTGCTACAGGTACAGGTTCACTAATACCTGTACTTTCAATCAACAAGTAATCAAATTTGTTTTTTGACGCTAGCCTTTCTACCTCAACCATCAAATCTTCTCGTAAGGTACAACATATACAACCGTTGGACATTTCCACAAGTTTTTCTTCAGTTCTCGAAAGCGTATTTTCGTTTTCAATAAAATGAGAATCTATATTAACCTCACTCATATCATTGACGATCACAGCTACTTTTAGCCCTTCTTTATTGTGTAAGATATGATTGAGTAATGTGGTTTTTCCTGCCCCTAAAAAACCGCTTAATACTGTTACTGGTAGTTTTTTCATTGTTTACGTATATTAATGCAACTATGTTGCAAATATAAATAATTAATTATTATTTAATTACACAAAAACTATCCTTTAAAAAACTACCAAAACAGCTGAAATACAAACTAGTTATGACGCATCATTTACAAATAACTCTTTTTCATAATCGTTTATAAAAACATCGATTTGTTCTTGTCGTATCCCGGGAACACAAATTATATGTGCAATAGCATTTTCTGATGCCAATTGATATTTGGCACACAAATCATCGGATGGCTTATCAAAAACAACTGTTAATGCTTCATTATTTCTCCATGCATTTACACCTATTTCTTTTAATCGCTTTTCTGTATAAGCTGCTAATACTTGGCTTTTCCTAGCTCGTTTCATTAAGCCTTCTTCACCATGTTTTTTAATAAAAGACCATAAAAGTAACGGAGTTAAACCATTTCTGGAACCCGTAATGGTAGTATCTAAGGTTCCCACATAAGAGACTGAATTTACAATTCTATTTCGATGTTTTCTTTTCGTCAAAACAATTCCACAAGGTATAGGACCTCCTATAAATTTATGACCTGATATAGAAATACTATCAACGTCTTCTGAAAAATCAAATCTAGGCTTTGGTTCTACAAACGGTGCAATAGCTCCTAAAAAAGCTGCATCACAGTGAATATAATAGTCTTTTATAGCACATTCTCTGATGATCTCTTTTATTTTTGCAAGGTCATCTACAGCTTCCGTCATAGTTGTACCAATATTTAAAAAGAAAATAGCAGGTTTATCTCGATGAAGTGTTAATAAATTTTTCAGATCATTATAATCGATTTCTCCATTTTTTTGACTCCTAACAACAATGTTTTTTAAGTTTAGTAAGTGTAAATTTTTCTTTACACTATAGTGGGTGGATTCGCTATAGTAAACAATAGGGTTATTAAAATTTTCTCTTGCTAAATACAAACCGTATAGATTCCCCTCAGTACCACCGTTTGTCACATAACCCCAAACCTCATCAATTGAAGACGATAGTATTTTGGCAAAAAATTCAACGACCTCTCTTTCTGCATCCTTAGTATCTATTGCTAATGTGGATGTAGACTCAGGATCCCCTACATTATTAATACAGAGATTTAAGAAAGGTGCAAATTCACTAAAATCAAAATCTTTTGCTAATGGGTACCCTAAAAAAGAAGTGGAATTTTCACGTATTCTGTTATATATATCTTCAATTGATTTCATTTTTACACACTTTATATTCTTTACAAAAGTAATAACACCGTATATTATTTTATAATAAACCATATAATTAAGGAATTTAAACTAATTTTACATATTAAAACAGAATATTTATCTTATTCCATATTCAATAACTCATGAAAGCAGAAAAAAACACCGTTCCTAAGATTGATGCGATCGATAAAAAGCTAATTGAAGAACTTCAAAATAATTGCAAACAATCAATAAAGCAGCTAGCTGATAAGGTAAATTTATCGGTTAGCCCCACGCATGAAAGAATTAAAAAAATCGAAGAATCTGGAATTATCAAAGGATATATAGGGCTTGTAGACCCACAAACACTAGGCAAAAACCTAACGGTCTATTGTCAAGTTACCTTGGTGAAACATCAAGAAAAATATTTGAATGATTTTGAAAAATACGTTAGTGATATTGATGAAATCATTGAAGTTGCTTATGTAACTGGGGATTACGATTTCTTACTAAAAATTTTACTGGAAGACATGAATGAATATCAAGATTTCATTATAAAAAAAATTTCTCAATTAGATATAATCTCAAATATCAAAAGTACCTTTGTTATTAAACAAAGTAAAAACACAAATAAGATTAAGATTTAATAGCCATCTATTTTTTTTGACAGTACATAAACTAGTATTAATTACACAAGAAGAATCTGTTCTTTAACAAAGTTATCATTACTGAAATATACGGCATTATAATTTTTTGTAAAATCAATAAACTCACCCCCCTTATAAAAGAATCAAATAGTATACATTTGTTGTGTTACTTACAGTAATACAACAAAGTTATGTGCTCAACAAATTACAGTAAAGAGGAAATATTAGAGCTCTTGATTGCTCAATATAAATTTCAAATTGAATTTGACCCCGTTGTTGTCAAAGGTATGAACTTTAACTTTCAAAGTTCAATCTTTACGTGGCGAGACTCTTGTGATTTAATAGCTCCTAAAGGATTAGCAAAAATCTATCACCAGCGTTTTAAAATAGACCGACCACTTCTTGAATTAGAAAACATGTTAACAAATGAGTATCATAATACTTTATCTGATTTCTGTGAGTATCTTTCTAAACACGCCAAAAGAGAAACCATCGTCCCTATTAAATTATTAGGAAAAAACTGTCGTACGGCGGCTATATTTAAAGCGTTAAAAAAACATTTAATTGAAGAGGGGATTGATGCCACTGAATTAAAACTAGACATTCCAGAATAACAAAAAATCTACCTAAAGACTACTTTAAAATAACAACAAAAGATTTAAAAAATACACAATTTTTTGGACGTTTTGTAACCCCCGAATTAGCTCAAAAATACAATGTTTACGAAGTAGATAGTTACGAAAAGATAATAACCAAGGGTAAGCTAATGAAAGTTAGCGCAACTGAAAATTACCCAATTTTTGCCTATTCAAATGATACAGAAAAGTGGGCAAAACTCTACAAGCCCCTAGAATACAAAAGAACCGATAAAAACGGCAAGAAAGTAAACTTTAAACACGGTTATTTAGGCAACGAAGAAAAGAATTACATTCACGGACTTGACAGAGTTTTAAAGGAGGTAAAGGAAAAAAGAATTTTACAACTAAATAAATTACTCTATAAATCAACTTCAAAAGCAGAAAAAGATCAGTTTAAGGAAGAATTAGAAAACCTACAAGTCAATAGTATCATTATTTGTTCGGGTGCATCAGACGGCTTAAATGTAGCTGCTTTATCTGATAAGTTTTATCCTATTTGGTTAAACTCAGAGGGAGAGCAATTAAATTATGAGCAGTACAAACGATTAAGCAAATTGTGCAAACATTTTTACAATTTACCTGATATTGATAACGCAGGATTAAAATTTGCATATCAATTATCAAACAAATATTGGAACTTAAAAACGATCTTTTTACCAAAGTCCAAAATTGAAAACGGGAAAGATTTTAGAGATTGGTTAAAATACTATTTTAAAGCAGATAAGGACACGATTAAAAGACAATTTGACAACCTTTTAAAAGTAGCTTTGAAATGCAATTTTATTGAAAAAAACGAAAATGCAAGACTAACTATAAACCTTTCTCATTTTCACTATTTCTTAAAAGCTAATAACTATTATTCATACAAACCCAAACTTAACCTTATTGATAAGAGTAATGAGGACAGTGCATTTTTAATAAAAATTGAAGAGAATTACAAAGTATCTATTCCAGAAGTAAATGAGATAAGAAGTTTTTGCATTGAGTATCTAAAAGAAAAAGGTGTTGATTTAGAAGCTATCAATCTTTTGAAAAAATCACGCTCATTTTCTTCTACTGAGTTAAAAACCATTGATCGTATAAATTTAGATTTTAAAAGTCATACAGATGATTCACAATCTTTTTTCTTTTTAAATGGTATTGTCAATGTTAGTGATAATGATATAAGGTTATCCACTCAAGTAAGTAACAAATACGTATGGAGTCATAAAGTAATAAAGGGCAATTTTATAAAAAAGGATAATTTTTTTGAATATTACAAAGATGAATCAGGTAATAACAGGGTTAAAATACTGGATACTTCGTGTGATTTTATGTGTTATATAATGAATGGTTCTAGGGTATTTTAGCGTAAAGAGATAGAAGAACAATTTGATACCACAGAAGCGCAAGAAAACTACAGAAAAAGCAATCTATTCACATTAAATGGCTCAGGACTAATTGCTGATGAGCATATCATACAAGAACAACATTTTTTAAATAAGTGTTATGCTCTTGGGTATCTACTCCACAGGCACAAAAAGGAAGATTATGCAAAGTTTATTTATATAATGGATGACGCATTGAAAGATAGTCACGATCAATCAAATGGAGGTACTGGTAAGAGTTTAATGATTAGAGGATTAAAAGAAGTATCAAAAGTTTTTGTACTGGATGGAAAAAATAAATCATTAGATAGTGACAAACATATATTGGGAGGCTTACAACCTGAACACGATATTATTTCTGTTGAGGACGGAGGCAAAAATTTAGGTTTTGAATTTTTTTACAATAAGATTACGGGGTTTGTAGAAGTAAACCCAAAACATGGACAAAGTTATACTTTGTCTTTTGAAGAAGCGGCAAAACTTGTAGGAACTTTCAATTTTGGATTAAGAAAAATAGACGGTTCAGATTTTAGACGTCTCTTCTTTGTCTCTTTTGGAGATTATTACCATTCAAAAACGGATAGTTTTAAAGAAGAAAGAAAGGTTTCTAGTGATTTTGGATACTCTTTATTTCAAGGTTAGGATAATGAAAAATGGAACAACTTTTATAATTTCTTAATGCAATGCTGTAAGCTGTATTTGTCCAACCTTAATAATGAATTTAAAGCTCCTATGGACAACATCACAAAAAATAATTTAAAGGCGCAAATTGGTGATAATTGCATTGAGTGGGCAGAGGATTATTTCTGTGAGGAAGAGAATTATAATAAAAACATTCAAAAGCAGGAACTGTACAAAAGTTATTGTGATTATGTAGGTAATAAATCCGCTATAGGTGTTCGAAAGTTTAAAAAAGCAATCGAGCGTTTTTGTGAATTGAAAAGCTATGTTTTTAATCCTGAAAACATGTGTGATTCCTCAGGGCGGATAATGGTAAACTTAGCTATTCCCGGGAGTCAAAAAAGAATTAAAAAGGAATGCTTTTATATCGCTAATGGTCAAGATATCACAGGACAATTAAAAATCAGTACGGATGGTGTGGAATTTTAAAGCAATGCGTTGGTGCTGGGAAAATGGCATAAAGGTTTATCCACACCCTATGACAAAAGATGGAGGTGTTTTGAAAATTATTATTTCAGATAATGGAAATGAAAAACTAGGCGAGAAAAAGTATAACAAAGAGACTGTGTATTCGAAAATAAATGAGATTTATTCAACGCTTTACAATAGAAATAATGGAATCAAAAAATGATATACATAAAAAAATCAAAAGGCTTAAATGCCAAAAAAAGGCTCTTAAAAGAATTCCACTAAGTAAAAAGCAAAAAAGAGATTTAAAGGTCATTTATGATTATCAGATCACGCACTATAAGAGGTTGAATAACAAACAGTAAAATAAATTACATAAAAATATTACAAATATTAAAAAACGTAAAAGAGGTTTAAAAATAACTAGCAAAAACATGAATGAATTAAATAAAATAATACCCAACGGTACAATTGTTCTAACCAAAAACGGTGATTTAAAAGCAATAGTAACAGGTATTTGCATAAGAGGTTTAAATAATGAATCTATCGAATACCAAATAGCATATACTTTAAATGGAGAAAGAAAAAAGCCTTGGGTATATTCTTTTGAAATTAAAGTAAAGGTCGATAATAGCAAGCCTGTAGGGTTTACAGCAAATAATCAAAAAAACATTTTAAACCTGTAGTATATGAGACTAGGATTTGTAGCGGGAATGCAAGATATCAGAACTAACGACGAAGTTATACCTGTCGAATGGA
>CANMCD010000004.1 GCA_947496185.1 uncultured Tenacibaculum sp.
ATAATATCGAGCTAGCTAATTTGGAAGCTAGCTTTTTTGTTATCTTTAGCTTATGAAAAAGAAAAAGCCTTACATCGTTAGATTATTCATTTATAATATTAAATGTATTTTATTGGTTTTCTTTCCAAATTCTAATGGAGGGAATCAGTTTTAATTTTTATAATTAATATTTGTTTTACTACTGATTTAAAAAGGAATAACGTCTGATGTTATTCTAATTTTACCTATTTTAATTGTCCACATTGTTAGATCATAGAACGTATAATTAAATTTTACCTCATGGTATTTTTTATAGGAAACAGTTAAATAGGTTCTATCTCTATATTTTGTCTCTTTAAACATTTTTTGGTACCACATATCCTACACGTTTTATGACAGCCTATAAGCTGTCGATTAATATTGTTACTAAATTTTTGACATAAAAAAACACCTTGATTAAGGTGCGTTGTGGTAAGATGATATGTTTTACTAACGGTTTGGCTAAGCTGCGTTTTAATGCAGTTTAGGTGTTGTTGCCATTAGTTTTTATTTTTTCAGTTGTCTGATACTCCATTTAGTTGCGTAAATTAAATACCTCAATAGAAAAAAGATAGAAAAAATCAAAATTCCAAGTCCGAGTGCTTCATCACCTCCAACACTATGATTAAAAAACGAGTCTTTTATTTTGTCTAATTTTTTTTCTAAAGGAAGTAATTTGGGAAGTAATTTGGTCAGATACTGTTCAGATACAGTGTCTTTTGAGATGAGTTTTAAATACTGTTCTTTATCTATTTCAATATTCCTTTTCTTTTTTATATAGTCATAAATTTCGGATGCGTATTCATTTTCTTTTAAGTCAGAGATGAATTTTTCGCTATCTTTCATTTTATCCCAAGAGTATTCTATTATGTTATTGTTTATATAATAGAATACCCTTAATCTGTATGGCAATTTTTTATATTCGGTAAGTGACTTAATTTCTTGTTTTAATTCATACTCTTTGTCATTGATAGAATCATTTAACGAAGCCCAAATAAAAATAACAACAAAAAAGAGTATTATTGTTCCAAGTAGAAATAAAAATTCCCGAGCGATAATTTTTTTAGTACTGTCTTTCATTCAAATTAATGGCAACTAGTTCTATCTTGACAAATATAATGTTTATTCGGGTTATATCCATCCCCTGATAACTGGAACTTTTAGGTTTTGTTATCAGGGTTTAGTATTTCTTACCACAATTATGTCAATGAACGTTTGCCAATTTTTAAGGTATCGGATAACCTACTGTATTTATATTATTTATTGGCTTTAAAAAAAGCCATTGCAAAATTCTCATCCGTCATACTTCTTCGGGCTTGCTGCGCTCGAAAATTTGATGGTAAAACATAATCTTTTGGGAGCTCCGGAAGAACTCTGTTGTTAATTGAACACCTTTGCATTTCTTCCTTTGTTAATTCTCTTTTAGAGGCTCTAGGCAAATTATAGTATCCCCATAAATCCGTTTTTTTAGTATAGTTTGCGCCGTAATCACATGGATTAAATGTTAATGGTGGCTTACCTAATAACTGTCTTAAATATCCTACTGGGTTTTCCAACGCCCAAAATTTCAAATTCCCGTGAATTTTGCAGTGCTCAACGATTTCTAAACATCTTTTTACTAACCTGTAGCCTCCCGCTAAGTTCCTCGGCGTTTTGGCTGTTGTCCTTGCTAGGCTGAATTGAGTACAAGTTGGAGCTGCTAATATTCCGTAAACTTCATCTATGTAACTCCAATAACCATCCCATACGAAAACATCATTTTTAGGTTGTGTAATAATTTTTACATTATAGCCGGCTAATTTATACGGCTTTGACCATGAACCGGTACCACCACATAAATCAAGAATTATTTTATTGGAATTATTTTTTTTCATAATAATTACAGTTATTAGTTAGTTATTATTAAGCCGCTTTGGTCTTCTTAACCTTATAAGCTGCGTTCTTATTTCCTTTGTTTTTATGGCTCTTTTTATAGTCATACCTCTCATGTTCAAATATTCGGTATATCGAACCCTGAGAAATTCCAAAAGTCTCCCTTATCTTACTTATTGACGTCTTTTGGTCTTTGTGCATCAACACAACAGCTGGCGCAATCTTTTTTAGTTTAGGTGATAGCCCTTGCGGTCTTCCTAGTCTTACACCTCTTTTCTTAGCTGATTTCACACCCTCTACAACTCTCTCTGCATTTAACTCTCTTTCCATTTGATATAACGCGGCAAATAGTATAAAAATGAATCTACCATAAGGCGAAGTAGTATCTAAAAAAGGTTCTTGAATGCTCTTAAAATCAATATTATTGTTGTCAAAAAATTCAATTAATGACAACATATGTTTGACGTTTCTAGCTATTCGGCACATTTTCCAAACAATTACCGTATCACCCTCACGTAATTTCATTATCATATCTTGTAGCCCCTTTCTGTCCTCTTTTGCTCCAGAAGATTTATCGTAAAATATGTTCTTATCATCCACGCCAAATGTTTTTAAAGAATCATATTGCATATCATAATTTTGCTGTGCTGTGCTTACTCTTACGTATCCGAAAATCATTATTTTTCTATTCTTTTTTAAATATGTTTTTTTATAATTTGTATTTAATGAGCTTACCATGAATGCCTTGGCAAACACTTATTTCCTTATTCTTATACAGTTCGTTTAATTCTTCTTTTAGTTTGGCTTGACTAATGTTTAGCTCTCTCTTAAGCTCTGTTAAATAAAGTCCGCAATGACCGCCTGACTTGTCGTGTTGTTCTTTAAGTTTTCTTAGAACTTTCACTTTCTAGTCTTTTTTGGAAATGGTCAATTAACGCCAGTCTCTTACACTCATCTTCAATCTTTTCTTTTGTTGGCTGCTTTCGTAGGCTCATAACATCATTTATAATTGAATTTTGAACCTTTATATTTTTTACTGCTTTCTTCCTTTTTTCTTCTTTGTAGCTTGGTGAATGAGGTTTTATTACTCCTTTTTTTCTAAGGTAGTTGTATATGTATACGCATGACGTAGGTATCTCTTTTCCATTCTTAAATTCTTGATACATTCTTTCTACACCTTTAGCTACAATTACTTCTTTTTCTTCTTTAGTTAACTCTTTTTCTTCGGGTTCGTGTTTCGGTAGAGGAATGTTGTATTGCTTTTTTGCATTGCTTTTCCAATTGGTGTATTTTTTTAATACCTCGGAAACATACTCAGCTCCGAACATTTCGTAATGTTTGCTTTTCTCTTGATACTGGTTATACCTTTCGAGTTTAAAGGCGTAAAAAATCTCATCTAAGGATAAAAAACTATAAAAGCTAATTATCAAATCTTCTATATCCGTCTTATTGACCTCGGAAATATCACCTTTAAGCCCTGATAAATTAGCTATTTTAGTGAGCATTAAACCTAGCACCATGAAAAACTCATTCGTTTTTTTTGTTGCTCTAATCGTTACACTTTGGGGCTTTTTTAAAAAGGCGATATTGTTCATTTCGCAAGCGTTTTCGATTTGATTTACTAAACCATGAACAACCTTAGGAAACCTCTCTATGCCTTGTCTTTCCCCAACCACTGGCATTGTTAACAATGGTTTTGATTGATTGCCTATTGATCTTTGGTTCTTCTGATATTTCATTTTTTGCGTTTGTTTTATTTTCGTAATTACCCTCTAGTACTTTTATAAAATTTTCGGTCTTCATAATCCAGTCAAAACTAGCTTTCCATCCTTTACCTCCGTTTAAAAAACTCGATTCTCCCGCAGTCTGAAAAACTTGTATAACTTTGTTTAAACCATATTCGGAGATAATAGTTTTTATACGCTTTTTTCGATTTTCGCTCACTTTCTGAACTTTCGGAAGATTCGGGCAAAACTGATGATAAAGGCTAACTACTTTTTCAGGATTTACAGTTTTTTTGCTTTCTTCTCCTTTTTTATTTTTAATATCTATATTTTCATTTGCATTTGCATTTTCAATTTTATAATTGTTAACCATTTGGTTAACGATGTGGTTAAACCATTCTTTAACCCTTGATTTTATTATACTTTCGTCTGTTATCAATTCTCCATTTTCAAGTATAAAATCATTCATAACGAACTTTTTTTTAATTTTTTCTTTTTGTTTTTGGGTTAGTTTTGATCTTGAAATTAACCCCGCAAAAGAGGCTGCAGCGGTTTTTTTAGGTTTGCTTTCTGAACGCTTGGTTACTTCTTTGCTTAACCTCTCGTTCAACCACCCGTTAACCGTTTGGTTAAACTTTTGGTTAAGAACATCCTTAACGGTTTGTTCACTACACCCTGAGCAATACATAACCAAACGCTTAACGTCGTTCGGTATCACGCCGTGCTGATGCTGATAAACCAACAAATCAATATAACATGCTCTTTCCTCTGGTAACATCATTCGCGTACCCTCATAAAAATCCTTGCTGTACAGTAAAAATGCGGGGTCTTTCTCCATCTGAAATATTTTTTTACCTATTAAATTTTGATTTTTCGAACCTTATTTTGAATTCCTTTACATCTTTCCCGATTGCTTCTGTAACATCTTTATAGCCTAATGATTTAGCGTATTTAAGCATGTTTTTATAGCAACCGTTGTGTTTCTTTTTGACTTCTTTTTTAACCTCTTCTTCCTCTTCTTCTTTTATACTGTATTTAATGTTGTGTTTCTCTAGTACTGTCACTACTTCGAGGTAAAAAGATGGTTCTATTGTTATTATTTTCATGCTAAAACCGCTTTTTTAATTATTTCTACGTCTTTTAAAATCTTAACGTTACTGCTACTCTGGTAAAACTTTTTCACTTCGTTCTTGTAGGTTATTTTAACCTTGTCGCAAGTGTCTATTTCTACTACTTTGTAAAGCGCGCTAGGTCGCACTTGTACTGAATGATTATTGTTAAACCTATCCTTTATAATTAGATCAACTTTACGTGTGTTTTTTCTTATTTCTTTTTTTTGAACGGTACCAGTGATTTGTAGCATTATTTAATATTTAAGATTTTGAAAAGAAAGGGGGAGATACCCCCGTTTTATTATACTTCTAGTATTGTGAGGTTTGGGGTTAGCCCTTTGATTTTTTCGACTTGCTCCCTTACTAATTTTGCTCTCATTTCGTTAATGAGGTCTTTAGCGTCTGGAGAGATTAGTGAACATTCAAAAGAGCGGGAATCTATATTTATTTCAACTCTTATATTTTGTTCGGGTTGACCTTTAAAAAGCGGCACCACTAAATCAAAAGCCTCAGGTATATTACTCTCAACTATTTGGTTTTGGAGAAGTCTGGTATTCCCTCTGTCATCGTTTGTTTTTTCAACCTCTCTATCAACTTTAGCCTTAAAGTTTTTTAACTCTGAAACCAGTTTCATTGCGGTATTTTTATCCGCGAAAAAAAATCGGTTCATTTTAATAAAGTCCGCGAGTTCAAATGTGTCACGGGCTTGTCCTGTGTTTATTCCGAATTTTGTAAAGTCTGGGTTTATTTTTATTTCACCTGAAATACGACTAAAATAGTAACTGCTTTCATCTATTATTAAATTGATGATTCCTTTTGATTCGTCAACTATTAAATGGGATTTGCAAATTACGATGGTATCCTCTCTTTTGGTTAGATATTCGAAAGGCGCGTTAATTAGACCGTCTATTACAACTTTTTCTGGCTCTCTTTGTATTACCGCATCACCTTGCAGTATTTCTAGTGTTTTAGTTTGATCTTCTATGTTTATGGTTAGATTTTCCATTTGTTATTAATTATTTGTTCCTGTGTATGTTTTGCTTATTCTTAGCTGCCTTTCGTTCGGCAACAATGGACGACTATAAACTAGAACGCCGTCATGGTTGTAATACCCCATAATCCCCTCGTCCTGTTCATCGAGCAAGTAAACATCTTCCGTTACTTCCTCTTTACCAGTACGAACGCATGAAAGTGTTGTTTTACGTTCTGTTTTTAGTTTTTTGATACTTGCGTTAAACTCTTGGGTGATTTCTTTTTTCTCCTCTTCGAGCTTGTCAAGTTTTATATCTTGCTGAGACAGCTCGTCTTTTTTAGAGGCTAGCTCATCTTTTGTGAACTCTTTTGCGTAGGTGAACTCTTGCATCTTTACGCAAGAATCTTTTAATATTTGTCTTCTTTCCGATGGTGTTTCGGATTGTAATATTTTTTGCTCCATGTTATTTTAATATTTCAACGTTCTTTATTTCAAGCTCTATAGAACGTGCGTTAGTGTATTTTTTTTCAACCTCAGAAAAAGAAGAGGCTATAACTAATGTTTCTTGAATCCGTCCGCTATGGCTATACGGTATATTCTCTTTTACTTTATAGATATTCATAATCAAACTGTTTGGTAAATTTCATAACTACGAAAGTCCTCACCATCAACACACTTCTCCGCTTCCTGTCTCGCTTCTTCTTCTGAATCAAAACAATCTATAAAACCGCCTGTTTCCAGATGTATGCAGTTATCTATATTGTTTTGATTCCAGATTATTATGTATGGCATATAATTTTATTTAATTGTTTACCGAAATAGGCAAACGCTCGTAATTATTCCACTGGGGAAGCTGCATATCTATTAATCCAAACGACCCAGTTTCGGCAAAAGCATCATAGCCGGGATAGCTATTTAGTTCCTTGCATTCCTTAACAGTCTGGAGTGCTGTGCGGTATTTGTGCTTACCAGTCTCTATATCTTCGCCTGACCAAACTAGTAGAGCAACAGCAAAAGGTGAAACAGTTTGAAGCATGACGGTTATGGTGCAATTAAAGTCTCTGCCAGTCACATTGCTGGCTACCTCTTGATACATTCCCTCTGATAAATCGTAGTGATACTTTGCGGCTTCGTAGTAAAAGGCTTTTAAGTCTTCCGCGCGTGAACTTTTTACGGAAATTATTGCATTTGTACCTATGTTTTCAGCAAACTGTAGTGCATCGGGTCTAATCTTTACTTTTACGCCTGTTTCAGGGTCGGTTTGATACATACTAATCTCGCGTTTAGAGTGCTTCAATAATCTTTTTAAAATACCACCTCCGTAGTTCTCGTAATGTTTCCTTAAGATTTCAATTTTTTTAAAGTCCTCTTCCTTTACGGCTGTGATGCCCGAAACATTTTTAAGTTCTTTTAAATAGGCTTTTTTACCGTCTTGTTTTTCTAGGCTCAAACCTGTTTTTTCGAATCTTTCATTCGCAAGGCTTAAAGCTTGTTGCGGATCAATCTCTTCATCGTCAACAAAACCGCCTTTTTCTTCAATTAAAGCCTCCCAAAATTCGATACCTACTTTTACACCCTCTTTTGTACTTAATAAGTATTTAGGTTCAACTATAACTCTGCTAAATTTTGTTGGTTCTAAAACCGCCTCGTGTAAAAACGTTCCTAATTTGAAATGTGGCTTTTCACCTTGTAACTTTTCAAGCTCTTCCTTGTCTTCGCTTAATGCAAAGTTTAAATGTATAGGTGTTTTTAATGCAGCTTTTAACGTTGAGCTTCCAAGTGCATCATTTCCTAAATATTTTTCAAAAGAATCTTGTACGGCTATGCCGTTTTTGTTCAAGTCTTTTGTGTAAATATGCTTGGTTTTGGGGTATTTTAACACGAAGCCTGCTATTTCTTGTGCTGTAGGGTATTCGTTTATTGGTCTGGTGAAGTCAATACCTTTTGTTTCTATAGCGATATGTTCCGTTGGCTTTGCGGTTTTAAGCGCAGACATTATATCTGCGCTAAACACTCTATTTTCTAAATTTTTCATTAGCTCTCTTTTTTATCGAAAATATTAAAACCTAAGTCTTGCACTTCAAAAAGTGCCGTTTTACCGTTTTTCATATTTTTCACAACGTCAATGCATGTTATTGATATTGCTTGCCCTACCTTAACAGATTGCAAAGACTGTACAAGTACTGTTTGAGCTGCTACAAAAGGCTGTGCACCGTCGTTACATTTTACTAAATAGTATAATTCACCGCTTGAGTCAATCGCCTCTTTCATTCCGCAGTATATTACTCTTTTTTCTTGTCCTATGCAGTTCTGCCAGTCCTCGATAGTCATGTATTTTGAGGTTAGTGTTTGGGTTGGCTCTGCTTCTTTTAACTTAGCTACCACGTTTGTGTTAGGCATTATAAATGTTACTTCTCCGTTTAATGGGTATAAACCCATTGGTTTTGCATTATTTTCCATATTTTTAGGTTTTAATTATTCTTAATTTATTTTGAATTTCCCACGTTGTTTTTTGTGGGATTTTTTATTGTGTTTATCTATTTTTAACTACGTCCTACTTTCATTTTGTTATTTTCGACCTATGGACGATTCTAATAACTATAAAAAAGATCTTTTAAAGAGGGTTGAAAAGAAAAACAAAGAGTTTTATAACTTAAACAACCTTATAACCAATCTATTTAAGCACTTAACCACAATTCTCTTAACACTTTTGGGTCTATTGATTGGATTGAAGCCTCTAAAAACTCATGACACGAAATCTGACTATTTATTTCTCCTATCGATAATTCTAATAGTATTATGTATCCTTTTTTGTGTAGCGACTTTATATGGCGAAATATATCTCGCAAGACGAATGAATTTAAATCGTCAGCGCATACTATCAGAATACATTCTGAGCAAGGGGAAAACAAAGAATCAAGCCTATAGATCAGATAAACCAAAAGCTTTCTTTTACTTTGAAATTCTTGCTTTAGTTTTTTTAATATTGTCTTTACTTTCATTAGTTACCTACGTTTTATATTCTAATATTCTCATTTAACAACTAGGGCCACCTTATAAAAACCTCCCCCTTCCGTTCAATTCCCCTTTTTAAACAACTTCCAGAGGAGGCAGTCAACTAACTACTATGCTTTTGGTGGATATAACCTAGATTGAAACCTTATTTTCATTTCTTGTATTCTTCTTTCTTTTTCCGTCATTTTTTTAGGCTTGCTACTTTTTTTACCCTTTAAATCTTTTAGGATCAAGTCCACTAACTTCTGTTTTTCTTCAGAAGACAACTCTTGGATTATAGGGTAAACTGTCATGGAATTCCTTTGTTGATTATTTTATAGTTTCTTCTATACCTGAAACCATATTTTCAACTTCACATTTTACTTCGTCCGCTGCTTCTTTAATAGTTTTAATACATTCTATAATTTTTGACTTTTTTGAATAGGTAGGAGTTGAGAGTATATAATGTATAGTTCTAGTAGAAATAATCCTTTTCACCCTTTCTTTAACTCCAAATTCGCACTTTGTCCAAACATCTAAAAGTGTTTTTCTTGCTTCTTCTAAGCTTAAATTTTCAAGTTTTTCGCTGCTCATTTTCTTCTTACGGTTTTAGTTGTTCTTACTCTCCTTGGTACTCTCATATCTAAGTCACTATTTACAATCATTACCATGAATTGAGTAGCTAAGAAAAAGTAGGTCGTTGATAAAATTATTTTTTCGTTTTTTTTAATCTTCTCTATATATCTACTAGGGTCGCCATACTGTAAAACAAACTCTTTCGTTAGTTCGTTTGAGTTTCTTAGCTTGTTGGTTTGCTTAATTCTTGTAAGGTGTGTTTCTATCGTTCTTACGGAATTAAACAAAGTGTTTGCCGCTCCTTTCGCTCCCTCTCCCATTGCTATTAATGCAGCAACTTTAAACTGTGCTTTTGTTAGTATTAACCCTCTTTTAGATATCATCTTCGGTACTTTTTAGATTTAATTTCTTTTGTTGCTCTTTCTAGTTCTTCCCTAGGTATCATTATAACACCCTTAATCGTCTTGGCTTTTATTAATCCTCCTTTTATGTAGCCACGTAGTGTTGAGTCACAAATTGGCAAGTCTTTTAAAGCCTGTTTTATCGTTACATATTTTGGTTTAGCTGGTTCAGTTAGCTTTTTAAATTTGCTTTCAACGGCTTCATTGATTATACTTATAAACTCTTCTTTTGTAATACCCTCTATTTGAAATATTCCTTGCATTTTTTTAAATTTTAAGCAGTTAAACAATTACTTTTCACAAGCTCCACACCTAATTTGTAACCCAATTCACTTAATCCGTGATGTAAAGCGGTTTTATATTCATCTAATTGATACCATTTGGTTACTGTATAATCAGCATTTGAAAACCAACCATCATATACATATTCCTCTACTTTGATAGTCAAACAAGATTCTTCTATCGCCTTATTGTGTTTAGTATTTGTAGTTATTTTGTACCTGTTCCCGTTTTCAAGGACACCAGTAAAATTGTTAGCATTGATTGTCATTTCTTCTTTTGTTTGGTTAGTTATTGATTTTAAAAATTCATCCAATTTTTGATATTCTGTAGATATATATGATTCCGTTTCGTTTAAATACTCTTTATGTAGATAAGATTCAATAATATCAAGCTGGTCATCATTTAAAATTATTTCCTCTTCCTCTCCATAAAACTCACATTCTAATTCGCAACTATCTATCTTGAAAACTGTGTATAATGAGTGATCTAGCTCGTAATAATTAATATACGCCTCCCCGTCCTCTACAACTACATCACACGTATCTAAAAATTTTATTAAGTCTTTGTTTGAAATTGTTTGTTGTGATTCTGGGGTATTCATCTTTGTGGGTATTAATTCGTATTTATATTCTATTGTTTGCGTAACTATTCTATTTGTTGTTACTTTGTTATGACTACGTTACAAATATACTGTACATTACTATATTAAAACAATACATTACGGTATTTTTACTATATTTTGTGTTTATGGATTTTAAAGAAGCTATAGAAATAATTAATAATAAGGGTATTACCGCCTATGAACTAAATAAAGAATTAGGGCTAAATGAGGCAGGTATAAGAAGAGTTCTAACCTATAAAATCACCAACCCTCAAAGGAAGACTAAAGAATCTTTGATTGAGTATGCAAAAAAGATACAAAAAACAATACAAAACGATACAAATAATGATTCTATAAAAAATGAATCTTCCTTAAAAGAAGAAATAATTGAATTAAGAGAATCGAATAAGAACCTTAGAGAAACAAACACCAAACTATCAAAATCCCTAGAAAACCTATCTAAAACCTTAGAAAACTTATCTAAAAAACTATAATCAAAACAAAATATCAAAGAACGTTTAACTATTTAGGTTACTTTAATCCAATCTTAAAACCACTTTTGTAGGTATTAATATGTATTTTACTAGCAACCTTTTGCATAACTTTAGTAATTGTTGTTACTTTGTTATGACGTTGATACAAATGTACCAACATTTTAGAACATTATAGAACTTTAAATGTTAACTTAATGTTAATTGTTCTAATTAGTACTAACCGAATGGAACTAAAAGAATTTAACTTAGAAGACGTTGAAATACTAGATAAGATACTTGAAGTGTCTTTGCTAGACCCGCAAAACGGATGTAAATACCATGATTTAAAAGATTTAATTGAGATAGATTTTGATAAAGATCAAGAAATGGAGGAAATGTATTCCTATTATTGCTCAATAATTATAAATAACAATGTTGGTAGCTATTATTCTGATGCATACCAAGAAATAAGATGTAATGTACACACAAAAAGACTACTAAAATTAGGAGGATTTAAATATCTGTACAAAAAGAACCTTGAAGACAGTATACTTGACGAACTGAAAAAAGAGAATGAAACTTTAAAAAATGAAATTTTAATGAATGATTTTGAAGAACTTGAAAAGAAAAATATTTTAAAAGACAAGCTAAAAGACAAGTTAAAAACTATAGGTTTAGCGTCTAATACTATTACTAGTGTTCTTGAGATTTTCAATGACTAATTTTTTAGCAAATATCATTTTTAAAAAACCATCAACAACAATCTTTTTATCGAATGTACTAAAGTTACATTTAAAAGAGTGTGTTAACTCTTTAAAGTTATATGTTTTATCATTATTGGAAATATACATTAAGGTTTTTTCAAGTATTTCAATGTATTCTTTATTCTCTTGGTTCTCAAACTCTAACCTTTGTTGTTCAGTTAAGAACTCTTTAAATTCAGAAGAGGGCATAAATAAAAATTTAGAACAAATATACACACAATATAGAACATTTATATGAATTCTGCTGATATACTAAAAAGACTTATAGAATTTTTAAAGGAAAACCCTAATAGTTTTGCTATGAAATTAGGGTTAAAATCTAACACGCGAGTTCGACACGTATTAAATGGTCGTAATAAATTAAGTAGTAAATTTGCTAATTTAATTGTTGAAAAATTTCCAGAAATCAATTATTCATGGTTACTAACTGGACAAGGAGACATAACAAACAGTCAAGAACCATTGCAAGAACCCAAAAACGTAGAATTTTCCAAATCTAACATATTATTAGCTCCTTTTATTAGTTATAGAGATCAAGAAGCATTTATCAAGAATTTCAACCATCAAAACCAATTTAACAACTACCCTACTGAGCCATGGATAGCAGACAAAAGTATAAGTTCAAGATATATTTGTTTTGAAATTTTTGGGGATGCAATGGAATCAGACAATGCCGAATCTATTTTACAAAACGATATTGTGTTATCTGTTGAGATAAAAAAAGAAAATTGGCAAAGGTTACCGATTAAAAAATACGACTTTGTTTTACTACACAAGAAAAAAGGTCTTTTATGCAGACGTGTAAAAAATCAAAACATCGAAAACGGAACGTTAACAATTCATAGTTTAAATTCATTTTATAATGATGATGAAATTTTACTCAATGATGTTGTCGGAATATTTTATATAAATCAGATAAAAAGAGTTAGGAGAAGATTATAAAAATGTATTCGTTAAAAGCTCTAACTTACACCTAAACTTACACCTTAATTTAAAAACCCTTGTAAATCAACGTTTTACAAGGGTTTTTGTGGAGACGCCGATTATCCTTTAACATAATTTTCATTTGTCATCAATTCTTTATAAGTTGTTTATAAACAAGGGGTTGATTGCTTTTTTTATATCTTATTAATAAGTTTTCTAATAATAAGATATAACATAACTATCAACGCAATTATCAACGCGAAAAAACAGAAATTATGAAGCATACATTTTTTTTAAGAAAACCAAAGGATGATAAAGAAACCTTAATTATTTTTTCTTGCTACTTTAAAAATGAACAAAAACAATTTAAATACTCTACTCGAGAATCAATATTATCTAAACATTGGGATAGTCAAAATTGTAGAGCTAGAAAAAAAGGTAAAGATTTAGCAATAGACCAAATTCGTGTCAATAGTGTTTTAAACAGATACTCTGATGAATTTTATGTATTTCAATCACGATGTGAAATGAGTAAGATTGAATTTACAAGTCAGTTATTAAAAGAACATTTTGACCATACTTTTGGAAACGTAACAAAAAAGACAACTACATTTTTTGAAGTTTATGATAAATTTATGCAAGAGAAAATTAAACGAAAAGAATGGAAAAAGTCTACAATCAAGAGATATAACAACATTAAAAACTTGTTATTGGAATTTGAAATTATCAAAAGTTACAAATTGACTTTTAATAAAATCAATAATACTTTTTACACTGAGTTTATAGATTTCTGTTATGAAGACAAAGACCATTATACTAATACTTTTAATAGAAATTTAGGTCTATTCAAAACATTTATGTTTTGGGCTTTAAAAAAAGAATACACTTACAATAATAAGTTTATTGATTTTAAAAAACCTAAGCGAGTTTTAACAAGAGAAGAAGCTCTATCTTTTGAGGATATTAAGTTATTGTATCAGTTCAATTGCAAACAAAATAATCTCAATAAATTAAAAGATGTGTTTCTATTCCAATGCTTAACTGGTATGCGCTATGGAGAGCTTAAAAGGATAAATAAAAGAACTATTAATGTAAACGATTGCATTGTGTTAAAGGAAGAAAAAGATAGTTCAAAACCAACACGAGAAATACCTTTAATGTCCATATCAAAATCTATTTTAGAGAAATATGAATATCGACTTCCATTAATTTCAAACCAAAAACAGAATGACAATATTAAAGATATTTTAAAAGAAGCTGGATTTACTCACGAAGTAGAATATACACGAACAAAAGGAGTTGAGCAGAAAACCTTTATAAAACCATTTTATGAGCGAATTTCCACACATACAGCAAGAAGGACTTTTATTACAATTATGAGAAATAAAGGTATTCCAGATAAAACGATTATGAGTATTAGTGGACATAAGGATATTAAAACATTTAATATGTATCATCAGGTAGATAATAATGCGAAAATTAGTGCTGTAAAATCTGTATTTGAAAAATTTTAATTTTCAATATTAATTTAATTACTCACTAATAATTAACTAATTACTATCTTTGTAAAACAAGATGAAGATTTTTTTAAATAAAATAACGTCATTTCTAATGGCAATAGTAGTATTATTTTCTACTATGTCATTTACCATAAGTAGTCACTTCTGTGGTAATACTGTTGTGGATGTTAGTTATTTTAGTAAAGCTTCATCTTGTGGAATGGAAATGAAGCAAGACGTGAATAATAAAGATTGTTCTATAACTAAAAAGAACTGCTGTAAAGACGTTACAAAAGTTATTGAAGGTCAAGATAATTTGAAAAAAAACTCTTTTGATTCGTTATCACAAGACCAACAACTTTTTTTAGCTACCTTTTATTATTCATACATAAACTTATTTGAAGGGTTACACAACAAAGTAATTCCTTTTAAGAACTACACACCACCACTTGTCGTCAAAGACATACACGTTCTCGACGAAGTATATTTAATCTGATTTTAAAATATTAGACCACGTTATCCACTGAAAATTCAGAGGATATATTGCTGTACACGGTATTTATTTATACCAATGTCTAATTATTTAAAATCATTTTTTTATGCTCAATAAAAGCATCAAATTTTTAATAGAAAACAAACTTATTGCCGTTTTATTACTCGTCTTATTTATAGGTTGGGGAGTTGTAAACGCACCTTTTAATTGGAATACAGGCTTTTTACCAAACGCACCCGTAGCAGTAGATGCTATTCCAGATATTGGCGAAAATCAACAAATTGTATTTACAAAATGGGACGGACGTTCGCCACAAAACATAGAAGACCAAATAACTTATCCATTAACCACATCGTTGTTAGGCATACCAGGTGTAAAAACTATTCGTAGCTCTTCGATGTTTGGATTTTCAAGCATTTATGTAATTTTTGAAGAAGATGTCGAATTTTACTGGAGCCGTTCACGCATCTTAGAAAAACTCAACTCGTTACAAAGTGGTTTATTGCCAGAGGGTGTTAATCCAACTTTAGGGCCTGATGCCACAGGCTTAGGACAAGTTTATTGGTACACATTAGAGGGTAGAGATAAAGACGGAAACGTTACAGGCGGTTGGGATTTACACGAACTGAGAAGTATACAAGATTACTATGTAAAATACGCTTTGTCATCAGCAGGTGGCGTATCAGAAGTAGCATCAATTGGAGGATATGTTCAAGAATATCAAATTGACGTAAACCCTGAATTAATGCGTCAATACAATATCAATCTGCAACAAGTTGTAAAAGCAGTAAAACAAAGCAATCAAGACATCGGAGCGCAAACCATAGAAATTAATCAAGTAGAATATTTGGTGCGTGGTTTAGGCTATATCACATCTATAAAAGATATTGAAAATGCGGTGGTTTCATCAGCAAATTACACACCGATAAAAATACAAGATATTGCCAAAGTATCTCTCGGAGCAAAAACACGTAGAGGAATTTTAGACAAAGAGGGTGCAGAAGTTGTAGGCGGTGTTGTGGTGGCTCGTTATGGTGCAAATCCGTTAGCGGTAATCAATAATGCCAAAGAAAAAATTAGAGAATTAAGCGCAGGATTACCCTCAAAAGTATTAGCAGACGGCACAACATCACAATTAACTATTGTGCCATTTTACGACCGTTCAGAATTGATTCAAGAAACATTAGGAACGCTCAATGAAGCCTTAACATTAGAAATACTCATTACCATTTTAGTAATTATCGTAATGGTGTATAATTTACGAGCATCCATATTAATTTCGAGCTTATTACCTGTGGCAGTTTTAATGGTGTTTATTGCAATGAAAGCCTTTGGTATCGATGCAAATATCGTTGCTTTATCAGGTATTGCAATCGCCATCGGAACAATGGTAGATGTAGGCGTAATTCTGTCAGAAAACATCTTAAACCATATAGAAAAGAACGAAAATAATTTGCCAATCAATACCGTAGTTTACAATGCAACTGCCGAAGTTTCGGGCGCAATTGTTACCGCTGTAATGACCACAATAATTAGCTTTTTACCAGTATTTACAATGGTTGGCGCAGAAGGTAAATTATTTAGTCCGTTGGCGTTTACCAAAACCTTTGCACTAATTATGGCATTGGTGGTGGCGTTGTTTTTAATTCCGCCATTTGCAACTATCATTTTTAAACGAAGAAGTATTACCAAAAACCTGTCGTACATCATCAATGCTGTATTAATTAGTTTGGGCGTTGTTGCTATTGTCTTCGGAAATTGGTTAGGAATACTCTTAATCGCTTTCGGTATCACAGGCATTTTAAAACTGCAACAAAAAGTTTCTGACAAACAAGTAAATCTAATTAATATAGTTATTGCATCATTAGCTATTGTGTTTTTATTGGCTGAATATTGGAGACCTTTAGGTGTAGGTAAAAGTTTATTATTAAACCTGTTGTTTGTGGCTATTATCTGTTTCGTATTGTTAGGTGCATTCTCGTTGTTACGAAAATATTATGCTCAAATTTTACAATGGGCATTAGCAAACAAAATGCTCTTTTTGGCAATTCCAACGACGATTACCATTCTCGGATTTTTAATTTTCAAAAACACAGGCAAAGAGTTTATGCCGTCTTTAAACGAAGGCTCGTTTTTACTAATGCCGACCTCAATGCCACATTCGGGCGTTGAAGAAAACAAACGTGTTTTACAGCAGTTGGATATGGGGGTTGCCAATATTCCCGAAATAAAAACGGTAGTTGGTAAAGCAGGACGAACAGAATCGGCTTTAGACCCTGCGCCACTTTCAATGTATGAAAATGTAATTATTTACAAGCCCGAATATGCACTTAATGACCACGGCGAACGTCAGCGTTATCAAGTAAATAACGACGGATTATTTGTGTTGAAAAACGGCAAAACAGTAGCCAATCCAAATTCGACTGATGCGACTTCTAAAGTTGTTTTTTCTGATGTTTCTACCGATGAATTAATTGAAGATAAGGACGGTGAGTTTTACCGAAATTGGCGACCTAACATAAAATCTACCGACGACATTTGGAACGAAATAGTTAAAGCAACCAAAATACCAGGCGTTACATCTGCACCAAAACTACAACCTATCGAAACCCGATTGGTAATGCTACAAACAGGGATGCGTGCGCCAATGGGTATCAAAGTAAAAGGACAAAATTTAAAAGAAATTGAAGCCTTTGGTGTGCAATTAGAAGGCATTTTAAAAACAGTTACAGGTGTTAAAAAAGAAGCTGTTTTTGCCGATAGAATTGTAGGAAAACCATATCTGTTAATTGACATTGACAGAGAAAAAATAGCACGTTACGGTGTTTCAATTCAAGAGGTGCAAGATGTTTTAAAAGTTGCTGTTGGTGGTATGCCATTAACCCAAACCGTTGAAGGAAGAGAGCGTTACGGTGTGCGTGTTCGTTATCCAAGAGAACTGCGAACCACACCAACCGATTTAGAACAAATTTATGCACCAATAAGTAAAGGTAATTCTGTGCCATTAAGCGAGTTAGCAACCATTCGTTACGAACAAGGTGCACAAGTAATTAAAAGTGAAGACACCTTTTTAATTGGCTACGTATTGTTTGATAAACTCAATGATTTTGCCGAAGTAACCGTAGTTGAAAATGCACAAAAAGCCATTCAGCAAAAAATAGAAAGTGGCGAATTAATTGTGCCAAAAGGTATTAATTTTCAATTTACAGGAACATACGAAAATCAGATACGAGCTGAAAAAACATTGTCAGTAGTTGTGCCCTTGGCATTGCTTATTATTTTCATCATTTTATACTTTCAATTCCGTTCGGCTACAACCTCTTTAATGGTGTTTACGGCAATTATTGTAGCCTTTGCAGGCGGATTTATTATGATGTGGCTTTACGGACAATCGTGGTTTTTAAACTTTAGCGTTTTTGGGCAAAATATTCGAGAGCTATTCCAAATGCACCCAATTAATTTAAGTGTCGCCGTTTGGGTAGGTTTTATTGCCTTGTTTGGTATTGCCACCGACGACGGTGTAGTAATGGCAACCTATTTGAAACAAACCTTTGCTAAAAACAAACCAACAACAAAAGCAGATGTACGAAAATCGGTTGTTGAAGCTGGCGAAAAACGTATCAGACCGTGTTTAATGACAACGGCAACTACAGTATTAGCATTACTACCTGTACTAACATCTACAGGACGAGGAAGTGATATTATGATACCAATGGCTATTCCTGCCTTTGGCGGTATGATTATCGATGTAACATCCTATTTTTTACTTCCTGTATTGTACAGTTTACGAGAGGAATTTTTATTAAAAAGAAAGACAACAACAAATGAAGACTAAAAACATATTACCCATATTGTTCATTCTTGTTTTTAGTGGATTTTCTAATGCACAAGAACTCCAATCGCTTATTGATGAAGCCTTGACAAACAATCCAAAAATTAAACAATTTGAATTGCAATACAAACGAGTTTCAGAAAAAGTAAACGAAGTAAATACCTTACCCAATACCAACATTGGCGTAGGTTATTTTTTAAGCGAACCCGAAACACGAACAGGCGCACAACGTTTTAAAGTATCGGTAAACCAAATGTTACCTTGGTTTGGTACAATTAGTTCGAGAGAAGATTATGTAAGTTCGTTAGCTGATGCCAAGTTTGAAGATATTACCATTGCCAAACGACAATTAATTTCATCGGTATCGACTTCATATTACAATTTGTACGCAATTAAGGCTAAACAGCAGGTTTTAACCGAAAACATCAACTTGCTAAAAACCTACGAAACTATGGCGTTAACGTCGGTTGAAGTTGGTAAAGCATCTGCCGTAGATGTATTGCGCTTGCAAATGCGACAAAATGATTTAAACCAATCTAAAGCCATTTTAAAACAACAGTTTTTAACTGAACAAACAGCTTTTAACAAGCTACTAAATAGAGATAAAAATATAGTGGTAAATGTGGTGTCAGATTTAAAGATTCCGTTGGAAGAAAAGACTATAAATTTAGATAGTTTACAATTTCATCCTGAAATACTAAAGTACGACAAGTTGTATCAATCAGTTGAAAAATCTGAACTACTAAACCAAAAGGAAAGTAGTCCAATGATAGGTTTCGGGTTAGATTATGTTAACGTTGCGGAACGTCCAGATATGAATTTTAGTGATAACGGAAAAGATATTGTAATGCCAATGGTATCGTTGTCTATTCCCATTTTTAATAAAAAATATAAGTCGAAAACCAAGCAGAACAAAATTCAGCAAGAAGAATTTAACAGCCAAAAACAAGAACGATTTAACAAATTAGAAACCTTGTTAGATAAAGCAATTAACGGGCGCACATCGGCAAGAATACGCTACAACACCCAAAGCAAAAATTTGAAACAAGCCAAAAATGCCGAAACCATTCTTGTTAAAAGCTACGAAACAGGTACGATTGATTTTAACGATGTTCTCGATATTCAAGAATTGCAGTTAAAATTTCAATTAAACCAAATTAAGGCGGTGCAAAATTATTATGTAAAAAGTACCATTATTAACTATTTAATTCAGTAAAAATGAAACACACATATAAAATTGACGGAATGACTTGCGGAAGCTGTAAAGCTAACGTAGAAAAGAGTTTAGGTAGTTTAGATAGCGTTACCGATGTAAAGGTAAATCTTGAAAATAAAGAAGCCGAAATTACGATGAGTAAGCATATTGGTTTATCAGATTTTCAAAATGTGTTGCAAGAAAAATATACCATTTCTGAAAAACCACCTGTTAAAAAGGTAGTTACAAACGCATTTTTAGATTTTGAAATGACACAAGAAAAAAGCAAATTCGAGCAATTAAAACCCTTGTTTTTAATCTTATTATACATCACGGTAGCAAGCATATTGTTACACTACAAAGATTGGAGTTGGCGTGAGTTTATGCTCGATTTTATGGGCTTGTTTTATATCGTATTCAGCTTTTTCAAAATGTTAGATTTAAAAGGTTTTCCAGATAGTTTTAGAATGTACGACCCATTGGCAAAACGAGTGCCTGTGTACGCTAAAATTTATCCTTTTATAGAAACCATTTTAGGGTTACTATTTTTAATGCGCTTTGAAATTAACATAGCATTAATTATAACCATTATCGTATTGGGAATAACAACCTTTGGTGTAATCAAAACATTACTTGATAAAAAGGCAATTCGTTGTGCGTGTTTAGGTACGGCTCTAAAACTACCAATGACCGAAGCTACTTTTATAGAAAATGCTATTATGTTAGTAATGGCTGTACTAATGTTAATCTTTTAAAAAATGAAAAAATACATCATATACATTATGATTTTAGTGGCAGGATTGTTTTTAGGAAAGCTATTCTTTGGTAATCCATCAGACAAAGAAACAAGCCACAATCATAAAACCGATAGTGCCATATCACAAAAATGGACGTGTTCAATGCACCCACAAATTATGCAACCTGATGCAGGCGATTGCCCAATTTGCGGTATGGATTTAATTCCTGCCGAAGCAGGTGCAGACGGTTTGTCGCCTAATCAATTTAAATTGACTAAAAACGCAATCGCGTTGGCAAACGTGAAAACTACTATTATTGGTAGTGCTACGGCAAATACGGATAATGGAATAACCTTATCAGGAAAAATTGCCAAAAACGAAGAAGCCAACGCAGTACAAGTAAGTTATTTTGCAGGACGAATAGAACGTTTAAACATCAGTTTTACAGGCGAAAGTGTTAGAAAAGGACAACTTTTAGCCACTATTTATTCGCCCGAATTGGTTAAGACACAGCAAGAACTACTAACAGTATCTAACCTAAAAGAAACGCAACCTGCATTGTATAAAGCGGTGCGTAATAAGTTAAAATTATGGAAGCTATCAGATATCCAAATCAATCAAATTGAAAGTTCTAAAAAAGTAAAAGAAAACTTTCCTGTGTACGCTACTGTATCAGGAACAGTTTCAGAAAAATTAGTAGCACAAGGTGATTATATAAAACAAGGGCAACCCTTATTAAAAATTGCCAATTTGAATACCGTTTGGGCAAACTTTGATGTGTACGAAAATCAAATCAGTAATTTTAAAATTGGACAACCTGTTGCCATTACTACTAATGCGTACCCTAACGAAGTTTTTAATGCTAAAATTTCGTTTATCAATCCAGTTTTAAATCCGCAAACACGCACCGTAACTGTTAGAGCGGTTTTAAACAATCGCAAAGAACTCTTCAAACCCGAAATGTTTGTAATAGGAAAAGTAGATACCAAAGTAAAAGATACCAAAGCGCAATTATTGATACCTGCATCGGCGGTTTTATGGACAGGAAAACGCTCAATAGTATATGTAAGACCAGATGCTGACAATCCTATTTTTGAAATGAAAGAAATAGTATTAGGGAGCAAGTTAGGCGACAATTATGAAGTTAAAAGTGGTTTACAATCGGGCGACGAAGTGGTAACCAATGGCGTATTTACTATTGATGCATCTGCGCAATTACAAGGCAAAAAGTCGATGATGAACCATAAAAAAGAATTGAGTGAACAGTTTGAAGTGAGTAAAAAATTCAAGTCGCAATTACAAACTGCCTACGATGCGTATATCAAATTAAAAGATAATCTCATAAAATCGGATGCAGAATTAGTAAAAAATGGTGCATCAACTTTACACAAGGCATTACAAAATGTTGATATGAAATTATTGACTAATAATGTCGCTCATAAGCAATGGATGATACTAAATAAAACTTTACTATCGAGTAGTAATGCTATTACCAATTCTGAAGATATTAACGAACAGCGTAAGCAATTTAAAGTGTTATCTGACCATTTTATTTTAGCAGTTCAATCATTTGGTATTAATGAAGTTAGCTATAAGCAATATTGTCCAATGGCTGATAGCGACAAAGGAGCATATTGGTTAAGTAAAGAAAAACAAGTATTAAATCCTTATTTCGGCGATATGATGCTGAAATGTGGAGAAGTAAAACAAGAAATAAATAATAATTAAATTTTTTAAAAATGAAGAGAGTAATTTTAAGTATGGTAGTTATAGCTACCATCGCATTAGTAAGCTGTAAAAACGAAGCTAAAAAAGAAACTAATAAAACAGAGCAAATAACAAGTAATAAAGTAGCATATACCGAAACGACATTTGGTGTACGTGGTAACTGCGGAATGTGTAAAAACACTATTGAAAAATCTGTAAATAGTATTGATGGGGTAAAATCTGCAGAGTGGAACAAGTTAAGAAAACAGGTAAAAGTTTCTTTTGATGGTTCGCAAACTAATTTGGATGCTATACATAGTGCAATAGCTGGTTCAGGTTATGATACTGATAAAAAAACAGCAAGTGAAGAAATCTATAATAGTTTACCAGGGTGTTGTCAATATGACCGAGAAATGGCGATGAGTTTAAAAGGAAATGTCAAGCCAGATGCAAATTCTAGTCATTAATTAAAAAAGCAGTTCTTATTGAACTGCTTTTTTAATTAGGTGAATCAATACAATACTCTGTATCTAAAAATTTTTCATTAATTCTTTTATGTCTTTTGGAATAGGCATATTTTTTAATGGAGGAACATTAGTTCCACCAGTGTTACCAATAGGAACGTGGTCAATAAATGATTTCCAACCACCAACAAGTAACCTAATAATTTGACCAAACACTTCTTTAGTATCTTTTTGCCTAAATCCAAACTTTAGCATTAACCAATGTGAATACGTGTGCTCAATCGGATAAGATTGTCCTATTATATGACTGCGTTCTAAATGATGCCAAGCATTATTAAACTGTTTATTCTCTAAAAAATAATAATATTCTTTTAATTCTTTTTTAAATGCTTGTTTAAGTTGTTTTGGCATTGTAGTGTTAAACTTCATATCTATTTAGTTTTAAATAAAAGTATAATAAAAGTCGACGCAATGGAAGTGCAATTATTGACCACTACATTTATAGCAAACACCTTTTACAACTAAATTTACATTTTCTGAAACAAATCCATCAGGCACTTTTATTTGAGGTATTTTGTGTTCAGTTAAACAAATAGTTTCGTTACAATTATTACAGTGAAAATGTAAATGTAAATCGGTTTCAATTTCGCAACTGCAACCTTTTTCGCACAACGCATATTTAATAATTCCAGTCCCATTGTCAATTTGATGAACAATATCTTTTTCTTCAAATGTTTTAATAGTTCTATATAATGTTGTTCTATCTGCTTTTTCAAAAGCTTTTTCTATATCGCTTAATGCAACAGCAACTTGTTTTTCAGCAAGGAACTTGTAAATCAACAAACGCATTGCTGTTACACGAATAGCTTTAGATTCTAATAATTCTTCTATTGTTTGCATAATTAATGGTGCTCTTCGTTTCCAAAAGGTTTAATAATAACTCCAATACTGAATATAAAACCATCAGTAGGTGCATATATTTCTGGAAATGTTGGGTTTTCGTGAGGTGGTAAAACTAATGGTGAAAACCTACTTTGTCTCCTGTCAGTGAAATTTTCAAAGTTCACAAATGCACTACAAAATTTAAAATTACGCATTAAAAGTAAACCCATCGTTACAAAGTCGGTTGTTTCTGTTCCGTTTGATAAAAATTGTTTCCCTGTATAATACGTTTCATAACCTATTCTCCATTTTTCGGATTCGTACATTAAAACACTTCCTGCGTTATGTTTAGCAGTCAAAGGTTTTTGTGGATTACCAGTTAAATAATTTAATTTTGTGTCAATTAAAGCATAATTTAAAAACCATTTAAAATCTTTGTAAGTGAACTTTATGTTTGTTTCAGCACCTTTACTTAAAATTTTGTCATTTGCGTTTTCAAATGCAAAAAATCCGTTATCTGTACTATTTAATAATAAACCGTTGTTTATTGCTGAAACGTAGAAAAGTTGATTAATTGAAAAATTAATAGTCTCAAATAAACGTGTTTGATAATTAAAATCAAGATTTAAACCATATGAACTTTCAGCTTTTAAACTTGATTTATAAATACTAAGCACATTTTCAAAATTTATTAATTCTGCTTCTTCTGTAAAAATATCAGGAATTTTGTACCCTAAACCACCACCAATTCTACTTGAAAATCCATTGTTGTTTTTATATAGTAAGGATATTCTTGGAAGTGGAAAAAAACCAAAATCCGTATTGTAATCTGCTCGTAATCCAGTTTCTAAAATCCAATTATCTGATATATCGAAAATGTTGTTAGCAAACATTCCATAAGTTATATCGATTTGGTCACGTTGTAAAGTTGCAGTATCATTTTCGTCAAAATTTGAAGTATATAGATTTGCTCCAAAAATCCAATTAGATTTCGAGTTTATTCTTTGATAAGTAACTTCTGTAAACGTGTTAATTTGTTTACCATCAAAATTATAGTCTGGAATAGAAAGATTTCTATCGAAAAAAGAAATACTGTTTTTAATATTCAAAGAGCTTATTGAATCTAATTGAGTTTTATAAACTGCTTGACTACTCAATCTCTTTGAATTGTTTTCTTCTGTATATTGATGAATTCCATTTTCTCCGTTTTCAATTTTTGTTACATCTCCACCTATTCTGTCATCATAAGTTCCATTTAAACCAATCCAAAAGGTTGTTTTTTCTGATGGATAATAAAAGAATTTCGGATTGAATGAAATAGAAGTTGTTTTTGGTAAATTACTAAAGCCATCATTTTCTGGGTCGTATACTTTTTGAGAATGAGCAGAACCATAAAGTGAAACACCAAATTTCTCATTTCGTTTGCTGTAAAATACATTTGCTGTACTACCTAATGCTTGGGTTTGCGTTAGCATAATATCTAAGTCTGGTTCTTCGTCGGGTGTTTTTGAAACCATATTAACTAAACCTGCAATTGCTCCACCACCATAAAGGGTTGAAGAACTACCTTTAATGATTTCAAATTGTTGCAAGTCTAAAGGTGGAATCTGTAAAATGCTTAAACCACTGGAAAAACCACCATAAAGAGGAAAACCATCTCTTAAAAGTTGTGTATAACGACCATCAAGCCCTTGAATTCTAATATTTGTACTTCCACTACTTAAAGAAGTTTGTTGCATTTGAATTCCTGTACTTTCACGAAGTACCATTGAAATATTTGTAGGGTTCATAATTGCCTTTTCACCTAATTCTTCTGTTCCAATGAATTCTATTCTTGTTGGGATTTTTCTTACAGTTCTTGAACTTCTTGAAGATTGTATCACAACTTCGTCTAATTCATTTTCGCTACTTTCTAATTTGAAAATTAAAACTGAATTAGTTGGAACTTTAATCTTAGTATTTAACGTTTCAAAGCTTAAAAAAGAAATTATTGCATTATGTTCTCCGTTTGGTATTTCTGAAAAAGTAGCAATTCCGTCAAAATCGGTCACTGCTCCCTTTTCTAATTCCTCAAAATATACTGTTGCTCCAAATAATGGTTCGTTTTCGGATTCTGAAAGGATTTTTATTTGTATATCGGTTGTTTGCGCTTTTACAGAAAAGCACATTATAATTGTGAGCATTGTGCTCAATATGTATTTATTCATTGAAAATGTAACTATTAATTAACTTAAATTTTTGACCTGTAGTCTATGTTTTAGCTAATTAATTGTGGCGGTTGCCAGATATTAGAATGAAAGTCAAATCTATAAATTGAGTTGTAAATAGATATCATTTCTGTGGTGATTTGGTTATTTAAACCTAATTCAAAAGTTTGAATTGGTTGATATGTAATTGCAATTCCACAGCAACTACAGGCACAATTCATTGAGCACATATCATCACTATCATTTTTGTGATTATGTTCAGCACTTACTTCGTCTTTGTGTTGTTCTTCGAAATTATTTCCATCAGAACAAGGTTTCATTGACAAAAAAAGTATTAATAATGATAATATGATTGTAATAAATTTCATTAAATCAAAGATAGAGATTTATTTATGCAATGGTATTGCAAAGTTATTTCTCAATTCTGTTTTCGTTCCGTTTTTGAGCGTTGGAAGAAAACAGCTCTTTTATTTTTTAAGCATTGGTTTTTCAGCTCAAATGTTGGTGTCTAAACTTTTTTTGTAATCATTTTTAATTAAATATGTCTTGTATAATTTAATCTCAATATTATAAGCGGTCTTTAAATATTCTGGGGTTTTTAAATTAAACTTCATAATTTTAAAATAAAAATATAGAAATTATTTCTTATTCTTTGTTTTTAGAACTCCATTTTTTGTAGGTCTTCAAAGTTTTCGGGTTATCATTAAAAAAACTTAGCATATGCTTTTCAATAGTTGATTTACCGCTTTCAAAAGCTACTTGTTCAATTTCTCTGCTTTTTTTGTATTGATATAAATTAAAACCAAAACTTAAAATCAATGTAATGAAAAATAGACTGAATAAAACTATCATCCAATTTGGAAAAATGATGGTTTTATTCAGTTTGTTTTGAATGGTTTTTAGTTGTCTCTCTTCAAGATGATAATTATCATTCAATTTTTTTTCAAAACCTATAAATAACTTAGCTATTTGGTCAATATCAACCTTTATTTTATGATTTGTAATTACTTCTGTTTTTTCTGATAATTGTTCTACAGATTTTTGAAAAGATGAAATTTCATCAATTAACAATGCTGTTACTTCTTCTATTTTTGCCATAATACTTTAAGTTTAAATTCCCCTACCTGGTTGTTTGACTATTTGCTTAACTACTTTATAATAATTAATATTTAATTTATTAATAGACATACTTCTATGCACTTCACTTCCTTTTAAGCTTATGTTTTTGAAATTATATCTAAAGCCCTGAAGTTTATTTGATTTGCTAATTACTGGTTTTACATTAATGTTGAATTCTTTCATTTTAGAGATATACTCTTGATATTTTTCAGGATGGAATTTCGAGAATACTTGCTCGTGTCTCTTTTTTATGAGTTTTCTAACATCCTTCAAGTTTTCTAATTTTTGCTCTTTAATTTTTCGTACTGTTTGGAGTTCAAACTTTTCAGCTACACGTTCTGCAGTTTTTTGAGAGCGTTTACCAATAAAACTATCTTTATATGCCTTTCCTTCAAAATCTATTCTATTTACATACAAGTGAATGTGTTTATGGTTTTTATCATTATGAACAAAAGCTATAGCCTGATGATTTTCTAATTTCAAGTCTTTGATAAATTCATTAGTTATTTTATTTAATTCTTTTGGGTCTAATTTTTTTCCGTCTTCAATTGTTGGGCTTATTACAAAACTGAAAGTATTCTTATCACAATTATTATTCATAGATTGAATAGTTTCAAATTCATCTGTGATTTCTTTTGGAGTTTGTCCAACTAAATTTTCTTTATAAATAATTTCAGCATCTTTTTCTTGATTCCAACCATATTCTATAGATGCTTTAGTATGAGATATTGCCTTACCTTTTCCTATCATTTCTATTTGAAATTTTTTAGATGACTTTTTATTTCTTCAGCAGTTGTAAATACTTTTTTATATAAATCGGGGTGCTTGTTTTTAATTAAGTTACCAATAGATTTAAAGTAATTATGATACCTAACTAACATTTTATAAAGTTCAATTTGTTCATCCGTTAAGCGCTCTTTAATTATTTTATTATTTGCAGATTTTCTGCAAAACTCACTAAGTGACAAACCAGCTTTTTTAGCTTTTATTTTTAATAGCTTCTTTTCAAAACGAGTACACCTAAATTCAATTTTTTGATTCTTCATCTATAAAAACATTTTGCGACCAAAGGGAGAAAAATCGAGATTTGTCCTGACAAGGACACATCTCGAAATACTAACATCCCTAAAATCCCCTTACCATTAAATATTCGTTTAAATCTTTATAATTTTTATAGTAATATCTACAGTCCATTATTGGACTTTTAAAACTTTCCTTTAAGAATTTAAAGGCTCTTTCTCCTGCATCATCATTATCAAAATAACATTTAACAATAGAAAAATCATCTATTAAACCAATCACTTTTTTAACTAAAGATGTTGAATTCAAAATGATAAAACTTTCATTTGGGGTTTTTCGTTTCAACATTAAATACGACAAAAAGTCTGACCAAGATTCAAATAAAGCAACAACGTCTGAACCATTTTTTATAGTGGTAATGTCTTTCTTGCCTAAACAACCTTTAAATCGACTATTTCTAATTTCAAAACCTCCTGAGTCATTCATAAAACCAATACCATAAAACTCTTTTTTTGATTTAAAAGAATAATGAACTTGATGCAGATATTTATTAGCATACTTCATTCTAATTCTTCTAGAAATTAGATAATTAATTAAATTAAGGTTGGATAATTTTGTAACTTTTGAGACCGTATATTGATATTCATCAGTCTTTAACTCTATCTTCATATTTTGCTTAGGAAAAGAAAAAATATTTGAATTGATAATTTCTAAAGCCATCTTTATTGAGCATTCATTAAACTTCATTACAAAGTCAACTACAGTTCCTCCGATTCCTTCTCCGAAGTCATACCATAAATTTTTATTAGAATCTACTTTGAAAGAAGCTGTTTTTTCATTCCTAAAAGGGGATAAAAACCAGATAGAATTATTTTTTGTTTTAACTGGATTATATCCTAGACTTTTTAGATATGTTACCAGATTTATTTTATTTGCCATTTTACAGTTCATTGTAATTAGTGTGGTTAAGTTTTAATTATATTTTGAAAATCGATGATTTGATGATAGGTAATCTCTATAAATAGATTTTATGGTATTTATGTTTTCATCAATCTGTCATCAAGCGCATCAACTATTTTTAATTATTATCATCATAAATTTTTTTGATGATTTTTTGATGACAGTTTTGATGATGATTAAACTATCTTATTTTAAAGAAGAATAGAATTATAAAAGATTAATCTATCATCAAATCATCAAAATTTTCGAGTAAAAAAGTTTTTTTAAGTGAGAAATATCTCCCTTTGGCATCAACCAATACCATTTCTCCGTCATTTAGAAGAGAGAATTTTTGGTATTTAAAAGAATTGTTTTTCTGAGGTAATTTCCAATTCTTTTTAAGTAAAGTTTTTAATTGACTTAACTCAGTTGTTAATCTCATCTTATTTAAAGCATTTTTTAAATCCATAATGCTAAAATTAATCTCTTCTAAGTCAAACTTTTCCATTACACTTAAAAGCAAATGGGCTATTTCTCTTTCTATTTTACTACGATTACTATTTATCAATTTTGCTAATGCAGGAGTATATATTTGTTTCGGAGTAAACCACATTCTAGTTTTTCTTTCACTGGCAAATTTTCTATTTAAAATAAAATCAAAAAAAGCAGGTATTTCCGAAGTAAGTTTTTGAAGAAAGTTTACGTCTTCAAATTGTAGTTTAGGAACTTTAATAACCCAAAACCTAATTTCATCGGCATCTATCTTAATAAATGAATCTTCCTTATTGCTACACATTATAAACTTTCCAAAGAAGTCAACTTCAAAACGTTCTTTACCTTTTGCTTCGAGTTTGTTTTTATTCGAGGTAGATAGATATTTTATTTTTTCAGTAATCTCTTCCTTTTGAAAAAAAGCTTCATCTAATCCTAAAATTAGTTTATCTCCCCAATCTAAATTGAAGTTGCTATTTAAAGAATGACTATCTAAGTATGTCATATTGTGTCCAAAAACTTCTTTTAGGTATTTTAAAAATGAACTTTTACCTGTTGACCTTTCTTTACTAACTAAACACAGAACAGGTAGCTTTTGAGTTGGTTTTTCATATAAGAGTTTAAAATAATCTAAACCATATTCTAATTGGTTTCCGAATATATGTTTAAAGAAAGTTAGTGTGTTGTTTACATTACCAAACGCAGGCAAATATCTTAACGGAGAATATTTATTGTAAAATCCGTGTATTGTCTTAGAAAAATTTATATGATTTGGAAAGCAAACACTTCCATCGTATTTAGGTATTTTAGCTAGATAATTTCTGTTATAGTCTTGTGTAATTGTGTTTTTATCCCACTTAACAAGTGTTTCATTAAATTGATTATTTATAGTTGGAACTTTAACTATCTTATAATATGATGTTCCTATTCTTAAATAAGGTATTTCTTCTACTTCTTCCATCTGTAGTTAGAATTAGCCGTATATTTGTTAGTACGGTAGTTAATACTGTTTTATTGAAAATATCAAAAGCGTAATAAGTTGGGTTTATTACGCTTTTCTTTTGTATTTGAAGTTCTTCAATGATTGGTCTTCATTGAAAATTTGATAATGGTGTATTAACTTTTTACGTGGACCAATTTCTTCGGCTTTCAACATACCAGAAGAAACATAATTTCTGATACTTTGATAATCTACGTGTAATAAGTCTGCTACTTGGTGATAAGTATAGTATTTATTACTATAATCTTCTTTAGGGGCGTTTTTAATTTCTAATACTATCTTTTTTAGTTCAGATAGTTGACTAAATATATGACCAAAAGGGTCTCTATAAGTATTGTCCATATTTGCTGGTTTTATGAGTTATTAATGCAAATATGAATGATGAGATATACAGGAATTAATTCGAATTAATTCTTTTTATTGATTATTTTCAAATTCCTTTAAAAAATCAATAATTACTTTATGGTCTTTTATTCTTTCGTCTTCTAAAATAAAGGGTATAAGTTTTTTAAAATCTTTATACTTAAATAGAGTGTCTAAATTTTCTTTTTCTAAACTTGTAATATTATTGGCTAATGTTTTAGGGCATTTTATTTTTTTAGTTTTAGAAACAATCTCTTCACAAAAATTGATTTTTACTTCAGATTTTCGAAATTCACTCTCTGACTTGAAAAACTTTTCTTCAAGTAATATGGAAAGGGCAATAACCTTATAAAAAGAAATATTCTTCCTCCCTTTTTTAACCAAGTATTGATTTTCTTGAGAAGGCTTTAAGGTTTTAATTTTTTTTATATCAAACCAAATACAGAATAAAATTAAAGCTATTAATAAAGCAAAACATAAATAATTTATATATAAGTTAGAGGAATTAAATTTTATAAATGAACGAGTTAAAAGTATTGGTGATAAAAGAAAAAAAGAGCTAAACAAAAGTTTAATTCTATCAATATTGGGATTCCAATCCACTTTTGCATTAAAAAAATAAGGCACTAATATTTTTTCAGTATATCTCTTTATAATTACTGCGAAATGAAATAAAATAGCTAGGATTGTTAATGCGAATAATTCTGTGTAATAAGTATTCATAATTTTATAATTTATTAATGATAATTATCATAAAACTATTACATTTGAGTATAAATAACAAATTAACGAATTGTTAGTGAGTAAGTTAAAAATATCAACGCAATTATCAACGCAAATAAAAAACCCTTACAAACACAGGGCTTATAAGGGTTTTTAGTGGAGACGCCGAGAATCGAACTCGGGTCCAAACAAGCAGCTCAAAGGCTTTCTACATACTTAGTTTTTATATCATTTTCGACTAAAAGCTGACTAAAAACGATCCACTTTTAGCTTATCTTCTAAAATTTCAAAAATCTATCGAAGTACTAAATTTTCTATGTTTACTTTTACGATGCCCATAAATGAAACGCCGTAAACCAAGGCTTTTCGTGGACATTTAGCTTGTACACCTAGTGTACCGAGGCTTGTATCTTACTATAATTCAGATTAAGCAGCTAAAGCGTAATTTTCTTCGCCGTTTAAAAAGTTGAAATAAGTTTAACGAGTTTTCATCTCACTCCTCGGTATGCTTACATTTTCACTGACCTTGCTGTCAAAACCAGTCGTCCCCAAATATGTCAAAGAATAAATAATAGGAAAATCTTCTATCAACTTTTTTAATCTTAATACACGTCAAAAACTGAAACAAACATCACTTCTCCACGCAAATTCTCCTAAGGAATGCAAATATAAAAAAATACTATTTGGAAAGTAATTTTAAAAAAACTATTTTCGTGAGAATTGTTATATATTCAACACTCAACAACTAATCTGTTTAATTTTTATATATGAAATTTGGTATTTTAAAAGAACGTAAAAATCCTCCTGATAAAAGAGTCGTGTTTTCACCCAAAAAACTACAAGAACTTCAAAAAAAATATCCAAAAGCAGAAATTATTGTCGAAAGTTCTGATATCCGAATTTTTAAAGATGAAGAATACATAAAAGCTGGTTTTAAAGTCACTGATACTATTGACAATTGCGATGTGTTACTAGGTGTGAAAGAAGTGCCTGTATCGCATCTAATTCCAAATAAGAAATATTTCTTTTTTTCTCATACAATAAAAAAGCAACCCTATAACAGGGCACTTTTACAAGCTGTTCTTAAAAACAATATAGAATTGTACGATCACGAAACCATTGTAAACCCGCAAGGTTTTCGCTTAATTGGTTTTGGGTACTATGCTGGATTAGTAGGAGCTTATAACGGAATTAGAGCTCTCGGCTTAAGAGAAAAACTCTTTGAATTACCAAACGTCCACACATTATCCGATTTAACCGCTGTAAAAAAAGAACTGGATAAGATTACCCTACCTAATATCAAAATATTACTGTCAGGATCAGGAAAAGTGGCACAAGGAGCCAAAGAAATTTTAGACCATCTAAACATTAAAGAAATTAGCGACGCCCTATATTTAACTTCAAGTTTTACAGAACCTGTTTACTGCTTAGTAGATGTGATGGAATATAATAAACGAACAGATGGAAAAGTAGGAGATAAATTTGAATTCTACAAAGATCCTACTGGATATGAGAGTAACTTTATGCCTTATGCCAAAGAAACAGACTTTTATATAGCTGGACATTTTTACGGCGATGGTGCTCCTCGTTTTTTTACAGAAAAAGAAGCCCAGCAGGCAGCATTTCGAATAAAATATATAGCAGATATTTCTTGTGATATTAACGGACCTATCCCTAGTACTATTAGATCTTCTACCATAAAAAATCCTTTTTATGGATATCACCCAACAACCCGAAAGGAGATTGAATATAACCATCCTGAAGCTATTACGGTAATGGCAGTTGACAACCTTCCTTGTGAACTACCCAAAGATGCCAGTGACGGATTTGGAGCTATGTTTTTAGAACATGTAATTCCTGCTTTTTTTAATGAGGATAAAGATGGTATTTTAGCACGTGCAAAAATTACCGAAAACAAACAGCTCACCGAACGTTTTTCATATCTCAAAAATTATGTAAATGGAAGTGAGTAATAATCGTTTATAATCATGACACCTGACAAACAGTTTTTAATTGACACTGCACATATGAAAATGCCTTTTGGAAAATACAAAAACACCTTACTTATAGACATACCCGAATATTATTTAGTGTGGTACAAAAACAAAGGGTTCCCCAGTGGAAAATTAGGAAAAATGATGGGGTTAGTATACGAACTTAAACTTAATGGTTTGGAAGATCTATTACGAAAAATTAGAAATAATTCATTGTGAAACCAGCAGAAGCATATATACTACGAGCAAAAGAGCCTTTAAAATCAATATTAATGCACGTTAGTATTTTAATTGAAAGCCATTTTAAAGAGGCTGAACTAAAATTCAAATGGAAAATCCCATTTTATTACCTTAATAATAATCCCTTGTGTTACCTTAACGCTACCAACAAAGGCTATGTTGATGTTGGTTTTTATTTACATACAAATCTTAGTAGATACAACCAATATTTAGTCAAAGAAAAACGAAAACTAGTTAGGTCTTTACGTTATTATCATCCCGAAGAAATAGACAAAAAAATTATAATTGCAGTACTAACGGAAGCTTATCAAATTAAAAACAACCAATAAACATATCTTTAGAAGGTCACTACTACACCAGCTTAAACTCTACGCAAACCTCTCCATCAATTACTAAAAACAGTTTTTTACATCTCGATGAAGGAGTTACCTCTACATAAGCGATATTATTTTTATAATGTATTTTTGGTTTTTTTGCAAATCTATAACCACTTAACCCACATAACACCCTTTGATTTACACTTAAATTCTCAATTTTAAGCACCAAGGGCTTTTCCTTTACTCTTTTAATAACACCAGAAACAGGAGGGATTAGCCGTAATTTGGTACGTAAAAATTCAGGAGTATAAATAGGCTGGTTGTAAAATTCTTTCTTAGTAATCTTTTTACCAAACTTCCACCGATCATCCTCTGGATAATGTGTCTTAAAATAGCTTTCTCTAGGAATGTCATAATAATAGCCATTAAAACTCTGCTGCCATCGTCCATTGATTACAGCTCCAGCAGCCCAAGTAGCATCCATAACTACCCATTTATTATCTATCTTAACTACATTCCAAGCGTGGTTAGCAGCTGTATAACTTTTACCTATATCTTGAATTGAATTTCTGACGTACCCTTTAACGATATGATTTTCGAAGTCTAAATAATTAAAAACCTTGGCTAACGTCTGAGAGTACCCCTCACAAACAGCTTTTCTTGTAGTAAGTGTTTCTTGAACAATACTATCTCTTATTGCTCTAAGCTTATAAAGTCGTTCTGCATCGCTTTTATAATGAAAACGAATCATTTTAGGGTTCGGATTCTGCGCCTCAGACATATTATACTTTATAGTACTAGCTACCCAATAAAATACAGCCTTAATTTGATCTTCTTTAGATTGAAAATCTTGCTGGACTTCACAAGCTAATTCTTCAGCTTCCAGTTCTTTAGAGTATGTATCTACTTTAGTCTTTAGTCCTTCAAAATCTTGAGCACTGACACTAAAGGATATTAATATGATAATAACACAAAAAAGTCGTCTCATGGTTAATGTGGGGTTTTGATACCAATTCAACTACATCAGTAAAACAAAAATTATATGCCTATAAATTTACAATAGTTTTTCTAATGGCAACCAAATTTGTCAATAAACGCTCTAAATTATCCAATTTTAACATATTTGCCCCATCACTTTTTGCATTTACAGGGTCAAAATGCGTCTCGATAAACAATCCATCTACCTGATTCACTACACCAGCTCTAGCAATGGTTTCAATCATTTCGGGCCTACCCCCAGTTACACCAATACTTTGGTTGGGTTGTTGCAAAGAATGTGTTACATCCAAAATCGTAGGTGCCACAGCTCTCATGGTAGGGATACCTCTAAAATCAACAATCATATCTTGGTAACCAAACATAGTACCTCTGTCTGTTATCCACGCTTTCTCATTCCCTGAATCATGTACTTTTTTTACAGCATGTTGCATTGCTTCAGGACTCATAAATTGTCCTTTTTTCAAGTTGACAACCTTTCCTGTTTTGGCCGCAGCGACAACCAAATCCGTTTGTCTAACTAGAAATGCAGGTATTTGCAATACATCAACATATTCAGCTACTCTTGCTGCATCGTCGCTTTCATGAATATCGGTTACCGTTGGCACATTAAATGTTTCAGAAACCTTACGCAATATCTTTAACGCCTTTTCATCACCTATACCAGTAAAACTATCTACCCTACTTCTATTCGCTTTTTTAAAACTTCCTTTAAAAACATAAGGAATCTTTAACTTATCAGTAATGGCAACGACTTTTTCAGCAATTCGTAACGCCATTTCTTCCCCTTCAATAGCACAAGGGCCTGCCAATAAGAAAAAATTATTAGCATCAATATGATTTATATTTTGAATTTTTGACAAATGCATACTTCAAATTTATTTTTGGCAAAAATAAGAAATATTATTAGCTATCTTTAAGCCTTAAATTTAAAAGCAAATGAATCGTAAACTCATACTTTACCTAGGACTATTTCTACTATTTTTATCATGCAATCAGGCAAAAGTTACTAAAAAGACTAAAAAAGAAAACACTGTTTCTACAAAAAATAAAATCGCTTCTTTATTAGTTAGTAAAGAAACTATTAAAAAACATTTATACACCCTTGCTTCTGATGAAATGGAAGGCAGAAAGCCAGGTACGAAGGGAATGGAAAAAGCTACCCAATATATCGAAAATGAGTATAAAAGAATTGGTTTAACTACCTTCAAGAACCTTACTAGCTACCGTCAAAACTTTGAACATCAATCTATCCAAATGAGCAATATTATTGGGGTATTAGAAGGTAAATCTAAAAAAAATGAATTCGTTATTGTCTCAGCACATCATGATCATCTTGGTATGAAAGAAAGCGGTGAAGGAGACCTAATCTTTAACGGAGCAAATGATGATGCTTCTGGAGTTACAGGGGTTTTAGCGCTCGCAGAACACTATGCAAAGAAAGGGGATAATGAACGTAGTATTGTTTTTGTTTGTTTTACTGCCGAAGAAATTGGACTTATAGGTTCTAAATACTTTGGAAAAGGTATAAATCAAGAAGAATTTATTGCTGGTATCAATTTAGAGTTGATAGCCAAAGAACCCAAAACAGGTCCAAAATCTGCTTGGCTAACGGGGTTTAACCGTTCTAATTTTGGAAAAATAATTCAAAAAAACCTTGAGGGAACAGGCTATAAGCTATATCCAGACCCCTACCCGAAATTTGACCTATTCTTTAGATCTGATAATGCTTCTTTAGCTAGACTAGGCGTACCTTCTCACACTTTTTCAACAACTCCAATTGATGTAGATACACATTACCATAAGGTTTCAGATGAAGCGAACACTCTAAGTATTGATGTATTGTCAGAAACCATTAAAGCAGTTGCAAAAGGAACAGAAAGTATTATTAACGGAACTGACACACCTACTAGAGTCAACTTAAAAAAATAAAGGTTAGGATAACTTTTTAGTAAACGTTTCTAACAATAAAATTAGACCGAATTTGAGTATTATAAAACTCTCTTTCGGTTTTTTTATACCAGAGTTTTGTTTTTCAAAACAGCTATTTATTCTTTCTTTCAAGTGTTAAAATCCAAGCAAAATAAATTAAAAATAATCTAATACAATGTATTATCTATTTTTTTTGTCTAAAAAAACATTAAACTCAATTTTGATAAATATTTATTTTTTCAACACATAAACCCCATTCAGACCGTATTTATTGAGTCATTAATTAATATTTTCGTAATATTTTAACTAAAACAACCCTATATATTATGAAAAAACTAATTTTAAGTTTAGGTGTATTGACTGCCCTAGTCTCATGTAATTCAAATGACTCCGTCGATATCAAAAAACAGGAGCAAGAACAAAAACAACAAGAACTACTATCTACTGCTCAAATAAATACTATTATAGAAAAGTCTATTAAAGATAGTGGTGATTTTATTTGGTCAGACCAAAATGCACATGTAATTTGGAGTGCACTCTCATACAGCGAAAACCTTCTAACGATAGGATACGGTTCATCAAAAGAACATATCGAAAGAGGTAGAAATTCTCAGAACATTAAAAACCAACTACTTTCTTTAATAAATAATGAAGAAAAAAGAAGTGTTCAAAAAAGTCAAGGATTTCACGCTAACGAGGACATCAACGTGATGGATGTTAAAATCTCTAAAAAAGAAACCTTAGAAATCTTATTGAAAGATTCTAGAGTACGTTATATTGAACCTGCAAATTACATTTTTAACAAGGCCAATGGAAGAGGTGTTAGCTCTGCGAAGGGATGCGGGTATTCTCAAAGCTCTTTAAACAGAAATGATTATCGTACTGTTACACCAGGAGCAAGGGTACCTTGGACATTTGACCGTCACAAAATACCTCAAGCATGGCAATATAGTACAGGAAAAGGAATAACTGTAGCCATCGTTGATACGGGATTATCTCCAGATCAAAAATGGTTAAATCAATATTTTAACGACGGACATTCTTCTGGAAGAACCGTTCAAAAGTACGGCACATTTGTAGATTCAATTTTTCCTTGGTCAGACAATTATGATGGTGTTGATGATAAGTGTGGTCATGGAACTTCTATGGCGGCAGTTGCTACAGCTCCTAGGAACAATGACAACCTGCCTGTAGGAGTGGCTTACAATGCAAACCTTGTTAGTTATCGAGCTGTAGAAAACGTAGTAATCAATGACTATCACGAAAAAAGAGGGGTTTCAGAAGCCTTAACCGCTTTGGGAAAAAGAAGCGATGTAAAGGTAATTTCTATGTCTATAGGATACCCTTTTAGTATTGGAAAAGTTAAAGATGCTGTAAAGTTTGCTTACAATAAAGGCAAGATGATCATTGCTGCTGGAGGTACTTCTACTTCTTTCACATCATGGGTAGGTGTTATCTTTCCTGCTTCAATGAAAGAAACGGTAGCTGTAACAGGCGTAAAAGAAGGTAATAACTACGACACCTGTGATATTTGTCATAACGGTAAAGAAATTGATTTTACAATTCAAATGCAACGCAGCAACAGTACAAAAAACAAAATACCAGTATTAAGTTACTACAATGGTAAAGAAGACTACGAAGGTGGTTCTTCTATTGCAACTGCTACAACTGCAGGTATAGCTGCATTAGTTTGGGCAAAAAACCCTAACTGGACTAGAGATCAAGTACTATTAAAAATGAAAAAAGCATCGGATTTTTACCCTACTAAAAATGCAAAGTATGGTCATGGAAACATTAATGCTTTAAAAGCAGTACAATAATCATTATTACCGGTAGTACTAAACAATACTTTAAGATAAAATCTTAAAATAAATACAATAAATCAAGGTTGTCTAGAAATTCTTTTTTAGACAACCTTTTTGGTATTGTTTTTGCCCGAAATTACTTGTAAAATATATATTCAATGAACAAACTAAAATTCCTATTAATTCTTTTATGCATAGGATGTTCTGGAGCAAGAGTAGCCTACGACTATGATTCCAATACTAATTTTAAGGAATATAAATCTTTTAAATTTTTTGAAGATACAGGTAAAGGGTTTAATGATCTAGACATAAAAAGGCTCACTAGTGAAATAAGCAGACAGTTAACATTAAAAAACATAAAACCATCAGACACCCCTGATATGTTCATAAATTTTTTCTCTGAAAAAAGACCCGCAGAGAAGGATAACTTTTTAGGTATTGGTATTGGTACTGGTAGTGGCATTTTTGACATTGGTGTTTCTGGTGACATCCCTTTAGGAAGTAGAGAAATACGACAAACAATTACGATAGATTTTGTTGATGCAGAAACTAATAGTTTGATTTGGCAAGGCACCGTTTCGACCAACATTAAAGAACCATTAACTCCTAGTCAAAAGGAAGTATACTTTTCAAAAGTTTTGAATAAAGCATTTAACAAATATCCACCAAACAAATAAAATTAGCCTTTCCTACAAACAACCTAAAATAATATAACCTGTTTAATATATGATTTACTCTTAATTTTAGTAGAAAAAAACCTAAATTAATAACACAATATAAACCTCATAAAAAAAACCGTATAACGTTATCTTATACGGTTCTCTTTTTATTGAACTCATCTTGACTTTTTCTATTCCCTAAAAAATAGCTGAAATTCGCCCATATTTTGTTACTTTTTTATTCATAGCGCTGCTATGACTTTCAAAAAGTGCCTCGTCTGATCAAATTTCAACTCATTTTCGGTTAAAAACAATAAGTCAAGATGAGTTCATTTAATAAACAAATAATTTTGTTCTTTTAATATTTTAATTTTCTTAAATAATCTAATTTCAGTTGCCAAACATCTAAATCATCTTTAAACCCTTGAATTTCCTTCCTTACGTTCTTAACCAAAGGATTATCTTCTGTTGCATTCGAAATAAAACTAAGGTTGTTTTCCAATTGTTGCATTTCACGAACATTCTCATCAATCTTTCTTCTAATAAACAGTTGTTCATTGTCTAACTTCCTGTAGTCTTCTTGACTCACGTAGCCATCTATTATATTTTTAAATTTAAGCATCTCAATATCTGATCTACTCATATTTAAATTTCCTAAATGACCATCTATTGTTTTATTAAACTTTTCATTAAGATGACGTGCATTTCTTGGTAAACTTCCCATTTCTTTCCATTTAGCAATTAGCTCATTGACCTGATCTAGGGTTAAGTTTTCTTTCGTTTTAACTTCTTCTATAAACTCCTTTTTAGCTTCAACAACAACCAACTGCTCTTTATTCAATTCGTTTTTACGCTCATGAAGCCTATCAAAATAATGATTACATGCATCTTTAAATCGTTTCCAAATATCATCTGAATACTTTCTTGGAACATGTCCTATCTTTTTCCAATCCGCTTGAATACGTTTCATGGTATTTGTAGTAGCTTCCCAATCTTCACTGTCTTTTAAACTCTCGGCCAGCTCTACTAATTCCATCTTTTTCTTCAAGTTATCACTTTGAGCACTTTTTTCTTCTTTATAAAAGGCATTTTTAGCCGCATTAAACTTTTTAGTTGCAGCTTTAAACTGCTGCCAAACAGCTTCACTTTTACTGTAAGGAAGTTTTCCTATATCAAAATACTTTTTTCGTAAAGCTTCAATATCTACAATGCTCTTTTGCCAATCGTTATGGGTTTTATTATTTGATGTATCGTATGCATTAATCTGACTTACAACCTCAAGCTTTGCATCAATAACCTCTTGATATTTAGACTTCAAATCTCTAAAGTATTGATGTCTTTTATCATGAATTTTTTTTGTTGCTGCACTAAATCTACCCCAAACAGTCTCTCTATGTTCTTTTCCAACAGGTCCTACTTCTTCTTTCCATAAACGATGTAACTCTTGCAGCTCTTTAAAAGCTTCATTTACATCTTCTACCTCATTTAAAGCTTCTGCTTTTTCAATAAGCCTTAATTTTTCTTCTAAATTATGCTTAAAATCTAGTTCTCTGAAATCTTTATTTAAATGTAATAAATCATAAAAACGTTCAACATGATGATGATACGTTTTCCAAGTATCGTTATATTTTGTCTTAGGAACAGGCCCTACGCTTCGCCACCTTTTTTGAATTTCTTGAAAATCGTTATACATGGTTCTAGCATCACCTCCTTCAATTAACGATTTTAATTCATCGATTAAGGTATTCCTTCTTTCTAAGTTCTCTTTTAATTCTTTTTCCAATTGAGAATAATAGGCATCTCTTTTGGTTTTATACTCCCCTAATAACTTATTGTATTCTGTTTTAACTGGACTAGAAAATTGAAAATCTATTGAATTTCCTCCATCAGCCAAGAAAGCTTCTTTTTTCTCAGCTAAAAGCTTACCAAATTTGGCATTAAACGAAGTTTTTATAGCCTCAACATTATTTTTTAACTGTTGAACAGGGTACTTTTTAAGTAGCTTTTTTAGCTCTTCAACCATTTTATCCAATTCCATTGAAGTATAATCTAACATTGGAATCTCATGATTTTCATCTGCCTTCTCCGCTTCCTTTGCTACCTGATCCTCCACCTCATTTACCGCTTTTTCGATATCGTTGGAAGTAGTACTCTCTGTATTTTTTATTTGTTCAACCTTCTTTTCTTCGTTTTCTAACATATCTACAATGTTTAAGTTCCTTTTAATTAATTGATAAATATAAGCATTCTTGCAAAAAAAAACACGCTATTTTTTCAGAACCGCTATTTTTATGAATTCCATATTTCCCAAGCCTTTTCTGCTTGTTGCTCTAACATTTCCATACCATTTTTAATCACAGCACCATTTTTTTTTCCTTTTTTTAAAAATTTTGTTTCTGCCGGATTGTATATTAAATCGTATAACAAATGATTTTCAGCAATAAATTGATACGGTAATGCTGGACAATCTGCTATGTTGGGGTGTGTTCCTAAAGGTGTACAATTTATAATCAACAAATGACTACCTATTATCGCTTCATCCAAAACATCATAGCTAATACATTTGGTATTCGTATTCGATCTAGAAACAAAACTATAAGCTATTTGTAATTTTTCTAATACATGAGCCACAGCTTTAGAAGCTCCTCCAGTACCTAAAATTAGTGCCTTTTTATGAATTGGACGCAGTAATGGAATTAACGATTTTTCAAACCCGTAAACATCCGTATTATATCCTTTTAACCTACCATCTTCTAATATTTTTATGGTATTTACTGCACCAATGGTTTTTGCTTCCTCATCTATTTCATCTAAATAATCAAAAATTTGAAGTTTATAGGGGATCGTTACATTCATTCCTTTTAGTTCGCTAGTATGCTCTTTTAGCTTAGGCATGAACTCATCCATACACTGAAAATCAAAATTGATATATTGATGATCATGCAATTGAAGTGTCTCAAATTTCTCTGTAAAATAACCTCTAGAAAAAGAATAGGATATATTTTTACCAACTAATGCATATAACTTATTATTATCTTTTTTTTCCATAAAAATCGATCGCTAAAATTAAAAGTATACCAAAGACAATAAACCCTATCGATATCCAAGTTTGTTCGTTATAAATATCGGGGAAGTATCGTTCATAGTTTTCTACAATTTTGTTTCCTTTTTTATCTAATAAAAAAACATTTTCTTCTTGTTTAAAAATGGTTTTTTTCCAAGGCCATACAATTCCTAGTGATCCTGTAATAAACCCTATTATGATAGCTGTTACAAGCTGATGCCATCGCTTTAACACATACCCTAATATATGTGAAATAGAAACCAATCCAAATGCCGAACCTAAGGTAAAAACAGCTATTATTTTAAGATATCTTACCTTAACAGCATCATGTAAAACGTCCGTATTACCCGAAATAAGCTGCATGATTACATTACCTAAAACATTTACACTATCAACTAATAATAACACATAGTTACCTAATAAAATCAATATAAATGAACCAGACAAACCTGGCAATGTCATTCCGGAAACCCCAATAATACCACAAAGAAAAACAAACCATAAATTGTCATTTTCTTTTGCTGGGGTCATAAAGCTAATAGCCAAACCTACCAAAACACCTATAAGCATTCCAACAATGTTCTTACTTCTCCAATCGGCAAAATCTTTGGATATATAATAGATAGAACCTATGATCATTCCAAAAAACCAAGACCATACATAAAGCTCATATTTTTTTAAAAAATAGTCTAAAATCAAGGAAATACTAAAATAGCTAAAGGTACTTCCCAGCATCACCAAAACCAAGAATTCTAAATTTACATAGCGTACAAAACTTTTTACTCGTCCAGCAAACAAAAGTTTACATGCCTTTAAATTAACTCTTTGAAACGTAAATATAAGCTCTTCATAAAATCCCATAACAAATGCTACCATTCCACCAGAAACCCCGGGAACTTTGTTAGCACCTCCCATAGCCAAACCTTTTAGAAATAACCCTATTTTTTCTCTAAATGTTCTTTCGTTATGCATACTTTATTATCGTGGTAACGAATTTATAGTATTTCAACGTAGAAAACAACCTTCTTAAAGTGCTTAGTTTATTTCTTTTTCACTTGAATTATACATGAAATATTAAAATAGTTCACCTCCTATTATAAGTCATAGGCTAATCCTAGGCTAAAAACCGAAGATTTAAGCTCTCCGTCTCTTTTAATCAATCCCTGAAAATACCTTCCTGTAATTCTTAATTTTTCCAATAAATGATACCCCAAACCAACAGTAAACCCAAAATCAAACTTATCATAATTTTCCTTGTGATAATCTAACCTCATGTGAGTTGATTGACCATTCTCTTCTCTTACAATAATAGTTTCTATATTACTACTAACTATATAACCTGCCTGAACTCCTCCTTCTAGTGCTATGGTATTTAGAAAAAAATATTGCATAATAATCGGTAAAGAAATTACAGATTCATTCTGGTATATTTTAAAATTTTCTTCCCCAATTGGAACCCCGTACTGATCAGTTAACGTAACATGTTCAACTTGTTTGGCTCCTCGGTTAACATACAACAGTTCTGTTTGAATCTTTAACTTTTTAGATATACCAAAGTTCATATATCCTCCAACATAAAATCCTATTTTTTCTTGAAATTCTATGAATCCTGGAATATTTTTATATTTCGATAAGTTTACCCCTGACATAACTCCATACCCGATTTTGGTTTGCTGAGCGTAAATTGAACCAACAAAAAGGAGCGTTAAAACAGCAAAAAAGCACTTTTTCATATATTTTTTTTATTTAGATATAACTTTTATTAAAATTAGAAAATTAATTTCTAGCCACAAAAATAAGCATAAGAACTCAGAAAAAACCTAGAAATACGGTGTTAATTATTGTTTTTTCACGGCTATTTTTTCTAATAAAAGAATACATCCAAATCCTACAACTCCAAGTACAATTGCATACAATAATTGTGGATTTCCTTCATACGAAAATGGAGATACTGACAATTCATTAAACGGGACTTGCTCACCATGTGAGTTTGTTCGATAAGTTAGTATTTTTTTCCATGGCCATATTTTATTCAACGACCCTAAAATAAATCCAGTCAAAACCGCAAGCGTATAGTTTTTATAATGCGAAAACAACCATTTAAGTACTCTTGAAAATGACAATAGCCCAACTACTGCCCCTATACCCACTACGGCTATCACACGTAGGTTTTTGTCATTTACAGCACTTAAAATAGGCTTATAAGCGCCTAAAAGAACAAGAATAAACGAACCTGAAATACCCGGTAAAATCATTGCACAAATTGCTAAGGCACCTGACAAAAACAAAAAGAACAATGAAGAGTTTTCAGACACAAGCGGGTTTAGTGTTGTAATATAATACGCTAATACAGCACCAATAGTTGCTAGTACAATTGACAATCCGTCCCACTTAGTCAACTGTTTCGCTATATATATAATACTCGCCAAAACCAACCCGAAAAAAAACGACCACAAAAGTATTGGTTGGTGTATCAACAACCAAGAAATTACCTTAGCTAATGACAATACACTGACAAAAATCCCTATTAACAAAGAAAGTAAGAAATTACCATTTAGTTGACGCCATGCTTCTGTAACCCCTTCCTTCTTAAGTATCTTCAATAAACCAATATTAATGGCACTAATCGAAGAAAGTAATTCTTCATATATCCCTGAGATGAAAGCAATTGTTCCTCCTGAAACCCCAGGAACCACATCCGCTGCTCCCATTGCCATTCCTTTTGCCCCTAAAATCAGATAATCCTTTATCGTTCTACTCATTAGATTGTTTGGTTATTTATTTTTCACCACGTCTTTTGACGATTTAAAATGTATCATTTTCGATTTCTTCTTCTTTACTACTAAGGTATCTTTTTTTATAGTCTTTTCCTTTTTTAATCCTAACTTTTTTCTTAGATCTTTTAAATTATTAAAGTTTACTTGATAAGAAATACCTATTCCTTGAGTATCTCCTTCATCTTCTTGAAACTGAACATTACTTTGTCTGTTAAAAGCTGTTGCACGTAGGCTTCCCTCTTCATTGAGTAAAACCTCAACTTTTACCTCACCTACAACGCTAGATTGCGTATTTTGCCCTACAGGTACTCCTACTTTACCATTCACTAAAACACGATCACTAAGCTGTGTAGAAACCGACACATCTACTTGATTATCGGTATTAAAACTTCCTAAATCACCATTATTATTCCCTTGTGAATACCCAACTCCCAGATGAAATTTATCATCCTTACTATTTATCATATTAGACAAAATACCCGCTGCTATTTCTGAAGCTGTACCAGTTATCCCATTACCTGCACTTACCCCAATATTTTCATTGTAAAATGTACCAAAAGCTAACAAAAAAGAAAAGTGCTGCATCTTCTTATTTAAATCATTATCATTTAGTATGAAGTCTAACTCAGAAGTAATAGCTGCGTTAGCGTTCGGAATTTTAATATCAAATTCTTGTTTCGAATCAAATAATCCACCAGTAATTTTAGTGTAGAGATCAACGGGGATTTTTCGACTAGAATTAATATTATCCAGTAATTGAGCTGGATTTGCTTTCGTTCTATAAACCGCTGTTAAATCCAATTCTGCATTATAAGGGTTTCCACTCCAAGAGATCGTCCCTCCCTTTTGTACTTTAAAAGGTTTTGTAATACCTGCATATCTAAAGTTATACACCCCATTATCTACTTTAAAATCCCCTACCATTTGGAATTTTCCTCGGGTATTAATATCAATATCTAAATTTCCTTGTCCACTTCCCATTAATTCACTACCCGATACCTTATCTATAACAACCTGAGCAACGGCATCTTTTGTCACCTCCAAACTCATTTTTAGGTCTAAGCCCTTAATATCTTCTATTAATTTCTCTTTTTCAGCTTCTGCAGACTTTCTTCTTCCGAAGTGAATTAACTTATAATTATCAATTGTTTTAACATCGCTCAACGGGATCACAAAAGTAGTTCCGGGCTGTGTTTTCCCTTCAACCAAAATATCTAAATTATTAGTTAGTCCAGTTATTTCCGCTGTACCTTTCAAAAAACCAGTTCCATAATACGGTACTTCCTCATTTTCTTCAGTATCTAAAACAAGTAGATTATTCGCGTCTATGTCAAGATCCATAAACCACATTTCAAAATTTTGATGTACAATCTCTCCAGACAATGCCCCCTGTGTCTTGTACTTTGTATCCTCCAACGTTACTTCATCAAAAACAAAACGCTGTTTATCCAACCTTATATTGGTATTCCCTTTGATGTCAAAATCTATGTTAAGATATGGAAAATACAGTCCCGCATCTTTCAATGACAATATACCATCAAAATCTGGATTTCTAACATAACCTTTTGCCGTAAAATTACCTGTAACTTTACCACGTAACCTTGAAAGTACATCTTCCCCTAAAGGGCTAAAAGCTGCGATTTCATAATTCTTTATAAATAATTGCAAGTCTGTCGTAGGTCTTTCTTCAGTAAAATCAAATATTCCATTTGCCAATATTTGATCAGCATTTCTATTTGCCAACTCCATAGTAACATTAAACTTATCATAAGAGTTATCACCTGCAACATTTAAACTGAGATTCCCTTGATCAAATCCATTTATTTTAAAATCTTTAACCCATAGTTTTGCCTTCGGGCTAACATAATCTTTTTCTTGTTTTACAGAAATACTCCCGTTAACCTTTCCATTAAGTCGTAAACTATCTATTTCTGGTAAAAAACTTTGCAATTTCACCTTAGTAAAATTAGCCAACAAATCTTTATCTCCTGATTTATCTACTTTGCCCTTAACTTCTATTTTTTGTTCGTCAGAAACCAATGTTAGCGGGCTTATTAAAAAGTCTTTTTCTTTTAATGAAAAAGTAACCTTATTATCCTTATTGTCCTCTGGGTTTATCATCCAGTCAAACCCCTGGTAATTCAACATTGACTTCTGTACTCCTAAAACCCATTTACGATCTTTATTGATGGTATAATAAAAGTCTAAATTAAATTTTTGTTTGTTTTTTCTTCCACCTTCAAATTCTGACTTAAAAAACAGAGTATCTTTTTGTGTTCTATTCAACAAATTCAACTTCTCTATATCATAATACTTTGTATCAACTTTACCTACCGTTAAGTGTGTATTATACAGCTTATTCTTATTATCCATCCTCAGTAATACTTTATCCAAAATATTGCTATTAACAGCTACCTTAGGTGAAGAAAAAGTTAATTTCAAAGAGTTTACATCCGAATTAATTTTCCCTTTTAGAGAAGTATTTTTACCAATAGACATACTAGGTAGAAAAATATCAACTATTTGATTATATATTGTAAAATTAAAATCTAAAAACTGATTAGGAGTCACTTTAAAAGGCTCATAATTTGTATAAATACTTCCTAAAGCATTTTGTGCTACAGCAGGCAGTTCTGCAAATAAGAATTTTCCTTTTAGTTTCCCTGTTACAATATCTTTCGAATCAATCTCGATAGTCTTTATACTATCTTTCATTGTCGAGTTTATATGGAATTTCTTAAAAGCATAGGTCTCCTTTTGATTGGTATATAACAGATTTTTAAATGTAGCTTTCCCAACAATATCATCAAAAGTATTCCCTGATAGATTAAGATTAATTTGTCCCTTCAACTGTGATACACTATCTCTTGTAAATAAATGAGTCTTCTTCAAGTCTAACTTACTTACATCAGCGTTAAAATCAAACTTATTTACCTCAGAAGAAAAATCAGCTAACCCTTCAAAATTTAATTGAAAATTCTCATCTTCAGCACTTAAAAAACCATCAAATTTTTTGTTTTGAAATTGTCCATTCACACTAAGCTCATTGTACTCATATCCGTTAAACTCTAAACTACTCACCTTTCCTATTAACGTCGTATTGATATTTTCAACATCAAAACCACTTCCATTTACATCAGCAGTCATAGACATTTTCCCCACAATAGAATCATTCGCAAAAATCCCTACATCAAAGTCTTGAAAAATAACTTCTCCTTCATAAGAAGCATTATCAATATTTTCAATATCAGTCAATTGCAAATCTGAAATAATGTTTCCAATGTCGGAATTAACTGTCAAAGTAGCATCAATCTGATCAGGAGTTATTTTTGTAAGACCTGACATCGTGAAGTTTCCTAGTCTATTCAATTCTCTTGGTAACGTTTTTCCTAATAAATTAGGCAATACACTCTTCAACTGATAGTAGTTTGATGTCACATTATCCAAATCTGCATCAAAAATAAACCCTCTTTTCAAGTTTAGGACATTCACAAAGCCCATATCCCCAATAATTTTCATTCCATTTTTGGAATTCAGGTTCACCTTTGTAGCACTGAAATTATTTAACGTTCCATCAACCACTCCCGTAAAGCGAAGTATATCGTTCCCTCGTAATTCACTATATACTTTACTCAAGTCTCTTACAGCTATTTTACTTTTCTTAAACCTTGCTTTTATTTGTACTTTATCATTGAAGTCTGCCAAATCTTTTCTGTCGTAAGTAAACTTTATATCACTTGCTAAATGGGTTTGATTGTTCGTCTGAAGTACCGTATTTTTAAATAGCATGTATTTTTTAGTATATGTAAAATCAGTAGTAAGGTTTGTCACCTTTATTTTTCTATTATCTGTAAAGTACATATTTTTAATCCCCGCAAATACATCAGGCCCCACTACAAAAAAACTATTGACTTTTCCCCCACCTTCAGTTACTGAAAACTCCAAAGAGTCTTTCTTGTTTTTGTTTATCAGTTTAAAATGTAAATCTTCGAAATTAATAGCACTGGCTCTCAATATAAAAGGAGTATAAAGACTATCTCTAGGCTTACCATCGTCAAAGCTATCTGCAAAAATACTCATACTATCATCTTTTTCACCCTTGTACGTTTTTACATGAACATAAACACCGTTAAGCGACGCTTCTCCTAAATTAAGTTTGTTATCAACAATCTTTTTTACATTGAGAAGAGAAGTTTTTAATTTTTGCACAAAGATTAGCGTGTCTTTATGATGGTCTCTTATTTCTATTTCTTTTAACTGCACACTGCCTAGCAGGGATAAATCTAACTTTTTTACGTTAATATTAATTCCAAAAGTTTCGTTTAAATAATCCGTTGCATATCTTGCCAATCTACTTTGCACAAAAGGCGTAGACAATAAAAGCATTAAGGCTAACAAAAAAAGCGCCAAATACTTAAATATCCTTAGTCCTATTTTTTTTTGCTTTTCTATGGCATGAAAGTTTTAAGAAATACTATTAAACAAAAGTAATTAGCTAACTTCAAATATCTTGCCTAAATGCAAAGAAAATTAGCTTTTCATAAAAATCTAATGATTTATCAATATTTTTGCGGTTAAATTTTTCTTTTATCGTGGGTTTAAAAAACATTTACATTTTGGGGATTGAAAGTTCTTGTGATGACACAAGTGCTGCTATAATCCACAACGGCAAAGTATTAAGTAATATTGTTGCCAACCAAGAAGTTCATGCAAAATACGGAGGCGTGGTTCCTGAATTAGCTTCAAGAGCACACCAACAAAACATTGTACCCGTTGTACAACAAGCCATTCATCAAGCGGGTATCACAAAAAAAGACCTAACTGCAATTGCTTTTACCAAAGGCCCTGGGCTTATGGGGTCGTTGCTTGTCGGAACTTCCTTTGCTAAATCTTTAGCATTAGGATTAAACATTCCGCTTATTGATGTAAACCACATGCAAGCACATATTTTAGCACATTTTATCAAGGAAGAAAATGGAAAAATACCACCTTTCCCTTTCCTATGCCTAACCATAAGTGGCGGGCACACCCAAATCGTTAAAATTTCCAAACATTTTGAAATGGAAATATTAGGAGAAACCATCGATGATGCCGTTGGGGAAGCTTTTGATAAATCTGCAAAAATACTTGGTCTTCCATACCCTGGTGGTCCTTTAATCGATAAATATGCCCTACAAGGAAATCCAAAAGCATTTTCTTTTAGCAAGCCTAAAGTTGGCGATTTAGACTTTAGTTTTAGTGGTTTAAAAACAGGTATCTTGTATTTTATCCAGCGAAATCTAAAAGAAAACCCTAACTTTATAAAAGAAAATTTAGAAGATATCTGTGCTTCTATTCAACATACGATTGTTGAAATATTAATGGATAAATTAAAAAACGCCGTTAAACATACTGGCATTAAAGAAGTAGCTATAGCAGGAGGGGTTTCGGCTAATTCAGAAATAAGAAAGCGATTATTGTTAGCAGAAAAACATTGGAATTGGAACACTTATATACCTAAATTTGAATATACAACCGATAATGCTGCAATGATTGCTATTACAGGATACCTTAAATATCTCGATAACAATTACGCCGATGTGTCTGTAAAAGCTGAAGCCAGACTTAAAGTAACCGAATAAAAAACATACAATTACTAAGGGATATAACCTTACAAAACACTTTTATGAAAATAACTTCTATTAAAAATAGATTTTTACTGGGGATCAACTATTTTTTATACTGCTTGTTATACTTTGTCCTTGCAAGGTTAATTTTTTTAACGTTTCATTTTTCAAAAACAAACTCCTTAGAAGGATATGATGTTTTAAAAACCTTCTTATACGGTTTACGAATGGACCTATCTGCTACCAGCTATATTGTCGTTTTACCTTTTTTGTTACTATTATTTTCTATTTTTATCCCAAAGAAAACGGTACATATACTACTAAAAACCTACAGTATATTTATATTTATCACAATCAATTTGTTTTTATTAATTGATGTGGTATTGTACAAATCTTGGGGAGTAAGAATTGATAGTACGTTATTAAACTACATCAATACCCCAAAAATGATGTTAGCTTCTATTTCAACAAAGCTACTAATCACAGGAACCTTAGCTTGGATTACATTATCTTATATTGTTCTCAGCATATTAATACACAGACTCAACAAATGGTTTGCCCCACTAAACCAAGGAAATTGGTGGGAACTCCCTATTTTTCTGATATGGTTAGGAGCCTTAATAATCCCTATAAGAGGAGGTTTTCAATCCATCCCCCTCAATCAAAGTAATGTATATTTCTCAAAAACGATGTTTGCAAATCATGCATCGGTTAATTTTATGTGGAATTTTATCAATGCAGTATCTCAAGAAACCGACAAATCAAATCCATATCAATATTATACCGCTAACAGGGCTAAAAAAATTATAGAAAAAAGAAGAAGTAATTTACTAACTGGAAATGATTCTATCTTAAAAACATCCACCCCTAATATTTTATTAATCATTTGGGAAAGTCTTTCTGCCAAAGTAGTTGGAGCTGTTGGAGGTGAAAATAACGTAACTGAAAATTTCAACAAATTAGCCAAAGAAGGCATTCTTTTTACGAACTTTTATGGAAATGGCGATAGAACTGATAAGGGGTTGACTAGTATATTAAGTGGTTATTATCCACAACCTACAAAAAGCATTATCAAAATGCCCAACAAAACCAGATCGCTACCCATGCTTATAAAAGAAACCCAAAAACTAGGCTACGAAACTTCTTTTTATTACGGCGGTGATACAAATTTTGGAAATATGGTTACATATTTGAGAAATGGAGGAGTTGATAAAATTATTGATGGAGATACTTTTGACAAGAATGTAGGTAGATCAACTTGGGGAGTTCACGATCATATCTTTATTGACAAACTTTTAAATGATCTTTCTAATCCTGAGTTAAAGCAACCTTTTTTCACTACTGCACTTACATTAACGAGTCATGAACCTTATGAGTTTCCTGACACTTATAAATTTGGTAAAGAACCTTATGACAACTTATATCGAAGTGCACAAGCGTATACAGACAAAGTATTAGGAAACTTTATTAAAGAAATAAAAAAACAACCTTGGTGGGACAATACATTAGTTGTTATTATGTCTGATCATGGACACCCACTACCAAATCACAAAGGATATTTCAACTCGTATAAAAAATTCCATATCCCTATGTTGTGGTTAGGAGGTGCATTATCAAAAACAGGGATAAAAATTGACAGTTATTTGTCTCAAGTGGATTTTTCATACACCCTGATGCGTTTATTAAAAAGTGATGCCAATAAGTTCACTTTTGGAAAACATCTATTTAACAATTCTGCGGATCAGTATGCACATTATATTTTCAATGAAGGGTTTGGTATTAAGACCAAAAATGGATATTTCGTGTACGATCATGTAAGCAAAAAAGCCGTAATACAAGAAGGAGACTTCCAAAAATTAGATTCTCTAGGCAAATCAATTTCTCAAGAAGCATATAATGACTACTTGCATAGATAAACCAATACTAAACACATATACGAGATATAAAATCTATGAACTCATCTTGACTTTTTTTTTAACCGAAAATGAATTGAAATTTGATCAGATGAGGCACTTTTTGAAAGTCATAGCAACGCTACGAATAAAAAAAGTAACAAAATATGGGCGAATTTCAGTTATTTTTTAGGAAATAGAAAAAGTCAAGATGAGTTCAATATACAACATACTAAAACCATATAAATAATTACGTTTTTACTAAAGAAACTATAGACTGTAATACCTTTTATTTATTCATTTTAATTGCATCATTATGATTACACTTTGTTTTCATCAAAAAAACGACCATTACTACAAGATTAAATAAAGCCCCTGTTTTATAAAAAAAATAAAAATAAAAAGGTATCTTTGATCGTGACTTTTCAAATAAGTTGCTTTTCCCTTCACAAATATTAAACACCGTTACGAACTTAATCACATCAATCTTATGATATATAGCACTATATCCTAGTTTACAAAAACATATTTTTATTATTTAAAACAACGATTCATTTTAATCAAAACTTACAAATCAAGCAATGAAAAAAGCACTTTCTATAATTCTCTTATTTTGGACTGGCCTCATAATAGGTCAAGACTTTTCTATGGATTTGGTAAAAAACATGAAACCAAGAAATATCGGACCGGGTGGTATGAGTGGTCGAGTTACTGCCATAGATGTAGTACTATCCAACCCTGATATTATGTATGTAGGAACTGCCTCTGGTGGTGTATGGAAATCTACTTCTGGAGGGATCAAATGGTCTCCTATCTTTGATAACGAAGTGACAGCCTCTGTAGGAGCATTAGCAATACAACAATCTAACCCAAGTGTTATTTGGGTAGGTACGGGAGAAGGAAACCCTAGAAATAGTTTAAATGGTGGATATGGAATTTTTAAATCATTAGATGGAGGAAAAACATGGAAGTCTATGGGGTTAGAAAAAACACGTCATATCCATAGAGTTGTTATAGATCCTACCAATCCTAATGTAGTATATGTAGCTGCTATTGGTTCTCCTTGGGGAGAACATAAAGAAAGAGGGGTGTACAAAACCACCGATGGAGGAAAGACTTGGAAACAAATTTTGTTTAATAACATACGTACAGGAGCCGCGGATTTAGTAATGGATCCTTCTAACCCAAATAAGTTAATTGCAGCTATGTGGGAACACAAAAGAGCCCCTTGGTTTTTTAAATCAGGCGGAAAAGGCAGCGGACTTTATATCACGTATGATGGGGGAGAAAACTGGAAAAAATTGACACACAAAGAAGGGCTTCCTAAAGGTGAGTTAGGTAGAATTGGTGTTGCTTTTGCGCGTTCTAACCCCAATATAGTATATGCTTTAATTGAAGCTAAGAAAAATGCATTATATAAAAGTACAGACGGAGGAGAAAAATGGGTGAAAGTTAGCGACAAAAAAGAAATAGGAAATCGACCTTTTTATTATTCTGAAATTTATGTGGATCCTCAAAATGAAAACAGAGTGTACTCTATTTTTACCTATGTAAATGTTTCTGAAGACGGAGGAAAAAGCTTCAAACAATTAATGCCTGCATATGGTGTTTCTAATGGTGTACATCCTGACCACCATGCTTGGTGGATGCATCCAGAAAATGGATCATTTATGATCGATGGAAATGACGGAGGATTAAATATCACTAAAGACCGAGGGCAAAACTGGCGATTTATTGGCAACCTCCCAATTGCACAATTTTATCATATCAATGTCGACAACGAAATACCCTATAATGTGTATGGCGGTATGCAGGACAATGGATCATGGAGAGGACCTGCCTATGTATGGAAGGTACAGGGAATCCGTAACTCCTATTGGCAAGAAATTGGTTTCGGCGACGGATTTGATGTAGTTCCTGACAAAGATGACTCAAGATATGGTTGGGCAATGAGCCAACAAGGTTGGGTATCTCGATACGATCATAAAACTGGATATAGCTACACGATAAAACCTACACATCCTGATCCAAACATGTTACTGAGGTTCAACTGGAATTCAGCGATAAATATTGATCCTTTCAATAACAATACAATATACTTTGGAAGTCAGTTTGTTCATAAGTCTAATGATAAAGGGTTAACTTGGGAAATCATTTCTCCTGACTTGACCACAAACGACAAAGAGAAGCAAAAACAAGCTGAAAGTGGCGGTTTAACTATAGATGCTACGGGAGCAGAAAACCATTGTTCTATCTTAGTTATAGAACCTTCTCCTTTAGAAAAGGATATGTTGTGGGTGGCTACAGATGACGGCCAAGTGCAAATAACCCAAGATGGAGGTAAAAACTGGAAAAATATTTCAAAAAATATAAAAGGGTTGCCTGCAAATAGTTGGATCACTCAAATCAAAGCTTCTAATAAAAATAAAGGAGAAGCTTTATTAGTTGCTAATGACTACAGAAGATTTAATTACACTCCGTATGCATACAGAACAAAAAACTACGGAAAAACTTGGACACGCATTGTTGATGAAAACGATGTAAAAAGCTATACCTTATCTATCGTTGAAGATCCTATCACTCCTAACCTACTTTTTTTAGGTACAGATGACGGCTTATATATTTCTATAAACGGCGGTGAAAAATGGACAAAATGGACCAATGATTTCCCAACAGTTTCGGTAAAAGATTTAGTTATTCATCCTAGAGAACACGATTTAGTAATCGGAACATTCGGAAGAGCCGCATGGGTTTTAGACGATATTCGTCCATTAAGAAAAATGGCCCAAACCGCTGATGTCTTCAAAAATAAATTAACTCTTTTCAACCCTCCTAATAGTTATTTAGCTACTTATCAACAACCTTCTGGAGGTCGCTTTGGAGGAGATGCTACCTATAATGGGGAAAACAGAAAAGATGGAGCTTCCATTTCTTACTTTCTTAACTACATTCCTAAAGAAAAGAAAAAAAGTAAAAAGGAAGAAGCAAAAGAAAAATTAATAAAATTTGATTCTATTACGTTTGAAATATACAACGGAGATAAGTTAATACGTACACTTAAGAAAAAAACACCTAAAGAAAAAGGACTCCATAAAATCGTTTGGAATAAAGATGAGAAAGGACTACCCTATCCATCTAGAAAATTAAAAAAGCCCAAACACGAACCTTCAGGTGTAGGTGTTAGACCAGGAACCTATAAAATCAAAGCTATTTATGGAGATCAATCCGCTGAGCAAACGATTCAAATATTATTAGACCCTCGATTAACTATTACCAAAAAAACTGTACAAAAAAGATATGATAGAGCTAAACGTATAGAAAGTCATCAAAAAACGATGACAGATGCACTAAAACAGTTAATTGAAAGTAAAAATACTGCCACTTCTTTAAAAGGAAAGTTTTCTAAAAAAGACAAAAAGCTTTATAAAGATATCATCAAAAAATCAGAAAAAACAATTACTAAAATTGATTCTATTATTGATGTGTTTTTAGGTAAAAAAGACAAAAGGCAAGGAATTGTAAGAAGCCCTATTCCTAATATTAATAGCAGACTTGGTTTTGCTAAATGGTATGGATACAATCCTTCAGAAGAATTAAACGCAACAGAACAACGATTGTTTAATCAATTTAAAGAGTCTTTGAAAAAAGGACTTCAATTAACCAATGAATTCTTTGATAAAGAATGGAAAGCTTATCAAAATGATGTTGAAAAAATAAACATCTCTCCTTTTAAAGATATAAAAGAGTTTTCTGTAAAATAATTATTTTTACGCAATTCCTGTTTTTTTAACACAGGAATTGCGTAAAAATCAATAATACATGAAAAAAATATTACTATTAACCATTTTAATTCCTACTATAAATTTCAGTTCAATTGGTCAAACTAATGCCGAAAGCAAATTAGGCGCTTGGTATATGTACGGAGGATCTCACCAACTCTCCAATAAATGGACACTAAAATCATTAGTTCATTTTAGAATGTTTAAAATGGTCAATGATTTACAACAATTCCTATTTAGAGCTGGAGGTAATTATCAAATAAACAAAAACCTTAATGTAACAGCTGGTTACGCTTACCTAAACACAGATATTACCTTTAATCAAGATGGAGGAGCAAGTGGTGAACATCGTATATATGAAGACTTCATCATAAAGCATGGATTATCTAAGTTAAAACTACACCATCGTTTTAGATTAGAACATCGTTTTTTTCAGCATGATACACAACATTGGATTCGATATGAGATTGGAGGAAGTTACCCCATAAATGGTAAATGGTCTGCATTCCTATTTGATGAATTGTTTATCAATTTTCAAAATGATACCTTTGCACAAAATTGGCTGGGTGGTGGGTTTACCTATAAAGCTACTGAAAAAATAAAATACAAAGTGGGCTACATGAATATCATGCTTAGCAATGCAAATTTCCATCGTATTTTACTAGGTGTAGCATTCAATACCTCATTCAAAAGTAAAAATTAAACACCAATAGTAAATTACCTATGAGCATTTCAGAAATTAACAGTGATATTCCTTTATTAGCAAATGACACAACCATTTTCGGGGTCTTATGTGTTATTTTAGCTACTATTTTTTATACGTCTACCCTACCAAATTTTTCTAAATTTTACAAGGTAGTTCCCGCACTTTTATTGTGTTATTTTTTACCTTCAATCGCAAGTTCTATTGGCCTAATTGCTGACAAGTGGATTGATGTAGCTGCTACCATCAAACACCTAACCAATTTGTACGGTAATACAGAAGGAATAACCAACCTTGAAACACTAAAAGAATACATTACAACAAACAATATCAAAAGTTCAACCTATAAACAATTTATAGGAGGCAGTAAACTTTACTATATCTCATCTAGGTTTTTATTACCTGCCTCACTTATTTTATTAACCCTAAGTATCGACCTTAAAGGAGTTTTTAAATTAGGTCCCAAAGCCCTTATCATGTTTTTAACAGCTACATTTGGCGTTGTCATTGGAGGGCCTATTGCTATCTTATTTTTTAAATATGTAGCACCCGACATTTTAACCCAAGTAGAAGGAACAGCTCTCTGGAAAGGTTTGTCAACCGTTGCAGGTAGTTGGATTGGCGGTGGTGCCAATCAGCTAGCAATGAAAGAACAATGGGAAGTAAGTGATAGTTTATTCAGTATCATGGCTGTAGTTGATGTTTTAGTCGCTGAAGTTTGGATGGCATTTTTACTATTAGGTGTTGCGAATTCAGATGCCCTAGACAAATGGTTGAAAGCAGATAATTCGTCTATCAGTCAATTAAAAGACAAAATGGAAAAATTCACTATGGAATCTGCTAGAATTCCTTCTTTTAACGATTTTATCATATTATTAGGAATTGCTTTTGGTATCACTAGTATTGGACATTTAGTCGGTGACAATTTAGGAACATGGATAAAAAACAATGCGCCTTCCCTTGTTGATTTTGGCCTAGGAAGTTCTTTTTTCTGGTTAATTATCACCGCAACCACTTTTGGCATTATACTGTCCTTTACAAAAGCTAAAAATTATGAAGGGGCTGGTGCTTCCAAAATAGGCACTGTTTTTATTTACATCTTGGTAGCCTCTATTGGTATGAAAATGAACTTAAATGCCATCGTAGAGAATATTAGCCTATTTGCTATTGGCTTTGTTTGGATGATCATTCATGTTGGACTTCTATTTTTAGTAGCAAAACTTATCAAAGCACCTTACTTCTTTTTAGCAGTAGGCTCAAAAGCAAATATTGGTGGAGCAGCTTCCGCACCCGTCGTTGCTGGAGCTTTTCACCCATCATTAGCTCCTGTCGGTGTACTTCTTGCCGTTTTAGGCTATGCTCTGGGTACTTACGGTGCCTTTTTCTGTGCGTTATTAATGAAATGGGTAAGTTAAAAAGTAGCTTTAATCTATAATGAGTGTAAAATAATTTTTAAAAAATCTGCATCTTTGCAGTTCTTGATAAACATTTAACCATGAAAAAAATAACGTTCTCTTTGATCTTATCAACCCTAATTTTTGCTTGTACTACCAAAAAAGAAGGTAATATGATCGTCAAAGGAACCATTAAAGGTCTTAAAAAAGGAACTTTATACCTCCAAAAAATGAAAGACACCTTACTGGTAACCGTAGATTCTACATCTTTACTAGGAAAAAACACTTTTGTTTTAAGCGACAATGTTGACTCTCCTGTTATGTATTACCTAACATTTAATGGCAATACCAAGGATAAGCAATTATTATTTTTTGGAGAAAAAGGCGAAATTACCATTAATGACAAGTTGGAGGAATTCGGATTTAACCCTGACATAAAAGGATCTAAAAACCAAGAAGTCATGGATAACTTCAACAAGGTTTTTAAACGTTTTTCTAATCAACGCTTAGAATTAATCAAACAAGATGTGGAAGCAAGACAAAACAAGGACGAAGGACTAGTGGAAAAAATTGATAACGATTACAAAAAAATGATCCGTCGTAAATTCTTATATGCTACTAATTATGCCATTGCAAATGGAGACAGTGAAGCGGCACCTTATATTGCATTAACACAACTTTATAATGCAAACATCAAATTATTAGACACCATTAATAAAAGCTTGTCTGAAAAGGTTAAAAACTCTCTTTACGGAAAACAATTAACCAAATTTATTGGTGATATTAAACGTAAAGAAGAAGAATAAACATCAAAATATTTAATACCAAAAAGAGCGTAGCTATCTAAAAGAGCTGCGCTTTTTTTATTTGACCTAAAATATATAACAAAATGACTAACAATTAAACTATCTATATAAAAAACCTTATAGTTTTGTTTCGCATCAATAAACACACCTTTGATAAGTTCCCTTAATCATATCTCGAATATGAATTTTTCAATTCAGTTGATTTTTACTTATCACTGAATAAACTTTCGTTGTATCCTTTATATTTTTTAAAACTACAAAATATTGATTGGCGTTATTGGCAATAACTTCTCCCTTATTAAAACTCTTTTGTGCCCAAGAATTACCAATAAAAATTAATAAAATTAGTGTGTAGCGAACTTTCTTCTCCGTATTTTTTTAATAGCAATTAACAAGTGTAAAAGTAATATTTATTCCACAAAAATAAAACCCCATTTCAAACTGAAATAAGGCTTATTTGTTAAAAAAATATAAAGTAAAAAGAAAAGGTTTTGGTTTTATACTAATAAAGGGTACCAAATATAAAGACTGTTAGGTAAAAAAGGGGGACTTCAATCTTTAGTATTCCATATAGCTATTGCCATTGGAGGTAAAAAAGGGGGACATACAAGGGCAAAAAAGGGACATATACAGGGTTTTAATAATGGGGATTAATACATACCTTAGTTAAATGGAGACTAGCTTTAGTCTCTAGAACTTGTAAAATGGGGGGACATTCATAGGTTCTCAATAAAGGGGGGACTTCAGTCGTACCAATTGCTTTGTGGTTTTTAATTAAAAAGCTATCAAAACCTAAAAGAAGGGGAGAAATAATATGGTTAAAGAAAAGGGGGCTTTTCTTAATATTAGTTTTGATAGCTTTTGAATCAAAAAAGAAACAATTAAAAAACCGATTCAAAGATACCAACAAACTACCCCTCAATTCCTTCTGTAGTAACATTGAAGCATTTTTTTCTTAAATAACTATATTACACAAGAATACTACGTCAATCCTTAGTTTATCTCAAAATCGACTGAAAAATTCTTTTATCCTATTCAGGAACATTAACACTATAAAAAATCACTGATTTTCAACAACATACACATACACAACAATACTACATATTACTATTTTAACGAAGAAAAATAAAAAAACCACCTATTTATCAATAATAAAACACAAAAGTTTGTGGACACAACCAAAAGTCTACACCTCATACTGTTTGTGATAAAAATCACGCAAAAATCAATTATTTTTTTTCTCATTATCCAAGATAAAAAAAAACATAGCCTTAGCTACTATTTATTTTTTAACGAATGAGAATACGAAGAAGAAACCATTTACACCTGAAATTTTAATGCTCTAAATAGTGTTATTTTATATAAAACTAGTAACGTTAGGTTTTACAATAATTTTAACTCGAATAATATATTTAGTCACCATACACAAAGACTGATTACATAAAAACACTAAGGATTACCCAGGAATAACTATTAAAAAAGCGATAAGAAAAATATACCTACAAAAAAAAGGAGTGTCTAGCGAAACTCCTTTCATAAAGAATAATTTTAACCTTTTACTAAACACAAAATTATTCTGCTCTATTTAAACATCAAATCAAAAACCAAATTAAAAATAGCTCCCGAAGGAGCTAGATTAACAATTAATCACAGCTATTTCCCAATTAATCTGAACAAACCATTTGAAACAAACTTATAGATAATATAACTATATAACACTCTTGTAGTAACAATGAAGCACAATATAAAACACTAACTATCAAGAAAAAACCATAAATCACTGATTATTTCACCTCTCTATGTGATTACACAACTTTAGTTACAGAACATAGAAGGTCACTGCTTTTAGAGACTATTTCAACTAACAAAAAACTAATTTTAAATGAGTCTTCATCTTGAAGTAAAATTGATGAGACTAATAAATAGTATTCATTAACACTACAAACTTCACCATTCTTTTATGTCATACCAAAACAAGCAAAAGTTAGTGACAAAATCAGCAAAATGATTTTTTTTAAGAAAATTAAATTTCCCCAGAAAAACAACTAACAAAACTTTGTACAGTATCAATTAAAAAGAATAATAAAACACATAGAAAATTAAAAAACTAGAAAATATCAGTGGAAAAGTGAAAAACTAACTGCATATTTCTCTTGTGGGAGAAACATAAAAAACACTAAGTTTTCAATCAGTGAGTACAAAATACACAGTTAGTATAAACTACTACTACGTCAGCAAAAATAGCAAAAAAATTAAATTTAAAAAAAGCCCAAAAAAACACTAACCACTAAATCACAACAAATTAAGTAAATATAAATTCAGATTGATAAAAAAACATTTAACTTACAAGAGAGAAATTCTCTAAATCAACCCAGTTAAAACCTCCAAAAAACAAAAAAACTGCAATTAAAAAACTTAACTATTAAGGTATTATAACTTTTTATATATTTAACATCACTAAACAGTTATTTTATAAAACTAGTTTTTAGCTTTGTCCCCCTTTATACAACAAAATACAACTAACTAACATAAATCACTTTATCAACTATGAAAATTCACCATACAAAAAAAAGCTTTTGTTTTCTACTACTGGGCTTTCTTTTATCATGTGCTTCATACAAAGCAAAATACTCTAATGATAAGTACACAAAAAAAATAGATACTTCTAAAAACGTTCTTCATTCATTTTATCTAATAGGTGATGCAGGAAATGCTAACTTAGGAGAAAAGCCTATCGCATTAACATATTTAAAAAAAGAAATCGAAAATACTGGAAAAAATAGTACCGTCTTATTTCTTGGTGACAATATTTATCCAGAAGGTTTACCTAAAAAAGACACTCCTGAACGAGAACTAGCTGAATATCGTTTGCAAACACAAATTAATGCTGTTAAAAACTTTAAGGGAAACCCGATTTTTATCCCAGGCAATCATGATTGGTATAATGGTTTGAAAGGGCTAAAACGGCAAGAAAAAATAATTGAAAAAGCGCTCGGAAAAAACACTTTCTTACCCGAAAATGGTTGTGGATTAAAAAAAGTAACAATTAACGAGTCAATTACCCTTATCGTTATTGATAGTCGATGGTTTATCACAGACTGGAATGACCATCCAACCATCAACGAAAAATGCGACATCAAAACTCGTGAACGCTTTGAAGCCGAACTTTGGGGACTATTAAAGAAAAATCGTTACAAAAATGTTGTAATTGCCACACATCACCCTCTATTTAGCAACGGTCCTCATGGAGGTAGTTTTTCGTTTAAAGATCATATGTCTCCTATACCTGTATTAGGAACATTAAAAAACATGTTACGCTCACATGCTGGAATACAAACCGATAACTTTAACAAAAATTACGCTAAATTTATTGAGAAAGTAAAATTTGTCTCAAAAGATTTTAAAAATAATATTGTTTTTGTTAGCGGACACGAACACAACCTACAGTATATAGAAAACGAAGGCTACAAACAAGTTATTAGTGGAGCTGGTTCAAAACAGTCTCCAGCTTTAGTAGGATATGGCGCACAATTTACCTATGGCAACTTTGGATATGCTAAACTAAATTATTACAAAAATGGTGCTGCAAGTATCACCTATTATGCAGCGAATAGTGAAGATAAAAATAATGTATTATTTACCAAAGAAATTATTCCTCCCAAAAAAATCATCAAGGATTTTAACTTTGAGGAATATAACGAACACAAAAAGTTTATTGAAACCTCTATTTACCCACAAGAAGCTACCGAGGTATCTGGACTACATGAATTTATGTGGGGAGAATTACACAGAGAAAAGTACGGTAAAAAAATAAAAGTTCCTGTCTTAGAATTGGACAGTGTTTTTGGTGGACTTAAGCCCATTCGAAGAGGTGGCGGAAACCAAACGAACTCTCTACGTCTCGAAAATAATGAAGGGAAACAATATGTACTTCGATCAATGTACAAAGATGGAAGCAGAATTATGGGCGGAGTACTAAAGGGAACTTTTTTAATTGATGTTATCCAAGATGTATTCACCATGTCACACCCTTTTGCAGCCTTTGTTATCCCAGATATGGCAGAAGCAGTTAATATATACCATACCAACCCAAAACTGTATTATATGCCAAAACAACCCGCTCTTGGCAAATACAATGATCTTTTTGGAGGTGGATTGTATTTACTAGAAGAACGACCTGCGGGTAACAGAGAGGATGTTGATAGCTTTGGCAATTCTACCAAAATTGTTAACACCTTCGATGTTTTAGAAAAAATACGAAAAAACGGAACACATTTTGTCGATCAAAAATGGGTAGTACGCTCTCGTTTATTTGACATGGTCATTGGAGATTGGGACCGCCATGAAGATCAATGGAGGTGGGCTTCGTTTAAAACCGAAAATGATAAAACATACTATCGTCCTATACCTCGTGACAGAGATCAACCCTTTTCTAAATTTGACGGAGTGATGATTCCTTTAGTCAAACTTTTTGTTCCATTAGTAAAAAACATGCAAACTTTTGAGAACAACATCAAAGACATGAAATGGTACAATAATTATCCTAGATTTTTTGATGCTGAATTTTTAAATAGGCTTACATTAAATGAATGGTTGACAGAAGTAGCATACATTCAAAAACATTTAACCGATGAAGTAATTGAGGAAGCGATCAAAAAATTACCGAAAAAAATCTATGATATTGACGGAGCTGAAACAGTAGCTAAATTAAAAACTCGCAGAAACAATCTTACGGATATTTGCAAAAGATACTACAAAAAATTATCCAAAACCGTTTATATCGTTGGAACAGATAAAGATGATGTTTTTCACATTAACCGTCTTAACAAAAACGAAACAAACATTACGGTATACCGAAAAGAGAATAAAATATATGACCGAACTTTTATCCGAGAGGAAACTAAAGAAATTCAGATTTATGGATTAAATGGTAACGATACCTTTAAGGTAACTGGAAAAGTAAAAAAAGGAATCTTAGTACGTTTAATCGGTGGACAAGATCATGATACTTACCATGACGAGTCTATTATAAATGGCTGGGGGAAAAAAACCAAAATTTACGATTTTAAATCAAAAAAGAATACGGTAAAAAGAAGTCGAGAAACAGCAGATTTACGCTCTGACAACTACTTTAAAAACACCTATAACCATCATGATATAGAGAATAATACCGCTGTTATATTTCCAAGTATTGGAAGCAACCCTGATGACGGTTTATTTTTTGGTGCTTCTTTAACCTATACTCGTAGAGGATTTAAAAAATCACCTTATTCTAGCCAACATAATTTTTCTGCCAACTATTTTTCTGCCATCAAAGGTTTTGATATAGAGTATGAAGGAGAATTCACAGAATTTATCGGTAACTGGAGTTTAGTTTTAGGTGCAAAAGCTACCAGTGACAACTACTCTATCAACTTTTTTGGTTTGGGAAACCTTAGTAACTATGATCAAAGCTTAGACTTAGACTATTACCGTGTTAAAAAAGGAGAGTTAAGCTTTTCACCAGCTTTATTGAGACGCTTTAGAGGGGGTAGTGAACTAAAACTTACTTCTACTATTGAAGGAATAGAACTCTTAAATACTCCTGATAGAAACATAACAAATTATAGTCAAACCCCTATAAACGTATTTAAACATAACTATTTTATAGGAGGTGAAGTAAGTTTTAATCACAATCGAATTGACAACCAAAGTTTTCCTACCAAAGGAATGAATTTTGATGTAGCCGTTGGAGCAAAATCTAAAATAGATGATTATAATAGACGTTTTGGTTACCTCAAAACGTCTTTAGCGATTTATCAAAATCTAGTACAAAATCGTTCTTTAGTATTTGCTTCCGAAATCGGAACGCATGTTAATTTTAGTAATCGATTTGAAATATATCATGCAGCAACAATTGGAGGTGATCGGAACCTACGTGGATTTAATAGCGAACGTTTTACAGGAACAGAGAGCTTTTATCATACCAATGATTTACGATTACGCTTGGGAAATATAAAAACGTCTTTATTACCTTTGAAATATGGTATAACAGCTGGATTGGACTACGGGCGGGTATGGAGTCCTAGAGAAGTTAAAAACTCTAGATGGCATTCAAGTTATGGAGGCTCATTTTGGATTAGCGGTATTGATATGTTTACAATGAATGTATCTTTTTTTCAAGCGGACGGAAATGAGAATAGATTTTCTTTTGGTATCGGATTTGACTTTTAACTCCCCTTCAATTTAAGTTCATGTTATACATTTAAGAATCTATTAATGTTTAACATCACCTTAAAAACAAAGATTTAACACATAATACGAATTAGAAAAAATAACCTAATAATAACTATTCTTGACAACTTAACTATGACACAAATCATTTTGATCTTTGGGGCAATTTATGGTTTTTTAGCTGTAATTTTAGGTGCTTTCGGTGCACATGCTTTAAAAAAAATAGTTTCAGAAGACCAATTAAAATCTTTTGAAACGGGTGTAAAATATCAAATTTATCATGCAATCGTACTTTTACTTGTAGGATTTGAAATTAAAGAATCAAACACTTATATCGGACTATGTTTCATTGTAGGTACATTTTTGTTTTCTTTTAGTATTTACGGGCTAATTCTTTCTAGTGCAAAAGGAAAAAAATTACGATTTTTAGGACCTATCACCCCTCTTGGAGGTTTTTTATTACTCATAGGGTGGGGACTTTTAACTTATAAATTCATAACAGGATAGTTTAACCATTTGAAACTACAAATGATTTTATACCAAATAAAAAACTCAAACTTTGATTTAGTTTGAGTTTTTTTACTAAAATGGATAATATTTAATAATAGTATTACTCTAAAACAAATTTATACAAATTCCCCCCTACTCCTTCTTCATTTTCATCCGTGATATAAAGTGTCGTATTATCTTTAAAGGTAACAGCTTCTTTTTGTGACACATGATTAAACATATATTTAGTAAGCTTCCCTTCAAAAAAACAATCTGATGTAAAATCGGAAAATACATAAACAGCATCATGACTTAACAAAGCAACTTTCGTTTGATCCGGTGATAGACTTGCAGCTGTCACCCAACACCCTCCCTTCTCACACATCTCAAAATTCGACATTTTTTCTGCGATATACGATCCTTTTTCACTAGGAACTCTATACAAACTAGTCTTTCCAAAAGCCCCCTTCACTCTACTCTTGGTAAAAATGTATAAATAACCTTTAAAATACAATAAAGATTCTGCATCAAAAAAACGTTTGTTTTTTTTAGGAGGAAATTTTGTTTGGTCTGGATAGGTAAACTTAATTTTTTCAACAAAAGGTATATCTGATAAACTAAGATCCTCGTTATTTACTTTGTATATAGTCAAGTCATTACGATCACTACCATTATTACCAAAATCACCAATAAAAAGATTACCTGTTTCATCAGAAGTTATATCCTCCCAATCCCTATTTTTCACATGTAACTTTACTTTATGTCGCAAATTTCCAAGCGTATCGATCCCGAAAAGGACTGCTTTGTTTCCGCTATCATTATGCATCCATAATAAATTTTTCCCCTTCATATTTTCTATCCCCGAAGCTTCATTTAGTTTTTTAGGGAGTTTTGAGATAAATGTTAACTTACCATAATCATTACACCCCATAAAAAAAGGAATCCAAAGACAAAATAGTACTTTATACATATTTATTATTTTTTATTCCGAATTACCTACTAACTATTATGACTACTTTCTCAACAAATAAAAACAACTAATTCTAGTATAACGCAAGACTATCCTTAGTCTAACTTTAAATAAGATGATGTCATAATAGACTTTTAAATATATAATTCGGGGGTTGCCCATAAAGATAATACAAACGAAAAATTATCGTGATTTTTTGTCTTCAAATTCATATGCTATAATAAATATTTAAAACAAAAAACCACAACATCGACGAGGGTGCTGTGGTAAATTAGTAGCAAAGTGTTATACTACGTTTGGTTATATCATCTATATCCGTAAATTACTTCGTATGACATTTTTAGGTTAGTTAATATGCTTATATAATGTTTACTGAACTTCCTTTAATAGATGATAGGCTAAAATTAATAAAGTCTGTAGTTAATGAAAAAGCAAATAGCATGAGCGTATTAATTTTAGTCATAAGCGTATTTTTATTACACCATAATAAATATGCAGTATTTTAAATCCTCAAAAAAAGATAAGCTTATGACACAAATTAACAGTAAATTTTAGATGTATTTTATTTATTTAAGACACACATTTTAAAATATCAGGTTCTAAAAAAATTGCAAAAGCTAGATACTATTGCTATTTATTAATAAAAAGTTTTGTGGGAATCAACTATATAGTATTACCAGCCTCCTGTAGCACCGCCACCACCAAAACCGCCACCACCAAAGCCGCCACCAAAGCCACCGCCAAAATCACTTCCACCAAAGCCTCCTCCAAAACTTCCACCTCTTCCTGAGTTACTCAAAATAATCGTATCAAAAATACTACCATTCCCTTTACGATAATTTCGTCCTCCTCCTCTATTATTTCTATTGGCTTTGGAAATTAGTAAGAAAAAAATAATCAAAATGATGATAAAAATTAGAAAGCTTCCTCCTCCTTCTTTAGAGCGTTTTCGAGTTTCTTTATATTCTCCTTGTAATACTTTAAATATGGTATCTACACCGTGATCCAACCCAGCATAGAAATTCCCTTTTTTAAAATAAGGAAGAATTGCATATTCTATAATCTGCCTCGACACGTAGTCTGTAAGTAAGTGTTCTACTCCATAGCCTGTTCTAATGGTTATTTTTCGATCATTTTTTGCTAACAAGACAAATACACCATTGTCTTCTTTCTTTTGACCAATACCCCATTCATGTGCCCAATTAGTTGCTAAATACCCTATTTCCTCTCCTTGGGTTGAAGAAATCACTGCCACTACTATTTGAGTAGAAGTTGAATCTGAATACTGAATCAGCTTTCTTTCTAAACGTGTTTGTTCAGTAGCAGATAAAAGGTTTACATAATCGTAAACACTGGTTTGTAGTGTAGGCTTTTTAGGTATATTAAAACCTTGTGAAAACACAGAAAATATGCTAAAAAACCCCAGTAAGTAGATCAGTAAAATTTTAGTTTTTTTCAATTTCATTTAGCCTTTAGATATTTCATTAGACAGCTCATCTTCATCATCCGTTTGCCAAGGAAAATGAGCTTTTAATTCTTCTCCTGCTTTTAGTACTCCTTCAACCAGACCTTGTTTGAAGTTGCCCTGTTTAAAATAGGCTTGTATCACCTCTTTAGTAGTATCCCAAAAGTTTTCAGGAACCACTTCATTAATACCTTTATCTCCATAGATTACAAACTTATGATCTTCTACGGCTACATAAATTAGTATCGCGTTTTGTTGTTTTGTATTGAACATTTTCAACTTATGAAATACTTCTAGTGCTCTTTGGTAATGATTCATAGCGGTAGTCGCTTCGATATGTACTCGAATCTCACCAGAAGTATTTCGTTCAGCTTGTCTAATTGCAAGCACAATTTCTTGTTCTTCCTGAGCAGAAAGAAAACTTTCAACTGCAGACATTATCCTTAGAATTTAAAATCTACATTAGGTGCTTTTTCAGATCCTGGATCCGACTTATAACGTGGCATTTGATCAAACCCAAAAATACCTGCTAATAATACCCCTGGAAATCGATCAATTTTAGTGTCGTACTTATTAACCTCATCATTATAACGATCTCTCGCAACATTGATACGGTTTTCTGTTCCTTCTAATTGACTTTGTAACTCTAAAAAGTTTTTATTTGCTTTAATGTCTGGGTAACGTTCTACCGAAACTAATAATTTAGACAACGCTCCACTTAACCCTTGCTGAGCTTGTTGAAATTGCGCTATCTTGTCGGGTGTTAAATCACCTGCATTTATAGTCGTTTGTGTTGCCTTAGCACGTGCTTCGATCACCTCTTTTAAGGTAGACTTTTCAAAATCAGCAGCTCCTTGTACTGTTTTTACCAAATTTCCAATCAAATCGTTTCTTCTTTGATACGAGCTTTCTACTTTAGACCAAGCTGTTTCTGCATTATTTCTCAAGCCAACTATGGTATTATAACTTGATATAGCCCAGAAAGCAACAACAAGTACGATCGCTAAAGGCACTAACCATTTTTTCATGTTTACTTATTTTCGTGATTTTATAATTGTTCTTTTATCTTTAGTAATTCCGCTTTTACTACTTCTAATCTACTAATGATTTCGTGATTACTAATTACTTTTTCAGGATCATTTTTCAATTTTAACTTTGCCCCTTCAAGCGTAAATCCTCTTTCTTTGACTAAATTATAAATCAACTTAAAATTGTCTATATCTTCTTTAGTAAAGAGTCGATTACCCTTTGCATTTTTTTTAGGCTGAATGGCATCAAATTCTTTTTCCCAAAAGCGAATTAACGAAGTATTTACCCCAAATGCTTGGGCTACTTCTCCTATCTTATAATATCGTTTTTCGGGTAAATCAGGATACATTATATTATTTAATCATACGATTGTCCTTTTTGTTGGGACGCCTTTTGCATTGCTGTAAACTCTTCTTGAGTCAAATCACCATAATAGTAGTAAATAGGGTTTACAGGCCTACCGTTTTTATGCACCTCATAATGCAAGTGTGGCGCCGCTGATCGTCCTGTATTACCTACATAACCAATCAAATCACCTCTTTTTACTCTTTGTCCTTTTCTGGCTAAGATCTTACTCATGTGTGCGTAAATTGTCTTATAGCCGTAACCATGATCAATATACACAACTTTTCCGAAAGTAGAGCTCCTATGTGCCTTAATTATTTTTCCATTACCCGATGCAAAAATCGGTGTCCCTGAAGGCGCTGTAAAGTCCATTCCGTTATGCATTCTCCAAGACTTTAAAATCGGATGAAGTCTCATACCAAACCCTGAGGCCATACGCTTTAAATCTTCATTTTTTACAGGTTGTATGGCAGGAATTGACGCTAGCATCTTTTCCTTTTCTTTTGCCAAACCTACAATTTCGTCCAAAGACTTTGACTGTATTACCATTTGTTTAGACAATATATCTAACTGTTTGGTCACATTTTTTATCATAGTACCGTTATCAAAACCATCGAGATGCTTGTATCTATTTACCCCACCAAAGCCCGCTTTTCTTTGTTCATCAGGTATGGGAGTGGTTTCAAAATATGTCCTATAGATATTGTTATCCCTTTCTTGTAGCTCTGTAAGTACTTTAGAACTTTCGTCCATACGCTTGGATAACAATTCATAATGCAATTTTAAATTTTCTAATTCTCTTTTTTGCGCTCGTTCTTTGGGGGTTATTAAAAACTGGCTAAATCCTATAAATCCTAAAAAAGCAATCAAAAAAACTCCTGAAACTGCTAGGAATGCTTTTTTGTACTTTTCACTCGCTTTACTTTCTATTTTGCGGTAGGATAATGTATCTGGATCATAATAATATTTTACTTTCGCCATAATACTAAATATACTATTTTTGTGCTCTTTAAAAGGGCATCGCTACTTAAGGGGTTTCATTTTTGAACCCCAAATTTACGAAATGTTGTTAAAACAGTTTGGTTTATAACGGCTTTAAAGCGAAAATTAACAATTTTATAAGATACGGTGGAGGCATGAAATCTCAAGAAATAAGAGCTAAATTTTTAGATTTTTTTAAATCAAAACAACACGATATCGTTCCTTCTGCACCTATGGTGCTTAAAGACGACCCAACCCTAATGTTCACTAACTCAGGGATGGCGCCCTTTAAAGAGTATTTTTTAGGAAATGCCACACCTAAAAACAATCGTTTAACCGATACACAAAAATGTTTGCGTGTTTCTGGAAAACATAATGATTTAGAAGAAGTGGGGTATGACACCTATCACCATACCATGTTTGAAATGCTCGGTAATTGGAGTTTTGGAAATTACTTCAAAAAAGAAGCCATTGCTTGGGCTTGGGAATTACTTACTGAAGTATACAAAATCGATAAGGACATTCTATATGTTACCATTTTTGAGGGGGATGAAAAAGACGGTACTAAAATAGATCAAGAAGCGTATGATATCTGGAAGGAGTTTATCGACGAAGATCGAATCTTAAAAGGAAATAAAAAAGATAACTTCTGGGAAATGGGGGAACAAGGGCCTTGTGGTCCCTGTTCTGAAATCCATGTAGATATCCGATCTGCTGAGGAAAAAGCTAAAGTTGATGGAAAATCACTAGTCAATGAAGACCATCCTCAAGTAGTAGAAATATGGAATTTAGTATTCATGCAATACAATAGAAAAGCCAATGGGTCTTTAGAAGATTTACCCTCTAAGCATATTGATACAGGTATGGGTTTTGAACGTTTGTGTATGGTACTACAAAACGTTTCATCAAACTATGATACGGATGTTTTCACTCCTTTAATAAGAGAGATAGAAACAATTACAGGTGCTCGCTATGAAAATGACGAGCAAACAGATGTTGCTATTCGTGTGATTGCAGATCATGTTCGAGCCGTCGCTTTTGCTATTGCAGATGGACAATTACCTAGCAATAACGGAGCTGGTTATGTTATCAGACGTATCTTACGTAGAGCAATTCGATATGGTTTTACTTTTTTAAATCAAAAAAATCCTTTTATTTACAAATTAACAGAAACACTTACCTTTCAAATGGGACTTGCTTTTCCTGAATTAAAAAAGCAAGAAACACTTATTCATAACGTAATAAAAGAAGAAGAACAATCGTTTTTACGTACACTTGATCAAGGGTTATTACTATTAGATAAAGTTATTGAGACCACAACGGGCAAAGAAATTTCAGGAAAAAAAGCCTTTGAACTCTATGATACCTACGGGTTTCCTTTAGACTTAACGCAATTAATAGCAAGAGAAAAAGGCTACACCGTAAATGAAACTGGATTTAAGGAAGGTATGAAGGCACAAAAAGAAAGGTCTCGTGCCGCTTCTTCTAGCGAAACGGGTGACTGGATTACCATAAAAGAAGACGATACTGAAGAATTTATTGGATATGATACCTTAGAAGCCAATGTTAAACTTACACGTTATAGAAAAGTAAGTACTAAAAAAGATGGAGATCAATTCCAATTAGTATTTAATCTTACACCGTTCTACCCTGAAGGAGGTGGGCAGGTAGGTGACAAAGGAGCTTTGGAAGCTCCGAACGGAGATCTTATTTATATTACAGATACCAAAAAAGAGAACAACGTTATCATTCACTTTACTAAAAACCTTCCAAAAGACTTGCATGAAACGTTCAAAGCAGTCGTTAATCCTGAATATAGAAGACTTTCGGCTAGCAACCATACAGCCACACATTTATTACACCAAGCCTTGCGTGCTATTCTTGGAGATCATGTAGAACAAAAAGGCTCACTAGTCAGTCCTAAGCATTTGCGTTTCGATTTCTCTCATTTTTCTAAAGTAGATAAACAGCAATTGGAAGAAATTGAAGCTTTTGTAAATGCACGTATACGTGAGAACCTTCCTTTGGAGGAAAAAAGAAATATTCCAATGGAAAAAGCCATTAGTGATGGGGCTATTGCCTTGTTTGGAGAAAAATACGGAGACAGTGTCCGTTCTATACGTTTTGGGCAATCAATAGAACTTTGTGGTGGAACACACGTACCTCAAACAGGCGACATTTGGTATTTCAAAATAAAGTCTGAAGGAGCTGTTGCTGCAGGTATACGTCGTATTGAAGCAATCACAAATATTGCTGTTGGTGAATATTTTGAAGATATAGAACGTAATTACCAATCGGTAAAACAGCTTTTGAAAAACCCTAAAGACCTTGTAAAATCAGTAGGTTCTTTGCAGGATGAAAATACAAGCTTAAAAAAACAGGTTGAGCAATTACTTAAAGAAAAAGCAACACAGGTAAAAAGTGATCTCAAAAACAAACTTAAAGAAGTTAACGGAGTACACTTTTTAGCAACAAAAGTTGATTTGGACCCTAACAGTATAAAAACATTGGCCTTCGAATTAGGCGGTGAAATAAGCAATCTTTTCTTGCTTTTTGCTGCGGCTCCTTCTAACGAAAAAGCCATATTAACTTGCTATATTTCTAAAGATCTAGCAAAAGAACGTGGTTATGATGCGGGCAAGGTCGTTAGAGAATTAGGAAAACATATTCAAGGCGGCGGCGGCGGTCAAAACTTTTTCGCTACTGCTGGTGGTAAAAAACCTGAAGGCATTTCAAAAGCATTAGAAGAAGCCGTAACGTATATTGAATAATAACAATTTAGATACACTAAAAAGGTTCAGAGATTGATTTCTCTGAACCTTTTTTATCTTTACCATATCGATCTTTAAATATCGTAACAACATGAATTTACAAACAAAAATACCCTTACAATTCCAAGTTTCTTCCATCGATTACAACGCAAAAATCGTATTGTTAGGCTCATGTTTTTCTGAAAATATCGATCGAAAATTAGCCTATTATAAATTTCAACGATTTTCCAATCCATTCGGAATTTTATTCCATCCTTTAGCCATTGAAAACCTTGTTAAGCGAAGTATAAACAAAGAATACTATTCTGAAGAAACTTTGTTTTTCCATGAAGAGCGATGGCATTGTTTTGACACACACTCTTCTTTAAGTCATCTCAACAAAACACCCTTATTAACTCATATAAATAGCGTTTTGGACGAAACCTATTCACAACTACAAAATGCTTCTTTTATCATTATTACATTGGGTACCTCTTGGGTATATAAATACCTTAACAGCAACCATACCGTTGCTAATTGTCATAAAGTCCCTCAAAAAAAATTTGAGAAACGAATTTTATCGGTTACCGATATTACTGACAGTTTACAACGTATAATTACTAACATTAAAAAAATAAATCAAACAGCACATATCCTGTTTACCCTTTCTCCTATCCGTCATATCAAGGACGGTTTTATTGAAAATCAACAAAGTAAAGCACATTTACTTACAGCTATTCATCAAGTAATACCTACCAATACAAATACCTTTTACTTTCCTTCATATGAAATCATGATGGACGAATTACGAGATTATCGTTTTTATAAAGAAGATATGATTCATCCTAATAATTTAGCGATTGACTATATTTGGGAAAAATTCAAACACGTTTGGATTTCAGATTCAGTTTTACCAATTATGAAGGAAGTTAATGCCATTCAAAAAGGACTAGAACATAAACCTTTTAACCCAAACTCAAATCAGCATCAACTTTTTCTAAGAAAACTAAGGGAAAAAAAAGAAAAATTGTCAAAAAAATTCCCCTTTATGGAGTTTTAACTTTTCTTTACGAAAAGAAACAAAAAACCCACACAAAACACTGACTATCAGTTATTTTTCATATATTTATGTACAACCAATCTTATTTCTAGTTATATTTAGAATACAACAAATCTATATATGAGACAAAAAACATCTCTCCTATTAACTTTTTTTTCCTTGTTCCTAATTTCTTGTAGTAGCGTAAAATCAACCGAAGAAGCCATCAATAAAGGCAATTATGATAAAGCTATTCATATTGCATTAAAAGAGCTCACAAAAAACAAGAACAAAACAAAGAATGAGCCCTATATAGTTTTATTACAACAAGGGTTTACAAAGGCAGTAGACAGAGATCTTTCAAGAATTCATTTTCTAAAAAAAGAGGGTAATAAAGAAAATCTTAAAGAAATTTATAATTTATATACAGGGTTACATAAAAGGCAAGAACACATAAAACCTTTATTACCTCTTCGAATTAACTCAAAAGAAAAAAACGCTTCTTTTGATTTTAGAAACTACGATGATGACATTATTAGTGCAAAAAATGATTACTCTCAATTATTATATCATAAGGCAACAGCCATGCTAAACTCCAATAACAAGCTTAACTATAGAAATGCCTATGCAGATTTAAAACATTTAAACGATATAAACCCCAATTATAAAAATGTTACTGAGTTATTAGATAGCACACATCACTTAGGAACAGATTACGTATTTGTTTCTATTAAAAATGGTACAGACCAAGTAATTCCTAAAAGATTAGAAGAAGATTTACTAAATTTTGACACCTATGGGTTAAACGATTTCTGGACGGTATATCATGGTAAAAAAAGCAAACTAGTTACGTATGATTACAATTTAAACCTAACATTTAGAGCAATCAACATCGCTCCTGAACATGTTTATGAAAAGGAATTTGTTAAAGAAAAACAAATTAAAGACGGTTTCAAATACCTACTTGATGATAAAGGCAATCAGGTAAAAGACAGCCTCGGAAATAGTATAAAAGTAGATAATTTTATAAAAGCTACTTGCCATTTCCACCAATTTACCCAATCAAAGTCTGTACAAGTATCAGGGGATGTAAAATTTATCGATAATCATTCCAGTCAATTAATAGAACAATTCCCTTTACAAAGCCAATTTACATTTGAACATATCTATGCCAATCATGAAGGAGACAAAAGAGCTTTAGAACAAAAACAACTTAATTTACTTACACTTAGATCCGTTGTATTTCCTTCAAATGAACAAATGATTTACGACGTTGGTAAAGATGTTAAAAATCAATTGAAAGACATTATCACAAAGCATAAATTCCGAAGGAATTAATAATATAGAGACGCTCTATTACCCCCAAAAGCAAACTCACATAAATACTACACAAATTACTAACTAACACAAATTGTAAGCTTCATGACTTTAGATTATCGTTATGAAGCTTTTTTATTCCGACAACAGCCTACAAAAAAACCTACAACACACAATTACAAGCACATAACATTATTTTTTAACAAAAAAAAGACTATTCACCCACTTTTTATAGCAATTAAAATCATTTTATTGTAGTAGCACTTCTTTTTTAAAACAAACATATTCAAGCATTTATACTTTTGTCGAAATAATAATTTTTAAACAATTATACCAATAGTAATCAGAAACTACTGTAACACACTAATGCTTCTTTACAAGTAAAAAACCAATATATAACCTTTATTTACAATTTTTTACAATCTAAAATAAAAAACAAGAACATTTTATTGCAGCCATTTCTAAAAATTACAAAAGGTATTCATTTAAACCCGATTTAAAATGAAAAAAACCACCCTTTTTATTACATCCTTATTGTTTGCTATGACATCCTTTGCACAGCAAACAAGAACCTGTTCAACCATGGAGCATCTTGAATATCAAACTTCTCAAGATCCGAGTATAAAGAAAAGAATGCAAGAAATTGAACTACATACACAAAGAAGGATCAAAAGAATGAGAAACTCCACTCAAAATAATACTAATTCAATTCTAAAAATCCCTGTAGTTGTAGATGTCTTATACACTAATGCAAAAAACAATATAAGCAACGCTCAAATCCACTCTCAAATCAAAGTATTAAACGAAGACTTTAGAAGAACCAATGCTAATAAAAACAATAGGTGGTCACAAGCAGCTGACACTAGAATTGAATTTCACCTAGCAAAATTTGATCCAAATGGAAATCCTACCACAGCGATTACACGAAAAAAAGTAAACTCTGAAGACTGGAGGCCAAAATACAAATCAAAAAACGCAATGAAAATCTCTTATTTAGGAGACACAAACCCCTGGAATACAAAAAAATAGTTAAATATGTGGGTGGTACCAAAGATGACCACAGTTAAAGGAGAGAACTTAGGTTTTGGACAGTTCCCTGGTGGCAGTCCCAACACTGATGGTGTTGTTATGGGCGCACAATATTTTGGAAGTTCAGACAAAGGTACAGGTTTCTATCTCAGCGCTCCTTACGACAAAGGAAGAACTACAACACATGAAGTAGGACACTACTTAAATTTACGCCACATTTGGGGTGATGGCCCTTGTGGTTTTGATGATTTAGTAGCTGACACACCAGCATCGAATGGTCCTAGCGGTGGTTGTTCGACACAAAAAACTTCATGTAATTCTAAAGATATGGTTGAAAATTACATGGATTATTCTGATGATGCTTGTATGAGCTTGTTCACTCGTGGGCAAAAAGAAAGAATGAGGGCTGTATTAGAAAACGGCGGCCCAAGAAGTGGTTTAGCTTATACCGCTCCTAAAGAAATTACTTACTGCTCTTCAAAGGGAAATATTTCTACTTCCGAATGGATTGATCATGTAGCCTTAGGAGGTATGAGTAACAAAACTGGAAGCGATGGAGGCTACAAAAACTTTAGCAAAAAAACAGCTACGTTAGCACAAAAGAGTTCAAATGTAATGACCATAAGCGCTGGATTCAAAAAAACGGTATATAAAGAGTATTGGAATGTTTGGATTGACTTTAATCAAAATGGAACTTTTGATAACTCAGAAAAAGTGATTTCTGGTCCATCAACCAGTAATAAGGATTTATGGGCTACTGTCAAAGTACCTTCAAACGCAAAACTCGGAAAAACAAGAATGCGTGTATCCATGAAATACAATGAAAGTCAAAATGCTTGTGAAATATTCTCTTTTGGGGAAGTAGAAGACTATACCGTCAATATTATTTCTAATACTGCTCGTAATAAGTATTATCAAAATAGAAGTAAAGAACCTACAAATATTACATTATACCCCAACCCTGCAACAGATTATATTCAAGTTGATCTAACTTCAATATCAGACAAAGCAACATATCAAATAACAACCATGCAAGGTCTTTGCCTTAAAACACACGAATTATCATCTTCTAAAATCGACATTTCAAACTTAAGATCAGGCACATACATCATAACTATAAATAATGGTAAACAGCTTTATCAAAAGAAGTTTGTCAAGGAATAATTCGTAAAAAGAACCTTTTTCCGTTCCTATACTAGATCTCTGATAAAACAAATAGCTTTATCAGAGATTTTAGTTTTTTTAATACTTTTTACGTAAGTGAAAAACTAACCTGACTATTTTCTTTTTTATTAAACCACCTTAACGAAGTAAACCTACCACCCACCCCTTATTTTCATTCAAACCAGCTTCATTTAACATTTATTAACAACAACATCGTACTATTTTTGAACAAACAACATTTTATTAACCCAATAAATAAACTCTTTTTAAAAAATGAAGAAAATTACCCCCCTATTAATGAGTTTACTTTTTACAATGGCTTCTTTTTCACAACAAGGCAGGACTTGTGAGACCATGGAACACCTTGAAGATCAAAAATCTCAAGACCCTGACATAGAAGACAGAATACAAGAAATAGAACGATTTACTCAACGTAAACTTAAAAGATCAAGAAACATCCAACAAAAAGCAGCGACACCTATTTTAAAAATACCTGTAGTTGTTCATGTTTTATTCACCAATAAAACAAACAACATCAGTATCGAACAAATTAATTCGCAAATTGCCGTCTTAAATAAAGATTTTAGAAGAAAAAACACCGACAAAACAAGTAAATGGAGTCAAGCAACGGACAGCAAAATTGAGTTTTTTATTACTAATGTTGACCCCGATGGCAATCCAACTAGTGGTATCACTAGAAAACAAGTAAGCGCAGGAGACTGGGGTACTAAATACATGCCTAGAAACTCCATGAAAAGCACCTCTTCTGGAGGTATTGATCCTTGGGACACTTCAAAATATTTAAACATGTGGATTGTTCCAAAAATGACTTCAAAAAGAGGTGGTAGTACATTAGGTTTTGCTCAGTTTCCTGGAGGCAAAGTATCTACTGACGGTATTGTTATGATTCATGATGCATTCGGTACAATAGGCACCGCTCGAGCTCCTTTCAACCTAGGAAGAACCACAACACATGAGATTGGACATTACTTAAATTTACGTCATATTTGGGGTGATGGCCCTTGTGGAAAAGATGATTTTGTTTCTGACACTCCAGAATCTGATGCTCCGAATTTTGGTTGTAAAAGCGATAAATCTTCTTGTGGCTCGAAAGATATGGTAGAAAACTTTATGGACTATTCTGATGACGCTTGTATGAACTTATTTACGCAGGGACAAAAAGAAAGAATGAGAGCTGTCTTAGAAAATGGTGGAGCTAGAAGTAGTCTAGTTTCTTCCGTTTCTGACACAAATCATGAAGTTACTTACTGTTCTTCAAAAGGAAAACGTGCTACTTATGAATGGATTGACAATGTAACCTTAGGCGGCATGAGTAACGAAACTGGAGACAATGGAGGTTATAAATACTTTACCACGAAAACAGCCACACTAACACAAGGAAGCACCAATAAAATGATCATAAGTGCTGGATTCAAAGAAGAGATTTATAAAGAATATTGGGCAGTCTGGATTGACTTTAATCAAAACGGGACTTTTGAAAACTCAGAAAAAGTAGTTTCAGGCTCATCAACCAGTAACAAAAACTTATCGGCTACTGTCAAAGTACCTTCTGAAGCTAAACTCGGCACAACAAGAATGCGTGTATCTATGAAGTATAATGAAAGTCAAGATGCTTGTGAAAATTTTGATGATGGTGAAGTTGAAGACTATAAGGTTAGTATTATCAGTAATACATCGGATCCTAACACTACAAAAGAATACAACCTTAATAGTGAAGAAAATATAAAAATCACACTCATTCCAAACCCTGCGAAAGATTATATTCAAGTCAACTATACCACTGATGCTAAGAACATAAACTACGAAATCATAAATTGTGTAGGAAGCATCGTTAAAAGCGGAATACTTACTTCAGCTAGTTTAGACATTTCAGATTTAGAAAATGGCGTATATATTTTGAAAGTAAATGACGGCAAGCATCTAGCTACCAAGAAACTTTTAAAAAAATAACATGAGTTTTAATTTAAAATCACTATAAGTTATATCGTAAAGTCCTAGAATAAATCACTAGGGCTTTTTTATTTCCTTATCCATCCAAATTCATTGCTAAAAGGGCAACTTACCCAACAATAACTACCATATTTACCTTCCTCTTGTAAAACTACTTCATTTAAAGCCAATCATTGCCTTAGCAACCTATATTTATACGATTAAACACAACCTACGTTAATCAAATAATTACACATGAAAAAAACTACGCTAAGGCTTATATGCCTATTTTTTATCACTTTTTCTTTTGCTCAACAAAGAAAGACTTTAAAAAACACTCAAATTCAAATATCAAGAAACACCAAAACAAAAGCCACCTATTGTATCCCAATAGGAAATGACTCTACTAATGAATGGATTGAGTATGTAGAATTTGGTGGAATAAGACACCACAGTGGAAACAATAATGGTTATAAATTCTTTAAAAACAAAACTACCACACTAACGAAAGAAAATAAAAACCTAATAACTATAAAGTTTAGGTTTGAAAGTGGAGATTCGGAAAAATTATGGCAAGTATGGGTAGATTTAAATCAAAATGGTGTTTTTGATAAATCAGAAGAAATAGTCGAAAAATATACTTTTGAGCAAAACCATGCTACAAATGAGAAGCTTTTAACCTTTAAGCTAGACCTATCAAATGCTAAATCAGGAATTACGAGAATGCGAATAGCCGTAAGAAACATACCTCTTTTTGACGGTATTCTATCTGCTTGTAGTGAATTTCATTACGGAGAAGTGGAAGATTACTTAATAAATATCAAGTCGAATATTTCAAACAATCGACAAACTAGTTCCGTTAAGAAAGTTAAAAATTTAGACAATAAAAATGACGTAGTAGTTTTTAAAACCTATCCAAATCCCACAGCAAATTACCTCTATATTTCGCTTCCTTCAAAAGCAAAGAACACTTCATATGAAATCATAAACTGTATCGGTAGTGTTGTTAAAAGTGAAACTAAAATCCCTTCTAAAATAAGTGTTTCAAATCTAAAATCAGGAATCTACTTTTTAAAAATAAATGATGGTCAAAAAATACGAGCCTCTCGATTTGTAAAGAAATAAGCTTTACCCTAAGTAAAAAGTCCTAAGAGTTGTTACTCTAGGACTTTTTTTATCTTGTAAATTAGCTAGTAAACTTTTTACTTCAGAAAGCAGCATTATAAATATTGATCTACATTTCCCCAAGGGCCACCATTAATAATATCGACTCCTTGTTCCGTCAAAAACTCAGTAGCCTGACCGCTTCTTGCGCCACTTCTACAAACTGCTATTACAGGTTTGTTCCATGATTTTATTTCTTCAACATTGTGAGGAATGGTATCCAATACAATATGTTTCGCTCCTTCTGAGTGTCCTTCATTCCATTCTCCTACTGTTCGTACATCTAATACTACGGCACCTTTATCTAGGTATTCTTTAATTTCGTTGCTCATGTTTTTATTCTTTTTAAATAAGTTAAGTATGTTCATGTTAGGCTCTCTCGTAATTCTTGAGCAAATGTAATCCGTTTTCTATTAATGTTTTGTAATCTTTATTACTTTTTAGCCTTTCTAAATATTCTTTTAAATGCTTTTGAATTTTATATCCTTTATCAATTGACAGTTCGAGCAACTCAAGTGGTAAAAGCCAATCATTCGAAAAGCTTTTCGTTAATTTCTCAAATATAACAGCTATTTTTTCTTCTGTAATACTTCCCGCTTCTCGCTCTTCTCGCACTTGATGATATAATTTATATAATTCTTTATCAGATGGAGAGTAGTCTATTTTATGTGTCTTTGTTTCTGAAACCTTCCCTAAGTCTTCAAAAGAATCAACATCAGCTGGTCCAGCATAAGCAGATACTACTTCAACGCCTACCGCCATATCATAAATACCCCAATCTGGATGAAATAACAAGGTATCACCATGCGTAACAGTACAATTCTTAAACGAAATCAATAAGATTTTTCCTTTTAAATCTCTTGTCCCTGTAATCACCTCTCCTTCAACCTTTACACCTCCTTCAAATTCAAGTATTACCTGCTTTCCTTCATAAATTCCATAGGCATCCAAGTCACGAGGGCTCATGTTTTCAATAGGGATATTAATACCTTTCAATTTTCCGATAGGACTACCATATCCTTCTGCATGATAATTTATACCATGACCAATTAACTCCTTGTCTCTATTTGCCAAAGCTGTTGGCCCAGTAGTTTGAATATAAATCGGTCTATTTTTTTCATCAGAAATCACATTTGTAAATGTACCTGATATCTGAACTCCGGTACTCAATTCAATCGTTCCTAAATTTTTAGATTCAATCAACTTTTGTACCCCTTTTAATCCACCCGTACGTAACGCCATCTTATTAGCAAATTGCTCTAATACCAAACTTAAATGCGCAAAATTTGGCGTTACAAACAACTGCGGTTGTGGTTTTGTTATATCAAAACTCATAGTAGCAGCCTCTAAAGTATAGGGCAGTTTTTTAACTTGATCTTGCATGCACCATGCACTTTCACCAATAGATGACAATAAACCTGCTCCATAAATCTTAGGATCTTCAACGGTACCAATTAGCCCATATTCAACTGTCCACCAATGTAAATTTCTAATCTGAGCCATTTCTGACAATTCTCCAAGATTATTCTGAAGCCACTCAACTTTTTCTTGGGCTTCTAAAACTGCTCTTGCATCGGCATTCGGATCTTCTTTCAAAATCGACAACAATCGAATCGCCTCATACATTTCATAATCTTTCGAAGAAGAAATAGCTTTTGCTCCTATTTCTCCAAATCTTCTTAAGTACTCTGCATACTCAGGATTTGCAATAATAGGTGCATGCCCTGCTGCTTCGTGAATAATATCAGGTGCTGGTGTATATTCAATATGGTTGATGGTTCTCATATCGGAAGCGATAACCAATACATTATATGCTTGAAACTCCATAAAGGCATTGGGTGGAATAAATCCGTCTACAGACACTGCTGCCCAACCTATCTCCTTTAAAATTCTGTTCATTCCCGCCATATAGGGTATACTTTCTACAGAAATACCCGTTTTTTCTAAGCCTTTTAAATAAGAATTATGTGCTACTTTACTCAAATAGTCTACATTCATTCTCATCACATAGCGCCATACAGCTTGATTTTGAGCCGTATACTCATCATAAGGTTGTTTTACTACAAACTTATGCAAATGTTTGGGTAACTTCTTGGTTACCTCATTTAATTCAAAGTGAGCCTCCATAAAATAGCCTTTTTTCAGGGTAAATTTACATCATTTATAGCTGATAAAAAATGGTTAATTGTTAAATAATTTATTTCGTAACTTTACTTCTGGGGTTAAAAATTAAAAACATTATGAGAAGAGGTTCTTTTAAAACTAGGATAATCATTGGGTTAGCTATCGTATCTTTTGCCTATCTACGAAAATGCAGTCAACAAACTACCAATCCATATACTGGAAAAGTTCAGTCCATTAGTTTATCTCCACAACAAGAAATCGCTATAGGTTTACAACAAGCGCCAGCCATGGCACAACAACATGGAGGCTTATTCCCTAATGAAAATTATCAAAAAATAGTAGATCATATTGGACAAAAACTAGTAAACAATAGTATTGCTAAAGAATCTGGATATCAATATGAATTTCATTTATTAAAAGACCCACAAACGATTAATGCTTTTGCACTACCTGGTGGGCAAATTTTTATAACCTTTGCACTATTTTCTAGACTTACCGATGAAAAGGGAAACCTAAATAAAGATATGTTAGCAGGCGTATTGGGACATGAAATAGGACATGTCTTAGGAAAACACTCCAATGAAAGAATTACAGACGCTAATTTTTGGAAATTACTTACGATGGGAGCATCTGTAGGTGCTGATTTAGGGCAAATTGCCAATAGCATCGGTCAGCAAACATTATTAAAAAATGGGCGTGGTGATGAATTAGAAAGTGACGAACTAGGCGTAAGGCTCATGATTGAGGCGGGCTACAATCCAATTTACCTAATTAACGTGATGAAAATCTTAAAAGCAGCAGCAGGACCTAATAGGGTTCCTGAATTTCAAAGCACCCATCCCGATCCTGAAAATAGGATTGAAAAAATTAAAGATGCTATTGAAAAATACTCATAATTCTCACTTTTTTCGACCTCCCCCATACAGTACCATACTCTGATTACAATAAAGCTTAATTTATAAACTTTTCCAAAAGTTCCTTAGAAGGTAACATACAGCTTTCTTGTTTTCCTAAAAAACGGTACCGATTTGCAGCAATTAATTTATAAAAAAAATCCCTGACAGACTTAGGAAGCCATAAAAAGATCCTCGTCCACTGATATCCTTTCAATTCTTTTAGTACTTTAAATACAGCTGTAGACTTTGTATATATTTGATTATTATCAAGCAATACGATAGTTGACAAATTGACCACACCAGTACTTTTTAATTTTTTCTTAGCAAATTCTGATTGTAACGAAGCAAACTTAAAGGTATTATTAACATCTTTTTCAATAACAAAAGTGACTGTATTATTACAAAGATTACAGTCTCCATCAAATAATATAATTTTCATATGTTTATTTTTTGAGTATCGACTATAACAAAGTTTTTATTCAATTACCATCACAAACCAATGATAATTTACTTTTTCAATTTTATTTAACATTACGATCCCCTCTAGTTATTAAACTCCATTTTCATAGGTACGATACATGCTACAAGATACTCTTTATTTCTTATTTATTACAGCAACTTGTATTTTTTGAACCCATTTATTCCTTTTCAGAACTTCTATTTTTGATTGCCAAAACGTATCACTTATGAACAAGCCCTGAAGCACAATAAAAAGCAACTGAAAATCATATAACATCATCAAAACAGCAATACTAATATGCAACCCTATGGCTAAGAATATAAAAAGCCCTTTTGTTTCTTTAAACCATATCAATACTGGGTAAAATAACTCTATTAGTATGGTTGCGTATGTGGATAATGTCACAAATATTCCATTTTTTGCCAACCATACATTAATACCTTTCCCTCCTCCAAACCGTTCTAAAGACAATGTGTAATAAGTAGCTACCCCATTAAACCAAACATTCGCATGTATCTTATGAATTGCTGAAATGAAATATACCAAACATAAATGTATGCATATGGAATATACTCCTAGGTTTGATATTAAGTTACCCACCGCTTTAGAAGAGTCTCTTTTAAACTCTTGTTTATCAATCGAAAAATAATCATAGGAATTTACAAAAACCATATACAACATTACGAACTTCAATAAATTATCTCCCCCGTTAAGTGTAATCCAAGTAAAACTCTGAATTACTTCGTAAAACAAACACAATACAAAAGCAGTAAAGTTTTTTCCAACGCCAAAAAAATACAAGACTATCAATACCGAATAGCAACCATTAAAAAGCTCAAAATAATTTCTTATAAACACTGTTGGTATTCCAAATACCTCTAATAAAATAGAATTCCCAGAATCAAAATATAAGCTACCTTTATAAAAAAGGGCTGTAAACTTCATCGTGATGATAACATCCTTTATCAGATAGCAACAAATGAAAATACGAAGAAAAGAAGCGTAAAAAGAAAAGTTATTTTTAGCAGATAAATTATCGGTTAATCTATCTAAGGATTTAAATTGATTTTTCATCAAACAATCATTTGTTTTTTACTACAATTATTTAATAAGTTCTATAAAGCACCTACACCTTGTTTTAAATAGTTAATTTCTGAAAGATCAAATAAATCACTTTTAAACACTACGTATTTTTTAATCTTTTTTTCTTTATTTCTATCTACAAACTTTTTAATTGGCAATTGTACTAACTCTAAAGAAATCAAACTTTCATTAAGGTCTACCCCTTTATTCCTAAGAATTTCTTTTGCATATTTCAATAACGTTTTAAAATGATTTGTCTCCTGAAGTTCTTGTATTAGAAAAAACTCACGATTCTTTTCTACTATTTTTTTTTCAGAAAGCATATAGTCAAACGTTTCATTAAATGAAACTATTTTGTTCGTAATTCCTACAATAGAACTTGAAATCACATAATCCAATAAATCCGCTTTCGAATTAAAAGGTGCGTTTTTAATTTTTTCCTTTATAATTGGAGATACTAGTTCAAAAACTCTTTTCGAAATAGTATCACTCTTAGCATATACAACACAATACAATCGTTCATTTGTATTGGGTGGAGGAGCAAAAAAACCCCAATTTTGATAAAAAAATAGTTCAAAAACACGATGTACTTTGAGGAGTTTTATTTTTAAATAGTTTTCAGGTGTATTAAAAAATATAGTAACCATCCAATACATGAAAAAAACCAATAACACGGGATAGTATCTTTTTTTATATTTTTTTTTCATAAAATGTAGGTTTAAAAATAATTAACAGAAAAAAAGAAGAAAGAATAGTCGTATTTTTTCTTCTTTTTATTCTTAAAGTTGAATAAAGCTGTTAATCATCTAAGGATGCCATTTTTTCTTTCTGAAGTGATACTAAAAAATTATCCCCTCTTAAGCTATTGAACTCCCTTAAATCTATAGAAAATTGTTCCGTTACATGGGGGCTTACACCTCCCCTCATAACATATGCTCTTTGAGGAGCATAATAAGCCCTACGAGCATATCTAGCAACAAACCTTGCTGCTGTTCCTATAATTGCTGCTTCTTGAACAGCCCTTTCTTTTACCGATTGATAATCAACTTCGTTAACTCCTCCTATTGAAGTTTGTTCAGAAGAAAAATCCATAATTGTCATTACTACTACAGCTCCTAAAGCCAGCACTAATGTTTTTTTAGAAAATAGATTCGTCATATTGGTAGTGTTTTACAGTTTAGTAGACCGTCTTAAATATAACACCAAAAGACTGTATAACAAATACTTAAAAACACTAAAAAACACCTAAGTGAAAACCCTAATCACTACCAGTACCCCCACTGACATCTTACTAAGTATTTTCACTATTTTAACTCACTTTTAAACACTAAACTCCTTAAAAAGTGGTATAACTTACACTCATTCTTTATTTTTATTTTTTTAAGCTAGACATGTCCTTGAAGAACTTTTTATCGTTATAAAAAGTTATAATGATGATAAAAGTAAAAGCACAATAAAGCTATGAAAATACTCATAAATAGTAAAATCCACACTGAGGATTCTTAGACTAAAAGCTAGACTTTATCTTTTTAGTTCAAATCTTACTATTTATGAGATTCCTATATAGATAAACTTATACCAAACTCAAGTTTATGCTTTATAATCGAGTAAAAACAAATTTACCAACATAGACACTTATACTCTAAAAAACCTTTTAGGTAAAAAAACTTCACTCAATAAACTTGTCTAAAATATCTTTAGAAGGCAACATACAGCTATCTTGTTTTCCAAAGAATTTATAACGATTATTCGCTACCCATTTATAAAAAAAGTCTCGTATTCCTACAGGAATTAACAACAATACACCTATCCATCTATACCCTTTTAACTCTCTAAGTATCCTAATTACTGCAGAAGACTTCACATATAGCTTATCATTATCAAAGAACACAATAGTTGACAGATCATCAATACCTGAACCCTCTAGTTTTTCCTTTGCAAAAGTTGACTGTAAAGAAGCAAACTTAAATTCATTCGATACATCTCTCTTTATAATGAAAGTTACCGTATTATTACAAAGATTACACACACCATCAAATAGTATTATTTTCATAAATACTCCATTATAAATTTGTTATCAAAGAGTTAATTTCATTTTTTTAAACTGAAGACTTACTCTTTTTCTCACAGTGTTTAAAATTAACAAAATATTTTTCAAAGGAGCTAGCCCCTTTGAAAAAATCACTTAAAAACTCGTTTGAACTTTTCCTGTCTAATGAGTTATGTGGGTAATTTTCTTTATTCAAGGTAAAAAACAAAACATAGCCAAGGCTACGGTTTGTTTTTTTAACGAAAAAGAATGTAAAGACTTACTCTTTATCTCACAAAAAAACACCAGTATCTTTATTAAATACTGGTGTTAATGTTAAACTATTTTTATAAGTGATTAAATCTGTTTACCCAGACTCAAATCATTATTTCAAAAAATAGAATCTTACTTATTCTGATCCTTATCTGTCAAATTAGGGTTGGCATCAATTTCAGCTTGAGGTATTTTCCATATCCAAGCACTATTTACTGATGGCTTTTCTTGTTTAAAACCTTTCTGATACAATACTTTAGAAGCTCCAGAATTCGTCAGGTCTATACCCACATCCCAACGTATATGATCGTGCCAACTAAAACCTTCTCCATAAAGCTCCACATAACGTTGAAATTTAATATGTTCGATAAATTCTTCTTTCGTCGTGAATTTACCTACGTCATAAGCACTATCCCTAGCTTCTCCTAGAGGTCTTAACGCTTCTTGGGCTCCTGAAATGTCATTCAACATTGCTTTTGCCTCCGCCTCTATTAAATACATCTCTGAAGAACGCATATAAATCACATCATCAGGATCAATAGAGCCTGGGTTTTTCTGTAAAAATTTAACATGCATGTAAGGATGTAAATTATGTCTACTAGAAATACCATACTTTTTATTAATTTCTTCTCTTACTTTTTTAAATTCAGCTTCATCTGAATAATTAGGATCATTATCTAAACCTCCCTCACCATTAGCTGCAGAACTATTGGTATTTGGAGCTAACGGTAAGAAAACATCTTTACGGTAATCCGTATCAGGTATTTGGTGGTATCTTTCTTTGTTTACAATTTTTGGGTTTCCTCTATTCTGCGAACCATTAAAAGTAGGTGATATATAATAAAAATAAGCCCTATAATAAACTGTTTCTGAAGCTATCACTTTTCCTCCCCAGATTACTTCTGGTAAGTCCACTGTATTGAACCCCGATTTCCATTGAGATTCGTCCATTAAAGAATAACCTTCCCTTGCTTTTACTGCTGCCTCTGCTGCAGATTGCCAATCTCCTTTAGACAAAGTAATTCTTGCTTTAATACCTTGAGCTACTTGTAAAGATATATGTGATTTTGGGTGACTTAACGTTCCTTTTTCTAAAAAAGCTATTGATTGATTAATATCTTTTTCTATTTGATCATAAACTACTTTTACAGTTGATCTAGATTGACTAGTGAATTTTTCATCAGTTGTCAACAATAATGGAACGCCAAGATCCTTTTCAGGAGCACCAATAATATATCCTTTTGCATAAGTAGTAACTAATTGGTGATATGCCCAAGCTCTATAAGCATAAGCTTGCCCTAAAACATTAGCTACTTTTTTTTCTTCTTTCGAAAAACCATTCTCTTCTACCTTACTAATAAGTTTGTTAGCAGTAGCAATAAAATGGTAACGTTGATACCAAAAATGCTTAACTGACAATGAGTTTGGATCATTGTGTTCCAACCATCCTAATCCAGGAGTCATCCAACCGTTACCTCTTGCTGAATGAATTAAATCACCACAATACACATCAAACATAGGAATAAAATATTGCTGACCAGAACGTCTACTAGTTCCTTCTGGCAATGGTGACTGAGCATACATCTGCCTATGCAGTCCATTCAATACCAACAACATATTATCAGGGGTACTGAAGGCCTTATCTTCATCTACAGAATTTGTTGGTTTTGTATCTAAAAAATCATTGTTACAACTTGAAAGTAACAGAAATATTAACATCGTTTTTATTATTCGTAGCATAATAATAATTTTTAGTTTTTACTTTAAAAAGAAAGGTTTACACCCAATGAAACAACCCTAGACGGATTAAACCTATTTCCCCTATCAACTCCTGATAATTGGAGTTGTGGGTTTATTCCCTTTCTAGCAGCGCTTACAAAGAGGTTTTCACCTGACATATATAACTGAAGTTTATTCATCCCTAACTTGTTCACTAATTCAGAATTCAAATCATATGATAGATTTACATTACGTATAGCCCAGTAAGAAGCATCCGTTAAGAACCTAGACGAATTCCAAACGGTTTGATATTGGTTTCCTCTTTCCAACCTTGGAACATCAGTAACATCACCTGATTTTCTCCATGCTTGATTCGTATCAACATGCAATGCTTCTCCTACATTTCTTGCATTCATTAAGGAAGCATATCCCGTGTCTAACATTTTCCCTCCAATACCGAAAGTCACCAAACAACTCAAACCAAACCCTTTATACCTAAAAGTATTGGATACAGATCCTGTCAAATCAGGAACACTATTATCTCCTGTGTAAGCTTTATTAGCTTTAATATGATTATTTGTAGTTTGATGATTCTTCTTTTCATCTAATACAGGTATCATATTTCCTGTAGCATCTTCTTCATACATATAATATAAAGCATTACCGTTACTTTTATCAACACCTGCATAATGATAAAGGAAATAGTCGAATCTAGAGCGCCCAACATCCCACCTTTTAGTATTATTTATTACAGGTTGATCTAATGCCGTAATTCTATTTTCAAAAGTAGATGCTTGTAACGCTAAATCCCAATTAAATTCTCTAGATTTAAAGAAATGTCCAGTTAAACTGAATTCGTATCCTTGATTATACATATCTCCAACATTCAATGGAGTTTCTGCTAATCCTTCAGATAATGGAATTGGTTTATTAAATAATAAATCTTTCGATTCTTTTCTATAAAACTCTATAGAACCTTCAATCGTACGATCAAATAATCCAAAATCTAAGGCAACATCCCAACTTGTTTGGTTTTCCCAAGTTAATTGACTATTTCCTGTACTTCTCCAATAGACCCCAGGAACCCCTGCATTTGGTAATATTTTATACAACGCCTGTGATAAAAAATAGGTATCATAATCATTATTTACAAATAAATTATCATTCCCAACTTCCCCATAAGATCCTCGTAACTTAAGATCATTAATAAAAGAGACATTATCCATAAATGCTTCCTGATCTATACGCCAAGAACCTCCTACAGAGTAAAAGTTCCCCCAACGAACATTACTGTGAAAAATAGAACTTCCGTCTCTTCTGAAGGAACCACTTAAATAGTATTTCCCGTCAAAATTATAGTTGAGTCTTGAAAAATAACCCTCTAACTTTCTATCTGCTGTAAAACCAGAAACATTGTCACCATTTGAAAAATTATCAAACTCACCCACATCTGGTACTGTTTGTGTATTAGCCATTCCATGCATTCTAGAATAAGACCTATCAAAGCTCTCATGCCCTAATACAATATTTATATTATGCTTATTATATGCTTTATTTACTGTCAGTAACTGTGTAAAATTTTCAGTAACTCTTCTATATCTCTCTTCACTAAACCTACCATTAGGCTGGCCATCTCCTACAATATGATTTTCATACTTTTTTTCAATATTATCCTGAATATCTTTCCCATAAGTAATCTTAGCTTTTACCCCTTCTAACAGTGATACTTCAGCAAACTGCCTAAAACCAATATTGTTTCTTTTATTTGAAAAATCATTAAACAATAACTCTGCTATCCCATGTCTTCCTTGATTATATGGTCTTGCACCAATATTGTATTCTGAATATCCTTCTCCTAAATCGAACTGTCGCTGTCCATTACCATCTAAAACAAAATTACCTTGTTGATTCTCCACATATACTGGGTAAATTGGTCCTAAATTTAATGCCCAATTAAATGGGTTTGCGATATTACTAAAGTTACTCGTGCTTGAAAAATCAGGGCCAGAAGAAGTCGTTAATGAAACATTTGTATTCCCTCCTATGGTTAACCACTTAGTTGGAGAAAACTCCGCGTTCAACCTGTTAGTTACTCTTTGGTAGTCAGTGTTAATCAAATAACTGTCTTCCTTTAAATAAGAAGTAGAAAAAAACATTTTATAATTTTCTCCACCACCACCTATACTTAATTGGTGATTAATTCTAGATCCAGCTCTTTCCAACTCTTTAAACCAGTCTAAACTTTGATATTGTACTCGTGCATTTGGATTTAAACGCCCGTTAACATCTACTATTTGATCATTAGAAACATTAAATGGGTTGTACCCTAAAATTCCATAAATTCCTTTAGAAGCCTTCAATTTTATTTCTGGAAGAGTCAATTTATCTTCTGAAGCAATTAGTGAATTCTTAAATGATTCCCACATCAATTCGTAATATTGTCCTGGACCAACAGTTTCATAATTAGAAATTCCTCTTGTTACAACTCCATAACTAGTAGAGGCACTTACTTGCATTCTTCCTTTTTTACCCTTTTTAGTAGTAATAATAATTACACCATTTGCAGCCCTTGAACCATATAAAGAAGTAGAAGCTGCATCCTTTAAAACAGTCATTGATTCAATATCATCCTGATTAAGTAAACTTAATGCACCGTCAAACTGAACTCCATCCACAATATATAAAGGATCAGTTGAACCATTTAAGGTTCCTGCACCTCTTATAACTACAGAAGGTGATGATCCAGGTTGTCCTGAAGCAGATAAAAACTGTACACCAGTAGCTTTCCCTTCTATCGCAGATATAGGAGACGTACTAGCCCTTAATGATAAATCTTTCTTTCCAATCACACTGGCTGAACCTGTAAAATCTTTTTTACTGGTTGTCCCATAAGCCACAACTACTACTTCCTCTAGTATGTTAGCGTCTTCAGACATTGATATGTCTATTTTAGTTTTATTTCCTACAGTTACTTCTTCTGTAGTAAACCCCATATAAACAAATTTTAACACTTGTCCTTTTGCTACATCAATAGCATAATTTCCATCAAAATCTGTTTCGGTTCCTTGAGTTGATCCTTTTATTAGAACACTTACTCCTGGCAAAGGTTCTCCTTCTTTCTCAACAACCGTTCCCGTTATTCTCACTTTCTGTTGTGCTAATAATAAAGGCACACAGAAAAACAACAACATAACTGTTAATAAGTATTTGTTTTGCATGTTAAATTATAGTTGAATTAAATTTTTTACGTTGGTGGCAATTTCAATATTTTCACATTTAAAAAGCTTTTTTTAACTACATTTTAACTACTACAAATCATACAAAAACGAGTATTTACCTACTACTTTTGTGGAAAATAAAAAATAATTCAAACTCTAATAGCTCATGAACCTTTCTACCCCTCCCTTATATAGGTTATTAATTTTGATATGGTTATTACTAGGAAAAGAAACTTTTGCACAAACCAAATTAATAAAATCCAGTGACCAATGGCACTACTACAATATGCAAGCTTCACCAGAAACTAACTGGAAACTCCCTAATGGGAAAAACACTAATTGGAAAGTAGGTAAAACCCCTATAGGTTACGGAGATTCATCTATCAATACCCTCATAAAAACTCCAAACAAAAAAAACATTACTACATATTTTTCTAAATCTTTTTCTAGCCCAAATCCTACAAAATTTATGCTTTATGAAATTAAAGTTAAAAAAGATGACGGTATTGTATTGTACTTAAACGGAAAAGAAATATTCCGGAACAATATGCCTACAGGGACAATCAATCATTCCACTAAGGCAAGTGCTGTCATTATTTCAGAAGCCATAAAAAATACGCCTCATTCCCTTTTTATTACGCCTGAGAACTTTGTATCAGGAGTAAACTACCTTAGCGCCTCTATCCATCAAGGTGTTCAAGATTCTGAAGACCTACTTTTTGACCTAGAACTTATAGGACATAACTCTCCAGATATTCTTCCAATACTTGTACAAAAAAACACAGCTCACGATAAAAACTTACAACTAAAACTTGACAACTTACTTCTGAAACAAAAGCTCGAAAAGACTAAAATAAAACACAATCTAATAGAGCAATCTACTAACAATAGTCATCATTATTTTATATTCATCACCCTTGTTTTAGTTAGTTTTTGCATAGTTCTTCTTTACAAAATAAGCATCTATCAAAAAAAATTAAAAAAATCCTACAAAAACAAACATCAACTTATAAACCAAACACAATCTAAAGATGCTGAAATAATGGATATATCTTTAAACACCATTAACAATAAACTACTATTGAAAGAAGTAAAAAAAAGGATTGAAAAGAGCCTAAAAAAACATAAAATATCCGAAATCAAAACTGAATTAATTAACACAATTAACACCTTAGAAAAAAACATCAATACTACCGAAAATTGGTTAAGTTTGAAAAATCATTTTAATGCATTAAATTCTGGATATTTAGACAAGTTAAACTCACGCTACCCTGCATTAACTGAGATAGAACTTAGACACTGTATTTTTATAAAGTTACACTTACAAACTAAAGAAATTGCTAATATTTTACATGTAGATCCACGTTCCGTACAAACAGCTAGATATCGAATTAAGAAAAAAATGAATTTAGGAGAACGGATAGATTTAAAAGAATACCTACTTAGTATTTCTTGATGACCTGAACACCTAGCCTAAAGCATTCACCCCCTTCTTAATCGGTTTCGTGTTTTTTTAACTATTCCCCAAAAATCTTTATTATTTTTACGAATTAATTTGGAAGAATGAATAAAAAAGTAATCTTAATGATCTTGGACGGATGGGGAATAACCCAAGATCCTAAAGCTTCGGCTATATACAATGCTAAAACACCTTATATAAATTCACTGTATAAAGACTTTCCTAATGCTGAATTAAGAACGGACGGAGAACATGTAGGACTACCAGAAGGACAGATGGGAAACTCTGAAGTGGGCCATATTAATTTAGGAGCAGGTAGAATTATTTACCAAAATTTAGCCAAAATCAACAAGGCTATAGAAGAAAAAACACTTTCGCAAGAACAAGCTTTAATTGATGCTTTCACCTACGCCAAAGAACAAGGGAAAAACCTACATTTATTAGGTTTAGTTTCTAATGGCGGTATTCATTCGCATATAAACCACTTGAAAGGACTTCTTAGTATGGCAGATGACTATGAGCTTGCTAATGTTTACCTACATGCCTTTACAGATGGTCGTGATTGTGACCCTAAGTCTGGTAAGTTTTTTATAAATGACATTCAAGAACACCTATCCAATACCACAGGAGAATTGGCTTCAGTAACTGGACGGTATTATGCCATGGATCGAGACAATAGATGGGAAAGAGTACAGCTTGCTTATGATGCATTAATACACGGAAAAGGACAAATTTCGAATAATATTGAAGAAAGTATTCAAGAAAATTATGATAACGGTATTACTGATGAATTTATAAAACCCATCATTATAAGTAACGAATCTGGAGACCCAAAAACCACCATAAAACCCGATGACGTTGTTGTATTTTTTAATTTCAGAACTGACAGAGGTAGACAATTAACACAAGCACTATCTCAACAAGACTTTCCTGAATACCAAATGAGCAAACTACCTCTATATTATGTCACCATGACCAATTATGATGATTCTTTTAAAGGCATCAAAGTTGTATATGATAATAAAAACATTGAAAACACCTTAGGAGAGGTATTAGAGAAAGCAGGCAAAAAGCAAATTAGGATTGCAGAAACTGAAAAATACCCTCATGTAACTTTCTTTTTTTCTGGAGGTAGAGAACAAGAATTCGAAGGAGAAAAAAGGTTATTGTGCCCATCTCCTAAAGTAGCCACTTATGACCTTCAACCTGAAATGAGTGCCTATGATATTAGAGATGCTATTCTACCCGAATTACAAAAAAAAGAGGTAGACTTTGTTTGTCTAAATTTTGCTAATGGAGATATGGTAGGCCATACAGGGGTTTTTGAAGCTGCTGTTAAGGCTTGTGAAGCTGTTGACAACTGTGTAAAAGATATTATAAAAAGTGCCTTAGATAATGACTACACTACTATTCTAATTGCTGATCATGGAAATTGTGAAACCATGATAAACCCAGATGGCTCACCACATACAGCACATACCACTAACCCAGTACCAATGATTCTAATTGACCCTTCACTTACTACTATTAAAAATGGTATATTAGGAGACATAGCCCCGACTATTTTAGACCTTATGGGAATAGAGCAACCCAAAGAAATGACACAGCATTCCCTTGTTTAATCAATTAGCAAATGAAAAAAATATTTTTAGTAATACTTATTACATTATTTACAGCTTGTAATGCAACAAAAAGGATCGCTGCACTTAAAAATGATCAGGGTGATCTTATTGGTGTCGTTACAAAAAAAGACTTTCAGCAAATCCCTTATGGAGAGGAGTGGTTTAACGATTTTTACACCTATTATGAAGTAGATCAAAAAGTAGCTACCGAAATTAAAAAACACCTTAAAGGTGTAAAAATAAAAGGTTTTATGGGAACTTGGTGCGGCGATAGTCAACGAGAAATACCCAGTTTTTATAAACTATTAGAAGCAGCGGAATTTAACTTCAAAAAACTAAAACTAACTGCTGTAAATAGGAATAAAGAAGTACAAGGTTTGGAGGAAAATATAAACCTTCTCAGAGTACCAACATTTATTTTTTATAAAAATGGAAAAGAAATTGGGCGCTTTGTAGAACACCCTAATGATGATTCGACTATAGAAGCTGATATATTAAAAATAGTTTCTGGCCAGCACTACAAGCACTCATATCAAAAATAACTGTAAATTTGCGCTTCAATATTTTCAGCATGATTAAGCCAAAAAACAAAGAAGAAATAGAAATAATGCGCGAGAGTGCTTTAATCGTTTCAAAAACCTTAGGGATGTTAGCTAAGGAAGTCAAGCCTGGAGTAACGACCCTTCAACTTGATAAATTAGCAGAGGAATTTATTCGTGACCATGGAGCTATTCCTGGGTTTCTAGGTTTATATGATTTTCCTAATACACTTTGTGTAAGTCCAAACTCTCAAGTAGTTCACGGAATACCAAATAATACTCCCTTAGAAGAAGGAGATATTCTTTCTATCGATTGTGGGGCATTGAAAAATGAATTTTATGGCGATCATGCATACACCTTTGCTGTAGGTGAAATCCTTCCTGAAACCCAAAAATTACTCGATATCACAAAAGAGAGCTTATATGTTGGAATTAGAGAATTCAAGGCTGGAAACCGTGTCGGTGATGTTGGATTTGCCATTCAAAAATTCACAGAAGATCATGGTTATGGTGTCGTTAGAGAGTTAGTAGGTCATGGTTTGGGTAAAAAAATGCATGAAGACCCAGAAATGCCAAATTACGGAAGAAGAGGAAGAGGAAAAAAATTCGTTGAAGGCATGGTTGTAGCGATTGAGCCTATGACCAACATGGGAACGCATAAAATCAAACAACATAGAGACGGTTGGACCATTACTACTCTCGACAACAAACCTAGTGCACATTTTGAACATGATGTAGCTATCGTGGATGGAAAACCCGAATTACTTTCTACTTTCCAGTATATATACGAAGCGCTTGGTATACAAAGTAATGAAGAAGATGAATTTAGAAAACAACCTTTAGTATTGTAAAAGTGTCTTTTTTTAAAATAATATTAAACACAATACCTAGACCAATACTTATCAAAATAAGCTATTGGTTTAGACCTTTGTTGACTTGGTGGTTAAAAGGAAAAAAATTTACAGACCCTATAGACGGAAAGTCATTTAGAAAATTTCTTCCTTATGGATATGAGAACCAACGTAAAAATGCCCTTTCTCCCTCTACCCTATCCTTGGAAAGACATCGATTATTATGGCTCTATTTAAAAAATGAAACTAATTTTTTTTCTTGTAGCACAAAACTAAAAGTATTGCATATTGCTCCTGAACAATGTTTCCTGAGTATTTTTAAAGAACAAAAAAACCTTGAATATATTACTTCCGACTTGGAGTCTCCAATCGCAGATGTAAAAGCGGATATTTGTAACCTCCCCTTTGAGGAAGAAGAATTCGATATTATTTTTTGCAATCATGTATTAGAACATATTCCTGATGACACTAAAGCCATGAAAGAATTATATCGTGTAATGAAAACGGGAGGATATGGGATTTTTCAAATACCACAAGACCTTACTAGAACTGTTACTTTTGAAGACGATAGTATTACGGATCCAAAAGAAAGGGCCAAAATATTTGGACAATACGACCACGTTAGGGTATATGGACTTGATTATTTTGACAAGTTACGCACTATTGGTTTTAATGTCGAACAAGTAGATTACACCAAAGAAATAGCAAGTGAACTAGTTCAAAAACATGCACTAACTCAAGGCGAGATAATTCCTGTTTGTCATAAACACTAGTTCGAAAACTCCTTAATTTCCTGCCCCTTTTCTGAATACAATAAAACAACCTTTAATTTTGGGTGTTCTTTTAAAAATTCAGTAGTTTTTTCAAAACCCATTGCTAAAAATGCTGTAGCGTAAGCGTCAACATCGGCACAATCACCTTGCATCCTTACGGATACACTTAGCAAGTTACTTTCTTGAGCCAGACCTGTTTTAGGATTTACAGTATGTACTATCTTATTTCCTTTTTCATTTATTTTATACTTTCGATAATTTCCAGAAGTAGCCATGGATTCATCAGTCAACTCAATGATTTTATGAAATGATCTTGTCCCATCTACATTAGGTTTTTCAATAGCTACCTTCCAAGGGCTTCCTTTTTTTCTACCTCTTGCCCTGATCTCTCCTCCTATTTCTACCAAATAATTCTTTATGTTTTTACTTTCAAAAAAACGACCAATTATATCAATGCCAAATCCTTTAGCAAAAGCATTCAAGTTAAACTCGATAGTTTCACTTGCTATAAATACTTTTCCATTTTTCAAAGTCACTTTATCAAACCCCACATCTTTCATAAGACGTTCAACTTCCACATCTGAAAGGTTCTTCTTTTCTTTTCCTGAACCAAACCCATACGCGTTAATCAATTTCCCTATAGTAGGATCAAAATACCCCTCTGTTTCTTTGTATATGCGTTTTGCCTTTTCAAACGCTTCCTCAAACATACGATCAACAACTACTGTTGTATCTCTTCTATTTACTCTCGAAATGACAGAATCATCCTTATATGTTGAAAAAACTTGATTTATGACACCAAATAAACTATCAATGGATTTTTGATAATTTTTATCATTATCATATATAATATTGTAATACGTTCCGAATATATTCCCTTGAGATTTAATCAATGTTTCTCCTTGATCTTTGTTACAAGAAATTAAAAGAAAAACTACTATTACTACCAAACTGTATATATTTTTTTTCACCACTATCAGACTATATATTTTTCACAAAAGTAGTATTTCGCATTTTATTATTACCCAACATCAGCTCATTTCTATCACAATAGGACTTTGACACAAAAAAACGCCTAAAAAAGAACCAATCGCTATTAAAAGAATGTTAATTGTATTTTATATACAGCACTTTTCATAAATTTGCTACACAATTATATCTAGGATTAATTAATTAAGTATGAAAAAAACCTTATTATTAATAGCTGTCTCAGGAATATTATTTTCTTGTGCTTCAACTAAAGAATTAGAAGCTATAAAGGCTAAACATGAAAAAACAAAAGAAGAACTACTTGCAACTAAAACTAATTTAACAAAGTGTTTGGTTGAAAAAGAACGTTACGAAGAAAAATCTAAATTATTAGAATCGAATGTAGCTGAACTTCGTAAAGACAAAAGTGAGACACTTAAAAGAGTTGGTGATTTAACAGTACTAACTCAAGGAGCTAACGATAACATTAAAGAAACTTTAGCGCAATTAAGTAAAAAAGATAAATATATCAATAAAATTAGAGCCGCTGCTACAAGAAAGGATTCCTTGAATTTAGTAGTAGCTTTTCACTTGAAAAAAGAATTACAACAAGGTATTGACGATCAAGACATCGAAGTAAACGTTGAAAAAACGGTTGTGTTTATCTCGATTTCTGATAAATTATTATTCAAAAGTGGAAGTTATACTATAGGTGATAAAGCATCTAAAGTATTAGCAAAGGTAGCGACCGTAGTAAACGCTCAACCTGAAATGGATGTAATGATTGAGGGTCATACTGATGATACTCCAGTGGGTAGTAAGTCGTCTATTAAAGATAATTGGGATTTAAGTGTAAAGAGATCTACAGCTATTGTTAGAGAGTTACAAAGCAAATACAGTGTTGCTCCAGAACGATTAATTGCTGCTGGTAGAGGAAGTTTTTTACCTTTGGTTAAGAACGACACTCCACAAAATAGAGCAAAAAACAGACGTACCAAAATCATCATTTTACCACGTTTGAACCAGTTCTTTGATTTACTTGATCAAAAAGTAGAATAATAAACCAAAGTTATTCAACTAAAATATATAATTGGCTGTCTTCTCAGACAGCTTTTTTTTGTCATAAAAACAAAACTACCCCCATCCTAACCTTTCAGGACACAAAACTCATAAACAAAGCATTGACTAACTCTTACACTCCATTTTTGATGTAAAAGTAAGGTTTCATAAAAACGATATAAATTAAACTCTTACTACAATTTGTGAACCAAATAATTAATTGTACATTTGCAGTCCTTTTTTAAGGATAAATAAATATAATCATTTAACAAAAACTAATAGTGTAATTATGAGCACATTAAGTTACAAAACAGTATCAGCTAACAAAGCTACAGTAAACAAAGAGTGGGTTTTAGTTGATGCGGACGGGCAAACTTTGGGTCGTCTAGCTTCTAAAGTAGCTAAGCTAATTAGAGGTAAACACAAAACAAACTACACTCCTCATGTTGATTGTGGAGATAATGTTATTATTATCAATGCAGAAAAGATCAACTTGACGGGTAAAAAGTGGACTGACAAGTCTTACATTCGTCACACTGGATATCCTGGTGGACAAAGATCGCTTACTGCCACTGAATTATTCGAAAAAGATCCTAGAAGAATCATCGAAAAAGCAGTAAAAGGAATGTTACCAAAAAACAAATTAGGTAGCGCATTATTCAGAAACCTATATGTTTATGTAGGAGGAGAGCACAAACAGGATGCTCAAAACCCTAAAACTATTAACCTTAACGATCTTAAATAATGGAGACAGTACACAAAATCGGTAGAAGAAAAAAAGCGGTTGCTCGTGTTTATGTTTCACAAGGAAGTGGAAATATCACAGTAAACAAAAGAGATTTTAAAAACTACTTTAGCACACCTACTTTACAATACAAAGTACAACAACCTTTAATGTTAACTGAGAACCTAGAGTCTTACGACATTAAAGTAAATGTTTATGGAGGTGGTGTAACAGGACAAGCAGAAGCAATCCGTTTGGCTATTACAAGAGCTTTAGTTACCATCAACGAAGAAAATAAAGCGGTATTAAAACCTGAAGGATTACTTACTCGTGATTCAAGAATGGTTGAGCGTAAGAAATTCGGTCAGAAGAAAGCACGTAAGAAATTCCAGTTCTCTAAGCGTTAATCCTTTTGGAAAATTTGGAATTTTTATATTAAAATATTTATTAACAAGTTTAGTATCTAAATATTTCAGATGTAAAACACCTACTGAAATATTGTGAAAACAGAACGTAAACACATTTATTAAAATGGCAAACATTCAAGAATTATTAGAAAACGGAGTACACTTCGGTCACTTAACTAGAAAGTGGAACCCTAATATGGCTCCTTATATTTATACAGAACGTAACGGTGTTCACATCATCGATTTGTATAAAACAGCTGCTAAAATTGAAGAAGCTACTAAAGCTTTGCAAAAGATAGCAAACTCAGGACGCAAAATATTATTTGTAGCTACTAAAAAGCAAGCAAAAGACATCGTTGCTGAAAAAGCAAAATCAGTAAACATGCCTTACATCACTGAAAGATGGCCAGGGGGTATGTTAACGAACTTTGTTACTATCAGAAAAGCTGTTAAGAAAATGGCAGCCATTGATAGAATGAAACAAGATGGTTCTTTTGATGCTTTATCTAAAAGAGAAAAGTTACAAATCAACCGTCAACGTGAAAAATTAGAAAAGAACTTAGGTTCAATTTCTGACATGACACGTTTACCAGGAGCATTATTTGTTATTGACGTTAAAAAAGAGCACATCGCTGTTGCTGAAGCGCAAAAATTAAACATTCCAATTTTTGCTATGGTAGATACCAATTCAGATCCAAGACCTATCGACTTTGTGATCCCTGCAAACGATGATGCTTCAAAGTCAATTGACAAAGTATTATCTCACGTAACAGATGCTATTGCTGAAGGTTTGGCTGAAAGAAAAGCAGACAAAGAAAGAGCAAAAGCTGAAAAGGAAGCTAACACTGAAGCTCCAGTAGCTAAAGAAGAAGCTAAATAAAGAATATACAAAGGTTTCAAAATAATTGAAACCTTTGGTTTTTATACCTTATAAACAATAATATTTACCATTAAAAAACTACGATAGAAATGTCAGTAAAAATAAGCGCTGCAGACGTAAAAAAATTAAGAGAGACTACCGGAGCTGGAATGATGGATTGTAAGAAAGCATTGGTAGAGTCTGAAGGTGATTTCGATAAAGCTATTGAAATTTTACGTAAAAAAGGACAAAAAATCGCTGCTAAAAGAGCAGATCGTGAGTCTACTGAAGGTGTAGCTATTACAAAAATTAGTGAAGATAACACTTTTGGTGTTGCAATTGTATTAGCTTGTGAAACAGACTTCGTTGCCAAAAACGAATCTTACAAGCAATTGGCTTCTGAATTTGTTGATATAGCTTTTAACTGTAAAACTAAAGAAGAATTTTTAGCGGCTGATTTTGGAGGTATTACTGTTGCTGAAAAATTAATCGAGCAAACAGGAGTTATCGGAGAAAAAATCGACATTACTTCTTTTGAAAGAGTAGAAGCACCTTATGTTGGAGCGTATACACATGTTGGTAAAATTGCTGCTATCGTTGGTTTGACATCAGCTGTTAACAAAGCAGATGTTTTAACTAAAGATTTAGCGATGCAAGCTGCTTCAATGGGCGCAACAACTTTATCTTATAAAGATTTTGACCCTGCTTATGTTGCTTCTGAAACAGAAGCTCGTATTGCTGCGATTGTAAAAGACAATGAAGAATTGGTTCGTTTAGGTAAAACCTTAAAAAATGTTCCTCAATTCGTATCTAGATTACAGTTGACTGATGAAGCTTTAGCTAAAGCTGAAGAAGCTGCCAAAGAGCAATTAAAATCTGAAGGAAAACCAGAAAAGATTTGGGATAAAATCTTACCAGGTAAAATGGAAAGGTTTATTTCTGACAATACTACATTAGATCAAGAACAAGCGTTATTAGATCAAAAATTCATCAAAGACGAAAAGAAAACTGTTGCAGAATATGTTCAGTCTTATGGTGAAGTAGAAGTTAAAAGTTTCGTAAGAGTTACTTTAGGGTAAAACTTACTTTTCATAGCACAAATTAAACCATCCAATAGGATGGTTTTTTTGTAGATGGAAAAGTATAATCAAAAAAAATTATTAATTTTGCTCAACTTTCAATAAGACTATGCATTACAAGAGAATTCTTTTAAAACTGAGTGGTGAAGCGTTAATGGGAAAACGCCAATATGGCATTGACCCTGAAAGACTTAAAGAATACGCGGAAGAAATTAAACATGTAGTAGAAAAAGGCATCGAAGTAGCCATTGTTATCGGTGGAGGTAACATATTTAGAGGGGTTGCTGGTGAACTTAACGGTATGGACAGAGTACAAGGCGATCACATGGGTATGTTAGCAACTTGTATCAATGGACTTGCTTTACAAAGTGCCTTAGAAGACGAAGGAGTACAAACCAGACTTCAAACAGCTATTGAAATAAAAGAAATAGCAGAACCGTATATCAAAAGAAGAGCAAATCGTCATTTAGAAAAAGGACGTGTCGTAATATTTGGTGCAGGTACAGGGAACCCTTATTTCACAACTGACACAGCGGCTGTTTTAAGAGCCATCGAAATCAATGCGGATGCGATATTAAAAGGGACGCGTGTTGACGGAATTTATACCGCTGATCCTGAAAAAAATAAAGACGCGGTTAAATTTAATAATATTACCTTTAAGGACGTTATAGACAAAGGACTAAAGGTAATGGACATGACTGCTTTTACCCTAAGTGAAGAGAACAAGCTTCCAATTATTGTGTTTGATATGAACACTAAAGGAAATTTATTGAAATTGATTTCTGGAGAACAAATTGGAACTGTCGTAGACAATCAATAGAAAAACACTTCTAACAAATAGTTAAGAGGTCTTTAAATACATATAAAATGAACGAAGAGATTGATTTTATTATAGATACTGCCAAAAAGGCAATGACAAAAGCAATAGATCACCTAGTAAAAGAATTGAGAAGCATTAGAGCTGGTAAAGCGTCTCCAGCTATGTTAACCAATGTAAATGTGGATTACTACGGTTCTTCAACTCCTCTTAGTCAAGTTGCAAATGTTAATACTCCTGATGCAAGAACTATTTCTATTCAACCTTGGGAAAAGAACATGTTACAAGAAATAGAAAAGGCTATCATGCTTGCAAATATTGGCTTCAATCCAATGAATAATGGAGAAAACATCATAATCAATGTACCTCCCTTAACAGAAGAGAGACGTAAAGACTTAGTTAAACAGTCGAAAGCAGAAGCAGAACATGCTAAGGTAGGGGTTCGAAATGCCCGTAAAGAAGCCAACAATGATATTAAAAAAACAGAGGTTTCTGATGATATGAAAAAAAATGCTGAAGCAGATATTCAAACATTGACAGATCACTATGTAAAAAAGATTGAGGAAAAACTAGCTGTAAAAGAAAAAGAAATAATGACCGTATAATTTATAATCGTTATATACTTCCAAAAGAGTGTTTTTAAACACTCTTTTTTTTCTTATTATTTGACTCATTTACCTACCTTTGCAAAAATTTTTTTGGATGACTATTTGGACAAAAATCGCAGGCCTAGTTCTCAGAGGCCGTTACCTAGTTTTAGTTCTTATCGCTGTTATTACTGGCTTATTAGTCACCCAAACTAAGTATATGCGATTTTCCTATACAGAGGCAAATCTTCTTCCTTCAGACCATGAAGCCAATATTGAATATAATAAATTTTTAGAAATTTTTGGCGAAGAAGGCAATCTAATTATACTTGGTGTGAAGGATAGTACCATCTTTTCTCTACCCAAATTTAATGCATGGAATCAATTAACTAAATCATTAGATAGTGCTTCACAAGTTGATTTTACCGTATCTATTGCCGATGTACAAAAATTAAAGGCAGATAGAAAAAAGCGGAAATTCATTGTAGAACCTCTATTTAAAAAACCACCTAAAGACGAAAAAGAGATTGTTGCTATTAAAGAACAGCTATTCGAAAAACTTCCTTTTTACGAAAACTTATTATATAACGACAAAGGCGTATTACAAACAGCCATTTATTTAAAGAAAGATATTATAAACACGCCAGCTAGGGCAAATTTTATATTAGATATTTTAGAACCTAAAATAAAAGCATTTAACAAACAACATAACATTAATGTTCGGGTATCTGGGATGCCTTATATAAGAACCCTAAACTCGATGAATATCACCAATGAAATGGGGATTTTTGTCGCTGGTGCTCTTCTTATTACCGCTTTAATATTTTTCTTTTTCTTTCGATCATTCAGGGCTACATTCATAACATTAGCTGTCGTTGGTATTGGTGTTGTTTGGGCATTTGGATTTATAGGATGGTTCCGCTATGAAATCACGATCCTTTCCGCTTTAATTCCACCATTAATAATCGTAATTGGGGTACCTAATGCTGTTTTCCTTATCAATAAATACCAGCAAGAAATAAAAAAACACGGAAATCAAGCCAAATCATTACAACGTGTAATTTCAAAAATTGGTAATGCGACTTTAATGACCAACATTACTACAGCTTCTGGGTTTGCGACTTTTGTTTTTGTAAAAAGTAAACTATTACGTGAATTCGGAATTTTAGCTTCTGTAAACATCATTAGTATTTTTATCATTGCACTATTGATCATTCCGATTATATATAGCTTTATGCCTCTACCTGAGAAAAAACACTTAGGGCATTTGGAAAAAAGATGGGTAGAAAATGTCGTTAATTGGATGGAACATGCTGTTAAATCGCACCGTATTACCGTGTATATTACAACTGTAGTCGTTATCATTCTTAGTATGATTGGACTATATCAAATACGTGTTTCTGGAAGTTTGATAGAAGACATGCCCAAAGGAAAACAGTTTTATAAAGACATTAAATTCTTTGAAAAAGAGTTTGGTGGTATTATGCCGTTAGAAATCCTTATCGATACCAAAAAAGAAAAAGGGGTATTAAAACTTTCGACGCTTAAAAGAATTGAAAAATTAAACGAAACCATAGAAACTTTTCCTGAGTTATCGAAACCGATTTCAATAACCAATTTAGTTAAGTATTCGAAACAAGCCTACTATAAAGGAAATCCAAAATACTACCAATTACCTACTTCACAGGAAAAGAATTATATTTTTGCCTATACAAAGAACTCTAGTAATAATACTGGAATGCTTAAGAACTTCGTAGATTCGACAGGTAGGTATGTTCGAATAACTACCTTTATGAAGGACATCGGCACAGAGAAAATGGATATTATTCAAGATCGATTACAAGCCGTCATCAAACGTCAATTTCCAAAAGAAAAGTTCAATGTTTCTTTGACTGGTAAAGCTTTAGTGTTTTTAAAAGGGACAAACTACCTAATCAAAAACCTTGTCATCTCTTTATCACTTGCCATTTTATTAATATCTGTATTCATGGCTTGGATGTTTAGATCACCTCAGATGATTTTAATATCCTTAATTCCTAACATGCTTCCTCTATTAATTACAGCAGGGTTGATGGGCTTTTTTGATATTCCAATAAAACCTTCTACAATATTAGTTTTTAGTATTGCATTCGGAATTTCTGTAGATGACACCATACACTTTTTAGCAAAATACCGCCAAGAACTTTTAGCCAATAATTGGAAAATAAAACCTGCTGTATATGCTGCGCTTAAAGAAACTGGAGTCAGTATGTTTTACACTTCAATTGTATTATTCTTTGGCTTTTTAGTCTTTACAATTTCGAGTTTTGGAGGCACCATTGCACTGGGTGGCTTGGTATCCGTTACCCTTTTGTTAGCGATGATATCAAACTTGGTATTACTTCCTTCATTGCTACTCTCCTTTGAAAAAAAGATAGCCAATAAAAAAGTATTAAAAGAAACTAACTTTAAAATATTACCACCAAAAGAAGATAAATAAGTCCATCATAATTATAAAGTACTGTTAACATTGTTCATTTAGTATCAAAAAAGTATCTTTGCGTGTTTTTATTCAAGAATATTACAAAAAATAATGAACAGAAGTAGCGTAAAAGAACTATTACAGTCAGATAATTTTTTACAAGAAGTACATGTAAAAGGATGGGTTAGAACTTTTAGGAGCAATCGTTTTATTGCTTTAAATGATGGTTCTACAATAAATAATATTCAATGTGTAGTTGACTTCGAGAATACTGATGAAGATTTATTAAAACGTATTACTACTGGAGCAGCATTGAGTATAATAGGTACCTTAACTGAAAGTCAAGGTAAAGGGCAAAAAGTAGAAATTAATGTAACTGATATTGATGTTTTAGGAGACTCTAATCCTGATGAATATCCTATTCAACCCAAAAAACATAGTTTCGAATTTTTACGTGAAAATGCGCATTTACGTGTAAGAACAAATACTTTTAGTGCCGTTATGCGTTTACGATCAGCTTTATCGTTTGCTGTTCACCAATACTTTCAACAAAACGGTTTTTACTATGTAAACACACCTATAATTACAGGTTCTGATGCTGAAGGTGCTGGTGAAATGTTTAAGGTTACTAATTTTGAAGCAAATAAAGCTCCTGTCACTGAAGATGGAACGATCGATTATAGTCAGGATTTTTTCGGTAAAGAAACCAATTTAACCGTATCAGGACAATTAGAAGCAGAAACCTATGCTATGGCATTAGGTAAGGTATATACTTTTGGACCTACTTTTAGAGCTGAAAACTCAAATACTACTAGACATTTGGCTGAATTCTGGATGATTGAACCTGAGGTTGCTTTTAATGATCTAGATGCCAATATGGATTTATCTGAAGATTTTATAAAATCTGTATTGGGGTATGTTTTAGAAAATTGTCAAGATGATTTACAGTTTCTAGACAACAGATTAGCACAAGAAGAGAAAACAAAACCACAGGCACAAAGAAGTGATATGTCATTACTTGAAAGACTTCGTTTTGTTGTTGATAATAATTTCAAAAGAGTTTCTTATACTGAAGCTATTGAAATTCTACGCAATTCTAAACCTAATAAAAAGAAAAAATTCCAGTTTCCAATTGAAGAGTGGGGTGCAGATCTACAATCAGAGCATGAACGTTATCTAGTTGAAAAACATTTCAAATGCCCTGTAATACTATTTGACTATCCTGCTAGCATCAAAGCATTTTATATGCGCTTAAATGAAGATGGAAAAACCGTTCGTGCAATGGATGTTTTATTTCCAGGTATCGGAGAAATGGTAGGAGGTTCTCAAAGAGAAGAGCGTTTGGAGGTCTTAAAAGAGAAAATGACCGCTCTTGGAATAGAAGAGAAAGAATTATGGTGGTATCTTGATACTAGAAAATTTGGAACGGCTGTCCATTCTGGATTTGGATTAGGATTTGAACGCTTGGTTTTATTCGTTACTGGAATGAGTAATATTAGAGATGTAATTCCTTTTCCTAGGACACCACAAAACGCAGAATTTTAAAATTTATTAAAACTTTCATAACTTATCGCCGTTCTAAATTAGAATGGCGATTTTATTTTCCCTTAATTTATATCTTTGTATATATGCTTAAACAAGGTTTACATCAAAAATTATTACAAAAGTTATCTCCTCAACAAATACAGTTGATGAAACTTATTCAATTGCCTACACAAGCTTTTGAAGAGCGATTAAAACAGGAAATTGAAGAAAACCCTGCCTTAAATACTGGTAAAGAAGAAGTAGATACTTTTGATGATACATTAGCTAATGATAATGATTATGACGCAGGAAATGAGAATACTGAAAATCAAGACATCAATATTGATGACTATTTAAGTGATGATGATTACCCTAGTTATAAAACGCAAGTAAGTAATTATTCTTCAGAAGACGAAAAAGAAGTTCCCTATGCAGCAGGTACTACTTTTCACCAATACCTAAAAAACCAATTGAATACCTATAGAATTAATGAAGAAGATAAGATTATTGCTGAATTTTTAGTTGGTAGTATTGACGATAGTGGTTATATAAGAAGGGATATTATTGATATTGTAGATGATTTAGCCTTCACACAAAATGTATATACAACAGAAGAAAAAGTAGTTGAGATTTTAAGAAAAATTGTCCAAAACCTCGACCCAATTGGTGTGGGCGCCTTAAACCTTAAAGAGTGCTTGGTTATTCAACTAAAAGCCAAAACGGAGAACGAAGAGAGGGTCCTTGCTATTTCGATACTTGAAGATGCCTTCGACCATTTTGTAAAAAAACACTACAAAAAACTAATAGACAAATTTTCAATTACGGAAGAAACGTTAAAAGGCGCGATATCTGAAATAGAAAAATTAAACCCAAAACCTGGGAGCTCTTATGCTGGAAATAATAAAATAGCGGAACAAATCGTACCTGATTTTACCATAAGAATAATAGATGGAGTATTGGATCTGACCTTAAATTCAAGAAATGCCCCTGAATTGCATATTTCAAGAGAATATAACGATATGCTGAGAGGATATCAGGATGCTAAAGACAAAAGTAAAGCCCAAAAAGATGCTGTTTTATTTATAAAACAAAAGCTTGATGCGGCAAAATGGTTTATTGATGCAATTAAACAACGACAACAAACCTTATTAATCACCATGAGTGCAATCATGGAATATCAAGAAGAATATTTTTTAACAGGTGATGAGCGAAAATTGAAGCCCATGATCTTAAAAGATGTGGCTGATAAAATTGAAATGGATGTCTCAACAGTATCAAGAGTTGCCAATAGTAAATACGTTTCTACACCTTATGGCACAAAATTAATAAAAGTACTGTTCTCTGAATCTATGAAAAACAATCAGGGAGAAGATGTCTCTACTCGAGAAATTAAAAAGATATTAGAAAATGTAATCGCTGACGAAGACAAACGTAAGCCTCTTACAGATGAAAAGCTATCTAAAATACTAAAAGAAAAAGGATATCCTATAGCAAGAAGAACCGTATCAAAATATAGAGAGCAGCTAGAAATCCCTGTAGCTCGATTAAGAAAACAAATTTAATGCGCTGGCATAAGTTAATATCGACCCTCTTACACCCTGTTGTAATGCCAACTATTGGTGTACTTATATATTTATTTTTTTTACCAATACGCTTAAGTAAACAGCAATTATTTGTAACTTTTGGTATTGTTTTTACAGCAACCTATATTATACCCCTAATACTATTGGTATTTCTAAAAGCTATTGGCTATATCAAGTCTTTTCAAGTACATAGTATCGAAGAACGAAAAATACCGTTGTTCTTTATGATGTCACTGTTATATATATTGCATCTACAATTTCAAAAACTAACTATAGTCGCTGACTTAAGCTATTTGTTTTATGGCGTAGTTTTAGGGCTTGTAATCATCTATTTTTTATTCTTTTTTAAAATAAAATCTAGTCTTCATATGCTTTCCATTGGAGGAGCTATTGCCTATTTTTTAATATTTCAACAGATATATCAGATAAACACTACACCTGTGGTGATTATTTTTATGCTTTTAGCAGGACTTTTAGCTTCTTCTCGACTTTACTTAAAAGCACACACATCCAAAGAAGTATATATTGGTTTTTTTATTGGCTTTTTGACGCAATTTATAGCCTATTACATCCTATAACAGATAGAAGCTTAACCCTAACTTAATAATATTTGCATTAACCGTTGTTTGATCAAATAATGGCGTAATACTGTAGTAAGCATAGAAATTAAAAGTACCATACCCGACGGAAAGTGTTATTGCAGTTTGCCAGCTATTAAATTCAGGTAAATTATAGATAGTAGTAGTTGGACCAGCATATTTATTCATTAAATAATGAGCAAGCGTTATCCCAGAATAAATCCTCCAAAAAGAATATTTATTGACATCAGAAGTTCGAAACCGAATTTGTATTGGAAACTCTAAATTGTGAAGCCTAAAGGAGTTATTTTTTTCTGAATCAATAGTAAATGTATGTATGCCGTTTTCCTCTTTAATTAAGAATTCGTGTATAAACGAATCGTAACTATAACCTACACCGAGACCTATAGCAAACCTTCCATTACGTTGTAAAGGGATATCTTTTATATACCCTGCTGAAAACCCATATGAAAAACCAGTACCAAGTTTGTTATTAGATTTATTACCAAATAGATTATAACTAACATTTATGTATAACTGATCTTCCAAATATCGATCTCCTACCTCTAGGGAATCTCGCTGAGAAAACACATTTACAGCTACGAAAAAAAAGAGAAGTAATAGCTTTATTTTCATTTATACAGCTAGTTTTTATTTCTATTATAACTTTAATTAATTAAAAAAAGTGTAATCTTAGTAACTAGATTACACTTCTTTGTATATATTTTCATACCTTTTAAAAAAGTATTACTTTTTTATGGCACTACCCTTGTGTGTTGATAAACTTAATTTAAGTGCATTTACATCACGTAACTTTTCTCGAATATCCGCTAGCGTCCCTACACTAGATTCTTTATCAGCCTTTATAGATGTAGTCATAAAAGGTATTTCAGCTTCAGACACATTTTCACGTTCTTTGAAGATAAAAGCAGGTACATCATCAGGCGTAGCTATTTTATCATTAAGCTGAATACGGTCATAACCTTTACCGTACTTTGCATCTTTTGCTTTACCTACATAAATAGTACTCACCAAACTTTTACGTTCTAACTTTTTAACTTCAGTGGCACTTGGTAAACGAGGTGAATCGATTAACAAATCGGTTTCTCTCATTGTAGTCGTTACCATGAAGAAGAATAATAACATAAAAACAATATCTGGTAAAGATGCGGTTGACAATGCTGGCAATCCTTTTTTCTTCTTTTTAAACTTAGACATATTACTTGTTTTTAATTATTATTGAACATTTGTTGGATCCGTATCAGATATTACTTGTGGATAACTCTCTTTAATATCTTTTACTTTTTTCTTTAAATCCTCATCTTTTCTGTTACTTGCTTTAAAAGCTTCTTCTAATTCTATAAAGCTCATACCGTATTTTTCTTGGCATAACCTGTTACGTAATTCTGTGTAAGCTCTTAACAACTCGTTTTGAACAGCGACATACGTACCGTACTCAGTACCTCTATCACTTTCTACAGAAATCACAGCCTTGTTTGGATGATCAGATGAAGTTGGATCTTTTTCTCCCTTACAGTAATCACAAGGTTTCCCTTCTTCTTGACCTTCAGGAGGATTACCTAAACCTCCTCCATTATCTAAAAACTTAACTGCTGCATCTTTAAGTTGTTCCAACTCCATAATCTCCCCTTCAACAAAAAGTTGGTTATTACGGTTGATACTTACCTCAAAGATGTTTTTCTCTTTTTTAATTACCTCTGGCTGGATTTCGGTCTTTTCAGCTAACTTCTTAGAAACTCCTGAATCCACATCCATAGTAGTTGTTACAAGGAAAAAGATAAGTAGCAAGAAGGCAATATCTGCCATCGAACCTGCATTAATTTCTGGGTTTTCTCTTCTTGCCATAATTATCTATGATTTAATTAATCCTTTTAATAAGTCAAATACAAAGAAGAAAAAGCCTACAGCACCTAATATTAAACTATAGGTGATACCAGCTCCTACCCATTTAGATACAGAACCTGCTGCACCATCTTTCAACATAGTTCCTTGTGCATCGTACACTGCAGCATCAGAAGCTGTAAAATAAGAAATAGCTAATAATACACCTAAAACTGCCAAACCTATTAAGGTTTTCTTTAATGCTGCTGGATTCTTAAACAATCCTAACAAAGACAATATCACAGATACTATCACTACGATTACTAACAAGTAATACGAAAAACTTACCAACGGAGATACTACGCTGTTCTGAACAGCTACATCCGTTTCTACCTGTTCACCAGCTGAAATAACTCTAGCGAATAGGATAATACCTATCACACCAATAACGGCTATTAACAGTGGTAAAAGTTTTGTTATCTTATTATCTTTCATGTTTCTTTTTCTATTTTTTATACTTAGCTAATAAGTCTATTAATGAAATAGAAGCATCTTCCATGTTGTTAACGATACTATCTACTTTAGAAATAATATAGTTATAGAAAATTTGTAAGATAATCGCTACAACTAAACCAAATACCGTTGTTAAAAGTGCTACTTTAATACCACCTGCTACTACTGCTGGAGAGATATCATTAGCTACTGCGATTGCATCAAACGCTCCAATCATACCGATTACGGTTCCCATAAACCCTAACATCGGTGCTAATGCGATAAATAATGAAATCCATGAAATATTCTTTTCTAATAATCCCATCTGAACACCACCATATCCTACTACTGCTTTTTCAGCTGCATCCAAACCTTCGTCTGCTCTTTCTAAACCTTGATAAAAGATAGAAGCTACAGGGCCTTTAGTATTTCTACATACTTCTTTAGCTGCTTCAACTCCTCCTGAACTCAATGCCTCATCAACATTAGCTACTAATTTTTTAGTATTAGTTGTCGCCATGTTTAAATAGATGATTCTCTCAATCGCGATAGCTAAACCTAAAATTAAAGCCACTAATACAATCCCCATAAATCCTGGTCCCCCTTCAATAAAACGTTGTTTTAGCTCTTGGTGAAAAGTTTTCTCCACCGCCTCTTGAGCGTAAGTTGATTGAATAGCTCCCAAAAACATAAATCCTGCTATAGTTAGGATATTTACTACTTTTTTCATTTTGTTATAATTAATTTTGAATAGTTAACGGGTTAAAAATACAAATTTTACTACGATTTTAAAATTTTACTATACTTTTAATAATAAAACCCAAATTATGTGAGTTTTTATGTACTTATCACATTTTTTATTTTCGGAATGGCAAGTAACGAAAAAATGTTGGTTCTTAAAAACAAATTAACGCTTTTATCTATTAACATTTTTAAGATCATTTTTAATAAGGTTATCAACATTTTATAACACAATACTTAACACCTCTATAAATTATTCACTAATTTCTCCTCGAAGTGAGGTTTCAAAATACTTCTTAAAGTCTTCTTTGGACAGGTTTTCTCCTAACAAATACATCATTTTTGCTAAAGCTGTCTCTGTAGTTATATCTTTTCCATCAATGACCCCAAGCGCTTTTAAATTCGCACTAGTTTCGTAATGTCCTAAAATAACACTTCCTCCAACACATTGTGTTACGTTTACTATATAAATATCATTATCAATAAACTCTTGTAACAATTTTAAAAACCAAGGCTCTGTCGGGGCATTACCTGCTCCATAAGCTTCTAAAATCACCCCTTGTAACCCCTTTATGTGTATATAACTACGAACTACTGCTTCCGTTATACCCGGAAAGAGCTTCAATATGGCAATGTTATTATTTAACTTTTTTCTAAAAATCAGTTTCTCTTCTTTGTTCTTTGAGCGTAATAATAGCGGATAATTAAAATTCAAATGAACACCACTTTCTACCAAGGGAGGATAATTCATAGAGGAAAAAGCTTCAAATTGTTCTGCACTAATTTTTGTTGTTCTATTAGCCCTGTATAACTTGTATTCAAAATACAATCCTACTTCCTGAAGTACGGGTTCTCCTGCTTCTTGTGTCGATGCTATTTGAATAGAAGTAATGAGATTTTCTTTTGCATCGGTTCTTAAATCTCCAATAGGCAACTGTGACCCCGTAAAAATTACAGGCTTTTGTAAGTTTTCAAACATGAAACTAATAGCAGATGACACATAAGACATCGTATCCGACCCCGTTAAAACAACAAAGCCGTCAAAATTTTTATAATTTTTAGCTATTATTTCTGCAATTTCAATATAACAATCTACATTCATATTAGATGAATCTATCGGATCGTCAAACGAAATCGTTTTAATATCACAGTGCAATTGTTGTAATTCAGGTATTTTTTTCGAAATTTGACTAAAATCAAAAGCTCTTAAAGCACCTGTTTTATAATCTTTTACCATACCAATGGTTCCCCCAGTATAAATTATAAGTATTTTTGGTTTTTTTGTCATTTTGACATAAAATTATAGGTTGTTATTTTATGGAATAATTTATGTGGTAAATTTATTAACTTAAAAAGAATTAAATAGAAAAAAAGCAAAATTATGAGTTTAGAATATTATATAGTTATTGGGGTTTTTACGCTGGTCAGTTGGTTAATCAGTAATACCCTGAAACGGAAGTTTAAAAAATACTCCAAATTACACCTAAGAAACGGCATGAGTGGCGCTGAAATTGCGGAAAAAATGTTACGTGATCATGGTATTAGTGACGTTCGTGTTATTTCTACACCAGGAATGTTAACAGATCATTACAACCCTAAAAACAAAACTGTAAACTTAAGTGAAGGTGTATATAACGAAAGAAATGCCGCCGCTGCCGCCGTTGCAGCTCATGAAGTAGGACATGCTGTACAACATGCGCGCGCCTATAAATGGTTAGAAATGCGCTCTAGTCTTGTCCCTATGGTAAATATTTCTTCTCAATTTTCTCAATACCTAATCATGGGTGGACTTATTCTTGGCGCTACTTCTAGTATGGGATATTGGGTACTTGCTTTCGGTGTTGTGCTTATGGCTATGGGAACCTTATTCAGCTTTATTACTTTGCCCGTAGAATACGATGCTAGTAACAGAGCATTGGCTTGGCTTGAGAACAAACATATTGTTACTCGTGAAGAATTAGCGGGTTCTAAAGATGCATTAAAATGGGCTGCGAGAACTTATTTGGTTGCTGCATTAGGGTCATTAGCCATGTTAGCTTATTGGGTTCTTAGACTCATGGCAAACAATAGAGACTAAAATTATTATAGATATTGATACAATAAAAAAGACTTGGAGTTTTCCAAGTCTTTTTTACTGTATATATTAATTAGTCATTTAATTTCAACACCGCCATAAACGCTTGTTGTGGTATTTCTACATTCCCCACCTGACGCATACGCTTTTTACCTTTTTTCTGCTTTTCTAATAGTTTACGCTTACGAGAAATATCACCTCCATAACATTTTGCAGTCACATCTTTCCTCAAAGCTTTTACAGTTTCTCTAGCGATTATCTTCGCACCAATAGCTGCCTGAATAGGAATATCAAACTGCTGACGCGGTATCAACTCTTTAAGCTTTTCACAAATTCGTTTTCCAATAGTATAAGCATTATCTGCATGTAATAGAGAAGAAAGCGCATCTACTGACTGCCCATTTAATAACATATCCACACGTACTAATTTAGACTTTTTCAGTCCTATCGGATGGTAATCAAACGAAGCATATCCTTTCGAAACTGTTTTTAAACGATCATAAAAATCAAATACAATTTCTGCCAATGGCATCTCAAAAATCAATTCAACTCTTTCGGGAGTCAGATACGTTTGATTGATTATTTGCCCTCTTTTTTCAATACACAAACTCATTACTTGACCTACAAAATCAGATTTTGTAATAACTGATGCTTTGATAAAAGGCTCCTCTACCCTATTCAATTTGGATGGATCAGGTAAATCTGATGGATTGTTTACAATAATTACCTCATCTGGTTCTTTATTAGTAAAAGCATGATAAGATACGTTGGGCACGGTTGTAATGACCGTCATATTAAACTCTCTTTCCAAGCGTTCTTGAATGATTTCCATGTGAAGCATTCCTAAAAACCCACATCGAAAACCAAATCCTAAAGCAGCTGAACTTTCGGGTTGAAACACCAAAGAAGCATCATTTAACTGTAACTTTTCCATGGAAGCTCTTAGTTCTTCATAATCTTCAGTGTCTACAGGATAAATCCCTGCAAAAACCATCGGTTTTACATCTTCAAACCCTTCAATATTATCCGTTGTAGGTTTCGCAAAATCAGTAATAGTGTCTCCTACTTTTACCTCTTTCGCTGTTTTTATTCCTGTTATTAAATACCCTACATCCCCTGTTTTGATTTCTTTTTTGGGTACTTGACTTAACTTTAAGGTACCTACTTCATCAGCAAAATACTCTTTACCAGTAGCCATGAACTTAATCTTTTGGTTCTTTTTAATTGAACCATCGATCACCCTAAAGTAGGTTTCTATACCGCGATACGAATTATAAACACTATCAAAAATTAATGCTTTAAGAGGTGCATCTGGGTTTCCTGACGGAGCAGGTATACGGTTAATTATTGCTTCTAAAATATTATCTACCCCAAATCCTGTTTTCCCACTAGCAGGAATAACATCTTCTGGATTACAACCTAACAGATCAACAATATCATCTGTTACTTCTTCTGGGTTGGCACTTGGTAAATCTACTTTATTAAGAACTGGAATAATCTCCAAATCATTTTCTAATGCCAAATATAGGTTTGAAATGGTTTGTGCCTGAATACTCTGTGCAGCATCGACTATCAACAATGCTCCTTCACATGCGGCTATTGAACGAGATACCTCATACGAAAAATCAACATGTCCTGGGGTATCAATTAAGTTCAATATATAAGGTTCTCCATCATGTACATAATCCATCTGAATAGCGTGAGACTTTATCGTTATACCACGTTCACGCTCCAAATCCATATTATCCAATAACTGATCTTGCTTTTCACGCTCCGTAACCGTTTGTGTAAAATCCAATAAACGATCCGCTAACGTACTCTTTCCATGGTCAATATGTGCAATAATGCAAAAATTTCTAATATTTTTCATGTACCTATTTCTATCAACTGATGACCAGCAAATATAAGCCATTTAAAACCATAAGCAAACAAAAACAACTAATACATTAGACATCAAAAAAATAACCTTAAACCCGTGTAAAAATTACGACGTTTTGAGTACGTATCACCCCACTATCTTTCTATATAAACCACGAAGTATATAACACAAAACAAGGTAATCATCCATAACAAGTTAATGAACTCCTCTTTACTTTTTCTATTTCCTAAAAAAATAAAAGCTAAATTTGTCAAAATTTTTTCGGCCGTGGTAAAAATAGACAACATAGAACTACCTGACTTTCCTTTATTATTAGCGCCAATGGAAGATGTTAGTGACCCTCCATTTAGAGCTTTATGTAAAGAAAACGGAGCAGATGTAGTATACACAGAATTTATTTCTTCAGAAGGTTTGATTAGAGATGCAGCTAAAAGTGTAATGAAATTAGACATTTATGAAAAAGAGCGCCCAGTTGGTATTCAAATATTCGGTGCTAATTTGGATTCTATGCTTCGTTCTGTAGAAATTGTCGAAAAAACGAATCCCGATATTATTGACATTAATTTTGGTTGCCCTGTAAAAAAGGTAGTTTCTAAAGGTGCTGGTGCGGGTATTTTAAAAGATATAGACCTAATGGTAAAATTAACCAAAGAAATGGTTAATCATACCAAACTGCCTATCACGGTAAAAACACGCCTTGGCTGGGATCATGATTCTATAAAAATAGTAGAAGTTGCAGAAAGGCTTCAAGATGTAGGTTGTAAAGCTATTGCTATCCATGGAAGAACACGAGCACAGATGTATAAAGGAAATGCGGATTGGAGACCTATTGCCGAGGTAAAAAACAATCCAAGAATGCACATTCCTGTTTTTGGAAACGGAGACGTAGATTCTCCTGAACGAGCAATGGAAATGAGGGATCAATACGGGTTAGACGGTTGCATGATTGGCAGGGCATCTATCGGTTATCCTTGGTTTTTCAATGAAGTAAAACATTATTTTAAAACAGGTAAACACTTACCAAAACCTTCTATAGCTGAAAGGGCGGAAATGGCACGTCGTCACCTTGAAATGGCCATAGATTGGAAAGGAGAACACCTCGGTGTAGTCGAAACTAGAAGACACTATACAAATTATTTTAAAGGAATTCCACATTTTAAAGAATACCGACTAAAGATGGTGACTTCTGATGATCCCCAAGATGTTTTTGACACCTTTGAGCTTGTGAAAGAAAAGTTTTGTGTCTAGTAAACCAGAACAGATTTTACGAGATAATTACTACTGATTAATAAAATCGGAAGAAATACGTGAGCTAGCTATTTTGGAAGCAATAAAACCTAAGATAGCAATGGTCAACATAACAACACATAAATTACTCCATCTAAATTCAACAGGATAAGGAAGGTCAGTTGTTATCATTAACAAACCATAGCTCATTTGCAAGTATATCAGTATTACTCCTAAAATGACACCGACACACATCCCAAACAACACAAGTAAGAAGCCTTGATATACAAAAATTTTCTTGACCTCTTTTAATGTACACCCTAAATTAAAAAGAGTTTTCAGATTTTTTCTCTTATCTATAATCATCATAATTATAGATCCTATTACATTAAATAACGCAATAATTATAATTAGCGTAAAAATCAAATAGGAAATAAAGTTTTCTGTATTAACAACCTTATAATACAATTCATTCAGTTGTTTTTTAGTTTTAACTACAAATCCTTTCCCTAAATCACGCTGAAGGCTATCCCTTACCTCATCACTATCTACATCGTCTTTCAATGCAATCTCAATACCCGAAACAACATGATCGTCTAAACTTAATAAGTTTCTAGCTAAAGAAATATCTGTAAAAACATATTTATTCTGAAATTCTTCTGAACCGTAATAAACCCCAACAACCTGTGCATCAATAGACTTAAATGCTTTATTAGGATTAATTATAAACCCTTTACCTGGTTTTGGCACATAAATTTGAAGATTATCCACAAAATTGTAGGCTCCTAGTGATAATTTATAGGAAATACCATAACCTACAACTGCTGTATTTCGATAAGCACTATCCAACCACTTACCTACACTCATCGAAGAGTCAATAGGTACTATTTGATTATAGTTACTGGTCACTCCTTTTATATAAGCGATGTGATTTTTGTCTTTAAACTTAAGGTACACCCTTTCTTCTAGCACATTTGAAAAAGCTTTTATCGCATAATTACCAGTAAGTATACTTTTGATTGCACCAGTACTTTCAAATGTTTTACCTTTTGTTGCAACTATTTTTATATCAGGATCTGATACACGAAGAAGTGATTCACTAAAAGTACGTAAGCCTGAAAAGCCTGACAAAATAACAAACAACGCCATTGCTCCTACTACCACTCCAAAAGCGGCAATAAAAGTGATGATATTAATTGCATTGGTACTACTTTTTGAAAATAAGTACCTTTTGGCTATGTATAACGAAAATTTCAATTACTTATAAGCAAACAGTTTTGATCCTTTACCTTTATCGTTTTTGGCGTCTGGGTAAAATCTCAGGGTTTTTGATTGGGTCTTCATCTCCTCCATTTAAGGACTTATCAATCTCTTCAATATAATCTAAGCTATCATCACCAAAAAACAACAATTCCGGCATCCTTCTTAATTGATTTTTAGTTCTTTGAGCTAATTCATAACGAATCAACGAAGTATTTGACTTTATCCCTTCTACAATTTCTTGTCTTTTTTCAGAAGGAAACACACTCAAATAAACTTTTGCCACTCCTAAATCAGCCGTTACAGATACTTTTGATACAGATATGATAACACCTCTCATACCATCTTGAGCTGCACGTTGCAAAACATCTACTAAATCACGCTGAATTACACCCGCTATCTTACGTTGTCTGTTTGTTTCTTCCATACTGCAAAGTTAGCGAATATTTTATACCCATCGAATTTTGAAATCATCTATCTATTAAATAGCCAACAAAGCGGCTTTATTAAGGAATAAAAATGTTATTTTTAATAGCATACATAACCAACCCTACCCTGTTTCGCACTTCCAATTTTGTAAACAAATTGTCTCTGTAGCCATCAATCGTTTTGGGACTTAAATACATTTTCTCAGCGATCTCTTTATAAGTGAGTTCTGAACATGCCAAACGCATAAATACAAGCTCATTATTTTTAAACATACTTTCTTTAGATGGTGTTTTTTCTTCCATCGAATTTGCTAAAATACGTGTGATTTTTTCAGCATGATAAAATCCGTGATTTACAAGCCTTATCAACGCCTTCTCAAATTCTTTTTTCGATGTATCTTTTAACAAATACCCTGTTGCCCCTGCTTGTAATACTTTTAAAATCATTTTATGATCTTCTCTTGCAGACAAGGCTACCACATGTAGTTTTGGATAATTATCCGCTATCCATTTAACCGTTTCAATCTCCGACATCACCGACAAACTCGTATCCATCAAAACGATATCGGGTATATTTTTTGAAGAACGCAAAAAACTTCCCATTAACTCAGCTTCACTCTTACATGTATATAATACATAAAATGCTTTAAATGTATTTATAATTTCCTCCAACGCTTGTGATATTAACGTATGTTCTCCAATGACTACTACTGAATATTTCATCATTTATTAGAATTTTGGTTAGATATTTCTTGGGCTGGAACCTTAAATTAACATACTTCTTTAGCTTAAAAAATAAGTAACTGTATAAAAATAGTAATAACATACACTTACTATCAAGGGGTAAAATAATATATGTTAAAAATAAGGATTTCAATTCATTTTCACTTTAAAACAAACAAAGGAAGAATATATTCTTTTAAAAAATGTATTTTTAGCCCGAATGATATACTGTATAATGTTGAACGATTTTCAACACAATATCAATTAAAACTATTACAAAACTTTGTATAATGAACAAAATTGAACATATTGGAATTGCCGTAAAGAACTTAGAACAATCCAACACCTTATTTGCTGCACTATTTGGTGAAAAACACTATAAAATTGAGACAGTAGAAAGTGAAGGAGTTAAAACCTCTTTTTTTAAACAAGGCCCAAACAAAATTGAATTACTAGAAGCAACCGATCCTAATAGTAGTATTGCTAAGTTTATAGAAAAAAAAGGAGAAGGCATTCATCATATAGCCTTTGCGGTAGACAATATAGTGGAAGAGATTAGCCGACTTAAAAAGGAAGGTTTTACGATTATAAATGAAACTCCCAAAAAAGGAGCTGATAACAAGCTAGTTGCATTTTTACACCCAAAAAGCACCAACGGAGTCTTAATTGAATTATGCCAAGACATCAAATAAACATTTAATAATCAACCAAATACAACAACCTCAATTAAATTCACAATAAAATTCCTTGTATTTTTTGTCTGCTAATTATTTTTTTATAATTTCGCAGCGCTTAAACGGGGTGTAGCGTAGCCCGGTCATCGCGCCTGCTTTGGGAGCAGGAGGTCGCAGGTTCGAATCCTGCCACCCCGACAATATTCGTTTTAAGCATATCAAAAAAGTTATACAGCAATAACCAAACTTTCTAGTTTTGTGTTATTGAACAGAAATAACCTCAAATTTTTTATTTTCTTTATTTTTTTTAACATTATTCCAATCAAAAACAGTCTCGTGCATAGCTACATAAACTCCTGTAGGAATCTTCCCAAATTGAGAAATAGCAAACGAAAGGTTAGCACTGGCATCTGAATTTTTCTCAGTTCCAAGAATAAAAGATCCTGTTAAAATAATAGTCTTACCTAAATTCTCCTTCCCAAGATATTTAGCAGTATCTACCATCGTATAGGTTCCATGAGTAATTAAAATATGACTCTCTCCAGAAGAAGCAACTACATTTAGCAAAAGCTCTCTATCGTGATTTGTAATGAATCGACTATCCTTTGAAAAAATTGACTCTATAGAATAAGATACTTTCGTTCTTGTTTTCATCAACAACTCATCAATTCTTATACCGATTTGCTGAGATCTTAACGATTCATCATTGTATTCTAAACCCTCGATCGTTCCCCCTGTTGTAACAATTAATAATTTCATTTTGTATGATTTAGTTTAAAGTTGTTTAGTACAATTTTTCCCTCATTCAATTGTACTAAAAAAATAGTATCATCTATTGATTAATCCCTCTACTAAAATACTAACATTAACCTTATTTATACTATTTTTTTTGACGTAAGCCCATTGACAGTATATGGTAATACCAAAAACCTCCTAAAAAAACAAAAAGAATAGCAAAAACGGAAAACCACATTTTAAATTGCGGAAATCTCCTTTATCAAACTGCTACAGCAGTATATATTTGCCACATCACTCATTACATTTGAGCGGATAATTTAAGGGGAAAATAAGAAAGCTTTTAGGGTATACCTAGAAGTTTTTTTCATTCACGACCTAATAATCTATCTGTAATTTGATGCAACAATAATAAAAATACGTTTTCCTCCTTTGTAATTAAGACCAGTTAGTCATTTAAAAAAAACACAAAAATAAATAACCCTAAAAAAACTTATATTTTTAGGCTACATTTGGTTATCCTCTTTAACTACACAATAACTCTATAAAAAATAAACAGTCTCTAAACTATTTTAGAATTTATAAAAACAGGAAAGTTTTCAAAAAAATATATTAATTTAAGAATCTTGGGATTTCAATTATGCAAGTTTAACATTAACAGCATTCATCCCTCTTTGACCTTTCTCTAACTCAAATAAAACCTTATTATTCTCAGAGATTTTATCTATAAGACCACTAATATGAGTAAAATATTTTTCCTGAGTTTCTGAATCTACAATAAATCCAAAGCCTTTAGAATGATCAAAAAATGAAACCGTCCCCTTTCGAATGGGATCTATAACTTCATCGACTCTTTTAGGAATTCCTATTACAATATTCTCAGCATTTACTTTTACTTTCTTTGCAGGATCTGGTGGTGTATCAGTCAATTGACCATTATGATCTACGTAAACAAAATCAATCCCTTTTTTCCCAACCTCTTTCGCTTCAGTTTTACGTGCTTCCATTTTCTTTCTTTTTTCCTCACGTTTTTTTAAACGCTTTTTTTCTCTTTCTCCCTTATTAAAGGATTGTTGCGATCTACCCATAAATTATTCTATATATATTTTTTTGCTCAATTAACTCTTTAATAAGTGATATATTATCTTATAGCAAATATAATTTTAAACACTTATACAGTCTAACAAAGTAATGATGAAATAAAAGAAGGTAAAAAAGAAATAAACTCGAAAAAACTAATTACAAACTTGGAAACCAAAATAAAAGCACACTACCTGAGCTCTACAAAAGTAAGCTTCTATTACTTAAAAAACAACTATACTTTGATATAATATGAATACTTTTTAGTGCTATCAAAGCATACCCCAACCTTCACTAAAAGATTTCTTCTTACCTAACGCTTTAAATCTCTTTATCCTATTTTAAATATACCCAACAATCTTATTAAACAGTATTAGTAAATAAAAACTGATTACTCGAATCAAAATTGGGTTACTTCTCCTCCTCCTTAAAGCTCCAAAAAGCATACTTACTTCACATTTCAAATTCAATTAAAACCATACAGCTTTCAAAAACAAATACGCTTTTAAATCACAATAAAAAGTCAAAACGTAAGCTTAAAAAATTATAGCTATATGCTAAGCTCCTATATCAGTACTTTAAGTTTTCTTCCATGTCAACAAAGCAAAAACCACCGATAAAACAGCAGCTCCAATCCAAAAAATAGTAATGGTTGAAAAATCATAAACTACCGCACCATTAACCACCGACTTATTCCCTTCTATAAGGTAACCACTCGCTATATCTTGAACCCCTGCAGCAGCATAACTCATCACTCCAACAATACCAAGTGCTGCTCCTGATGCTTTTTTAGAAGCAATATCAACTGCCATCAATCCCCCTAAATAACAAACCAACGCTCCGATCGCCAAACCAAAAACAACCATACTCAAAACATCTATCCACCACACTCCTTTTGGCCCTAATAAAAACATCGAAAGCCCTATTACATTCATTAAACCATATAAAAATGTAGGCATATTACGATGTCCGTTAAAAAGTTTATCAGAAATAAACCCCGAAGAAGCTGTTCCTAAAATAGCACAAACTGCACTTATAGCTATTAAAGAATTAGCTTGTGTTAAAGAATACCCTTTGGCTGTTTCAAAATAATACGGCCCCCAACTACTAACTGCATATCTAGAAATATACATAAATGCACTCGATAGTGCTAAAAGCCATATATACGGATTTTTAAAAACAGCTTTTTGTTCGTTCCAAATACTCGTCTTTTTTACTGTAGCATTTGGATTTACAGGAGGCAACCCCTTACTTTCTGGGCTATCATGGAAGAAAATAAAAATAATTATTGCTCCTACTATTCCTATCAATGCAGCAGCTCTAAACCCCCATTGCCAACCAAAATAAGAGGCTACTATGGCTGTTAAAATATAAGTTAACGCTTCTCCAATATTATGACTCGTACTCCAAAAACCATAAAAACTTCCTCTTTCTGTATCGTTATACCATCTCGAAAGCGAAACGACACTCGATGGAGACCCCATAGATTGTACCCAACCATTTACCCCCCAGCAAATAGCAAAAAACCAAAATACATTAGCAAACCCCATGATCAAATTAATTAATGCCCCTACTAATAGCCCTACTCCCATAAATCTTCTGATATTACTATGATCTGCTAAAAAACCATTAACCAGCTTACCAACTGCATAGGTAAAAAACAAAGCAGATCCGATAACACCCAATTGCGTTTCTGTTAAAAACCCCGAATCAACAATCGGTTTTTTAACAACATTAAGACTCAATCGACATACATAATACAAACTATAACCTAAGGTAGCAGAAATGAATACTTGCCATTTTAGTTTTTTATATAATATCTTTTGGTCATTTTCATTTAAGTGTGGTGGTTTCGCCTCTGATTTTTTAAAAAAATGCAACATGTTAATTTTATTTATTTAGTTAGATTCGAATCACATTTTTGAAATCTCCTTAGCAGGTTTTCATAGGTAATTCGAATTGAGTAGTCTAAAAAAAATCTACCTCCTTACGTAAAAATGATCTACTAGAAATATCAAATTTTGTCTTCCAGTTTAAACTCAGATCCTCTGAAAGTTACACTTCCAATCCCAAAAAAAGAAGAAGAAATTAATTGTAAACAATCATCATCCTTACACAACTCTTCGATTTTTGATATTTCATCCACGGGTAGTTTTAATTCGACACACTTAACTCCTTTTACTCCATTTGGGTGAATAATTGATTTTGGTCTTTGAGGAGGATCGTAATGAGAAACCAAAAAAGGGAAGTATTCTTTCTCTAACAACATAAGATTATACCTGACGATATCACCATCTGGCCGCTTCCTTTTTCCTTTTATAATTTTGGAAAAACCAATATCAAGCTTCCTAAGATGTTCCTGATAAGGAAACAAATCAAAAACATTTTCTTCTACAGAAGGCTCAATAGCAATATCACACCACCCTTCAGGTTGTTGATACCATCGCTTCCATCTCTTTACAGAACCTTTTCCATTCCACATGATAAAAGGATAGAATAAGTAATAAGCATATTTAGGTAATTGAAAAAATTCAATAAAAGGCCCATCATCAAACCACACAAGTGCATTATGAGCTTTCGAAGGATGACTACCCCATTGCACATTAAACCCCATATCAGTTAGTTTACGAACCGTAGTTTTAATATTATTAACTTTATACAGTATATGACCAGACTTTAACATATATATGATATTTATAACCTCTCTAAGATAAGTGTAAACCCGTGATAAAACCTAAGCAAACGTTCTTTTTTTAATTTAAAAAAGACACCTCAATTCTTCCTTCTTTATGACAACAAAAACACAAAAAGTAAAACCTGACCACCAAGTTGCATTCACTATATATTATAGCAATAATAAATTAAACTTTTTTAACCTTGTAATTTAGCTTCAATTTTAAACTTATATCGCTCCCCTATAGGAATTTCAATATCAAACACTTCCACATCTTGTTTCGTATAAGCTGTTATTTTATCTGTATTAACAATATAAGAACGATGAATCCTCAAAAAACGATCATCCAACAATTCTTCAAATGAAGAAATACCAAATTTTACTAGATGGGTTTTATAGGAATTTCTTTTAAGATGAATCATCGATTAGATATCTAACCCACTGCATCTCATTTTTCAGAAAATACTTTAGTAGTTATTTCATCATAATAACAACATATTCAAACCTTCAAAACCTATAATATAATAACACAATACTAAAACAAACAAGTTTATTTTAACAATAATGTATATTTATATCGGATTTTCTAAACATACATCAAAAAAATGAACAATAAAATAGATTTTAGGTTTTTAGATATTTTTAACGATATCGCTAACAAAATAGAAGACACCGAGCATAACAAATTACTCCAAGCTGCAGATAAAATGGCCGACGCCATCAAAGAAGATCGGCTAATATATATATTTGGAGGTGGCGGGCACACCACATTGGTGATGCAAGAACTATTTTGGCGTGCTGGTGGACTTGCAAACTTATGCCCTATGATCGATTTTTCGATTCATCCTGTTACCCCAGCTTATATGTACTTAGCACATGAAAGAATGCATGGAGTTGGCGATGCTATTGTTGATTATTACGGGGTAAACAAAGGAGATCTTGTACTCGTTTTTCATAGCTATGGCTTTAACGCCCCTACTATAGATTGTGCTATAGAAACCCAAAAAAGAGGAGCCGAAGTGATTGGTATCTCTTCCTTAGACTGGCACAAAAACACGCCAAAAGACTTCCCTATTAGACATAAAAGTGGGCATCATCTATCAGATGTATCCAATATTTTTATTAATAACTATGTACCTTTTGGAGATGCAGTCATCAATATAGAAAACTTTGACACGCCCATCACAGGAATATCTAGCATTATTGACTTCTACATTGCTCATAGATTGGAAATGGAATGCGTAAAAGCCTGCATTAAAAGAAATATAGAACCACCCGTTTGGTCAAGTGCCAATATTGAAGGAGGAGATATTAAAAATAAAGCCCTCAGAGAAAAATATAATTCAAGAGTTAAATTTTTATAACCAAAAAACAAAATTATGGCTGTCACAGAAACGGGGGTTAGTTATTATGGTATATCATACGTCGAACATGCCAAACGTGATTTTCAAGAAATGAAAACACACAATGTTACCTCAGTATTATTATCATTAACTGAATTTGATATCTTTTTTTGGAAGCCCAATATTCCAAAGATTGTAGCAGAAGCAAAAAAACTAGGTTTAAAAGTTTATTTGAATACTTGGGGGATTGGTAAATTTTTTGGAGGAGAACCTCCTTCGCTTTTTCTTCAAGAATGTAGCATCTACGATCGTCAATGGTCTGCACTAACAAACGAGCCCTTGGCAGCCGCTTCCCCTAGCTCACCAGCCTTCCGTGAATACTTTTGGGGAATTGTAGAAGAATTGGCTAGTACTTGTGATGCGGACGGTTTTTTTTGGGACGAACCTCATTATGCCATGCCTGTTTACCCAATAAGCTACCAAAGCACGACGGATTTTTCTTGTAGAAACCCTATCACACAACAAATTTTTAAAGACAAATACGGATATGAGATGCCTAAAACTTTAACCAAAACCGTGTTAAAGTTTCGATTTGATCAAGCAAATGAAATATTATCAGAAGCCAGTAAAATTGTAAAGTCAGTTAACCCAAAACTATCTGTTACGCAATGTTCTTTACCTGCCGACAATCATTTTTACGCTAGCCAAGCTAGGGGTTTTGATAATTGGGAAAAAATAGCTTTTAATAAACATTATGACGTTTTTTCAACCTCCATTCTGGTAGATGGAAACGATCCTTTGATTGCACATCGAAATTTGGCTAGAAAAACGGTTGGACTCGCGAAAAAGAACAACAAACCATCACAACGATGGATTCAAAGTTTTTTTAGATCGCCAGAAAACCTACAAACGATTAAAGATATTGTGCATATTTATGCTGAAGAAGGTGTGGATTCAATTTTTTCATGGACGTATCGAGCTGGTAAGGGTACCATTTTAGCAGCACCTGAAGCAGATAAAGTCTGGAAAATACTTGGAGAAGCTTATGGTGAGGTATTAAATTCATAATTAATAAAGCATAAAAATATTTGACAAAGAAATTATTATCCACTATATTACTAACTCGTTATCAAACATACAGTACTACTCCCAAAACATATATTATTATGTATATGACATTACATTAGTATTTATACTAATACATTATTTAGCTTTTCATCAATAACATGCTATATATGCTAGCATAAAAAAGCTTCAAATCATGATAGAATTATCTACTTTAGATTACACCCTGATAATTTCCATTTTTTCAATTACACTTATTATTGGGATCTGGGTCTCCAAAGAAGCAGGTAAAAGTACTTCTAATTTCTTTTTATCTGGAAGAAATATGCCTTGGTGGCTATTAGGTATTTCTATGGTGGCAACCACGTTTTCAACAGACACCCCTAACTTAGTAACCGATATTGTTCGTACTCATGGCGTTTCTGGAAACTGGGTATGGTGGTCTTTTTTACTTACAGGGTTACTTACTGTATTTGTATATGCCAAATTATGGCGCAAGTCAAATGTACTTACTGATATGGAGTTCTACGAACTTAGGTACGGTGGAAAATCAGCAAAATTTCTACGTGTCTTCAGATCTTTGTATTTAGGTGTAGTCTTTAATGTCATCACCTTAGCCGCAGTAAATCTAGCTGCAATAAAAATAGGAGCTATTCTATTAGGACTTTCTCCAATAGAAACCATTTTAATGGGAGGTATTATCACCGTAATATTTAGTGCTGTAGGTGGCTTTAAGGGAGTTGTTTATACGGATTTCCTATTATTTTTTATTGCTATGGGAGGCACTATAGGCGCTGCTTATTATCTAGTAAACTTACCTGAGGTTGGAGGAATACAAGGAATAATGTCAAACGAACTTATCAGCAACAAACTATCGATCCTTCCCGACTTTAACGATACAGACACTTTAATTGCACTATTGGTAATTCCTTTAGCTGTTCAATGGTGGAGTTCTTGGTATCCTGGAGCTGAACCTGGAGGTGGAGGATATATCGCACAGAGGATGTTGGCTACCAAAAATGCTAATCATGCTGTTGCTTCGACTTTTTTCTTCAACATCATTCATTATGCTGTCAGACCTTGGCCTTGGATTTTAGTCGCGCTTGCTTCTTTAATAATCTACCCCGATTTAGCTAGTATCCAAGAAGCATTTCCGTTAATAGACAAGAGTAAATTAGGGCATGATTTAGCCTATTCTGCTATGCTTACAAAACTACCAAGCGGCTTATTAGGGCTGCTTTTAGTATCGTTAGGTGCCGCCTATATGTCTACTATATCCACCCAATTAAACTGGGGTGCTTCCTATATTGTTCATGATTTTTACAAACAACAAATAAACCCAAAAGCTACCGAAAAGGAATTGGTTAGTATTGGCCGAATTGCTACCATAATTTTAATGATATTAAGCACCTTAATGGCTTTGTCTCTTAATAATGCGAAACAATTATTTGATATTATGTTAGAATTTGGTGCAGGAACAGGATTGGTTTATATTTTACGATGGTTTTGGTGGCGCATTAATGCTTGGAGTGAAATTTCAGTCATGTTTTCAGCTGCTACCCTAAGTCTTTTGTTTGCATTTTCTCCTCTAGGAAACTATCTATTTGGAGCCATCAATGAAAGCGGAATAATATCTGAAGGAATTTTTCCACAATGGTCAAAACTTATCATTATTGTAATTACAAACACAATAATATGGATATTAACCACCTACATTACGAAACCTGAAAAAAAAGAAATCCTTTATGATTTTTATAAAAAAATTCAGCCTGGAGGCTCAGGGTGGAAACACATTATTCAAAAAGCAAATAATGAAGGAAAAAATATTGATAAAAACACGACACAACCATGGAGTGTCCCTTCAGGCATACTCGCCATGTTAGTGGGATGCTTATTCATTTATAGTATTATGTTTGCTACTGGATACTGGATCTATGGTTTTACTACAAAAGCGATCATACTGAGTTCTATTGCATGTATTACTGGATATTTACTATGGCAAATGTGGAAAAAAATCAAAGCTACTATTTTTTAATACTTAATTAGTCTTTACCCTTATCTTTCCTTACATCTCATAAAAAGCGATCGAATTCATCCTAAAAATTACGTAAGTTTTACTTAAATTCGTGATTATGGAATTACTTTTTATAGGTTTAGCAGGAGGAGCTATTGTATCATACCTACTTTTTCAAAAGTTTGCAGTAGCAACTAAAAAGAAAATAACACACAAACAGTCTGTAATACTGTTAGATAAAATAAAAAAAGTATCCAAACTCATCACTGTTGAAGGAGAATTTGCAGAAATATACCATCATGAAAATTCACAAGAAAAATTTCTTGGCCTTTTTACCAGCAAAAAAAAAGCGATTATACTGATTAATGCAAAAGTATTAATAGGCTTTGATTTTCGAAAAATTAAAGTAGTATCCAACACTAAGACCAAAACGATTATTCTTTCAGAATTTCCCACACCAGAAGTATTTTCTATTGAGCCAAACATTCGTTTTTACGACATACAAAACGGTCTTTTAAATAAGTTTAATGCCGAAGACCTCACACAAGTAAATACTGAGGCAAAAGCACATATCATCCAAAAAGTCCCCCAAAGTAACCTAATGAACACAGCTAATAAAGAAGCCTTAGAAGCCATACTTTTGATAAAAAATCTTATTGAAACCATTGGTTGGAAGCTAGATTATACAGCATTAGAATTACCAGAAACATCTTCAAAACTACCTGAATAATGCACTTAGAACAGTTATACGAATATTGTTTATCAAAAAAAGAAAGCACAGAACACTTCCCTTTTGACGAAGTTACCTTAGTTTTTAAAATTAAAGGAAAAATGTTTGCGCTTATTGGTTTGGATAAATGGGAGAAAGGAGAAACCAAAATTAATTTAAAATGTTCCCCAGAATGGTCGTTAGAACTCAGAAGTACCTATGAAGGTATCAATCCAGGATTTCACATGAATAAAAAACACTGGAACACTATAACACTCAATGAAGACGTACCTGACAAAGTTGTTTTTGAACTTATAGACCATTCATATCAGCTAATTGTTAAAAGCTTACCTAAAAAAACACAAGCCGAATTAGATAATTTATAATCATGAAAAAAGAGGTTTTAAGAAAAAACTACAAACAAAAAAGAAAAGAGCTTACAAAAGAAGCCTTCGAAATGTTACAGCAAAAAATATATGACAAAGTATATAACTATGACTTCAGTAAAGTTACTAATATCCATATTTTCCTTCCGATAGTAAAGCAACTAGAAATTAATACCTACCCTATCATTGATTTTTTAATATCTCAGCATAAGAACATTATTGTGAGTAAAAGTAATTTTAAAAACAATACGCTTACCCACCACCTTTTGGAAAAAGACACAGAACTAATTATAAATGCTTATGGAATTCCCGAACCCAATAATGCCAAACAAGTTAATCCTTTTGAAATTGATTTGGTCTTTGTTCCTTTATTAATTTCAGATAAATTGAATTACAGAGTCGGGTACGGAAAAGGGTTTTACGATCGATTTTTAGCTGATTGTAGAGAAAATATTCAAACAATTGGGCTTAATTTATTCACACCAATTGACAGCATCGAAGATATTAATGAATTTGACATTCCTCTAAATGAGGTATTTCATCCATAATAGAAAAACCCTAGAAATAAATTTCTAGGGTTTATGAGATGTTAATTCATCTTATATTATCCATTCATTGAAATCAAGAACTCTTCGTTATTCAATGATGTTTTTATTCTTTGTTGTATAAACTCCATCGCTTCAATTGGATTCATATCCGCTAGGTATTTACGTAATACCCACATTCTTTGTACTGTCTTTTCATCTAAAAGAAGATCATCACGACGCGTACTAGACCTAATTAAATCAATCGCTGGGTAAATTCTACGATTAGCAATATTACGTTCTAATTGTAACTCCATATTACCAGTACCTTTGAATTCTTCAAAAATAACTTCGTCCATTTTAGAACCTGTTTCTGTAAGCGCCGTTGCAATGATTGTTAAAGAACCTCCATTTTCAATATTTCTCGCCGCTCCAAAGAAACGTTTTGGCTTGTGTAAAGCATTGGCATCAATACCTCCTGATAAAATCTTTCCTGATGCAGGAGCAACAGTATTATAAGCTCTTGCCAAACGTGTAATCGAATCTAATAAAATTACTACATCATGACCACACTCTACAAGACGCTTGGCTTTTTCTAAAACAATATTTGCTACACGAACATGTTTATCAGCTGGTTCGTCAAAAGTAGAAGCCACAACCTCTCCTCGTACACTACGTTGCATATCCGTAACTTCCTCTGGTCGTTCATCTATTAATAATACAATTTGGTATACCTCAGGATGATTGGCTGCAATAGCATTTGCCACATCCTTTAACAACATAGTTTTACCTGTTTTAGGTTGTGCTACAATCATACCTCTTTGTCCCTTTCCTATAGGAGAAAACAAATCTATTATTCTTGTAGATAATGAACTTCCTTTTTGTGCTAAGTTAAACTTCTCATCTGCGAACAACGGAGTTAAATGCTCAAAAGAGACTCTATCTCTAACGATGTTAGGACTTAAACCATTAATTTTAGACACCCTGATTAATGGAAAGTATTTTTCCCCTTCTTTAGGAGGTCGTACATTTCCTCTTACAGTATCCCCTGTTTTTAATCCAAATAATTTTATTTGAGATTGAGACACATAAATATCATCAGGAGATGATAAATAATTATAATCTGAAGATCTTAAAAAACCATATCCATCAGGCATCATTTCTAATACCCCCTCACTTTCAATAATCCCATCGAACTCAAAATCAGGATCCCTATACTTATTTCCTCCTTTATGATGGTTCTTATTCTTGTTTTGATTATGATTATGGCTGTGCTTATTTTTATTTTGATTATTATTTCTTTGCTGTCTATTATTATTGTTGTTGTTTTGAGATGATTTCCGGTCATCAACACCATTTTTCTTGTATTGATCCGTCCTATTATCTTTTTTTCTAGTTACTTCCTTCTGTTTATCACTTGCATTATCTTTTCCAGGAGTTTCTACTGCAACAACTTCTTTTTTAGTTTCTTTTACTTCTTCTTTGGTATCATTATCATTGGATGCTGAGGAAGCTTTTTTTGAGATTCTTTTCCTCTTAGGCTTTTCAGCTACCGTCTTTTCTTCCTCTGCCTTTTTTTCTGTAGGTTTCTCAACTTTTTTCTTTGACTCTACGTTATTGGCCTCTGCCTGAGCATCTAAAATTTTATAAACTAAATCTAACTTCTTCAATTGACTAATTCTTGTTAGCCCTATAGTCTTCGCTATAGTTTGTAAATCAGTTAGCTTTTTAGCTTTTAATTCCGAAATTTCGAACATTAGATAAAATATTAGGTTAAAATTCTTTCAAAAGAATTAAAATTTATTATTTGTTTCGTGATTGCTATGTTATACGAAAGTATAACACTATATGTGCGGTTACTTACATGGCAAATATATGCAAATATTTTAATTTGTAGTATTTCTTTTTAAAAAAAGAAGTAGTATTTTTGTTCGCCAATTGAAAAAAATGATACAGAGAATTCAAACCATATATCTTTTTGTTGCAGGATTACTTTCTGGGGTTCTTCCATTCTTCTTACATTTATGGAAGAAGAACGTTCAGAATAGTCCAGTTTATATAACGGATCTTTTCCTAAGCAATTCTTTTATGCAACAGATTGTTCCCTTATTATTTTTTTCTGCTGCCCTTTTGTCTTTTATTAATATTTTCATTTTCAAAAAAAGACAACTTCAATTTGTATTGGGCAGAGTAATTATATTGATACATCTTTTTTTAGTAGGATTATTGATATATCTATCACTAACTTTATCTGGAGAAGCAAGTGTTTCTGAGAAAGGTATTGGGATGTTTATTCCTATAGTTGCTATTTTGCTCGTTGCCTTAGCAAATAAAGCCATCAAAAAGGATGAAGATCTTGTAAAATCTGTTGATAGATTACGATAAGCCTTACATCTTAGTATATTTAGTGCGATAAACCGAGAATAATTTCTCGGTTTTTTTATGAATCAAAAGTTCGTAATAATTGAACTCATCTTGACGTTTTCTATTCCCTAAAAAATAGCTAAAACCGCCCATATTATGTTACTTTTTTATCCGTAGCGCTGCTATGACTTTCAAAAAGTGCCTTATCTGGTCAAATTTTAACTCATTTTTGGTTAAAATCAAAAAGTCAAGATGAGTTTCATTCTAGAAAATATAGATGACATAATAAAAACTAATTTTAAGTGTTATTGATATGTCAAAAATGAAAGATTTAACGAACCTATATGGTCACTTATAGAATAACAAGCTAATGGTAAAAAGAGGTAAAAACCACCTTCTTCCCCCTATAAATACTAGAAATTAAAATAGATTAAAAAATATTTCACACGCTCAACGACCTTAATTCACAAATTACCTCTAATTTTACCTAAGTATTTTAACATTTAAAAAAACACAAACAATTGAATACCAAACAAATAAGAAAATATGTTAAATTCAATACTAGGGAAAACCCTGATAAAGACAGTAAAAACCCTTACCAAAGGTTTAGGGATACTGAGTATTGTGCAGTATCTATATCTATTATAAATTTGTAAACGTAAATAACAAATGAGTTACAAGATTAAAGTTCATATAGCCGACGATCACAAAATTCTTATAGAAGGAGTGATGGCTCTTATAAATATAGAAGACGACATCGAAATTGAGGGTTATTCTTTAACTGGAAAAGAAGTTGTCAACTGGGCAAATAACAATACTGCTGATGTATTAATCTTAGATATTAATATGCCAGAAATGGATGGAATAGATGTATTGAGAGTTTTTAAGCAGCGAGATGTAAAAGTAAAAAAAATTATTCTATCTAGTTTAAGTGACCCAAAACTTGTACAAGAAATGATTGCCTTAGGCGCAAATGGTTTCTTAGAAAAAAGTTGTGCAAGCGATCATATAGTAGAAGCTATAAGATCTGTAAGCAAGGGCATTCAGTATTTTAATGAAGATATAAAAACAAGACTTTTTAATCTTTATGTTGCTAATTCGAAGGTTGATAACGAAAAAGAAGAATCCCACAAAGATTTAACTGAACGTGAAGTTGAAGTATTGAAGTTAATAGCGCTAGAGAAAAGTTCATCAGAAATAGCGACGCTATTAAGTATTAGTGTTAAAACAGTTGAATCATATCGACGAAATCTTTATAAAAAACTGAAAGTAAAAAATGTAGTAGGTTTAGCGATGTATGCAGTTAGGAATAAGATAGTATAATCCTTTCATTCTGTTTTTCTTTGCCCCCAAAGAAGAATCACCCCTCATCCTTTGTTCCTGATGAATTACATCGCTAGAAACCACAACATTATTAAAATATAAATATGGCGATGTGCGCTGTTATTAAAAAATAACATAGTTTAGAAAACCCCTTCATTTTGTTTTCTTTATCCCCTAACGTTGAGAACGTCCCCCGTATCTCCATCTGTCTATACTAAGTACATCGCCTATTTTTATAATAAAGCTAAAAACCAAAACATTATACACACCTTAAATCATTAAAAATTAATTATTTTATGAGAAATTTTACACTACTTTTAGCTTCTATTGCCCTTGTAATTTCCGCCTCTTGTTCAAAAAATGAGAGTACCCCCGCTACTACAGGACAACAGAACACAGAAAACAAGCTGGATTCTTATACCTTAAAAAAAGATGCTAACGGAAATTATTCTATAGGTTTCAATATAGATAATAAAACACAAGTTGACTCTTATATCTTATCAGACAATCTACATGATATTGTACTTTCACAAGGAGAAAACAAAACAAATAAAAGTTTCTTCAATAGCCTTGTCCCTGACAATAATTCAATAAAAGTTAACCTTTCTGACTCTAATAATAGTGACAAAAAAGTAAAAATATTTGTTGAAGATGAAGATGTTGATATTAATAATTCTTCTTTAAGAAATGAGTATTTAAACAACTATTGCGTAACCAAAAATAAAAATGGTACTTTTACGTTAAATTTTGAAGTCAACGAAAACACCGTTGTAAACCCAGTTTTTAATCAAAAAGAACAAATTAATGAGTTTCATTGTTACGCGGGAAAAAGTGAAAAAAGACATTATTCTTTTAATATAAAATCTGTTGATGGTGCAACGAAAATAGACTTTATTAATTATAGTAATAAATCTAACCAATATACGTCCAGAGCCTCATCTTTTAGAAATAAAAGAAAACCAAGAATCTTAATTGATGATGCTCTTTATTAATAATGAATTTAACATATAAAAAAGTAATTTTACTTATTTCTTGTTTTATAAGTTTAAAACTTTATTCAAATAGTAAAAGGAAAAGTTTTTTAAAAGCCTTTCCTTTTACTAGTATAATAGCATCTCAACATGACTTCAAAAAAGATCTGGAACTAGCGAATAAGTTTTTTAAAAATGAAGAATATACAAAAGCTCTAGAGCTAGCTTTGTCAATTATAAAAAAATCTGACTCTTATAAGCCTGAATTGTTTTATAAATGCCATTATCTAATTGGTAGTATTCTTAGAAGGATAAATAATCATGAAAAATCACTCTTATACTTTAAAAAATCTCTAGCAGATTTAAATTCGCTAAAGAACAAATACAATACTGAAAAAACTATACCTCAATACACTATAAAAAAAGCTCGAAATTTAGTTCGTATTGGTGCGCAATTTTTAGAATTAAACAAAAACGATAGCGCAGTATACTATTTTAAAAAAGTTATAAGCACCCCCTCTTTAAATCAAGAAATTCAATCTATAAAAGCTTCTGCACATGGTAATTTATCTGGAACATATTTAATTGACTCTGTATACAATAAAGCTAAAGAACACGCATACAAAGCTATAGAAATACATAAAAAATCAAACAATAAAATATCTCAAGCAACTGCTATAGCAAACTTAGCAAGTATATATATTTCACAAGAAGATTATATAAAAGCCAAAGAACTGTATCAAAAAGCACTCAGCCTAATTGAAAAAGACCAAAGTATTGAAGCTTCAAAATATCAGGAAGATCTTTATTATAACTTGGCATGGACAATGTACTTACTTAAAGATTATAAAGCCTATGAATACCAAGAGAAGTCGATCGACATTAAAGACGCTTTAAGAGACAAAGAAGTAAACTTAATCATGAAAGGTATCTTCGAAAAACATAAAATTGATCTTGAAAAACAAAAGGCAACCACGCTTAAAAATAAAATAGAGTTAGAAAAACAACAAGAAAAAATAAGTATCTATTTATCTAGTGCTATTAGTTTACTTATACTTATTATTTCTGGAGTAATTGTTTACAACTATAAACTACGTCAAAAAAACCTACATTTAAAATTTTCGCAAAGTAAGCTGCTCGAAGAACAAAATATTGAACGCTTAAAAATAGACGCACAAATAAAAATTTTAAATGCTACTATTGACGGAAAAGAAACAGAGAGAAAACAAATTGCCGAAACCTTACATGATAGCGTTAGTGCTTTGCTTTCTTCTGCAAACATGCATTTAACAGCAACCAAAAAACAATTTAAAGAAAAGACCCCTATCGAATTAGAAAAAACACAGGAAATAATACTAGAAGCATCACAAAAAGTACGTGATTTATCACATAACTTAGTTTCTTCTATTTTATTAAAGTTTGGACTTGAATATGCAATTAATGATATCGCAAAAAAATATTCAAATAGCGAACTAAGCTTTCATACAGACTTTACTGACGTCAATAGGTATAACCAAGAATTTGAAATTAAAATTTACAACGTTCTACATGAACTAATTAACAATATTATCAAACATAGTAAAGCGAATAACGCTCACATTGTTATAGAAGATAAAAATGGTTTTATTTCTTTTTTAATCGAAGATGATGGTATAGGGTTTAATTTTAAGGATAGTAAAACTTCATCTGGTTTGGGTTTAAACCAAATAGAAGCAAGAATTAAAATGATGAATGGAAGTTTTTTAATAGAATCTGCAGAACAAAGAGGTACAAAAATCACCATATCTGTTCCATCACAATTAAAGCACAAACTAAGCTCTTTTAGCTAATTCTATTATTTCTAAATTTTGAATTTTTCCTTTAACTAATTCAAAACGTAACATAGTTCTCACTTTGTGAAAACCTTGTTTTCCAGCGGCTCCTGGATTTAAATGTAATATATTTATCTCTTTATCAAATTGAACTTTTAAAATATGTGAATGACCGCAAATAAACAGTTTTGGAGGTGTTCTTTTTAGTGCCTCTCGCAAACGTGAATGGTATTTACCAGGATAACCACCTATATGAGTCATCCAAACCGTAACCCCTTCTACTTCAAACTTATTATCCAGTAAAAACTCAGCTCTTGCTTCTTTACCGTCAATATTTCCATAAACTGCTCGTAACGTTTTAATTTCTTTGATTGTATCCGTTACTGATATGTCTCCAATATCTCCAGCATGCCAAACCTCATCCGCTTGTTTTACAAATTTTAAAATTTGCGCATCGATGTATCCGTGAGTATCCGATAATAAGAGTATTTTTTTCATTTAAAAATAAAACAGTTAATATGCTTAGCTAAAACAAAGGTATCCTTAAATTACACAGACACAAAATGCAATATAAAGAAAACCCCACATTCAAATAATGCGAGGTTTCAAATAATGTTTATTAAAACGAATAATTATATTTCTAAACTTTTAAATAATTCAATCAGTTTGGGGTCAGAAGGTCTTGGAGCATCTGCAGAAACAATATTCCCATTTGGATCTATCAATATAAATCTTGGTATACCATCAATCCCATAATTTTTAGCAAAATCGGACTTCATACCTTTACTTGAAAACAACTGTACTCCACGCATTTGTTTTTCTCCAACCATCTTCTTCCAATTCTCTCTAGATTTCTCTTCCGATAACTTTCTCCATTCACTCGGATCTACTGAAATACTAACAAACGTGATGTTATTTTTTTCGTAAGTATCCATAATTTTATCTAAAAATGGTATTTCCTTCTTACAAGGACCACACCAAGTAGCCCAAACATCAATATACACATATTTACCTTTAAAATCTTCCAATGAAGACGTTTCTCCATTAAAATTTTCATAATCATTAAATACTGGAGAAGCTTTTCCTTTCTCTAATAACTTGGTTTTTTCATATTTTTCTTCAAAGTCTTTTTTAAAGTTCTTATCAGATGCTAAAGCCATTACTCCTTTAAAAAAGTCATGCTTATATGCCCCATCAATAGGTAAATAATAACCTAGTTTACTAGCCAACAACCCCTTAAACTTATCAGAAGCCTCACTATTAATAACTTCATCAAAATATTTTTTAGGGCTTTTATCTTCACTATTAACTATCTTTTCCCAATAATATTCACTTACTAACCCCCTGCACGATGACAACTTCAAAAACCATTCAGAAGTTAAATATTGCCCTATATCAGTAAGCTTATCAAACTCTTTATCTGCTGGAATAAACTCTGGCTTATTGGCTACATATTTATGATAATCTGGATATTTTTGAAGCTCTAAAAGATAACTGAATTTTAAATTTTCATTTTCTAAAACCTTAAAACCATCTGATAAATCGTTATTTACCTCCAACAATTCACTCAACGCCTTCCTTTTTTTATCCTGAAATCCTAAAAATTGTTCTTCACTCATTCCATAAAGGTTTTCAAACTCTTCCCCACTAGGACCTAGTTCCTTGTCTAAAGATTCTTCTAACTTTCTTTTTTCATGTAGATAATTATTATTTTCAGCACCTTCTCCACTATAATGTAAAGTCGACATGAATTCTTTTCCATCAAATGAGATGGATAGATTATAATTTGGAACTATATACATTTCAACTCCACTTCTACCGTACCTTAGATAAGCATAATCTGTCAACCCCTTTATCGTATCCTGAAAGTGTCCATTTTCATCTACAGACAACTGCTTAGTTTCTCCGTTGAATAACACAAAGGCTTTTTCGTCTTTATGATTCTTTATAACACCACTTAACAAGGCATAATCCACTTTTTTTTCTTGTTGACAAGAAGCTAAAAATATCATTGCCAAACACATTAAAAGTATTTTTTTCATAATGTTTGTTTAATTTGCTTTTACGCAACGAATTTAACCAAAGAACCAAACAAAACACCAAAAATTATCATAAAACATAATAAAAAAAACAAAAACACCTATAAAAAAACATCTACTTTAAATACCCAATGTATCTAATACTTTCTCCAAGCCAAAAGAAGGCCTAGCCGCATTTGCAGAAATAATCTTCCCTTCAGGATCAATTAAAATAAACCTAGGTATCGATTCAACCATATATTTTTTCATAAAATCAGATTTCACCCCTTTTCTAGAAAACAATTGTATTCCTTGCATATCTTTATCCTTAATCATTACCTCCCATTTCCTTCTTGATTCTTCCACAAATCGTTTATCAGATGCATTAAATGGATCTACAGAAATACTAATAAACTTAATGTTTTTATTTTCATACTTTTTCATTATTCTCTCTAAAGCAGGAATTTCTTTTGTACATGGTTGACACCAAGTTGCCCATAAATCAAGATATATATAACTCCCTTTAAAGTCTTTTAACGATATTTTTTTTCCATCAAAACTTTCATAATTTTTAAACATAGGCGAAGGCTGGCCTTTTTCTATCGATTTATACTTATCATACCTATCTCTAAAAGCTCTTTTAAGAACATCATTTGAAGAAAAACTCATTAGCCCATTAAATAGCTCCTCTTTAAATTCCCAATCTATAAGCTGGAAATTAGTCAATTTTTTTACTAATGAATTTTTAAACGATTCTGGAGTACGAGCTACAATCAGTTCTTCAAAATATTTTTTGGGGTTTTCTTTTCTATTAAATAAAATCTTACTTGAGTAATAATCTACCAATAACTCCCTACACGAAAACACCTTAAATATAGACGCTGAATGCAAATACTTAGCAAGAGAATCTAATTCTTTGAATTCGTTCGACTCCACCTCATAACCCTGATTACCTGTACAATAACCATGCATCCCTCTATAATCTCTTAACCTGCTAAGGTAATTGAATTTTAAATTTTGAATTTCCGTATTTTTAAATTCTTCACCCCACCCCCGGTACCTCACCTAACAATTCACGTATAGTATTTCTTTTATCACTCTGAAGTGTTAAAAACATTTCTTCTTCAACACTGTAGAGTTTATCATAGCCATTTCCCCCAACTTTAGAAGCAATAATACTATCTTGTCGTATTTCTACCTTCTTCTTTTCAACTAAATAATTATTATTTCCTGCTCCAACACCTGAATAACCTATGGTATTTAAAAAATCATTTGCATCAAATTTCATGGTTAGATCATCACCTGGTTCAGCGTATATAACTATTTGATCATCTCCATAACTCAGAGAATGATAATTATATCCCTCACTACTTCTTAAGGTATCGGTAAACATTCCTGTTTCATCAATAGACAATTCTCTAGTCTCTCCATTATGCATTATTGTAGTCGTCACATCTGAATGATTTTTAATCACCCCTTTTACGATAGCATAGTCTATATCTCTTTTTTTTTGACAAGATATCACTCCCATCACAACAATACAAAGAATTATTATTTGTCTCATCTTCTTATCATTTTAAATACAAAAAATTATTATTCAGAAACTTAACTTATTCTAACAGACTTAATAAAAAAAACAATGTTGCAATTTTATAACACCGTATCTTTACGATAGATAAACTTAATTCTAAATAGATATTATAAAATATTTGTTACGATTACATATCGCTTTAAAATCAAATTTCATAACAACGTTTTCTATATATAACTGAGATTTGAAAAGAGAAAACCGTTATAAGAATTAAAATCCCTAATTTTGCTGTTTAATTTTATTTCTTGAGATACTTTTTAGAGCTTTCATACAACGGAAAAAACTATCATGGCTGGCAAGTTCAACCTGAAGCTATAACTGTGCAGGGTACAGTTAATCGTGCTATAAGCACTATTTTACAAGAAAACATTAGTGTAATAGGCGCTGGAAGAACTGATGCTGGAGTTCATGCCTCTCAAATGTTTGCTCATTTTGATACAGATAAAATAATTGATGAAAACTTCAGTTATAAGCTTAATGCTATACTACCTAATGATATTGTAATTATAAAAACAAAGCAAGTAAGTTTAGATGCCCATGCCCGCTTTGATGCTATTAATAGAAGTTATGAATATCATATTTGGCTTGGCAGGAATCCGTTTTTATTGGACACCACCTGGCAACTTCAATATCAAAATATTGACGTAACAGCCATGAATCAAGCGGCTAGAATATTATTTGAATATGAAGATTTTGAATGTTTTTCAAAAGTAAAAACAGATGTCAACACGTTTATTTGCAAAATAACTCAAGCTGTATGGAAATATGATAAAAATAAACTAACTTTCTATATTAGTGCTGATCGTTTTTTGAGAAATATGGTTAGAGCTATTGTTGGCACCTTATTAGAGGTTGGATTAGGAAAGAAAAGTATTGAAAATTTTAGAGAAGTAATTGAAAGCAAAAACAGATGTAAAGCAGGCACTTCAGTTCCTGCAAAGGGGTTATTTTTAACAAACGTATCATATACCTATTTATAAGTGAGTACAAGTTCAGGAAAAGCATTTGATATAAAAATATTTGCAAGACTTATGAGTTTTGCAAAACAGTATAAGTTTAAATTTGGAGTTGCTGTATTTTCAACGATCACACTAGCTGTTGTAGCTGCTGCTGATCCTTATATTTTAATTTATGCAATAAATGATTTTGCAGAAACCAAGAATTCGAACGAGCTACTTAAAAATGTAATATTATTGAGTTTTGTTCTTCTTGTACAAGTGCTTTTACAATTTTCCTTTATATACTATGCCAACTGGGTAGGTCAACATATCATAAAAGACATTAGAACAAAGGTTTTTCATAAAATCACCTCCTTTAAAATGGCATACTTCGACACTTCTTCTGTTGGAAAATTAGTTACTAGGGTAGTCTCAGATATCGAAACTATCGCTAATTTTTTCAGTCAAGGTGTCTTTATGATTGTTAGCGATGTATTAAAAATGATCGTTGTATCTATAGTAATGCTGATTATTAACTGGAAGTTGTCACTTATCATTTTTGCTGTCTTACCCATACTTATATATGCTACAAAATTATTTCAAATAGCTATTAAATCTACTTTTCAAGACGTTAGAAACCAAATAGCCAACCTAAATAGTTTCGTACAAGAAAGAGTTACGGGCATGAAAATTGTCCAATTATTTAATCGTGAAAAAATTGAATACCAAAACTTCTATAACATCAATGAAAAACATAAAAAAGCATATATAAAAACAGTTTGGTATTACTCTATTTTTTTTCCTGTAGCAGAAATACTTTCCTCTATTGCCATTGGTTTAACCGTTTGGTATGGAGGCTTACAAGCTGTTGTTGACAATTCAGTAACCGTAGGTGCTGTTATTGGTTTTGTAAAAATGGCACAAATGCTTTTCAGACCCCTACGTCAAATTGCTGATAAATTTAATCAACTTCAAATGGGCATTGTATCTGGTGAAAGAGTTTTCGCTGTAATGGATACCGAAAGCACTATCAAAAAAGATGGAAAAGTAGCGGCTACCGATATCGAAGGTAATATTTCCTTTAAAAACGTTCACTTTAGCTATCTTCCTAATGAAAAGATTCTAAAAGGCATCAATCTTGAAGTAGAAAAAGGAGAAAAAGTTGCCATAGTAGGTGCTACAGGAGCAGGAAAATCTACCATTATCAACCTTATAAATAGATTTTATGAAATAGATAGTGGAGAAATAGCAATCGATAATATCAATATTAACTCCTACAATATAAATTCTTTACGAAAAAAGGTTGCTGTGGTCTTACAAGACGTGTTTTTATTTTCAGACAGTATTCTTAACAATATTACACTTAACGACCCTTCAATTCCACTTATAGCTGTAGAAAAAGCAGCAAAGCAAATCGGAATTCATGAGTTTATTACAAGCCTACCAAATGGTTATAAATACAATGTAAAAGAACGAGGAGGCATGTTATCTTCAGGACAACGACAATTAATCGCCTTTTTAAGAGCTTACGTTAGTAAACCAAGTATTTTAATTTTAGACGAAGCTACCTCTTCAGTCGACTCCCATTCAGAACAGATGATTCAATACGCAACGGATCAGATTACAAAAAATAGAACTTCAATTATCATTGCACACCGATTGGCTACGGTAAAAAAAGCAGACAAAATTATCGTAATGGACAAAGGTAAAATTGTTGAAATCGGAAGCCATGATGATTTATTACAAAAGGAAAAAGGGTTTTATAAAAAGTTATACGAAGTTCAATTCCAAGAAGTAGCTAATTAGTTTTCCCATCAAAAAAACACCTAATATTCAAGAAATTAAAGCGAAATATTATTTGATTGCTGAAATCAATTTGTTAAATTTGTTATTCAATCTTAATACTAAAAATCATAAAACAATGAAAAAAGTAATTTTATCTACGTTAATTATTGGTGCTGTTTTGGCTACTTCTTGTAAGAAAGCAAAAGAAGAAGCAGATAAGGCTGTAGATGCTGCTGCAGAAGTAACAGAAAAAACTGCGGAGGCTGTTACAGACGCTGCTACAGATGCTACCACCAAAGTAGTTGAAAAAGCAGAAGAAGTAGTTGATAAAGCTGCTGAGTCAGTAAAATCAACTATAGATGATATTACGATTCCTAGTTTCGACAATGAAAAAGTAGAGCAGCACTTGAAAAATTACGCTGCTTACGCAAAAGAATATATTGCCGCTAAAGGTGACGTGGTAGGAAACTCTGACCTTGCCAAAAAAGGAATTGAATTAGCCTCTAAAGGGTCTGAGTTACTAAAAACATTGGATGCTGAAAGCGTAAAAAAGTTTAACGGTATCATTAGTGCTATTCAAGCAAAAATGGCGCCAGCTAGCAACTAATACATTAAACCATAAGAATAATATTCATTGGTTTAATTATTGTTTTGAAATTATAATTATTAAAAGGGCTTTTCTTTATTAGAAAAGTCCTTTTTAGTTTGACACCAAACAAAAAAGAAAAGATTATAATTTATATGTATTCGACTATTTTTTTTATAAAGATTGATAAAGAACATAAGTCGAAAATAGATTTATAATATACTTAAGCCATTACGTCTTCTTGTAATTTATCTAATAAACTATCAAAGGTTTTATACAACACAAACTCTCCATCTTTTATATACGAAATTGCCCCTGTTTCTTCAGAAACCAACAAGCAAATCGCATCTGTCTTTTCAGAAACCCCTATAGCAGCACGGTGTCGTAATCCGAATCTGGCAGGTATTTGTGTGTTATCAGACACTGGTAAAATAACCCTCGTTGCGATGATATTATTATCTCTTATAATAGTGGCTCCATCATGTAAAGGACTATTTTTATAAAAAATACTCTGTATAATAGCCTTATTGACAGACGCATTCATTTTATCACCTGTACTTACTAAAAAGTCTAAATTACTCGTTCTTTCAATAACTATTAAGGCTCCAGTTTTAGTTTTTGACAATTTTATACAAGCTTTTAAAATTGTTTCTACATCCACTTCAGAACTGATTTCAGTTTGTAAGAATTTTAATTGATTTAAAAAGCTTCTTTTAGCAGAAAAATTGGTAGTTCCAATCATTAATAAAAACTTTCTTATCTCTTGTTGAAAAACAATAATCAACGCTATTACTCCTCCCGATAATAAATAACCTAAGATACCGCTTAGCATTTCCATATGAAGTGCCTGTGTAATCTTCCAAATAATAAAAATAAAAGCTATTCCTATAACAATATTTATCGCTACTGTACCTTTAAGTAATCTATAGATATAATAGAGTAATGCGGCTACAAGAATAATATCCAATACATCTAAAAAAGTAAAGTCTATAAAATCGAGATTCATAAAACCCTTGTTTATGTAAATGTACTGATTTTTATTTCAATTATATGGATTAGCACTGCATAAACTCTAAAGGAACCTGTTGTTGCCACAATTCATAATATTGCTTTTTGGAGGTATACAATTTTTCATGATTCCCTTGTTCGATTACCTTTCCTTTATGTAAAACCACAATTTCATCTGCATGTACTACTGTACTTAATCGATGTGCAATAATAACAACCGTTTTCTGTTCTTCTCTAAGTTTATTTACAGCTCTTTGCACATAATTCTCTGCATTTGAATCTAAAGACGAAGTGGCCTCATCTAATACCAATACTTCTGGCTTCTTATACAAAGCTCTAGCAATAGCTAACCGTTGTTTTTGTCCTCCTGACAAACTCGCTCCATTTTCTCCTAAGCAAGTATCAAATCCATTCGGTAAATTCTCAATAAAATCCATGATCCCAATAGACTGGCATATTTCAATAATACATTCCATATCAGGATAAAAATCACCAACAGCTATATTATCAATTACATTGCCTGCAAACAAATCTATTTTTTGAGGTACTACACTCACTAAACTTCGTAAACTCTCTTGTTTGATATACTTTAAATCGGTGTTTCCTATCATTATTTGACCTTTTTGTATCGGGTACAGGTTTTGCAATAGTGAAATTAATGTAGACTTTCCCGAACCACTTTCACCAACAATTGCCGTAATCATTCCTTTTTTTATTGTCAGATTAAAATCTTTAAATACTTCCACTCGTGTTCCATACCTAAAAGCCACATTCTTAAAAGTTATATCTTGAATTTTCTCTTTTGTTAATGTAACCCTCTCATTTGTTTCCTCTCGTTCTAAATCCATTATTTCGAACAATCGATCTGCAGCTATCAATGCATTTTGAATTTGTTTATTGGACTCAACAAGGCTTGCAACGGGATTTATAAAGTACCCAATAATTGCATAAAATGACATAAGTTCTCCAGCCGTTATCTCTCGTTCGATTACAAAATAAGAGCCACACCATAAAAGAATCACGGTAAATAACTGCGATATAACCGTGGTAGAGGTTCTTGAAAAAATAGCGTTTAAAGCAGAAGAATATCCTATATCTAAGAGCTTTATAAAACGTGTTTCGGTATTAATATTCGCAAAATTTTCTAGCCCAAAACGCTTGATGGTTCCAACACTGTTTAACGATTCTACCAACTGACTTTCCAGATCTGCTGAAGACTCCATAATTTTACGTTCGGTTTTCTTATTGAGCTTATTAACAACAATATAAACCAGTGTATAAACAGGTACTATCAACAGCATAATTAAAGCCAATTTCCAATAATACATAAACATAAGTCCAAAAGAAAAAATAAGAATCAGCACATTAACGGTCAAACCTAAAGAAACTTCGTTGATAAAATTTCTAATCTTTACGGCATCGTTAATACGTGAGATAATTTCTCCTACTCGCATGGTATCAAAAAATTGCTGGGGTAATTTTAATAAATGCTTGTAGTACCCTAAAATTAAACGAGCATCTATTTGCTGCCCCGTTTTTACTAAGAATACGTCTTTAAATACACCAATTATTACTTTTAACAGTAATAAAACAAGCATGATTACACTTAAGAGGTTTAACAACTTAGTATTCCCACCTACCAACACATAATCAGTTATTTTTTGGATATAAATGGACGTTGAAAAACCTAACAGTGTATAAACCACTGCCCCTATAAAAGCTTGAATTAATACATATTTATGTGGTTTTAACAAAAACCAGAAGCGTTTTAAAACGGAAACCTTTTCATTAGTCGGTATAAAATCTTCTTTAGGCAACAACAATACTAGAATTCCTGTCCATTCTTTTAAAAAATCATCTTGTGTTTTTTTATGCATCTTACCATCACCGGGATCCATAATTTTTATATAATCCTTGGTAACTTCATAAATAACGACATAATGTTGTAGTGTTTTATTTACAACTACATGTGCAATCGCAGGTTTGGGTATTTTAAACAAACTATCCAACTCCCCTCTTACTCCTTTAGCTTCAAACCCTAACTTTTCTGAGGCTTCTATCAACCCTAATACATTGGTTCCTTTCTTATCCGTACCTGCATATTGACGAATACGAGCTATGGGAAGTTGCAATTTATAATGTGCTGCTATAGAAGCCAAACATGCAGCTCCACAATCGGTAATGTCGTGTTGTTTGATAGTAATTTTTGCCATTTGCTGTTTTTTGGGCAAATAAAAAGAAGTTCATTGCAAATTATTTGCAGTAAGGTAAGGATTATATGAAATTTGATCGATTAACTAAGTTAATTTATATTGCTGTTATTTACAATAGTCATTGGAGGTTTACCCAAAAAGCCTTTTTTAAGATCTTTCCAATTTTTAAAAATAGATTTGATTAGTACATGAATTATTATTACATCAACAATCCTAGTGGTTGTTATTAATTTCTTTTTTCTCATTTCTTATAACTAAAGTAAGTCATATATAAACCTGCCTACAAATTCTCCTATTTTTGACATAATTGATAATGCAAAAACATACAAACTAATTTTCACTACAAATAACTGATTAGGGTTATTTACTATTTCAGTATATATCTTCAAAATACTATAAGGAATCTTCATACAACACAATTTAATTCGTTTCTAAAAAGTAATAAAAAAATGACTCGAATTTTAATACTACTTTTAGAAACCAAACCCTGAAAACAAGCCTTCTTTAAAATGACTCCAATCAGAGATAATTAGATAAAATGAATATAGCGCTAAAAATATTGTAGCAAAAAATATCTTTGATTTTAAGGGCAAATTATTTTTTTTCATCACCTAGTTTTGTTATCCTAAAATAAAAAAAGTACCCCAAAACAACGCCAATACCATTTGCTAAAATATCATACCAATCAAAGGTTTTAGTAGCTGTAAAAAAGGGATAAAATTCTTCAATTGTCAGAAAACTAAAAACAAAAACAGCCGAAAGTATTAAGCGGTTTCTATGGTTTAAAACCCTTCCCTTAAACAAGGGAAAGCAAAGTGTATACAATACAAAAGCCCCAACAAAATTAGGCAATGAACCTAATAAAATATTTGTTGGAAACAATGGACGTAAGTAGGTTCCAGAAAGGATTACAAGAGTAATCAAAAATACCGTTATAACGGTTAATAATGTTTCTATTTTTTTAATATTCAAAATTTTCATTTTTTATCGGACAGTAATGTTATCAAATAGAAAAAAGTAACTTCTAATCTATTATTAAAGAAATCAAATTTATAATTGAGTGACACAAAAAAACAGAGATAAATACACTTATTCTTTTTTCTCTAAAAAATTCTGACAATAGGGTAATATACCCAAAATAAAACCCCATTATAGTAGCTATAATAAAATAATAAAAATTATAGATATGAATGCTTCCAAAAAGCAGAGAAGACACTACCAAGGAAAAAGTGATATGATTCCGTTTAATCTTAACAAAAAAACATCTTAAAAAAACTACTATTAAAAGATATTGAAAGAAAAAAGTTTCAAAAAAAGGTGCAATAAAAACTATTAGTATGTATTCCAGGTTCTTCGAAAAAAGAAAATTAATTTCTACTTCCTCTTCAAAATTTATTCCTAAAAAGTAATACCCAAAAAATGATAAAATTATATTCAAACACACACCAAAAACTACAGTAATCAAGATAAATAAAGGTCTATTCAATCTAATTAGAAAAAAATCGTGTTTTTTTATCATCTATCAATTTCTTTTTGTTTGCTCATAAAAATAATTAAAACAAGGCTCCCTCTAAAAGTTGCATTTATTAGTTTAATTCAAGAACTTGTTGTTTTCAAATAAAAAAAGTACCCCAAAACAACGCCAATACCATTTGCTAAAATATCGTACCAATCAAAGGTTTTAGTAGCTGTAAAAAAGGGATAAAACTCTTCAATTGTCAAAAAACTAAAAACAAAAACGGCTAAAAGTATTAAGAGGTTTCTATGATTTAAAACCTTTCCCTTAAATAAGGGAAAGCAAAGTGTATACAATACAAAAGCCCCAACAAAATTAGGCAATGAACCTAATATAATATTTGCTGGATACAATGGACGTAAGTAGGTTCCAGAAAGGATTACAACAGTAATCAAAAATACCGTTATAACGGTTAATAATGTTTTCATTTTTTATACACTAATAAAAAGAAATATAGATTCATTAACAAAACCCAACAACATTTTTTATTTGAAAGTATATTTTTATGACATGTATTAAAGCAGCGTTAAATACCCAACAACACTTTAACACATGTCATAAAAGTTTAAATAAAAAATCTATCAATTTATAAATTAAAACACCTAAAGTTACTTTTATTACAAATAAAATATTTTTTTTAGATTTTTTATTCATTCGTTAAATAATTAATAAACTCTAACTCCATGCTGAGCTTCTGCTTCCATTGCAGCCGATATAGCACCTGCCATAGCTCCTAAGTATGAAAAAAAAGCTCTAGTTATACTGTCTCCTCCAGATATTGAACGTAATTCGTCAGAATTTAATTCTTTTACGTTATGATTCAATTTACTATTCATTTTTTTAATTTTTAAACATTAATTAATTACAAATCATCTTGCTTGATTATACGCATCTTTAAATGCTGCAACATTACCATCCCAGTCTTCAATAACACCATAAACAAAGCTACCAGCTATTGCTGAAGCAAACCAACCGATAAACCCTCCATTATTTTCTTTTAATTCACCAGAATTCAGCTCCTGAACTTCAAAATTTTCTAAATTTTTCATACGATTGAAATTTTTAAATTACTATTTCCTTTTTAGAATTGTAATAACATCATGATAAATATAAGTTCTATTATTACCTTCCAATCAAAAACCCTAACTATGTGCACCTACTTATACGTTTTTGATATCACAAACATACCTCAGTTCACTGCAATTAACTTGCAACGAAACTTTTATTTTGTAAAAAATAACTTCCTCCAAAAATATTAGTGATTTCATTTCCTGACAATACACTTATAGAAACCGTAACCTTTAAATCAAAATCATCGGTATAACAATAGGTTTTTCTACTCCTACTATACCTAATTTTAGCACCGTAATCCTTTAATTGATCCAATAACATATGAACTGACCGCTGACTAATCCCCATAAGGCGTGCCAGCTCTTTAGGAGTCCCTGTCTTTTCGTGCAAAATTAAATTGTGTAATTGTTGTAATCTTTCTAAATTTTTTATGTTCTTCATAGTTAAACATTTTATACTTATCAAAGTTGGTTAGTAATCTAAATACATCTATTTTTCAATCTTATAGTATTTCTATCTCTAAATTACACATTAGAAAAATGATGATTTTTTGTGTTAGATAAAAAAGAAAAATCAGTCATAGCCTTAGTTACGGGTTATTTTTATTTTGAAAGGTAACGCAAAAAGGCGCATTTTAATTGAGTAATTTAGAGATCGAAATAGTATTATATACTAGTCAGTTTTGTACTATTATTTTGTGCAGTAGGGTTCACCCAATCATCTACTTTATCATATAGCAAATCAAACAAAGAACGCTCCGTTAGCTCAAACCTCGCTTGTAAGGTCATTCCCTTTTTTAAATACCCTTTAAACCCGTTCTTCAGTTTCAAATAAGGTTGATCAATGGAACAGGTAACCCTAAAAACAGGCATGTCCTTTATTACCTCTACATCATTTCCTATATCGATTATACTTCCTGTAGCTAACCCCCACTGTTGGTAATTAAAAGCTGATATTTGAAAAGTAGCTTTATCTCCTTTATGTATCAACCCAATATCCGAAGGCTTCACATAACTGGTAACCACCAAATTTGAAGAAGGAGAAATTTCAGCTACTTCTACACCAGCACTGATAAACGCCCCCTCTTTAAGACCTTTTACATTGAATATTGTACCATCAACAGGCGCCTTTATTATTGTTAACTGTCTGTTAGTAACTAAATCCTCTTTTATATTCTGCAGCTCCTTCAATTGATTTTCATACTCAGTCAACTCAGTTATCCAACTATTTTTTTGTTGTTCTCTTGCCTGAACAGAAGCACTCTTTGCCAAATTGTATTGCAACCTACTTTCATTAAAATCTACCTCAGCAATTACCCCTTTCTTATAGAGCTTTTCATCTCTGATAAAATCGAGACGCAACTTAACTTCTTTTAATCTTAACTCTTTTATTCTTTGTCCGTATAAATACAACGCTTCCTTGTATTTTGAAGTAATTAAGGGGCTATTTCTATTCGTACGCTCTAATAATTTTTTTAAGTCATTTATGAAATCTTCTACTTCTTTTATCAGCCATGCATTACTCTTTATTTTTTGGTTTATAGCAGTATTATCAACAATCAACAAAGTATCTCCTTTTTGTACCTGTAAATTATTTCTTAATTTCTGATACCTTACTTCGCCATTTACCATATTACGCAACAAGACCCGTTCTTCTTCGGAACGCAACATTCCTTGCGAGGTATTATAAATCGTAACATTAATAAAAGGTAAAACAACCAAACCTCCTATCATGAACAACAATACAAGGGAGTAAATAACACGACTTCTTTTACGGTGTTTACTTCTATAAACCTCCACCGTATTTTCAATAATTTCTTTTGGAAAAATATGTTTCATACACTAATTTTTTTCTTGAAAATCTCCAAGCTCCAATAAACAAAAGAATCACAACTAATCGTGATTTTATTTAACATAAATGGAAAGTAATTTTCAAATAATTTTATTATTCGACAAAACTATAATTTTTAAACTTAAATTTCCTCAGAAAGTAACTCTTTTCCTTACAAACACCTCGTTTTTGAAAAATATTCAAAAATTAACCTTAAAATAATCTTTTTTTGAATATTTGATAACAAAAACAAGGATTTTCAAAATTCAATTAAAAAAACTATCTTTGTAGCGATACCAAAAATTGATCATTATGACGCAAAACACCGAAGCAGTTAATACTCAAAAACTTTCCTTTGAAGACTTTAAAAATGAAGTACTAAAAGACTACAAAATAGCTCGTATCAGTAGAGAATGTAGTTTATTAGGTCGTAGGGAAGTTTTGACAGGTAAAGCTAAATTCGGAATTTTTGGTGGTGGTAAAGAAGTCCCACAATTAGCCATGGCGAAAGCCTTTAAAAATGGTGATTTTCGTTCGGGATATTACCGTGACCAAACTTTTATGATGGCTATTGGTGAACTCACCGCGCAACAATTTTTTGCTGGATTATACGCTCACGCTAATATTGAAGCGGATCCTATGTCCGCAGGACGTCAAATGGGTGGGCATTTTGCCACGCATTCCATCGATGAAAATGGGCATTGGAAAAACTTAACCGCACAAAAAAACTCATCTTCTGATATTTCGCCAACCGCAGGACAAATGCCTCGCCTTTTAGGACTTGCACAGGCTTCTAAAATTTATAGAAATGTAACGGAACTAAAAAACCATAACAACTTTTCTAATAAAGGAAACGAAGTCGCTTGGGGAACCATCGGTAACGCGAGTACTAGTGAAGGATTGTTTTTTGAAACGATTAATGCCGCAGGAGTATTACAGGTACCAATGGTGATGAGTGTTTGGGATGATGAATATGGAATTTCAGTACACGCAAAACACCAAACAACTAAAGAAAGTATCTCAGAAATATTAAAAGGCTTCCAACGTGATAAAAATCATTTAGGCTATGAAATTTTTGTAGTGAATGGATGGGACTATGTAAAACTTATAGACACGTACAACAAAGCTGCTAAAATAGCCAGAGAGGAACACGTACCTGTGTTAATTCATGTTAAAGAATTAACCCAACCACAAGGGCATTCTACCTCTGGGTCTCATGAGCGATACAAAACCAAAGAGCGCTTACATTGGGAGCAAGAGTTTGATTGTATTGCTCAAATGCGCCAATGGATACTAGACTTTGAATTACAAGATGATACTGGCGAAATTTTACGCTTTATAGACTCAGAAGAAGTATTAATAAATATTGAAAAGGAAGCTAAAAAAGAAGTCAGTAAAGCCAAAAGAGATGCTTGGGCAGCTTTTACGGATGAAATTAAGAAAGAAGCTAGAAAAGCTGTCGATATACTAGAAACCATTGCTGAAAAAAGTAGCAACGGATCTTTCATAACAAAATTAAAAAATGATTTAATCACCTTAAACGAACCAATCCGTAAAGATATTTTAGTTGCGACTAGAAAAACCTTACGATATCTTAAAGATGAAGATTTTTCTGAAAAATCTTTATTACAAAACTTTATCAAAGATTTATTGGAGACAACGTATGAAAAATATTCTACACACCTAACCAGTGAAACAGAATTTTCTCCTAATAATGTAAACAAAGTCACCCCTAAATATGGAGGAGAAGAAAAATTGGTAGATGCAAGAATTATTATGCGTGATAATTTTGATGCTTTACTAAAAAAACATCCTGAAATACTCATTTTCGGTGAAGATGCTGGGTATATCGGAGATGTAAATCAAGGGCTGGAAGGTTTACAAGAAAAATATGGAGATTTACGTGTTTCGGATACTGGAATTAGAGAAGCAACCATCATAGGACAGGGAATAGGAATGGCAATGCGTGGTTTACGCCCTATTGCTGAAATTCAATACCTTGACTACTTGCTATATGCATTACAAATAATGAGTGACGACCTAGCTACATTACGTTACCGTACCTATGGCAAACAAAAAGCACCTTTAATTGTAAGAACTAGAGGACACCGCCTAGAAGGAATTTGGCATGCAGGATCTCCTATGGGTGGTATTATAAACAATGTAAGGGGGATACATGTATTAGTACCTAGAAATATGACCAAAGCTGCTGGTTTTTATAATACATTATTAGAAGGTGACGACCCAGCTTTAGTTATTGAATGCTTAAACGGGTATCGTTTAAAAGAAGCTTTACCAACCAATCTAGGAGAATTTAAAACCCCTATTGGTGAAATAGAAACGATTAAAGAAGGAACCGATATTACGATCGTATCTTACGGTTCTACACTTCGTATCGTCATGGAAGCCGTAAAAGACCTTGCACAAGTAGGCATCCATGCCGAGGTAATAGATGCACAGAGTTTACTCCCGTTTGACACCAACCATGATACGGTTAAGTCATTAGCCAAAACAAACAGATTATTAATCGTTGACGAAGATGTACCTGGGGGTGGAACCGCTTATCTACTTCAGGAAATTCTCGAAAAACAAAACGGATACCGCCATCTAGATAGCAAGCCCGCGACACTTACAGCTAAAGAACACAGACCGGCCTACGGAACCGATGGCGACTATTTCTCAAAACCATCAACCGAAGATGTATTTGAAGCTGTTTATGAAATCATGCACGAAGCATTTCCTAATAAATTTAAATCACTATACTAAGCCTTTAGTAATTGAAAAATATAACATAAAAGCTAGGTTGTTCATTTAAAAAACAATCTAGCTTTTTTTATTAAACCTAATATACGTTTTATCTTTAAGAATACGGATTCCAACACCACAAGATACACAACGCTTTTTACTACAATAGTTTTTTTTGAGCTCCAAAAGCGCCTGTGTTTCAAATGCATTTTTAGCTTTTACCTTTAACGATAAAAACTTAGAAACAATACTATTCACTTCAGGTTTTATTTCTTTAATTAATAAAAACAATACATCTTCAGTAAAATACCCGTTATTTTTTGCGTGTACATACTTCATCGGAATGATTGTATTAATTAACAACAAGTCTATAAAAGAACGCGTAAGTTTTTTTGATGTTTTCTTACTTACTGACATAAACGTATAATGTGTTTTCCAAAAACTTGGTACTTCTACAGCAAATAATTCATAAAAATCATGAAGAGAATTACTTTTATTTATCCTAGAAAATAAATGGCTATAATCATGAATTAGGGCAATCAACTGAGCTATCCGAATAGTCGGAAAATTTGATGGACGCATCCTAAAAAACTTAAATTGATGTTTAGCAACACCTTGAAGTTTGAATTTATGTTTTAAAAAAGCATATTCTTTTTTTAATGCTAAAAAATAAGGATCCTGTACAGTGTCTTCCTCCAAAAAGCCTGCCTGACCAAACAATAACGCAGATAAAAGCGTCTGGTCATGTCGAACTTTCATCAATACTGAATAATCAAATGACCTAGCCAATTTTAAAAAAGCGTCACCATTTACATCCAGTCCAAAATTTTTAGCCAACAACCAAAAAAGTACCGCTTCATAATTATTATTCGATTGCTTTAATAATTCTTGAATTAAAACAGCCTTCTTTTCTAGCCTTTCTATATACAACTTTTCTAACCAGTTATTTAACAAAAAAGAGTCTACATTTCCTATTTGTGTTCCACAAGAAATCCATTCTTTATTCCTTACACGTAAGCTTAAATAATTCATAAAAACCTGATGGTGCACATAGTCTTTTAATACTAAAGTTGGAATAGGCTGATTGTTTTTCATATAGATTTCTGCATCATGTTCCCAAACAACATGAAGAATAATCGCGTCATAATCTTTATTTGTTTCATGGTGGTGTGCATACCAATCAGAAGATTTTACATGCATCTCTACATTTCCCACCCAAATCTGATAATCTATTTGAAGCTGTGCATGCAAAAAATCGGGACCAGCATTTGTGTTATATTCACCCGATTTTATAACATAAATATCCTCCCCCTGAACTGTTTTCATCTGTCTAGTTGAAAAAAGCTTATGATACCACAAGAAGTGTAAAAAGTCTTCTTTCATTGTAAAAATTATAATTAGTTTGATTAGAGTGACGGAATTTATGAATTTTTTAAGCCTTTACCAACAATATTGCAGTTTTCACCAACAAAACACCAACAATCCCCTAAAACCACAATCAAATAACAACCAACTTCCTGTGTTTTTAAATATTTCTTGACTATATCTTACTTTTCTGCCTTATTTTTGTTTGACTAAATTTAAAAAATCATTATGAACACGAGTATTGAAAACTTAAAATGGCGTTATGCTGTTAAAAAATTTGATAATACCAAGTTTCTGACCAGTGAACAAATTACAACACTAAAAGAAGCCTTCAATCTTACAGCTACTTCTTATGGGCTACAACCTATTAAGTTAATTGTTATTAACAATAAAGAAATACAAGAACAACTAGTTGCACATTCTTGGAATCAACAGCAAGTTGCACAAGCTTCACATGTATTAGTTATTGCTGTTCCCAGTAAACTAACTACAGAAGATGTTGATAGTTATTTCAAATTGGTAAAAGAAATTAGAAATACTCCTGACGATATCCTAAACCCTTTTAAGGATATGCTTACTAGTAATATTGAAAGCAAGTCAGAAGATGAACTTTACCAATGGATGAAAAATCAAGCTTATATTGCTCTTGGAAACCTTATGACAGTTGCTGCTAATGAAAAAATTGACTCTTGTCCTATGGAAGGTTTTATTCCTGAAAAATATGACGAAATATTAGCCCTAGACAAACATAATTTAACTTCTGTACTTGTATTACCTGTCGGGTTTAGAGCAGAGGATGACTTTATGAAAGATTTACAAAAAGTAAGAAGAAAGACGGAAGACATCGTTATTGAATACTAACTAACATAAGTCATCAATTATAAAATATCTACGGCTTGATTATATTATCAAACCTCACAAAAAGACACTAATACACACGTACGGTTTTAACGTATTATCCTTTGATAGAAGTTACTGTCGTTTAACGAATAACAAAAGCAACGTGAGTTTAAACTATTTAAAGTTTAACTCACGTTATTTTTTTGTTGTACTAATTTCAAATAACAAAAGGTATTAGTACATTCGTAAAGATAATTTGTAATTTTAAAAAAATGCAACCACTATACATTGCACTTCTTATTATAGGTTACTTTTCAGTACTTATTTTAATTTCCTTCCTAACAGGTAAATCTGCAACAAATGCTACTTTTTTTAAAGCAAATAATTCTTCTCCATGGTATTTGGTCGCTTTCGGAATGATCGGTGCTTCACTATCTGGAGTTACTTTTATTTCTGTACCTGGATGGGTAGAAGGCCAACAAATGAGCTATATGCAAATGGTATTTGGCTATGTTATAGGATATGCTGTAATAGGGTTAATTTTACTTCCGCTATATTATCGCTTACAACTAACATCAATATACACCTATCTTGAAACCCGTTTTGGTTATTTTTCCTATAAAACAGGGGCTTCTTTTTTTATAATATCTCGAACTATCGGAGCAGCCTTTAGATTGTTCCTAGTTGCCAATGTATTACAACTAATTCTATTTGATGCTTATGGTATCCCTTTTTGGGTAACCGTCACCATTACAATTTTATTAATTTGGTTATATACTTTTAAAGGAGGAATTAAAACAATCGTCTGGACGGATACCTTACAAACCTTATTTATGCTGATTGCAGTTGCCGTCTGTATTGTCATGATTAAAGATCAAATGAATATTGATAATTTAAGCACGTATATTTCTGAAAATAAACTTTCAAAAATTTTCTTTTTTGAAGATGTAAAGGCAGGTAACTATTTTTGGAAACGATTTTTTTCTGGGGCTTTTATCGCAATTGTTATGACTGGATTAGACCAAGATATGATGCAGAAAAACCTTACTTGCCGCAACCTGAAAGATGCACAAAAAAACATGTTTTGGTTTACAATTGTGTTAGTCATTGTTAACTTTTTTTTCTTAGCATTAGGAATTCTTCTTACAGATTATGCCGCAACACATGAAATTAATGCACATAAAGATCAATTATTCCCCATAATTGCCATGAGTGGTGATCTGGGAATAGCGACTTCTCTTTTCTTTTTATTAGGACTCATAGCTGCCGCATACTCAAGTGCGGATAGTGCTTTGACTTCTTTGACAACTTCTTTTAGTGTCGATATTTTGGATATTAACAAGAAAGAAACTGTAAAAGAACAAGAACAAATCCGAAAAAAAACACACATCTTATTTTCGTTTATACTGATTGCTACCATATTGATATTTAAATACGGTATTGCAGATAATAGTGTCATTGCTAATATTTTTACAGCTGCAGGCTACACATACGGCCCCTTATTGGGCTTATATGCTTTCGGTTTGTTTACGAAATTAAATGTAAAAGACCAACTAGTACCCTTTGCCTGCATACTTTCCCCTATACTAGCCTTTGGAATAAATTTATTGACTAAAAAGCTATGGGGGTTTGATTTTGAATTTTTTATTTTAGTTTTAAACGGACTTATTACATTTCTAACCCTATTAATCATCAAAAAAAATGAACACGCAACTAACTAACATTACAACTCCGCAAAAAATCATTACTAAATTTAATTTATCAGAACACCCAGAAGGCGGTTATTTTAAAGAGACCTATCGTAGTAACGGAATTATTGAAAACAACAACTTACCCTCTTATTTTGAAGGAAATAGAAATTACAGCACCTGTATATATTTTCTTTTAACTTCTGAAAAATTTTCAGCATTTCATAAAATAAATCAAGATGAAATTTGGCATTTTTATGCAGGAACAGCACTAAAGCTCCATATGATTTCTCCTAAAGGAAATTATAGTCATATAATTATTGGAAACAATCTATTACAAAATGAAACACCACAATTTGTAGTACCTGCACATCATTGGTTTGCCGCTGAAGTTATCAATAAGGATTCTTTTTCATTTACTGGATGTACTGTGGCACCAGGATTTGACTTTAAAGATTTTGTGTTGCCTAAAAGAAATGAGTTATTAGGTTTGTTTCCTCAACACAAAGAAATCATTACCCAATTAACTCATCATTAAAGCTTAAAACGTGTATTGAAACCTTAATAACACACAAGTAAAACTTAACATATTATTTAACTACAAAAACCACATTTATTAATGCGTTTAAATTGGTTGGCTGAGATATTACTGTATATGTAAGTACACCGTTCGCATCAATATTCATAGTTGCTGTATCAAAAACAGTTGTATCTGCGTAGGTTACATAATAATAAAGTTCATTTGCTTGATACGTAGGTATCGCACTTGGCGACGCAAAACTATTAACCACAGGACTACCAAACTGAGCTGTATACGCAGCATATAAATCTTTAGTAAAGGTTCCATTGGTACTTGCGTCAATTTCAATGGAAGGCGGATAAAATATTCTTGCTGCTATAGAAGTAATTGGCGCTATGGCTTGAACAACATCTTCTACATTAAACTCGGCTCCGGATGGTGGTGGCCCTCCTCCTCCTCCTGGATCAGATATAGGTGGTGGAATCCCAAACCCATCTCCATCTACATCCACTGGGTCTACAAGTAATACCTCAAGTGCATTCTGATTATCTTCATCTTCTCTTTGCCAACCTGAAGTAGTATACATGTAAATTTTTTGTGCATCCGTATTGAATACCATCAAACCTACATAAGGAGTCAACACCCCTAGCATTTCGGCTTGAGTAACACTTGGAATTCCCATCAAAGCCTCTGCTTCTATCTGAGAAAAACTAATAAAGGGAAATAATAGCAACCCCAATAGCAGCCTTCTTTTCATAAGTAAGATTTAAAGTTTGGCAAGTAAAAAACTACTAGTACTCACCAATTAGTTAGACGATTAGGTAAAAATACAGTAATTTTTTAAATCGTAGAAAAAAATTTTAACACTAAAAAAAATACTGTATTTTAGCGTACAACTAACCAAAAGCCTCTATCTCGTGAAAAAAAAAACACTACTGCTACTGCCGATTTTAGTATCAAATTACTTTATTGCTATTGCACAAACAGGCCCAGGAGGTATTGCCACTCGTGATGGTGCATCTTCTTTGGTACTATGGTTAAAATCTGACGATCTTAATGCAAATGGCAATCTTGAGGACAACCCTTCAAATGGAACTACGATTGATACTTGGCATGACTTTAGTGGTCACTCAAATAATTTTACACAAACAACAACTATTAATCAACCTACTTATGATACCTCGGGAACGTTTAATGCTGTAAACTTTGATGCTTCTCAAGTGGACGCTAAGTTTATGAACAACGCGATCACTGGAACTTATGCTAGTGCCAGTGTTTTTTTTGTAACCAAACCCGTCAATTCAGGAACAGCAAATGGGCTTTTTGATAATGCATTCGCCGCTTTACGAGCCAATCAGTTTCCATCTACTGGTGTAGCGGGATACACATTATATAACGTTGGTGATTATACAACTAACTTAAGTACACCATTTGGTCAAAACACTATTATATCGTTTCATAAGGAAGCCCTTTCCAACTACCTAACCGTATTTGTTAATCATGAAGATTTCGACATCTCAGTTCCCGTTGGTGCCGGAATTCCTTATGATAGAATCGGAAAAAATATCAGTGGTACTGACGAAGCTAGTGGTGACTTCTACGAAGTTATTTTATTCGATAACATTTTGAACTACACACAAAAAATAATTCTAGAAAACTATCTTTCTGCCAAATACGACATTCTTATTGAATACAATATTTATGACGAAGACAATGCTGGTGCAGGAAATTACGATCATGATGTTGCAGGAATTGGCAAGATAATTTCAGATACCCATGATGACTCTCAAGGTACAGGAATCATAAGAATTAGTAATCCTACAAACCTAGATGATTATGAATTTCTATTTTGGGGACATGACAATGCTCCCCTAAAATTTAGTCAAAACCCGAATGCTCCTAGTACTTTCACCAGCAGGCTAGAAAGGGTTTGGAGAGTTAGTGAAGAAACTCTTTTACCTTTTACTCCTGTCGTAGATGTTGGAAGTATTGACATGGAATTTGATTTAACAGGAGTTTCAGGAGCTACAGCAACTAACTTGAGACTTCTAATCGATACAAATAACAATGGAAATTTTGATGACGAAACACCGATTGGTGGTGCTGTTGATCTCGGAAACAATAAATACCGTTTCAATGCCGTAAATAGCATTTCTGATAACAACCGTTTTACACTCGGGCTAAGGATAACCTCAGTAATCACTAATAAAAGAATAACTTATAGAGTTAAGAATTAAACAAGAAAATACTCCATAAATACTGTAAATACCTATTGTCGGATATCCGAACAATGATATATACATGCATTATTTTAACCTATTAATAGTTCCTTTCAAACCAATAGCCTACTTATACTACTAAAAACCAGAGAATTTATTTTGCACTAAAATAATTTATTTACAATAAAAAATTATTTTTTTGGATTTCCTATTTAACATTCAATTACACAAAAAACCTTCCTCAGTTTAGCAATTAAAATTCTTAAAAAAATATTTTTTTTGTTAAAATTCAGACGGAATCCTACACACTAATCCGTCCAATTTAACTCAATATTTAACATTAGTAATACTCCATTTAGTTTTTTGTATATATTTGCATTATTTTTAATTGATCTAAATAAATATTTATTTCAATCAAAAGAATATCTACCCCCCTATAAATAACGGATTAATAAAACGATTAAAAAAAGTAATAACCCCTAACTCAATTTACTAGAAAACAACCACTGCTAAAATTTTTCAATCAATATAAAATAAACAATAATGAATACAATTCCAAGAATGCTAATCTTATCTTTAGCATTAATACTATCTTCTTGTGCCAAAGATCTATTAAACAAAGAAGCAGGCAACCCTACCTTTAGTTTTGATAAAAAAACGCATACACTAGAATTAAAAGAAGGTAAAACTGAAATATCTATTAAATTCTCAGAACCACTCACTGACAAACAAAACTTTAAAGTCTTTTTCAAGGATATAAAAGGAACCCACATTGAAGATTATTATACCATCCCTCAACAAAAAGACGGGCACATACTATTGAGTGCTGAAAAAGGGGCTACAGACGTCAATTTTTTTGTAAAAAGAGTAAACAATATAAAAAGTCAAGGTGATAAACTGATTCAATTTTCACTAACCAAAGATTCGAATACAAACATGGATTTGGGTGAAAACAATAAACTTGATATGAACATTGTAGACAAAAATGCCTTAGTTGGTCTAAGTGGCATGTATTTTACTACAAAAATTGAAGGCGCTCACAAACACTACTCTGTCTACATCGACTTAAGTGAAGGTAAAGTAGTTAAAAAAATAGACGGTGAAAGCTGGGATCTAGGATTTTACTGCGGTGAACAGTTCAGAGTAACATTAAATCAAACGAAACAAGTATATGCTACAGAAGCTAATCAAACAGTACTTGAAAACTATGATGAATCTAAAGTAGAAGATGAATTATACAATATATTCAGCTCTTATTATACAATCGGCTTAGAAAAAAGCATGGACAATAATAGTGGTTTTATAGAACAAACTAAAATACCAGAAATTGTAGCCGATAGCGAAACTAAGAACACTTATTTAATTCGTATTTCTGACAATAAACAAAGTTATGTTAGTGGAAACGATGGATTAATATATAAAATAAAAATAGTAAGAGATGGTGATGATTACCTCCTCTATTATGCAAACTTGAACGATACAAAAATCAAAGAAGTGAGAATCGTTAAAGACCCTACTAAAAACCTCATTCACTTCTCATTAAGCGAAGAAAAAATTTTGAATCAAGAACCTGAAAAAGACAAATTTGATTTAATTTACACTCCTTTTAATAATGTAATTGACTTTTACAACATTAAAGATGTAGATCTAAACATAGAACTTCCAAATACTACTTATGGTACTTATTTTTATAATGACTACTTGTTGATAAACAACAAGTCTAATGTTACAGCAGCCTTAGTCGATCATTCTTTCAAAACCTATGATCAATTTTCAGGTGAGCACCTAGGGGGTATAGAATTAAAACCAGAACAATATGCCGTTGGATCTTCTTGGAGAAACGTACCTACTCCTATAAAAACAAAATTTATAGTTGTCAAAGACACTGAAAACAATTATTACAAACTTCGTTTTTTAACCCTAGAAAGCGTACAGGGAGCTAGAGGACACATTACCCTAGATTACGAACTAGTAAAAAAATAATCTTTTGATTCCTACTAAACATGAAAACAATAAAAAAACATCTTTACCTACTTTTTTTGGTAATAATTACCATTTCTTGTGAAGAATCTGAAATCATTTTAGAAACTCCGACAATTAATGATGTCACCAAAATAGACAATGAAACGTATAAAATAGCCTGGTCAAAAGATTACTGTAGTAGAATGTATTCGGTAGATGTAGCCTATGATGCGGATTTTGAATATTATGTTACAGGATTCAAAAACCTATATACGGAAAAAAACGAAATCTTAATTAAAGACCTTAAACCTTCTACTGATTACTACATCAGAATTGCAGGAAATAGAGAATCCTTAAAATCTGAATATTCAAAAACTAGAAATATTCACATGATTACTAAAGGACTAAAAACTTTGCCCGCAAAAGAAATTTCTAAGCATAAATTTATAGCATATTGGGGTGCTGAGTTAACAAATAAAGACTTCTATTTAGACGTAGCAACGGATGCGGAATTTAAAGAAATTTTACCAGAATATTCAGGGTTAAAAGTAGAAGATTACCAAAAAGAAGTAACGGGATTAAAACAAGGAACAACCTATTATTACAGAGTAAGACTTGGAGATAACCCTGTTAGTTCAAACACCTCATCTGTTACTACAACCATAGAAGTACCTAAAATAGAAAAAGTTGGACAAGTAACTCCTAACGGTGCAAAAATTCACTGGACTGAAAATAACGACGCCCACAAATTTGTATTGGAAGTCTCAAAATCACAAACTTTCGATACTATAGAGTCAACCTATGAAGTCACCTCAGAAACTAATTATGAAATAAAAGACTTAGAAATTAAGAACAAATACTATGTAAGAATGTATACTGAATGTCATGGAAATAAATCTGACCTAAGTAATATTGTTAGCTTTGACACTGGAAAAAGTGTTACTAACTTTCAAATTGTTCTTGATGAGATAGATGACAAAACCGCTAAATTCACTTACACCCACCCATTAGATTATGACTTAACGTATGGTAAAATTGAACTTTTCACAAATAAGCACTTACATGGCAAAACCATTTCTGCAACAATTCCAACCCCATTAACCAAAGGACAGTCTATTACTGTAACCTTAAATGGACTAAAAGCTAACACTACGTATTACGCTAGAGCTAATCTCGGTTATTGGGATCATGTATATTCAGATGTTATTGAAATTAAGACAAAAAGAGTAGAAAAATATATTTCGAAAATTATTAATACTGATTTTGAGGCTACCATTAACTATAAAGATGTACTTACGGGTGAAATCGTAGGGGTTACAATAAAAAGAAAAGGAGAAAATACAGCTAGCACTTATACTTTTGGATATGACAGTTGGGGGAACCTTAATAGCATTATAAACACAAACGACAACAACGATAAATATGATACTAGTAGATACGGAACACTTCCGTATCAAAACTCTAGAGTAAAACTAAAATTTTCATATTCGACTTGGAGTGGCTTGAAGCTTACTGACGCTTTTGACACACATTCGTATACTGTTGAGCAAATTAAAAACAATAATCAAGTTACAGAAAGTAAATTTAAGTATAATGGAAACGTAACGCATATAGCTTCTTATACTTATACTACAAATACTAAAAACCCTTTGTCTTATTTCTTCAATACAGATTTTGTAAAATTAATCTATTATCTAGGGTTAAGCTCAGATGGCGAACTTAGTAAGTATTACGGATTCAATACGCCTCTCAGTATCATCAGTTATCCTTACCCTTATTTACCAGACAACGAAGTCTTAAAAGATGAAGTTAATAACAATCAAGAATCCTTAACCTATACTTACCTAAAAGATAGCAATGGTGATGTTACTAAAATAACCATCAGAAATGGTTCTAATAATCTTATTGATGAGACCACTATCCAATATCAAATTAACAACTAAAAAATGAAAAATAATTTTATAAAAATAATACGCTTCAAAATTCTTTTTCTTGCTTGTTTTCTATCTATAACCTCTTGTCAAGAAGAAGAAGAAACCTATATCCCTGAAAAAGTTTCTCAATTGGCAATCCAAAAGATGTCTAAACATAGTTTTAAACTAAAATGGAAAGCTTCTTCGTTGCAAGACATTGAATATGTTGTAGATTTAGCTAAGGACAAGGGGTTTGATTATTTTGAGAAAAACTACAAAAACAAAGTAGTCACTACTAATCAAATAGTATTTGATAACTTAGATACGAATCTACAATATTTTGCTCGGGTTAAAATAAAAAAGAAACACGCCGAATCGGATTATAGTGATACATTTAAATTTATGTCGACTTCCGTCACAGGTATTAAAATTATTGATACGACAGCTGTAACACCAAATAGCATAAGTTTTATATGGGGAGTTGAAAAGCCCAATAATGCCATTACATATATTTTAGAATCTTCGTTAGAGAAAAACTTCTCTTCCAAGAAAAAAGTTATTGAAGGTATTAGTGCTAGCAATAATGAAATAAACGTTAATGATTTAAATGAAGGAACTGATTATTATTTTAGATTAAGAACGAAAGACAATACAGAGCATTCAAATATATTTTCTGTAAGTACTGACATTACAAAACCTATTATTGACCCCAAAATAAATAACGAAAAGAACAGTATCTCCTTTACATGGCCTAAAAACAACGATGCTACTGCTTATTTAGTTGAACTTTCTGAAGAAGAATTTTTCTACAAAGGACTAATTACCAAAGAAGTTAAAGATAACGTAGTTACATTTGATAACCTAAAAGGTGGAACACTATATTATGTAAGATTAAAGACCGTTATAGGTGATAAAAGTTCTGAATTTAGTGAATTCATCAAAACAAATACGACTGTAGGAGATTTCGAATTTACCCTTAAACCTGAAGCAACAGGCTTTACAGGAACATTAGTATATCCTATAGAGTTTAGACCTAACGAAGCAACTATGGAAGTAGCCGAAGACATTGACTTTAAAAATATCGTATCTAATAGAACCATTAGAAGAAGTGATGGACGAAAAATTCAAAATGATCATGACTTTAAATTCAATGATGTTATGTATTATTCGGCACATAATCTTACACCCGAGACAACGTATTATGCTAGAATCAAGGTACATCGTTTTATGGAACCAAGACTAACTTCGTATTCTAAAACGGTTACTTTTACAACCACAAAGCATACATTAAATAGAATAACTAAAATTACTAATAACCGATTTGAAGCCCAATTCCATTATAAAAACATAACGGATACTTTGCTAGATTATATAGATTTAAAAAAGAATAACGAGTCCACTTATACAAAATACCAATTTGTATATGATGGCAACAATCAGTTAACCAGTATTAAAAACCTTACCAAGGGTACAGAATATAAGATTGATAACAATATTATTTCTCCTACTTCAGCAAACAACAATACATTATTCAAAACAGGTTTAAAGAGAAATATTGAATTTTCGTATACTTGTTTCTGGAATCGAGATATTTATAGTGGAAATTCTTTAAATTACAATGCACAAACTGACAATATTGAAAAAAATATTGAAAAAGTGTACCTTTCCTTCAGTAATAATAGAGAAAAAGCGACATACTCAGAATATGATACGACTAAGTTAACCCCAAATGATGGCATCATAAACAGTAACGCTTTAATAACATACTACTTAGCGGATTCAAATATTGAATTCGATTACTTTCCTTACTTTTTAATATATTCTAGAAACATACCAGCTAATGAAACTGTCTATGTTAATAATAAAGAAATAAAAAATACAATTGAAGCTGAAACCAATATGAAAGGTTATTGCTCTAAAATAGTTAGAAAGGATGCGAATAATAATATTTTTGAAACTATTGAGATAGAAAATTTCTAAATCGTTGCACTTAGATTTTAAAACAGGTTGCCTTAAAAGTAACCTGTTTTTTTTATTATTTATCTATCGATCCTAAAACACGTTTCATAAAACCGTTAAGTGCTTCTTTTTGAGGTGTCCCTTCTTTAATCATTTTAGAGACCTCAATAGCTCCGTACATATTAGAAATCAACTCACCTATCACATCCAACTCTTCATCTTTAAGTGATGGCACTTCGGTTAAAGCCTCTAAGGTTTCGATTGTTTCTAATACATAATCTTGATCATTTTCTTCTATAAAAGAAGTTAAATGCTTAATAACAGGTAATTTCATTGTTGGCTATAATACTTCTTTTACTAAATCTTTTAATACATCAAACTTATTCGTTTGGGTTTGGTTGATGAACTTCCCCCCTACAAAAGTGGCAAAAGTTGGCAAATTATCAACACTCGCTAATTTTCTGCTTTCTGGAAATTTTTCAGCATCAACCAAAACAAAAGGAGTTCCTTCATTTTCAGAGGCTAATTTTTTAAACTTAGGTTTCATTATTCTACAATTTCCACACCATGAGGCTGAAAATTGAACCACTACGGTAGCATTATCGGAAACAATTTCTGATAAATTGTCTTGACTTAATTCTTGTAACATGATTAAATTTTAAAGAGTAAACTTATTAAGGAGGAGTTTTTATCATAAAAAAACATCCATTGAAAGTAGTAAAGTTCGTGTTTTATTCGTTAAACAAAACACGAACTTACATATATATTTAGTGTACAGCTAAATAAGCTGCTGTTGATTTTGCGTTAGGCTCCATTGCTGCCTTACCTTCTTCCCAGTTTGCAGGACAAACCTCACCTTTTTCTTGTACGTGACTGTAAGCATCAATTAAACGTAAATATTCATTTACATTTCTTCCTACTGGCATATGATTTACACCTTCGTGAAAAACAGTTCCTTCCTCATCAATTAAATAAGTAGCTCTATAAGTTACATTATCTCCCTCTACTTGTACAGTACCCGTAGCCTCATCATACGTTTCATTAGTAATATCTAAAATTCCTAAAATTGATGATAAATTTCTGTTACTATCCGCTAATAATGGATAAGTTACTCCTTCGATACCTCCGTTATCTTTTGATTGGTTTAACCAAGCAAAGTGTACCTCAGCAGTGTCACAAGAAGCTCCTATTACTACTGTATTTCTTTTTTCAAATTCAGGTAAAGCTGCTTGAAAAGCATGTAATTCTGTAGGACAAACAAAAGTAAAATCTTTTGGATACCAAAATAATATTACTTTTTTCTTGTTATTCACAGCTTCTTCTAAAACATTAAGTTTAAAAGTATCTCCTAATTCATTAATTGCATCTACGTTTAAATTTGGAAATTTTTTACCTACTAATGTAGCCATATTTATTTATTATTTTATGATTAATACTTGTTGTGTTTTAATTAACATCGGCAAAAGTATCTTGTTTAATTAGTTTTAATGTCTAAAACTAAAAATATTTTTTTATAGTTTCATAGAAATTAACAATAACATCACACTACTACAATCAAAAACACACATACACACATTTAAAACACTACAAAACAACCCATTAAACCCTAAAAGAAAACACATATAATAACAAAATATTATAATCAAATAAGAAATATAGATAAAAACTATACATAATTTTATCGTAAATTTATTGAATATTAGCACTTTAAAATAATAAAACATGAAAACAGATCATTCTAATCATCATAAAAAAGGAGGCTGTCCTTTTTCAAATGGGCAACTGAATCATGGAGCTGGTGGAGGAACTACCAACAAAGAGTGGTGGCCAAATCAATTAAAGTTACACATACTAAGGCAACACTCGTCTCTTTCCAATCCTATGAATAAAGATTTTTCCTACAAAAAAGCCTTCGAACAAATTGATTTAAAAAAACTTGCCGAAGAAGTGGATGCTTTAATGACAGATTCTCAAGACTGGTGGCCTGCGGACTATGGACACTACGGCCCCTTCTTTATTCGTATGGCTTGGCATAGTGCTGGTACCTATCGAATTCACGACGGAAGAGGTGGAGCCCGATCGGGAACGCAACGATTTGCACCACTCAACAGCTGGCCTGATAACGGAAATTTAGATAAGGCACGAAGACTTTTATGGCCTATCAAACAAAAATACGGGCGAAAACTATCTTGGGCAGACTTAATGATCTTTGCAGGAAACAGAGCTTTAGAAACCATGGGGTTCAAAACGTATGGTTTTGCTGGTGGACGTGAAGATATATGGGAACCCGAAGACGATATTTACTGGGGGGCAGAAACCACTTGGCTAGGTGATAAACGTTATACAGGTAACCGTAATCTTGAAAATCCGCTTGGTGCAGTACAAATGGGATTAATCTATGTTAATCCTGAAGGACCTAATGGAAAACCAGACCCTTTGGCATCGGCTATTGACATTCGAGAAACTTTTGGCAGAATGGCCATGAATGACGAGGAAACAGTTGCCCTAGTTGCAGGAGGACATACTTTTGGTAAAGCACACGGTGCTGCCAATCCTGATACTTATGTAGGTAGAGAACCCGAAGGTGCTAGCATTGAAGAACAAGGCTTGGGCTGGAAAAACACCTACCTTTCTGGACACGGAGATCATACCATTACAAGTGGTCTAGAAGGAGCTTGGACGCCTAACCCTACACGTTGGGATAATGAATATTTGGAAGTATTGTTTGGTTATGAATGGGAACTTACCAAAAGTCCTGCAGGTGCCTACCAATGGACACCTACCAAAAATTCAAATGCGCAAAAAGCACCACAAGCTCATGATGCTTCTAAACGTCAAAACTTAATGATGACAACCGCAGATATGGCGCTAAAATTAGATCCTATATATGCCCCTATTTCAAAATACTATTACGAAAACCCAGATAAGTTTGCAGATGCTTTCGCAAAAGCTTGGTACAAACTTACACATCGAGACATGGGACCAAAGCCTCTTTATTTAGGAAATGAAGTTCCATCAGAAGATTTAATTTGGCAAGACCCAATACCCGCTATCGATTATGAACTTATTAATGAAGAAGATACCAAACAACTAAAATCAACTATTTCAAATAGTAACTTAACAATCTCTCAATTAGTGAGTACTGCATGGGCAAGCGCAAGTACTTATAGAGATTCTGATAAACGAGGGGGAGCTAACGGAGCTAGAATTACACTTTCTCCTCAAAGATATTGGCAGGTAAACAATCCTGTAAAATTATCGGAAACAATACAAGTGTTAGAGAAAATACAAAAAGAATTCAACGCAAAGCAATCTGGAAATAAAAAAGTCTCTTTAGCAGACATAATTGTTCTCGGAGGCGCAGTAGGAATTGAAAAAGCACTTAAAAACACAGGAAAAAACATTGCAGTTCCTTTTAACGCAGGCAGAAACGATACCACGCAAGAATTGACTGATATTGAATCATTTGCAGTTTTAGAACCTACTGCTGACGGGTTTAGAAATTATAAAAACCCCTCTTTTAAAGTAGCTGCTGAAGAAATGTTAGTTGATAAAGCACAATTACTTTCTTTAACGGCGCCAGAAATGACGGTACTTGTTGGAGGACTACGAGTTTTAGATACTAATTTTGACGGTTCAAAACATGGAGTATTTACCAAAAACCCACAAACTTTATCCAATGATTTTTTCAAAAACCTTTTAGACTTGAATGTTACATGGAGTGCTATTGACAGTGCTGAAGAGGTTTTTGAAGGTAAAGAACGTACTACCAATAAGGTAAAATGGACAGGAACTCGTGTAGATCTAATATTTGGTTCAAATTCTGAATTAAGAGCCTTAGCGGAAGTATATGCCAGTGATGATGCCAATGATCTTTTTATAGATCAATTTATAAAAGCTTGGGTTAAAGTCATGAACTTAGACAGGTTCTGACCACATATTTAACTCATTAATAATATTAAAACAGTATTATTATAAATGCCATTTTTAAGTATTAAAAATGGTACAAATAGCGGAGTTTCAATTTCTTCGCTATTTTTTTAGCTCTTACTTAAACTCAACACCGACACCAAGACCAAAGCTATTTCTTAACACTCCTAGCTTACCAAAACAACAGCTAATTCTAATTTTTTAACTAGTACCGAGCACGAGCAAGCAATACAGAAATTACCAAAACGAAACACAAATCACAATACAAGAATTAACAGCGAAATCTATATTATAAATAACCTTTGATTTTGACGAGTTGCTACCGATACTAGAAGAATTATACTAATACAAAAAGAGATCGTATAAAAGTAATTTTTATACAACCTCATATTTTTCATACACTTTAAGCCTTTTAACTAATAATATTCTTTTACTTGACTTTCTTTTATTTCTAAAAAACCTTTTAATCTTTTCTTTAAAATTTGCATAGGTTTTTTATCTACTGGTTCATCAAAACTGTACAACAGAAAAATAGTGTTACCTTTTAAAAACCATATCCAATTTGTAACTTTAAAATGAATATTTCTAGCTTTACCATCAAAACTCTCAAAACATGATTTTGCAGTTTTTTTATTTTTAAAAACCCATTCTTGAATATCAATTTCACTAGACAAAGTATTACCCATTTTTACTTTTACAAATGAAAGATATAATTTCTTTATTTGTTTAAAATTTTCATTTCCAAAATCACGTGCTAAAACCTTTTGAAAGGTTTTGACCTTGTGCCAATGAATTAGATCACTAAAATCTTCTGAATCTGTTTTTTTGGGAACATTAACACATATATCTTCTATCTTATTATTGAAAGAGGATATTTGATCTTTTTGATTCGAATAAAGACTATCATGTGTTATAGTAAATATCGGAATTAAATCTTTAGAAGTAAGTTGTTTTTTAGGTAAAAAAGGAGGAGAACTCCCTTTTTTTTCTCCTGCCGTTTCTTTCGTTTTACAAGCTAAAACAAATAGTAAAGTGAGCAATATAATAACTATTTTTTTCATTTCTTCACAAGTATTAATGGAGGACGACTCGCTGATTGATACTCTGCTGTCAATAGCCTTTTCTCACTTACCTCTCTTTTATTTTTAGCTCCTGATAATTCAACTATCAAATTATTGAATTGATCCCATTCACCAACCCCGCAAATTTCTATACACCCTATTGAACCACCATCTGTATTCGTTGGATAACTTGGTCCTCTATGAATAAAAAATCCGTCATAAACTCTCCATGCATTACCATCAACGGTAGTTATGTTATCCCAAGTAAGCACATGTGTTTGTTCTTATGTACGCATTTTTTAATCTTGTAGTTAGTTAATTTATCTGACCAAATATAAAATTATAAACTAATATTTTAACACTTATACCCATAAATACCAAAACATTTCACTTCTGACTCACCAAAGCAATGGCTAGCATTAGTTTTTTTAACTAGTCATAAGCATAACAAAAATCCCAAAGCCTTCATAACAATAATTTCACAGTGGTTCGTTTAAAAAACAAACACAACACACTATATATTAGACAACAAAAAAATAATTTCGTTTTTCAAACACTTTCTCTAAGGGTTTTCCCTGATAGGAGTATTGGGTATTGCACAAAACAAACAATTACATTATTTTTGAAAAATTAAAACATAAAAACAACATAACCAAAAAACATTAACTAACTACACACCAAAAAACAAACAAAACACCCTTTTCTTTGTACTTTTATAAACAACTTAATAACCATAATTTTTTATAAAATGAAAAGAGTTTTACTACTTGCTGTTGCTATCGTTAGTGTTTTATGTACTAGTTGTACTGATAATACATTAGAAGAAATTGAAAAGAGAAACAATGAACAAAAAAACAAGATACACAACATGGGGAAAAGCGAAGTTGACCAAATGCCAGACGAAAGATAAATTAAAAACTTTATCGAATATTATATTAGGTGTCGTTATTATTGCCTTTATTACGGCACCATATTTACATATGTTTGTTGAAAAATCCTCAACAGAAAAAGTATTTGGTTATAAAAACATAAGATATTTTGTCTGGATTATAGGGCTTCCTTCATCACTATTGATGTGTTCGTTACTACTTATGAAAGCGTCTAGTTACATTCAAGAAAAAAACACAAAAAACTTTTTCACAACCATTTCTTTTTTATTTATCTGGAGTTCATTATTTCAATTTATTTGGATTTTTTGGGAGATAGATGATTTACCAAAATCTTTTTATTATGCAAGTATTACTATTTTAAGTTGCTTAACAGCCATAATATTCCAAAAACTAATTCTCTCTAAAAAAGAAACTATCTCTAAGCTCAGAACCATCATCGACAATTTATCAAGATTCAGTATTATATCTGCTAAAAAATATATTGAACCTGAAAAAGAAGACGCATATAATGATGAACTAATTGAAACCTTAAAAAAAGGCATGAAATAATGAAGAAAGAACCCCAATTAACCGAATTTAAAAAGATTAACGAGTATTACAAAGACATCTTTCCTGAAGATGTAAACTTATCACTTCATGAGTTAATACAAGACAAAATTAAAAAGCAAGAAAAAGAAATTGCTATGCTAAAACAAGAAATCTCAGCAAACACCAAGATCAAAATCATAAATAATGAAGAGTAAAACCTTTTGTCGTACTACAAACCTAGTCGTCTTTAGAAATTAATTTAGTCACATCAATTGTGCCGTCTCCTTTCTGAGCATGTTTTATCAAAGCTATGGCTTCTACCACAAAGGTATTGTAGAATACTTTTTTCTTTTTAAGTGCATCAATATGTTCTGCTGCAAATAGCGCAATTTCATCCAAACCAACCTTTACTCCCTGCTTTTCTATATACAACCCATCTTCTTTCAAAGCAACCGTACGCTCTTCTGTTAGGTTTTGTACGTTTTTAGACAAACCCAAAACGCTTTCCACATGTTCTAAATATACCTCATCAACACTATTTCTTGAAAAAGCTACACGGAGCGAGTTTCCTGCAATCGGAAGTCCTTCAGACAACTTATCCCATGTATACCCTAACCTTTTACGTTCTCTTAATATTATTTCTATACGGTTTTTCATTGATTTTCACGCGAATAAAATAAAAAGCAAAAAATATTGTGCTATTTGTTTGTTTTGTATGTTTGTTTTATTTAGATTTGTCCTATAAACGAACACAAAGTTATTGAAATAAGCTTGTGTCGCCAAAAGATACACTAATTAACAACACCTTTATCTTAAAAAAACAGAAAAGTTATAAATAAAAAAACAGATACGGCAGAATTCGACTCATGCGAGACCTAATTCAACAAAAGGGGGTTTTTATTTCTAAAAAAGTAACACCGAGCCCTACAACCATAGGAAGGTGTTGCTTTTTCTAGAGCAAAATATTTAGGTAATGAGTGAATTTTAACGATCAATAAAACCTTGAATCATGGAACTATACACTAACGAAAAACTTTTAATGGAGCTATCTAACCCAAAAATCCTTTTAACCAACAAAAGGGTTCGGTATTGCCATCGGATACCCAACGGTCGGTTCACATCGCTTATGTTACCTCATATAAGTTCGGTATCCGTGGGTAATACCCCAAAAAAAAGTGACTTTACATTAATCGTACTCTTATATACAACTTGTATGGCATTTGTCTATATGTTTGAAATGGCAAATATCTATACTTTAGTGGGAATAATAGCTATAATCACCATCACTGAGATTTATTTGAGTTATATCAAAAACCAAGTAATAATTACCTCAAACAATGGCACAACAATTTCATTTGACACCCGAGAAATAAAAAAAGAAAAGCTGTCTGCATTTATAAATGCACTAGAAAAACACACAATACAAGCAACTTACTATTCATAACGATTTTATTTAGTCTTGAAAAATCCCGTATTATATGTATTGGGTAATTGGTTAATTAAGTTATATTTTTTAGCATATAATACGGGCAACATAATGTAGTAGTTTTAGGATCAAAAGGATGCGCTAATCTCTCTTGATTTTTCCTTTTGGTCCTTTTTTATAAAGGGTAAAGTACAATACCGCTCTTACTTAAACTCAACACCGACACCAAGACCAAAGCTACTCATATTGGTTTGATAGCCAAAGGAACCTTGATCAAAGGTATTATTTTTATATACCCCACCCAACGACTGTTGGTACGACAAACTAATCGAATACTGATAGGCTTTTTGTTCGAACTGTACGAAAGTTACCCCCAAAAGCAGGCTCGGTAAAACTGATTTTTCCACATCGAAAGGTTCGGTTCTAAACCTTTCATCTGCTTCAACCAATCCGCCTATATTTTCACTTTGCAACTTGTAATAATTACTTTTAATATCCGAATTCACGGCAAATCCTAGTAAAAATCCCGTATTCAAATAAATCCCTGAACCTTTAAAAGCCCCTATCTTAAACAATTCTTTAAGGTTACATCCTAACACAAAAGGTACTTCAAGATAATCTAACCGAAACCTTTTCTTTTCGTAGGCTTGATCGTTTGTTTCATGATCTATGATAATAATATCAGCTATTTCTCTTCGATACGCACCTCCTTTTCCAGCATACCCTATCCCTGTTTCTAGACGAAAAGACTCGTTTATCTGATAAAAAAGCTTTCCTTTAAAGAGTACTCCTGTTCGATGATGATCTACATACCCTAAAGACTTGTTATGACCGTATTCTCCTACTGGCGAATTAAAAAAACTGAAGCTAAATCCTCCTTCGAGCCCCACATACCAATATTGTTTTTTTTCTTTTTGTTTTTGCTGTCCATAGACCTGCACCCCTACTAAAATAGCAGCAAACACTATTATTACTTTTCTTAACATCCCTCTAAAATTTGGACTAAAGTAGGTAATCTACACTAGTATAACAACCTATAGAAAAGTAAAAAAGGGTGCTCATTTTATCAAACAAACCCCCATTTTATTCTATCTTATTAAAAGTAAACTATTTACTAGCAAACATAGTAACATCACCCCCTGAAACAATTTTTCCTCCAAGAATAATTAATCGTTCTACTACATTTCTTAATTCACGAATATTCCCCGTCCAATTATAACCTTGCAACAACTTTATAGCCTCTTCAGAAAACTCTTTTTGAGCCGTTCCTTGTTCTTGTGCAATTTTCTTAGCAAAGAAATTCACTAACAAAGGAATGTCTTCTCTACGGTCATTCAATGCAGGGACTTTTATTAAAATTACCGCCAATCGATGGTATAAATCCTCTCTGAACCTTCCTTCAGCAATTTCCTTTTTTAGGTCTTTGTTGGTAGCAGCAACCACCCTTACATTCACTTTAATATCTTTATCAGATCCTACACGTTGGATGCGATTTTCTTGCAAAGCACGCAGTACCTTAGCTTGTGCTGACAAACTCATATCTCCTATTTCATCCAAAAAAATTGTCCCACCATTTGCTGCTTCAAATTTTCCAGCCCTATCTTTATTAGCGCCCGTAAAACTACCTTTTACATGTCCAAACAGCTCACTCTCGATCAATTCAGAAGGTATTGCTGCACAATTCACCTCAATCATCGGCGCTTTAGCACGTTCTGATTTTTCATGTAACCAATGCGCAACCAATTCTTTACCCGTTCCATTACCTCCAGTAATCAATACTCTCGCATCCGTAGCAGCAACTTTCTCTATAATCTCCTTTATATGTGCAATCGCCTCACTCTCACCTATCATTTCATAGTTTTTACTTACCTTCTTTTTTAGGCGTTTATTTTCAACCACCAATTCTTTTTTATCCAAGGCATTTCGAACGGTATTCAATAACCTATTCAAATCTGGTGGTTTAGAAATATAATCAAAGGCTCCTAAACGCATGGTATTTACCGCTGTATCCAAATCACCATGACCTGATATCATCACTACAGGAGTTTCGGGTTTTATTTTTTTAATTTTTTCAAGTACTTCAACACCGTCCATTTTTGGCATTTTTATATCGCATAATACCAAATCATAATCGTTGTCTTTTATCTTTTCCATCCCTTCCAAACCATCTTCAGCTTCTTCTACAACATATGTATTACTTTCTTCTGAAATGATTTTTTTCAATACCCTACGAATCGCTGCTTCGTCTTCTATAATTAGTATTTTACTCATATATTTTCACTTTACATCAATGGTATAAATATTTGAATCACTATTAGTGACAACCCTCTTTATAATATCAAACCTCCATAATAAAAACACCTGTTTTCATTTACCGTAATTTCATATTACAATGGGTATCACAAATAATCATATTTCATGCCAATATTTTAATAACACAATAAGGCAGTACTGTTTTACACAGCCTAATACTATTTCTACTTGTAAATTACTCAATTAAAATGCACCTTTTTGCCTTATCTTTCAGAATAAAAACAACTCGCAACTAAGGCTATGACTGATTTTTCTTTTTTATTTAACACAAAAAATCATCATTTTTCTAATGTGTAATTTAGAGGTAGAAATAGTATAACCTTCTCCGTGTGAAAATACAAAAATCAAATAAGACCTTTACTACTATTTATAAAATCAAAATCATTTTTACACTTATGACTCATTTTCAATCACTCAAGGTCAAAAACAAAAAAACAGCGTTTAAATTTCGGAAATTAAGGTAAAGCAGTTCACATATCCTGCAAAATTTTAACCACATATCATTTATTGTTGGGTTACGATTGTAGTGAAGCATTCTTTCAAATATGGTACCTAAAAAAAGAACAGATTCTTACCGAAAATTTCGAACAATAAATGGTGTAAAATTATCTAAACATCATGTCAACTAAAACAAATCAAAAACTATTAGTAGCTGGAGGATGGTCTCCGTATGAATCACTTACCAAAGAAGACGAAGCAGTATTTAAACAAGCAACTGAAGACGTTCACGGTATTGTTTACAAGCCTATTTCTGTTTCGAAACAGGTTGTACAAGGCACAAACTATCGCTTTAGATGCGAAGCCTCTGCACCGCCCGCTTTGGTCATTTGGGAAACTACGGTCGATATCTTCAAACCTTTAGACGGTTCGGCGCATATTGAACAGCATCACAGACCTATTTTAGAGCTAGCCAAACAATTAGCAATAGACAAAACGCTACAAGATGCTTTGGTCACTTCGATTAACAAAGCAAAACATGCTGCTCAGGCCAAACTTAATCCTGAATTATACAGTGCCATCGATGAAGAATTTAAAGGTTTTGGATGGCCTATAAATGCCCGTGAGTATATTGCTTATATTACCCAATACTCCAAGATTATTCCGAATGAAATTAGTAGCAAAAAATACCCGAACGCTTGGAAAAGTGACGGTACAAAAAACGGACACAATCAAAAAGTATTTGATTTGCTTTGTCAGTTTTATTGGTTAATTAACCAAGAAATCAACGTCAATGGGAAAACCATTGTTTTGCAAAACTATGAAAATCCAGCCACAGGGTTCTATTTTGCTAATTGGGTAGATAATTTTGACAGTCTTTGGGGAGAATTTTTGAACACTCCACCATCACTAACAGAAGAATCATTAGCATCCTTTGAGGCAGCCCCTCCTTACCATGTGCAAGATTCTTCTGAATATAAACACACATGGAACTGTTTTAACGATTTCTTCTACCGACAATTAAACGGTGCGAATCCAGAAACAGGCATATCTCCTTTACGTCCAATTGCCGCACCAGACACCAATAATATTATTGCAGCACCTGCTGACGCTACCTACCGAAAAGAATATGACATTGATAAAAATGGTAATATACCAGGAATTACCTTAAAGCATACCCATGAAATTTCTTCAATAGAAATATTGTTGGATGGTAGTCCTTATGCCAACGATTTTAACAACGGAACCTTTGTACATTATTTTTTAAGTCCGTTTGATTATCATAGGTTTCATACCCCTGTATTTGGAAAAATACTAGAATGTAGGCCTGTACAAGGAAAAGCATATTTAGATGTAACCATTATCGACGACGCAAGCGATCAACAAGGGCAATTTGATGCTCCTGATGGGGCAGAAAATGGGTATGAATTTACACAAGCAAGAGGTATCGTTATCATGGAAACGCAAGATATTGGTAAAGTAGCTATCATTCCTGTAGGAATGGCACAAGTTTCTTCCGTACACATGTATGACTTAGCGGGTAAAGACGTTTGTAAAGGATATGAATTTGGGAAATTTGCCTTTGGTGGATCCGATATCATCTTATTATTTGAAGAGAATAAGAACTTAGAACTTTTTAAATATGATACTAATGGCGACCCCATTCACTTTAAATACGGTGAAAAAGTTGCTCGTTGGAGCTAATGAACTAATTTTAATATAAACTATTTATATATAATACTATTTCTACCTCTAAATTACACATTAGAAAAATGATGATTTTTTGTGTTAAATAAAAAAGAAAAATCAGTCATAGCCTTAGTTACGAGTTATTTTTATTTTGAAAGATAAGGCAAAAAGGTGCATTTTAATTGAGTAATCTAGAGATAGAAATAGTATAAACCTAAGTAAGAAAAAGTTACTTAGGCTTTATTGGTATAGAATATTACTATTATCCGTTATAACGTAACCACTTCCATAAATCTTTATAGGTAGGTTTTTTACCGTACATTAAAATTCCAACTCTGTATATTTTTGCTGCCAACCATACAATCAACAAGAAAGTTCCGACTAACAACAACATCGAAAGTCCAATTTCCCACCACGCCACATCAAACGGGATACGCATCAACATAACAATCGGAGAAGTAAAAGGAATGTAAGAAAAAATAACAGAGATAGGGCCGTGAGGATCGTTGATTACTGTAGCAAAACCAACATATAATGCCAACATTAAAGGCAACATTATAGGCATCATAAACTGCTGTGTATCGGTTTCATTATCCACAGCCGCACCAATCGCTGCATACATCGAACTGTACAATAAATACCCTCCTAGAAAGTAAAAAATAAACAGGAAAAACAATTTGAGTAATGGCAAATTCATTATTTCTTTGAAAATCATTTGTGCATCGTTACCCGAAGCATTTTTCATAGCTTCCAATTGTTCAGGTGTCATGTTTGCAGTTTGCATCTCCAAAACATCCATACCAAACACAACGGAAATAATCGTACTAAAAATCAAAATAAGTATTCCCCAGATAATAAACTGTAACAATCCTGCGGAAGCGTTTCCGATGATTTTACCCATCATCAATTGAAATGGTTTTACTGACGAAACAATCACCTCTATGATTCTGCTTGTTTTTTCTTCAATGACACTTCTCATCACCGAAGTTCCATATATGATCACAAACATCATCAAAAAATATCCTGAGACCATTCCCATCCCTATTTTTAGTCCGTTTCTTAGTTTAGATGACTCTTCTCCAGAAAAGTTATACATTTTAATATCAGAAGATATTCTTGACGCCTTTATCTTGGCTAAATCGATACCAAACCTTGTTAGCTTTTCATTTCTTATTTTTTTATCAATACTTCCTTCTATACTTCCTATAACGGTCATACTGGGCGATTCTTTGGAATAAAAACCTATAGATTTTGCCAACACCTCTAGACTATCCTGCTTTGGAATATGTATCACACCATAAAAATCACCTTCCTTTACTTTTTCTTTGGAATCCTCTATTCCTAGTTTCGTGAAATCTTGAAATTTTATCGTTTGAGAATCTTTAAAAACCTCCTTTGCAAAGAGCCCTGATTCATCAACAAATGCAATATTTTTAATTTTTTCGTCATTCTTTTTTACTAAGAAAAAAATTAAAAACCCCATTGCTATCATAATTAATGGACTTAAAAAGGTCATCACAATAAAAGACCTATTTCGAACTTTAGCTATAAATTCTCTTTTTATGATTAACGGTAACTTTTTCATCTATGCTAAATTTTTATTAATAGCTTGAATAAATATATCATTGGCACTCGGAATCAATTCAACAAAATGTTGTACCTGCCCTTTATTTGATAAAAAGGAAAGTAACTCATTTGGTGACGTACCATTTTTGAGTTGTACGTTTAATTTTAACCCTTCATTCAGTAACGTAAAATTAGTGGGGGTTACCACAAACTTTTCTCGTAATTCCATTTCTACTTCTTTTTGATTGGCGGTTTGCACCCCTATCTGAAAAGTATTAGTTCGGTACTCTCTTTTGACATCTGACAGCTTTCCGTCTAATATTTTATTGGATTTATTTATTAAAGCAATATAATCGCACATTTCTTCTACACTTTCCATTCTATGCGTAGAAAAAATAATGGTAGCTCCCTCGTCTCTTAGTTGTAGTATTTCTTTGGCTATTAACTGGGCATTTATCGGATCAAACCCTGAAAAAGGCTCATCAAAAATAAGCAACTTAGGTTTATGTAATATCGTCACGATAAACTGTACCTTTTGTGCCATTCCTTTAGATAATTCACCTATTTTCTTACCCCACCAAGCACCAATATCAAATTTATCAAACCAGTATTTTAGTCGTTTTTTCGCTTCATTTTTAGACATGCCTTTTAGCCTGGCAAGATATAAAGCTTGCTCTCCTACTTTCATGCTTTTATATAGCCCTCTTTCTTCAGGTAAATAACCAATATTCTCTACATGATGGGGGGCTAACGCTTCTCCATCCAAAAAAACCTCACCACTATCGGGCATGGTTATTTGATTAATTATACGAATTAAAGAAGTTTTTCCTGCCCCGTTAGGCCCTAACAAACCAAATACACTTCCCTTTGGTATATTCATAGTCACACCATTGAGTGCTGTATAATTTCCATAACGTTTGACAACATTATTAATTTCTAGTAAATTACTCATTAATTATGTTTTGAATTAGAGTTTTCTTTTCTTTAAAAATAAGTAGGTAAATAACCTGTAATGTTACGATAACAAATGTTAATTCTACACATTTGCTATCATTTTACCATTAAGTCCACTAAGATTTGTACTCCCTTACTCCTTTCTTCAAATATACCAATTTTACTAAGAATAGTATATCCTATTCTTTACAGGAACTAAAAATACTATGCATGCATAATTTTTTTACTTTTTATTATGCATGCATAGGATTTTTTTATATATTTGAGAAATATGGATAAACACAACTCAATAGATCATCAATTAAGAGCTACATGGCAAGCAGTTGCCAAAATGTACAACGAACAAGCCGCCAAGCACAACAGTACTATGGCGACCGCATTTGCTTTATTGAATATTGACTTTGAAGACGGTACTCCTTCAACTTCACTTGGACCTTTAATGGGAATGGAACCGACAAGTCTTTCTCGTTTATTGAAGTCTATGGAAGATAAAAAGCTTATTTTTAGGGAGAAAAACCCAAATGACGGAAGAAGTGTTTTGATTAGACTTACCGATTTTGGAAAGGAAATGCGAGAAGTATCGAAAGGTCATGTATATCAATTCAATAATAAAATTAGAGAGTTTCTTTCTGAAAATGAATTGGAAACTTTCTTTAAAGTAACCACAATTATTAACAAACTTATCTCAGATAGGTTAATTTATAAAGACGATATAGACAAAAAAGCCGTATAAAATATCTATTAAGACAATGACAAGAAGAATTAAAAAAATAGCAATTATCGGATCGGGTATAATGGGATCAGGTATTGCTTGTCATTTTGCAAATATCGGCGTCGAAGTGTTACTTTTGGATATTATTCCGAGAGAACTCAACGACAAAGAGAAAGCTAAAGGACTTACTTTAGAAGACAAAGTGGTACGAAACCGCTTGGTCAACGATGCCTTGACAGCTTCTGTGAAGTCAAAACCTTCCCCGCTCTACGACAAAAAATTTGTAGAACGTATTACGACAGGGAATATTGATGATGATTTAGCAAAAATCAAAGATGTTGACTGGATTATGGAAGTCGTCGTAGAACGACTAGACATCAAACAGCAAGTTTTTGAGAAAATTGAAAAATACAGAACACCGGGCACAATTGTTTCTTCCAACACTTCAGGGATTCCTATTAAGTTTATGAATGAAGGAAGAAGTGAAGATTTTCGCAAACATTTTGCGGTAACTCACTTTTTTAACCCACCACGTTACTTACGATTATTTGAGGTGATTCCTAGTCCTGATTGCAAACAAGAAATCGTTGATTTCTTAATGGATTATGGATCAAAATTCTTAGGTAAAACATCCGTATTAGCAAAAGACACACCTGCTTTTATTGGTAATAGAATTGGAATTTTTGGTATTCAATCACTGTTCCATCAGGTAAAAGAATTAGGCTTGACGGTCGAAGAAGTAGATAAGCTTACAGGGCCAGTTATTGGACGTCCGAAATCTGCTACTTTTAGAACGGTTGATGTTGTTGGATTAGACACACTAGTTCATGTGGCAAACGGGCTTTATCAAAATTGTCCCAATGACGAACGACATGAATTGTTTAAGCTTCCTGATTTTATCGAAAAAATGATGGAAAATAAGTGGCTTGGTAATAAAACAAAACAAGGTTTTTATAAAAAACAAGTTACCAAAGAGGGTAAAAAAGAAATCTTAGCCTTAGATTTAAACACCTTTGAATACCAGCCAAAGAAAAAAGCAAAATTTGCTACCCTTGAATTAACCAAAACTATCGACAAACCCATTGATCGTTTTAAAGTTCTTATAACAGGAAAAGACAAAGCAGGAGAATTTTATCGCAAAAATTTTGCTGCAATGTTTGCCTATGTACAGCATAGAATTCCTGAAATATCTGATGAACTTTACCGCATTGATGATGCCATGAAAGCTGGCTTTGGTTGGGAAAATGGCCCTTTCGAAATTTGGGATGCCATTGGTATCGAAAAAGGTATTGCCTTAATGAAAGAAGAAGGCTATACCCCAGCATCATGGGTTACTGAAATGATTGAAAAAGAAGAAAAATATTTCTATACGATTAAAGATGGCGCCACCTTTTACTACGACATACACCAAAAAGCTCAGGTTAAAAAACCAGGGCAGGATGCCTTTATTATCTTAGATAATATCAGAAAAACAAAAGAAGTATTTAAAAATTCAGGAGTGGTCATTGAAGATTTAGGAGACGGTATCTTAAATTGTGAATTCCAATCTAAAATGAACACCATTGGCGGAGATGTTTTAGCAGGCTTAAACAAGGCTGTTGACTTAGCAGAACAGAACTTCCAAGGACTGGTTATTGGTAATCAAGGAGCTAATTTCTCTGTGGGTGCCAATATCGGAATGATTTTTATGATGGCTGTCGAGCAAGAATATGAAGAACTCAATATGGCTATCAAATATTTCCAAGATACCATGATGCGTATGCGTTATTCTTCTATTCCAACCATCGCTGCTCCTCATGGAATGACACTAGGAGGCGGATGTGAATTATCATTACATGCGGATAAAATCGTTGCCGCAGCCGAAACATATATCGGTTTGGTTGAATTTGGTGTAGGAGTTATTCCTGGTGGTGGTGGTTCTAAAGAAATGACGTTGAGAGCTCAAGACTTATTCCATAAAGGAGATGTACAGCTAAATGTGCTACAAGAACACTTCTTAACCATTGGTATGGCTAAGGTAGCTACTTCTGCACATGAAGCCTTTGACCTAAATCTTTTGCAAAAAGGAAAGGATATCGTAGTGGTTAACAAAGACCGTCAGATTGCCGAAGCTAAAAAGCAAGCACTTTACTTGGCAGAAGCAGGATATACGCAACCTATTAGACGTAAAGATGTGTTGGTTTTAGGAAAACAAGCACTTGGAATGTTTTTAGTAGGAACTGATGCAATGAATGCTTCTAAATATATTTCTGAACACGATCAAAAAATCGCCAACAAATTAGCTTATGTAATGGCGGGAGGTGACTTGTCAGAACCTACAAAGGTCAGTGAACAATATTTATTAGATATCGAACGTGAAGCGTTCTTGAGTTTGGCTACAGAAAGAAAAACACTTGAACGTATTCAACATATGTTGAAAACAGGAAAACCACTTCGTAACTAAAAGTGATGTATACATAGTAGTAATACTAAAATAAAGTAAGACGACGTACAACCAATTATAGATTGAGTAATGTATTGAATAAAAACCACTCAATCTCAACACCAAAGTAAAAATGAAAACAGCATATATAGTCAAAGGATATAGAACAGCCGTTGGCAAATCAAAAAAAGGTGCTTTTAGGTTTAAAAGAGCTGATGAATTAGCGGCAGAAACCATCAAATATATGATGGATAAACTTCCTGATTTTGATGTAAAACGTATCGATGATGTGATTGTAGGAAACGCTATGCCTGAAGGTTCTCAAGGGTTGAATATGGCACGTATCATCTCTTTAATTGGATTGGAAACGGTAGATGTACCCGGAGTTACTGTCAATCGTTTTTGTTCTTCTGGTCTAGAAACCATCGGAATGGCAGTTGCTAAAATTCAATCAGGAATGGCCGATTGTATTATCGCAGGAGGTACTGAAAGTATGAGTTCTGTACCTATGACAGGCTTTAAACCTGAGTTGAATTATGATATTGTCGCTAATGGTCATGAAGATTATTATTGGGGCATGGGAAATACCGCTGAAGCAGTAGCACAACAATTTAATATCTCTCGTGAGGATCAGGATATTTTTGCCTTTGAATCTCACATGAAAGCGTTAAAAGCACTAGACGAAAACCGTTTTCAAGATCAAATTGCTCCTATCACGGTAAACGAAACTTATATCGATGAAAAAGGAAAAAAAGCTACTCGAAATTATACGGTTACCAAAGACGAAGGACCACGTAGAGGCACTAGTAAAGAAGCCTTAGCAAAATTACGTCCTGTTTTTGCCGCTAATGGTTCTGTTACAGCTGGAAATTCATCACAAACCAGTGATGGTGCTGCTTTTGTATTAGTAATGAGTGAAGAAATGGTAAAAGAACTTAATCTCGACCCAATCGCTCGTTTGGTTAGTTATGCAGCAGCAGGAGTGCCTCCAAAAATCATGGGTATTGGCCCTGTAGCCGCTATTCCGAAAGCACTAAAACAAGGTGGTTTGCAACAAAAAGATATTGACTTAATAGAATTAAACGAAGCTTTTGCCTCGCAATCATTGGCTGTTATAAGAGAGTTGGGTCTTGACTCCAACACTATTAATGTAAATGGAGGAGCTATTGCTTTAGGACATCCATTAGGCTGTACAGGGGCTAAATTGTCGGTACAGTTATTTGATGAAATGCGTAAACGTAACATGGTAAATAAATACGGAATGGTTACCATGTGTGTTGGTACAGGACAAGGTGCAGCTGGAATATTTGAATTTTTAAGCTAAAAAAAGAACTCTTACTTGAAAACCATCTTTAGTATCAGACAATTACCGTTAAAATTTATAAACATCTTGCTATGCTGTTTATAAAAAACTTATTAACTTATATAAAACTTATTAGACTATGTCAGAAATAAATAAAGATATTTTACGTGGTGGACAGTTTCTTGTAAAAGAAACACAATGTAATGATGTATTTACACCTGAAGACTTCTCTGAGGAGCAAAAAATGATGCGAGACTCTGTAAAGGAGTTCATCGATAGAGAAGTTTGGGCTATTAAACCCCGATTTGAAACAAAAGATTATGCACTTACGGAAGAAGTCATGCGCAAAGCTGGTGAGTTAGGCTTTTTAAGCGTATCCGTACCCGAAGAATATAATGGATTAAACATGGGTTTTGTATCTACCATGTTGGTTTGTGATTATATGTCAGGAGCTACGGGTTCTGTAGCTACTGCTTTCGGTGCTCATACGGGTATTGGAACCATGCCGATTACCTTATACGGTACGGAAGAACAAAAACAAAAATACATTCCAGATCTGGCTTTAGGAAATAAGTTTGGTGCCTATTGTTTAACTGAACCCGGTGCTGGGTCAGATGCTAATTCGGGTAAAACATCAGCAACACTTACTGAGGATGGTAAATCGTATAAAATAAATGGGCAAAAAATGTGGATTTCAAATGCAGGGTTTGCTGAAATCTTTATCGTTTTTGCGCGTATTGAAGACGATAAAAATATTACGGGTTTTATTATAGAATACGATAAAGACAACCCTAACGGAATTACACTCGGCGAAGAAGAACACAAACTAGGTATACGTTCTTCCTCAACACGTCAAGTATTTTTTAATGACACCGTGGTACCCGTAGAAAATATGTTATCAAAACGCGGAGGTGGTTTCAAAATTGCCATGAATGCCTTAAACATTGGACGTATCAAGTTAGCTGCTGCTTGTTTAGATGCACAACGACGTGTAATTTCAGAAAGCGCAAAGTATGCTAGTGAACGTGTTCAATTTAAAACGCCCATTGCTAACTTCGGAGCTATTAAAGCAAAATTGGCTGAAATGGCTACAGCTTGTTATGTGGGCGAGTCTGCCTCTTACCGTGCTGCTAAAGATATTGAAGATCGAATCGCTATTCGTGTTTCCGAAGGCAATTCTCATCAAGAAGCGGAACTAAAAGGTGTGGAAGAATATGCTATTGAATGTTCAATTTTAAAAGTAAAAGTTTCAGAAGATGTTCAGAAATGTACCGACGAAGGTGTTCAAATTTTTGGAGGTATGGGATTCTCAGAAGAGACACCTATGGAATCTGCTTGGAGAGATGCTCGAATATCTAGGATATACGAAGGAACTAATGAAATAAACAGAATGCTAATTATAGGAATGCTCGTAAAAAAAGGCATGAAAGGTCATGTTAATTTATTAGAGCCTGCCATGAATGTTGCCAATGAATTAATGGAAATTCCTTCTTTTGACACTCCTGATTACTCGGCACTATTATCTGAAGAAAAAGCAATTTTAGCAAAGCTCAAGAAGGTATTTCTAATGGTTGCTGGAGCAGCTATGCAAAAATACGGGCCAGCTTTAGAAGAGCATCAACAACTACTTTTAGCAGCTTCTGATATTTTAATAGAAATCTATATGGCCGAAAGTGCTATTTTAAGAACAGAAAAAAATGCCAAACGTTTTGGAGAGGATACCCAAGCGGGGCAAATAGCCATGACAAAGCTAAACTTTTTTAATGCTATTGAAATCATTACTTCCAAAGCAAAAGAAGGCATCATGTCTTTCTCTGAGGGTGATGAACAGCGCATGCTTTTAATGGGACTAAAACGTTATACGAAATATACCAATTTACCTAATATTATCGCTTTACGTACGCAAATAGCGGATCAAATCAACGCAGAAAAATCGTATTGCTTTTAAATAAACAAAAACACAACTTTTAAATTTTAGTTGTTTTTTCCAAAAGATCGTTATACTTGATGTAACGGTCTTTCTTATTGTAGCCATTAAAGTTGTTTTATTTCATAGTAACCAAAAGTCTAATGCTATTTTTAGGTAAAAATTTCGTAATTTGTAAAAAAACAAAGACACTTTTTATCTTTCAACATAAAACCAAGATTATAGCCTGATAAAAAAACCTATCTTTTTTACTACCCCCTCTCTCTTAAAATATACATTAAACTCAGGTTAGTAAAAAATAAATCACCAATGATTGAACAAAATAAATTAACGAAAATCAATTTATATGACAAGCTAAATGCTGCTTTTGTTAGTCTCATAACTCCAGAAATGCCAAAATTGAATAAAATCAGAAAACAAAATAATTATTCAAAAGCACCTACTTTAAAGCGACCATTTGATATACCCTTAGAATTCATTTCTATAGATGGGGTTAAGATAAGAATGGCTAGATCTGTTATTGATGATCTGAATAAAGAAACAATTGTACTGTTATCTGCATTTCCTCATACGATTATTGCATACTCACCTATTTGGGAAGCTTTAAAAAAGGACTATAATCTTTACACTTATGATCTCCCAGGATTTGGAGCAAGTGAAACGAAACCTGAATATATGTCGTTTAGATTTCAAGGCAATTTTTTAGATTCTTTTTTAACACATTTCAATATAAAAAATTCACATCTAGTGGCTCCTGACGTTGGTATGGTTAGTGCATTGTCATATATTATTAACCATAAGCATACAATAAAATCATTAATGATTGGCGATGGCCCTGCTGCATTACCTACTTCTGAACCAAGTATTATGAAAAAAATGGTACACTCAAGTTTTTGGCGAACTATGTTTATTATCGCAGGAAGTGGTGCTTTGATTGAATCAGCAAAGAATTTAGGGAATGTCAGATATGTTCCAAATAAATACGAGATATCAGACTATAAAAAGTCTCACAAAGGAAAAGTTGCTAACAATATGAAGTGGTTTAAAAAATACCCTAAAGCATTAAAAGATATTGATAAGAATTTAAAAAATATCCAAGTGCCTACAAAAATATTTTGGGGAGAACATGAAGCCATTTTACATATAGAAAATGGGATAAATCTAAACAAACGAATACCTAATAGTGAACTTGAAATATTCGAAAATTGTGGGCATTTTGTGTATCAAGATGATTATCCTAGGTTTATTCAACTGATACAAACATGGGTCGAAAAACATAAATAAAAAGGTTACAAAGATCTAAAAATCAAAACCATTAGAGCTCACTACTTTTCGTATACAATCTCATATAAACCAATAACAATCTAAACAAATCAGAAAATAAGTTCCAATACCTAAAAACACAAAAATCCATTGTTATACATTGAAAAAAAACACATGTAAAACAAAAACTCATCTTTTTGTTTACAAAACATTAAATAACAAATTATAATATTCCCTATTGTTAGGACAGTTAATTACACAATTAAAAAATAATATGAAAAACGCTCTAATGACTATGTCTGACAAGATATTACTAAGAAAAAGATCAGTTATAGAAACGGTAAATGACGAGTTAAAAAACATATGTCAAATTGAACATTCTAGACATCGCTCTTTTAATAACTTCTTAGGAAATATAATAGCTGGTTTAATTACTTACAGTTTTTCCCTAAAAAACCGTCAATCAAATTTGAAACTCTTAAATCTAATCAAATTACTCTTTTTTAAGAGTCGAAATCAGGTTATTACATTCAAAATATACACTTACCAGAAAACACCTTAATCAGAATGTTTTTATTTCAAAAATTCAGAAAGAAATATTAACCAATAATTTATTGGCTGTCATAAAACAGATAATACAAAAAAGAAAGGTTTTAAAACCTTTCTCTGTATTGACTTTTTAGATTGTATGTTCCCTCATACATATAATAAGACACAAGTTTTAAGAGTAAGTCACAAAAAACCTAAAGAAATTAATTACCTCAAAAAAAAGAGAATTACAAAATATACAAGAACGTAATTAATACTATCTGATACCTACTAAACAAATTTTCAACTATAGAGTATTTAACAATTTTTAAGTAATCTTAACCAATTATTACCAAACTTTAGGAAAAGATTACAACCCCATTAACCCCCTAAATATAAACAACATATAATTTTGTATCGAATTAATACCCCAAAATAAATCAAAATGAAACAATTCAATATCATTACCTCACTACTCATAACACTATTACTTTTATATAGCTGCAGTGAGGACACTAATATTAAAGAGAAAGAATCTTCAACAAAAGAACAGCTTGAGGAAGAGCCTATAAACTCAGATAGTGCATCAATTATTAAACTCGAATTTGGAGCAAGTGCAGAATTAATAGATGAAATTATCAACAAAGAAGAAACTACCTTTATGCATAATGAAAATAAAAAGATAGCTCAGGTTTTTTCCCCTTACTCTTTTCCTTTGGTTTTTTTCAAGGCAAATGAATCTTATGCAGCCTTTGCAGAGAGAGATAGCGTCTTTTTTGGAGAAAAATTCTATAAATTTATTTCAAACTGGGGTAATATCATCACTGAAAGTTACGAAAATCAAAAACCCAATACTCTCTTAGATTTTATAGGAAAGAGTAGAAAGTTAGATTTAAAAAAATATTATGATATCGCTAAAAAATGGGATAACGAAAAGGCTCATTTAGTATTATCGAGCATATTAGCACATGAAGTTAGTCATCTTATACAAAGAAAAAACAATCTTCCTACTAAAAATAAAAGGTACATTCAACGAGATTTTGAATTAGAGGCGGATGGTTTTGCTGGGTATTATATGAGAAAACGTGATAATGGAAATCTTACATGGAAACAAATTTCGATAAGCATGGTTTTATTTGGGTTTATTTCAACAACAGACAACCCTGAAAATACAGAAAGCCACGGAACAGAAAATCAACGCAGGGCTGCTTTTAGACTTGGATACTTATTAGGTGAAGAAAATTTAACACCCAAAGAGTTTGACACTAAATTTTTTGAAGTATACGATAACGTTTTAAATGGACATTACAGCAATACCAGTAAACATTTTTCAAAAAAAGCTAATACTACTGAATTTAAATCAAATATACCTCCACACATATTAAATAAAATGAATGAATTATATAAAATATATACTGGTCAAGTGGGTGATAAAGAATATCAAAATTTGAAGTAATTATTATTAGTAAAATTATTAAGATTAATAGAAAAATTTAAAGGCTTTTAAGACCAGCGTTTAGAAGAATATTTCAAAAGAGTTAAAAAGAATTAATTTGTCTCAAGACCTGCATAAATTTATAAATTTGTTCAGGTCTTGAGGTTTGTTTAATCCTCAACAAACGTAAGTCTATCGATCAATTTAAACAGAAAAAAATTTCAAAAGGACAACAACCAAAAACGTTAAATTGCTTTCGATAGTAGATAACTAATTACGGATACATAAAATTAAAAAATAATGATAGGTATAGAAACTGAGAGGTTAATTTTTAGGCAATGGAAAAAAACGGACTACCCTATTTTGTCAGACTTTTATTCTGTTGATGAAAATGTTCGATTTGTTGGAGGGGTAAAAACCCCTGAAGAATCATGGAGGTTAATGGCTACCTATATTGGTCACTATCATCTTAACGGATTTTCCTACTTAGCGATTGCTGAAAAAAATACAGGAAACCTAATAGGCACAGTAGGATTATGGGACTCCAATCCTTGGCCTGAACCTGAGTTAGGATATTGGTTATTGCCCAATTATCAAGGAAAAGGATATGGTGTAGAAGCAGGTCTCGCTGTTAAAATGTTTGCTTTGGAAAAATTGAATTTGAATTCATTGGTGAGTTATATCGACCCTTCTAATGAACCATCTAAGAAATTAGCCTTAAGACTTGGTGCCAAATATGATACAACCATTGATTTATTAGACTTTGGTAGTCATGAAGTATATCGTTATAAATAATATCTAAGAATCGAACTTAACCTAATAAGGTTTTATCAAAAAAACTAGAAATTTAAAAAACTGTCTTTTTTAGAAAATTTAAAAAGCTTATAAATAAGCCCTAAAAGAGAAAACACCATAAGGGTAGCAGAAAACAAGGTAACTTCTACACTAAACATCCAATGCATTATCTTAAATGTTACCCCTATTACAAAAAGTATTATTGAAAAAAATAATAGGATTAAAAAATGTTTTGATCTCATAATCAAATATAAGCAAACTAAAATAATTTTAGACACTATCCTAAAAATAAGACATACTTAGGACAGTCTGGGATAGTGTCTAATAATTTTAATTATACATCTGATTTTGATGCAAAACCCTTATTACCAAAACATCTCCCTCTTTTATTATAAAATGAATTGAATATAAAAAATGTGTAAAGTGTACTACTCTTATATTTCTATAATACACTTGAAATAAAAAAGGATTTGTTTTTAAATAATTGATCTGTTCTAAAAAATCTTTATCGAATTTTTTTTCTTGATTAGAAGATTTGTAATAACATTTAGCTATTATAATGTCCTTCTCTGCTTCTTTTTCTATTTTAATTTGATATATCATTTCTCTTTATTACTTCTTCTATGCTTGAGAAGTTTAACACTCCTTTTTCTAGATTTTCTAGGGTCACATCCATCATTTGTTTATATTCCTCTGATGGTCCTTCTAACCTTCGCGCTTTTTCAATTAATAAGTATTCTAAATAACTTTTTAAGCTCCTATTTTGTCTTTTCGCTTCTTGTTCTAATATCTTAACAATATTTATGTCAAGATGTACCTCTTTACGTGTCATTCGCAGTGATTATTATACGATAAATTTACGTAATATTTACGTAAATTACAAATTTAACTTTTACAGCCTACCCCAAAAACATTTTATTCAAAACAACTAGTCCTAAATAAAAAAGAGCCCCATCTACAAAAACGTTTTCGTGAATACGCTCCAAAACAATTCGTTAACACAATCTTTTATTGTAGGTTAGTGATTTAAAGAAATTTTAGAAGATCATAACTAACCACTTATTTGACATAAAAACAATACACATGAAACGTGCACTACCTATTATTTTTTTGCTAACTGCATTAACTGGATTTGGTCAAGAATTACCATTTAAATTAATCACTAAAAATGGCGACACCTTGAAATTTGGCCTACACTATAGTAAAAAAAATGATTTTATTTACTCTACAAAAGTTCCAACAGAACGACAATTAAAAGTATTACCTTTTGCTATTGGTCGAATCATTAAGAAAAAAGATGAAAAAAGGCTGCCAATAAACACTATTGAAAAATTATTTATAACGTCAAAATTTCGTTTTCATAAAGGCCAAAGAAGATATAATAATTTAGACGGAAAAGAAGATGTAGTAACCACCATAGCCAAAAAATATGTTAAGGTTAAAAAGAAATTTGAATTAATGAATGTAATAGTTGAAGGAGACTGTAGCCTTTATGTTAATAATGATCCTAAAGGATACAAGTTTTATGTGAAAAGAAAAAATGAGGAAACAGCTACGGAAATTCAAGCAAGTACCGCTCTGGGTTCAAGATTTAAAAAAGTTGGGAAAAATTATTTTAAGGACTGTGATCAAGTACAAAAAACCCTTCTTGATTCGAAATACAAAACAAAGCTAAAATTCCTTTATGACAAACTAAAAGAAATAACACTAACCTATAATAAAAGTTGTAGTTAGTTTTCTACGACATCAGTAACTTTTAGTTAATGGGCTTATATTTTAAGCTCATTTTTTTATTGAAGAGAATTAACACTTGAAAACACTAGAAAGCAGTTATATTTTCTACCTTTGAAAGACACGAGTTAATAATTTCAGGGGTTCTCTAATTATTAACGATACCTCAAAAATTCAAGTAAAGAATAGTTCAAAAAAATTAACAGATGATTTTAATAAGTCGTTTTTTATTACCCATATTTATTACGCTAATTTATTCCAATAGTCTCATTACTGCTCAAGAAAAAGAGCGTCAAGAAGACCTAATAAAAACAGAAAATGTAACATTCGAAAGTAAAGGAGTTAAATTGGCTGGTACAATATACACCCCTAAAAATCCGTACGCTGCTATTGTTATTGTTCACGGTTCTGATCGCGTACCTCGAATGACAAAATTTGCCAAATTGTTAGCTCAAAATAATATTATGGTATTAACGTATGATAAAAGAGGAGTTGGAGAATCTGGTGGTGTTTATGCGGGTCCTGAAGTAGGCACCAATAATATTAGTACTGAAAACTTACATTTATTAGCAAAAGATGCAAGTTCCGCTATTGATCTAATTCATAAAAAAAGAAAAAATTTACCTATTGGTCTCTTAGGAGCAAGTCAAGCAGGCTGGATAATTCCAATAGTTGCCAAGCAAAACCCTTTAGTAGATTTTATGGTATTGTTCAGTTGCCCTATGATCACCACACTTGAACAATTACGTTTTCAGTTTTACACGAATGGAAGAACTGATTTCTGGGAAAATCATACAGAAAAAAAGGCTCGTGAACATATTAACAATGATCCTGACAGGTACCAATTTAAAGCTACCGATCCAAAAAACTCACTAAAAAACCTTTCAATACCAGGACTTTGGCTTTTCGGCGAAAAAGACATACAAATTCCTGTAAAAATGTGTATCGAACACCTTAATACATTCAAATTAGAAAACAAGCCTTTCGAGTATGTTTTATTTCCATCATTAGGACACAATACTAATAAAGCAATACCAATACAAATTGCTATTAATTGGATAAAGAAACAATCTTTACAAATCAGAAATAATAATTAAAAAGATAAAAATGTAAACACCAAAACAAAGCTATTGATTTGTTTTGGTGTTGTATCGCTATTCAACAACTATTCTTTGGGTATACCTATGCTCCTGATTTGAAATTACAACCTGATATACTCCTTTAGAAACAGCTAATAAAACCTTATTTTCTCCTTGTTTTAACGATAAATGAGATACTTTTTGCCCCAATACATTATATACAGCCATTGACGATGCCTTCCATGTGGGTGGTATTTGAATTGACAATGGGTTTTTATGTACTATTGGATTGGGGTATATAACTGGTTGTATAATTTCCTTACTGGGTTCTTCGATAGAAAGTGTGGTATCCTCTTTGTATGAGAGCATAAATTGAGAGAAACTACCCACATTCAGTCCTGAAGAAAAAGTTATTGCTGAGGTAAGTCCGGGTGCACCAGTTATTGCATCTCCCGTATCTATTTTTGTTCCCCAAGTAGTCCCAAAATCGTTACTATTTCTTTTATACAAGTTATAAAGACTTGGCGTTACACCGCTATAACCACCATTATCGGTAAATGTCATTGATTGTATTGGTACAAATGTTTGATTATCTCCATAATTATTTATAATCGTATACGAATCAAAGTGTTCTTCATCATCTGGCAATACATCTGGATTCCTATTTCCTCTAGATACCCAAACATCTCCATTAGGGGTCGTTCCGTTTGCAAAATTAATTGACAATCCTGTTGCATTAAAGTTCTTTACCCCCGCAGAGACCACATTTATTTTTTCACTTTGCCCTTCAAATACGGGTACATTTGAAACAGCATGATGTAAACCGCTAACGCCATTATAGGTAGCAAAATTTATATTAGCTGTTTTGTTAGGCGATATATTACCACTCGTTTCATTAAATTGGTAATACGCTACAAGTCCAGAAAATATAGGATCCGAAGTATTTGTTTTAATTAGATGACGCCATTTTCTTATTTCATCTATACCCAAAGCCCTGTTCCATATAGAAACTTCATCCATTTCTAAATTAGTGTATCGTGATGAAGTATACCCCCTACCAAAACGTCCTAAATCAATTTTAGATATCATCTGTGAACTTAATGAAGATGGATATACACTTTCCTCTCCATTTACATAAATTTTCACATCGGTTCCATTACTTACTAAAGCCACATAAGACCATTGATTTGGCGGAGCTTGTAAACCAGATGACCACCACCATGTAGGATGAAAACCAACGGTATTATTACCATTTAAAAAATTAAACACTAACGATGTATTATTTTCTTGAACACTAAAAATCGCGCTATAATCCTCTTGAATTCCATTGGGCTTTATCCAACACGAAAATGTAAATGAGTTTCTATTTAACGTTAAATTTTCTACACTTATATAATCTTTATTTGCAGCTCCAGACAGACTAGCTACATTCCCCGGTGTTGGATCAGGTATATTGGTACCACATTCATTATCAATCTCAATAAAATCCGTCAATGTTTGTGTACTTGTACCATATGCATCCGTTATCGTTAAAGTAACATCATAAAACCCATTGGCTGCATTGACATAGGATACTTCGGGGTTCTCTTCGGTAGAAGTTGCTGGATTTCCTCCTGGAAAACTCCACGCCCAAGTGGCAGAAGCATTTCTAACCACAGAATAATCTTTAAATTGTACTTTTTCTCTTAGTGGGCATGTTATTTTTGAAATACTAGCAGATATTAATGCATTCGGAGGGCTTACCTCATATAATTCGTGCGCAAACGCCCCTCTAGAGGTTCCTATTTTTAGTTTATTTTCATTATAATTAATAAACATAAACCTAATATCCGCCATGGGTAACCCAGTACCTAAAAGTTTCCAATTAGACATCGTGTTATTTCTATAATATACCCCACTTTTATTTCCTACATAGACACCACCATCAGACCCTCGCTGAAATACAATTTTAGTCATTGGAAAATTTGATAAAACGGGTTGTGTCAAATTTGTCCATGACACACCATAATCATTGGATTTTATAATTTTACAAGTAGCTTGTACGCCACTATAAGTCACCCATATTTCATTGGGATTTTCATCACTTACAGCAATATCAGATATATTCACTTGACCTGAAGTAACCGCAAAGCTTGGTGTAATATCCGTCCAAGTTTCTCCCTCGTCGTTTGTATGCCATAGTCTATTATTAGTTAAGCCCGTAACCACATACATATGATTGGGATGTTTCATAGATATTTTCTCCCTAAAAACAGGATTGTTAAAGGTTTTAACTATAGATATGCTATTACCATTATCTTCTGTTTTAATTAAAGAATGCTTCCATGTATTTAAATTAGAGTTTCCTTTCGGATATTGTCCTGCATGATGTGTGATTATGGTATAATATAAATTAGGATGAAACTCAATTGAGTTAAAGTAGCTATATATTCCTCCTAAATCTAAATAATTAGACTCATTTATTAAAGTATGTACTCCTGTTCTAAAATATCGGTAATTACTATACCCCTGACTATATACATATCGATCATCTAAAGGGTTAACATCGGTATTTCCTTGATCTGCTCCTGTTCCATTATACCAATCAAACCCATTGGCAGCTTCTTTAATCATTACCGGACCGTGATTGTTTCCTGAAGCCACTAAATTTGTTTTAAATGCACTTCCAAACCCCCATAATTCGTGATTACTAATACTATTTGTTATTGTAGTTAACGTCCTACCATTATCATTTGAATCGACTGTTTCTCCATCAGAACCAATTAAAAACAAATCGTTTACGACATCAATAGTCCTTATATCAAAGTGTGTTGAGGCAGTAGATAAGGAATAAGTTGCACCATTATCGGAAGAAATATGCACTTTTGTGTTTCCATAAGAACCATACACTATCTTATTTTCATCATTTCTATCCATACAGATATCTCCATGATGCAAAACTGGATCATGTCTATAAGCATCTCCCTCTCCTGAAATCATATTGGTATTTACAGATTCTAACGTGCCGTTGGTTGCATTAATTTTATATAAATGCGCCGCTTTGTGTCCATAGGCATTTTCACCACTTCCTACCGCAACATAAATTGAATTTGAATTGGTTGTTGGTAACATTAATTTAGCCCAACCAACAACTTGTCCGTTGGCGGCGGCATCTAGAGTTAACGTCGCTATTTGTGAAAATGTAGCTCCTGAATCTGATGATCTATGGACGGTCACCGAGTTACCATGACCTGTACTTAATGAATAAACGACATCCGTATTTGTGGTGCTCCAATCTAACATTTCACTATGTACGGAACTGTCCCATATTTGGTGGTTAGGTAAGTTACGATGCACAATACGCCAAGACGTCCCTCCATCTGTAGTTCTATAGAGCTTGTCCCCCCAACGTGCTATAACGATATGGGGATTGGTTGTTGACACTGCAATGTCATATGCTTTACCTGAGTAATTTGATTTTATTAACGATGTTGACAACCAGTTTAACCCACCATCTGTTGACTTAATTACTTGTTGATCACTTATTGCATAGACAATTTGAGGGTTTGAGATGGCAACATCTAAATCTAAATATTTGTCATCAGGTAAATTAGAATCTACAAGCTGCCAGTTTTCTCCGCCGTCTTCGGTCATCCATAAGCCTCCCGTAACAAAAGACACAAATCGTTTTAAATTATTTGTAGGATCAATTCTATTTAAAAACACATACCCTCCGTGATTTCCTTTACTCGAATAAGATGTTGTTGCACTATTAACCGGCCCAATTAATTTCCAAGTTCCTATAACTGAGGTTGAGGAACTTGCACTCGTATTTAAAGGAGTATTAAATTGAGTTGTTTTACCAATTTGTGGTGCTGGTTGTACATATCCTTTAGGATTCAAATAAAACAGTTTTTCTTTAAGCCATCTTTGACCAAGAGACCTTGCCTTACTTTTTTCCCATTGTCTATTTGCAAAAAACGTTTCAAATTTATTTTTTACTTCAAAATAATTTGCACCATCTTTCATATTCGCAAACCATGGCTGTGCTTTGTGTTTTATTTCATATTCAAAATCTTCTTTTTCTTGCCCAAAAATGGCACACATAGAAAACAACAAAAACACTGTAATATACATTCTCATAATAGTTTCTTTTAATTGTTACTTATACTCAGACATCATCGTTAAGCATTATCAAAAATAAAAAATAAACAACTAACAAACAGATACTTAATCCGCGTTAAATTATTAAACATTATGATTTTTCACAAACCTTATATAAAGATCTTCCTTATCTTCTTTGTCATATCTGATTTCAACCTCTATTCTATATTAGCACTTTGTTATAAGATTATTTACCAAATAAGCCCCTGCTTTTGATTCGATATTACATTAAATTACTGATATTGTATCGGTATATCTGATACTATTTATTCTAAGCTAGAGAAGATAATAGTTGATATAATTTCTATTGTAGGTCAATAAGATTTTTAATTATTATAAACATGAAGGAATCCAGTAAACAAAAAGTCAAGATGAGTTCATAGTATAGGAGAGAATATCCTAACTTTTTTATAATTTTGTTTTAGAATTAAGTTGAATAAACAATTATAAAACCTCAATAAAGCAACCTGCAAATGCTAGAACTAGGAACGATAGGAATCATCATTATTATAATAAATGCCGTGTTTTCATTTTCCGCATTCGAAAACATCCCTCTTTTTCAAAAATATAAATTTCATGTTGGTAGTATTTTATCTAAAAAAGAACATATTCGAATGTTCTCCTCTGGGTTTTTACATGTAAATGTAGGGCATTTGTTGTTTAATATGTTTAGTTTTTATTCCTTCGCCGGTATATTAGAATATAGGCTTGGTGCTTTCTCTTTCTTGTTAATTTATATAGCCAGTTTACTCATGGGAAATTTATTTGCTTTATTTCTTCATAAAAACAATCCTCATTATAGTGCGGTTGGTGCTTCTGGTGCAGTTAGCGGTATTATATTTGCTTCGATTGCCTTATTTCCTAATATAGGTATCGGTATTCTATTTATCCCATTTCATATCCCTAGTTGGCTATTTGCATTATTATACGTAGGCTATAGTGTATACGGAATAAAAACTAATAATGACAATATTGGGCACGAAGCACATTTAGGAGGGGCTATAATCGGTATGTTACTCGCCGTCTTAATGCACCCATCTGCATTAATCGAAAATTATAGACCTATACTACTTACGTTTATACCAACGATTCTATTTATGTACTACATCATCAAAAATCCTACAAAATTTTCTTCCTAGAAATTTGTTTACACAAAAAAAAGTGGAAATAAATTTAAAACCTATCTCCACTTTTCGCACAAAATGTTAGACTAATTAAAAAGATTATTATTGTTTAATATATTGTTAGGATCAAATACTTTTTTTATTGCTGACATTAGTGCAGTATTTGTTTTTGGTGTAAGCTGATTAAAAAAAGAACGGTTATACCTACCAATACCATGTTCTCCACTAATTTCTCCTCCTAGTTCTATAGATTTTTTAAAAATCAACTGAGTACATTTTGAAATGACATCTTCCCACTCCTGCTCTTTATTATTAAAAACATTGATATGAAAGTTTCCATTACCGATATGCCCAACGACAATAAAATCTAATTTAAAAGAAGTACAAATCGCTTTTATTTCAGCAAACATCAAAGCTATTTTATCACGTGGAACAACGATATCAAGGTCTTTAAATACTCCTAAATTAATTGCAGCTTCTCCTATTTTTTTTCGATACTTCCATAAGGAAGCAATATCCTTATCAGACTGTGCTATCATAGGGTCATTTTCGGTATAATTAGCAATTAAACCGTATACCTTCTCAGCCTTTTTAATATTTTCTTCGTCAGTGGGTGACTCAAATTCAATCCATAAAAGCCCGCTTAATGGTAGTGTAAACTTATCCTTTTCATCTAAATAATCTAAAACTAGTTTACTTCCATTTTTATCAAGAAATTCGAGACTAGTAGCGTTTAATCCTTGTTGAAAAAATTCTTCTACAAAGCCAAAAAGTTTTTCTGACTTTTCAAAGGGTACCATCATCAATAATTCTTTTTGTACGGGAACGATTTTCAGTACAACTTTTGTTATAATGCCTAAAGTTCCTTCACTTCCTACAAACAATTGTGTAAGATTGTAGCCAGTAGCATTTTTCTCTACATTTTTGCCTGTCCAAATTATTTGTCCATCGGGTAATACAACTTCTAAATTGATTACATAGTTTTTGGTAGTTCCATATTTAAGTGATTTAGGGCTACCACTAGATATAGCTACATTACCACCAATATAACTTAACGAAGCACTACTAATATTTTGAGGAAACATTAAGTTCTTTATCAACAACTCATCTTGTAATTGTTGGGTCATTACACCTGATTCAACAATCGCTAATCGGTTTATGACATCGACAGAAATAATCTTATTTAACTTTTCGGTTGACAAAATTATCCCCTTCTCACTAGAAATGCATCCCCCACTAACACCACTACCCCCTCCTCTTACAGTTATGTCAAGTTTTTTCTCGTTACAATACCTAACTACTTCAGCAACTTCTTTGGTGGTGTTTGGTCGCACCACACATATTGGAAACGTATTTTCTTGGGTACTATGATCTCTAGCATAATGGTATAATTTTTCTTCTTGACAAACTACATCCCTAACTCCTACAATGGCAATTAAATCAGAAACTATATTCTTTGAATCTATCACGTTTAGTCATTTTTTACCATTATTTCTTCTTCTAATGCTTCAAATAAAGCGTGGATATTGTCTAACCCAAACCCATCGTAATGATTAATACGTTGTACAATTTCGTAGAAAAATGTAGCTCTATCTCCTATCGGTACAGTAAATACCTGAAGTAATAATGCATCTTCTACAACATCACATAGCACCCCATATTTTTGGAATTTTTCCACCTCTAAATGAGGATATTTCGCTTTTAAGTTTTGATAATAGGAATCTGGATACGCTGTAAACTTCACACCGTTTTTCTTTAATACTGCTACGGATTTAAAAATATTTGTTGATGAAAATGCGATGTGCTGTATACCGGTACCGTAGTTTTGTTCTATAAATAATTGTACTTGGGTATTTTTATATTTATCAGGCTCTACCAATACATTGTTTATTTGTTTATCTTCCGTCTGTAAGACTTTAAGGTACATTCCTATTTTACTTTCTCCTCCTACGGATGACTGTCGTTCATCAAAACTAGCAACTGTTTTAGAATAAAAGATGTTATTAAAATATTTTTCCCATATTTTAATCTCGTTTATCCGCAAGGCGCTAGCAATATGATCTATTTCGGTTAGGTATGATTCTTCCACATCATTCCCCCAATTATTTTCGTAAGGTTCGTACCCGGGCAGAAATATCCCATCATATTTATCGTAATCGACAAAAACAATTTCATTGTCATCAAAAATCTTTACAGATGCCATGGTTACTTTCCCTTGATCGTCAGAAACAGTATATGGAAACTGTAAAGGAATTGCTCCTTTTTCTAGTACCTTTTCAAAAAAATCAGGCACATTTTTTATTCTCACTGCTACTTTTTTTATACCATTACCATGAAGGTCTACAAAAGAAACAACCTTATAGCTACTTGGTTGTGAAGCAGAAGTTAGTACTAATTTTATATCATTTTTCACGATAAAGTAAGAGCACTTATCTGGGCAACCTGTTTCTGGGCCACAATAAGCAACAACTTTAAACCCAAGTGCCTTAACATGCCAGTAGGTAACCATTTTTGCCATACCTACATAATATTCAATAAAATCATATTTAATTTTTAGAAAGTCTGATTCAATTAATTTTTCAGTATTCATAATTCTGTTTTTACTATTAGAGTAGTTTTAAAATGAGTGTAATTTTGGAGTATTGTATAAATAGATTGCGCTATTTTTGCATTGAAGTTGAAAGTATCCTATTATCACTATTTATTTAGATATTTCTTACCACAAGCAAATCACTTTATACTTGATTTTTAAAGCTTAGTTGATTTTACCATCCTTGATTATAAATGGTTGGGTTCGAATTAAGCATTTAATTTTTCAGAAAGGAATTTTGACAATCTATGTATGGCAGTATCAATCTGCTCTTCTGCAACATAACTATATGCAATTCGTATTTGATTGGAACCACCTCGAAGTAAATAGAAAAATGACATTGGAGTAACGATCACTTTATAATTTTTAGCACAATTAATAACATCCTCTTTAGTAATATTGAATGGCAAAGTCAACGTTAAAAAGTAACCTCCTTCAGGAATATTCCATGTTATTTTATCTAAACCTGAGCTAGAGCTAGCTGATGAAAAATAAGTAGTAAGTGCTTGTATGGTTCTATCCCTTTTATATTTCAATTTTTCTATTTTTTCTTTGTTATATTCCTTCAAAGAAAACTGATGTTTGACTAATAAACCTCCTAGAACCATTTGCGTTAAACTAGGAGTATTTACGGTAGTATAGGCTTTGGTCTTTGCCATAAGATCACTTAATTTACTACCATCCTTTAGCACGGCATTACAAACCATTACCCCAATTCTTAACGCTGGGTATATAATTTTTGAAAATGAATGTAAATAAATAACACATCCTTTTTTGTCTAATGATTTGATGGTTGGATATTTAGTATCTTCAAATACAAAGTCACCATAGGCATTGTCTTCTATGATAAAAAAGTTATACTGCTCTGCCAATTCTAATAGCTTACTCCTATTTTTCACTGGCATCCTAACGCCTGTGGGATTTTGAAAATCAGGAATAACATAGACTAACTTTACTTGTTGCCCCTTTTCTTTACACGCCAAGATATTTTCTTCAAGTCGTTCAAGACAAAGCCCATTTTCAGTTACTGGTGAAGGTAATACTTGACATTCGTTCATAATACCAAAATGACTCAACCCGATATAGGATGGATCTTCTACAACCAACACCTCATTTTCTTTACTACACAAAGTAAGTAATGTCAATATGAAACTTTCCTGAGAACCTACATTGATAAGTAGCTCTTCTCCATCTACTTTAATTTGATAATCGTTTTCGAAATAAGTTGACACTAACTCATTAACCACTCCTTTTGCCCTATTGTATTGCCCTAAATCATTAAGTAATTTTTCTGGTGAGGTATTTTTCTCTTTACTAATATAGTGTACATAGGTATCTACATATTCTTGTATATTTTGTAAATCAAAAAAACGCTCGTCTGGTCTTCCCGAAGCTAAAGAAATTGCAGCTGGATAGTTTAACTGGACTTCATTAAGAAACCCCATAACATCCTCTATTTGCTTATTTACATACCATTGCTTTTTAGTCATTAGTTTAAATTTTGGTTATGTTCTTATATGGTTATTTACTTTGATTAAAATTATTCCTACTTCAAAAGTTAGGAACACATCACTGAACAATTACGCTTCATTTCAAAATTATTTTATACCCTTTGTAATTTGAAATTACAACAGGTAGTAAACTGTTATTTCTAAGAATTCCTAAAACAATGTAATTATGAATTCACTTTATAACTTTGTATTTTCTTAAAAGGAAAGTGAAGTAGCTTGATGAATTAAGGGGAATTAAATAGGTAAGTTTCTCTGAGTCACATACTCGTGATCAGAATCAAATCTTTATATATCTGCAATATATAGTAACATAACAAAAAAACTACTACCCAAAAGGGTAGTAGTTTAAAAAAATGATAAAAATACCCTTAGCAAACGTATCTTCTATTATTGTATATGATAGGCCGTTGAACTTTTAATAGCATTCATAACAAAGGAGCTTTGAATCGTAGAAATACCTTCTATAACGGCTAATTTTTCATTAATAAAATCATGGAAGTAATTCATATCCTTTACAGCAATCTTTAATAAAAAATCAAAATTACCCGATACATGATGACATTCCATGACCTCTGGTAATTTCAAGACCGCTATTTTAAACAAATCAATTAATTCTTTCTGATGCTTTACCAAAGTAACCTGACAGTAAGCAACAAGCTCCTTCCCTATCAAATTTCTATCAAGAATAGCTACATATTCTTTTATAATACCTGCCTGTTCTAACTTTTTTATTCTTTCATAAGTAGGCGTAACTGTTAAGCCTATTTTTTTTGCTACTTCTTTAGTATGCTGTTTGGCATCTTGTTGTAATTCTTTTAATATATGCTTGTCAAACTTATCCATGTCAAAGATTATTTTTCTAAATAAAATACTTTTCAGAGCAACAAATAGATAAAAATACTATTTAACATATAAATATAGTTTTATTTTCTTAATTAAACACTAATAAAGAAACTAAATCTAACAATAGGTATTTTTGTATAAATAAAAATATTCATTATGAAAAGCACTACTACATTACAAAACCGTTTCAATGAACTATTACAAAATGTAAGAGAGGCAAGAGATTCTTTTTTAGGCTATCCTGTTTCAAAAGACTTTGACTATTCAGAACTCTATGAGTTTTTAAAATACCCTATCAATAATTTAGGAGATCCTTTTGAAAGTAGTACCTATAAAGTGCAAACACACGAAATAGAAAGAGAGGTTGTAACATTTTTTGCTAAATTATTTCGTGCCAATCAAAATGATTATTGGGGATACGTAACTAACGGGGGGTCTGAAAGTAATTTATACGGACTTTATATTGCTAGAGAAATGTTCCCTAAAGCAATGGTATATTATTCAGAATCTACCCATTATAGCATTAAAAAAAACATTCACTTACTAAACATCCCAAGCATTATTATTAGAGCGAAAGATAATGGCGAAATTGATTATACTGATTTAGAAGAAACACTAAAATTTAATAGGCATAAACCCGCAATTATTCTTACTACCTACGGAACAACAATGAAAGAGGCAAAAGATGATGTACTAAAAGTAAAGAACATTCTAAAAAAGCTTGCAATACACGACCATTATATTCATTGTGACGGAGCTTTAGCGGGTAGTTTTGCTCCCTTTGTTTCCCCTAAAATCCCATTTGATTTTGAAGATGGTGCGGATAGTATTGCTATTAGTGGTCATAAGTTTATTGGCTCTCCTGTACCCTCTGGAGTAATTATCACTAAACGTTCTTTTAGAGACCGTATTTCTAAAGGCATATCCTATATTGGTTCGTTAGACACAACAATTACTGGTTCTAGAAACGGCCACAGTCCTTTATTCTTATGGTATGCCATCAATAAAATGGGGGTTGAAGGGTTAAAGAAACGTTATGACCATAGCTTAAAAATGGCTAAATATTGTGAGCATGAATTGTTAAAAATAGGTATTGAGGCATGGACAAACCCAGGTGCCATCACCGTAGTTATCCCTAAAATGCCAGATAAAATCAAACACAAATGGCAATTGGCTACAGAAGGTGACACTTCACATATTATTTGTATGCCCAATGTAACAAAGAATAAAATTGACGATTTCATCAAAGATGTTAAACAGCAGTTATATACAAACAATAAAAATTAGTTTATCGACAATAATAAAACTAGCTCTAAAGTACATAAATTTTATCAGTATAAATTATAAAAACCTATGCATACAACATATTGTATGCATAGGTAAGTTAATAGTTTAATAAACGAAAAAAGCAATAACCTTATTTCTTTACAAACTTTTTATTAATAACTTCTTTACCAAGGTAAAACTTAATATGATAAGTAGTTCCTGAAATTAAATTTAAATCTTGTATATCAACTGAAGATTGGTACACACCTCTTTTAAGTATCTTACCGCTAGAGTCAAATATCGTATATGGTATTCCATTAACATCTTTTTTCAAATTTAGCGAAAAGCTCTGTTCTATTGGGTTTGGGTAAATTTTCACATCAGCATTAGATTTAGTATTATGTCTACCCCACCCTGAGGCTGTTCTTATATTGATTATATTACTTGCTTTAGAAAAGTTTCTTGAAAAATCAATTGCATATACCACAAATTTATACCATGAATTACTTTGTAAACCCTTAACATCAAAATAAGTAATTGACCCAGAGGTTACTTTCCCTATAAGAGTCCCCCTACTATAAATATGATACCCCATAACTCCTTTATTATCGTATGAAGGATTCCATAACAACCTTACAGTAGTCCTAGTAATATTAGAAGCTCTTAAATTTGTTGGAGCTGTCGGCACTTCTGTATCATGAGTTGTTGATGTCCCTCCCTGAGCTTGTGTCGTAACAAAAACCCTATTACTAAATTTAGAAAAATTACCTGAAACATCTTTTGCCCTAACCACAAAACTATATCTCGTATTTGAACTCAATCTCGTTGCAGTATAACTAGTACTACCTGATGAAACTTTACCAATATATCTGTTACCTATAAAAATATGATAACCTAATACTCCCTTATTATCTGTGGAAGCACTCCAAGTTAATTTTACACTAGATTGAGTAATATTAGAAGCTCTTAAATTTGTTGGAGCTGTCGGCACTTCTGTATCATGAGTTGTTGATGTCCCTCCCTGAGCTTGTGTCGTAACAAAAATCCTATTACTAAATTTAGAAAAATTACCTGAAACATCTTTTGCCCTAACCACAAAACTATATCTCGTATTTGAACTCAATCTCGTTGCAGTATAACTAGTACTACCTGATGAAACTTTACCAATATATCTGTTACCTATAAAAATATGATAACCTAATACTCCCTTATTATCTGTGGAAGCACTCCAAGTTAATTTTACACTAGATTGAGTAACATCAGATCCTTTTAAATTTGTTGGAGCTGTCGGCACTTCTGTATCATGAGTTGATATCCCTCCCTGAGCTTGTGTCGTAACAAAAACCCTATTACTAAATTTAGAAAAATTACCTGAAACATCTTTTGCCCTAACCACAAAACTATATCTCGTATTTGAACTCAATCTCGTTGCAGTATAACTAGTACTACCTGATGAAACTTTACCAATATATCTGTTACCTATAAAAATATGATAACCTAATACCCCCTTATTATCTGTGGAAGCACTCCAAGTTAATTTTACACTAGACTGAGTAACATCAGATCCCTTTAAATTTGTTGGAGCTGTTGGAGCTTCTGTATCGTTGGAATTCCCTTCTGCTTCTGTGGTACAATCAAATTGATAAACCCATCCTCGATTGACTAATTTATATACCCTAGCTTTAAAAACTACACGATCACCATCAGAGTAAGATCTTCCACTCTCATATACTTGAATTTTACTACAATCAGTAGTATTTATAGCCTCTCCTGATGTTTTAACTTTTAATACATTACTCCATGAAGAAATATTTCCTGCAGCGTCTTTTGCTCGTACTTTAAATGTATAAGATGTATTCTCTGTTAATCCAGTTGCTGTAAATGTTGTTGCCGTCCACGGTGAAACGCTTCCGATCTTAACCTCAAATTGATAAATATCATATCCAACAACTCCCGTATTATCTGATGATTTTCCCCATATTAATTTTAAACTTGTTTTGGTAATATCTGACACCTGTAGATTACTTGGAGCTGTTGGAGCTTCTGTATCGTTGGAATTCCCTTCTGCTTCTGTGGTACAATCAAATTGATAAACCCATCCTCGATTGACTAATTTATATACCCTAGCTTTAAAAACTACACGATCACCATCAGAGTAAGACCTTCCACTCTCATATACTTGAATTTTACTACAATCAGTAGTATTTATAGCCTCTCCTGATGTTTTAACTTTTAATACATTACTCCATGAAGAAATATTTCCTGCAGCGTCTTTTGCTCGTACTTTAAATGTATAAGATGTATTCTCTGTCAATCCAGTTGCTGTAAATGTTGTTGCCGTCCCCGGTGAAACGCTTCCGATCTTAACCTCAAATTGATAAATATCATATCCAACAACTCCCGTATTATCTGATGATTTTCCCCATATTAATTTTAAACTTGTTTTGGTAATATCTGATACCTGTAGATTACTTGGAGCTGTTGGAGCTTCTGTATCGTTGGAATTTCCTTCTGCTTCTGTGGTACAATCAAATTGATAAACCCATCCTCGATTGACTAATTTATATACCCTAGCTTTAAAAACTACACGATCACCATCAGAGTAAGATCTTCCACTCTCATATACTTGAATTTTACTACAATCAGTAGTATTTATAGCCTCTCCTGATGTTTTAACTTTTAATACATTACTCCATGAAGAAATATTTCCTGCAGCGTCTTTTGCTCGTACTTTAAATGTATAAGATGTATTCTCTGTCAATCCAGTTGCTGTAAATGTTGTTGCCGTCCCCGGTGAAACGCTTCCGATCTTAACCTCAAATTGATAAATATCATATCCAACAACTCCCATATTATCTGATGATTTTCCCCATATTAATTTTAAACTTGTTTTGGTAATATCTGACACCTGTAGATTACTTGGAGCTGTTGGAGCTTCTGTATCTTTCGAACAATCAGTTTGATAAACCCATATTTTATTATCAAATTTAACTTTATCTCCATTTTTATAGCTTTTAGTTTTATCATAAACCGAAATACTACATCCCTCCTTTGATTGAATTTGACTATTACCTATTGTAGTTGAACTCTCTAAATCAAACATATGTATATCATTCTGAAAAGTCAGATCTCCCCTGCTCTTCATATAAACATCATTTAATTGGTTTGATTGATATGAGGTAAATTTACTATTTTTATTGTTGTCAAATCTTTCAGGAAAAACGTTCTTTTGTGCATATAAATGACTGGTATAAATTAGGATCAATAAGCCCCTAAATAATGTAACTTTGTTCATAAATGTTCTTTTAATTATGTTTAAACTAATTTTACATTAAATTGTTTCTTCATGTAAAAAATCAAAATTCTCCAGCGAAAAGAACATTATGGGAAAAAAAGTTATCGAGAATAATAAAAAAACTAAAGGGTATTCTTTTATCTATAAAACAAGAAATGCCTTAAAATAATATCAAATTATAAATAAAACACATCACATTCGAAAACAATCATAAAATAATTGGATGCAATATTAACCATTATCATTAAACGAAAATCTTAAAAAACAGCCAAAATTTCACCATCTTACTTAACATAATAAAACTTCTTCTCTTATTTTTTTATTTAATCTATATACTCGTATTGTAAGAAAATTTATCATTAATTACTAATATTGATTCTTGTTCTATAAAAAGAAGTATACCTAATATATAACAACCCAGAAGATAAAAACCCTCCTACAATCATACCAACCCATATTCCTTGATGCCCCATATATATTGATAATGTATAGGCAATAACGACTCCGAATAACCAGTAGGCTACCAAACAAATATATACAGGTATCTTTGTGTCTTCAAAACCTTTCAAAAAACCTAATATCACAGTTTCTAATCCGTCAAAAAAGTGAAAAACCGCTAGGAATAGCATACTGCCGGAAGTCACATATAATACCGCTGGATCGTTTATATACAACGCTGGCAAAAACTCTTTACCTACCCACAAAAGAATAAAAAAGAAAAATTCGAGAAGTATAATTAGTTTAAAAGAACTTTTAGCTATCGCTCTAATATCCAAAAAGTTTTTACTTCCAATTGCTTTAGAAGTGAGAATCGTACTTGCTACCCCAATACCTAATGGACACACAAATAACATCCCCGAAATACTTAAAATAATCTGATTCGCAGCTTGTTCAATTTGTCCTAAACTACCCGAAAGAAAAATAGTAGCAGAAAAAAGCCCTATTTTTAACAGAATCTGTATGCTCGAAAAACTACTTAACCTTAACATGCTTTTCAAACTTTTTGACTTTACATAATCAAAACGAATCGCTTGAATATGTTTTCTTATCGATTTTTGTTTTATCGTAAAAAAAACAATTAATACAAGCATTAAAATTCTTGATAAAAAAGTACCCAATCCAGCTCCATACACCTCTAATTCTGGAAAGCCAAAGGCGCCAAAAATAAGCGCATAGTTTAGAAAAATATTGACCAAATTGGCAATGACGATACAAAACATCGGATATTTTGTCAAAGACAAGCCGTCAATAAATTGTTTAAATGCTTGAAAAAGCATCGTCGGAATTAATGAAAGACCTACAATTTGTAGGTAAGGAATCGCTAAACTGACAACTTCGACGGATTGATCTATGTTTAATAAAACAACTTCTGCTAACTGAATCAGTCCGTACAAAATAAGCCCTACTAAAAAACAGAGTAATACTCCATTGTGAAATAAAGTAGTTGCTTCTTCTTTATCATTTTGAGCTACTACTTTTGATACCATAGGGGAAATCATAATAGAAAACCCGATTCCGATTGCCAACATTATAAATATAAAACTATTGGCAAGTGAAATAGCAGCTAAAGCAGTCACCCCTAGTTTCCCCACCATAATATTATCAATAAAGCCTAGTAGTGTAAACCCTAACTGACCTAACATAATTGGATATCCTAAGGATAGCAATTCTTTAGTTTTACTCATTGCTATATTAATTAGGAATATGACATCATTTTTTCTGTAATTTTTGACTCCAAGACTGGATTCAAAGTATACCCTTTTGTTTCCGCTATTTTTTTACTGAGTTTTTGAAACAAACGAATATGACTCATCAACACCTCCATATTTTGTTCCTTATTCCCCAAAGAAAAAGTAGTTTTCTTTAACTCCACTATTACACTATTTTGTCCCCAATTTTTAATTCCTTTTCCATAAAAAAGTAAATCTTTAGTGTTTTGATGCACATACTTTTCTTCCCATTCTATCATTTGTATCAATCTTTTTTTAAAAACATTATCCAATAGGATAATCCCGTAATACATGTCATCTCTAACTATCTTACCTAAAAATCGATACGCTGTTTGCCAAAACTCATCATAACATTCAAAAAACAAGGTTTTCGTTAATGGTTTGTCTTCAGGAGCAGGAAATTGTATCGCTACCTTTTGAAGCATATCTTTCATATTTTCTCTATCATACAAAACAGCATAGCCTCTATCTAAATAAATAGAAAAAGTTTGTAGCTCTCTTTCAATAGTTTCATTATTTGGTATAAGTTTGTGAAGTCCTAGACGTTTAAAAAACATATACGTCTTTACCATTTTAAATTTATCAAAACTGATAGGAATTACATCCAAACAAAAAAGATTCTCAAACATTATTCGAGTAATCATATTATTTTCTATGGGGTTTTGAATCACTAAGACTGATATTGGTTTACCAAAACATGTTAACCAAGCAATATTATCTGGATTCAAATACTTTTCGGGTGTCTTCGTAAAAACAAACAAATCTAAATCTGAAAACTCATCTCCTTTGTTTTCTGAACCATCAATATTAACTAATGAACCAAACGAAATAATCGCTTTAACATCACTGTCTACGGTATTTTCATTTATTTTATCTATCATCATATTTCTCTTTTAATTACAGACAATTCTCCTATTTTAGAATTCTTTCTAAGGGTTATTCTAGATCCTACGGTACTATAATCCCCGATATAACTATTTTCACCAATCACCGCATTTTTTCCAAGCAAACATTTCTTACCAATCACGGCATTATCTTCTATAACAACCCCTGCATCTAACTCCGATGCATTATAGATTTTCACATTATTCCCAATAACACAATCCACACTTATTTTTACACCAAATCCAATGATAGAGTTGTCTCCTATTTTTACTCCTTGAGCAATACGACTACAAGCACCTATTTGGACATTATCTCCAAAACGCCCTTTTTCTAATACTAGCTTTCTGTTTTTTACAAAATGCCCACTAATCAATGTATCATACCCTATAAATATATTTTTTCCAAAGATAAATCGGTTAGCATCGAGTATTAACACGTCTGAAGCGAGTACTAAAGTCGAAATATTTTTCACCCCTAATAAACCATAAAAACTCACTCTCAAAAAATCAATTCTATTGGTCATATTGTTTAAAAGTCTAGAAGAGATAACTGTATCTGCAATTAAATCTCTTAAAAACCACTTAATAAAATATGTTGAAAAAGGTTTGTAACTTCCATCTGGAACTTTTGGACATAGATAGCACAACAATCCTGTATGTAAAATAATCAAAATAGGAATCAATAAAATACTACCTAGTAATAGAAACAATTTTGTTATAGAAGTTTCTACAAAAATCATCACATAACAAAAAGGTAATATTGCTAATGAATAAATGAAAAATCGTATTAAAAAAAGAAAAATAAATCGTATTAAAAAAACTTTCATTAGTTAGGGTTATTTGTGGTTAAATCAATTTATAAATAGCGAGGGGATTTGTAATTTTACTTTTGTATTAAATGAATCACGTTTTATGAAAAAAATAATTGATAAAGTTGCTCTCATACACATTCAGGATCAAAAAATTTTAAGTACACTATCAAAAAACAAAGACACTTTTTATCTTCCTGGAGGAAAAAGAGAAAATAACGAATCAGACATTGACTGCTTAAAAAGAGAAATTAAAGAAGAATTAGATGTTGATATTGTTGATGATTCCATAAAGTTTTTAGGTTGTTTTGAAGCGCCTGCCCATGGCCACCCTGATGGAGTTATCGTTAAAATGCTTTGCTATTTCGCCAATTATTCAGGAACATTAAAACCTAATAATGAAATAGAATTTTTTCAATGGCTGCAATACAGTGATAAAAACAAAACTTCATCTGTTGACCAAATTATTTTTGATACTTTGAAAGAACAAAAGCTCATCAAATAATTTAATGACGTAACTTTTGAATGTCTGAGTAATTGTGTTGTTTTCTGTTGATCTCTGGTATTAAAAAATTCTTTTCTAGGAGTTCTAATTCCGTTGACTTTAGATGGTCTATTACAGGCTGATAATACTGATTAGCAGCAACAAGATAATTACTTGACATTTTCCATGGCTCACCTAACGAATCCACTACGTTTCCTCCTGCTTCTCTAACCACACAAACACCTGCACATGAATCCCATGGTGCTAGTGTACCACTCAATATAAGCTCAGCATTACCTTCTGCAATACAGGCAAAATCGAAACTTGAACAATGGTGAATCTTAGCTACTTCCATTTCATGTATTACCTGAATATTCGCCTGTTGTTTCCCTTGATATTGGTACGTTGGTATGGTATAACATCCTTCACCATACGACAAATTAGACACATTAATTGGTTTTTCATTTGAATACCCCCCTACTCCTTGAGCGGCATACACTAATTTATCCAAATCAGGAAAATAAAGCACTCCCACTACTGGTACTTCGTTTTTTGCCAAACCAATACTTACCCCCCAGTTAGGAAAAGATCGTATATAATTATACGTACCATCTAAAGGATCTACATACCAAGTATATTCAGAACCATTATCTACCAAACCGCCTTCTTCACCACAAAAATTATGATCGGGATACGAAGCTACAATCATCTTTCTTATCAGTGTTTCACTTTTCTTATCCATTTCTGAAACATAAGAGCCGATATCATTAAAATCATTCTTTTTTGAATAAGAATGATTATACTTTGAACTTTTAAGCAACCTACCTGCCCTGTAAGCAACTCCGATCGCAAAATTCATTAATTCTTCCATTATTATGTACTATTAAATGGTTATTAGTTTTTTAAACAAGGCTTTAAAATCTTTTCATTTTTCACCCTTTCAAGATGTCTTGTAAAAATATATTTAGACTCTATCCCATCAATATCTTTTGTCGAATCTCCTTGGACACATTCTGTATTATCTACATTCACTACAAAATACGTCAACTCTTTAAAAGCGAATTTTTCAAAACTATTTTTTAAATCTTTCAAGTTAGTGACCTGAACTGTCTGAATACCCCATGCTTCTCCTAAATGTTCCCAATTTGGACCAACATCGGTGGTTTTCATTCCTCCTCCTGATTCTAATATATTATTGTTAAAAACAATGATTGCTAAATTTTGAAGCTTGTTTTTTAATGCTGCTAAACTTGATAAAATTGTAATTCCCATCAAATTACTTCCATCTGTATCAAAAGCAATTACAGGGTCTTCTGCTACTCCTAAAGCCACTCCTATAGCTGTAGAAACTACATCTCCCATAGCATCTAGAAACAAGGTTTGATTAGGAGAAACATCATAAACTTCTTGTGCTGTTCTCCCTAAAGAACAAATCATAGACGTTTTCTCTGAAATCCAACTTTCATCAAGAAAGGACATTACTTCTTTCGTCGTCATTTTTTATTTTTTAAAAATATCAGGATTTAAAATCAAGGCTGTACTTGATTGTCGAGCTTCAAAATCTCGTATTGCACGAGCTAATAATTCGTCAAAATCTTCGGAATAATTCACAAAAGCATACCTAAATCGCAGCAAATCTAACATGGGTTTCATGGTAGTAGCATGGGCTTGTCCCCACCAATTTCTTTCTCCAAATTCTCCTCTACTCGAAATTATATAGATATTATAGAGTGCATGTGAAAGGTGAAATCTTGCGATAGTTTCACAAGCATTTCTTAATCCCGAATTTTCCATCAACACAACACTTAATGTATTGGTCAAATTTAATCCTGTACTAATACCTACGCAATCTGACTCATGAGTAGCCTGTATATACTGAATTTGATTTCTATTATGTATTTGCGTAATTAAAGGTTGCGATAATGAGTCTGGAAGACAAACGGCATATTGCACGTTTGCCTTTACCAGACTATTATGAATTTGTACTGCAGGTTTCAAATTTTTCATATAAGAATTATGCATCCACCTTAATCTTATGTCCCATCTTTTGGTTTTTCACAGAAAGGTATCCTTCGTTATGAGGATTTAATAATGAATTTATTTTCACACGCTTTACCTCCAAACCTTCATTCTCCAGACCGCTAATTTTTAAAGGATTATTAGTAATCAACTTTACTTTGGTTACCCCTAAACTCTTTAATATTTCGGCAGGTAAAATATATTCTCTTGCATCAATAGGAGTTTTAATAATTTCATTTGCATCAATGGTATCAAATCCTTGTTGCTGAAATTTATACGCTCTTAATTTATTTCCTAACCCGATACCTCTACCTTCATCTCTCATATACAACAGAATACCACCTTTTCCTTCTTCTGTTTCTTTAGCAATACTTTTTAAAGCACGGTCAAGTTGCGTTCCACAATCACATTTAGCTGACTTAAACACATCTCCAGTAATACACTCTGAGTGAATTCTAACCAATACGTGATCATTCGTATCTATATCACCCGAAACGATCGCTAGATGTTCTTTTCCTTTGTGATCCATGTATACATTAAAGTTCATTTTACCATAATCGGTAGGAACTTCTACTGTATCTTCAATACACATCCACTTGGCCCTAGCTTTTTGTTTTGCCTCTTCTACTCTTCTAAATTTGGCACGGAGATTCATCAATAGCTTTCCTAAAACATTTTCTCCATCACCATCTTCTCCTATTCCCCAAAAGCTATCAGCAGGAGATTTTTCTTTAATAATCGCTTCTCCTGTTTCTAAAAGGAGTTTTTTTAGATATTCATGTTGAGAAAACTTTTCATATATGGCTCTTTCCATTATTTCAACACGGATATCTTCCCAATTTTCTACTCTTTCATCAGCTAGATTTCTCCCCAAATAAAAAGCATCTTTTGGGCTTTTTGCTTCTCTTATTTTTTCTTGAGATGATGCCTGTACAAACTTTTGCGCTTGGTAATAATGTTCTGACGTTGGCCAATAAACTTCATCAACTTTTATTGCAGTAGTATGAAAATTACTAAACTCAAAATAAGTTTCCTGCTCGTCATAAAAATATACCTCTGAGGTGATATTATTTATAGGATCTTTTCCTTTCATTCTCGTACTGTATTTAGTTTTTACTACTTTTTAATTGGCTTATACGTTGACTTGAATTCTATAACAATATTCTTATACTCTTTAGAGTCATTGTTTACTAGTCTATGCGGAACATCAGTTTCTCTATAATCAATTACACCAATTTCATCGTCTTGATTTTCTACATCACCGTTTGTATACTCGGTAGTAACTTTTCCATTTTTCACTACTACAAACATATAATCCATTTCGTGTTGGTGCCATGAAGTCGCTTCACCCGGAGCCAAGGTCAAATCCCAAACCTTAATAATATCGTTTTCGTAAATTACCTTTGTTCCTACTTCTCCTATTTTGATGTCAACATCTTTTACTTCCATAATACTGGTTACTTTTTAATTGTTTACTTATTTAACTTGGTTAATCGTTCTTCACATATAGCTTTAAGTCCTATATCATTAACCTTAGAAAGGGTTTCGTCTATTTTGTCTATAAACGTCTCTCTCAACTGTTCTTCATCCGTTAGCAACAATTCATTTCTTTTCTCTTTTGACAACTTTTTATAATTGTATAAATCCGTTCGATCTTGTAAGAACTTTTCAATACTTATGGAGTCCGAAATCTTATACAATCCTTCCCAGTACCGCAGTATATTTTCTTTATAAATACTTGGCTCAAAGCTTCTAGATCCTCCATCGTAGATCACACATCTTTCAAAAAACGAAGTAGGATTATTTAACTTATCCAGTTCAAGGGCTACTGTTCTCGGAAAATCTTTTACAAAAAAATCCGTTTTCCCTAAGTTTAACGTTGCATAAGATGCACTTCCCATATTTAAATGGAATATACCTTCCAAAAACAGTACAGTTATCCCCTTAAACTTTCCACCAAAACTATGTTTTAATTTATCAGATAATTTTTTCACCACAGGTAGTACGTTGGCTGTTCCAACTGTCAATATCAAAATACCTGCGGGTACTTTATTTTCTTTTTTATACTGTGCTACAGCTTGATTTACAGCAAACGTTATAGTGGTGCCTGTCGCACTAATATCACCAATGACTAATAGTGAATTATCGTGTAAATTCCATTTACTATACCCCGTTTCAGCATTGTAAATTTGATCTCCTTCGATAACTCTTTGACTCGAACAAAAACTTACTTCGCATGAAACCTGTAAAGGCAATTGGTTGTGAACATCAAAATTCAACCCTCCTCGTAAAACATATAGTATATCAACAATAGGTGTACTCAGCATCTCTGAAACTGATGCTTTTTCATTCTCAATCAAAGAACTAAATATCTCATTTAATCCTTTACTAAACTTATTTTGAAACTCTCTCCCCCTTATTTCTGGATTCAATATCAACTCTCTAAAAAAAGAAGATGAACCCACAAAAATTTCAACCCCAGAATTATTATAATCTAGGTTATATATAGATGTCCTCATTCATGTAGCTTAAGTATAATCCAAAGGTATAGACAGAGAAACAAACAAAAACTACCCGTTAGTGTAGTTTTTGTTTGTTATAATTTTTAAGGTTCACAAAAACAAACTCTTAATTTCTTTTTACAGCTATTCACCTTATAAACCGTATACGTTAAAGTTGGCTCCCTTCTTTTTTTAAAAAACACGCTTATATAAAAAACACTCTTTAACAAGCACTTATTTATCGTTTTCAAAAATCACCATGCTTCTCTCACTATTTAACTACACAATTTTGTAATTAAACGAAAACGTTTTCGTTCTAAAAAAAGCTGTATATTTGAAATAAACATATTATAATTACAAAAATCAACTACTACTATAATGGAGGGTATTCACAACTTTTTCTCTTCACAGAATACTGTGCGCAACATATCTAAAGAAGAGCAAAACCAAACACATCATTATTTAGAAGCCATAAAAGCTTTTGCCCGTACCACATATAAGAGCATCTACATCATAGATTATCAAAAAAAAAGCTTTGAATTTGTTTCGGAAAACCCACTATTCTTATGTGATCATTCCGCCGAAGAGGTAAAAAAAATGGGGTTTTTGTTCTATTATAAACATGTCGTTCCAGAAGACTTAGAACTGTTACAAAAAATCAATATTATTGGCTTTAATTTTTATGATAGACTTGCTATCAATGAACGGTTACATCATTCTATTTCTTATGATTTTCACTTAAAAAATCAAAAAGAAAACACCTTCTTAATTAATCAAAAACTAACACCTTTATTTTTAACCAATGAGGGTAAAATATGGAAAGCTGTTTGTATCGTTTCTTTATCCAACGAACAAACTTCAGGAAATATTAAAATAATGAAAAATGGAGAAAACACTTTTTTTGAATATGATTTAAAAAAGAGCTACTGGAAAACAGCTAAAAAAATTCAACTTTCAGACCGAGAAAAACAAGTGGTGAAGTACTCTGTTAGAGGATTTACAATTAATGAAATGGCAAACCTAATGCACATCTCTCATGACACCGTAAAATTCCACAGAAAAAAACTATTTGAAAAATTAAATGTAAACAGTATTTCTGAAGCTATTGCTTTTTCCACCAACAACAAACTTATATAACTTACGTTTACTGAAATCATCATCAAACAAACATTTGATGTTATAATATATAAAAGTGAACCTAAAACTTTTTAGCTAATCATTACTGCTTTGGGGTGTCAAAAAATAAATATCTGGAAACTTTTTTATTGCTCTTTTCGCTACTAAATCAAATAATATATAAACGCACATATTTCCTACTTCCCATAAACCTGAAGTTGATCCTTGAAACGCCTTTTTTTTATCTTTCAAACTCATAACCAACCATTCATCCATCCACAATTGAGGATCCCCCCAAAACTTCATGTAACTTGATATATATTCCAATATTTTTAATTCACTAAGCTTTTCATTATCTCTTACTATTGTTTTTAATGACAAACCTTCTGAATCAATTAGTGTCACAATACCTCCATCTCCAACAATAAATGAATGAATTACAGGCACTTTTTCTTTCTGGCACATATCATCAAGCATCAAAGGTAAGTTCGACGAAAAACGTAACGTATTTATAACAGCACCGTACTCATTAACTGGCACATCTGTTATATTTTCACTTGTTAAGTACCCATCAAAAATCTTTATTTTTGCTTGATTATTAATAGACATTAACTTTTCTTTCAATACAGTTGCTTTATTTGCTCCCCCCCCTAAACCTGAATCAAAACAATCTATATTAAATTCGTCTAACTCTAACTCATCAGCAATAGTAATATTTTCAAATCCTAAATACAATACGCACTCGGCAATAATATTACCTACACCTGTGGTGCTTATAAATAATGGAAACTGTTTTATTAACTCACGTTCTTTTTCTGTAATATAGTTGTTATCTCTATAGTGTAAACTCATTTGAATTGTGTATGAATTTATTTTAAATTAAAAAAGTTATGAAACTTGACCTCTTAGTCGTATAAACTTCAATCTGAAGTCCAATTTTACTGACACTATTAGACCAAGGTCACTTATTATAAAGCAAACCATAACATATATTAAAAATCTGAGGGATTTTTTAACAACAGTAGTAATATAACTTTTTCTTTTTCATGTAAGAGAGGATATTTAGCGATACCTTCTCTTATTTATTGGGTAAGCTTACTTTATATTTTTTCAAACATAAAGTAAGCTTATTATTTTTTATTCTAAAGCTCCTAAATACCTTTCTGCATCTAGCGCCGCCATACACCCAGTACCTGCAGCTGTAACAGCTTGACGGTACTCTTTATCTTGCACATCGCCAGCAGCAAAAACACCCGGAAGATTCGTTTTAGTTGATTTACCATCGGTTAATAAATAACCTGTATCATCCATATCTAAAGTCCCTTTAAATAATTGCGTATTTGGAGTATGCCCAATAGCTACAAAAACTCCTGTCACAGATATCTCAGACTTATCTCCTGATTGGTTATTTACAATACGAACCCCTTCTACAACATCACTACCTAAAACCTCATCAATTTCAGTATTGTATAACACTTCTATATTTTCTGTTTTATTCACCCTATGTTGCATTGCTTTAGAGGCACGCATATAGTCTTTTCTAACCAACATCGTTACCTTACTACATATATTTGCTAAATAAGTAGCTTCCTCTGCTGCTGTATCGCCAGCACCGACAACAATTACTTCTTGTCCTTTATAGAAAAATCCATCACAAGTTGCACAAGCAGAAACACCACCACCTATTAAGCGTTGCTCACTTTCTAGACCTAAATATTTTGCTGTAGCTCCTGTTGAAATAATCACCGTTTCTGCCTCTATGTCAGTATTTTCATCTACTATCACCTTATGAATACCTCCTGTTTTTTCTGAAAAATGAACTTTCGTTACCATTCCAAAACGAACTTGAGTACCAAAACGTTCCGCCTGATTTTTCAAATCTTCCATCATTGCTGTACCATCAGTACCATTTGGGTAACCTGGAAAATTATCAACTTCTGTTGTAGTTGTCAACTGCCCTCCCATTTGCATACCAGTGTACATTACTGGTTTCATATCAGCTCTAGCCGCATAAATAGCTGCTGTATATCCTGCTGGGCCTGAGCCTATAATCAAACATTTAATTTTTTCAGCCATATCTTTTTAATTAATGTGTACAAATGTAACTGTTTTTATTTTTTTTTACTGTTTACCAAACATTTTTTGATTATTAGTCCATAAAAAAATATAATAGACAAGCAATCAATTCTAAGATAAAACATTTTTGAGCAACCTACAAACTTATAAGTAGACGGACACTTGCACTTAATTACTCATCCAAATCAAAATGAATATACCCCAGATTATACATCAAAAAACTATTATATTTCTCTTCATAATTCTTTAAAGTTTCAAGTTACAACACTGAATAACCTAAGTAATTTCTTAAAAAAAATAACGCTATTTTCACATTCGGTATTTCCTAGGTTAAAATGGTATTAGTATCTTGCGAAGTCAATAAGGTTTTATAAAAATGACTACCTCTTTCGATTCTTTTCAAAAACGACGACTACAATCATCATATGTTTCGGTTGTAGTAAGTATTGCTTTGGTGCTTTTTATGCTTGGCATCCTTGGTTTGGTATTATTAAAATCTACCAAAGTCGCCAATCACTTCAAAGAAAAAGTGGTAATGACTATTTTTTTAAAAGATAATGTCTCTAAGAAGCAATTAAATACTTTTACCACCTCTTTAAAAAAAGAAGTTTTTGCTAAAAAAGTAACATATATATCCAAAGATGAAGCGGCACGTGCTTACAAAAAAGATCTAGGAGAAGATTTTTTACAATTCTTAGGGGATAACCCACTGAAAAATGGACTGGATATCTATCTTAATGCGGAATTTGTTACTCCTGAAAAAATGAAAGAAATTGAGAAAAGATATGAAAAAAATAATTTTGTAGCAGAAGTTAATTACGATAAACCACTAGTAGAACTACTAACAAAAAACATCAAACGCATGAGTTATTGGTTGATTGTTTTAAGTGTCTTTTTTGGTGTTGTAGCGATTATTTTAATCAATAGTTCTATCCGATTATCCATATACTCAAAAAGATTTAACATTAAAACCATGCAGATGGTTGGTGCTACAAAACGTTTTATTAGAAAGCCTTTTATCTGGCAAAGTATTCGACTAGGATTTATTGGTGCTTTTATAGCACTTATCTGCCTGAGTATACTAACTTATTATGTAAACAAATACATCCCAACCCTGGAATTATTGGAAGATTATATTTCATTGAGCTATGTTACAATGGGAGTACTTCTTATGGCTTTTATTATTACATGGATAAGTACTTTTTTCGCTACACAACGTTTTTTAAATCTTCAAACAAACGATTTATATTATTAACGCCAACAAAATAAAGAACTTATTAAAAAATATTTTTGAATGAAAAAACAAAACAATATAAAGCAAGAATTCTTATTCGGTAAACGTAACTATATATTTATGTTCATTGGTTTGGCAGTTATCGCTCTTGGTTTTATTTTAATGGCAGGAGGAGGAAGCAAAGATCCCAATTATTTTAACCCAGAAATTTATAGCTGGCAAAGAATTCGACTAGCCCCCACCTTAGTCATTGTAGGTTTAGGTATTGAAATTTATGCTATTTTAGCCAATCCTAAAAAATAACAATGGATTTATTAGAATCAATCATCCTTGGAATTATTCAAGGACTTACAGAGTTTTTACCCGTTTCTTCAAGTGGTCATTTGGAATTAGCTAAGGCTATTTTTGGCAATAATGCAGTACCACAAGAAAGCTTAACCTTTACCGTAGTACTACACGCAGCAACCGCTTTGAGTACGCTGGTTGTTTTCCGTGATGAGATTATACAACTGTTCAAAGGGTTATTTCAGTTTTCTTGGAACGAAGAAATGCAGTTCTCTTTAAAAATAATTGTTTCTATGATTCCTGCTGTTATCATAGGGCTTTTATTTGAAGAACAACTGGAAAGCTTTTTTAATGGAAATATTTTTTTAGTAGGATGCATGCTACTTATTACCGCGGCTTTACTTTTATTGGCTGACAAAGCAAAAGACACAAATAAAAATGTCTCTTTTATTAACGCTCTTGTAATTGGAATTTCTCAAGCAATTGCAATGCTTCCAGGTATTTCACGTTCAGGAACTACTATTTCGACTTCGGTGTTGTTGGGAGTAGACAGAGCAAGAGCAGCACGCTTTTCATTTTTAATGGTGGTACCTCTTATTTTTGGAAAAGTAGCAAAAGATATCTTAAGTGGTGACATCAATTTTCAAAGCTCTGAAATAGCCTCACTTTCCGCAGGCTTTATAAGTGCTTTTATTGCCGGATTACTAGCTTGTAACTGGATGATTGCCTTGGTTAAAAAAAGTAAATTATCGTACTTCTCTGTATATTGTGTTGTTGTTGGACTTATCGCTATTATCTATTCTTTTGTATAAATGACTGGTGAAGATTTTAAAAATGGACAGGTTTTATTAATTGATAAACCGCTAGAATGGACTTCTTTTCAAGTAGTAAACAAATTACGTTGGCATATAAAAAAACAATTTGGTTTCAAAAAAATCAAAGTTGGTCATGCGGGTACACTAGATCCACTTGCTACGGGCTTACTGATTATTTGCACAGGAAAGGAAACTAAAAACATAGAAAAATACCAAGGGCAAATTAAAGAATATACAGGCACTTTTGTATTAGGAGCAACTACCCCAAGTTACGATTTAGAAACCGAAATTGACCAAACTTTTCCTACAGAACATATAACGGAATCGTTACTCAATCAGACTACCCAACCTTTTATAGGTAAAATTCAGCAAAAACCACCTATATTTTCGGCTATAAAAAAAGATGGTAAACGTCTCTATGAATTAGCTAGAGCAGGAAAAACCACAGAAATCGCCTCGAGAGAGATCGAAATTAGTGAATTCGAAATCACTACTTCAGATCTACCTAAAGTAGACTTCCGTGTTGTTTGTAGCAAGGGGACTTATATCAGATCCTTAGCTCATGATTATGGAAAAACATTAAATTCTGGTGCTCATTTATCAGCTTTACGAAGAACTAAAATTGGTGATTTTTCTGTTGAAGATGCTCTGAGCATTGATGGTTTTATAAGCAAGATCAACTAAGCTATCCTCGATTCCCTTTCCTATGTAAAGAAATTTACTAGCACTAAAATTAGTATCTTTGACTACCCAATAAGTATTATATAATATACTAGTACGCCTATTATATTTTACATATTATAAAACATATATATAGACAAACACTATGAAGGTTATAGCCATGATTCCTGCGAGATATAACGCCTCTCGTTTTCCTGGAAAATTAATGCAAGACTTAGCAGGAAAACCTGTGATTGTCAGAACATTTGAAGCTGCAGTAAATACTAAGCTATTTGATGATGTATATATTGTTACCGATTCTGCAATCATTGAAAAAGAAGTAAGAAAAATTACGCCTAATGTTATCAAAAGTAAAAAAGAACATGAATGTGGCTCAGATAGAATTGCAGAAGCTGTAGAAAATATAGAAACAGACATCGTAATTAATATCCAAGGAGACGAACCTTTTATTGATACCTTTTCTTTAAAAAAATTAATCGAAGCCTTTAAAAATGACACAAAAAAAGAAATTGATTTAGCATCTTTAAAAGTCTTACTCTCAGATCAAGACGAAATAAACAATCCAAATAATGTAAAAGTTATTACCGATAATAACGGTTTTGCTATCTATTTTTCTAGAAACCCGATCCCTTATCATAGAAATACAGCTATTTCTGTTTCGTATTATAAGCATATAGGTGTCTATGCTTTTAGAAAAGAAGCCATTTTAGCATTTTATACTACACCTATGACTCCGTTAGAAGATGCCGAAAAAATCGAATGCATTCGATATTTAGAAGTTGGTAAAAAAATAAAAATGATAGAAACCACTACACAAAGTATTGGAATTGACACCCCTGATGATTTAGTAAAAGCAAGAAAGTTTATCACAGAACATCATGAATAAAGACCAAATTAAAGTAATTGCTTTTGATGCAGATGACACACTCTGGGTCAATGAGGTATATTTTAGAGAAGCTGAAAACAAATTCGCTTCATTACTCTCGGTTTATGAAACCGAAAACAAAATTCATCAAGAGCTTTTAAAAAAAGAAATTGCAAACATTCCTATTTATGGATATGGAGTAAAAGGTTTTATGTTATCCATGATTGAATGTGCTTTAGAGCTATCTAACAACAATCTAAACCCAGATATTACCAAAAAAATAATCGATATCGGAAAAGAAATGTTAGAAAAACCTATTGATATTTTAGACGGTGTCGTTACAACTTTAGAAACACTTAAAGGCAAATACAAACTGATCGTCGCAACCAAAGGTGATCTATTAGATCAAGAAAAAAAGTTAGAAAAATCAGGACTCATCAAGTATTTTCACCACATAGAAGTAATGAGCGAAAAAAAAGAGAACGATTATTCAAAACTTTTAGGACATTTAGATATTGCTCCAAAAGAGTTTTTAATGATTGGTAATTCTCTTAAATCTGATGTAATCCCCTTATTAAATTTAGGAGCGAATGCTATACATATTCCTTTTCATACCACTTGGGAATATGAAAAAACCAGTTCTTCTAAAGACTACAATTACCCTACGCTATCTAAAATAACAGAACTTATCAACTTACTTTAAACAACAAAATGACAATCTATTTTGGAGTAGATTTGGTATAACTGGCATAAGTAGAATAAAAAAATTAAATTTGCACAAATTATTAATTATGGCAAGTGTAAAAAACTTAAAAAAGAACATCAATCACGTTTTAGGTGATATCATCGAAGAATGCTATGTATGGGAATTGGTGAACCCAGAAGCTGACACTAAAAAATCGGAAGCGATTATAGACGAAACTATTGCTGCTTTTGACAACTTATTAGACAAAGTTCACGCTAAAGACATTGAAAATAAAAAGAGCCACTTCAAGTCAATTCAATTAGAGTTAGAAACTAAAGCTAATGAATTGATTACAAAAGTCAACAATCTGTAAGTCAAAACAAAACATCTTACTTTTTTTCAGATTTATTTAACAATGGATCGACTTTTTTTTCGTATATTACACTTATGAATTTTTATAATTAAAATCCCCCAAGTATGGCAAGAGCTATGTATGATTATACGAAAACTGTGCTTAAAAAAGTAAGTTTTAACTCAGATTTGTTCGCCAAAGAATTAAAGAAGGCTTTAAAAAGACTTCTTCCGCACGAAATTAATGAGTTGACTATTTGGCTTACTGAATTTACAGCCAATAAACCAGAGCTTTACGCAAGTTTAGCCTTGGTACGGAATTAAGCATGAACATATTTTACGAAAAACTCCGAGATCCTCGGAGTTTTTTTATGCTTTCTAGTTTAGTATCTGTGCTGTATGTTCCTTTGTTTTCACCTTAGCAATTACTTCTTCAATCACACCATTTTCGTCTATAACAAAAGTAGTTCTATGAATACCATCAAACTCTTTCCCCATAAACTTCTTAGGTCCCCATACACCAAATGCGTTTATCACCTCTTTTTCTTCATCAGCTAATAATGGAAATGGCAATTCGTACTTATCAATCCAATTTTGTTGACGTTTTGCACTATCAGCACTTACCCCCAAAATATCATATCCTTGCGCTAAAAAAGTATTGTAATTATCTCTCAAATTACAAGCCTCATCTGTACATCCAGGTGTACTAGCCTTAGGATAAAAGAAAAGCACTAATTTTTTCCCTGCATAATCCGCTAATTTTCTAACGTTCCCTTTTTCATCTTTCGCCTCAAAATTTGGTGCTTTATCCCCTTTTTTCAACGTAGTCATATCTTATACATTTATAAATTATAGACTCAAATGTACAAATTAGTCAATAAAGTTTAAAGCTACACTTGAACTTTGTAAATTTGCGCTACACTATTAAAAACACCTAGAAAATGACCAAGGCTGAGAAAGTACAATTTGTAATTCAAACTCTTGAGGAACTTTATCCAACCACCCCTATTCCGTTAGACCATAAAGATCCTTACACATTATTAATTGCCGTACTATTATCAGCCCAAAGCACAGATGCTAGGGTAAATACCATCACCCCCAAACTCTTTGAAAAAGCAGACAATCCATATGATATGATAAAGCTAACAGTAGAGGAAATAAGGGAAATTATCAAACCCGTAGGATTATCTCCTATGAAATCGAAAGGAATTTATGGCTTATCTCAAATTTTAATTGATAAACACCAAGGAGAAGTTCCTGCTAACTTTGATGATTTAGAAGCCCTTCCTGCAGTTGGTCATAAAACAGCGAGTGTCGTTATGGCGCAAGCTTTCAATATTCCAGCCTTCCCAGTAGACACACATATCCATCGTTTGATGTATCGCTGGAATTTATCAAATGGAAAAAGCGTAGCACAAACCGAAAAAGATGCTAAAAGACTGTTTCCTAAAGAACTTTGGAATAAATTACACTTACAGATCATATACTATGGCAGAGAATATTCTCCAGCTAGAGGTTGGAACATAGAAAATGACATTATTACTACTACTATAGGAAGAAAATCTGTTATAAACGCTAAAAAATAAACCCTCTCTAGAGGGATTACTATACCTTCTCATTTATATCAATACAGCCTTTTACAGTAAGGGATGCATATCCTGTGTTTGCACTCCTCCAACTAACCCTATTTATAAATCACATGTTTTTTTAAAGTAAAAAACATTTCTTTACAAACAAAAACAATCGAAAAAATAAAAAAACACATTTTTCTCGTTAAAAAAACAAAAAACCGAAATAAGCAATATGTTATTCGTTTTTTTTAACAACATAACACCTTAACCACACATTTAACTGATTACTAAACTATTAAACTTTAATTTGTTATAATTAACAATATTCTCTTATATCAAAAACCTTACACTACACTGCAAAACATCAAAAAAAGAACCACAACATTAGTAAGTTTACAAAAAACCCAAACAAACAATAACTAATATGAAATTAAAAACACTAAAAATTATTGTAATATCAATTTTAATGAGTGGATTTTTATATTCTTGTAATGACAACAATGAAGAAAGTAACGTTCCTGAAAAAACCAAAGAAAATAAACGTTCACGTAAAAAACCTCAAAAAAATGACAGGACTTGCGAGACTAATTTAACATCCCATAACCAAACTAATGGAAGGCAGTATTCAGTTCATCCCTTAACATTAATAAATAATAATTCAATAACAATTATAGGAATCGATAAAAATATAGAGCAGTATAAAAACAGTAATAATCCAAATTTTAAAAAATTCTACAATGATCACAAACATTTTGGCAAATTAAACAATAACGCTATAACATCATTAAAAAACGCTATTGCAGACTTCAACAATGTTGATCATACACTCGAAACTTCTTTTATGAGTTATAGTGACGAAGAAGTTTATCAGATTTTTAAAAACTATAACAATAACCTATTATATAATGCTATCATGCAAAACTTTAATTGGAATCTTCAGTTTAACGGCAAGCATCTTAGCGCAGCAATATTCACAAACAATTCATATTCTATAATTACAAGCTTAAACAAACACTACAAAAAAGATTTATATCATATATTCAAACTATATAATAAATTTGATTCATTTAACTTAACATTTCAATACAAAAACATGAGTGATCTCAATACAAATGATTTCAATAAAAATAACATTATCATTGTAGGAGTTCAAAATGAACATGAAAATAAACACCATATCTATAGACCTAAAGCAAATGAATTCGACCCATACATAAGAGGTCATGCCTTCTTTCCTAGTTCAAAACAAGCTGGGAGAGAAATATTAATAAACTCTACTGCCAATAATGAAAACGCAAACCAAATAAAAGGCTTATTAATTCATGAAATTGGCCATGCAATAGGACTTAGACATACGGACTGGAAAACAAGAAAATCTTGTAATGAAGGAATAAAAAAAGAACCTGATGCACATAAAATAGCTGGAACACCAGAAAATGATGATTTCTCAATCATGCAAGCATGTGTAAACCAAAGTACTTTTAGTTTTTACGATTTACTAGCTTTACAAAAGCTATACTAATAAAAAAATCCTCCATTGTTTTGCAATGGAGGATTTTCTATTCTTAATTCAAATTCAACTCAATGAGATAGTTTGATTTGGTTTTAAGAATTTTTAATGATTTCGAAAAATCTATTAAAAATTGGATCGTCTCTTTCCTAGGCTGATTTTTAAAGTCCGAAGACTTGTCTGAGTAAAGTTCTGTCATGTATCCTTATTTTTAATCCGTTCAAGTATATAAACGAAAAAGACTACATAATATTGCTTAATTTATCAAAATAATGTTATTTTTCTCGACGATCTTACGTAAATTAATCAGGGCATATCGCATCCTTCCTAAAGCAGTATTAATGCTAACACCTGTGTTTTCTGAAATTTCATTAAAACTCATGTCGTTATAAATCCTCATTTCCAAGACTTCACGTTGTTCATCAGGCAATTCTTTAATTAGACTCTTTACATCGTTAAGAATTTGTTCTTTTATTATTTTATTTTCCACATTTAGGTTACCGTCACTAATAATTGAAAAAATATCAAAATCATCAGAGTTATTATTAAAAATTGGCATGCGGTTATTTTTTCTAAAGAAATCAATAATAAGATTGTGTGCAATACGCATTACCCAAGGTAAAAACTTACCTTCTTCATTGTAATTACCTCTCTTAAGTGTTCTAATTACTTTTATAAATGTATCTTGGAAAATATCTTCGGTTGAGTCTCTATCTTGTACCTTGCTATAAATAAAACTATAAAGTTTCTGCTGATGTCTTTTAATTAACATCTCAATAGCAATCTCATTACCGTTAATGTAGTTTTTTACTAAAGTACTATCTGCTATAATATCTCTGTTCATAATATAATTACTTTTACTAGAGAGAGCTTGTCAAAACTCATCTCAGGGGATTAGGGGTTAAATTGTTTTAAAAGTAATTATTTACTATAGGCGATCTATTTTAACTTATTTATTTGACAAATATTGCTTTTTTTATGCACAAATGCAAATTTTAGATTATTTTTTTCATAAAAAAACCACTCTTAACTTCTTTAATTATAGCGTCATCTAGAAAATATTGTTAAGCAAACATTAATTCACTTACCAACTAAAAAACTCAATAAACTTAACTATGTAAACGCAACATCAACACCGTGAATAGAGCACAAAAAACTAAGCAATTACACAACAACAAATAATAAATTGAATCACTAAAAATACTTTTAAGATCAAAACTGTAAAATAGATAAAAAATTAAATAGCGTGTTTTTCTCATTTTTTATCTATTGAACTCATCTTGACTTTTTCTATCCCATAAAAAAACAGCTGAAATTCCCCCTTGTTTTGTTACTTTTTTATTCGTAGTGCTGCTATGACTTTCAAAAAGTGCCTCATTTGGTCAAATTTCAACTCATTTTCGGTTAAAAACAAAAAGTCAAGATGAGTTCTTTAATATGATATTTGTTTTTACCAACTATCTTTCTTTTAAAAACCCGTTCTCAAAATTTCTATGCAAACACAGAAAACAGTATTTTTATCCCCTATTTTTTGAGCATACAAAATGAAAAGAGATATAACTACTGTTAATCCAAAAGAAAACATCATCATTAAAGGCGCTAAACTGCACAATCTTAAAAATGTAGACGTAGTAATACCTCGTAACAAATTGGTAGTTATTACGGGCTTATCAGGATCTGGTAAGTCATCCTTAGCCTTTGATACTTTGTATGCTGAAGGACAAAGGAGGTACGTAGAAAGTCTTTCCTCTTATGCCCGCCAGTTTTTAGGAAAATTGCACAAACCTAAAGTCGACTATATAAAAGGAATAGCACCTGCCATTGCCATAGAACAAAAAGTAAACGCTACTAACCCGAGGTCAACCGTTGGTACTTCTACTGAAATATATGATTATATAAAACTGCTCTTTGCACGTATTGGAAGAACTTACTCTCCTATTTCTGGAAAAGAAGTTAAAAAACATACCGTTTCTGACGTCATCAACTTCGTTAAAGAATTTGAAGAACGCACCAAACTTTTATTATTAGCTCCTTTGCTAATTGATAAAAGCAGAAGAATAACTACAGCTCTTGAAATACTAAAACAACAAGGGTATGCACGAATAAAACACCAAGATCAGGTATATAAAATTGACGAACTACCTATTGAGAAAGTAAACTTAGAAGAATTATTTTTAGTTATTGATAGAATCGTAGTACAGCATAATGAAGACTTTTACAACCGCTTGGCTGATGCTATAGAAACTGCATTTTTTGAAGGAAAAGGTATTTGCCTTATCGACGATTTAGGCACTCAAAACACCACTACTTTTAGTAATAATTTTGAGTTAGATGGCATTACATTTTTAGAACCCAATACGCATTTTTTCAGCTTTAATAATCCTTACGGAGCTTGCCCAACCTGCGAAGGCTATGGAAATGTTATCGGAATTGATAAAGACTTAGTCATTCCTAATACTGAGCTTTCTATCTACCAAGACGCTATTGCTCCTTTTAAATCGACTAAGTATGCAAAATACAAAATTGAATTAATGAGGCATGCTGAGAGCTATGACATCCCTGTTCATCGTTCTTGGTTTGAACTCACAGAACAACAAAAGGAACTTATATGGACCGGAACACGTAAATTTGAAGGAATTTATGATTTGTTCAGATACTTAGAAGAAAAAAGTTATAAAATTCAGAACAGAGTAATGCTCTCAAGGTATCGTGGTAAAACTACCTGTAAAGATTGTAACGGCAAAAGACTCCGTAAAGAAACTGACTATGTTCTAATTAATGGGAAAAACATATCATCACTAGTAAACATACCTCTTAACGAGCTTTCCGCTTTCTTTAAAACATTACAACTAAACAAATACGAAGAAAAAATAGCCAATCGTTTGCTTACTGAGATAAACAACAGGTTGCAATTCTTACAAGATGTAGGCTTAAATTACTTAACACTTAATCGTAACTCAAATTCTTTATCAGGAGGAGAAAGTCAACGAATCAACTTAGCCACCTCTCTAGGAAGTAGCCTCGTAGGCTCTATGTACATTTTAGACGAACCTAGTATCGGACTTCACCCAAAAGACACCAAAAAACTTATAAAAGTACTTAAAAACTTACGAGACATAGGCAACACCGTTGTCGTTGTAGAGCACGATGAAGACATTATGAAAGAGGCAGATTATATCATTGATATTGGTCCAGAAGCAGGCACCTATGGAGGAAACGTTGTTGCTGAAGGTACCTTTGACGAATTATTATCCTCAAATTCATTAACGGCCAAATACCTTTCAGAAGAACTCTGCATTAACGTGCCCAGCCTTAGAAGAAAATCCAACGATCATATCAAAGTTGTCGGCGCTAGGGAAAATAATTTAAAAAACATCAATGTTTTTTTCCCTTTAAATTGCCTTACCGTAGTCACAGGGGTATCTGGTAGTGGCAAAAGTACCTTAGTCAAAAAGATATTATACCCTGCAGTACAAAAAAAACTCTTTGGCCATGGAGAAAAAATAGGGCAACATACTAGGGTAAAAGGTAGTTTTGAAACATTAAACCATGTTGAATTTGTCGATCAAAACCCTATTGGCCGCTCTTCAAGGTCAAACCCCGTTACCTACATAAAGGCCTATGATGATATCAGAAAATTATTGGCCAGTCAAAAACTATCTAAAATTCGCAATTATCAACCCAAACACTTTTCGTTTAACGTAGAAGGAGGACGCTGTGAAGTTTGCAAAGGGGAAGGAGTCGTTACGATTGAAATGCAATTTATGGCAGATGTACACCTGCCTTGTGACGCATGCCACGGTAAACGCTTTAAAAAAGACGTATTGGAAGTAACATTTGAAGAAAAAAACATTAACGACATACTTAACTTAACTGTTGACGACGCTATCCGTTTTTTCAAAGAACACCAACAAAACAAAATTGTCAAAAAACTTAAGCCTTTGCAAGACGTTGGCTTAGGATACGTAACTCTTGGGCAATCGTCTTCGACTTTATCTGGTGGTGAAGCACAACGTATAAAACTAGCCTCCTTTTTAACGAAAGGAACAACCAAAGAAAAAACACTCTTTATTTTTGATGAACCTACCACTGGTTTACATTTTCATGATATAAAAAAATTATTAGATTCATTTAACGCTTTAATTGAAAAAGGACATTCAATTATTGTAATTGAACACAATATTGAACTTATTAAATGCGCTGATCATATCATTGATTTAGGAAAAGAAGGAGGAGAACAAGGAGGAAATTTAGTTTTTGCAGGAACGCCCGAAGCATTAACAGAAAATAAAGCTTCCTATACGGCCGCTTTTTTAAAGGATAAATTACCTGAAACTAAAAATTAAATTTGCGTATCTTCAAATTAACACCTACTTTCGAGCCTATACTAACACTCATCAGTAAGTGTATTTTAATTAAAAACCTGTTTAACTTTTAGGTTAAACAGGCTTAACGTAACAAAAACTAACAAAATTCAATAAAATATACTTACTGAAGATTTTTATCACCTTTATTAGGGTTATACACATAATTAAAGGTGTAATAATTTGACGTAGCGAGTGAAACTTTACCGTCTTTATGGTAGCTAGCTATTTCCATTTTAGCATAATGGCCGTTATTGGTTTTTATGACAATTATTCTACCAGCTTTGGGTACAATTAATCCTCTACCTTTGTACGAATACCAACCATCTCCTTTTGGTAAAGCCAACTCACCAACCTTATCTTGCTTAAATTCACTATCTACGGGTGCTTCTTTAATATCACTTAACGTTTTATCTTTATATAATAACAATGCTGCGTTACCTTTTCTAGGAATCTCTCCTTTAACATTTCCTACCTCTTTTCCTCCATTAACAATAATTTCCGTTGCTCTAAATGCAATATCCCAATTATCATCTTCAACAATCTTTCCTTGTTCAAAACTAAACTTTACAAAATCCCCTGTGTACTCACGAGTCTGATGATCATAAGTGGCAGGTGCGTGTAAATTTTCTATTTTTTCTGTTTTAACGGGCTGTAATTGTTCAACCTCATCCTCATTTTTACTACATCCTGTGAATAAAAATGTGATAACTAAAGTTCCTAAAATTGTTTTTAAATTCCTCATAAAGCTTCCTTATTGGCTATAATTAAATTTTAAATTGTAATCTTCCATAAATCGTTCTTCCTAACAGCAAAAAATTTTCATCGGGTGTTCTTTGCTTACTTGTTTCATCAATATTATAAAACTGCTCACCATTCTTCAACCCCTTTGAATTCAACACATTATCCACTCCCACCAAAAAATTAATATTACCAAAAAATGTTTTGTCAATTGCCAAGTTTACTTGAGTAATAGGTTTTACAAACCGATCAAATTTATCAATAACATCATTTCCATTGGTATCTCTGGGAACAAACTTACTTCTATATGTCCCTCTTATATTGAGTGAAAAATCATGTTCAAAGTTTTCGTAAAATACCTTTGCATTTACCATATGCTTAGACCTATTTGGTAAACCGTAATAAATAGAGCTACTTGCCCTTTGAGTCAATCCGTTTTCATCTTTAAACACGATACCTTTTTTTAATTTCTTTATCTGTGCTTTATCTCCCGTATCCAAAAACTGATACCCCATCAAAAACCTAAAGTTATCATTAAACTTATAGTTCAAATCAAACTCTACACCTTGTGTAAAAACCTTTTCAAAGTTTTTGTATGAGAAAATCCTTGTTCTTCCATCTATAGAAATTTTAACTGGATCTAACTCTGTATCAAAAGAATCTATAAGATTTCTAATATCATTTCTAAACAAGTTTACATTAATTTTTAAATTCTTTATAGGCTTAAATGACGTTCCAACATTAAAACCTAAACCTATTTCTGGCTTTAATTGTTTCGTAACACCAGATATATCTTCATCAGTACCAGCAAATAAATTATGAATTGTATGGGTACCTAACACTACATAACCATTATTTACATTTCTAAAATCAAAAAACAATTGCCTAAAATCTGGTATTTTAAACCCATATCCTCCAGAACCTTTTATCGTAATTTTATTGTTTAATTTCCAACTTAAAGACAACTTTGGACTGTAGGCATTTTGATAATTATTACTCCCATCATAACGAAATCCAGCAACTAAATTGACATTGTATAGTGGTTCAAAATCATATTGTGTAAATCCATACCAAGTAGTAATGTATTTTTCTCCATTGATAGAAAATCTATCCAAACGATCTTGATTTCCTCCTATCCCAACTAAAAAATTACCTCCTACCCCGTTATCAAAATCTAATTTTGCGCGAATTTCAGGCCGTATCAAACTCCTATTAAAGTACGTAGTATTATTTATGGAAGTTGCTGTTTTATTTCGGGTAGCATAAAACGTATAATCTATATCCCATTTATCCGATATTTTATGACTTACAATAGAATTTATATTCCAATCCGTTTGTGTATCTGTTACTGAATTGACAAAAATATTTTGTTGATAAAACCTACCCGACAAATCAAAAGTTACTTTATCTGTCAAATCATATAAAAACCGAGAATTAAAGGTATAATTCTGATAAGGATTTACTGTTTTTTGGGTTGTCTCAGGAACTAAGTCGTACCCACCACTTGAATTCAAGTTCACGTCTGTAACATTTGAAAAACTACCTTTTTTATAACGAACTCCTCCATTGATATCCAACTCTTTTTGGTCACCTATTAACCTAGTCATTAGATGAAAGTCTCCTTTAAGTTGATCTTTCTTAGGCTTTTCTGTAATAATATTAACAACACCTCCTAAAGCTTCTGATCCGTATAAACATGAAGATGATCCTTTTACCACCTCTACTTGTTTTATATTATTTACAGTAACTCTATTTAAATCAAGATTTCCTGCCGTTCTTCCAACCAAAGGTACCCCATCTATCATCACTAAGATATAATCTGCAGCAATCCCCTGCATCTGTATACCCTCTGAGTTCCCTACATCTTTAACAAAGGTTATTCCCGTTTGCTCTTGTAGTAAATTTCTCAACCTCACAGCACCTGTACTTTCAATTTGTTTTTTTGAAATTAAAATCACAGGCATTGGTGCTAATGACAATTGACGTAAAGTTCTTGTTGCTGTAACAATTACCTCATCCAATTCATTTTCTGAAGTTCTATTCTCTTTCTCATTTTGAGCTATTGAGAAAGCAAAAATAAAACAAAACAAAAACGTCAATCTACTATTTAGAAACATTCTTAATAATTTTACTGCAAATATAAATCTTATTTTTAATTAATCTAAATAAATAAATTATATTTTTGCAGCTAAATAATAAAACACAATCATAGTAAGAATGAAGAATTTAATACTAATAACGTTGGTAAGTACTTTGTGCATATTTCAAAATCATGCACAAAACAAAAAAAGGAAAGACAGAGATGCTATAAAAAAAATGTGTGGATGCTTTGAGGTAACGTTTAATTTTGCTGAAACTTTTAACTACAGCAAAGACTCCTTATACAAACCTTCAAAAACAAAGTCAGAAAAAGCCTTAGAGTTTGCTCAGTTGGTTGTTGATGAAAACAATAAAATTTCTATTCAACACTTATTACAAGTAGGTAATCCAGCTAGTCCTTATATTGTAAAACACTGGAGACAAGATTGGGTATATCAAAATAGAGATCTATACAGGTATAACGGAAACAATACGTGGCTCTATGAAAACAAACCTAAATCTGCCGTAAGAAAACAATGGACACAAAAAGTGTATCAAGTAGACGACAGTCCTCGTTACGAAGGGTCTGGAACATGGGTACATGTTGACGGAAAAAGCTATTGGGAAAATACCACAGACGCTCCATTACCAAGAAGAGAATATACGAAAAGGAGTGACTACAATATTACTGTAAGAGGAAATAGACACGAAATAACTGAATATGGTTGGTTACACGATCAAGACAACAAGAAAATAATAAGAGAAACTGGTAAAGACGATATTGTATTAGCAGAAGAAAAAGGATACAATACCTATGTTCGTGTTCCTGAAAGCAGGTGTAAAGCAGCTCAAGACTGGTGGAATAAAAATGCTAACAAATGGCAAACAGTTAGAAATAAGTGGAATCAAATTTACAATAAAAAGTCAGATCTTTCTCTTAAGCGAAAAGTAAAAAACAAGCCCTTATACAAGCACCTTTTTTCAAAAGAAATGACAGAAGAAAAAAACATTAACGAGACAATAGAATCTTTTGTAATTCAATAACCTATTATTCATTTAAAAATGAAAAAAAACATATTAACTTACCTTATTACTTTTATAACAGGTTTTGTAACAGCCCAAGATCAAAATATTTTTTTAGATAGAGATTTTTGGAAATCGTCTCCTTCAATAACTGAAGTAGATCAAAAAATCAAAGAAGGCAACAATCCAAGTGAAATTAATACTCATGGATTTGACGCAGTAGTCTATGCGATCTTAGAAAAAGCCCCTAACAACACCATAAAACACTTGTTATCCTTCACAGGAAACGAAGTAAATAAGTTAACACACGACAAAAGAACCTATGTCTTTTGGGCAGCCTATAAAAATAATCTTCCACTAATGAAGTTTTTAATTTCTAAAGGCGCTAAAATGGACGTTATAGATGCACACGGATATTCTGTATTAACATTCGCAGCGATTACTGGCAACAGTAATAAAAAGATCTATGAACTTTGTATTGAGCAAGGTATAGATATAGCAGACACCAATGAAAACGGTGCAAACTCATTATTATTGGTACTGTCACAACTAGAAGATCTTAGCTTTATCGACTACCTTATTTCAAAAGGCTTAACTTTGAAAGCTACTGATAATGATGGAAATGGTGCCTTTAATTACGCAGCAAAAGGTGGAAATAAAAAAACATTACAATTTTTAATTAACAAAAAACTACCCTACAAAGGTTTAAATAAAAACAATGGCAATGCAATGCTTTTGGCCACTCGAGGCACCAGAAAAAGCAATAACTCTTTGTCTTTTTTTAAGTTTTTGGACAGTTTAGGGATCGCCTCAAATATTTCAAACAAGAAAGGTAACACGCCTTTATTAAACATTTCGTACAGAAACAAGCATAAAGAAACGTTTGATTTTTTCTTTGAAAAAGGGGCAGATGCAAATCATACTGATAAAGAAGGAAATACTGCGTTAATTATCGCATCTATTAAAAACAGTTTAGAAATTAATAGCCTTTTGTTAGAAAAAACAAAGGACATTAACCATCAAAATAAAGAAGGAATTTCAGCACTATCCTATGCTGTTCAATACAATACTCCAGATATTGTCGAACACCTTATTAAAAATAACGCTGACATACACCTTAAAGATAAAAAGGGAAACCCCATTTCTTATTATCTAATTAAAGGATATCGTCCCAAAAAACACGATGCTTTTATCAAAAAGCTAACTATTTTAACAACCAATGGATACAATATCAGACAAAATATGGCAAATGGAAATAGCATTTTACATGAAGCCATTGATAAAGATAACCTTAGCTTATTAAAAACGCTTGAGGGATACAATCTGGATGTAAATAGTAAAAACAAAAACGGATATACTGCACTTCAAAAAGCTGTCATGCAAGCAAAAGATACCGAAATAATAAAATATCTATTGCATATTGGCGCTAACAAACATATAAAAACAAGCTTCGGAGAAACACTATACGATTTAGCTAAAGAAAATGAAATTTTAAATTCAAAAAAGGCAGATGTTAATTTTTTAAAACAAACATTACGACCTTAAATTAATCGTTAAAAACACACTCAAATGAAATCTACAAACTATAGAAAAATTTGCCTTATACTATCTATCGGAATGATACTCTCTCTGTTAGGTTTTTCAAAAAAAACAGATCATAGCCTATATAAATGTATGATCCAAATGAAAAATTACTCAGGAGAAGGTGCTTACGTAGTTATTTCTTTACTAAAAGATGGTAAATACATTGAAACATTATACGTACAAGGAGATGATGATCAATGGTATGCTGACATTACCGAATGGTGGAAGTTTCAAGGGAAAGTAAGAACAAATATTGACGCTATTACTGGCGAAACAATTAGTGGTGGCAAAAGAACTGTTAGTTTCATCAAAATTGATAACGATAAAATAGACAATGGGTATACATTAAGATTTGAATCTGCTGTGGAAGACCAAGAATACTATGAAAATGATGTAGAATTTGATTTAACCTCAGAAAATCTCCAACAAAAAGCCTCTGGAAAAGGTTTTATCAGATATATCCGTTTAATTCGAAATGACTAGGTGAATTATGATTCATTCTTTTTGGAGGTATAGCCATTTAACATTGGCTATATCTTCTTTTATATTTGTACTTATTGCTGCTGTTACAGGAATTATTTTGGCTTTTGAGCCCATCTCAAAACAAATAAGCCCTTACAGCATTGCTGATATAAATAAAATACCCCTTTCAAAAACCATCACTTCATTACAAAAACAATATCCTGAAATTTCATCGATTAATGTTGATCGCAATCATTTTGTAACAGCATCTGTAGTAACAAAAGAAGGGAAGAGTACTTCCTTTTATATAAATCCTATTTCAGGAGAAAAAATTGGTACTATAGCAAAAAGAAAAAACATTTATAAAATCGCTACCACCATTCACCGTTCCTTATTTCTAAAATCTACAGGACGTATTATTGTTTCTTTTTTTTCCTTTATTCTCTTACTTACCACACTTAGTGGTGTTGCTTTGATTATTAAAAGACAAGGAGGAGTAACAATGTTTTTTTCTAAAGTTATAAAAGAAAATCCGCAACAATTCTATCATATAGTTATAGGAAGATACGCCCTAATCCCAATAATACTAATTACGGTTACTGGCTTATTATTATCTTTTGATAAGTTTTCGCTTTTACCTGCTAAAAAGAATGATTTAACGACCATAAACACCACTCATAGCAACTTAGACAAAAAAAGAATTAATGAGATCAATATATTTAAATCTACTTATTTAAACAATCTAAAAAGTATTGAATTCCCATTTTCAGATGATCCAGAAGATCCTTTTTTCTTGGAATTAAAAAACAAAGAACTAACAATCCACCAATATACTGGCAACGTTTTGAGTGAAACAAAATACGCAGTGACAGGAAAATTAATCGATTGGAGTATCATATTGCATACTGGCGACGGCACCTTTATTTGGGCCTTAGTATTACTCGGAACATGCATTAGTTTACTTTTCTTTATCTACTCTGGATGTTATCTAACCTATAACCGAATAAACAACCAACCCATCATTAAAAATAAATTTTCCAAAGACACTGCTGAATACATACTTTTAGTCGGTTCTGAGTCTGGAAGCACTTTTTCTTTTGCTAATTCATTATACAACGGTCTGATTAAAGACAAAAAAACAGCTTACATAAACCACCTAAATTCATATACCCATTATAAAAAGGCAAAATACCTATTCATTCTAACAGCAACCTATGGAGATGGAGATGCTCCCAATAATGCAAAAAACTTCGAAAAACTAATACAAGAAAACATATTAGAATCAGCCCTTAAATACGCTATTATCGGATTTGGTTCCAAGGCCTACTCAAAATTTTGTAGCTACGCACAAAAGCTAGACACACTACTTCAAAAAGACAGTAATTTTACCCCCATCTTACCTATACATAAAATAAATAATCAATCTATTGAAAGTTATAAAGATTGGATTGCTAACATTGAAAAAGCGTTAAACACACCCATACAAATCACACCTATTGTTACTAAAAAGAAACAACAACAGCTATTTAAGGTACACAAAGAGATCAGTATCAATAATGACCATACTTTTTTATTACACCTTGAACCCTTAAAAAAAATAAGCTTTACCTCAGGAGATTTATTATCGATCACTCCTAAAAACGAAACCGCAGAACGCCTATACTCTATAGGTAAAGTCAACAACAAAATTGTTATTAGCATCAAAAAACATTCGACAGGTATATGTTCTACTTATTTGAGCAACCTAAAAGTAAACCACCAAATACAGGCAGCCATTAAAGTTAACACACATTTTCACCTTCCTGAAAAAACAAAAGATATCATACTAATAGCTAACGGAACAGGTATTGGCCCTTTTTTAGGAATGATAGCCAACAATACAAAAAAAGTGAACATGCATTTATTTTGGGGAGGGAGGAATAAGCATTCATTTCACCTATATGAAAAACATATAAATGAAGCACTGTCTAAAAATCACCTTCAAAGCGTCCATATAAGCTATTCACAAGAAAGTAAAAAGCAATACATACAAGAAAAAATTGCATTAAACGAAGAAATCATCATAAACACCCTAACAAATAATGGTTGCATCATGATTTGTGGATCCATTCTGATGAAAAAAGACTTATTTAATATAATAAGAAAAATTACCCTTTCAAAACTTAATATACCCTTAGAACACTTTATTTCTTCTAATCAAATAAAAACTGACTGCTATTGACCCTATTATTTCTTAACGTTATCTTAACATACAAGAAACAAACAAAAAAGACTTACTAAAAAAGTTAAAAAGCTACAAGACAATCCAATAAAATACACATATCACTATTTTTAACCAAAAATTATAATAAATATACATTAACAAAACTTTAATTTTAACACTTTTTACATTATATGTTAAATATTTACTAAAATTTTTACCTATATTAGTAATTCAATTGTAGGATTTTATGGGCATGAGTATATTAAAGCCAAAGAAGGGTAGGTTATTAATAGCTGAACCTTCAATTTTAAACGACCACTCATTTAAAAGGTCAATTATTTTGCTCACAGAGCATTCAAAAACTAACTCCTTAGGGTTTATTCTCAATAGACCTCTTCATTACAAACTTAGTGACTTAGTACCCGAAATCGACTGTGATTTTAGAGTATATCAAGGTGGTCCTGTTGAACAAGATAATTTATATTTTATCCACAAAGCACCTGAGTTACTTCCCAACAGTATTGAAGTCAGTAATGGCATTTATTGGGGAGGCAATTTTGAATGCTTAAAAGAACACCTTAACGAACATAAGATTGATTCGAGTGATATCCGTTTCTTCTTAGGATATTCAGGGTGGGGTGAAAACCAATTAGAAAACGAATTAGAAACGAATTCTTGGTTTATCGCAGAAAACAAACACCCCAATCTATTTGTTATCAATGAAGAAACATTCTGGAAAGATCAACTCTTAGAAAAAGGAGGAGAATATCAGATCTGGGCAAATGCCCCTAGTGATATTCAGATGAATTAAGCTCCTGTTATCGCAGCAACTTGAAGGCTTTGCTTTAACTTTTGTGATACTTTAGTTTCAAATGTTTTCTTTCGATAATTTGTTACAGGTTGTACACCAACAATTGAATTGGTGAGAAAAACCTCATCTGCTTTTTGAATTTCAAAAGGAGATACATTTGTCTCTTCAATAGTATAATCTGGATGTTTACTAAGAATCTCAATTATTTTTTTCCGTACCACTCCTTTTATACATCCTTCTGTTAATGCTGGAGTTTTTATAACATTTCCTTTTACTACAAAAATATTAGCATTAGTCGCTTCAGCAACCCCTTTTCGCTCATTTAACAGGATACAATTATCCAAATCATTTTCTTCTGCAAAAACTGAGGCTAAGACATTTATCATTCTATTCGTTGTTTTTACGGTAGACATAAATCCAGAATAATTGTAAAAATCTTTATATAGATCTATACGATATTCTTTCTTTATCGTATCGGTATAAGGAGACAGCTCTATTAAATAATCAATCTCATTAGTTTTAGGTGTATACCTACCTCCATCTTTTCTAAAAACGGTCAACCGAACTCTATAAGTAGTAGCCCCTGACACTTCTTTATCTAGTGTTTTTAAAATTTCTTCTTGTAAAAATTCTAAGGTAAATTTCATTGGAATTTTCATCCGCATCATCCTCATAGAAGCCATTAATCTAAAATAATGATCTTCAAAAAAAACCACTTTTTTATTCAGTACTTTAATGGTTTCAAAAACTCCATCTCCGTATTTAAAAGCTCTGTTTTCATGAGAGATACACAATCCTTTTGCTTCAGTAATAACCCCGTTAAAATTTACCATAGTATGTTTATTATGGCTGCAAACTTACTAATACCAATCCAACTTAAAAAACTGGGGTGAAAAAAGTTTCTTTCAGTTTAGCATGATTACAAGATAACTTCACCCTCAATATCGCATTTTATTCGAAAATTACCTTTGCATCAAAATACTTTTCTTAAAAATTGAAGCACAATACCCCTAGAAGAACACAAGTCTCAGATCGTTGTGAACTCGAATATCAAAAAAGGGAAATAGATTTTTACCTCTATTTCCCTATATATTATTAATTAAGTATTTCAAAAATACCCTCAACTATTATGAGGCATTCCATTTTTTCCAAACCAACTAGCGAAATAAGAACGACATGTTCGCATGGAAAAAACAAAAGAACTTTATTTTTTTAAATATTAGACATTAACCCATTTTCCATTAACATAATTTACTTCACGATTATTATACCAAGTTCCTCTATACCACTTATTATTTTGTCTTCGAACTCGAACTCCATCTATATAGTGATGCTGATTATTACTAAATTTAGACCCGTCTAATACCCAAGAATTATTTACATTTAACACTTTACGAAATGTCCTGTCTCGAGCTATATAATACCACCATTGATTCCATCTTCTTTTAACTCTAATCCCATGAATGGTATACCATGTATTATCTTTATAATTTCCGTTGTTATCATCAACAGGAGGAACAGGATTAACTGGAGTAACAGGGGTAACTGGATGAACAGGAGTAACAACTTTATTACCTGGATACATTTTAGATAAACCTACAATATCTAATTTTGATAAATGCTGCTGTTGATGTTCATTAATATAAGAACTACCATTACGCCTAGTGATACAAGGCCTTCGATTACGCGACCAAAGATAGGGATGATACATCATTACCGAATTAAAATCAAACGGAGTATACTCTTTCATATTCCATTTTTTCATATAGAACGCAAATTTATAATCTTGTTGTATATTATTCCAGTGGATTGTCACATACTTATCTCTATCACTCCTATTTTGTTCATGATATAAACCAATAGCATGACCAATCTCATGAACCGTTACACCTGTCGAACACCCGTATTCAGATCCTAAGTTTATATATTGTACACCTCCTTGCATACCAACATGGGAACTACAGCCTCCAGGCCCGACCCTAAAATGGATATAATTTCGTTGATTTGTTCTTCTAACAAACTTTAAATTTGTCTTTGATTCAATGTGCTTAATAGCCTTAGTAACTCTGTATTGAGCGGGTAAATATCGAGATACCGTATAATAAACCGTATTGTTAGGCCATAAATTCCTATGTACCCCACCTGTTCTTTTTCGTCTTTTAGTATTTAAACTCGCTAAAGATTCTTCCTTAGTATCAAAGACCTCTTTTTTATTCAAAAGAATGTCCCCTGAAAATACAAAATCATCTCCTTTTACTTCATAATTAATTTTTTCACCCAAATAATACCCTTCACGAATATCTGTTGTCACTTCTGGATAACCATGACTTAACTGCATAGAATCTTCAACATTTTCTATAACAACCTCATCCATAAAACCTTCACCTTTGTGCTCTTCATTTGTACACGATACAAACAATAGCCCTATAACCCCAAGTGCCATTAGGGTACTTCCTATTTTTTTCATAAAAAATAACTGTTTACTGTTTAAAATTTGTTGTTTGTCATTATAATCCCAAAAAGGATTAGGGCGGCAAAAGTAAAATCGCTTAACAAAAATTTAACTTAAATATTAAGTAATGTTTTTTTAGTCTTGATAGAAATTACAAAAAGAATATTGGAAATCACAAGTAAAACAGGCAAAATTTTAACGCAAATATCACTTTTACTTCATAACACAGAAAGGTATTCCACCCCTATTTTAAAGCCAAAAGTTCCATTAACTCAAAAAGAACGTATAACCAAACAAAATATTACATCTTAAACGAACAAGGCTCTTCTAATTAAAATTTTCACATAGAAATCAGGATTACAAAAAACTCATCATTTTTAATTAAAATAAAAAAATAGCAGACAAAGAAAAAAATCAATTTCATAATAAAATAGATAAAACACAAGTAGACATTGATAAATTAAGAGCAGGCACTTAAAAAATATATTACTAAAAAAACAAGCAAATAAATTTTATCGAAAACTAAGCTTTGAGATCAAAATAATATCCTAGAAATTTATTCTTAAAACTTATATTTTACCCCAAAAAAAGAATACCCGTTCAACGTGCAATAAATGAAAGAAGTATAGGGCGTTAAAAAAACGAGTAGTTTACTTTAAAAAAGCCAGTAACGTTTCTCTGAAACAGGAAGCAAAACACTCTAAAAAAAAACACAAACAATAGATAATCATAAACTTGAATATCAAAAAAAGAGAAATAGACTTTCACCTCTATTTCCCTTTTTATTATATAGGTCTTTTAAAAGTCTTCTCAATCAATATGAGATTTTTCTTTTTTGAGCTTACTAATAAAATAAGAATAACATTCCCATACGGGAAGACTAAAATAACACCTAGAACAATTAATTATCAAACATTAACCCACCTTCCATTAATATAGTTTACTTCACGATTATTGTACCAAGTTCCTCTATACCATTTATAGTTTTGCCTACGAACTCGAACTCCATCTATATAATGATGTTGATTATTTCTAAATTTAGATCCATCTAACACCCAAGAACCATTTACATTTAATACTTTACGAAACTTTCTATCTCGTTTTATATAATACCACCATTGATTCCATCTCCTTTTAACTTTAATCCCATTAATAGTATACCACGTATTATCTTTATAATCTCCATCGTTATCATCTACAGGATCCACAGGATTAACTGGATCAACAGGATCTACAGGATCTACAGGAGGAACAACCTTATTCCCTGGATACATCTTTGCTAACCCTACAATATCTAATCTTGATAAACGCCTCTGTTGATGTTGATGCATATAAGAACTACCATCACGCTTAGAAATACAATCCCTACGATTCCATGACCAAAGCTTCGGGTGATACATCATTACAGAATTAAAATCAAACGGAGTATACTCTTTGATATTAAAACTTTGTAAATAAAATTGACTTTTATAAAACGGCTGTATATTATTCCAATTGATCCTCACATACTTTTCTCTATCCCTCCTATTTTGTTCATGATACAAACCAAGTGCATGACCAATCTCATGAATGGTAACACCAGTTGGACATCCGTACTCAGACCCTAAATTAATATACTGTACACCTCCTGTCATACCAATACTAGAACTACATCCTCCTCTTCCTTTCCGAAAAACTACATAGTTTCGTTGGTTTGTTCTTTCAACAAACCTTATGTTTGTTTTAGACTCAACATGCTTAATAGCATCTCTAACCCTGTATTTAGCAGGTAAATAACTATCTATCCTGTAATAAACGGTATTATTAGGCCATAAATTTCTATATACCCCTCCTGCTCTTTTTCTTCGTTTAACATTTAAATATGCTAACGATTCTTCCTTGGTATCAAAGACCTCTTTTTTATCTAAAAGAATATCTCCAGAAAAAACAAAATCACCTCCTTTTACTTCATAGGTAATTTTTTCTCCCATATAATACCCTTCACGAACATCCGTAGCCACTTCTGGATAACCGTGACTTAACTGCATGGAATCTTCAACTTTTCCTGTAACAATCTCATCCATAAAATCTTCACTTTTGTGCTCTTCATTTGTACACGATAGAAATAATAGCCCTGTAACACCAAGAGTCATTAGGGAACTCACCATTTTTCTCATAAAAAATAATAATTTACTGTTTAATATTTGTTGTTTGTCACTACTAATCCTCAATGGATTAGGGTGGCAAAAGTAAACGGCGTTAACAAAACTTTAACTGAAATATTAATTATTTTTTTTTTAGTCTTGATAAAAATTACAAAAATAATATCCAAAATACGCAATAAAACAAGCTAATTTTTAACTTAAATACTAACACTATAAAACAATACAAAAAGGCATTCCGCCCAAGTTTTAAAGTAAAAGTTACTTATGAAGCAATAAGAGAACGCATTACCGAACAAAATATTACATCCTAATAAAATTCATCAAACCAAAATTTTGACAAAAAAAGAAAATACAAGTAAAAATTCAGAAGAATAAAAAAATAAGTCGGCGCTTAACAATAAAAAGATTCATAAAAAATTGAGAACAGTTGTTCTAGAAAAGACACCATAAAATCAGTACCACTCAGTACAAATACAAAAAAGCCCAGTAAAACTGGGCTTTTAAGGTGGTCCCACATGGGCTCGAACCATGGACCCCCTGATTATGAGTCAGGTGCTCTAACCAACTGAGCTATGGGACCTGTTATTTTCGGTTTGCAAAGATATAAACTTTTTTAAAACATCAAACTTTTTTTACACATTTCTGTTCATTAATTTTTCACCAAACGCCCGTAAACCTTGCTTTGCCTCTTCTGATACGTCAAGTTCTTTCAAATACTCAAAGGACTTATTCGTATACTTTTCAATCAGTTGCCTAGTATAATCAGGAATATTATTTGCCTCAAATAGCGTTGTAACTTTTTTTACTTTTTTTTCTATATTTTTTTCCTCTCCATTAAACAATTCTATCAAAATAGCCTTATCAGATGCACTTACTACTTCCAGTGCCTTTAAATACAAATAGGTTTTTTTATTCTCAATAATATCTCCTCCAACTTGCTTTCCGAAGGTTTCGGGGTCTCCGAATGCATCTAAATAATCGTCCTGTAACTGAAAAGCAACACCAAGATTCAGTCCAAAATCGTATAAAAGCTGCGCTTGTTCTTCAGCTACTTCCGCCACAATGGCCCCCATTTTTAATGCGGCACCAACTAAAACAGAAGTTTTAAGACGAATCATATTAATATACTCTTCAATAGTAACATCATTTCTAGTTTCAAAATCTACATCCAATTGTTGTCCATCACAAACCTCTAAAGCCGTTTTACTAAACAACTGAGCTAATGCCCTAAAAACGGAAGGTGAATAGTTTTCAAAATATTGATACGCTAAAATAAGCATCGCATCTCCCGACAAAATCCCTGTGTTTACATCCCATTTTTCATGAACCGTCTCATGTCCTCTTCGCAGAGGAGCATCGTCCATAATATCATCATGAACTAAGGTAAAATTATGAAACACCTCTACAGCAAATGCAGCAGGTAATGCTGCTTTATAATCGCCAGAAAAAATATCGGCTGCCATTAACGTCAACATAGGTCGTACCCGCTTCCCTCCTAACTTTAAAATATATTTAATAGGATCGTATAAATTTTTAGGCTCACGTTCAAGGTGCTGTTTTTGAAGAAAATTTATAAAACTCTCTTGATATGCTAGTATATCCAAATCTGAAATTTTGGGTAAAAATAAGGCAAAGTAAAAGTATTAGCAATACGATGTTAAAAAAAGTTTAAAACTCAGGAAACTTTTTTTGTTTCTAAAGTTTCCTTGTGTATCTTTGTATCAATTATGAGAGACAAAATTTTAGAAAAAGCGGGTAAAATGTTCTTGACACTTGGATTCAAAAGTGTCACTATGGACGACATAGCACAAGAACTAAGCATATCAAAAAAAACCTTATACAAGTATTTTTCCAATAAGGTTTCCTTGGTAGATGCAGCCACCGAAGAAGTTCAAAAGGCTGTTGACGAAGCTATCATGTATATAAAAAATCTTCAACACAATGCCATCGAAGAAGAGTTTGCAGTAAAAGCCATATTTAAGGAGATGTTTAAAAACACCAAAACATCCCCCATGTATCAACTAAAAAAATATTATCCAGAAATTTATGAACGACTAAAAGAAAACGAAGTTTGCATATTTAGAGACTGCAACTTAGACAATTTAACCAAAGGAATAGCCCAAGGACTCTACAGACCCTCAATCAATAAAGAACTCATTAGTAGCTTCTACTTTTCATTAATTTTTGGAGTTTTTGAAAACGAAAATTACTCACATGAAATGCAAGAAGTCATGAGAATTGAATATGAAATACTTGAATACCACATCAGAGCAATTGCTACTGAAAAAGGAATCATTGAACTCGAAAAACATTTAAAAATCATAAATCAAAGCAATTAACAATGAAAAAATACATCTATAGTGTATTTATACTCTTTTTAATAAGCACCCTTCATGCACAAAAAAAAGAATTGCATCTATCTATGGAAGAAGCCATAGACTATGCTATAAAAAACAATTATGACAACAAAGTTGCTTCCAAAAACATTGAAGCTGCTAAAAAAAGAAGATGGGAAACAACCATCATTGGGCTCCCGCAAATCAATGGTAAAGTTGATTATCAATACTGGCTAAAGCAACAAATTTCTATTTTACCAGGAGAAATTGCTGGAGGAGACCCTGGCACACTTGTTCCCGTAGTTTTTGGCACAAAGCACTCTGTGAATGCTTCTGTAACCCTAAGTCAGTTACTCTTTGACGGTTCCTATTTAGTAGGTTTGCAGTCTGCCAAAACTTACTTAAAAATTTCAGAGCAAGCCAAAGAAAAAACAGCTTTAACTACTAGAGATGCCGTAATTAATGCCTACGGAAATGTTTTGATAACAGAAAAAACTATTGAAATCTTAGAAAGAAACAGCACGATACTTAAGAAAAACCTTTACGAAACACAAAAAATCTATGAAAATGGATTAACAGAATTAGAAAACGTTGAGCAACTCCAAATCACCTTAGGTAGTATTGAAAACAACCTAAACAATGCTAAACGAATGAAGGCAATTGCCTACAAAATGTTGAACATAACTTTAGGAAACAAGGTCAATAAAAACCTCGTCTTAACAGACTCTTTGGATGACTTAGTCGTTAAGCACACCGATTTAAACCTACTAGCAAGTACTTTCAATATAAAAAACCACATAGACTACCAGATGGCTCAAAACGATGTGAGAAGCAAAGAACTGTTAGTAAAATACGAAAAAAGTAAAGCATTACCTAGTTTGGCTGCATTCATTAACTACGGAACCAATTCGAACGCTAATAATTTTAACTTCTTTGACCGTGACCAACAATGGTTTGGATACTCTTTATTGGGCGTTAGTCTTAATGTTCCTATTTTTAGCAGCTTTGGAAGAAGTGCTAAAACTGCTAGAGCTAAAATTAATCTTGAAAACGCTGAAATCAGAAAGGAAGAGATCACACAAAAGTTAAATTTACAGGCAGCCAATGCCAAAAGTGAGTACCAATTAAGCATTGAAAACTACGAAACAGCCAAAAAGAATTTAGCACTGGCTGAACGTATTGAAAAAAAGCAACAAATTAAATTTTTTGAAGGGATATCGTCAAGCTTTGACCTATTACAAGCACAAAACCAACTATATACCCAACAAAACAATTATGTGCAATCGATGTTAAACGTCATTGCTAAAAAATCATCATTAGAAAACGCATTAAACATACCTATAAAATAACCAACTCATGAGAAAAATTGTAGTAACACTTATAACAGCGACATTATTTGCCTCGTGTGGAGATAAGAATCAATCAGTCGAGTCTGTAATAAGCTCACAAGATATATTGAAAATTCGTACCAAAAAGGACGCATTAGAACAACAACAGCAAGATTTGGCATCACAAATCAAATTACTGAGTGATGAAATTGCCAAACTTGATCCGAATAAAAAAATACCTTTAATCACTACCATTACGGTACAAGAACAGCCTTTTATTCATTATCTCGATGTTCAAGGAAGCGTACAAACCAAAAAAAATGTGTTGGTATATCCAGAAATGCCCGGACAACTGGTAAGAATATACGTAAAAGAAGGGCAACGTGTTATTAAGGGTCAAGCCTTGGCTAAAATAGACGACGGTGGTTTAGCACAGCAACTTGCACAAGCAGAAACACAAAAAGCACTTGCAAAAACCACTTTTGAAAGACAAAAAAGACTTTGGGAGCAAAAAATTGGCGCTGAAATCCAATACCTACAAACCAAAACAAACTTTGAGTCATTAGCAAGAACCGTTAATCAATTAAAACAGCAATTAGGAAAAAGCATTATTAAGGCTCCTTTTACAGGTATCGTAGACGACGTAATCAAAGAACAAGGAACCATTGTTTCTCCTGGCCCCGGAGCAGAAGTATTCCGAATTGTTAATTTAAGTGACATGTATATCGAAACCAATGTGCCAGAAAGCCATATCTCTTCTGTTAAAAAAGGGAAAACGGTAGAAGTTAGTTTTCCTATTTTAGGCAAAAAAATCACTTCTAAAGTACGTCAAGCAGGTAACTTCATTCATCCTATCAATCGTACATTTAAAATAGAAGTATCGGTTCCTAACAAAGATAGAAGCATCAAACCTAATTTGACCGCAAAACTGAGAATTAACGATTACAGCAACCCAAAAGCCATCTTAATTCCACAGAGCATTATCTCAGAAAACGCAAAGGGACAACAATACATTTACACGGTTAAAGACATTAAAAATAATATCGGAAAAGCACAAAGAGTAATCATCGAAACAGGTAAAACCCAAGGAGATGTTATTGAAGTATTGTCTGAATTAGCCTCGGGTACTCAAATAATACAAGAGGGTGCTAGAAGCGTTAAAGACAATCAAGAGGTCAAGCTATTAAACTCAAAAACTGTTTCATTAACCGAAAAATAAAAAACTAATGACTGATAAGCAAAAAAAGCAAATCGATAAAGAATTTGGTTTATCTTCTTGGGCTATTGGTAACAAAACGACCATATACGTCTTAATGGCCTTGATATTCTTTCTCGGAATCTCAGCCTTTATCAACATGCCTAGGGAAAATTTCCCAGAAATTAGAGAAACTAAAATTTATATTAGCTCAATTTACCCCGGAAATACTGCCGAGGATGTTGAAAAACTCATTACGGATCCTTTAGAAGACAAACTAAAAACGGTTAGTAATGTCGTCAAAGTAACCTCTACCTCACAAGAAGATTATTCAATGATTATTGTAGAGTTTGACGAAAACATCACTGTTGACCAAGCCAAACAAAAGGTAAAGGACGAAATTGACCAAGAAACCTCTAGTGAAGATTGGCCTACCTTTAACGGTGCAAAAGTTGAACCCAATGTTTTTGAACTAAGTCTTTCAGAAGAAATGCCTATTCTTAACATTAATATTTCGGGAGATTATCCCGTTGAAAAACTGAAAGAATACGGAGAATATCTTGAAGATGAAATTGAAAACCTATCTGAAATTAAAAAGGTTGACATAAGAGGTGCTGAAAAAAAGGAAGTTGAAGTAGCGGTCGATATTTATAAAATGATGGCTTCTGAAATCAGCTTTCAAGACATCACCAATGCAATCAACGGGGGCAACCTAACCATGTCTGCAGGAAACTTAGTTGCTAGTGGACAACGAAGAACAATTCGTATTTTAGGAGAAATCGAAAAACCAAAAGAACTAGAAAACTTTGTCGTAAAAACAGAAAGAGGAAAATCTGTATACCTAAAAGACATAGCTGTCATTTCTTTTAAAGACAAAGACAAAACAACCTATGCCAGAGAGTTTGGAGATGCTGTGGTTATGCTAGACGTAAAAAAACGTTCTGGTAAAAACATGGTTGAAGCAGCCGAAAAAATTCAAAAAATTGTAGAACACGCCAAAACAAATGTGTTTCCTCAAAACCTAAAGATTAGTATTTCTAATGACCAATCCTCAAAAACTATCGGACAAGTTGACGACTTGGTGAACAACATTATTTTTGGGGTGATCTTAGTGGTCTTGGTATTGATGTTCTTTTTAGGGTTTAAAAATGCATTATTTGTAGGTTTTGCCATCCCTATGTCTATGTTTATGTCTCTTATGATATTAAACACCTTAGGGTATACCATGAACACCATGATTTTATTCGGATTAATCATGGGATTAGGGATGCTAGTAGATAACGGAATTGTGGTGGTTGAAAATGTATACCGCCTCATGGACGAAGGCATGTCTAGAATCGAAGCCGCAAAAAAAGGAATTGGCGAAATTGCCTTTCCAATTATTATCTCTACACTAACTACTGTAGCTGCTTTTGTTCCTTTAGCCTTATGGCCCGGAGTAATGGGGCAATTCATGAAGTACTTCCCGATTACGCTATCGGCAGTTTTAGGTTCTTCACTATTTGTTGCCATTTTCTTTAATTCGGTAATGGTATCTCAGTTCATGAGCGTAGAGGATAAAAATATGCCGTTAAAGCGTATTATACTATTATCTTCTATCGTTGGTGGATTTGGATTACTTATCATCCTTGTTGGTGGGCAATATAGGGCTTTAGGAACCATCATGCTCTTTACTGCAGTGATGCTATGGGTATACCGTCTTGCGTTAAGACCTTGGGCAAATGCTTTTCAAAACAAGGTACTTCCTCGTTGGGAACGTGCTTACGAAAAAGCCTTGCGTGCCGTATTAAAAGGATACAGACCTATCATTCTTTCCGTACTTACCTTCCTATTATTATTTATCGCTTTTGGAGGCTTCGGGGCTTCGATTGGCAGTCAACGTACGAAAGTAGAATTTTTCCCAGATAATACACCCAATCAAATCATTGTTTATATCGAATACCCACAAGGAACGGACATCGAAAAAACAAACACCATTATGAAGGATTTGGAAAAGCGTGTATACAAAGTACTAAATGCTCCTAAATACTTAGACAATGGATACAATTTCTTAGTAGAAAGTGCCGTATCACAAGTAGGTGCAGGATCTGGAAATCCACAAACTGACGGAGGTTCTACTGCTGAAATGCCTCATAGAGGAAAAATAACGGCATCAATGCGTGAATACAAATACCGTAGAGGTTTAGACAGTAAAGAATTACAAAAAGAAGTAACGGAAGCCTTGAAAGGGATTTACCCCGGACTATCAATCGCTGTAGAAAAAGAAGCCGTAGGCCCTCCTGCAGGATACCCAATCAATATTGAATTGGAAGGAAAAGACTATGACGAAATGATTGTTACTGCCGAAAAGATGCGTGACTTTATAAATGCTAAAAATATTCCGGGTATTGATGAATTAAAAATTGATGTAAACAAATCAAAACCTGTAATGTTGGTTAATATCGACAGAGAAAAAGCAGGAGAACTTGGGGTAGGTGCTGCTCAAGTAGGACAACAATTACGTAATTCTATATTCGGAGCAAAAGCTGGTGTTTATAAAGAAGATGGAGATGATTATGATGTGTATGTACGTTTTAATAAAGAAAACAGGTACAACACTAGTGCAATATTCAACCAAATGATAACGTTTCGAGATCCTACAAACGGACAAATCAAAACAATTCCTGTTTCTGCCATTGCTTCGCAAAGTAATACTTCAGGTTTTAGTGCTATTAAACACAAACAAGCCAAAAGAATTGTTACGGTATATTCTGCATTGGCTCCGGGCTATACGGATGCTGCTGCGATCGTTACTAAGATTCAAAACGAAATGAAGTCGTTTACAGAACTCCCTGATACTATTAAGGTAGATTATACAGGGCAAATCGAAGAGCAAAACAAACAAATGGCATTTTTGATGGGAGCGTTTTTTGCAGGATTAGGACTCATCTTTTTAATTCTAATTTTCCAATTCAACTCTGTATCAAGGCCTGCTATTATTATGTTGGCGATATTCTTAAGTTTAATTGGTGTTTTTGGTGGACTGATCATCACTGCCAAGCCTTTTGTAATTATGATGACCATGATGGGAATCATATCACTGGCGGGTATTGTTGTTAACAATGGTGTAGTATTATTAGACTATACCCAATTATTAATCGATCGTAAAAAAGTAGAAAACAATGTTGATGATAATGATTATGTTGATATTAACACCCTAAAAGAAGCCATTATCAAAGGAGGAAAAGCACGTTTGCGCCCTGTATTATTAACGGCAATTACTACTATACTTGGGTTAATTCCTTTGGCTACGGGATTAAACATTAATTTTTACACCTTAGTTTCTGAATTTGATCCGCACATCTATGTAGGAGGTGATAACGTAATTTTCTGGGGACCGTTGGCTTGGACAGTTATCTATGGACTGTTTATTGCAACCTTCCTAACCCTAATTGTGGTACCGATATTATTCTATTTAGTAACCAAATTTAAAATATGGTTACGAACTTTTTGATAGTTTTACTCCTATCAACTTAGCTATAAAAAAGGGTTGGTTGTCAAGTTTGACTACCAGCCTTTTTCTATCTTTGTCACTTCATGAAGAAAAAAATATTTACCCTTGAAGAGATCAAAAGAAAACTGGAAAGGTATTGTGTCTACCAAGATCGATGTCATAAGGAAATTGAGACGAAATTATTTGAATACAATCTTATTCCTGAAGCTAAAGAACATGTCTTACTACATCTTTTAGAACACAATTTTCTGAATGAAGAACGCTTTTCTAAAAGTTTTGCTCGTGGAAAATTTCGAATTAAAAAATGGGGTAAAGAAAGAATTATTCGTGAACTTACCTTACGAGACATCTCTCCCTACAACATCAAAAGTGCTTTAAAGGAAATTGATACCGAAACCTATATCTCTCATTTAAAAGAACTCATCGAAAAAAAAAATCAAGCGTTACAAAGCAAAGAGCCTGTTTTTTTTAAACGAAAGAAAAAACTATTTGATTATGCGAAATATAAAGGATACGAAACTTCATTAATTTTGGAGATTTTATCGAATTATGAATAATATCATAACTTGGCTCTATCCCTACTAATGGGCTATATAAGAGGAAAAGACAAGTATATCGAACTCTCGACTGAGAATATCCAAGAAATTTAAAAAAGAATCAATATAAAAATCCCCGAAGCGGACACCTCCTTTTTGGCAAGTATATAAATAAACTGGTAGTGGCATGTATCATCGCTACCATTATCTTATCCGCCCTCACATATTTTAAAGACTTTATCAACAGAATTAAAGAAACTAAAAAAAACTTATAAACAGGCAGCATGAGATAAAGCTTCGTTCTAAAACCTCTCAGACACATACCCATAAGGTTTACCCTTTATCACCCTATAGATTCTGTTTGTTTTTTTAATAATTTTGTCACAAAAAACACATCGTTATTTCTCCAAAAACAGAAAATGAAAAACAACAACGGCATAGGACTAAAAAACATGAAACAACGGGTAAAAAGGAACAACGGATCTTTTGAAATAAAATCAACCCCTAACAAAGGAACTGTCGTAAGCCTAAACCTTCCTTACAGTTTCGAATAGCAAGCAATAGCACACACCTAAACATCATATATCACATATCACCTTAAAAACAACAGCCATCAGTCTTTTTTAGGGAGTGGCAGATACTTTGTGACGTCCTAAAATTGCTACAAACCAATGCAATTACTTTTTTAGGACGTCTCAACAGTACGTATTAACACGTATTTTAAAACGTTAAAAGGAAGTTGTTCCCTTATCTCAAGAGTAGTTTTTTTATTCCAACCTTGTCTTTACTATGTATTCTCAACAAATAAACTCCTTCACTAAAACCCGTTATATCTATAGGAAAGCTGGTTTCTTGAATATTTTTTTGTTCAAAAACCTTTTTGCCCAATACATCGAATACAACAACATCAACAGCATTTTCAACTGTTCCCAAAGTTACATGGAAGACTCCTTGAGAAGGATTGGGAGCTATAGACAATTGATCATTTAATTCAAATTCTTTTTTAGACAAAACTTCCTTCGAATCACCAATAAATAAATCGTCAATAACCACACCTTCTTTACCTACATGAGCATCTGCATAAAAAACAAAGCGAAATAAAATAGTAGCTTTACTTGTTATGCTTTTCAAATTATAACTATATTCATGCATCGTAGCGTTTGTTCCGCCAAGTAAACTAGGATCATTACCATAACCTGTCCATTGATTTCCTGGCAACTGAACAGTAAGATTTGGAGTAGCACTGGCATTGCTATTATACCAATTGGCATCAGACGAAGTACCTAAGACACTCCAATCTTTTCCCATATTGGTAGAATACTCTACCAATAAATAATCCCAATTTTTTTCAATATCAAATGCCATCTTAAACTTTAAGACAGGGGCTTCTATCTGAGACAAATCATAGTACTTCGTATATAGATAACTCTTTACCCCATCAGGATAATTGCCCGTTAGCTTTGTAGCATACATTTTAGAACCTGTTGTTTCTAGGGTATTTTTATTAGGCTTACCCATTTCCCAAACACCATTTTCCACCAACAAGGCTTCCGACCCTCTCTCAAAAGTATTCATCACTGAAGGTTGATTGTTAAAACCATTCACTAAAAATGAAACAGAAAGACTATTGTTTGACGAAAGAACATCGCCTTCTGTGGCTATCGTAACATTAAGTGTATGATGCCCGACACTAAAATGTTCTGCAGGTAAAGAAATACTCAATTCATTATTTGAAGGTAAACTTCCCGTCCAATCCGTATTTTGTGCGACACCATTATCAATCGTATACGTAATACTCACATGCGTTACTTCAGTTGTTCCCATATTTTTAACAGTAATTTTTGGTACGATATTCGTCGAAGCACTAATCTCGGTTCCCGAAGGAGCGTCAATAGCTACTAATTTTATATCCTTACCAACAGGCTCACTAGGTATCGAAGACATAAATACCCCTCTACCATAGGTGGCAGCATAAATTATTGAAGCTTCTTCATTAATGGCTAAATCTCTTACTTGCGTATTGGGCAATTTATTATCAAAAGTTTTCCATTCATAAAGCGTATCATTTGTGTAATAAACCCCCAAATTCGTTCCTAAATACAGGGTATTATTTCCACTTCTGGCATGGTGTTTAATGGTCAATTTATTTTCCGAAGGTAAATTATTCGTAATATCTAAAAAGGTAGGCATTTCATTTTTATAATTCTCCGACTTATATACACCTGAGCCTATCACTACCCAAACCACTTCAGGGTTTGTATTACTAATTTCAATGGCATTTATTTTACTTGAAAAAGTGTGTATTGAAGTAAACGTTACTCCTTTATCTAGACTTCTATACAAGGTTCTATTTTGCGACACAAGTATAACATTATTATTTTGAGGATCAATTTCAAGCTGATCGATATCTCCTCCAAAAGAACTGGTAGATACTTTTTGCCACTGTCGACCTACCAACTTGTACAAACTTCCATAGGCTGCATAAATTTCTCCGTTACTATTAGTTACTAAAGGCGTCAACCACTCTCCCCCACTATCTCCGATATTAGCATTCGTTTCTTCGCTAGGAGCAGAGACAAAATACGTTTGACTTTTTCCACCATCTTCCGACACAGACAGCGCACCTCCAAATTGTGTAAAACCATAACATATTTCTGAATTATTAACATCTACCACACTTTCTAAACCATCACCTCCGTGATAATTGTACCATTTTTTATCTGTAAAAGCAAAGCCTCCGTTATCTTGAAGACCTCCGGCTACTACGCCTTCTCTCTGTTGAGAAATGGAAATTGTATAAAACTGGCTAATGGCTAAATTTTTAGTTAAATCAACAAAACTTACCCCTTCGTCATCAGAAACATAAATTCCGCCATCCGTACCGGCAAAAAATCTTCCCTCTATAAATCGCAAAAAATGAATATCCGCATGCGTATAACTGGGAGTATTGGGATTCCACCATTCATTTATTTTTGAAAATCGATCACCACCGTTCGTCGACTTCCATATATCTAAAACACCTACATAAACGATATCTGGATTAGTATCTGAAACCGTTAACGCCAAATCATACCATGCTTGAGTACTATCAAAAATATCATTGGTTTCACTAGTTCTCGTAAAGCTCTCCCCTGCATTCGTTGATTTAAAAACACCGTTAAAACTGCTATGATTATTACTAGCACTAACCAAATAAACATAATCCGCGTTTGCTTTGGTAACGTCCATCACCATTCTCGAAGAGTTTGTTAGTCCAGCAATGGCTTTCTCTGCAAACGTCTCGCCTCCGTTCGTGGACTTATAAAATCTTTCCTTCGTAATGGCATACCAAACATGTTCATCATTTGGTTTCATTTTTAAGTCGATTATTTTTCCATCCAATTTTTTACGCCACGTTGCTCCTCCATCACTTGTTTTGTGAACTCCTGTTGATGTTGCCACCAATACTGTGGTTGGAGTACTAGGCATTATATATATTTCATTCATCGATGTAGGATTCCCTTCTAGAGCCCCCGTATTATTCCATGTTTGTCCTCCATCAATTGATTTCCAAACACCAACGGCATAAGAATCATCTGCATCATCATCTCCTGTTGCGATATAAATGGTGTTTGAATCGGTAGGATCAATAGCAATCCCTGACACACCAATCTGAGGTAGATAATCGGTTAAGGGTGTCCAGTTTAGCCCTGCATCGGTAGACTTCCATATTCCTCCAGCAGGCGTACCAACATAATACGTTTTATTATTACTCGGGTCTACCGCTATAGCATTGATCCTACCTTGCCCTGTTTGCTTAAACCCCTGTGCGTTATACGTATTTGAATTTTCATAGGGACCTATTGAAGCCCAATCACCTGTATGGGCAGTATTGCTTTTACGCAACGCTTGCTTTTCTTTCCAAGCCTGCCACAAGTCAGCTGCCGGCGCAATCGTTCCGTCTTCTTTTAAGTAATTTGACCAGTGATATTCCCACCGTTTAAAAGGCTTGAATCCACTTCCTTTTTTATTAATATCAATAGTATTAAAATGCTTTTGAGCAGCACTAGATATTTCTTTTAAAGTAATAGGGTAGTTCTTTTTTCCAGCACTATTTTTTACTAAGGTTTGTTGAGAATTTGCCCAAGGAGCATAGGTTTGCACTTGAGCTTTTAGCGAAAGGGGTAATACTAAAAATAGTATTACTACTATTTTTTTATTCATAGGGGAACGGAGTTTTTAGGGGGTTATGGATATAGCGAACCTCAACATGACGTAAAATCCGTATTGTATATACGATACACTATATTGCTTTCTATTTTATTAAAAAATTAAGGTAAATTTTAAATCACAACTTTTTGTTTCATAAGATTTCAGGGGGTTTGTGGGGTTATATATTATTTTATTTTTCACTTTTCGCATTGCAAAATAGCAAAAAAAAACACACATACAAGATAATTAACAATTTAACAACTTTTTCTTTAGAAGAAACTTACTCTAGATTACAATACAAATTTTTTGTATTTCATTTATCGTACTTTATCAAAAACACTATCTAGTTTGATCGATTTGTTAAACTGTTGTTTCTTATACGTATTCTCTATTTTGGAGTTTAGACTTTTGAATGTTAAAAACACATTTTTTATCTGTTTTTCAACTTCTTTAGCACTTATTGTCGTAATATATGTTAGATCTGCTAAGCGCAATACTTCATTTTCAAAAACATTCATCCTAGCTCTAAAAGCAGCAGTTTGTAAATCTTTGACATCATTACTATCTTTTGCAATTTTAACTAGCTCCTTTAATTCATGAGAGTTATCTAACGCTTCTTTTCCTGTAATTTCTTTGTATTCTTTTAAAAAGTCGTTCATATCAAAATACTCCTTCCATTTTTTTATTTTTTTCGAAGAAAAACTATCCAACTCACTAAGACTGTATGAATTCTTCTCATCCATATTACTAACGATCGTTTCTTTTTTATGTGCTTGCTCTTTTTTTACATTCGAACAGCTAGCCCCCAACAAAAGAATAAGAATACCTCCAAAAAATTGACACAAAAACTTCTTATATAACATGCCTGTAAAATTACAGCTTTATTTTTATTAGACTTCTCCTATCTTTTCTCTTTTTAATCAAAAAACAACACACATCTCTTTTTAAAAACATCTTTGCTACATTCCTCATTATTTTTCAGAAGAATTGTTTTTCTTTTTAAAATCAAAAAAACTCATATTAAACTCAATACTAGTATCATTACATTAAAGAACTGAACAAACATTTGATTTTTGTTAAAAAAATAAAACCATAACAGAAAATATAACTCATAACCCAAGCCTAACCAATAATATTGTTAATTATTCTAATCAACAATTAAAAAAACAAGCTTTTTTTAACACAAAACCAAGACTTTCATTTGTTTTATTTTTTAACAAATGTTAAAGGCTATCTAAAAACAACATTTTTTATTTATCAAATTCTAAATTTGATAAATTTGTGTGCTTATATTTTTGAAATGTTTACAATGAGTGATACTATTTTAGTTATGGGTGCCTGTGGTCAAATTGGCACCGAATTAACCGAAAAGCTGAGAGAACTATACGGAAATAATCAGGTAATTGCTTCTGACATTAGAGAAGGTAGTATTGATATGATGGAGTCAGGTCCTTTTGAAATCCTTGACGCTACAGATAAAAATGCTATTCTACAGATCATCCAAAAGCACAAAATAACGCAAGTTTATCTAATGGCTGCTATGCTTTCGGCTACGGCAGAAAGGTTTCCTATAAAAGGCTGGGATTTGAATATGACTTCCTTATTGGCCGTACTTGAATTGGCTAAAGAAAAACATATACAAAAAGTTTTTTGGCCGAGTTCAATGGCTGTTTTTGGCAGTTCATCTCCGAAAATAAACACACCACAACAAACTGTTATGGAACCATCTACCGTTTATGGTATTAGTAAAGTTGCGGGTGAGCATTGGTGTAATTATTATTACGAAAAATTTGGAGTAGATGTAAGAAGTATTCGTTATCCAGGAATTATTAGCTGGAAAACACTACCCGGCGGAGGAACAACGGACTATGCCGTCGATATTTATTTTGAAGCCTTAAAAAAAGGAAACTACGAATGCTTTCTCGATGAACATACACGACTACCAATGATGTATATGGATGATGCTATTGATGCAACCATAAAAATCATGCAAGCAGATACTGAAAAAATTGACGTTAGAACTTCCTACAATTTAGCCGCTATTAGTTTTACTCCTAAAGAAATAGCAGACGAAATAAAAAAACACGTTCCTAATTTTTCTATCAGTTACAAACCTGATTTTAGACAAGATATAGCACAATCTTGGCCTAATGTAATTGATGACTCAAAAGCCAGAAAAGATTGGGATTGGAATCACCAATATGATTTAACAACCATGACAACAGACATTATCGCTAATCTAAAAAATAAGGCTAAATAATATTGTTAACATCCGCAATTGTAAACCACTTTTGTAATGCATTATCTAGTTAAACGACAAACAAGCTGAAAAGCGATTTATATGCTTATTTGTATAACACAACTAATTAATCCCTTATAAAAAATGAAGGAAATTATAGAAAGTAGTCTCAAAAATTCAATGTCTTATGATGAATATAAAGCTTTAGTAAAAAAGTTAATCGCAGAAGATAAAGTAACAGGAAACAATCAGTCAGAAGACCTATTGAATTTTAGCATTTTAAATGACAAAAGAATGCAACGATTGGACAAAAAAATTGTCATTTCAGAAGACACTGTCGCATCTGTAAAAAAAGTAGCTCAAAAACAAACTTGGTTGGTAATCACTGAAGGTTGGTGTGGTGATGCCGCTCAAAACCTACCTGTCATTCATAAAATAGCAAACGAAAACACTAATATAGAATTAAGATTAGTATTAAGGGATGATCATGCTGAATTAATGGATCAGTTTTTAACTGACGGAAATAAAGCCATTCCAAAACTTATTTTATTAGACGAAAACCGCAATGTTATAAATACTTGGGGTCCCAGACCTTCTACTGCTACAAGCATGGTGAAAAATTTCAAAGAAAAAAATGGAAAATTGACAGCAGAATTCAAAAAAGATTTGCAAATTTGGTACAATACAAACAAAGGTAGAAGTACCCAAGAAGATTTTATATCATTATTAAACTAACTAAATTAAAATTAAAAGTTTACAATCCGTTTAACCTACACAATTAAACGGATTTTTATTTTTATTCAATCGACAAAAATACGTTCCTATGCTAGTAAGCCACGAATCACTCTCTGATAATGCAAAAATTTGGGTATACCCATCTAGTAGAAAATTCTACCCTCAAGAGTTGGATGAGTTAAAAGACCATATTGAAAACTTTCTTACTTCATGGAAAACGGAAGATACTACCTTTAATTGCTCTTATCAATTGATGTATCAACGCTTTATTATTTTTTTTGTTGGTGAAAACTCGACACTATCACAAGACGATAACAATCAATTAGTTTCTCTTATTTTAAAACTACAAGAACTGTATAACATTGAGTTGCTAGATAGAATGAATGTCTGCTTTAAACAAGGTGAGTTTATTCAATACAAAGACATTAAATCTTTCAAAAAAATGATAAAAGAAAAATCGGTCTCTACTAAAACCGTGGTGTTTGACAATTTAATCCAAACAAAATATGACTTAACACATTATTGGGAACTTCCGATTACTGAGAGTTGGTACAATCGATTTCTTTAAAAAAGCGAAAAACCCACCCCCAACGAAATACTATCTAAATTATCATCTATAAAGCCTTTCAATTTTTTTCTATGAAAATCTATATGTAGTGAACCGTTCCATGTTTCGTGTTCAAGGGAGAGCAAACCTACTCCTATCTTGTAATAATTCCCGTTTTCAAACCTTTCTGAAGGCCTGATTATACGCCCAAAACTAGTTTCAATAAAAAAAGCTTCTCCGTCTGTTATCACAAAATTATACCGTAAACCCCCATACAAAGGAATACTGTTAATAATATATTGAAAATGATGGTCAAAACCAAAGTTAACACTAGTTGCCCAACGTTCGTTAAATTGAAACCCCGCTCCAACCCTCATTAGTATTGAAGTTGGTTCTATAAAGGACGAGGGTTCCTCTCCTTGAGTGTTTCTTTGATTAATCGCAAAAGTTGTATTCAAGCTTCCAGCGATAAAAGGTTTCCTCATATCGTTTTGTGAAAAAACAGTACTTGTTACGGTAAAAAAAATGAAAAATAGCAATAATATTTTATTCATAATATATGGGGGTATTCAATTCATAAAGCAATTAAAACAATTATATAAACTCAAACAATCATAGCTTTATGATATCTAATTATAATTTTCAATTTTAAAAATGACTTATTTTCCTAGCTGGGTAAGCCTTGACACATATTTCCCGATAACATCAAACTCTAAATTTACCTGAGTTCCAATTTCAATGTTTTTGAAATTTGTATGTGCTAATGTAAACGGAATAATAGCCACACTAAATTCCGTTTCTTTTGAATTAACAACGGTCAAACTCACACCGTTGACCGTAATAGACCCTTTTTCTATGGTCACCTCAGAGGCATCAGATTGGTATGAAAAAGTAAAAAGAGTACTTCCTTGCTGATCTTCAATTCTTTTGCATTCTCCAACACGATCAACATGTCCTTGAACAATATGACCATCAAGTCGATCTCCTAATTTCATTCCTCTTTCTAAGTTCAACACCGCTCCTACTTGTAAATTTCCTATGGTAGTCTTCAATAAGGTTTCTTTTATTGCCGTAACCGTATATTCGTTTTCTTTAATTTTAACAACAGTTAAACAAACACCATTATGAGAAACACTTTGATCAATCTTTAACTCGTGCGTAAAATCACTTTTAACTGTTATATGAATATTTTCTTCTTCTTTTTGTAATTCAGTTACAACACCAAGAGCTTCAATTATTCCTGTAAACATTCTCTAAAAATTAGTTACTTTTGTTTGCATCAAAAATACAATATTACAAGGGTATAATGGATAAAACAGAAAAAATAGTTGTAGGTATTTCAGTAGGGGATGTAAATGGCATCGGAATTGAAACTATTTTAAAAACTTTTGAAGATAAACGGATGCTTGATTTTTGTACACCCGTTTTGTTTGCATCTAATAAAACCGTCTCTTATCACAAAAAAGTTCTAAAACTTAACACTAGTATTCATGGCATTTCATCTTTGGATAAAATTGTTCATGGTAAAATTAATTTAATGAACACGTGGAAAGAAGAGGTCAAACTTGACCTAGGGAAAGCTACTAAAATTGGAGGCACCTATGCTATTAAGTCATTGTATGCTGCAGTAGACGCTTTAAAAGAAGACAATGTTGATATTCTAGTTACAGCGCCTATTAATAAAAACAACATCCAATCAAAAGACTTTCAGTTTCCCGGCCACACAGAATACCTTGAAGAAAACTTTGAAGGAAAGAGTCTTATGATCTTACTAACAGAGGAACTTCGCATAGGCTTAATAACAGGACATATTCCTGTTTCAAAAATTGCCGCTTCTATTACCCCTGAACTTATCAAAGAAAAAGTCGAAATCATGCACACTTCATTGAAGCAAGATTTTAACATCCATAAACCCAAAATTGCTATACTAGCTTTAAATCCGCATTGTGGAGATAAGGGAGTTATAGGTAAAGAAGATGATGAAATCATAAGACCTACCATCAAAGAAATTCAAGAAACAGGAAAATTAGTATTTGGCCCCTATGCTGCTGATGGATTCTTTGGCTCAAAAACTTATGAAGAATTTGACGGTGTATTGGCCATGTATCATGACCAAGGACTCGCTCCTTTTAAAGCGCTTTCTTTTGGAAAAGGTGTAAATTTCACAGCAGGTCTAGACAAAATAAGAACCTCACCTGACCACGGTACAGGGTTTGATATTGCTGGTAAAAATAACGCAAATCCGACTTCCTTTACAGAGGCCTTATTTACTGCGCTACAAGTCCATAAAAACAGAACTGACTATCAAAAACTTATTTCAGAATCTCTAAAGGGTAAAGACAAAAAAAACAGTCCAGAAAACCCATAATATAAACATTTTTTATATCTTTGCACGCTCTAATTGATGCTTTAGATGAAAGACTTAAAAGAATTTAACATTCCTTTTGTAGGCTTAAAAGACGGTAGTCATTTATTTGAATATCAAATTAGTAAAAAGTTCTTTGAGCGCTTTAATTTTGAAGATTATAACGATTGTAACGTCAACATTACGTTAGATTTTCTTAAAAAAAGCAATATGCTTGAGCTTAGTTTTGAGGCAAATGGCCACGTAAATATTCCTTGTGATGTTACTAGTGAGCTATTTGATCAAAAGATAGATGGAAATCTTCACTTACTTGTACGATTTGGTCATGAATACAATGATGACAATGAAGAAATCCTTATTCTACCTCATGATGAATATCAAATAAATGTAGCTCAGTATATTTATGAAATGATTATACTGGCAGTACCTACCAAAAGGGTACACCCAAAAGTAATCGACGGATCGATGAAGTCAGAGACTTTAGACAAACTAGACGAATTAAGTATACAACAAGATAAACCTGTTGACGAAAAATCAACAGACCCAAGATGGGACAAGTTAAAGAATTTATTAACAGATAAATAAAGATATAAAATGGCACATCCAAAGAGAAAAATATCTAAAACAAGAAGAGATAAGAGAAGAACTCACTATAAGGCTTCTATACCTCAAATAGCTGTAGATCCTACTACTGGTGAAGCTCATTTATACCATAGAGCTCATTGGCACGAAGGAAAATTATACTATAGAGGTCAGGTAGTTTTAGAAACTGAAACTGCAGAAGCATAAAACATATAGTTAAGACATTGACGAAACCCTCTATTTGAGGGTTTTTTAGTATTTCAAAGCTACACCCATATTCTGTGTTAAAAAGGCCTGTCACGGTTAGTCAACCCTTAAGAAAAAGCGTTTTACTTAGTTTTTTAACATAACTACAGTAATCTTGCATAAAAATTAAGCAAAACCCTTGATTTTGCAACACTAACCAACCTCTTGACAAAGTTCTAATACATAATTCGGGTTAAAACCCTAAGTTTTGTTTTTTTTCTTTAGAAAACAAAATAATTTTCATTTCTTTGAAATCTCGTTTTTAACAAAACAAACAACTATGACTAAAATAACTGCAGCTATAACAGCAGTAGGCAAATATGTTCCTGAATACGCTCTTACGAATAAAGAGTTGGAAACAATGGTTGACACGAATGACGAGTGGATAACCACTAGAACAGGAATCAAAGAAAGAAGAATCTTAAAAGATGAAAATGCAGGGACTTCGTACATGGCTATCAAAGCAGCCGAAGATTTATTAAAGAAATCGGGTGTAGATGCTTCTGAAATAGATATGGTAATCGTAGCAACAGCTACGCCAGATATGCCTGTAGCTTCTACCGCAGCGTATACTGCTTCTAGTATAGGTGCTACCAATGCATTTTCTTATGACCTTCAGGCCGCATGTTCGAGCTTTTTGTACGGTATGTCTACAGCAGCCTCTTATATAGAAAGTGGTCGTTATAAGAAAATACTATTAATCGGTGCAGATAAGATGTCTTCTATCATTGATTATACTGACAGAGCTACTTGTATCATTTTTGGTGATGGTGCTGGTGCAGCACTTTTTGAGCCTAACACTGAAAATCTAGGTCTTCAAGATGAGTATTTAAGAAGTGATGGTATCGGTAGGGAATTCTTAAAAATCGATGCTGGAGGTTCTTTATTACCACCTTCTGAGGATACGCTAAAAAATGGACAACACTTCGTTCGTCAAGAAGGAAGAACAGTTTTTAAATTTGCCGTATCTAATATGTCAAATGTAGCTGAGAAAATGCTTGAGAGAAATAATTTAACCAAAGACGATATTCAATGGTTAGTAGCACATCAAGCAAATAAAAGAATCATCGAAGCGACAGCAAACAGGGTTGGTGTAGAAGACAGCAAAGTAATGATGAATATAGACAAGTATGGAAATACTACTTCGGCTACATTGCCATTGCTTTTAGCTGATTATGAAAAAGAATTAAAAAAAGGAGATAACTTAATTTTTGCCGCTTTTGGTGGTGGCTTCACTTGGGGAGCTATTTACTTAAAATGGGCATATAATTCATAAACCAAACAACTTAAATTTAGGAAAATGGATATTAAAGAAATTCAAAGTCTTATCAAATTTGTAGCTAAATCTGGTGCAAGTGAAGTAAAACTTGAGGTAGAGGACCTAAAAATTACCATTAAAACAGGAAACTCTACACCTGAAACAACAATTATTCAGGCAGCTGCACCTGTAGCCGCAGCACCCCAAGTTGTTACGCAAGCACAACCTGTAGCACAGCCTGCTGCACAAGCGCCAGTAACAGAATCTAACACTGCTGACGATAACTCAAAATACATTACTGTAAAGTCACCAATAATTGGTACTTTCTACAGAAAACCTTCACCTGACAAACCTAACTTTGTAGAAGTAGGGACAGAAATTAAAGCAGGTGATACAGTTTGTGTTATTGAAGCAATGAAATTATTCAATGAAATTGAATCTGAAGTTAGTGGAAAAATAGTAAAAGTATTGGTTGACGATTCTTCACCTGTAGAATTTGACCAACCTTTATTCTTAGTTGACCCATCATAACGGTAAATATAAATAGTTAAAGACTCAATAAAAGTATTTAGCGCAAGCTAAATTATCTTTTTCAAAGTTGAAACATCTAAGATTATAACTTTTTTTAATTATGTTTAAAAAAATATTAATTGCTAACAGAGGAGAGATTGCATTACGTGTAATCAGAACCTGTAAAGAGATGGGCATTAAAACAGTAGCAGTGTATTCTAAAGCAGACGCTGAAAGTTTACATGTTCGTTTTGCCGATGAAGCTGTTTGTATTGGCCCTGCCCCAAGTAGCGAATCTTACCTTAAAATGTCTAATATAATTGCCGCAGCAGAAATTACAAATGCTGATGCAATTCACCCAGGATACGGTTTCTTATCTGAAAATTCCAAGTTTTCGAAATTATGTGAAGAGCACGAAATAAAGTTTATTGGTGCTTCTGCTGAAATGATCGAAAAAATGGGAGACAAAGCAACTGCAAAAGCAACCATGATTGCTGCTGGTGTACCTTGTATCCCAGGATCTGAAGGTATTTTAGACACCTATGAAGATGCAGAAAAATTAGCTGTTGATATGGGCTTCCCTGTGATGCTTAAAGCAACTGCTGGTGGAGGTGGAAAAGGAATGCGTGCTGTTTGGAAAGTAGAGAACTTACGTGATGCTTGGGATTCTGCTCGTATGGAAGCCAAGGCTTCGTTTGGAAACGACGGAATGTACATGGAGAAGCTTATTGAAGAGCCTCGCCATATAGAAATACAAGTAGTAGGTGATTCATACGGAAAAGCATGTCATTTATCAGAAAGAGATTGCTCTGTGCAACGCCGTCATCAGAAATTAACTGAAGAAACACCTTCTCCTTTTATGACAGATGAGTTGAGAAACTCAATGGGTGAAGCTGCTGTAAAAGCTGCTGAATTCATCAAATATGAAGGTGCTGGTACCGTTGAATTTTTGGTAGATAAGCATAGAAATTTCTATTTCATGGAAATGAATACCCGTATACAGGTTGAACACCCTATTACGGAAGAAGTTGTAGACTATGATTTAATTAGAGAGCAAATTTTAGTAGCTGCTGGTGTGCCAATCTCTGGTAAAAACTATACGCCTCAATTGCATTCTATCGAATGTAGAATTAATGCAGAGGATCCTCATAATGGCTTTAGACCTGCACCAGGAAAAATATCTTCTTATCATGCTCCAGGAGGACATGGTGTTCGTGTAGATACGCATGTATATGCAGGATACATGATTCCACCAAACTATGACTCTATGATCTCTAAATTGATTGTAACCGCTCAAACAAGAGAGGAAGCAATCAATAAAATGAAGAGAGCTTTAGATGAGTATGTGATTGAAGGAGTAAAAACGACCATACCGTTTCATAGACAATTAATGGACGACCCTGATTATGTATCAGGAAATTATACGACCAAGTTTATGGAAGATTTTGAAATGAAATAACCATACAAAGGCCAGTGATTACTCACTGGCTTTTTTTATTACCCAATAGTTACAAACTACTCGGCATTTAGGTCTAAAAAACTAAAAAAGATATACCTTCGCAATATGAGTTTTTTATACAATATTGTCATTCGATGCTCCTATTTCATTCTTCAGATAATTGCGCTATTTAACAATAAGATGCATTTGTTTGTTAAAGGAAGAAAACAGGTATTTAATCAGCTAAAAAACATCAAAAAAAACGATAACGTTGTTTGGATTCACGCCGCCTCTCTAGGAGAGTTTGAACAAGGCAGGCCAATTATAGAGGCATTAAAAAAGAATAACCCAAACTATACTATACTGCTAACATTTTTTTCTCCATCTGGTTATGAAATTCGGAAAAATTACCCCCATGCAGATGTTATTTGTTATTTGCCATTTGACACCAAATCAAATATGAAAAAGTTTATAAAAATGGCTAATCCAAAGTTAGCGGTTATTATAAAATATGAATTTTGGCCTAACCTGTTAGATGAGCTTAAAACTTCAAAGATCAAAACCATATTAGTATCGGGTATTTTTAGAGAAAACCAATCTTTTTTTAAATGGTATGGTGGTTTTATGAGAAATAAACTAAAAACTTTTGATCACTTTTTTGTACAAAATGAGCTTTCAAAGAAACTTTTAAATACCATTCATATCGAAAACGTAACGTTAAGTGGAGACACACGTTTTGATCGCGTTTTTGACATTCTAAAACAAAACAATTCCTTAGCTTTTTTAGATACATTCAAAAACAATAAATTTACAATAGTAGCAGGAAGTACATGGAAAGAAGATGAAGAACTTTTGATCGAATATATTAACAACCATGCTACTAAAGATGAAAAATTCATCATTGCCCCACATACTATCGAAAAGAAAAAAATAAATGAATTAGCTTCTTCTATCAAAGTACCTACTACATTGTTTTCAAAAAAAGAAAATGTAGCCTTAGAAAAACAGCAAGTACTTATTATCGACACTATCGGACTTTTAACTAAAATTTATTCTTATGCAGACGTGGCATATATAGGTGGTGGACTGGCTACAGGACTTCATAATATATTAGAGGCCGCTACTTATGGCATTCCGATTGTATTTGGCGGAAATAAATATCATAAATTTAAAGAAGCCAACGATTTACTCATAGAGAAGAGTGTTACAAAGGTTACAAATAAAGAAGAATTAATTGATAGCTTTGTAGTATTAAAGTCTAATTCAAACCTTAGAAATATTATGGGTACTACTAACTTTCAATATGTTAAAAAGAATATTGGAGCAACAAATAAAATCCTCGAAGCAATTAAAAACTATTTATAATGGAATCTTTCTTTGGCCCTTGGTCTTGGTTTACCTCAGGTTTATTGATAGGAATTGTGCTGTTTTTATTTCATTACTTTGGTAAAAATTTTGGTGTATCTTCACATTTAGAGACCATTTGTACACTTTCTGGTGCGGGAAAATATAGCTCGTATTTTAAAAAAAACTGGAAAACTAAAAAATGGGGATTGATCGTTACTTTAGGATTAATCATCGGAGGCTTTTTAGCCAATAATTATTTAAGTACTGACACTCCTATTAAATTAAATCAAAATACAATCGAGGATTTAGAAAAAATAGGATTTAAAAATATTGGTTATTCCATGTTTCCAGAAGAAATTTATGGGAATTCTACCGTTTTATCTATAAAAAACATTAGTATTTTATTAATTGCTGGCATCTGTATTGGTTTTGGAGCTAGGTACGCAGGCGGCTGTACTTCAGGACATGCTATCAACGGATTAAGTAATTTTCAACTTCCTTCTTTAATAGCTGTTACTGGTTTTTTTCTCGGCGGATTGTGTATGGTCTGGTTATTTTTTCCATTAATATTCAGTTGATATGAAATATCTTAAGTTTTTCTTTATTGGTATACTCTTTGGTATCATATTAAGTAAATCTGAAGCGATTTCTTGGTTTCGGATATATGAAATGTTTAAATTTCAATCTTTTCATATGTATGGTCTCATTGCTACAGCGGTTACTATATCAATGTTTTTTATCTACTTATTTAAAAAAGAAGTTATAAAAGATTATCAAGGAAACACCATCTTAATTAAAAATAAAGAAAAGGGATATATCAGGACGTTAGCTGGTGGATTTATTTTCGGATTAGGCTGGGCCTTAGCAGGTGCATGTCCTGGCCCTATATTTGTCATGATCGGTTATAGTGTATTTCCTATACTTATTGTATTGGTTGGCGCGATTTTAGGCACCTTTATCTATGGTATTTTAAGTAATATTTTACCTAAATAATGATATACTTAGATACGTTTTATATTAATGCTTTATAAATTCTTTAGGTGTAGAGATTAAAGAAGAGGTGTTATTAACGACTCTCCAATTATATACGCTAGACAGTTGATACAGTTTAGAAAGCTCTTCAAATAAGCGTTTTTTAGCTTCTTTTTGTAAGTTTACTACCGTTACCGTTTCTTTTATTTTCTCTATAGCTTTCTTATTTAACTTATTTAACTCATCCTTAGAAAAAGAATTAAATTTACTTTGTTGCAAATCGAAATAAGTTATATCAGGTATAATGGCGAGCTCTTCTTCAGGTATGTGGTTAATGATTATTTGTTTATTTAAACTATCTAACTGAATATCAATTTTTGACAAATCATACCCTACTTCTACCTTTGCTTTGACAGACAAAACAGCTTTTTTTTCAAAAGAAACAAGATCATAAAAATACTTCTTGGTATCAGAAAAATTGTATAACTCTGAAAATGTTCCTTTCAAAACCACCAATTTACGTAAGCTTTTGATTTCATTTAAAAATACCTCGATGGTTTCTTGCTGTTTTATTTGCTTCCGATCTTCGTACCAAAACTTAGCGACCAAAAAACCAAATAAAAAAATAGCAATGTATTTTAAAAAACGTATCATAAGTTAGCAATAATACTATCATGTATCAGATATCTAACTGACGATAGTAATTTCTGTATACTAAAATACTATTTTAAACGATTTATAAAAAACTTATTCTTCTTTAGGAAAAGCTTGTTTATTATATATAAAAAGCAACGCTACACCAATAGTTATCCATGAATCTGCTCCGTTAAAAATAGCATTAAAAAACGTAAAACTCTCTCCTTCATAAATAGGAAAATATAACATATCTACTACCTTACCATAAAACATTTTTCCATATGGGTTTTCAGCAAATAAACTTGCTACTTGTCCATGAGAAGAATTAAATATTACCCCATAAAAAACGGAATCTATAATATTACCTATTGCCCCTGCAAGAATCAGTGAGATTGCAATAATGACACCTGTATGTATCTTCTTTTTAATCGTTTGCCAAAGCCAATAAACAATACCTGTTACTGCTACGATTCGAAACAGTGTTAAAAATAACTTACCTACTTCACCTCCAAATTCAAAGCCCCACGCCATACCGTTATTTTCTGTGAATCGAATTTTAAACCAATCGTGAAAAACAACAACCTCCTCACCTAGGGTAAAATGTGTTTTCACATAAATTTTACTGATTTGGTCTATTAGAATTGCTAAGACCACTATTAGAATTGCTAAGCTTTTTTTGGACATTCTTTAAATTTAATTGAAACAAAAATAAAAAAAGTATTGATTCCTTTATAGAATAAAAAAACAAAGGGCTAAATTTCTCAAGAACCCTTTGTTTTATTTATATTTTACATAATTAAATGCAGTACTTTTATTAGCCTTTTAGCCATGCCTTTCTTAGTTCTTTTTGTTTTAAAGTAACCTTAGGGCTTTCAACCAAACCACTACCTACAGTATAAGATTGAGTTAAGACCTTTTTAAAAAGAATTTCTGTTCCGTTTCGGTCAAGTTTCAACGTTACTTCTTTCCCTGGATTCCACAATAATACTTTTGAAAATACCTGATTAGCATTTTCTTTTGTAAGCTTTTCTCCTTCTACTTCTTTTATAATATCCCCTGGTAAAACCCCATTTTCAGCCCAAAAGCTGTTGTTTTTCACTTCATTTGTAAACTTTACACTACCTGTATCCTCATCAAGTCCTATAATTAAAGTTCCATTATTTTGAATATAATTGGTTTCCATTTTAGATTCATCGAAACTCAACCCTACTTTTTCAAAAAATGTATCGTATGCTATAGGAACGCCATCAATAACATGAGTCTTTAAAAATGCTCCAATTGAAGGATAGGTCATTTCGGTAATTTCCGTTATCAAATTATCATCTTCAAATGGTTTTTCTGTTCCATATTTTAGTGACAATTCTTTCATAAGTGATAACACTCCCCTATTTCCATTACTCTCTTCTCTTAGTAAGATATCGATACACATACCAATCAATGCTCCCTTCTGATATACATTAATATATTGAGAAGCATAAGGCTCTTCAAGTATATTTTCACTCATTTTGGTAAAACTTAAAGAGTCATCCATTGAATAAGAAGTTTTTATTTTCTCCATAATCTTTGCGTAAAACTCTGCTTCTTTGACCAAGCCTCTATTAATTTGAAATAATGTTGCAAAGTACTCTGTGATACCTTCATACATCCAAAGATGTTTTGAAAATGTTGGATTGTGATAATCAAAATAGTGCACATCTTCTGAATGCACACTCAGCGGAGTAACAATATGAAAAAATTCATGTGATACCACATCTACCATGCTTTTTGCTAAGGCTTCTTCTGGTAACATTTCTGGCAATACTACTACCGTTGATTTGTGATGTTCTAAAGCGCCAAATCCTTTAGGTGCCTTTTCAGAAAGATCAGATAGGTACAGGTAAATATCATATCTACTCGTGCTGTTAATACTTCCTAAGTATGCTTTTTGAGCTTGCATCATTTTTTCTACCACTTTTTTAATATTCTTAGCGGTATGTTTTTTATTAGGTGAGTATACACTTAAAACTATTTTGATATCTCCTACTTGAAATTCTTCTACATCCAAATCTCCAAAAAACATTGGATTGTCTGTAATATCAAAATAACGTGGTGCAAAATAATTAGACGTTATACTTCCATCTTCATTTGTTTTAACTGAGGTTTCTTGCAAAGCAGCAGTTCTTTTGAAATTTGAAGGAGATACAATTTCAAGTTTATATTGATTATTTTTTAAGGAATCAAAATATCCTATAAAACCATGCAAATTAAGCATGAAATTAGTTGCTTCTATATTTGTCCCTGCTGGTGAAAATGGAGTTTCTTTACCTATCCCTCCTTCTTTTTCTATATCATAAGTATCATTTACTTGATATACAATCTTATCTAACTTAATTGCATTGGTAATTTCCCAAGTATTTACATCTACTTTTGTCACTGGTAGCGCATTACCTTTATAATCTATTGCTTTAAAGTTTTCTATATATTTTCCATAGTCACCAATAGCATAGGTTCCTTGTATTACTCTTGGCAATCGATACACTACTTTATCAACGGTAAACCTTCCCGGGTTAATAGTAACAGGAACTTGATCGTTAACTACCTTATTTACGTCTAATTTTACAGATACTGGAATCTGAGTAGCTACATCATTTTTTACCGTTTTTTTTGTTGTACCACAACCAACTAATAAGAGCCCAGTAAAACTGGCTATTAGTAACTTTTTGTTCATTTTATTATCCTTTAGTGTGAGTTTAAATATTATACCAATATTACGATAACAAGACCTATGAGTTTGTTTTTATAATCAAATTGGTAGTGCATTACAAGATACGATCTGTAGCATGATTTTATTATAAAATTACGTTAATAATTTTGTTTACACCTTTCATAAAAAAGAACAGAAGATTTTTATAAAAACACCTAATAACCAGACTAAAAAAGCCAATCTAATTTGATATTAGTTTAAATAAAATAGAATTATGTATAAAAAAAGACCCCAGATGGAGTCTTCAGATTTATTATATTTTATTGTTTATTGTTTACGTTTTGCTTCGATACTTAACGTTGCATGAGGTACAAGTTTTAATCGTTCTCTTTGTATTAGCTTCCCTGTTACCCTACACACACCGTAAGTTTTATTTTCAATACGAATCAAAGCATTTTTCAGGTCTCTAATAAATTTTTCTTGTCTTATTGCTAACTGCATATTGGCTTCTTTTGCCATGGTATCAGATCCTTCTTCAAACGATTTAAATGTTGGCGAAGTATCATCGGTACCGTTATCAGCTCCATTTTTATAAGAATCCTGTAACTGTTTTAAATCTTGCTCAGCTTTGTTTATTTTCTCTAAAATAATTTCTTTAAAATTCTGAAGGTCACCATCAGAATACCTTACTTTAATGTCATCCATAATGCTATAATTTTTCAATTAACATTCTACTTTTAATGGTATCGAACTCAATATCTATACCATTTTCTAAAGCTTCCACAAAAACCAATTCATTAGTTAATGTTTCCGCCTTGATGTAAGATTCGTTAGCCAATACCGATTCTTGCAGATCAGCAAAGCTTAAAAAGGTTAATTTTATTTTATCTGTTACCTCAAGACCTGAGTCTTTCCGAGCATTTTGAATTCTGTTTATAAGTTCTCTAGCTACGCCTTCTTTTCGTAGCTCATCTGTTATTGTTACATCTAAAGCAACCGTTAACCCTTCTGCATTTGCAACCAACCATCCTTCGATATCTTTTGATGAAATCTCAACATCATTGGAATCTAATTTAATACTTTTATTATTAATTTCCACAAATATCTCTCCTTCTTTTTCAATTTTTGCAATCTCTTCTTGAGAAAAAGATTTTATGCTATTGGAAATTAACTTCATGTCTTTACCAAATTTTGGGCCTAATGCTTTGAAGTTTGGTTTGATTTGCTTAACTAAAATTCCAGATGCGTCGTCTAGTAGCTGTATTTCCTTCACATTTACCTCAGATTTTATCAAATCAGCTACTTCTAGTATCTCTTTTTTTTGAATTTCATCTAATACAGGAATCATTATTTTCTGTAAAGGTTGACGAACTTTTATCTTTTCTTTGGCTCTTAGTGATAAAACTAAAGAGGAAATTGTTTGTGCGTTTTTCATTTTTCGCTCCAAAGAATGATTGACAAAAGAGGCATTAAAGGTAGGGTACGTTGCCAAATGAACACTTTCGAAATGTTCTTTTTCCGTAGCATCGATTAGGTCTTTATACAGTCTGTCCATAAAAAATGGAGCTACAGGTGCACTTAATTTTGCTACTGTTAGCATACAGTCGTACAAAGTTTGGTAGGCTGAAATTTTATCTTGTGCATACTCTCCTTTCCAAAATCTCCTTCTACATAGACGTACATACCAGTTACTTAAATGATCTTGTACAAAGTCTGAAATAGCCCTAGTTGCTTTGGTAGGCTCGTATTCGGCATAAAACTCATCTACTTTTTTAACAAGTGTGTTTAATTCTGATAGAATCCAACGATCTATTTCAGGTCTTTCCTCTAAAGGAATCACTGCTTCACTATAGGTAAAATTATCAATATTTGCATATAAAGAAAAGAAAGAGTAAGTATTGTACAATGTACCAAAAAACTTACGCTTCACCTCTTCAATTCCTGCAATATCAAACTTTAAATTATCCCAAGGGTTCGCATTTGATATCATATACCAGCGTGTAGCATCTGCCCCATAATCATTCAATGTTTTGAATGGGTCTACTCCATTCCCTAATCGCTTAGACATTTTTTGACCGTTCTTATCAAGTACTAGACCATTTGATACTACATTCTTATAGGCTACAGAATCAAACACCATAGTACCAATGGCATGTAATGTATAAAACCACCCTCTGGTCTGATCAACTCCTTCAGCAATAAAGTTTGCTGGATAACTTTCATTATTCTCTATCAGTTCTTTATTTTCAAAAGGATAATGCCATTGTGCATAAGGCATTGAACCTGAATCAAACCAAACATCTATTAAATCACTTTCTCTGTACATTGGGGTTCCATTGCTAGAAACCAATACTACTTTATCTACGACATTCTTATGCAAATCTACTTTATCGTAGTTTTCTTCTGACATGTTACCTACCTCAAAATCAGCAAAAATATCTTCTGACATGAACCCCGCAGCTACTGATTTTTTTATCGCTGCTTTTAATTCTTCTATCGAACCGATACACAACTGTTCTGTTCCGTCTTCTGTTCTCCAAATAGGTAAAGGTATTCCCCAGAAACGAGAACGTGATAAATTCCAATCATTGGCATTTTTTAACCAATTTCCAAAACGTCCTTCCCCAGTAGATTTTGGCTTCCAATTAATCGTTTCATTAAGATCAAACATTTTATCTTTTATGTCTGTTACCTTAATAAACCATGAGTCTAGTGGATAATATAATATAGGTTTATCAGTACGCCAACAATTTGGATAACTATGCACATACTTTTCAACCTTAAATGCTTTATTTTCTGTTTTAAGCTTGATTGCTATTTCTACATCTACTGATTTTTCAGGTGCTTCTCCTTCTGCATAGTATTCATTCTTTACATACTTCCCTGCCAATGCTCCTAACTCTGGTCTAAACTTTCCTTGTAAATCTACCAACGGTACAGGGTTTTCATTTTCATCTAATACTAGCATAGGAGGTATTTCTGGTGTCGCTTGTTTCGCTACCAAAGCATCATCTGCTCCAAAAGTTGGGGCTGTATGTACGATACCTGTTCCATCTTCTGTTGTTACAAAATCTCCTGATATCACTCGAAATGCATTCTCAGGATTTTGATATGGAAGTGTATAATCTAATAATTGCTCGTATCGAATGCCTACTAAATCCTTTCCTATAAATTCTTTTTCAATGATATAAGGAATTTTCTTTGCTCCTTTTTCGTATTGTTTAAAATCTTCTTCAGATGTTGCTTCAAAATATTTTCCTGAAAACTGTTTGCTTACTAGATTTTTAGCCAATACTACTTGAGAGTATTCGAATGTATATTGATTGTACGTTTTTACCAATACGTATTCAATTTTTGGTCCTACCGTTAAAGCTGTATTACTTGGTAAAGTCCAAGGTGTGGTAGTCCATGCTAAGAAATACACATCATTTTCACACTGTAAAAAATCGGGCAATGTCTCTTTAACCGTCTTAAACTGTGCTACTATGGTGGTATCGGTTACGTCTTGGTAAGTTCCAGGTTGATTTAGTTCATGTGAACTCAACCCTGTTCCTGCTTTAGGAGAATAAGGTTGGATTGTATACCCTTTATACAATAAATTCTTATTATATATTTGTTTTAACAACCACCAAACTGACTCCATATATTTAGACTTATAGGTTATATACGGATCTTCTGTATCTACCCAATACCCCATTTTTTGTGTCAAGTCATTCCAAATATCAGTATAACGCATCACAGCTTCTTTACAAGCTTTATTGTATTCTTCAATGGTTATTTTAGTCCCAATATCTTCTTTGGTAATTCCTAATTCTTTTTCAACACCCAATTCGATAGGCAACCCATGAGTATCCCATCCTGCTTTTCTTTTTACTTGAAATCCTTTTTGAGTTTTATATCGACAAAAAATATCTTTAATAGCTCTCGCCATCACATGGTGAATTCCAGGTAAACCATTGGCAGAAGGTGGCCCTTCAAAAAACACAAATGGCTCATTTCCTTCACGACTGGTAATACTTTTTTCAAAGATGTTATTTTCCTCCCAATAGTTAAGTACTTCTTTTGCTACCTTTGGTAAATCCAATCCTTTGTATTCAGTGAACCTTTTACTCATTTTTTGTCATTATAAATTTATCGAATGTGCGAAATTACATATTTTCTAGTAATTCTTGTTGCTGACAAATGAAAAAACACCCCTTTTCAGCGGTGTTTCTTTGTGTTTTTTATAATTTATATTTTTTGAACTTCCTAATCGGTAATACTTGTTCCTTTTTTTATAATAATAAAGTAAGATCTTCTGTTCTGTTGGTGTTCTTCTTTACTGCATTTTCTTTTGTTACAATCATTTATTGGTCGTGACTCTCCATAACCTTTGGCACTTTGTATCCTTTGTAATTCGATCCCTCTAAATACAATATAATCTCTCGTTGCAATGGCTCTTTTATTAGACAGCCTTTTATTAAACATGTATGTCCCGCGGCTGTCTGTATGAGACTCAATTTTTATAATCATTTCAGGGTAATTTTTCATAACACTAACAACTTTTTCTAACTCATAAGCGGCATCTTCTCGTATCTGAAAAGAACCATAATCGAAATAAATAGGATCAATCGCTATTTTACCATCTATTATTAAAGGATCAATTACAAAATCGTTTTTTAACGTTCGATCATCGTCTTCGGATATGTACACATCATTTTTGGAAGATTTATAATCTTCTTTTGCTGCAACTACTACATATTTTTTTTCGCATTCGACCTCATCAAAACTATAGGTTCCGTCTTCTTTGGTTACTTGCTTAAATAATTGATTGCCTTTTTCATCAAGTATTCTTATTGTTACTTTACCTACAGGACCTTTTGTCTTTGCATCTGTAACAAGTCCACTAATAACACCTTTGCAATTGTATAGTTGATAACTATAAATATCATCGTCTCCTTTCCCTCCTTTTCGATTGGATGAAAAATACCCTGCTGTTTCTTCTTGATTCATTACAAATCCAAAATCGTCTAATGCCCCATTTATAGGTTCTCCTAAATTTTGTGGTTTGGTAAACTTTCCTTCTTTCAAATTTGTTTGAAATATATCCAACGCACCCAAACCTATATGCCCGTCCGAAGAAAAGAACAACTTTCCATTTGAAGCTACGAAAGGAAACATTTCTCTTCCTTCTGTGTTAATCGTATCTCCTAAATTCTCTGGCTCGCCATAACTCCCATCCTCCATAATAGCAACCTTATATAGGTCTGTACTTCCATACCCTCCTGGTTTATCTGAAGTAAAAAACAAAGTTTTTTCATCTTCACTCAACGTTGGGTGTCCGATAGAATAATCTTTATTGTTAAAAGGCAATTCTTCAATTTTACTCCATCCCTTTGTCGTCAATTTCGCTTTAAATATCTTTAAATGTGCAATCCCTTTTTTGTTTCTTCTCGATCTCCCCCTCCGTTCGTTTGCTCGTGTAAAATACATCGTTTGCCCATCTTTTGTTATAACAAGGTTTGAATCGTGATATTTGCTATTTAAAGAGGTCATAGGATCAGGCTTCTCTACATCCAACACTACCTTTTCTCCTATTGGCACTTGTTCTGACTTATAAATATTTAAATAAGGTTGATTGTTCCATTTATAAAGTTCTTCTTTTTTTGAGCTGGGGCGAGTCGACCAAAAATAAAACGTATCGTCATGAACAAAGCCACTAAAATCTGAGTATTTTGTATTAATCGATAAGTTATGAATATGCACATAAGTTTTGGGCATATTTGTATAATTCGAAAAATAATCCTTATTTGAAGCCAAATCAATAGCCCTACTATCACTACCATCAATATCCTTTAATTTGAGCATCCAAGTATCAGACTCTTTTATTTTTCCATTACTTTTCAATACTTGTGCATATCGAAACAAATGATCTGGTAAAATCACATCTTCATATCGATCTAGTAATTCTTCATATATTTTTTCTGCTATTTTAAAAGACACTGTATGATAATAAGAGTCCCCCAACTTACTTATGACTTCATACGACTTGTTTCCTCTATCATACAGTATCTGATAAAGTTCTGCTGATTTTTTAAATGCATATTCTTCAAAATACCTATCAGCTGCATACCTTCGTTGCCCTTGTAGCAATAGACTAAATAGCAACAAAAAAGTTAGTAATGTTTGTTTCATGTTTTATAGTTTTCATCAATTAAAAGAATCTGGGGGATTTCATAGGTGACCCGCCTGACAATTCGTAACGTAACATAATCTCATGTGTTCCTGAATTGTAATTACTATAATTCGAAGTGGTTAAATCGTAAGCGTACCCTATTTGAAAATCATTATTTAATTGAAACCCAATCAAGGCACTTATCGAATCGTCCCATCTCCATGCGAGTCCTGTTCTAAACTTTTCATTAAATAAAAAGTTTACTGAAATATCTAAAGATAATGGTGCTCCACTTACCACCTTGGTAAGTATTGCGGGCTTAAATTTAATATTTTCCTCTAAATCAAACACATAACCTGCTATAAAAAAATAATGCATACGTTCGGTAGCTACACTACCTCCTGCTATGACATCACCATAATGATCTGTTCTTAACATGTTAGGAACCGCCAATCCTAAATACCAATTATAACTATGATAATAAATTCCTGCGCCAACAGTAGGCAGAAACTTATTAATGGGATCTGCCAATTGATTGTCATTTTTGTCTATATATATACCTTTTTTCCAATCAACATTAAATAACCTACCTCCTAATTTCATTCCAAAAGCTAAGTCTGTATCTTCACTAGTACGAACTGTATACGAAACATTTAAATCCAAATACGTTTCTCTAGCTGGTCCAATGATATCATTAACAATATTTACTCCAAACCCAACACCACTATACTTCAAAGGTGTATCATAACTCAATGTTTGTGTTTCTGGAGCCCCCTCAACTCCTACCCATTGAATTCGCCCTAAGGCATTGAACACTCCATGCCCCTTAGATCCTACATAAGCTGGATTAACACTCATTGTATTGTACATATATTGGGTATATTGTGGGTCTTGTTGCCCCATCATCGCATTCGACAACAATGCTATCATTAATAAGACTGTTATTTGATATATTTTCATCACTGTTATGTTTTCTTTTTATTACCTATGAATATATACCCAACCTACTTTTGGTTCACTTCCATCCCCAGCATCTAAGGAATAAAAATAAGTTCCTGAAGGTAGTTTATTATCTCCACCAATGGTTAGACGTCCTGTTGAAGTACCTGTCCAACTGTTGTCATACCTAATCTTACTGTAAACCATTACTCCCCAACGATTGTATATTTCAAGTCTATTATTCTTGTATTTATCCTCTTCGATACATGTAATTATAAACGTATCATTCTCTCCATCTCCATTCGGAGTAAATTCATTGTATACAGTTAAACAGGCAACTATATCTATATCTCTAAAATCAGGCACACTATCTTGGTCACTATCAGGTAAATTTGTTCCATCTACCAAACTATTGGTATCAATTTGCCCATTTTGATCGATATCATCTCCTCCCCCTTCAACAACATCACTCAATCCATCATTATCAGTATCTAAATCTTGATAATCAGGAACACCATCTAAATCAGTATCGGGCACGGTTACAGTGATACCTGCATTATCAGGATCAACCACATCAAACATTCCATCTCCATCGGTATCCATTTGCTCGTCCAATACACCATTATTGTCGGCATCTAAAGAACCTGCTCTGTCAACATTACCTTCCACCACATCTGAAATACCATCATTATCCGCATCTACATCTTGATAATCTGGAGTATTATCTCCATCAGTATCTGGAACCGTGACTGCTACCCCTTGACTATATATATCTACAGCATCGAGCATTCCGTCTCCATCGTCATCTATCAACGTATCTAAAACACCATCACTTTCGCTATCTAAAGAACGATCCGTACCACCCTCTATCAAATCAGAAATCCCATCATTATCACTATCCAAATCTTGATAATCTACAACCCCATCAGTATCGGTATCAGGAATCGTTGCGAGACTTCCTCCACTATCTGGATCAACAACATCGACTATTCCATCTCCATCTGTGTCCGTTTGATTATCTATAACCCCATTATTATTTTCATCCAAAGCACGATCCGTACCACCCTCTATCAAATCAGGTATACCATCATTATCACTATCTAAATCTTGCGAGTTTATAACAGAATCATTGTCGGTATCTATAGGCAAAACACTTCCTCCTGCCGTAATATCATTATAGTTAGTATCTACAACGCTTACTATTCCATCATTATCATCGTCTAAATCAAAAACATTTTCGCTTCCTTCTAAATCGGATAAAACAATGGCTTCTGGAACGGGTGAATTAATACTCACATTACCTAATTTCAATATATAATCCTCTCTAGATTCGTAAAGGTTATCATCTACGGTAGTCACAGGAATCGTCACCGTAATACTTCCTTTGGGAATGGTATAATTAATATTTTTTTGCGCTATATAATCTTCTCCTTCTACTGCTTTACCATCCTCTGTAGTCACTTCAAAAGTTACATCATATTGTGTAGTAGCACTTAATGTTACCGTAAAGTTCGCTATCTCCCCTTCTTCAACTATGGTATCATCTATACTAATGGTTGGTGCAATATCACCATTATCGGTAATAATTCCTACACCTACCAAATCTGTTGTTGTAATCTCTTGAATAACGGGTGAATGTATTTGTGCATTACTTATCGTTACAATATAATTTTCATCATCTGGCTCGTATACATTATCGTCTAAAATAGCTATAGGAATCACTACAGAAGTATTCCCTGCTGGAATAAAAAACTCCTCTCCGCTCATTATAGAATAATCACTTCCTCCAACTGCTGTCCCGTCACTAGTATCCACTTGAAAAGTAACTCCATATTGAGAAGCGTTACTTAGAGTTACTGTAAAAAGAGCTACACTTCCTTCATTAGCAACAATGTCATCAATACTTATAGTAGGTAAACTATCATTATTATCAACAATAGTTCCTATTCCACTCAAATCTGTTGTAGTTATAGTTTCAGGTATTGTTGAACCAATCGTTACATTACTCATTGTAAGCGTATAGGTCTCATTAATTGGTTCATGCTCCAAGTCATCTATAGTTATTACAGAAATTTTGATAGTGGTACTACCCGCAGGAATCGTATATACGACTCCGTTTTGAGACACATAATCATCACATCTGAAGTAATAACTTCGAAAGTTATGTCATGCTGAGAAGCATTAGTCAAGCTAACGGTAAAATCCGCAATTTCTCCTTCTTCAACAGTGACATCATCAATACTTATACTAGGAACCTGATCTCCACTATCGGTAATGGTTCCTATTCCTTCTAAATCTGTAGCCGTAATTAATTCTTGAATTACCGAATTAATCCTAACATTACTCAATACAACAGCATACGTTTCATCTTCTGGTTCGTAAATATTATCATCAAGTGTACCTACAGAAATATTCACAACAGTACTTCCAGCAGGAATCGTATAGTTAGTATTTACCTGCCTTATATAATCAACTCCTTCTATTGCCGTGATATTGGTAGTACTAACTTCAAATGTCACATCTGATTGTGAAGCATTACTTAAACTAACCGTAAAATTGGCCGTTGCTCCTTCTGGCACTATTACATCGTTAATACTAATCGTAGGTGCGGAGTCGGTACCGTTATCGGTAATGCCTCCTATACCTTCTAAATCTGTAGCTGTAATCTCTTCTGGAACGGGAGAATTGATCGTAACTTCTGATAGCGTTACTGTATAAGTTTCTTCTACAGGTTCGTAAACATTATCATCGAGCGTCAAGACTGGAATTGATACCGTAGTACTTCCCGCAGGAATCGTATAACTCAACCCTGACTGATCCGCATAATTACTACCTGAAACTGCTGTAACATCACTTGTAATTACATTAAAACTAACATCATACTGAGACGGATTACTTAACGTTGCAGTAAAGGTAGCCGTTGTCCCTTCTAAAACCGTAATATCGTCAATACTAATCGTCGGTGCTAAATCCGTACCGTTATCGGTAATGCTTCCTATACCTTCTAAATCTGTAACTGTAATCTCTTCTGGAACGGGAGAATTGATCGTAACTTCTGATAGCGTTACTGTATAAGTTTCTTCCACAGGTTCGTAAACATTATCATCGAGCGTCAAGACTGGAATTGATACCGTAGTACTTCCCGCAGGAATTGCATAACTCAACCCTGACTGACCCGTATAATCACTGCCTGAGACCGCAGTAACATCGCCCGTAGTAACGTTAAAACTAACATCATACTGAGACGGATTACTTAACGTTGCAGTAAAAGTAGCCGTTGTCCCTTCTAAAACCGTAATATCGTCAATGCTAATCGTAGGTGCGGTGTCCGTACCGTTATCGGTAATACCTCCTATACCTTCTAAATCTGTAGCTGTAATCTCTTCTGGAACGGGAGAATTGATCGTAACTTCTGATAGCGTTACTGTATAAGTTTCTTCCACAGGTTCGTAAACATTATCATCGAGCGTCAAGACTGGAATTGATACCGTAGTACTTCCCGCAGGAATTGCATAACTCAACCCTGACTGACCCGTATAATCACTGCCTGAGACCGCAGTAACATCACCCGTAGTAACGTTAAAACTAACATCATACTGAGACGGATTACTTAACGTTGCAGTAAAAGTAGCCGTTGTCCCTTCTAAAACCGTAACATCGTCAATGCTAATCGTCGGTGTGGTGTCCGTACCGTTATCGGTAATACCTCCTATACCTTCTAAATCTGTAACTGTAATCTCTTCTGGAACGGGAGAATTGATCGTAACTTCTGATAGCGTTACTGTATAAGTTTCTTCCACAGGTTCGTAAACATTATCATCGAGCGTCAAGACTGGAATTGATACCGTAGTACTTCCCGCAGGAATTGCATAACTCACCCCTGACTGCCCCGTATAATCACTGCCTGAGACCGCAGTAACATCACTTGTAGTTACATTAAAACTAACATCATACTGAGACGGTTCGCCACAACATCTGTCGCAGTTGAAATTATGTCTGGTAACCCTGCCGCCCCGTCTACACTCCCCCAACTTGTGCTAGCATTTGGTGCTGCTGAAATTGCCCCTGAAATTAACGGGTTACTCACTTCTCCATATTCACAAGATACATTCACCTTTACTTCATTAACACAAGAAACTTCTCCCGAAGCATTCTCTACCTGCACATACAACGTATATTCTCTCACTTGCGTTAACACTAAAGCTGTCCCGACAGATAATTCTCCTGTAGTAGCGTCTATATTAAATATCCCTATAAAATCAGTCGGTCCAATTATCTGCCAATTAGTTAATGAGGTTCCAGATCCAACATTTGCATCTACAACACCATTACCAGGATCAGAGACCCCTGCAAGTATATCTCCATTGGAGATATTACCCAATCGTACCGAAAAAACTTGATTATCTTCAATTACTGGTATAGGATTTTGGTCAATATTCACCACCCCTCCATCACCTCCATGCTCATTACTTGTAGATGGAGCTCCTATTCTTTTCTTCCTCCCAAAAGATTTAAGTTTATAGATTCAGGAATATCTGCTCCTACTTTAAAAAAGGTACCTCCCTCTCCTCCTCCTCCAGAAGAGTGAGACAAATTAGCATTACCTCCAGCACCTCCTCCTGCTGAGCCATCTCCTCTGGTACTAACAGCTCCTGCACCCCCTACAGAAATAAAATCTCCACCATTTCCAATTATTTCATTTGCAAAAACAAAAATGATTCCGCCTCCATTTCCTCCAAAAGCTACTCCTTGATTATTACTGTCTCCTGCTCCACCACCGCCTCCCATAATGGGAGTTCTAACTTCTGTAGGATCTTTTCCACCATAAGGATTCCCACACCCTCCCGAAGTATTACCTCCTACTCCTCCAGACATAAGGATTCCCACACCCTCCCGAAGTATTACCTCCTACTCCTCCAGACTCTGGAACATTACTCCCACTAGATTCTCCCCCTCTTCCTCCAACACCAAAATTACTTCCACCACCACCAGCAGCATTAATCCAGTTTCCTGCCCCTCCTCCGTTGGCTTGCTTTCCTTTTTTTCTATCTCCTACAGTAAATTTTGCTATTCCTTCTCCTTTTTGAGCTCCTAAAGTAGCTCCTACAAATCCAGCTACAATTCCATCTGAATCATTAATTCGTCCTCCTCTAAAACCTAACCTTGATGCATCAATATCTCTGTTCAATTGTAATACATCTGCTTTCAATGCTATAACACCTCCCTTACTCCCATCAAAAGGCCTTCCTGTTACTCTACTCGTTACCGTAGTTAACGCATTTGAAGAATAATCAGGTACTCTTATAACCTGAACCGTACCATTAACATCGTAAACGTTAGAGACACTAGTAAAAACAATATTATTCGAAAAAACACTATCTACCGTAGTTAGTTCAAATGTTCCGACCCCGTTTGTATCCAATACATCTCCATAGTTCTCCGTATCAGAAGTATCAATTATCGCCCCTTGCATTTGAATAATCATGACAAGATCTCCAACTGCAAAAGCCGATACATCATCTACGGTAAAAATGGTTCCTGATATATTCGTTGCCGCAGCATAATCGTTAATAACACCATTAATATCCTGTAAATTATGAGTATAGTTTACATACCCTAGAGGATACATTTCTTCTCCTATTTCTAAATCCCAATCTCCATCTATTCCTGTAATATTTGTAGATGCCGCTAAAAAAACTCCTAAAGCTTTTTCTATATAAGAAACAGCATTTCTCCCTTTTTGCCCTTTAGCAAAATTGCATCCATATATACTTATACTTTTTAAATTTGAATCATTAATATCCAACTCCTTAAACCATTGTACAATTTCTTTTTCATCCAACCATTCCTCATTTATATACAACAAACCTGGTTTTCCATGAGTAAATAACTTAACCTCCTCAGGAGCTTCTCCAAATAAATTCTCTTCCTGATAAAACACATGGCTTTCACCTACCAATTGAGATGATAATTGACTCTTGTTTTCTACACCACTATCAATATAGGAAATAGAAGAAGTCTTAATTTTTGATCGATTACTGATATCTTCTTTGTACGATTTTGCATGTAAAAACGATTGAAAAAACACAATTAAAAAAACACATAGCAATAGAACTTTAAATTCTCTTCTCAATTTTAACAGAAAGCCCCCAAACATAACTTTAGATTTTCACTTACCCCTTTTTAATTCAAATGAATAAAACCTCCATTTAATTAATTCCAACGCTAATAATGGTTCTTAATAATGGATTCACTCTACCCTATACCAGCGAAAATGTTAACAGGTTATAACAAGGCTGATATTAAAATTCTACCAAAAAAGAATCTGGAAAGTGTATTTAGTAGTTGGGAACAAAGGCGAAAAAATCCACTTAAATTATTTATTAAAATATTTTAAGAAGTACGAAATGGAGTTTATTTTAAAGTTTGAAGAACTATTCTAATAGCCAAGACAATAAACCAATATTTAATAAATATGGCTTAACCTTTAACTTACCCCTTAACAACAAATGTAATAATTTAACATTTATTAACAAAATACACCTAACAAAAATAATTTTACTAGTGTTTTTTTTAAAATACCACAACCCTTATGATAAAAAGTTAAAAAATAACTATTTATTTTGTTTATCCTTAGTTAGGAACTAAAAAATTTCCCCTAAATTTTCTATAGTAAAATTTAGAGGAAATGGATAAACTATATATAATTATAACAAAAACTATATCTTTTATAAAATAATTTTATTTTTTCACGATAATAAAATAGGATCTTCTGTTTTGTTGATGTTGTTCTTCTGTACATTTCTTTTTATAACAATCGTTTAAAGGTTTAGATTCACCATAACCAATAGCACTCTCTATCCTATGCTTCTCAATACCTCTTGATAAAATATAGTCCCTTGTTGCTTTTGCCCTTCTATCTGAAAGTCTTTTATTAAAATTGTACGTTCCACGACTATCTGTATGAGATTCTATTTTTATTATCATATCAGGATAATTCTTCATTACACTAACAACAGTTTCCAATTCATTAGCTGCATCGTCTCTTACCTTATGTGATCCATAATCAAAATAAATTGGATTAATTACAATCTTCCCTTCAAAAATTAATGGATCAATCGTCAAATTACTTTCAAGTTTCTTTTGATTGATCCCTTTCGTTATCAAGTTTTTTTTAGCTGACTTATAATCATTTTTAAAAGTGGTCAGCACAAACTTTTTGTCACAATTTACTTGTGTAAAACTATAGCTTCCATCTTCTTTTGTTTTCTGTTTCAACACAGGCTCTCCCTCTTCATCTAGCAGCGCTATCAACACACCATTTAGAGGTTTTCCTGTTTTAGAATCAGATACTATTCCGCTTATATCTCCATTACATTTATAAATCTTAAAACTATAAACATCATCATCTCCTTTACCTCCTTTTCGATTTGAAGAAAAATACCCTGCAGTTCCTTCTTTATTCATAACCAATCCAAAATCATCCATCGGCCCATTAATAGGTTCTCCTAAATTTATAGGGATGGTATACCCTTCCTCTTCTATCTTTGATTCAAAAACATCTAAAGCGCCTAAACCTATATGTCCATCAGAAGCAAAAAATAATTTGTCTTTCCTTACAAAAGGAAACATCTCTCGACCTTCTGTATTAATAGTATCCCCAAGATTTTCTGGCTCTCCAAAACTACCATCTTCCAAAATTCTAACTTTATACAAATCCGTTTCACCATAACCTCCAGGCCTATCAGACACAAAGAATAAAGTTCTCTCATCTTCACTTAAAGCAGGGTGTCCTACTGAGTATGCTTTATTATTAAAAGGTAATTCCTCTATAAGCCCCCAACCATTTTGAATTTTCTTTGCTTTTAATAGTTTTAAATGAGCTCTTCCCTTTTTATCTACAATATTCTTTCCTTTTCTACGATAATTAGCTCTCGTAAAATACATCGTTTCTCCATCTTTTGTAAGAATAATATTCGAATCGTGATATTTACTATTTATAGACGGCACTTGACTTACCTCGCTTAAATCAATTACCTCTTGATCTCCAAATGTTGCTTGTTTTGCTTTATATATGTTCAGATAAGGTTGATTATTCCACCCATATAGTTCGCTATTATTTCCACTAGGACGTGAAGACCAAAAATAAAAATCTTCATCATAAAGAAAACCACCAAAGTCAGAGTATTCTGTATTTATGGACACATTATGAATATGCACATAGGTCTTGGGTTTATTCGTATATGTTATAAAATAGCCTTTATTAGACACTAATTGCTGAGCTCTACTATCATCCCCGTTTAACTCTTTTAGTTTTAAAAGCCACCCATCAGAATCTTTGACCTTTCCATTACTCTTTAACACCTGAGAATATCTAAATATGTGTTTTGGAGAAACTGATTCTTTATACAACGCTGTTAACTCTTTATAAGCTTCCTCTGATTTTTCATAAGAAAAAGTATAATAATAGGAGTCTGCCAACCTGCTTAGCACCAAATACGATTTATCACCTTTATCATATAATCGTTGATATAACTCAGCAGATTTCTTATAAGAATAATCATTAAAATACTTCTCCGCAGCATATTTCCGCTGCCCATGTATCAATAGAGTGGACAACAATAATAAAATTAATATTATTCGCTTCATCATTTCATTTTGTCAATTAAAAGAATCTTGGAGACTTCATAGACAGTCCTTCTGATAATTCAAAACGCAACATTACTTCGTGCGTCCCTGAAGTATAATTTGTATAGTTTGAGGTTGTTAAATCATAAGCATACCCTATTTGAAAAAATCTGTTTACCTGAAAACCTACTAAAGCACTTATTGAGTCATCCCATCTCCATCCTATTCCTGCTCTAAATCTTCCATTAAATAAGAAATTAGCAGAAATATCAATTGACAAGGGTGCACCATGTACTGCTTTGGTCAAAAGTGCTGGTTTAAACATGATACTTTCATTTAAATCAAACACATAACCTGCTATAAAAAAATAATGCATACGTTCTGTTGCGACACTTCCTCCTGCAAGTACATCATCGTAATGATCTGATCTTATAATATTAGGAACTGCTAACCCTACATACCAATTAGATTTATAATAATAGATTCCAGCTCCTATCGTGGGTAAAAATTTATTAATTGGTTCAGATAACTGCTTATCTCCTTTATCTCGATATATACCTCTTTCCCAATTTACATTGAAAAGCCGTCCTCCTAACTTAAGTCCAAACGCCAAATTACCTTCATAACTTGATCTTACTGTATAAGATGCATTTGCATCGATATACGTTTCTCTAGCTGGACCAATAGCATCATGAACAAGGTTGACACCCAACCCTACCCCACTATAGCCTAGTGGTGTATCAAAACTTAAATTTTGCGTTTTAGGAGCACCATCTACACCTACCCACTGTGTACGAGATAATAAATTAAGCACACTATGTCCCTTTGAACCTGCATATGCTGGATTTACACTCATTGTATTAAACATGTACTGTGTATAATGAGGGTCTTGTTGACCAAAAATCACATTGGTTAACGATACTGAAACCAATAAAATTATAATTTGTAATATCCTATTCATTTTCATTTATAAGAAGTTTATTTGTTGTTTTTTTATCTATTTATATATACCCATCCTTTTCTTGGTATTTTCTCATTTCCAATTTCTAACAAGTAGAAATACGTTCCTGAAGGTAATTTATCGTCTTTTAATATAGTTCTTGATCTAGCTGAAGACTCTCCGTTCCAGCTATTATCATACCCCTCTTTACTATATATTAGGTTACCCCAACGATTATAGATTTGCAATCTATTATCCTTATATGCAGGATCTTCTATACATGTAATTATAAACGTTTCGTTATCACCATCTCCATTAGGAGAAAATTCGTTATAAATTGTTAAACACGGTACAATATCTGCATCTTGATAGTCAGGAATATCATCGTTATCTATATCTGGTAAGTCTGTACCATTAACTAACGTATTATTTGTATCAATTTGTCCATCTTGATTTGAATCTTCTCCTCCTCCTTCTGTCACATCACTCAATCCATCATCATCTGAGTCTAAATCTTGATAATCTGGTGTTCCATCACCATCGGTGTCTGGTATTGAAGCCGCATCTCCTCCACTATCTGGATCAACTATATCTACCATTCCATCTCCATCAGCATCTGCTAAATCATCTAGCATGCCGTCATTATCATCATCTAAATCTCCATCAGTTCCTCCTTCAACTAAATCAGAAATACCATCTCCATCACTATCAACATCTTGATAATCTGGCGCTCCATCGGCATCAGTATCTGGTACTGAAGCTGGAATACCTCCTTTGTTTGGGTCTAAACTATCTACAACTCCGTCTCCATCGACATCAACATGATAGTCTATAACACCATTATTATCAAAATCTAAAGTAATATCCACACCTCCTTCTACTAAATCAGAAATACCGTCATTATCACTATCTACTTCTTGGAAATCTGGAAAAGCATCACCATCGGTATTAACAGGCACTACTGTTCCTCCTGCTGTAGTATCATTATCATCTGCATCTGCTACATCTACAATACCATCCAGATCAATATCAATTACACTGTCTAACCTTCCATCACCGTCAGCATCTAATGACATGTCTTGACCACTTTCTATTAAATCTAAAATACCATCTCCATCACTATCTAAATCTAAATGATCAAAAATACCATCGCCATCAGTATCCCTACTTGCATTACCGTCTTGTTCTACTACATCCAATATTCCATCATTATCATCGTCCTGATCAGAAGAGTCTTCAATTCCATCTCCATCAGTATCAATAGTAATAGCATCTCCAAAATTATTTGGAAGCCCGTCTACAACATCTGCAATACCATCACCGTCTACATCTGTTAAATCATCTATGATACCATTACCATCAACATCCAAACTACTTGGTAAATTAGGATTATTTGGCTCTAATACATCTGGTATACCATCCGTGTCTGTATCTGGTAGATTTGTTCCACTTGTAAGATTCGTACTGTCTGTTTGACCATCATTATTTGTATCAGAACCTCCCGCTTCAACAACATCATTCAAACCATCACTATCACTATCTAAATCCCTATAATCATCTACCCCGTCACTATCAGTATCTGGCGTACTTGGCACGGATCCTCCTGTATCTATATCAACATTATCTGCAATACCATCTCCATCACTATCTATCAAGTTATCTAATACTCCATCAGAATTAGTGTCTAAAGATGCTGAACTACCGCCTTCTACTAAATCAGACAGCCCATCATTATCACTATCCACTTCTTGGAAATCTGGTATACCGTCTACATCAGTATCAATAGGAACTAAAGTGATTCCTGTTGTATTATCCGTTGCATCTGAATCTACTGTATCCATTATACCATCGTTATCATTGTCTGTTAAGCTATCTAGCCTTCCATCTCTTGTAACATCAAGAACTGATAAATGACCACTTTCTTCTAAGTCCGAAATACCATCACTATCACTATCTAAGTCTAAGTGATCAAATACACCATCACCATCAGTGTCTCTATTGGGATCACCATTTTGCTCTACCGTATCTAAAATACCATCGTTATCATCATCCAAATCCACAGAATCATCTACTCCATCTCCATCGGTATCTGTTTCTGGCGAACTATCACTACTAATCGTTCCTGTACCTACTAAATCCGTCGTAGTAATCGTCTCTGGAATTGGTGAACCAATCGTTACATTACCTAACGTAACACTATAGGTCTCATCCGTCGGCTCATATATTGTATCATCGATCGTTATTATCGGAATCACAACTGTAGTACTTCCGGCCGGAATCGTATAACTCACCCCTGACTGAACTGTATAATCACTGCCTCCGATGGCCGTAACATCACCTGTGGTTATATCAAAGGTTACATCGTATTGGGCGGTGCCACTTAAAGTCGCTGTAAAGTTCGCTGTAGCTCCTTCTGCTACGGTAATATCATCGATGCTGATCGTAGGCGCGGTATCTCCATTATCAGTGATTGTTCCTATACCTACTAAATCTGTCGTAGTAATCGTCTCTGGCGTTGGTGAACCAATCGTTACATTACTTAGCATAACACTATAGGTCTCATCCGTCGGTTCGTAATCACTATCATCAATCGTAATAATTGAAATGGTAACTGTAGTGCTTCCGGCTGGAATCGTATAACTCACTCCTGACTGAACTGTATAATCACTGCCTCCGATGGCCGTAACATCACCTGTGGTTACATCAAAGGTGACATCGTATTGGACGGTGCCACTTAAGGTAGCCGTAAAGTTCGCTGTAGTTCCTTCCGCTACGGTAATATCATCGATACTAATCGTAGGTGCGGTATCTCCACTATCGGTGATCGTTCCTGTACCTACTAAATCTGTCGTGGTAATCGTCTCTGGCGTTGGTGAACCTATTAATACATTACTTAAAGTAACACTATAGGTCTCATCCGTCGGCTCATAATCACTATCATCAATCGTTATAATCGGAATCACAACCGTAGTACTTCCTGCTGGAATTGTATAACTCACTCCTGACTGACCTGTATAATCACTGCCTCCGATGGCCGTAACATCACCTGTGGTTATATCAAAGGTGACATCGTATTGAGCGGTACCACTTAAGGTAGCTGTAAAGTTCGCTGTAGCACCTTCTGCTACGGTAATATCATCGATGCTAATGGTAGGCGCAGTCTCTCCACTATCGGTGATCGTTCCTGTACCTACTAAATCTGTCGTGGTAATCGACTCTGGCGTTGGTGAGCCGATCGTTACATTACTTAAGGTAACACTATAGGTCTCATCCGTCGGCTCGTAATCACTATCGTCAATCGTTACTATTGGAATCACAACGGTCGTACTTCCGGCTGGAATTGTATAACTCACTCCTGACTGAACTGTATAATCACTACCTCCGATGGCCGTAACATCACCTGTGGTTACATCAAAGGTTACATCGTACTGTGCTGTACCACTTAAAGTCGTTGTAAAGTTCGCTGTAGCACCTTCCGCTACAGTAATATCGTCTATGCTAATGGTAGGCGCGGTCTCTCCGCTATCGGTGATCGTTCCTGTACCTACTAAATCTGTCGTGGTAATCGACTCTGGCGTTGG